>CAVTEY010000005.1:0-736002 GCA_963733895.1 uncultured Actinomycetota bacterium
TCAATCGCGCGACGTCAGGTCGTGACGACCACCCGTTCTGCACCTCGCGGCATCGTCGTCGCCATGGCCAGCCTCAGAGATCCTGGCGCGTCGCTTGCCCGGACCCGACTGGTCCACCCGATCGGCGAGGATCGATCCTTCGCGTAGGCTCTGCCGACCGCGGTAGAGGGCGACCGCGACTGGGGAGACGCCCAGGCGGCCGACGAGGACTCCGTCTGACCGATCGGTCACAGGGCCTCGTGCGACACAAGGATCCGTGACCCGTCCGCAGGTGACGTTGGCCCCTAGCGCGAGGTCCGGGCGCCACTCAGAGTGGATCCGTACCCGCACAGGATTCACGGAAGGGCCGGCGCGAGATGTCAGTCCCAGACGTCACAACCACGCGCGAGGCAGTGCGCGCCGTCGTGGAGCTCGCCTGTCGAGCTCCGAGCGTGCACAACACCCAGCCGTGGATCTGGCGGACCACGCCCTACGGCGTCGACCTGCTCGCCGACGAGAGCCGGCACCTGGCCGTGAGCGACCCGACCGGCCGCAACATGGTGATCAGCTGCGGCTGCGCCCAGCACCACGCGCAGGTCGTGGCGGCCGCGCTCGGATGGGAGACGCGAGTGACCCGCCTCCCGGACGGGATGAGCTCGGACCGGCTGGCCAGCATCGAGCTGCAGCCGGCGACGCCCTCGCCCGACGCGGAGGACGTCCTCCGCTCGGTGCGGGAGCGGTGCACCGACCGTCGGCGGTTCACGTCACGGCCGGTCGCCGAGGGGATCCTCCACGACCTGGCCCGCCTGGCGGGCAGGTGGGGTGCCCACGCGGTCCCCGTCGTCGACGTCACCGACCGGTTCCGCCTGGACCGGCTCGCCGATCGCGCCCGCGACCACCAGGCGCGCGACGAACGCGTCGCCCGGGAGCAGCAGACCTGGGTCGACCACGGGCCGACCGACGGCATCCCCTCGGCGGTCGTACCCGCCTCCGACCCGTCCACGTCCCTCGTGCGGGACGTCCGGTTCGCCCCGGGACGGCTCCAGGACCCGGATGCCGAGTTCGAGACCTCCGACGGCGTGATCCTTCTCTGCGGGTACGACGACACGCGAGCGGACTGGCTGCGCACCGGCGAGGCGCTCAGCGCGCTCTGGCTGCGGGCCACCCTCACCGGGCTCTCCGTGGTGCCCCTGAGCCAGGTGATCGAGGTGGACGAGACCCGGTCCGCCCTCCAGCACGAGGTCCTGGGTGGGTTGGCAGTGCCACACCTCCTCGTGCGCCTGGGCTGGGAGGCACCCAGCCGGAGCCGGCTCGAGCACACCGCCCGACGGCCGGTCGATGACGTCCTCGTCGTCTCATGAACCGGTCTCGGTCCATTCCTGCCTGCAAGGCTCTCGAGACGACACCGGCCTCAACAGCCGAACCCATCGTGAACCAGCGCGTTGGGGGGCCGGGCTTGACTCCCCGCATCTCGGGGCACTCCGGGAGGCTCTGTTGCTCTGGGCAGACCCCTCGGTGGCGTGAGAAGCAGTCTCCCCATGGACAATTGCGGGGCGGCTAAGTCCGTGTTTCCGATCAGTGAGAACCCCAGCCACTCTTGTGAAAAGCAGTGGCGTAGTGGCCACCCGTCCGGTCCGGGTCGGGGTCTTCCCGACCATGTCACGAGGACGCCCTTGGCGAGAACCGCCTTGGCCTGCAGGGCTGTGAGGTCCTTACTGCGATGACCGGGTTCGGACTGACCGTCACCGAGGCGATGTGGAAGGCCGGCCCGTGGTGGCCAGCAGGTTGGGCGGGATCCAGGACCAGATCACTGACGGTCGCGATGGCTGCTTGTCGAGGACCCGTACGACCTCGGGGAGTTCGCCGAAGTGCTTCGTCGGGCTGTCGAGGAGCCTGGCGGCGATGGGGCCGCCGCTCACGTGCGTGTGCTTTCGGAGTTCCTGGGCGATCGCCACCTGGAAGCCCGACAAATAGTGGTGTCGTCCAGGCCTCGGCACATGCCTCGGTCGTCGTGTGCAAGCCACAACTTGGAGACGAACGGTACGTCGACGTGTTCTCCAGGCTGGTGTCCGAGCCGCGCCGCATTTGCGCCGAGTGCGACGGCGCAGACCGTGCCGAACACCGGGATCGTGTCGGGGTCATGGTCGGCCGGTCGTCCGAGTCACCATCATCGGGCAGGCCGCGTGCCTTGCACACGGGTCGCTGACCGAGCCCAGAAGCATGCCCGCCAGCCCGCCAAGCCCGCGCGCACCGATCACCACCATCCGAGTACCTTGCAAGATCTCGACGAAACTCTTCACCGCGCCGCCGTGCACGGCCCGGTACTCCACTGGCACCTCCGGACGGGTGCTAGTGAGCTCGGCTCTCGCCGTCGCGGCACTCGGGATCGGGCTCTGGTCCCACGAGACCGGGCGCGCATGGCAGACCATCATCTTTTCTCGCCTGGTCAGGCTGCAGCTCGGTGTGGCATTGAGGCTTCGGCCCAGACAGCTCAGCACGCAGAACCCCTTGCTGCTCGGCGCCGTCGCCGGCTCGTTCGCCCTGGCGATTGCGGGGTGTCTACCTGCCGATCTTCCAGACATTCCTCGGACCGGATTCCCTGCCCTGGCCGACCGCTGCTCGCATCGGCTCTCGGTGTGGTGGGCTGGATCGCCGTGCAGCTCACTCGCCGGCGTCGCGGTGGACCGGAACCGGCGACCACGCCGTGACCGGCAAGCGCCGCGAGGCAACCCGCCAACGAAAGCCAGCGACCGCGCGCGTGCGCGATACTCCACTCATGGCCGAGACGCGTTGCTACCGCCATGGTGTGCTCACCGATCGAGCCTTCTCCCTCGACGACGTCGATGAGCACCTCGCTCTCAAGCACGCAGTCGTGTGGGTCGATCTGTGCGCCCTACATGGATGAGCTGCAGCTCGTCGCGGACGAGCTCGGGCTGCACTCGCTTGCCGTCGAGGACGCGACACTGGCCGGCAGCGCCCAAGTTCGACCGCTACACCGGACATGACTTCCTCACCGCGTATGCGGTGCGACTGGATCGAGAGCAGCGGTGAACTGGTCACCGGCGAGATCGCGGCCTTCATCACCTCCTCCGCCCTGGTCACCGTCCGCAAGGACGAGACTTCCCCATCGAGGGGCTGCTCGCGCAGGTGGACGACAACGCGCGAGCTCACCAAGTACGGCATCGGTTCACTCGTGCACGGGCTGCTCGACTTCGTGGTCGACGGGCACTTCGATGCCGTCCAAGTCCCTGGACGACGAGATCGAGCAGCTCGAGGACCTGCTGTTCGACGATCGCCCGCACGACAAGGACGTCCAGCGCCGCAGCTACGAGCTGCGCAAGAGCCTTGTCCACCTTCGCCGGGTCGTGCTGCCGATGCGCGAGGTGGTGAACACGTTGATGCGCCGGGACGTCGGGCTGGTGCCACGTGGAGATGCGGCCCGACTACCAAGACGTCTACGACCACGTCCTGCGGGCCACCGAGTGGACCGAGAGCCTGCGCGACCTGGTCGCCACCATCGTGGAGACGAACCTGACGATCCAGGGAAACCGGCTCAACATCATCACCAAGAAGGTGACGAGCTGGGCGGCGATCATCGCCGTACCGACCGCGGTCACCGGCTTCTACGGCCAGAACCTGCCCTACCCCGGCTTCAGCCACGAGTCTGGCTTCATCACCTCAACCGTGCTCATCGTGGTGCTGTCCTCTGCCCTCTACATCGCGTTCAGGAGCAAGAACTGGCTCTGAGGCATTGGGCTCCGCGCGGGCTCGCCGGTTCGGGGCCTAAGGCATCGGGCTGTGCCGCACCGAACACATGTTTCTCGGCACCCGCCGGCTGCTGGTCGAGGACCTGGTCCTGGCCCCGGACGACGAGTCGCGGAGCTCGGCGCTGGCAGCCATGCTCCCACTGCAACGCGAGGACTTCACACGGATCCTGGCCGAGATGGACGGACTCCCGGTCACGATCCGGCTGATCGATCCCCCGCTGCACGAGTTCCTGCCTGACCTGACCAAGCTCTCGGTCGACGTAGCGCTGGAAGACGAGCGAAACGAGAGCGACCCAGCCAGGCACCGGCTGCTCGCCGCGGTGCGGGCAGCGCACGAGCAGAACCCGATGCTGGGTCTTCGTGGCGTGCGGCTCGGTCTGACGCAAGTTGAAGTCGGCGCGGTTGTGGCGCGTCAGCGGGTTCATCGGCCACACGTCCGCAGAACTGACTATCGTCGGAAAATGACCGAACCGATCGCTCCGAAGCAGCTCTCGGCCGAGCTGGGGGTCAGTGACAGGGCCATCCGCCAGTGGGCTGCGCGACCAGGGCTGGCAAAGCGTGCCTTACGCCCGTTGGGAACTGACGCCTGACCAAGCCCGACGTGTTCGCGCCCACTTCCGCGGCTGAGGTGCCCGGGCCCGGTCACACACGACACCCGGACCGCACCTGCGGTGCCTGGCGGCAGAGGCGCCCCCGTCAGAGCGAGGCGAGTTCGCTGGCCGACATTTCGTCGAGACCGAGGGTCGACAGAGTTCTATTCGCCTCTGCCCGGAAGTCCCGGGCCAACACGACCGACGCCATGGTGATCAGCGCGTCCATCGTCGGAGTGTCGACATCGAGCCGGTCAGCCAGATCGGTCAAGAACACCAAGGAATAGCCGATGTCCTCGGTCAGATAGCGATGCTCGAGTTGCGTCTGCGCGCCGATGCCTAGGAAACCAGGGGCGGTTGAGTAGCCGGTCGAGTAGTTCGCCTCACGCATGTATCCCTGTAACACCCCGAGGTCCGGCTCCGACAGCACCCGCACCCCGAGCGCACCGGCGATGGCCAGCCGCTCTCGGTCCACCGCCTCGATCGCCCTACCCACAGCCTCAGTGATCCCTTCCTCGTAGAACAGGAAGGCACCGGCGGTGCGCTCAATGAGTCCGGCGTTGAGGAGCGTGACGGCCGGGTGGATCACCGGGTTGCCGTTCTGAAGGGTCGTCTGGAAGACACTGTCGGCGGCTTCGGTCCCGGGATACACGTCCTGGATCATCGACAGCAGCCGGTCGGTGCCCGATTGGGGGAGGCCGGCGACGTACACACCGCCGCCGAGCTTGTGGAAGATGTTGATGCGTCCCGGCGCAACGATCCGAACCGCGTACGGCAGGGTGCTGGTCTCGCCCACAGTGATGGTTTCGTCATCCAGGGCAAGGCCGGCGGCCCGCTTGAAGGTGATCGAACCCGCGCACGAGGCCGGACAGATCAGCACGGCCTGCCCGGACACCAGGTGCGGCGCGACGGCTGCTGCCTGGTGCTGGGTGCTGAACGCCGGGCCGACCAGCACGATCAGCTCGGCGCCCTCCAGGGCGGTCGCTGGGTCGTGACCGGAGTAGGCGACCTCCGCGAAGCCCTCGATCTCACCAGTCGCCTGTATGCCACCGGAGGCCGCGACCTCTTCGACATGGTCGGGGAAATGTGGCGAATCGAAGAGTCGCACAGTGTGCCCGTGGAGCGCGAAGTCGAAGGCGGTCGCCAGAGCACCGTTGCCCGAACCGACGACCGTGACGTTCATGTCGACACCGTACCCGCCCGAAACGGCGGACTGCCGCTAGAGCGATCGACGCTCGGCCAGGCCGGACAAGACGGGCGCCACCCCGACGAACTGCCGCAGTACCGCTCGTGCCAAGCGCTTGGCCAGGAGCGCCGTGGGCGGCACCGAGTGCGGCGCGCATCGCGAGCGCGTCGATCAGCGCGTCAGCGCGTGACGTGCCGAGCAGGCGGTCGGCGGAAACGCCCTCCTGAACGACAACAAACCCTGAACGACTTGAGCCTCGCTCGCCCGGCCGCAAGTGGTCGTGCCTCCAAGGCCGGAGGCGGAGCCCCGGCACCACTGGGAACTTATGGGCTGCGTCACTCTGAACGGATTGAGACCCGCAAGTCGACCACCCGGGGGTAGAGATCCCGAGCGCCTGTACATCGGAGAAGCGCATGATGCACAGGTGAGCCGCTTCGGCCATGTTCGACTCGGGGCGTGGTATCGGGAGCGACAGTGGTCCGAGCAGAACCACCTACGGCTGGTCGCGTTACTCGGCAGCGGGGACCGACACTCACGGCAGACGTTCACGACGGTCCCTCTCCTGAGAGAGAAAAGTTGACTGGCAGCTGTCGCCCCGGGCATCAGGACCGAGATCGCGCCGGACGACGCCGAGCCCGTTCGTGATCAGGTCGGACACGTTGCCGAACTCGTCGGTCACGACGAGCATGCCGTCGGTGGCTCCTGTGACCTCGCAGGCGGCCGCGACGAGTCGTTCCAAGGACCGGCGGACGTCGAGGCTCGAAGAGATCGCGACGATGGTCTCCAACAGCGCCGCTACCGCGCCCGACGATCGAGGCCCCTCGGCCCGATAACCGTCGACCGGCGCAGCGCAGGCCAACCTGCTCGCATCGCTCATTTCCTCGCTCCTCGGAAGTTGTTGTGAAGCCATCGTCGCCGCGCGGCTTCCTGATTCTGAGGGCCATTGGTCCCCAATGGGCCTTCCGTCCGGCACCGACCACGCCCTCGGCGGCGCGAGCGTCAATCAGGTCGGCGCAGCTGCCTGGGGATCCCGGCGTTCACCGGGCTCGCCTCCTCCAGTCGCACCTTGACGTCGACCAGGACGACGTCCGTCGGCGTGCACATGACCGGGTTGAAGTCGAGCTCCGCGATCTCGGGGACGTCGATCGCCAGCTCGCCCAGCGTCACCAGCAGCTCCTCGAGGCGATCGGTGTCGGTGCGGGGCGACCCTCGGTAGCCGTCGAGGAGCGGCCAGATCCGCAGCGACCGGATCGCGCGGGCAGCGTCGCGCTGGGTGAACGGCGGCAGCAGGAAGGCGCGGTCCTCGAGGATGCCGGTGGCGATTCCGCCGGCCGCCACCATGACCAGCGGTCCGAAGCCGGGGTCGCGGACAACGCCAAGCGCGACCTCGACGCCGTCGACGACCGGCTGGACGATGACCGGGACGTCCTCGCGACCGAGCTCCCGCGCGAACGCCCGGGTGGCGCGATGACCTCGTCCGGCGACTCGAGCCCCACCCGGACCAGGCCGCGGTCGGTCTTGTGCACGATGTTCTGGTCGGCGACCTTGACGGCGACCGGGAAGCCGAACTTGTCGGCCAGGCGGGACGCCTCCAGCGGGATCGCCGGCGAGGCCGCCCACGGCATCAGGCCGTAGGGATCGAGCAGCTTGGTCGCCTCCTCGGCGCCCATCCAGCCGCTGCCACCTCGTCGTGGCTGACCAGGTCGCGCGCGACCGCCCGCGCGTCGTCGGCGCGATCAGGGTCGTGCGGCTGCGGCTCGGCACGGGGGCTGCGCCGCCACTCGGCATACCGGCCGACATGCGCGATGGCCTCGATCGCGTGGTCCACGGCGTGGAAGACCGTGACGCCCGGAAGCTGCCGGCACCGAGGCCGCCCAGGCCGACCAGGACCACGGGCTTGTCGGGGTGGGCGGCCCGGATGCGCGCCGTCGGCCTTCAACAGCGGTTCCGCGGGGGCGACGCTGCGTGGGCACCACGACGACCAGCAGCGCGTCGACCTCGCCGGAGGCCAGCAGCGGCTCGATCACGCCCGAGAGGTTGTCCGCGGAGGCGCCGGCGCCGAGGTCGATCGGGTTGCTGGTTCCGGCCGTCCCGGCCACGTGCTCCGTCGAGCTGAGGCCCGTAGATCTGGCGGACAGCTCGGGGACGGAGAGTCCCGCGGCGTCGGCGGCGTCGGCCGCGAGCACGCCCAGCCCGCCGGCGTTGCTGACGATGGCGACCCGTCGGCCGGCGGGGAGCGGCTGCTCGGCCAGGAGCAGCGCGGCCCTGCCCATCGCCTCGGCGCTGCGGCAGGCGATGACGCCGGCCTGCGCGAAGAGGGCGTCGATGCCGACGGCCGGTGTCGCGGCGGCGGCCGTGTGGGACGCCCCGGCGCGCTGACCGCCGGCCGACCGGCCGCCGACGACCGCCAGCAGGGGCTTGCGCTCGGCGAAGCGTCGCGCCATCGTGGCGAACTTCGGCGCGTTGCCGAACGACTCCAGGTAGAGCGCCGCTGCGGTGACCTGGGGGTCGTCGATCCAGGCGGCCAGCAGGTCGTTGCTGGACACGTCCGCCTTGTTGCCCAGCGAGATGAACGCCTGCACGCCCAGGCCCAGCTCGCGGGCGACGTCGAGCAGCGCGATGCCCACCCCGCCCGACTGCGAGGCGACGGCGAGGCCGCCCGGCGGGGGGACACTGCGCGGAGAAGGTGGCGTTGAGGCGGACGTCGGGGTCGTTGGACATGACTCCCGAGGCAGTTCGGGCCGACCAGCCGGATGTTGTTCTCGCGCGCCACCCGGAGCAGCTGACGCTGCATCTCGGCGCCCTCCGGCCCGAGCTCCCCGAGCCCGGAGGAGATGACCACCACCGCGGACACGCCGGCCTCTGCCGCGTCCTCGACGGCGGCGAGAACGCGAGCGGCGGGTACGGCGACGATCGCGAGGTCGACGTGCTCGGGGACGTCGGCCAGCCGGGGGAAGGCCGGCGACGCCGTCGATCGAGTCGAGACCTCGGGGTGGACGACGAAGACCTCTCCCTGGAAGTCGCCCTCGAGGATCGAGGTGAGGACGGCGTGACCGAGCCCGACGCCTCTCGGCGTACGCCGACGACGGCGACGGTCTTCGGGTAGAGCAAGGGGGCCAGCGACCTCGCCTCCGAGACGCATTCGCGTAGGTCGGCGGCCGCCACGGCGTTCGCCGACGCCTCGGTGCTCATCTCCACGCAGACGACGCCGGAGTCGTACTTGCGGGAGACCGCGAAGCCCGGCGTCCTGGAAGACCCGGATCATCGCTGACGTTCTCGGGAAGAACCTCGGCGACGAATCGGCGGACACCGATGTCCCGGCAGGCGGCCGCGAGGTGTTCGAGCAGCAGGCTGCCCAGCCCTCGTCCGTGCTCGCTGTCGGCGACGAGGAACGCCACTTCGGCCTCGTCTGGCTGCCATCCGCTCGGCGGTGGCCACGGCCACGATCGGCCGCCCACGGTGGCCACGAGCGTGGCCGCGGTGTCCCCGGAGTGCCGTGACGAGGTGGTCGACGTACCGATGTGCGGCCTCGCGGCTCAGGGCGAAGAACCTCAGCCGGAGACTGTCGTCTCCCACTCGATCGTGCAGCGCGAGAAGTGCGTCCCGGTCCGTCTCGACCATGGGTCGGATCGACGCGATCCTCCCGTCGGCCAACAGCACGTCGGCCGGCCGGGGGACCGTTCTGTGGGTCATGGCTCACCTCCACCCCCATCCTCAGGTGGGGCGGAGGCAACGGCGCAGGGCCTTTGGGCCCCTGCCGACGGCCCCTAAGGGCCCTGCCTGGGATCAGCCTGCGTCCGAAGAATGTGAGCCAAGACGTTGGACGACCGGAACGTTTCCGGCCCCGTGAGAAGGAGCTGGTCCAGATGCTGGTAGGCGAGGTCATGACCAGTCCGGCCGTCACTGTTCAGGACAAGGCGACGGTGAAGGACGCGATCGAACTGCTGGAGCGGCACACGATCGCTGCCATGCCCGTGCTGGACCGCTCCGGGAACATCGTCGGGGTGGTCAGCGAGGCTGACGTCATCCGCGAGATGGTCGTTCCCGACCAGCGCGCGCACGAGATTCCGGTCCGGCTGACGGCGCCCCCGTTCCACTCACGGGTCGTCGAAGTCATGAGCACCCACCCGATCACGGTGACCAGCGACACCGAACTCGCGAAAGCGGCGGAGCTGATGACCAGCACCGCCGTGAAGAGCCTTCCCGTCGTCGACAGCGGTCGAGTCGTCGGCGTTGTCAGCCGGCGCGACATCATCAGACTGCTCTCCCGGCAAGACCCTCGGATCGAGGCCGAGATCGACGAGCTCCTCCGCCAGGCCGGGCAGGACTGGCTGGTAGAGGTGACTGATGGGGTCGCGGTCGTGGAGGGACCGGACGAACGAGGAACAACGACAGCTCGCCCGAGTCCTGGTCTGCACGGTTCCCGGGGTGATCGGCGTCCACGTCACGCCCGCACGCACCGGGTAGGCATCCCTGCGCGAGATCTTCGATCGACACTCTGGCCCGGCCTTCGTCGTGCTCGCCGGCGCCATCGCCTCAGGCAACGCAGTCACGGAAGGCGCGCCCCCCCTCCACCTTCGGGTGAAGACACTCGCAACCGTCAGGGCTCAAAGCACCAGCCCTAGAGGACCAACGGCCCTGACCCCCGGCCCGGCGCCCGCGCTTGGATCGGAGGACACCAAAGCCTGGACACCGGAGGTGCTCATGTCCGAGTCATACGAGCTCAGCAGAACCGAGTGCGAGTCCCTTCTTCGAGCCGGCGTGGCCGGCCGGATCGCGGTCGTGGCTCCCGATGGGCCGCACCTCCTGCCGATCAACTACTCCGTGGTTGACGAGGCGATCGTGGTCCGTACCTCGCCGTACAGCCTGCTCGGCACACACGGCAGGGTCAGAACGCCGTTGCCCCGGGGAACGGCGTGGCGTGGGTGGCGCGCAGAGAGCTCAGGCAGCCGTGCGAGCACGTCGGCAGGCTCCTGGAGTTCGCCAACGGGACGTCCGCACGCGTTTTATCGCGAGACCGTCGCGGGCCCTCGCACCGCGAGCCAGCCGTGCTTCCTCGCCGTCCGTTTCCGGCTCCGGTATGTCCGGGGCTTGGCCCACCCGTTGTTCAAGATGGAGAGTATCCTCAACACACCACTGTGGCTTGCACACGACGACCGAGGCATGTGCCGAGGCCTGGACGAGTGCGACGGCGCAGACCGTGCCGAACGCTACGCCCAGTCCTTGTGGCGGGTGCTGGAGATTGTCAGCGAACCGGACTCGATCGACTACCGGGTCATGCCCGACCTCCGCCGGGACGAAGCTCTCGACAATCCCGGCAGGCCGGACGGCCGATCCGACGAAGCTTGGTGGCGGGTGATCTCCCTAACCGAGCACCGACCAGTGGAGGCGATATGAACCACAACACCGTCACCGAGCTGTCGCTGGAGGAGTGCTGGGAACTGCTGCGGGCACATGCCCTGGGCCGCCTGGCCTTCCATCTGGCCGAACAGGTGCACATCACCCCGATCAACTACGTCGTCGACAAGGACACGCTGCTCTTCCGGACCGCGGAGGGCGGCAAGTTGCTCGGCGTCGTGATGAATGAGGACGTCGCCTTCGAGATCGACGGCGAGAACGGTCATACGGCCTGGAGCGTGATCGTCCGGGGTACCGCGCAGCTCCTCGATGAGCGTGCGGCGCATCGAGCCGACGACCTTCCGCTGCGGCCTTGGGTGAGCTCGTACAAGTACAACGTCGTCGAGATCACCCCCACGGCAATCAGCGGGCGACGCTTCGTGCTGGACCCGCACGCGCGCCACCTCTGGCTCGGGAGCTGATCGCACTGGGTGGGCACTCCCCATCGAACCGACGGGTCAGCGGCCGCACCATCGACGCTGCTCAGGGCCATTACTGCGACCGCGGCCTCGACGCCCGGAACGGGCCCGCAACCCAGTTGGCCATCGCCCTCGCTCGGGAGATGACGCCGGTGGGATCCACCGGGATCGCCGGCCTGTCGAAGGAGCTGCGCCTCGTCATGGCCGAGGCCGTCGAGGGCAAGACGTCCGGTCTCGCGGAGTCGCCGGTTGAGGACGAGGTAGAGAAGGCCAGGAGGGCTCGTGACGAGAAGGCCCGCCAGGCGGTTCCGGGGGACTCATGACGCCGGCCAATCAGCTTCTCCTTGCGCATCTCGCGCAGGCCGTGGCGCTGTACGTCCCTGAGGCCGAGCGGGAGGCGCGGAGGAACGGTGGTCCGCCGCCCGCGCTCCTCGCTGCGATCGCTCTGATTCTTCCCCCGTCTCCGGGAGCCCTCACGCAGGGTTGCTGGGAAGCCGGGCGGCAGGTGCCTGAGTGAATGCGGTCGGTGTCCGCTGTTCGTGTTGCGGCGGTGGTGCCATGATTGGGCATGGTGCCCGTGGCGCCCGGCAGGTCGTCAGCATCCGTTCTGGGCACGTTTCCCGACGTCGACAGCAGGGGGCCGTGGAGAGCGAGAGTGCGAAGCAGCCGTGGTACGCCGTAAGGCCGTGGTACAAGAGCGTCCGCCTCACCATCGTGATGGCGATGATCATCGCGACATGGATCGTGGTGTCTGACGCGGTCTTGGACCAGGTGTTCTGAACCGGCCCAGCACCAGGGTGCGGCGGCGTCAAGTTTCGAGAACAGCACCCAGCTACATGCGGCGCGTCTCCGCCGATTCTGAGTAGGCTGGCTGCCTTCGGAGGCACTTCGGGGGATCAGGATGGCTGTTGTACGGGTGGCGAGCTTCAATGTAGAGAACCTGTTCTCCCGGCCGCGCGCGTTCAACGCGGAATCCACCGCGCTCGGGGATCAAGTCGTTGCCGACTACCGCGAGTTCAACATCCTCATCGGCAAGCCCGTCTACGCCGCCGCGGACCGACAGCGGATGCGCGAGCTTCTGCTCGCCCTGGATGTGTACTACGTGAACGTCCATGGCGCGGTCCGGCGCCGGTTCACGCGGACTCCGACGTGGGCCTGGATGCGGAAGAACCGGGGAAGCTTCGACCGGGAACCCACCGATTCCACGCAAGATGTTGTGATCGAGGCCGCCGGACGCGGCTCGTGGATTGGTTGGCTGGAGTTGGCCACAGAGGCTGTCAACGAGACCGGCACCCAGATGACGGCGCGTGTGATCGCCGACCTCGATGCCGACATCCTCGCGATCGTCGAAGCCGAGGACCGGCCAGCCTTGACCCGGCTGAACCAGGAGCTCCTCGCCAGCAAGTACCGGCACCTGATGCTGGTCGACGGGAACGACGAACGGGGCATCGACGTCGGGATTCTGACCAAACAGGGATTCCCGATCCGGTCGATCCGCTCCAACGTCGACGCCGAGGACGCCACGGGGACCATATTCAGTAGGGACTGCTGCGAATACACGATCGGCACACCCACCGGGGCCGTCCTGAAGGTGCTGGTCAACCACTTCAAATCCCAATCCGGTGGCGGAGGCAGCCAGCGCAAGCGCCAGGCCGACCGAGTCCGGAGCATCGTCAACGAGCTGGCCGGCGCCGGGGACCAGGTGATCGTGCTGGGTGACCTGAACGAGGGCCAACCCGCCGTCGATCAGCCCCCACCGAACCTGGCCGCGTTGTTCGCCCCGCAGGGACCACTGGTGTCCTGCTACGACCTGCCCGGCTTTGAGGTCGGCAACCGGCTGGGCACCTTCGCGCCCTGCTCGCTTGACGACCGCCTCGACTACATCCTGATGTCAAGGTCCCTAGAGCCGGCCTTCACAGCCGGAGAAGTATTCCGAAAGGGCGTCTGGGGGGACCGGAAGACCCGTCCCACAGCCTGGGAAACCTACCCGGAAATGACCGAATCCGTTCACCAGGCCTCCGACCACGCCGCAATCGTCGTCCAACTCGACATCTAGGGATGGTTGACCTGCCAATCCCAACCTGGGTCATTCGTCTGGACATGGGCATGGGCCAGGGCCGTGAAGCGGGCTGGCTGCTGCCAACGCCTCTGCGGCGGTGGACCCAGCATCTGAACAAGGGTTTAGATGCCGAAACGTCTCGTGTCCGAACTAGGCTGCGTCGGTGCCGAGGCACCGCGGAGGGCACCTGGTCGGCAAGACCGCTCGGATCGCGGCATGTCCCGGCGGGTTCGCGTCCGTCGCGGGCTGCGGCGCATTGGTCTGGCTCCTGGGGCTCCTCGGTGTCGACCCCCCTTGTGCGGCTTCTGGTTGAGGAGGAGCGTGGTGAGGAGGTCGTCAACCAGCGACCACCAAGCAACGGGAGGCGTGAGCATGACCCGCTTGGGCATGGTCTCAAGAACCGCCGCTGTACTCGCGGCGTTCGTCGTTCCTGCCGTCGGTGTCGCGGTCCCGGCCTCAGCGGCGAGTAAGTGGGAACCTGAATCCGGCGTCTTCACAGAGGACATCGAAGACTTCTGCGACGTCACCGGGTTGACTGTGCGACTGGTCAGCACAACGGAGGGGCGGGTCAAGTGGGCACCACGAGGCCCCGACCGGCTGCCCTACCGCCAAGCTCACTTCACCCAAACCGACGTCTACACGAACCTCGCGACAGGCGAGTCGGCCACGGAAGTATCGAAGGACAACGAGAACTTCCTCCACGTCACCGACAACGGCGACGGCACGCTGACGAACATCCAGAGTCACGTGTTCAACAAGAAGATGTTTGACGAGGACGGCAGGTTCATCGGTCATCGCATCGGTCGGCTACTCATCGAGATAGTGGTTGACCACGCAGGCACGCCGACGGACCCGGACGACGACGAGTTCGTCTCTATCAGCGTCGAGAGCAAGGTCAACGGCGACAACTTCTGCACCACCATGCTGCAGGCGACTGAATAAGCGTCATCTGGTTGCGGCCCGGGTTTCAGGTGAATGGCGGATCCTGTCATCGGCATGACCGGACAGCGGCATGAGAGTGCGTCGTCGCGACGTTCGGTGGGGCGCCTCCGGGCTGTTGTGCAACGTGGTGGTGGTGGCGGCGATCTCACCGCGTTAGGGCGCGCGATCCGCTTCGTTGCCGGCGGGCTCGTACGTCGTGATCTCGATGACGTAACCGTCGGGATCAGGGAGATAGATCGACCAGGCGACGGCGTAGTCGCCCTCCTCGTAGTCGATACCGCTTGCGGTCAACTGTTTCTTCGCCGAGTCGAGACCAGGACGCGAGGTGCGGAAGCCGACATGACGTACCGGGTCCTCGGATCGCGCCTCGAAGCCGTCCGTCCGCGAGAACAAGGCGACCCCAGAACCGTTCGCCTCGAAGACAGCCGGATAGTCGCCCCACGTCGCCTCATGCGCTCGCGTCAGACCGAGGACGCCTTCATAGAACTCGATCGAGGCGGCCATGTCCGAGACGGCCAAGCCCACGTGGTCAAGCGCGTCTAGTTTCATCGCGATCACTGCCCTTCTCCGACCGGATGTGCAACGAATGCTGCCCCTTCAAGTGCACTTGACGTCAAGGTGTTTTGCCCACGACGCTTCTGACCGCACGCGCCAGTGGCACGCCAGCCTCGGCGCCGAGGCGTTCGGCGAGTTCAGTGCACTATCCGCGGCAGATCCGTGCAGCGGCCAGCGCTCTGTAACTGTGTAATCATGGAATCAGAAGTGTCCCTGCACGCCGCCGTCGGTGGTCCGGACGGGCTGCGTCGCGGAAGCCGGAGTTTCTACGAGCGAGTGCTGGGCGACGAGGTGCCGGCTCCGATGTTCTCCACATTCACGCCCCACCATGTCGAGCACGTGGCCGTCTGGTTGGCCGAGGTGTTCGGCGGGCCAGCGCAGTTCACGCAATTGCAAGGCGGCCACCAGGCGTTGCTACGGAGCCACCTCGGTCTGGGCATCCGCGACGAGCGTCGGACCCGCTGGCTCGAGTTGATGACCGCGCGGTGGACACATATCGGCCTGGTGGAGTAGGCGTCGCACCACCTTCCTGCAACCGGTGGTTTGCGTTCAAGCAGAGCAGCCTTGGAGCGGGCGGTTGGACTACTAGGCCGGGAGCTCGACCTGGACGGTGGTGCGGCCGTTCTGGTGCGCGACGTCGACCGAGCCGCCGTGCGCCCGGGCGATCTCCTGGACGATGGCCAGCCCGAGACCGCTCGATCCACCGGTCCCTGCGAACCGGTCGAACGGCCGCTGCTCGCGGAAGCCCTGCCCGTGGTCGGAGACCGCGAGTCGCACGGCGCCGCCGTCCGCGGAGACCGACACCTCGACGTCGCCGGCGCCGTGCCGCAGCGCGTTGTCGACGAGGTTGGAGAGCACCTGGTCGAGCCGGTTCGCGTCTCCGACGACGTCGACCCGGTCGGTGCCGGTGAGGGTGAGCGCCCGGGACTCCGCCTCGGCCGTGGGCGCGAACCGGTCGACCACCCCGCGGGCGAGGGTCGTGAGATCCACCGGGTGGGGATCGATCGGCAGCCGGCCGGCGTCGGCCGCAGCCAGCAGGAGCAGGTCCTCGGCGAGCGCGATCAGCCGCCGGGTTTCCTCCTCCGTCGACCGCAGGGCGCCGACCAGCTCCTCGGGACTGCGGGGCCGGGACAGGGCGAGCTCGACCTCGGTGAGCATCAGTGCTAGCGGGGTCCGCAGCTCGTGGCTGGCCTCCGCGACGAACCGGCGCTGACGCTGCAGGCCCTCGTCGAGCCGGTCGAGCATCGCGTTCAGGGTCACGGCCAGCCGCCGCAGCTCGTCCTCGGCGGCAGGCAACGGGAGCCGCTCGCCCGCGCTGCGGTCGGAGATCGTCGCGGCCCGGGCGCGCAGCCGCTCGATGGGGCGGAGCCCGGTGCCGGCGACGACATAGCCGAGCAGCCCTGCGACGGCGAGCGCGATCGGCCCACCGACCAGCAGCTGGCTGCGCACCTCGGCAACCGCCTCCGCGGTGTCCTGCCGGGAGGTCCCGACGACGATGAGCTGGCCGTCGCTGCGACGGACCAGGAGCAGCGCGGCCTCGGTCTCGGTCTCGCCGCCCGCGTCGCCCGCCGCCACGGCGTCGTCGTCGTACACCGTGACGTCCGCCTCGAGGAACCTCTCGCCTTCGCCGGCCGCCGTGACCGGATCGAGGAGGCTGCCGGCGACCAGCCCAGAGGACGCCAGCACCGCACCCTCCACGGTCAGGACCTGAGCGTACGTGTCGCCCACGAGAGCCTCCACCTCGGATCCGCGCTGCTCGGCCGGCGTAGCGACGAGTCGCACCATCTGTGCGTCCAGTGAGTCGCGCAGCCGCTCGTCGAGCGTGTCGGCGACCCGGACCTGCACGAAGAACCCGAGCCCGACCAGCGCCACGGCGGTCGTGACCAGGAAAGCCAGCGCCACCCGTAGCCGTAGCGGCCACCGCGCCGGCCAGATGCTAGCCATGGGTGCTGCCGGTCAGTCGGTAGCCGAGCCCGCGGACCGTCTCGACCGAGCTCATGCCGAACGGTCGGTCGATCTTCTCCCGCAGGTAGCGGATGTAGACGTCCACGACGTTCGATCCGACGTCGTGGGTGACGCCCCACGCGCGGTCGAGCAGCTGGTCGCGTGAGAGCACCTGCTCCGGGCGCCGCATGAACGCCTCGAGGAGCGCGAACTCCCGGGCGGACAGCTCGACCTCGTGGTCACCCCGCCACACCCGCCGGGCTGCTGGGTCGAGTCGCAGGTCCCCGACCGTGATCACCGTCGCGCGCGCCACCGGGCCGCGGCGCGCCAGAGCGCGCATCCGGGCGAGCAGCTCCTCGAACGCGAACGGCTTGCCGAGGTAGTCGTCGGCCCCGCTGTCGAGTCCGGCGATCCGGTCGACAACGGCGGTCCGGGCGGTCAGCATCAGGATCGGCGTCCACACCCGCTCCGCGCGGAGCCGGCGGCAGACGTGGAAGCCGTCGACGTCCGGCAGCCGTACGTCGAGCAGGATCACGTCGTACTGCCCGCTGGTGGCGGAATCGATGGCGTCGTCGCCCGTGCCGACGATCTCGACCACACCGCCGCGCTCGGTCAGCCCTCGAGCGACCAACCGGGCGAGCTTGGCTTCGTCCTCCACCAGCAGTACTCGCACACAGTTCATGCTAGGGACGCTGATGAGGACCGGATGAGAACCTCATCGTCTCCTCATCCGCCGTCCCTAGCGTCGTCGGCATGAACATTCGACCCACACCCATCAGAGTCGCCTCGATGCTCGGGACTGCCCTGCTGGCAGTGACAGTCGCCGCCTGTGGCGACGACAACGCCAACCAACCCGCCGGCAGCGGCTCCGACCAGACCGAACCCGCAAGTCCGCTCCCGCAGTCGGACGACCCGACCCAGCCGGACCCGGACCAGCTGAATCCCGAGATCACGAATCCCTGGTTCCCTCTGGAGCCGGGCACCCGATGGACATACAGCGAGATCAGCGAGGACGGCGAGAAGCTCGAGGTCGTCGTCACCGCGTCGTCGGAGACGGTCGAGATCGCCAACGGCGCGACCGCGCGGGTGGTGCGCGACACCGTCACCCTCGACGGGGAGATCATCGAGGACACGCTGGACTGGTATGCCCAGGACGAGGCCGGCACAGTCTGGTACCTCGGCGAGGACACCGCCGAGTTCGAGAACGGGAAGATCACGACCCGCGAGGGCTCGTTCGAGGCCGGCGTCGACGGGGCACTGCCGGGCGTGATCATGCCGGGTGAGCCGACCGTCGGCATGGAGTACCGGCAGGAGTACTACGAAGGCGTAGCCGAGGACAACGGCGCGGTCATCGGGACCGACCAGCAGGCGTCGGTGCCGGCCGGCGAGTACGACGGTCTGCTGCAGACAGCCGACACCAACGCGCTCGAGCCGAAGGTGCTCGAGCACAAGTTCTACGCCGACGGCGTCGGGCTGGTGCTGACCCTGGACCCCAAGGACAAGGGACGCGAGGAGCTCCTCTCCGTCGAGCAGCTCTCGCCCGCCGAATCGCGCCGGGCCGGCACCGCGGACCTCGGCGAGGCATACTGAGGGTGAGGGCCAGATGAGAGTTTCGTCCTCCCCCACCGATTCCTCCTAGGGTGGTCGTCATGAACATTCGACAGATCCCCAAGCGGGTCGCCATCGTCCTCGGCGGCGCAGCCGTGCTGACCGCAGCCGTCGCCGGCGGAGCGTTCGCGCTCACCAACGGTGACGACGACGGGACCGAACGCCCGATCCCCTCGTCCGACTTGAAGCCCGCCGAGGAGGCGGCGCTCGCCGAGACCGGTGGCGGCACCGTCACCGGCACCGAGGTCAACGACGAGGAAAGCAAGTACGAGGTCGAGGTGACACTCGACGACGGAAACCAGGTCGACGTCCAGCTGGACGAGAACTTCGACGTGGTCGGCACCGAGAACGACGGCACCGACGACGGCACCGACGACGGCACCGACGATGAGTCCGGCGACGACTGATCGCCTAGAACCACACGCACCGAGGGTCGACAGTCGGTGCGACAGTCGAGGACGCGACTAGGGCGTGTTCCGCAATGTTGAAGGGTCAGGTCGCCCGAGTATGTCGATGTGCATGATCGACATGACCTAACCGATGAGCAGTGGGAACTGCTCGAATCCCATCTGCCGCGGTCGACCACGGGAAAGGCCGGCCGGCTGGCTACGCCGGAGGTGACCGCTCCCGGGGAAACGCCAACGGCACGGCGGTCGGGAGCGACTCAACCTGTCGGCTCATTCCACAGGACCTGTCGGCTCATCCGACAGGTTCAGGCGGGTCGTCTTCTACTTCTTACGTGACCTGCCGGCGGATGATGGAGGTGGTTGCGGTGGGCATCGCTGATGTGCTGACGCAGGACGTCGAGGTGGTCCCCGTAGTAGAGCCGGTTCTTGTTGGTGCCCGCGATCACATCGTCCTCCGCCCTCGGCGTCGGGATCCGGGAGAAGCGACGAACCCGGGTCGTCTCGGGCATGTCGCCGACGTGGCGAAGGACGGAACCCTGTTCCCTCAGCCCGGAAGTTGCCTCCTCGGCATGACGGTGGATGGAAGCGGATCTGGTTCAGGCATCACGATGACCCAGTCGCTGTGGCCGTCGTGGGCCCGGATCGCCGAGAGACACACGGTGACCGCGAGGGCAACCGCGGCGAGCAAAAGGCACGCATGCGAGGGGGTCCTTCGGTGTGCGGGATGAGAGCCACGTGAGCGCTTCGGCGGGATTTCACAAACTCTCCCTAGCGTGCATCTGTGAGGTCTCACGTCCCTACTGAAACCGATGGGAGCACGACCATGAGGAAGATGTTTGCAATCGCCGTACCGGCGGCGTTGCTCGCCGGCGGTCTGGCCACGGCCGGCCAAGTCACCGCCGGAAACCAAGAGACTCCGGATCCAAGGACTCGCGAGGTCGTGAAGATCGAGGATGCGCGCCTGAAGTTCGAGATCAACGCCACCGACCGAGACGGCGGCGTTCAGGTGTTCCTCGACGCGGAGCAGTGGAAGCGCATGTCGATCTTCGATCCGAAGGGTCGGAGGATCTTCACGACAGCCACCAAGGGCATCATGGCCAAGCAGGGTGGCACCGAGCTCTTCCTGGAAAGCGCCGAACCGACATTCGACGAACTGCCCCTCCGGGCACTGCTGCAGCGCTGGCACGCCGGGAGGTACGAGTTCCGCGGGATCGGGCTCGATGGGGAGACCTTGTGGGCTCGGCGCGACTCACCCACGATCTGCCTGCCGGCCCCGTGCTCGTCTCGCCCATCGAAGGCGACGGACCGCAGGACCCGGCTAACACGGTGGTGCGCTGGGAGCGGGTGCCACCTCCGAACGGAAGCCCGATCATCGGCTACCAGGTGTTGGTCGTCGAGCCCGACACCGGAATCAGGGCCCTGCCCAAGGTGACCCTGGACGTGATGATGCCGCCGACCGCCGACCGGCTCAGGGTTCCGCCCGGATTCCTGCAGCCAGACACCGAGTACGAGTGGGAGGTGCTGGCCATCGAACAGGGCGGGAACCAGACACTCTCCTCCTCGACCTTCACGACGGCGGACTGACACGTTTCCACCGCGCGTCGGAGCATCCGCATGTCGGCAGATCCGGTCGTTTCCCCTGCGCCGACAGGCGGCGAAGAGACGCAATCCAAGCCCGTCTCTGAAGCTAGCTGGTCGGGCCAGATGGGCGATTGCGAGGCCCTCACGACTGATCCGCACACGCGGATCCCCAAACAGGGCTCATCGTCGCTCGTGGGGTCCGCGCGAGCGGACCACCGGGTAGCACTCAAGCGGTGCACGGTCGCGCTGATCGACCGAAAGCTACCGGTGCCGGCCGTGCTGCGAGATGAGCCGCGCCTGGCCAGTGGCGTCGTCTGGTGAGTCACCGCGATCCCGGGACCAGCGCCAACCCGAGACATGAACTGAGGCGATCCACGTCGGATCGCCTCAGGTGTGTCCGGGGCCCGTTTCCGGACGGGGTCATCGTGCGACCGGGGCCACTTCCACGACGCTGCGTTTCCACGTTGTCGGTACTTCCGAACCTACCACCCAGTCCCGAGCCCGCCACCGGCGCGTCGGTCGAGGGGTGCCGGCGGGGGTGCTTGCGGAGTAGTAGATGTGGGGGCCTCCGGCTCTCATGCGGCCGGGCGAGCGCAGATCTGGTGTTGACGTGTCCAGGATGTCGAACTCCGCCGACACCGACTGCCACCTGATGCGCGGGCAGGCTAATCCCTGGTCCGATGGGGCTGTCTCGATGCGAACCGAACCACGGGCGCGTCCGGACCGGGCCAAGCGCACTTGGCAAGCCCGTCAGGTTCGAGCGCGACCGGAACCGAGACGGGGCAAGCGAGCTTGGCGGCGCAGGCGATCGCTGATGGCGGCTTGCGTGGCACGTGAGCACCGCCGCGGCTAACGTGCCTCCCATGGCAGACGTCGTGCTCCGTGTGCGGTTCACCAGCGGTGACCACACCGACGTCAGGAATGAGGACCCCGATGCGACCAATGAGGACGAGGTGATCGAACACGTCGTCTCAACGCTGGCATCCGACCCGGGTGTCCTTCGTTGCCATCACGGTGATCGGCTACTAGTCATATTCGCGCGTGGCGTTGCCGCCATCGAACTAACGCCGCGCGGGCGCAATCCTGTAACCCGGAGCCTGATTGGTGAGCGACCCGGTCAGTGGCGGCGGAAGACGCTCGCACCTCCCGCGAACACGCGGAACGCGTTAGGTGCGGAATTTGGGTCCGCGCGCCGAGGCGTGGTTGTCAGTGGGTCAGGTGGGGGCGGATGTCGCGGACGCCGGCGATGCCACGCACCGCTTCCTCGATCTGGGTGGCAGCCTCGGGGGATTCAATGTCGCCGTGCAGGATCGCGATGCCGTTCTCGACAGTCACGTTGATGCGGGAGCTGTGAAGCTGCTTCTCCAGCGGGCCGATGGTGGATCGGATGCGGTCGGCGAGGATCGAGTCGTCCACCGTGGTGCTGGGATGCCGCCGCATCGCTCGATAGGCCAGGCCCTTGGCCTGGTTGACGGTGCGATGCAGGTATGGGCTGGCGTTCTTGGTGAGGGACTTTGAGCGCGTGGCCAACCAGACGCCGATGGCGGCCACCGACGCACCTGCTGCCCACGCCCTCTTGCTCATCCGCCTCACTTCCCTCGATCTCAACTCTACGTCGCGGTCTCCTCGTTGGCCGGGCCCCACGATCGTGTGCGCGGATTGCGGCGGAATGACGCTCAGTTCGCCTGGCTGGCCAAATAGGCGTCGATGAGCTCCTTCTGGAGTCGTCCGCGCACACCGACCTCAATTTCCGTTCGCTCGGGCCCATGCCCGCACGTCTGCCGAGCAGTTGACGCACCCACACCGGGATTCCACGTCACAGGTGCCACCTCCCGGGACACTCGACGTCGCCGCAGCGGCACTTGGCGCGCTTGGCGCCCTTGGATGCGTTGTGGGTGGCGCACATGCCTTGCAAGTTGGAGCGCTCGAGTCCGAGATCCGGGCGGTGCTTCAGCGGGATGATGTGGTCGACCTGCGTCGAAGGTCGGCCACAGCCACGTACGGCGCACCACGACTCCTCTGCCAGCACCAGCCGGCGCAGCGCCCGCCACCGGACGCCGTCAATCTTCCCGATGTTCGTCCGACACCCGTCGCAGCGGGATCTCGGCCGGCCACCGGTCGAGGTGGTGGCGAACAGGACCCCGCACTGGGTGCACCAGGCGCTCACCGGTGGTCTCCAGAGCCCTCGGAGAGAGAAGCTCCTGCTAGGGCGCGTAGAAAGGATGCGCCTGCTAAAAGACGCCCACTTCGGCTCACGAGTCCTTGCGAGCAGCCGATGTGGGCGCAATCCACCCACGCGATGTCGAAGCTCATGCGGTCTCCTCCATTGGCGTGCCAGTTGGGGCGCTTCCGTTGGAGACGTGCTCCGAATGCTCCGACTGCTCCGACTGCTCCGACTGGGTCGCCTGAGCCTCGGTTGGTGCAGTTAGTGCAGTTGGTGTGTCTCCCCTAGGGGTTTGCTCCGACTGTTGCTCCGACTGGGAGCCGGGGAGTGACCAGAAGGTCCGGCGTGGGAAGCCGGAGGACTCCAAGGTCGCCTTGATCCCGCGTCTGGCTCGCTTGAGGGCGTCGTGGCTGTGGCCGGCCTTCTGTCCCTCGTGCTTGATGTCGCTGGACGGCGCGGTGCCTCCCTGGCTGGACAGGTAATCGGTGAGCCAGTCGGAGGCTTCGGCGGTGGCGGATCGGGCGTCGGGGTCGTCGGTGGAGCGTCGGAGGGCTTCGTCGATGCTGTCGGCTTGTTCGTCGCCCCAGATGAGTTGCCCGGTCCAGGCGGTGCCTTCGTCGGTCTCGATCGGGTGGGAGCCGATGTGGAAGGACATCGTGGGGAGATCGGTGGTGCCGAGGTTGTTCTTCGGAGTGCCGAACAGTCTGCGCTGACCTGACTCGTCGTCGGGGTCGGGGATGACGGTGGACACCGAGCGCGCGACGGCGGTGAACGCCTTGGATCCCATGACGAGCTGGAGCGCGTCGCTGCTGCCGGACTTGTTGTGGTGGATCAGTCCGAGGATGGCGAGTTTGGCGCGGTCGGCTAGTGCGGCGAGGGGCTCGAGGGCCTGCCTGACCTCGGAGTCGCGGTGGGTGTCGAGGTCGCCGAGCCTGCTCATGAGCGGGTCGAGCAGGAGTAGAGCGGCGTCTTTCTGTTCGGCTGCGCGCATGGTGGCGGAGATGTCGCGTGGGAGTGCGAGGCCGATGTGGATCTCGTCGGCGTTTACGACCTCGATCCGGTAGACGCTGGCGAGGTCGGCGTCAGCTGCCATGAGGCGGGGGACGATGGTGTGCTCCCAGGAGTCCTCAGTAGCGCATACGAGCACCGATTTGGGGTGGCCATAGAACTGGCCGAACAGGTCGCCTCTGGTGATCCGTGCGGCGAGCCAGTAGCCGAGTGTGGACTTGCCGAGGCCTTCGCGGCCGGCGAGTAGGCCGATGGTGCCGATGGCGAGCCGGTTCTTCCAGAGCCAAAACACGGGCCGCGGCCTGATGCTGGCCGCGGCCGTGAGGCGCATCCGGTTGGTGGGCGTCTCCGGCTCCGTCGTCGGGACGGGGGTCAACGTCAGGGCGTCCGGCTGGGCGGCCGGCACCGCGCGGGGGCTGTTCCTGCCGTTCCGGATCCCGGAGCGGATGGAGGCCAGGACTGCCCGCTCCCCGTCGTCGGTGACGAGCCCGCAGGCGGCCCCGGCCTCGAGCAGGACGTTGATGGCCTCGGCTTCATCCATGCCCGCGCCGGCGATGTAGTTCCCGCAGCACAAGCCGGCTTCGTAGAGCTTCACGTTGCGGCCGGAGTCCGGGCCCATGACTGAGATCCGCTTGAAGAGGTTCCGCACGATGGCGGCGAGGTAGGCGGCTTGGCGCTGGTCGGGCGCGCTCCCGGTCCACGGCTCGGCGACGTCGAACGTCTCTGCCTTGCTGACCCGGTTCTCCGCCACCCAGCCGGCGAGCGCCTCGGCTCCGAGCGGGTCGCCACCATCGGCCAGGACGGGGAGGTCGTCGAGGACGACGTCGTAGCCGGCCCCGTCGTACTTGGGTCTCGCGGTGCCGGGAAGAAACACGTTGGCGCCGTGGGACTGGACGTCGACGCCGGGAAACCCGGTCAGTTTGTGGCAGGTGGCGAGGTCCGGGTGTCCGGCGACGTACAGGTGCCAGCCTCCGCCCGGAGTGGTGACCTCGGCGAAGATCCGCACGTCGAGGGCGTCGAGGAGTTGGCGTACCCGCTCGGCGTCGCCTCCGTTGCGGGGATCCACGTCGAGCACGGCGACGGCCTCACCCATCACACCCATGAGAGCGTGCCCAGGCTGCCAGTCGGCGATCCTCTCGGTATTCCCCTCCTGGGTGCATCGCTGCCAGCCTCCGGGGCGGGTGTACTCCGTCCCGTTGCTTCCGGGCGTCGCGGTGAGCACGGGGGCGAGCTGCGCCAGGTTCTGTACGAAGTCGTAGGCGGTGCTCATGCGACCACCTCGACGTCGCGGCAGGTCTGACACAGCCCGAACGCGAGCAGCGCTCGGGTGCCGTCGACCCGCTGCATCCGCACGGTGCCGATCCACAGGTCGAGGCTCTTCGGCACGTACACGCGGCAGCGGTCGCAGGTGCGGTCCTCGCGGGTGCCGGCGATGCCGGTCCAGTCACCGGCCAGGGGCGCCACCACGGCATCGCAGACGGTGCGGTCGATGCCGCTGGCCTCGAGCTGGTCCACGCGCCGGTCGATGGCGCCACGCATCCACGCGGTCGGTTCCCACGGCGGCGGAATCGTCGGCGCTGCTACGACACTTATTGCCCCTCGGCTTCGCCGCCGGTGGGTTTCAGCCGCCATCCGAGACACCGACGCCGGTCGCCTTGGCCTCGGCGATGAACGCCTCGACGTCCTCGCGGGCGTAGAGCACCCGGCGCCCGCCGGGAACCTTGAAAGAGCGCGGCCCCTTCGAGACTGCTCGCCAGTACCTCGCGGTCTCGGCCGGCACTCTTAGGAGGTCGGCCACCTCCTCAGTCGTCATGTAGCGACTCGCTTCACCTGTGGTCGTCATCCTGTATTCCTCACTTTCGCGTTGAGCGTTGTTGACAGAGTGGCACGGCTAAGGCAAGGTTGTCCCTGCCAGATGGCAAGGTTTCGTGGCAGAGAGGACTAAACAGGGATGGCGTGGAGCGGCAAGATGCGGGTAGAGGGACTCATCGATCGCCGGCTGGCGATGCTCGGTGACGTGCCCGTGCCGCCGGAAGCGGTGATGACCTTCGAGGGCGCAGAGGGGTCCCCCGACGTGACCATGCGGTTCGAGATCCGCGGAGGGCAGTACGTCCCGGATGCCGACGCGGCAAGCGCCCAGCCGGGGCGGTCGCCTGGGACCGTCCGCGAGGGCCGCCCTGAGTGCGTCGACATCAGCGTGCGAGCCAAGGACGACGGGCGCGGCATCCGCTCGGCGGACGTCGCCATGTTCAACATCGACACTCTGGCGATCGCCGTATTCGAGCAGCTGGCGATGGTGGACCGTCCCGACGACGCCGCGGCCGTAAGCGTCCGGCGTGACATCACCGAAGCGCGGATGAGGACTCGCGGCCAGGTCACGCGCGAGGAGCTCGAGCGGGTCGCGCAGGTCTATCGGAGCAACGTCGGGCGAGCGCCGACGAAGGCCGTCGCGGCGACGCTCGGCTACAGCGAACGGACGGCCGCGCGGCGGATCAAGGCCGCCGAGGACGTGGGACTACTGCCCGCCACGACACCAGGAAAGCGCAGGGCGTGATGGCCAGCATCAAGAAGCACCAAAACGGACGCTGGCGCGCTCGCTACTACGACGATGAGGGGAAGCAGCACGCCCGGCACTTCGCCCGCAAGGTCGACGCTCAGCAGTGGATCGACGAGCAGACCGCCAAACTTGTCACTGGCACCCACATCACGCCACGAACCGCGCGGACGACTGTGGGGGAGTGGTGCGACACGTGGCTCGAGGGGTACCGGGGGAACCGCGCCAGCACCGTCCGGCAGGCGGAGGTCCACATCGCCCGCATCCGAGCAGCGTTCGGGACCATGCAGCTGGCGGCCGTGCGGCCGTCACACGTGCGCACCTGGACCTCCCAGTTGGCCGCCGAGGGGCTGTCCGACTCCTACGTCTACGCGCTCCATGCTCGCCTCGCGCAGATCTACAGCGACGCCGTGCATGACGGGCTCGTGGCCAAGTCGCCGTGTTCGCGCCGGACCTCGCCTGCCGCGGGCAAGCAGCGGGCCTACGTGGCGACGACTGAGCAGGTGTGGGCACTACACGATGCGATGCCCGAACATCTTCGGGCGGCTGTCCTGCTGGGTGCCTTCGCGGGTCTGCGTCTGGCAGAGGCGTGCGGACTGCGGGTGTCCGACGTCGACTTCATGCGCGGGGTCGTGTCGCCGGCAGTCCAGTACCCGGCCGAGCGGCTCAAGAGCGAGACGTCGAGGACGCCCGTCCCGATCCCAGACGCGCTGGCGCTGCAACTCTCCGCGCACGTGGCGGTTCGTCGGGCTGAGACGGTCCTGGCGAACGAGTGGGGCCAGCAGCTCGGGCCCTGGGTCCTCGAGCGGGCGATGCGCTCCGCCCGGGCCAAGGTGCCTGGCCTTCCTCCCGTGTTCCGCTTCCACGACCTCCGCCACTACTTCGCGTCGCTGCTGATCGCGAGCGGCGCCGACGTGAAGGTCGTCCAGGCGCGGCTACGGCACGCGAGCGCCAAGACGACGCTCGACACCTACGGCCACCTGTGGCCGGACTCCGACGACAGCACACGAGCCGCCATCGCTGACGTGTTCGCGGCTCGTGAGGACAAACTAAGGACAGCGGGAGGTGATACCCAGTGAACTTGCAGGTCAGAGGCCTAGTCGGGCCTAGATGTCGTAGTAGAGCTCGAACTCGTGCGGGTGCGGCCGCAGAGCGACCGGGGCGATCTCCTCGGTCCGCTTGTAGTCGAGCCAGGTCTCGATCAGGTCGGACGTGAACACTCCGCCCTCGAGCAGGAAGTCATGGTCGGCCTCCAGCGAGTCGAGGACCCCGTTCAGCGACGAAGGGACCGTCGGGATGTCGGCGTGCTCGTCCGGCGGGAGCTCGTAGAGATCCTTGTCGACCGGCTCGTGCGGCTCGATCTTGTTCTTGATGCCGTCGACGCCGGCGAGCAACATCGCGGAGAACGCGAGGTACGGGTTGGCGGACGGGTCGGGGCAGCGGAACTCGACGCGCTTGGCCTTCGGGTTCGAGCCCGTGATCGGGATCCGGATGCAGGCCGACCGGTTGCGCTGGCTGTAGACGAGGTTGACCGGAGCCTCGAACCCTGGCACCAGGCGGTGGTAGGAGTTCACGGTCGGGTTCGTGAACGCCAGCAACGACGGCGCGTGCTTGAGCAGGCCGCCGATGTAGTAGCGCGCGGTGTCGGACAGGCCGGCGTACCCGGTCTCGTCATAGAACAGCGGCTCGCCGTTCGCCCAGAGGGACTGGTGGCAGTGCATGCCCGAGCCGTTGTCGCCGAAGATCGGCTTCGGCATGAACGTCGCGGTCTTGCCGTTGCGCCAGGCCACGTTCTTCACGAGGTACTTGAACTTCATGACGTTGTCGGCGGTCGTGAGCAGCTCGTCGAAGCGGAAGTTGATCTCCGCCTGGCCGGCCGTGCCGACCTCGTGGTGGGCCCGCTCGACCACGAGCCCGGTATTCTCGATCTCGGTGACGATCTCGTCGCGCAGGTCACCGAAGTGGTCGTACGGCGCGACAGGGAAGTAGCCGCCCTTGTACTTCACCTTGTAGCCGCGGTTGTTGTCTTCGGAGCCGGTGTTCCAGGCGCCCGCCTCGGAGTCGATGTGGTAGAAGCCGGCGTTCTGCTTGGTCTCGAACCGGACCGAGTCGAACACGTAGAACTCGGCCTCCGGCGCGAAGAACGCCGTGTCTCCGATGCCGGTGCTGGCGAGGTAGGCCTGCGCCTTGCGGGCGATGTTGCGCGGGTCCCGCGAGTAGGCCTCGCCGGTGAGCGGGTCGTGGATGAAGAAGTTCACGACCAGCGTCTTGGAGGTGCGGAACGGGTCGATGTAGGCCGTCGTTGGGTCGGGGAACAGCGACATGTCGGACTCGTGGATGGCCTGGAAGCCGCGGACGGAGGACCCGTCGAAGTTCAGGCCGTCGTCGAAGACGTCCTGGGTGAACGACGAGACGGGCACCGTGAAGTGCTGCATCACCCCGGGCAGGTCACAGAACCGGACATCGACCATCTCGACGCCTTCGTCCTTGATGTACTTCAGCAGTTCGTCGCTGTTAGCGAACATTCGTCCTCCTTGGCCGTTTCCAGGTCCTGGACGGCCGACATTTCTGTGCGAGCGAAGGCGCGGGTGCGACGTTGCACCGCGCTGTTCAGCAAGTTAGGCGGGGGCAGTTTCTTGACCGTATCCGGTTTGTTTCGTGGATGTAACAGGGCGTCCGGGCGGCACCAACCGACCCCCGGGAGACCCGGTCGCGGCCACCAGTAGCCTGACGCGGTGCCGCCGCCCGACATCGAGACCGCCTCCTGGCTGCGTCGCGTCCTGGCGCTCGTGGTCGACTGGTTCGCGTCCAGCCTCGTGGTGGTGGCGTTCATGGGCCCGGCCGACTACTACGCCACCGGCGACCCGCTTCCGGGCTTCTACACGATGCTGGTCTTCATCCTCGAGTCCGCCTTCCTCACCGCGTTGGCGGGCGGGTCCTTCGGCAAGCTCGCTACCCGGATCCGTGTGGTCCGCGCCGACGGGAGTGGGCAGCCGATCAACCTGCTCCGGGCACTGCTGCGTGCCGTGCTGGTCTGCCTGGTGATCCCGCCGCTCATCTTCAGGCCGGACGGGCGCGGCCTCCACGACATGGTGGCCGGGTCGGCCACCATCACCCTCCCGCGCGCCGGATGAGCCTTTCCCGGGGTGGTTATCGTGGACCTGACCCACGACGAGACCAGCGCCTCGAACCGGAGAGTGACTCGATGCACCGTTCCCTGACCCTCCGCCGCTCCCTGGCGACGCTGGCCGCGCCGGTGCTGCTGATCGGCCTCGCCGGCTGTGGCGACGACCCGGAGGCGGAGTCGACCGACGAGCCCACAAGCTCCGCGTCGGCCGGTTCCGCTGAGCCCGCCGAAGGCGAGGAGGTCGACAAGGACGAGTTCGTCGCCCTCATGCAGACCGCCCTCGAAGAGGCCACGACTGCCCAGTTGGCGATGACCGTCGACATCGGCCAGGGCAAGATGGAGGCGGAGGGCGAGGCGGACTACACCACGGACCCGGTCAGCATGGACATGAGCGTGGCAATTCCCGGCTTGGCGGAGGAGCCCCTCGAGCTCCGCCTCGTCGACGGCGTGATGTACCTGAACATGGGCCAGCTGAGCAACGACAAGTTCATCTCCTTCGACCTCGACAACCCCGAGGGCCTGCCGCCGGGGCTGGACGGCCTGGGAGACCAGCTCGATCCCCTGAAGTCCCTGAGCGACTTCTCGGCCGGACTGAAGAGCGCCACGCACCAGGGCACCGAGGACGTCGACGGCGAGGAGCTCGAGCGCTACACGGTGGTCGTGGACACGACCAAGGTCGACGCGATGCAGGAGCTCCCGGGCCAGGCCGAGGTTCCTCCGGAGCTCGAGTACGACATCTGGTTCGACGGCGACGGGCTGATGCGTCAGATGGTGACCGAGGTCGAGATGGCCGGCTCCTCGGCCCAGACGGAGATCAAGCTTTTCGACTGGGGCAAGCCGGTCGACATCAAGGCGCCGTCCGCGAGCGACATCGTCGAGCAGCCAACGGCCTGACGCGGGTCAGCGACCACGCATGTTGCCGCGCATCTGACTGCGCATGCCCTTCATGCTGGTGGGCACCGGACCCTTCGGCAGGGGGATGTTGGAGCGGTTCGCGTCCAGCGCCTTGATCCGGTTGAGCACATCGGTGAGCTCGGCACCCTTGATGTTGCGGCCGAGCTTGGTCACGTGACGCACCAACTTGGGCAGCGGCACCTCGCCCTCACCGTGCCCGCAGATCACCTCGTGGATCGGCACCTCCGCGGCAACGCGCTCGTGCTTGCGGCGCTCGCTGGCCATCAGGGTCCGCAGCCGGTTGGGGTTGCCCTCGCCGACCAGGACGATGCCCGGCGGCCCGACCACGCGGTGGACGATGTCCTGCTGCTTGGTGAACCCGACGACCGGGTCCACCTTCCAGCCCCGTCGCAGCATCCGGAGCGCGCTGCCCGCCGCTCCGGGCTGCCCCTCCATCTGGACATATGCCGCCTTCTGGGCGCGACGGCCGAAGATGAGTACAGCGGCCAGCAGGCCGAAGAGGAGGCTGCCGACGACGGCCATGATGATCCCGATCGGCCCGGTCCCGGGGAACAGCCAGAACAGGCCGAACCCGATCCCGGCACCGACCACGAAGGATCCGAGGAGCCACAGGCCGAGCCGCTTGTCGGAGCGCCGGGCCATCTTGTAGGTGGCCACGAACTGCTGGCGCCGGTTCATCTGGTCCGGATCGACGTCCTTGGGCATGGTGCGACGGCCTTGCTTTCTCGAGATGGGTCAGGTGCGGTTTCAGGTGGCGCGGACCGGGACGGCGTCGCGGGCCTCCATGGCCTGACGGTACAGCCGTCCGGCCCGGTACGACGAACGGACCAGCGGGCCGGACATGACCCCGCTGAAGCCGATCTGGTCGGCCTCGTCCTTGAGCTCGACGAACTCCTCGGGCTTGACCCAGCGCTCGACCGGGTGGTGCCGGACCGAGGGTCGGAGGTACTGCGTGATCGTCACCAGCTCGCAACCGGCGCCGTGGAGATCCCGCAGTGCCTGGCTGACCTCCTCGCGGGTCTCGCCCATGCCGAGGATCAGGTTGGACTTGGTCACCAGACCGAAGTCCCGGGCCTGGGTCAGCACGTCGAGCGAGCGGTCGTAGCGGAACGCCGGCCGGATCCGCTTGAAGATGCGGGGCACCGTCTCGACGTTGTGGGCCAACACTTCCGGCCGGGACTCGAACACCTCGCGGAGCAGCTCGGGCTTGCCGTTGAAGTCCGGAATGAGGTTCTCGACCCCGGTGTCGGGGTTGAGCTCGTGGATGGCCCGCACCGTCTCGGCGTACAGCCAGGCACCGCCGTCCGGCAGGTCGTCGCGGGCGACGCCGGTGATGGTGGCGTAGCGGAGTCCCATCTTCTGCACCGACTCCGCGACCCGCCGCGGCTCGTCCCGGTCCAGCGGGTCCGGCTTGCCGGTGTCGATCTGGCAGAAGTCGCAGCGCCGCGTGCACTGGTCGCCGCCGATCAGGAACGTCGCCTCCCGGTCCTCCCAGCACTCGAAGATGTTGGGGCAGCCGGCCTCCTGGCACACGGTGTGCAGGCCCTCGGACTTCACCAGCGCCTGGAGCGCCTTGTACTCCGGGCCCATCTTCGCCCTCGTCTTGATCCACTCGGGCTTGCGCTCGATGGGCGTCTCGGCATTGCGCACCTCGAGCCGGAGCAGCTTGCGGCCGTCGGCTGCGACGTTGTGAGAGGGGGCCTGGGTCACGTCGGCCAACTCTACGCCGGAGGGTGTGACCCTCCCCAACTCACGGGGTGACGAGCTCGATGCGCGGGGTCCGGCCGGGTTCAGGCCGGGGCTCGTAGTCCCGCGTCGGGGTGTACGGCGCCCACGACAGGTAGCGGGAGAGGTGCCGCTCGACGCTGGGCAGCACGTCGGAGACGGTGACCGCCCGGCCCAGTTCCTGGCTGAGCGAGGTGACGCCGGCATCCGCGATGCCGCACGGCACGAACCGGTCGTACCAGCCGAGGTCCACGTCGCAGTTGAGGGCGAATCCGTGCATGGTCACCCCACGGCTGACCCGGATGCCGAGGGCCGCGACCTTGCGCTCGGGTCCTCGCGAGTCCGCCCGCAGCCACACGCCGCTGCGACCCGGGACCCGGGCGGTGTCCACGTCGAGGTCGCGACAGACCGCGATCAGCGCCTCCTCGACCCGGCGGACGTAGTCGACCACCTTGACGTGATCGGGCAGCGTCACGATCGGGTAGCCGACCAGCTGACCGGGGCCGTGAAAGGTGATCTTGCCGCCGCGGTCGACGTCGATCACGGGAGCGCCGCCCGAGTCCGCGGGACGCTCATGCGGCTCGGTGCGCTTGCCGGCCGTGAAGACGGGCGGGTGCTCGAGCAGCAGCACGGTGTCCGGCGAGCCACCCGAGGCGACTGAGTCGTGGACGTCGCGCTGCAGGTCCCAGGCGGCGACGTACTCCACGGCGTCGGGGCCGAGCCCGGCGATGCGGAAGTCAAGAGGCACGCTTCGCAGCCTACCTCTGTGGATAAGTCCCGACCGGCCCGTCAAGGGTGGGTAGAACGGGGACGTGAACGCTGCGTGGACCCGACTGCTGCTGCCCGCCCTGCTCGCGACGTCCCTGACCCTGGGGCTCGTGGGCTGGCGGGTGTCGGATGCCGATCCCGCGCCGAGGGTTCTCCGGGTGGCGCAGGACAGTCGCCCGAAGATCGCCGTCACCGCCTTGCTGCATGCCTGGGACGTACGCCGCGCGCGGGCGTGGAGGCTCGGCGCCTCCGAACAGCTGAGCCGGCTCTACGTCGCCGGGTCGCGCACCGGCCGCCACGACCGGGCCATGCTGACGGCGTACGCCGACCGCGGGCTGCACGTCGTCGGGATGCGGATGCAGGTCCTCGCCGTCGAGGTGCGTCACCGATGGACTGATCGGATGGTCCTGGTGGTCACCGACCGCCTCGCGCGGGCCGTCGCCGTCGACCCGCGCGGCCGGCGAATCACCCTGCCCGGCGACCTGCCGAGCACCCGAGTGATGACCTGGCGTCGGGTGTCGGGGGAGTGGCTGGTGGACGAGGTGCGGTTCAGCGGGGCTTCGCGGCGAACGCGGCGGCGAAGACCGCCGACACGTCGCGGTCCCGGAACTTGTAGCCGGTGGCCTCGAGCACTGCCGGACGGACGTGCGTCGAGTTCAGCAGCTCCGGGCCGGCAGGCCCAGCGGCCACCTTCAGGAAGGGGGCAGGGGCGAACAGAAATGCCTTGCGGTGCACCGCGACGGCCAGCGCCTTCGTGAACTCGGCGTTGGTGGGAGTGTCCGGGGAGGCGACATTCACCGGTCCCGAGATGGACGCATCCTCGATCACGAGGATCGCGGCCTCGACCCAGTCGCGCACGGAAACGACCGGGAAGTACTGTTCCCCGCTTCCCAGCCGCGCACCGAGGAAAAGCTGGAAGAGCGGCTTGAGGATCCGCAGGGTCATCCCCTGTCCATCCATGACGGGCGCGGTGCGCAGGATGCAGACCCGGGCTCCCGCCTCGATGGCAGGATCCGCGGCGGCCTGCCAGTCTCGACACACGCCGGTCATGAGCGTGTCGCCGCGGGAGGGGGACTCCTCGGTGACGTCGTCGTTGCCGTGGTCGCCGTAGTAGCCGGTGGCGTTCTGGGCGAGGAAGACCGGGCGATTGCCGGAGCGGGCGATCGCGCGGGCCAGCACGTCGGTGGTACGCACTCGGCTGTCACGCAGCTTCGTGCGCCACCTCTGGCTGTGCGGGTTGCCGAACAGTGGTGAGCCAGCGGTGTTGACCACCACGTCGGCGGCGTCGATGACGGACTGGTCGATCTTGTCGGCGTGCGGATCCCAGCTGGACTCGTCGGGCGCCGACGTCGGGCGGCGGACCAGGGCGATCACCGCGTGGTTCCGGCGGATGAGCTCCTGGGAGAGGTGGCTGCCGAGGAGACCGGACGCTCCGGCGATGACGACGTTCAATGCCATGGACTCAGCCTGTCATGGAAGCGGTTGCCGGCGAATCACCGCCGGCCCGCCGATGCAGGTCGCCCGCTCGCGAGCTCCTCGTGCGTCATGGGCTGCCCGCCGGGGAGTCCCAGGTCGACCCGTTCGCCGATCTGCACGCTTCCGTCGGTCGCGAAGTCGATCGAGGCGTAGCCGGTCTGGAGGCCGGACTCGTTGTTCACGTACTGCAGCTGCACGCTCACGTCCTTGAGCGGGACCGAGAACGGTGTCGAGAATCGGTTGAACGTCGGGCTCTCCTCCACGCCTCCCGAGGTGCCGAGTTGACTCACGACGGTCCAGGTCACGAGGTCGCCGTCGGTGTTCCAGACCACCCACGGCCCGCTGACGTCGTGCAGGTGCCCGATGTTCACCGAGCCGGGTGGCACGTCCGGGATGCCGTCATCCCAGGGCGTCGTCTCCCGGCCCTCCGCGGCGCGCAGCTCGTCGGTGCTGTCGATACCCAGGTAGCCCGCAGCCGCCGTCGGCTGGTGCAGCAGCACGATCACGGGGTCGTCCTGGCCGAAGTCCTCGTCCACCTGCTCGCGCAGCATCGAGCCGAGCTCCGTCTCGGTGATGCCGGACTCATTGGTGACCAGGCCTCCGAAGAGGGTCTTGAACGCCGGGTCGTTCGCCCCCACGATCTCGAGGTCATCAACCTCCACAGCCTCGAGGTCTGGGACGAGCACGTCGTTGTCCAGGAGCTGTTCGACCGTGGCGTCGGAGTCGTGGTCGCCCTCCACGGCGACGGTGGGGATGTCCGGACTGGCGGTCGACTCGCCGCGGACGAAGCCCTCCTCCGCCACCGTGCCGTTGGAGCTGATGTCACCGGAGATGGTCCGGGCCGCGATCGCATCGTCGCCGAGGTACTCCTCGAGCAACGGGTAGAGGACCTCTCGGACCCGGGTGCCGACCAGGCTGCCCTGCGGGTCGGCCTCGGCCACCACGATGCGCTCGTCCTCACCGGGCGCCAGTCCGTCGGCGAGGACGGGCAGCGAGGCGCGCAGCGACGCCTCTGCGCTTTCCTGGTACTCCTCCGCACGCGCCCGGATCCGGTCGGTGTTCTTATCGATGAACGGTTTGACCTGCTGCGCCACCTCCAGGGTCTGCGGGCTGCTGAAGCTGAGCTGCTCGTCGCCGGGCATCCGGTACGCCGTCGTGACCTCGGCGCTCCCGTCCCACTGCCGGAAGAGCTGGAAGGCGATGAGCGACGAGACTCCCAGGCCGACAAGCAGGCAGAGCGCGACCAGTCCCGCGCGATGCCACGGAGACCTGAGCCGTCGGGGGAACGGATGTCGCGCGCGGAAGATGATCGAGAGGACGATGCCACCGATCAGCCCCGACCACAGCTGGATCTCCAGGAAGCCCAGCAGGAGCTGGGACCTGAGCTCGCCGCCGTAGACCCGGGCCACCTCGCTCGGGTCATTGACGAACTGGGCGTTGGCCTGCAGGAACCTCGGACTCACGTACGACGACAGGGTGTCCCCGGCCTCGGGGGGACCCGTTGCGCGGATGCACGCTCCGAATCCCGCGGCCCCGGTCCGCTCCCAGTAGACGCTGCCGAGAACCCCGGTATCGAGTGTCGAGACCCCGTTGTGGCAGAGGGAGACCTCGACCGGCAAGGTCCCCAGTCGGTCCTCGAACCGGACGCTCTCGATCGCCTGCTCAACGGCAACCGGCGTGGTGACCACGACCGTGGCCAGCCCGTACCCGAGGAAGGCCAGGAGCACCTGGACGGCCCGGCGGGCAACGGGGTTCATTCCTCCAGAGGCTACGGCGTTGGCCAACGAGGCGAAGCAAAATGCAATGAACCGGTCGGCGGCCCCGTGGCCTCAGGCGACGTATGAGTCGGGCCGGGTTACGGCGGTGAGGCCGGCTGAGGTCGGCCCACGGTCATCTTCGGTCGCCGCTGTGAACGTGCACATGTAGGTGCTTCGAGTCCTGGTAGGCGCCGAGATTCGTCAGCACTCCGGCGGCTCCATGGGTGCCCTCGATCTGGCGTGCGACGTCTTGCACGACCGCGAGCAGCGCCCGGACATCGATCTCGTCGTCGACAGTGACTGTCGTCAACGACCCGATGTGTCGCTTCGGCGCGACAACGATGTGGACCTGCCAGAAGGGCCGGGTGTGGTGGTAGGCCAGCACGAGATCGTCCTCGTGGACGACGTCCAGCTTCGCGGCGTTGGGGATCGCCACGTCGCAGTAGAAGTCGTCGCCGTCGTAGTCGGCGGTCTCGATCACCCGAGCGAGGTTATCGAGACGCCTCGGCGCATGCCGGTGGCCCCGCCTGTGGCGGGGTGTGGGGCGGGGTAGCTAGTCCTCGGGCGGGTCGGCTGGTGGCCGGGGTCGGTCGCGGGAGACGTCGAGGGTGCCGGTGTGGTCGCGGAGGAACTGGTAGCCGTGCGGGGACGACCACAGGTAGGTGCCGGGTTCCAGGGCGGTGTAGGTCCACGCTGTGTGGGTCTTGAGCCGGTGATGTCGCCGGCACAAGGGAGCAAGATTTTCCGAACAGGTCGGGCCGCCGCGGGCGTGCGGGATCACGTGGTCGGAGTCGCAGGATCGGGCCGGGCGGCTGCACCAGGGGAAGACACAGGTGGCGTCGCGGAGGCCGACCTGTTCGGTGAGTCGGTCGGGGGTTTCGTAGGACTCGACGTGGACGTGGTCGGCCAGGTCGATCACCGGTTTCACGATCACCTGGGTGTCCGGGCGGCCACACCAGTCGCGGAGCTGTCGGCGGTGACCGGGGACCGGGTGTTCTCCACACGCCCGATCCCTCCGGCGCCGGCCACCGCCGCTTCGGTGAGGTGGACGTAGAGGTTGACACCGTGCGTCGGGTGGGGCTGCGGGGGTTTCGGGGCTCGCTCCGCTCGCACCTCAACCACCGGCTGATCCGGGTCGCCCGGGTCGTCCGGGTGGGCTGGGTGGGGGGTGGTGAGGTCGAGGGCGAGTTGGCGGCGGGCGAGTTCCCCGGCGGCCATCGACCGGCGCACGTCGAGGGACTCGGTGCAGCCGAGGTCGCCCAGCTGCCCGGCGATCGTGCGGATGGCGGCGTCCAGGTCGAGGGCGTCGGCGAGGTCGAGCTCGCCGTAGACCTGGCTGGTGCCGGCGAAGGAGACCTGGCGGTGGTCGATGGTGAGGCCCCGTCGGGCGTCCGCGGCGCGGCGGGCTTGTTCGGCGGTGTGGGGCATGAACCTGGCGGTCGCTTCCTCGACCAGCCGGTCCACGGTGGCCGGGCGGATCTTGTGCGCCACGTGCGCCACATGCCGGTCCACGTAGGCCGCCGCCTCCATGGGACAGCGCCAGGGTGGCCCGGGCGATCCGCCGCGCCTTCCAGGCCGGCAGGTCCCCGCCGATCACCCTCGCCCACAGCCGGGGAAGCCGGTGCCGCAGCTCCAGCGCCTCACCCAAGTACGCCCGGCCGGTGTCGGTGGGGATTCCGACCGCGGCCGCGAACTCCGGGATGCAGAACTCCGCCACCAACGGCGCCCCCTCCCCGGCGATCGGGAGCGCCAGGTCCCCGAAGTCTCCGGCCCAGGCGGCGTCGGCAATGGAGTCCACGCAATGCATCGCCGCCCACGCCACCGCGAGCTGGAGCTGCCGGGCGGCCATCGGCGTCCGCGACGACTTGGAGGCCCGCGCCGCGGCCAGCACATCGGCCGCGGTATCCAGATCGAAGGTGGTGGTGCCCGCCATGGGTCCCACTCAAGCAGCAGGCACCGACACCCAGACCCCGAAAACCAGGGTTCTCCACAACCCTGGCGGTCACGGTCGGGTAACGAAAATCACCGCTCGAAACGGCGACCATCGGTCGACCCCGACGGCGCCGCCGGCCGCACACGGGCGGTGAGCGGCCACCGCAACCACCGACGCCGGCGACCACGCAACCCGGAAATCAAAGACCGAACCCGACACCCACCAGTGAGTGGTCTCGACACGCTCGACCACCGAAGAAGGCCGTGCTGCGCAGGTCACCGGGTTTCGAGGCTCGCTCCGCTCGCACCTCAACCACCGGATGCGAGTCCCTGCCCGGCTCACCGGGTTTCGAGGCTCGTCGCTAGCGCTCCTCGCACCTCAACCACCGGCCCGGCTCGCTCCGCGCGCACCTCAACCACCGGTCAGGCTTGCGCTCCTCGCACCTCAACCAACGGTCAGACCTCGAACTGGCCGCTCTCGAGACGCTGCTTGACCTCTGTCAGGAAGCGGGCGGCGTCGGCGCCGTCGACCAGGCGGTGGTCGTAGGTGAGGGCGAGGTAGACCATCTGGCGGACGGCGATCGTCTCGCCGAGGTTCTCGTCGTCGATCACGACCGCGCGCTTGACCACCGAGCCGGTGCCCAGGATGGCGACCTGGGGCTGGTTGATGATCGGGGTGTCGAACAGCGCGCCGCGGCTGCCGGTGTTGGTGAGTGTGAACGTCCCGCCCGAGAGCTCGTCCGGGGTGATCTTGTTGTTCCGGGTGCGGTCGGCGACGTCGGCGATCTTGCGGGCCAGGCCGGCGATCGACAGGTCGCCTGCCTCCTTGATGACGGGCGTCAGCAGCCCCTTCTCCGTGTCGACCGCGATCGCGAGGTTCTCCTTGTCGAAGTAGGTCACCTCGCCCTTCTCGGTGTCGATCGCGGCGTTCAGGGACGGGTGCTGCTTGAGCGCGTCGATCGCGGCCTTGGCAAAGAACGGCATGTAGGACAACTTCACGCCCTCACGTGCGGCGAAGTCGGCCTTGGCCGAGTCGCGCAGCCGCGAGATGGCCGTGACGTCGACCTCAATAACTGTGGTGAGCTGGGCACTCGTCTGCAGCGACTCGACCATCCGGGTGGCGATGATCTTGCGCAGCCGCGACAGGGGCTCGGTCTTGCCCCGCAACGGCGACGGTTCGGCCGCCGGCGCGGATGCCGCGGGTGCGGACGCAGCCGCCGGAGCCGCGGCCGGCTGCTCCTTCGCCTTCGCCGTGTCGAGCACATCCTGCTTGCGGATCCGCCCGCCGACACCGGTGCCCGTGACCTGGGAGAGGTCGACGTCGTGCTCGGCGGCCATCTTGCGGACCAGCGGGGTCACGTACGTCGAGGGCTCGCTGCGGTCGGCCCGTGGAGTCTCCTCGGCCTGCGCCGCCTGCTTGGGCTCGTCCTCCTCCTGGGGCGGCTCGGGCTCGGGCTCCTCCTTCTTCTCCTCGGGCGCCTCCTGCTGCGGCTCTTCCGTCTGGGGCTCCTCGCGAGGCGCTTCCTGCTGCTTCTCCTCGGCCGGTGCCTCCTCCTTCTCCTCCTGCTCGGCGCCCTTGTCTTCGCCGGAATCCGCGGGGGCCGCGTCGCCGGAGCCGACGACGGCAAGCTCGGCACCGACCTCGACGGTCTCGTCCTCGTTGACCTTGATTTCGAGGAGCTTGCCGGCGACGGGGGAGGGGATCTCGGTGTCGACCTTGTCGGTGGAGACCTCGAGCAGGGGTTCGTCGACGGCGACGTCGTCGCCGACCTGCTTCAGCCAGCGGGTGACGGTGCCCTCGGTGACGGACTCGCCGAGCGCCGGCAGAGTGACCGACGTACCGGACCCGCCGGAGTCACCGGAGTCGCCGGAGTCGCCGCCGGACGGCTTGCTCTCCGCAGCAGGTTGCTCGGGCTCAGGCTCCTCCTTCTGGGGCTCGGCCTCCTCCGGCTCGGGCTCCTCGTCGGGCTGGGACTCCTGCGTCTGCTCTTCCTGGGCGGGCTCCTCGCTCGACTCCTCGGCCTGCTGCTCACCGGAGTCGCCCGCGTCGGAGGACTCATCGGCCGAACCGTCTCCGCCCGACTCGCCCTCGTCGCCGATCACCGCCAGCACGGCACCGACCTCGACGGTGTCGTCCTCGTTCGCCTTGATCTCGAGGAGCTTGCCGGCGACGGGGGAGGGGATCTCGGTGTCGACCTTGTCGGTGGAGACCTCGAGCAGGGGTTCGTCGACGGCCACGTCGTCGCCGACCTTCTTCAGCCAGCGGGTGACGGTGCCCTCGGTGACGGACTCGCCGAGGGCGGGGAGGTTGACTTCGGTCGCCATGGAGTTCCTTCGCTAGCGGAGGGTCGGATCAGGAGTGGGCGTGCAGGGGTTTGCCGGCCAGGGCCAGGTGCGCCTCGCCAAGAGCTTCGTTCTGGGTGGGGTGTGCGTGGACCAGCGGCGCGACGTCCTCGGCGTGCGCCTCCCAGTTGTAGATCAGCTGGGCCTCACCGATGAGCTCGCCAACGCGGTCGCCGACCAGGTGGACCCCCAGCACCGGGCCGTCCCGGTGTCGGACCAGCTTCACGAAGCCTTGGGTCTTGAGGATCTGGCTCTTGCCGTTGCCGCCGAGGTCGTAGGTGAGCGACTCGATCTCGTCGGCGCCGTACTTCTCGGCGGCGGCGCTCTCGTTCAGGCCGACCGACGCGACCTCGGGGTGGGAGTAGGTGACCCGCGGGATGCCCGTCTCGTCGATCGGCGGCGGGTCGAGCCCGGCGATGTCCTCCGCGACGAAGATGCCCTGCTGGAACCCGCGGTGGGCCAGTTGCAGGCCAGGCACGATGTCACCGACTGCGTAGACGCCGTCGACGTTGGTGCGGCAACGGTCGTCGGTCAGGACGAAGCCCCGATCCATGGCGACCCCGTGGGTGTCGTACCCGAGTCCGTCGGTTGTCGGACCACGCCCCACCGCCACGAGGAGGAGCTCGGCCTCGATGACGTCGCCGCCCTCGACGGTGACGGCCACCCCGGCATCGGTGGTCTTGACGCTCTGGAACGGCGCGCCGGTGCGGACGTCGATCTTGCGCTTGCGGAAGGCGCGCTCGAGCGCCTTCGACGACGCCTCGTCCTCGGCGGCCACCAGCCGCGGGAGCGCCTCGACGATGGTCACGTCGGCGCCGAAGCTCTTCCACACGCTCGCGAACTCGCACCCGATGACGCCGCCGCCGAGCACCACCACCGACGCCGGCACCTGCTCCAGTCTCAGGGCCTGCTCGGAGGTGATGATCCGCTCGCCGTCGATGTCGAGGCCGGGCAGGGACCTGCTGTAGGACCCGGACGCGAGAACGACGTTCTTCGCGGCGTACGACTTGCCGTCCACGGACACCTCACGTGGTCCGGCGAGACGTCCCTCACCCTCGATGACGGTGATGCCGCGACCCTTGATCAGGCCGGCGAGGCCCTTGAAGAGCCGCGAGACCACGCCGTCCTTGTAGGCGTTCACTCCCACCATGTCGATGCCGTCGAGACTGGCCTTGACGCCGAACTGTTCCGACTCGCGGGTCTGGTCGGCGACCTCGGCCGCGTGGAGCAGCGCCTTCGTCGGGATGCAGCCGACATGGAGGCAGGTGCCGCCCAGGTTGCCCTTCTCGACGAGACCCACGGAGAGGCCCAGCTGAGCGGCGCGCAGGGCACAGGCATACCCGCCAGATCCCGCCCCCACAATGAGTACGTCGAACTCCGCGTCGGCCACGCTGTTCCTTCCCTCCACGAACTGGCTGCCCCATCCTTGCACTCTTTGCGAGAGTGTCCACACCGGCCATCGGCGGTCCGCCGCGCGGCTGTCCGGGGCGACCATTCCCCCGATTCGTACCCCGACCGGGCACACTTGGCGCATGGGTTTGTTCGACCGTTTCCGACGCGGCGGCACGCGGATGCGCAAGCCGGCCCGCGACGCGGCCCGCACCGGCTCCACCCAGGTGCGCGCTTCCGACCGTGCCGACGAGGAGCATCTGCACAACTTCGTGACCGGCCGGCGAGGCGTCGAGGGGTTCGTGGAGCCACGGACCGCGGTCAGTGACGTGACCCTGCTGCTCGTGGCTCACGACGGCGAGTGGACCCGGCGCCGGGTGCCTTCCGTCGAGTGGGCGCATGCGTTCTGCAACAAGCACCGGGTGCCGTCGTACGACGCGGCCGTCGTGGGGATCCCGCAGCGGATGCGCGACTACAACCGGCGGAAGAAGCAGCAGGGCGGGCTCTAGCTTCCTCTAGGCGGCGAGGCTCCGCGCGTAGTCGACGAGTGTTGCCACCGCGAACCCGGTCCCACCCGAGGTGATGTGCCCGTAGGCACCCCCCGAGTTGAAGCCGGGGCCGGCGATGTCGAGGTGCGCCCACGGAAGGCCGTCGGTGAACTCCCGGAGGAACGCCGCGGCGTACAGGCCGCCACCCCACCGGACCCAGTCGTGCTGGGCGAGGTCGGCGACCTTGCTGCTGTGGATCCGCTCGATCATGGCGTCAGGGATCGGCATGTGCCACTGCGGCTCACCCGCGGACCGGCCGGCCGCGACCACGGCTTCGACCACGTCCTCGGATCCCAGCACCCCACCCACGCGGTCGCCGAGCGCGAGGACCATGTGACCGGTCAAGGTTGCGACGTCGACCAGGATGTCCGGCTTGAGCTCCGTCGCGCGGACCAGCGCATCGGCCAGGATCAGCCGACCCTCGGCATCGGTGTTGAGCACCTCGACCGTCGTGCCGCCGTACATCGTGAGGACGTCCCCGGGCCGGATCGACGAGCCCGACACCATGTTCTCGGCCATCGGCACCAGGGTGGTGACCTTGATGGGGAGCTTCAGCGTCGCGATCGCCATCGTGGCCTGGACGACGGCGGCCGCCCCGGCCATGTCGCTCTTCATCTCCTTCATGCCCTGGGCCGGCTTGATGGTGAGCCCGCCGGAGTCGAAGGTGACTCCCTTGCCGACCAGGGCGAGGTGGAGCTTGGCGTTCTTCGGTGCGTATGACACCTCGACCATGCGTGGAGGCGCGGACGACCCGGCGCCGACGCCGAGGATGCCGCCGCAGCCGAGCTCGGCGAGCTCGTGTTCGTCGAGCACCTTGACCTTGAGCTTGGGCGCGCCGCGGCCCTTGCCCAGCGCCTTGATCGCGTCGTCGACGGTCTCGGCGAAGACGGGAGGCGTGAGGTCCCCGGGCGGCACGTTCACCCAGTCCCGAGTGGCGTTGACGGCGTCGGCCACCACCTGGGCACCCTCGAACGCCGCGACCGCCTCCTGCTTGCGGGCGATCGGGCTGAGCACCGTGACCGTGCCGGCCGGGCCATTGGACTCCACCTCCTTCTTGTACGACGTGAAGGCGTACCCGCCCAGCGCGTAGCCCTCGGTCGCCGCGCGCACCAGTTCGGGACTGTCGGCGGGCAGGGCGACGGCCACCGACGTGGCGTTGGTGCCGGCGCGCGCGGCCGCACCTGCCGCCCGCCGTACGCCGTCGGGGTCGGCCTCCTTGCCGAGCCCGACGAGCAGCAGGAGCGGCGAGGACAGGGTCTTGGACGTCGGCACCTTCACCACCTCACCCGCCTTGCCGGTGATGCCGAGCGTCGCGAGGAGCGGAGAGAACTTGCGGCCGTAGGCCTTGGCGACCTCCTCACCGCCCGAGGCCACCCTGGGACCCTTGGCGTGCTGCAGCACACCGACCACAACGGCGTCGGCACGGGTCTTGGCCGGGTTGGCACTGCGCAGGTGGTACGTCGTCATCGGGGCAGGATAGCCACCGGGGCGAGCGGAGTCGCTGCGGTAGGTTCCGTGGCATGAGCGAGACCGGTCCGACACACGCCGCCCTGCTCCGGTCTCCGCTGCACGACCGACACGTCGCGCTGGGCGCGAAGTTCGCGGAGTTCGGCGGCTGGACGATGCCGCTGGAGTACTCCTCCGGCATCGTCAAGGAGCACACCGCCGTCCGGGAGACTGTCGGAATCTTCGATGTCAGCCATCTCGGCAAGGCCATGGTCACCGGCCCCGGCGCCGCGGCGTACGTCAACGCGACGCTCAGCAACGACCTGGGCAAGATCCGGCCGGGCAAGGCGCAGTACACGTTGTGCTGCGACGACGCGACGGGCGGCATCGTCGACGACCTGATCGCCTACTTCCACGACGACGAGCACGTGCTGCTGGTGCCCAACGCGGCGAACACCGCCGAGGTCGTCCGAAGGCTCGCCGCCACGGCGCCGGAGGGCGTGAGCATCGTCGACCACCACCACGACTACGCCGTGCTCGCCGTGCAGGGCACGAAGTCCGACGATGTCCTCGGGAAGGTCGGGCTGCCGACCGGGCACGAGTACATGTCCTTCGTCGAGGCGACGCTTCCCGACGAGTGGGGAGGCAGTGCTGGTGTCGTGGTCTGCCGCACGGGCTACACCGGCGAGCGCGGCTATGAGCTGGTTGCCAGCAACGACGTGGCCGGCGCACTGTGGGACGCGCTCGTCGCGGCGGGTGAGGAGTTCGGGCTGCTGGCGTGCGGCCTCGGCGCCCGGGACACCCTCCGGACCGAGATGGGATACCCACTCCACGGCCAGGACATCACCCTCGACGTGACGCCCAACCAGGCCAGGCTCGGCTGGGCGGTGGGCTGGAAGAAGGACGCGTTCTGGGGTCGCGACGCACTGCTCGCCGAGAAGGAAGCAGGCCCCGACCGCCGGCTGCGCGGCCTGGTCGCGGTCGGTCGCGGGATCCCCCGGCCCGGGATGAGCGTCAGCCTGACCCACGACGTACCGCTCTGCGAGATCACGTCCGGCACCTTCTCCCCGACCCTGAAGAAGGGCATCGGGCTGGCCCTGGTGCCCACGATGGTCGACCCGGACGCCCAGGTGGGCGTCGACATCCGGGGCCGACGCGAGATCTTCCAGCTCGTCGATCCACCGTTCGTGGATCCGTCCGTGCGAGAGTCCTGATCCGTGGTGAACCTCCCCGACCAGCCCCCGACGTTCCGCCCGCCGAGCCCCGCGGAACGGCCGTGGTGGTGGCGCCTCGAGAACGCCGCCGGCGCCGAGGTCGAGGTCGGCGAGGAGCACGCCGGCCAGCGCTTCACCAGCCAGGCCGACGCCGAGTCGTGGGTGGGGGAGACGTGGTCCGACCTGGCCTCGGCCGGAGTCGATGCGGTGACCCTCTTCGAGCACGAGCGCCTGGTCTACGGGCCGATGTCCCTGCACGCCTGACCTGCACGCCTGACCTGCACACCTGACCTGCACACCTGACTCTGCATCTCGGCTGGCGGCGACGAATACGCTGGTGAGGTGAGCGTGAGCGACGGGGCGGACTTCCGGGCGTACATGGTCGCCCGCTGGCCCGCGCTCGTGCGGTCGCTGGTGCTGATGGGCTGTGACCCCGGCACCGCCGAGGACGTCGCCGAGGACGCACTCGGCCGCTGCTGCTCCTCGTGGGACCGGGTGCGCAGCGCCGACGACGTGGACGTCTACGTCTACGGGGTGCTGCTCGAACGCTGGGAGAAGACCGCGGAGCGCGGGTCCGGGAACCGGCCCGTCGCGTCGGGTGCCGTGGTTCCCTTGCTCGGCACCGGCCTGTCGGACCCCACGCCGCGGCTCGAGCTCCTGCGGGCGCTCGAGGCGGCGCTCGACCCACTGCCCGAGGAACTGCGCCTCGTGCTGGTCCTGAGGTTCGTGGCGGACCTGGATGTCGTCCAGGTTGCCGAGGTCCTCGACCAACCCATCTCGACCGTCGAGTCCCGGCAGTCGGAGGCCCTGGCGCAGGTCGACCTCGGCGCGCTCTGGGAGGAGTCGCGATGAGCGAGCTCCTGGCCACCGAGGTCTTCCACGAGGCACAGGAGGGCATCTCGGTCCGGCAGCCCCCGGTCGACGCGGTCGTCGCCCGTGCCAAGGCGGCGCGCCGACGTCGCCGAGGCTGGGCGGCCGGGGTGACCGCGGGCATCGTCGCTGTGGTGGCGGTCGGCACCTGGATCGGCACCCGGCCCGAGGACGCCGCGCTGCCGGACCCGGTCGTGAAGCCGGAGCAGAACCCGGCGAACATCGAGTGGTACGCCAACGGTGTCCTCCACCTGGACGACCTGACGGTCGACCTGCCCTCGATCGAGAGCATGGTGCAGCTCGGCGACGGCGGCGTGGTGTACGGCGACGAGGACGGCCAGGTGATCCACGTGCGGTCGGACGGCTCGCTGGAGGCACTCGGACACCAGGAGCCCGGTGCACCGCTCGCCAGCTCCGTCGAGCGAGGCTGGGTGGCATGGGTGGACCCGCACGACGGCTCCCCCGAGCTGATCGTGCACAGCACCTTGACCGGGAAAGAGGTGGCCCGGACGCGGTTGGCGTCCCAGGGAGACGAGGGGGAGGAGCCTGGCGCGAGCTACCCCGTGGCGATCGACCAGGCGGTCGTCTACTACTCGGCGCCGGACGGAGACTGGGCCTGGGAGCCGCCCGACGGCCACCCGAACGCGGTCGTCGGCGGTGAGCTGCTGGACGTGGCATCGGCGGTGCGGGTCATCCAGGCGGAAGACGGGTTCCTCAACGTGATCCAGCCGCTGTTCGACATCGAGATCGGGGTCCCGGGCGATGGCGCGATGCTCTCCGAGGACGGCAACTACGTCCTCACCCGGGTCGACACGCCCGTTCCCGGGACGGTCGGGATCTTCAACACCCGGGTCCGGATCTACGACACCCGGTCCGGGGAGCAGGTCGGGACTGGTCTCGGGCCAGACGACTCCGCGGCCGTCGCGACCTTCGGACCCGACGAGACGGTCACCTACATCGTCCGTGGGCGCTCAAACGCAGCGAGCAGTGACCCGGGGATCCGGCTGTCGACCTCCGGCCCCGTCTTCATGCGGACCTGCGCGCTGGACATCCAGAGCTGCGCGACGCCGGTCGAGTTCGCCCACCGCCAGATCCCGGTCCTGCCAGAGTGACCCGCATGCTCGCGACGCGCTGACGACCGTCACCGGAGAGGTGCTCCTCGGGGCGTAATGTCGGCTCCGTGCAGCAGTACCTCGAACTCCTCCAGCGGATCCTCGACACCGGCGTGGAGAAGGGTGACCGCACCGGCACCGGCACCCGCAGTGTGTTCGGGCACCAGATGCGCTTCGACCTGAACGCCGGGTTTCCTCTCGTCACCACGAAGAAGGTCCACACCAGATCGATCTTCGCCGAGCTCTTGTGGTTCCTGCGTGGCGACACCAACGTCAAGTGGCTGCAGGATCGCGGCGTCACGATCTGGGACGAGTGGGCCGACGACGACGGCGACCTCGGCCCGATCTACGGCTACCAGTGGCGCTCCTGGCCGGCGCCGGACGGGCGCCACATCGACCAGGTCAAGCTGGTGCTCGACCAGATCCGGAGCGACCCGGACTCCCGGCGTCACATCGTCAGCGCCTGGAACGTCGCCGACATCCCGCAGATGGCGCTGGCCCCCTGCCACACGATGTTCCAGTTCTATGTCGCCCCCTCGGACGACGGGCCGGCGAGACTGAGCTGCCAGCTCTACCAGCGCAGCGCCGACGTCTTCCTCGGCGTCCCCTTCAACATCGCCTCCTATGCCCTGCTCACCCACATGGTCGCCCAGGTGACCGGGTTGAGGGTGGGCGACTTCGTGCACACCCTCGGCGACGCCCACCTGTACTCCAACCACGTCGAGCAGGCGACGTTGCAGCTGACCCGCGACCCGCGCCCGCAGCCCACGCTGTCCCTCGACCCGACGGTGACCGAGCTCGACGCCTTCGACCTCGAGCACATCGCGATCGAGGGCTACGACCCGCACCCCGGCATCAAGGCGCCCATTGCCGTCTGAGGGCGCCAAGCGGGTCGTCCTGATCGCTGCAGTCGCGGACAACGGTGTGATCGGCGCGGACGGCGGGATCCCGTGGCACCTGCCGGAGGACTTCGCGCACTTCAAGGCGACCACGCTTGGTCACACGCTGGTGATGGGACGGGCGACGTACGACTCCATCGGGCGGCCGCTGCCCGGCCGCACCACGATCGTTCTCACGCGCGACCCCGACTGGACTGCCGAAGGCGTTCTCGTCGCGCACGACCTGGCTGAGGCGCTGGCCCTGGCAGACGACCTGCCCGGTGACGTCTATGTTGCCGGCGGCTCCGATGTGTACGCCGCGCTGCTGGACCGCGCCGACGAGCAGATCCTGACCGAGGTGCACAGTCGACCCGGTGGCGACGCGTTCTACCCGGAGTTCGACCGGGCGCAGTGGACCGAGACACGACGCGAGCTGCACGACGGGTTCGACCACGTGTGGTGGCGCCGGGTCTGACGCGACACCCCCATGGTGGCAAGGTGGCAGGCATGGAGCTCAGGATCATGACCGAACCCCAGGAGGGCGCGACGTACGACGACCTGCTCGCCGTCGCGCGGACGGCCGAGGAGCTCGGCTTCGGCGGCTTCTTCCGTTCCGACCACTACGTGAGCATGGACACCGACGGCCTGCCCGGGCCGACGGATGCCTGGGTGACCCTCGCCGGGCTGGCGCGGGACACCCAGACCATCCGGCTCGGGACCATGGTGACGGCGAGCACGTTCCGGTACCCCGGGCCGCTGGCGATCTCGGTCGCAACAGTCGACCAGATGAGCGGCGGACGGGTGGAGCTCGGCCTCGGCGGCGCCTGGTTCGAGGAGGAGCACGTGAAGTACGGCATCCCCTTCCCTGACGCGCCGGAGCGCTTCGACCGGCTCGAGGAGCAGCTCGCCATCGTCACCGGGCTCTGGGCGACGGAGGTCGGCGGGAGCTTCACACACGAGGGCAAGCACTACCGGCTGATCGACAGCCCCGCCTTGCCGAAACCGGTCCAGGAGAAGCCCCCGGTCATCGTCGGCGGGTTCGGCAAGAAGCGGACCCCGCGCCTGGCGGCGACGTACGCGGAGGAGTTCAATCTCCCGTTCGGCGACGAGGAGGTGACGAAGGCACAGTTCCCGCGGGTTCGCCGCGCCTGCGAAGCGATCGGCCGGGACCCCGCCACCATGCGCTGGTCCAACGCACTGACGGTCTGCGTGGGAGCCGACGAGGTGGAGCTGGCCAGGCGCGCGAAGGCGATCGGGCGGGAGGTCGCCGACCTGAGGCAGAACGCGCTTGCCGGCACCCCCGCCGAGGTGGTGGACACGCTCCGCCGGTACGCCGAGCTGGGCAGCGAGCGCGCCTACCTCCAGGTGCTCGACCTGCACGACCTGGACCACCTGCACCTACTGGCAGATGCGGTGATGCCGCATGTCTGAGCGATAGCCTGTCGGAATGACGTCCGCACCCGCAGCCCCGTTCGGCCGCGTGCTCACGGCGATGGCGACGGCGTTCCACGACGACGGCTCGGTCGACCTCGAAGGCACGGCCCGGATCGCGCGTCCACCTGGTCGACCACGGCCACGACGGCGTCGTGGTCTCCGGGACCACCGGCGAGTCGCCGACCACGAGCGTCGCCGAGGACGGCCGGATCCTGGCCGCGGTGCGGGATGCGGTGGGCGACCGGGCCACGGTGGTCGCCGGGGTCGGGACCAACGACACCGCGCACTCGATCGAGCTGGCCCAGCAGGCCGAGAAGATCGGCGCCGACGGGCTGCTCCTCGTGACGCCGTACTACAACAAGCCCGGCCAGGCCGGCGTCCTGCACCACTTCCGGCAGGTCGCGGAGGCCGACCGACGTCCCGGTCATGCTCTACGACGTCCCCGGCCGCACCGGCAGCGACGATCGCCCTGGAGACCTACGCCGAGGCCATGCGAGCTCGGGACACGTCGTCGCGGTCAAGGACGCCGTCGGCGACTTCGCCCGCGGCGTCGCGGCTCATGCGAGATGGGCTACGCCGTCTACTCCGGCGACGACGTCGCCAACCTGGGCTGGCTCGCGCACGGCGGCGGCGGCTTCGTCTCCGTCGTCGGCCACGTGGCCGGCGACCAGTCAGGGCGATGGTCGACGCCTTCGTCGCCGGCGACCACGCCGGCGCCCTCGCCGATCTACACCCGGCTGCTGCCCGCGGTCGACGCCGTCATGGGCGTCGCCAACTACGGCGCCACCACCGCCAAGGCGGCGCTCCAGCTGCTCGGCGTCCTCGACAACCGCAACGTCCGCGGGCCGCTGGTGCCGCTGGACGACGACGAGGTCGCGGCGCTGCGCGCCGGCCTCGCGGCCGCCGGCCTCCTCGAGACCCTAGACCCAGACCCCTCAGAAAGATTCCGATGAGCCATCCCCACCCGAGCTCGACCGCGCCCGGCCGAGCTCGCCGCAGGGAGGCCTGCGGATCACGCCGCTCGGCGGGCTCGGCGAGGTCGGCCGCAACATGACCGTCTTCGAGTACGACGGCCGGCTGCTGATCGTCGACTGCGGGGTGCTGTTCCCCGAGGACCACCATCCCGGCGTCGACCTGATCCTGCCCGACTTCGACCCGATCCGGGACCGCCTCGACGACGTCGAGGCACTCGTGCTCACGCACGGGCACGAGGACCACATCGGCGCCACGCCGTACCTCCTGCGCGAGCGCGAGGACATCCCGCTCGTCGGCTCGGAGCTGACCCTCGCCCTGCTCGACGGCAAGCTGCGCGAGCACCGGCTCAGGGAGACCGTCCACCACGTCGTGAAGGAGGGCGACCGGCTCACGCTCGGGCCCTTCGACCTCGAGTTCGTCGCCGTCAACCACTCCATCCCGGACGCGCTGGCGGTCGCGATCCGGACCGGAGCCGGCCTGGTCCTGCACACCGGCGACTTCAAGATGGACCAGCTGCCGCTGGACGGCCGGATCACCGACCTGCGCGCCTTCGCCCGGCTGGGGGAGGAGGGCGTCGACCTGTTCATGACCGACTCCACCAACGCCGAGGTGCCGGGCTTCACGACCGCCGAGAAGAACATCGGCCCGGTCCTCGACCAGGTGTTCCACCAGTCCGACCAGCGGATCATCGTCGCCTGCTTCGCCTCCCACGTGCACCGGGTCCAGCAGGTGCTCGACGCCGCGGTCGCCCACGGCCGCAAGGTCGCCTACGTCGGTCGCTCGATGGTGCGCAACATGGCGAATCGCCCGCGACCTCGGCTACCTGCACGTGCCGCCGGACGTCGCTGGTCGACGCGAAGGATCTCGCCGACCTGCCGCCGGAACGGCAGGTGCTGATCTCCACCGGTTCGCAGGGAGAGCCGCTGAGCGCCCTGAGCCGGATCGCGCAGCGCAACCACAACTTCGTGCACATCGAGGAGGGCGACACCGTCGTCCTCGCCGAGCTCGCTGATCCCCGGCAACGAGAACGCCGTCTACCGGGTCATCAACGGGCTCGCGCGCTGGGGCGCCAACGTCGTGCACAAGGGCAATGCCCTGGTGCACGTCAGCGGGCACGCGAGCGCGGGCGAGCTGCTCTACTGCTACAACATCGTCAAGCCGCGCAACGTGCTGCCGGTCCACGGCGAGATCCGGCACATGCGCGCCAACGCCGAGCTGGCTCGCCAGACGGGTGTGCCGCGAGAACGTCGTGATCGCCGAGGACGGCGTCGTCGTCGACCTCGTCGACGGGCAGGCCCGGATCGCCGGGCAAGGTCGACGTGCGGCTACGTGTTCGTCGACGGCGCCTCGGTCGGCGACATCACCGAGAGCTCGCCTGAAGGACCGCCGGATCCTCGGCGAGGAGGGCTTCATCTCGGTGATCGTGGTCGTCGACTCCGTCAGCGGCAAGGTGGCCGGCGGCCCGGAGATCCACGCGCGGGGCTTCGCCGAGGACGACTCCACGTTCGACGAGATCAAGCAGCCGATCATCGACGCCCTCGACGCCGCGGTGCGCGACGGCGCCGACGATTCCTACCAGCTGCAGCAGACCATGCGCCGGGTCGTCGGGCGCTGGGTCAACCGGACGCACCGGCGCCGGCCGATGATCATCCCGGTCGTCATCGAGGCCTGAGCCGCCCAAGACGCCGGCGGTGATCAGCGCCTGCCCGACCTGGTAGGTCACGATCAGCGACAGCCGGGCGCTCGGCAGCGGTCGGACGAAGCGGTTCACCGCCAGGATGGCGTCGCTGGCGACGAAGACCGTGGCACCGATGGCGACGAGCGGTACTCCGGTGAACCACGCGCAGACCAGCATCGCCGCGATCACGGCCATGTAGACAGCCACCGGCCAGGACACCCTGGTCCCACCCAGGCGATGGGCCGACGGGACGACTCCGCGGATCGGCGATGAGCGTCACGACGGCGGACGATGAGCCCGGCCCACGACCAGAGGGGAGCCGGCAACCCGAGCGTGGCGAAGCACGCGAGGTAGGCGAGGTGGCCGATCAGGAAGCTCGCCCAACCCGACCTGGAAGCGGAGCATCGACTCCGAGAGCAGCGCGATGTCGCCGACCAGTCCGAGCACCAGCGCCACCAGCAGCCAGCGCCCGGCGGTGTCGTCCGTCGCACCCAGCGTCAGCGCGACCACGATCAGGGAGATCATCACCAGCGGTTTCGCCCAGACCTCGGTACACCGGTCGTCGCGCGCCACGGCGTACCAGTCGACCAGCGCGCACCCGGCCGGGAGGATCCAGATCGAGCTCGACGGGCACGGCCGAAGCATCTCAGGTGCGGACGGCACGAGGTCCCGCCTGAGCTCCGGCGGGGCCTCGTGGGTCTCGAGCTCCACCAAGGAGGCACCCTAGGTTGACCTGGTCAACGAGGTCTAGGCACATCGGCGCAGTTTGCTGTACGTCATCTGCGGGTCGCTGACGACACGCTTCCTGTGGTCCCTGTGACTGGTGTGACTTCGCCTAGGTTGATGACCATGGCGACCCGTACGTCTTCCCCGCCGGGGTCGCGGAGCAAGAGCACGTCCTCGTCCAGGTCGCAGAAGTCAGGTCCAAGGACCGGGCGAGGCGGTTCGAGCACCCGATCCCGGAGTACCCGCTCCCGCAGCGGCCAAGCGCGCGCTCCGCGCGCAGAAGGCGCGACCCGGAAGTCGAAGCGGCCGGCACCCCGCGCCGTGCGCAACGGACCCGGTCCGGTCTCGCGTGTCTTCGCGTGCGCTCGGCCGCGCCCTGGGTGCGGTCTGGCTGGGGATCGCGCACGCCCTCGGGGCCACCGTGCGCAGGATCGGCAGCACGCGCCCGTGACCTCGAGCCCGAGCATCGCCGCGACGGCGTCGGGCTGCTGCTCTTCGGCCTGGCGGTGGTCGTCGCCGCGGCGGTCTGGTGGCAGCTGCCCGGCAGCGTCATGGACGTCACCCGCACCATCGTCGCCGGCTCGGTCGGCAAGGTCGGCTGGCTCGTCCCGCTGCTGCTGCTGCTCGTCGGCCTGGCGCAACGCTGCGCGACCCGGAGCGCAACGGACCGGCCGGCCGGCAGGTCATCGGCTGGGCCGCGCTCGCCTTCGGCGTGCTCGGGATCGTGCACATCGCCAACGGCAATCCGCAGCCGGCGCTCGGCGACGCCGCCGCTCTGCGGGAGGCCGGCGGCGCGGTCGGCTACGTCGTCTCGGCCTGCTGCTCGACCTGCTCAACGCCGTACGTCGCGGTGCCGCTGCTGGTGCTGCTCGCCTTCTTCGGGGTGCTGGTCGTCACCGCCACGCCGCTCTACCAGATCCCGACCCGGCTGCGCGGCGCCGCGCGACCGGCTGCTCGGCCGGCAGCCGGCCGAGGACGACGACGCCGAGGACTCGGCACCCAGCCGATCCGCGCCCGCGACGTCGCGGCGCTCGACGCCGATCGACGCCGACATCGGCGACCCGGCCGTACGACTCGCCCGGTCCTCGAGGACCGCGAGCTCAAGCGCCGGCGTCGCAAGGGCGAACCCGACACCGATGAGCCCCCGAGGTCGACGGTGCCGGCGACTCGCGGAGACCGACGACGAGCGACCGAAGCGAGCTGGAGCCGCCACCGCACACGCCGCTGCCGCCGCGGGTGGAGCAGCTCGCGCTGTCGGGCGACATCGCCTACTCGCTGCCCGGCAACGACGTGCTCAAGCCGGGCTCGCCGCACAAGGCCCGGTCCAAGGCCAGCGACGACGTCGTCGGCCGGCTGACCGAGGTGCTCGAGCAGTTCGAGATCGACGCCCAGGTCACCGGCTACACCCGCGGCCCGACCGTCACCCGCTACGAGGTCGAGCTCGGCCCGGCGGTCAAGGTCGAGAAGGTCACCGCGCTGACGAAGAACATCGCCTACGCCGTCGCGTCGGCCGACGTGCGCATCCTCTCGCCGATCCCCGGCAAGTCCGCGATCGGCATCGAGATCCCCAACGTCGACAAGGAGATCGTCTCGCTCGGCGACGTGCTCCGGTCGGGCAACGCCCGCAGCGACCACCACCCGATGGTCGTCGGCCTCGGCAAGGACGTCGAGGGCGGCTTCGTCGTCGCCAACCTGGCGAAGATGCCGCACCTGCTGGTCGCGGGCGCCACCGGCTCCGGCAAGTCGAGCTTCATCAACTCGATGGTCACCTCGATCCTGATGCGGTCGACGCCCGACGAGGTGCGGATGATCATGGTCGACCCCAAGCGGGTCGAGCTGAACGCCTACGAGGGCATCCCGCACCTGATCACGCCGATCATCACCAACCCCAAGAAGGCCGCCGAGGCGCTGCAGTGGGTCGTGCGCGAGATGGACCTGCGCTACGACGACCTGGCCAACTTCGGCTTCCGGCACATCGACGACTTCAACAAGGCGGTCCGCGACCGGCAAGGTCGAGGTGCCGCCCGGGCAGCGAGCGCGAGCTGGCGCCGTACCCCTACCTGCTGGTGGTCGTCGACGAGCTCGCCGACCTGATGATGGTGGCGCCGCGCGACGTCGAGGACGCCGTCGTCCGGATCACCCAGCTCGCCCGGGCCGCCGGCATCCACCTGGTGCTGGCCACCCAGCGGCCGTCGGTCGACGTCGTCACCGGCCTGATCAAGGCCAACGTGCCGTCGCGGCTGGCGTTCGCGACCTCGTCGCTGGCCGACAGCCGGGTCATCCTCGACCAGCCGGGCGCGGAGAAGCTGGTCGGCCAGGGTGACGGGCTGTTCCTGCCGATGGGCGCCACCAAGCCGGTGCGCGTCCAGGGCTCCTGGGTCACCGAGGCCGAGATCCACCAGGTCGTCAAGCACTGCAAGGAGCAGCTCGCGCCGACCTACCGCGAGGACGTCACCGCACCGGCGGCGAGCAGGCGCGAGCTCGACGACGACATCGGCGACGACCTCGACCTGGTCGTCCAGGCCATCGAGCTCGTCGTGTCCACCCAGTTCGGGTCGACCTCGATGCTGCAGCGCAAGCTGCGGGTCGGCTTCGCCAAGGCCGGCCGGCTGATGGACATCCTCGAGAGCCGCGGCGTCGTCGGGCCGAGCGAGGGCTCCAAGGCGCGCGACGTGCTGGTCAAGCCCGACGAGATCGACGGCGTGATCGCCACACTCCAGGGGGAGGCCTGATGGGAGCCGCGGAAGTGCACGACGACATCGAGCTCGAGACGCCGGACGGGGAGCCCGTCCGGTCGAATCGCTGGCGCTGGCGCCCGACGTTGTGGAGGTACGCCGCAACGCCGCGCTGGCTGCGTTCGTCGGCGCCGTCGCCTCGGGCATCGCCATCGCCTACCTCGCCCGAGCCGCGAGCACCGGTGCCGTCCTGGACTGGGTGCTCGCCGCGGTGATGGGCGGTGGTCGGGGTCGGCCACCTGGTCGCCCTGGTCGACGCACGCACCCCGCTGCTGGTGGCCGACACGCAGGGGATGCGGATCCGGCTCGGTCGCAGCTGGCGCGGTCTCCCCTGGGGAGCGCTCGCGCTTGTGGAGCACCGGCCACGACGGGGCCTGTTCCGAGACGGGCGAGTCGTGGCCGTGGTGCGGCACCCTGCCCGTCTGATCGAGGAGCTCGACCGCGGCGGCCGGCGCCAGTCCCGGCTCTCACAACGGCTCTACGGATCACCGTTCGCCGTCCCCCTCGCAGTGTCGACCCGCGTGAGGGGCGCCGGCGAGGACCTGACCGCGGCCCTGACCGCCCTGGCGGGGACCCGGGCCACGATCGTCGAGATCGAAGACGAGCCGAAGCAGCGGCGCCTGCCCTGGCGCGACCCGCGCCCGCAGCTCGCGCGCGCCATCGCGACCCTGGCCGCGCTGAGCCCACGACGCAGGGGCGACGCGGAGTCGCCTGACGACGCCAGCGCTCGTGAGGTCGCGCCGGCCGAGGTCGTGGACCAGCCGCTGGTGGCGAGCGCCACCCCGGTCCGCTCCGCGACCCGGTCACCGCCCAGCGGGCGGAGGTCCGTCGCGAGGCGGAGCCGCCCGACGAACCCGAGGGTGGCCGGGAACTGCGCCGACCCGGCAGCGTGAACCTCGTCGAGGACACCCAGGTCTGGAGCGAGCGGGTGCACCCGATCGCCAGTCCCGGCAACGCCGTCGAGCCGCTGGACATCGACGACTACGCCGTGGAGCCTGCGGAGGAGCCCGTCACGGGCCCCCACATCCTGGCTGCTCGCACCAGGCTCGGGCTCACCGTCGACCAGCTCGCCGAGCGCACCCGGATCCGGCCGCACGTCATCGAGTCGATCGAGGTCGACGACTTCGCGCCGTGCGGTGGCGACTTCTACGCTCGCGGCCACCTTCGGACTCTCGCCCGGGTGCTCGGCATCGACGTCGCGCCGCTGCTCACGTCGTACGACGAGCGGTACGCCGACGCGCCGATCAACCCGCGGCGGGTGTTCGAGGCCGAGCTCGCCACCGGCGCGAGCGGCTCCATCCGCGGCACCCGCGGTGGCCCGAACTGGTCCGTCCTCGTCGCCGCAGTGATGGCGCTGGTCCTGGCCTGGTCCGTGGCCCGTCTGATCATGGACAGCCCGGTCGAGCTGCGCGGCGCCGCGCCGATCCTGAACGGTTCGGCCGGGGTGGACAACAGCCCTCAGCAGGCCGCTGATCCCGTGCCGGTGGTGCTCTCGGCGGCCGGAGGCGGCGCCCGGGTGATCGTCCGCGACGGCACCGGGAAGGTCGTGTTCACGGGCAACCTGGCGTTCGGAGAGACCAAGACCCTGCAGGTGGCGCCGCCGGTCCGCTTGCAGTCCTCCGACGGGTCCCTGGAGACCACGATCGCCGGCGAGGAGCGGGGAGCCCTGGGAGCCACCGGCGAGCCCGCCCAGAACACGTTCCCTGTCCGCTGAGCGGGGCTCACCGTGTGTGAGTGACGCCATCCGAGTTGGCTGCGCCGGCGCCCGATTCGTATGAGGTCGCGGCAAAGGGCCATACTCGAACGGCAATGACCACACTGGAGACGCACCCTGACGGACCGGTGTCCCCACCCTTGTCCGTGGCCCTCGTGACCCTGGGCTGCGCCCGCAACGAGGTCGACTCCGAGGAGCTGGCGGGGCGGCTGGAGGCGGACGGATTCCGCCTGGTGGCGGAGGCCGCGGACGCCGACACCGTCGTGGTGAACACCTGCGGCTTCGTCGAGGCGGCCAAGAAGGACTCCGTCGACACCCTGCTCGAGGCCGCCGACCTCAAGGAGTCCGGCCGCCCACAGGCGGTGGTCGCCGTCGGCTGCCTGGCCGAGCGCTACGGCAAGGACCTAGCCGAGTCGCTTCCCGAGGCCGACGCCGTGCTCGGCTTCGACGACTACCCCGACATCGCCGCCCGGTTGCGCTCGATCGTTTCCGGCGAGCCCCAGCACTCCCATGTGCCGCAGGACCGACGCACCCTGCTGCCGATCTCACCGGTCGACCGCGTGGCCCCCGCCCGCACCGTCCGACGACGCCTCGAGACGGGCCCGATGGCGCCGCTGAAGCTGGCCAGCGGCTGTGACCGGCGCTGCTCCTTCTGCGCCATCCCACGCTTCCGGGGCTCGTTCGTGAGTCGCCGCCCGAGCGACGTCCTCGCGGAGGCCCGGTGGCTGGCCGACGAGGGCGTGCGGGAGATCTTCCTGGTCAGCGAGAACTCCACGTCGTACGGCAAGGACCTGGGCGACCTCCGACTGCTGGAGACGATGTTGCCCGAGCTGGCCGCCGTCGACGGCATCGAGCGCGTGCGGGTGTCCTACCTGCAGCCCGCCGAGACCAGGCCCGGGCTGGTCGAGGCCATCGCGGCGACGCCGAGAGTCGCGGCGTACTACGACCTGTCCTTCCAGCACGCCAGCGCGCCGGTGCTGCGCCGGATGCGCCGCTTCGGTGATCCCGACAGCTTCCTGGGATTGCTGGAGCAGATCCGCGGGCTGGCGCCTGAAGCGGGGGTCCGCTCCAACGTGATCGTCGGATTCCCCGGCGAGACCGAGGCGGACCTCGAGACCCTGTGCGACTTTCTCGTCGCCGCCCGGATGGACGTCACCGGCGTCTTCGGCTACTCCGACGAGGACGGCACCGAGGCCGCGTCGTACGACGACAAGCTGGATCCCGACGATATCCGGGCCCGGGTCGAGCACGTGAGTGCGCTCGTCGACGAGCTGACCTCCCAGCGGGCGGAGGAACGGATCGGGGAGATCGTCGAGGTGCTCGTCGAGCAGGTCACCGGCTCGCGGGTCGAGGGTCGTGCCGCCCTCCAGGGCCCGGAGGTCGATGGCACGACCGCGCTCGACGGCCCGGCGACCGGCATCGAGGTGGGCGACCTGGTCGCGGCCGAGGTGGTCGCGACCGAGGGCGTGGACTTGGTCGCGCGACCGACCGGGGGCCGCTCATGACGGAGATGGAGGCACGCGTCAGCAACCTGAACCTGCCCAACGTGCTGACCAGCCTGCGGATCGCGCTGGTCCCAGTCTTCGGGTGGGCACTCCTCCAGGACGGCGGCGACTCGATCGCGTGGCGCCTGGTCGCGTTCGGCATCTTCGTGCTGGCCATGATCACCGACAAGGTCGACGGTGACATCGCCCGGTCCCGCAACCTGATCACCAACTTCGGCAAGATCGCCGACCCGATCGCCGACAAGGCGATCACCGGGATGGCCTTCATCGGGCTCTCGATCGTCGGCGACATCTGGTGGTGGGTGACGATCCTGGTCCTGGTGCGCGAGTGGAGCGTCACCTTCCTCCGGCTCTCCGTCCTCAAGCACGTGGTCATCGCCGCCTCAGCCAGCGGCAAGCTCAAGACCACGCTGCAGGCCGTGGCGCTCTCCGGCCTGCTGCTCCCGCTGCCGCACGGGGACGACGCCCACGGCGGCGCCTTCGACCAGTTCGGAGTGGCCGGCGAGGTGGTCTTCTACACCAGCCAGGTGCTGCTGGCGGGCGCGGTCGCGATGACGCTGTGGTCCGGGTATGAGTTCTTCCGCGACGTGTGGCGGCAACGCCATGCGATGCGCGGCGAGGCCTGACCGGGGTCCCACCGTGCGTGGCAACTGATCACAAAGGGTTTCACCGAACTTCATCAGATCTGCTACTCGATCCCGGCCGATCGGGGTTAGGGTGTTGCCGCCCTCACACCGCTGGTCTCGGTTTTTCTCGGGTCTCGGGCTCCGCGGTGGCCGGTCCTTCTAGTGCCTCCGGAGTTCCTTCATGCCCTCATCTCGGAAGAGAGTCGCCGCTGCCCTCGGGCTCGGCGTGGCCGTCAGCGGCCTGTCCCTCGTTTCACTGCCTGCGGCCAATGCCGTCAGCACCGGTCTCGTCATCAGCGAGGTCTACGGCGGTGGCGGCAACACCGGCGCCACCTTCACCAACGACTTCATCGAGCTCTACAACCCGACGAGCGAGGACATCTCGCTGTCCGGGATGTCGGTCCAGTACCGCAGCTCGACCAACACCGGCACTGGCGTGACCCCGCTGGGCGGCACTGTTGCAGCCGGCGAGCACTACCTGATCCAGCAGGCGGCCGGGACCGGCGGCACCGACCCGCTGCCCACCCCGGACGCGACGGGCACCCTGGCCATGGGCGGCGCATCCGGCGTGGTCTTCCTGGCGAGCACCACCAACGCGGTCACCCTGACCAGCGGCAACAACATCAACACCCCGAACGTCGTCGACCTCGTCGGCTACGGGACGGCCAACACGTTCGAGACGGCCGCCACCGGAACAGCGCTCACCAACCTCCAGTCCGTGAGCCGCAGCGGCGCCGAGACCGACACCGACGACAACGCGGCCGACTTCACCGAGATCTCGCCCGCCCCGCAGAACTGCGGTGCCGCCTGTGCGGCACCAGATGCCGACCGGACGATCGCCGAGATCCAGGGCACCGGCGACGCCAGCCCTGACGTCGGCGCCACCGTGACCACCGAGGGCGTCGTCACGGCCCGCTACCCCACGGGTGGCTACACCGGCTTCTACATCCAGACCGGTGGCACCGGCGGCGCGACGGACGCCACGCCGGGTGCCTCCGACGCGATCTTCGTCTTCGGGCCCGAGCTCCGTGCGGGTCAGTATCCCGCGCTGGGGACATCCGTTGAGGTCACCGGTGAGGTCAGCGAGTTCTTCGGGACGACCGAGATCACCACCGAGGCCGAGGACATCGTCGAGCTCGGCGCCTTGCCCGCGGTCACCCCGCTCGCCACGGCTTGGAGCAACCTTGACACGGGCACGGAGAAGGAGGCCCACGAAGGCGAGATCCTCGCCCCGCAGGGCGCCTTCACCGTCACCGACAGCTACGACATCGACAACTTCGGTGAGATCGGCCTGGCGCAGGGCAACAAGCCCCTGATCCAGCCCACGGACGTCGAGGACTTCCAGGAGGGCGACCCCGGCAGCATTGTCGCGGACAATGCGGTCCGCGCGATCACGCTCGACGACGGCGCCTCGATCAACTTCCGCGACGTGGCCAACCAGGACACGGCCTACCCGTGGCTGAGCCCGAGCAACCCGGTCCGGGTCGGAGCCAATGTCACCTTCATAGGCAACGTGGTCCTGGAGTTCCGCAACAACCTGTGGAAGTTCCAGCCGCGCCAGCGGGTCCTCGGCGAGGGTGCGTCGACGGCCACCTTCGAGAAGACCCGCACCGACGCCCCCGAGGCCGTCGGCGGCGACCTCCGGATCTCCACCTTCAACGTGCTGAACTACTTCCCGACTACCGGTGTCGAGTTCGACGCCATGCCAGGCACCACGTGCACGTACTTCCGGGACCGGGACGGGAACCGCACCACCGTGAACTCGTGCACCCCGGACGGCCCGCGTGGAGCCGCTGACCCGGTGAACCTGGAGCGCCAGGAGTCCAAGATCGTCGCCGCGATCAACGCCCTGGACGCCAGCGTCGTCTCGCTGGAGGAGATCGAGAACTCGGTGAAGTTCGGCAAGAACCGTGACTTCGCGCTCTCGACGCTGGTCGCCGCCCTCAACGAGGACGCCGGCGCCGGCACCTGGGCCTTCGCGCCGTCGCCGCCCGCGAGCCTGCTGCCGCCACTGGCCGAGCAGGACGTCATCCGCAACGCGTTCATCTACAAGCCGGGCGACGTCAAGCTCGACCGCCCGTCCTGGGTGCTTCGGAACTCCGCACCGTTCGCCAACGCCCGCGAGCCGCTTGCCCAGGCCTTCCGGCCCGCAGGTGGAAGCGAAGGCGAGGCGTTCGCGGTGATCGTGAACCACTTCAAGTCGAAGAGTGCCGGCGGGGCGACCGGCGACAACGTGGACACCGGACAGGGCGCCTACAACGGCGACCGGACCCGGCAGGCTGCCGCGCTGAGCGACTTCGCGGAGGAGTTCGCGTACGACCGCCAGATCGAGGCCGTGTTCCTGGCGGGCGACTTCAACTCCTACACCGAGGAGGACCCGATGCAGGTCCTCTACGACGACGGGTACACGAACCTGAAGTCCACCACCGACCCGGCGGAGACGTCGTACTCCTTCAACGGACTGTCCGGCTCGCTGGACCACGTCGTCGCCAACGACGCGGCCGCGGCGATGGTCACCGGCGTCGACCTGTGGAACATCAACGCCGAGGAGGCCGTGGCCTACGAGTACAGCCGTTACAACAGCAACGTGACGCAGCTGTACGACGGTGAGACCCCGTACAAGGCGTCCGACCACAACCCGGAGATCGTCGGGCTCGACTTCGCCGGATTCGGGTCCACCGACATCCAGATCCTGGCCACCAACGACTTCCACGGGCGAATCGTCAACAACGTCCCGACCCCGGTGACCAACCCGGCAGGCGGTCCCGAGGCTGGTGCGGCCGTCCTGGCCGGCGCGGTCAAGCAGCTGCGAGAGCGGAACCCCAAGACGGTGTTCGCCGCGGCGGGCGACCTGATCGGTGCCTCGACCTTCGACTCGTTCATCCAGAAGGACAAGCCGACGATCGACGCGTTGAACGAGGCGGGCCTGGAGGTCTCCGCCGTGGGCAACCACGAGTTCGACCAGGGCTATGACGACCTGACGAAGCGCGTGATGGCGCCGTACGACGCGGAGGACAACCCATTCGGTGGAGCCGAGTGGAAGTACCTCGGGGCCAACGTGGTCGAGCCGGAGAACCAGGACCTGATCGACGCCACCTGGATCAAGGAGATGGACGGCGTCCAGGTCGGCTTCGTCGGTGCCGTGACCGAGCACCTGGAGGAGCTGGTCTCACCGGCCGGCATCGAGGGTGTTGACGTGACGGACATCGTCGCGGCGACGAACGCCGCCGCCGACGGCCTCAAGGCCGAAGGCGCCGACGTCGTGGTCCTGCTGGTGCACGAAGGTGCGCCCGGCACCGACTGCGCGGTCATGGACGACGACCCGAGCTCCGACTTCGGCAGCATCATCAACGGCGTCAACGAGAACGTCGACGCCATCGTGTCGGGGCACACCCACCTCGCGTACAACTGCTCGTTCCCGGTCGAGGAGTGGGCCGGCCGTCCGGTCACCGAGCGGCCGGTGGTTTCCGCTGGCCAATACGGCGTGAACCTGAACAAGCTGGTGTTCACCGTCGACGAGGTCACCGGTGAGGTGCAGGCGAAGAACCAGTCGATCCTCGCCCTCAAGTCCAACCCGGCGACGCCGAACTACCCGGCCGACCCGGCGACTGCCGAGATCGTCGCGGATGCAGTGGCAACGGCAAACGAGCTGGGTGAGCAGCCCCTGGGCCAGATCGCGGCGCCGCTCCTCCGCGGCAAGCTCGTCAACGGCACCACCGAGAACCGCGGTGCCGAGTCCACCCTGGGCAACATGGTGGCCGAGGTGCAGCAGTGGGCCACGGAGACACCCGAGGCCGGCGGCGCGCAGATCGCCTTCATGAACCCGGGTGGTCTGCGGGCCGACATGGCGGGCAACGGGAGCGGGACGGATCCGAGGACCGTGACCTACCGACAGGCCGCCGAGGTCCAGCCGTTCGCCAACACACTGGTCAACATGCAGCTCACCGGTGCCGCCATCGAGGAGATCCTGGAACAGCAGTGGCAGCCGGCTGGCTCGTCGCGTCCGTTCCTGCGACTCGGTGTCTCGGAGGGCTTCACCTACACCTACGACCCGCCCGTGTTCCCGCCGCCCGCCGGTGAGAAGGGTGAGGTCACGGGGATGTGGCTGGACGGAGTCGCGATCGACCCCAACGCGAGCTACTCGGTGACGGCGAACTCGTTCCTCGCGTCGGGAGGCGACAACTTCGGCGCCTTCACCCAGGCGACGGAGAAGCGAGACACCGGCAAGGTCGACCTGCAGGGCATGGTCGACTACCTGGCCGAGTTCGCGAACCCGGACGAGGGTGACGCCCCGCTGCCGGTCAACTACACACAGCGGGCGGTCGGCGTCGAGTTCGAGGACCCCGAAGCGGTGTACGCCCCGGGTGACGAGGTCGAGTTCGACCTGACGTCGTGGTCGTTCACGAACGCCGCGGACCAGAAGGACACCGAGGTGGTGGTCTCGCTGGACGGCGAGGAGCTCGGCACCGACCCGCTCGACAACACCGTGCAGGCTGCACTGCCCGGGTACGACGAGCAGGGCACGGCAACGGTGGCGATCACGCTGCCCGCCGATGTGCCGGGTGGAGCCGTGGAGCTCACCCTCACCGGGGCGACCACGGGGACCGAGATCCCGGTGATCATCCAGGTCGAGGAAGGGGACACCACGGTCGACGCGGACATCACGGTCGACCACCGGCCCAACCGGGTGTTCGCGAACTCGACGCGGCCGTACCTGGACATCAACGTGACGGCCGACGGGGTCACGCCAACTGGTCGGGTCGAGGTTCGTCAGAACGGCGCCCTGCTCCGTGCCGGCAACCTCAGCAACGGATCGGTGACCCTGCGGTTGCCCGCGTTCACCAGCCAGGGTGAGAAGACCCTGGTGGTCTCCTACCTCGGGAGCGACACGGTCAACCCGGCCCAGGAGCAGTACGTCATCCAGGTCGAGCGGAGGCGCAACAGAGGACGCTGAGGGGAGGCTCATCGGCCCCGGTACCCCATGGGGTGCCGGGGCCGGTCTGCGTTCGGGGGGCTATGGGATCGATCCTCAATTTGGGGGAGCGGGGTCATGTTTCTCCGTCTGGCGTCGACCGCAGCGCGACAGTTGACGCGGTCAGCGGACCTCTTCTCTTACTGCAAAATCGGGGGGCACTCCTAATGCCTGCACGTCGTCGCATCCTGTCCTTGGCCACGGGGTTGGGCCTTGTGGGCAGCGCCCTGCTGCTCGTCCCCGTCGGCGCCAGCGCCAACCCGGCCGGCACCGGTCTGGTGATTTCCGAGATCTACGGCAACGGCGGGAGCAACGCCACCGCCGCCTACCGATCGGACTTCATCGAGCTGTACAACCCGACCGCAGCGCCGATCGACCTGAACGGCCTGAGCCTGCAACACCGCGTGCCGGCTTCCAGCACCCCTAGCGGGATCGTGCCGCTGAGCGGCTCCGTGCCGCCCGGCACCCACTACCTGGTGAAGGCCGACGACGGCGGCGACCTCACCAGGCCTGAGCTGCCGACCCCCGACGCGGTCTCGACCCTGCCCCTGGCCAACCAGGGACAGGTGCTGCTCGTCGACGGCGTCGATCCCTTCGTCGGAACCGGCAACCTGGCCGGCAACCTCGGGCTCGTGGACATGGTCGGCTACGGCGCCAACGCGATCAGCTTCGAGGGGGCAACGAGGGCGCCGGCGCACGGCAGCGCGACGAGCACGTCTCGCAACGCCGCCGGCACGGACACGGACATGAACGGCCCGGACTTCGTGATCGCGACCCCGCCGACGCCGGAGGTCTGTGGCTGCCCCAACTCCGGAGGCGGCGTGCTCCCCATCGCCGAGATCCAGGGCACTGGCGCGATCACCCCCGAGCTCGGGTTCCAGGTCACCACCACCGGCGTCGTGACCGCCGCCTACCCGCTGGGCGGCCTCAACGGGTTCTACATGCAGACCCCCGGGCCCGACGACACCCCGAGTGCCTCTGACGGCATCTTCGTGTGGCATGGCTCGGGTGGCGGATTCACCTTCCCTGCCGTCGGCGACACCGTCCGGGTCGTCGGTATTGCCTCCGAGGGCACTGGGGCCGCGACCAACGTGACCCAGATCGTGCCCGGTGCCACCGGCTCGGTCACGGTGCTGGCGGATGCGACCGAAACGGTCAGCCCGGTGGCCCTGAACCCCTGGCCGGACTCGAATGCCGAGAAGGAGGACCTCGAGGGGATGGTCGTCGACCCGCAGGGCAACTTCACGGTCACCGACAACTTCGCAACCAGCCAGTACGGCGAGATCGGCCTGGCGACGGGCACCACTCCGCTCATCCAGCCCACCCAGGTCGGCGAGCCCGGTTCGGCCGCTGCAGAGGCTGCCGCGGCCGACAACGCGGCCCGGGCAATCACGCTGGACGACGGTGCCTCGACGGACTACGTCGACACCTCGAACAACGCCGCCACCTGCGGCGCGCTGCCGCTGCCGTGCCTCCCCAATGGTGACCGGACCCCTCCGTACACCTCCAACACCGCGCCGATCCGGATCGGGGCGACCGGGACGTTCAACTCCGACGTGATCCTCACCCAGGGTGGCAGCGCGACCGCCTCGGCATACCGCTTCCAGCCGGTCGCCAGAGTCCTGGGCCCCGGCAATGTCGGTGCACCGGCGACGTTCCCGAACACCCGCACCAACGCGCCCGACGCCGACCAGATCGCGAACACCGGCAACCCGGCCGTCAAGGTCGCGTCGTTCAACGTGCTGAACTTTTTCACCACGCTGGGCACCGCGGACGCCAGCTGCGTGCCCACCAGGGACCGGGACGGCAATGGCAACGCCGTCAGCAGCGGCTGCGACCAACGCGGGGCCTGGGACGCCCAGGACCTCGCACGTCAGCGGGCCAAGATCGTGCGTGCCATCAACGCGCTCGATGCCGACGTGGTCGGCTTGATGGAAATCGAGAACTCCCTCGCCCTCGGCGAGACCGCCGACGAGGCCACCGGCGCGCTCGTGGCGGCGCTCAACGCCGACGCAGGGGCCGGGACGTGGCTTGCCAACCCGTCGTCCGCAGACCTGCCGCCGGTTTCGCAGATGGATGTCATCACCAACGCCATCATCTACAAGCCGGACGCGGTCGTGCGCAGCGGTGCGGCACGAGCACTCGGCGACCTCAGCTCGGGAGCAGGCACCGACCCTGCCGACGAGGCGTTCGCGAACGCCCGGGAGCCGATCGCCCAGACCTTCGCACCGGTCGGTGGCGGAGAGCCGTTCCTGGTCGTCGTCAACCACTTCAAGTCGAAGAGCTCGCCCGGTCCGTTCACCGGCGACGCGGACACGGGTGATGGCCAGGGGGCCTCGAACGAGTCGCGCATGCGCCAGGCGACGTCACTCGCCGACTGGGTCTCGGACATCCAGGACAACGTCGACGACGTGCTGCTGCTCGGCGACTTCAACTCCTACGCCCAGGAGGACCCGATGCAGGTCCTCTACGAAAGCGGATACACCAACCTCGCGGACGCGGCCGACCTCGACGAGTACTCCTACTCGTTCGCCGGCCTGTCCGGCTCGCTCGACCACGTGCTGGCCAACGACTCGGCGCTTGAGCGGTTCACCGGCGCGGACATCTGGAACATCAACGCGGTCGAGTCAGTGGCCCTCGAGTACAGCCGCTTCAACTACCACTCGACCAGCTTCCACAGTGACGGTCCGTTCCGCTCCTCCGACCACGACCCGGTCGTGGTGGGGCTGACCGAGGGCGACCCGGTCGTGCTGGTCGACACCACAATCGGCGCGACCACACGCCAGATGACGTACGGCCGGCCGGGCTCGGTCGAGGTCACGGTTGGTCCCGACTCAGCAAGCGGAGACGTGGCGGTGCTCCGTGGCGCCACCCAGATCGGTACCGGCACGCTCGCGAGCGGCGAGGCGACGGTGACGATCGCGGGCAACGCCCTGGTGGCCGGCACCCATGATTTGACCGTGCGCTATCCAGGCGACGCCCTGCACGCACCCTCGGAGGCCGACCTGTCCCTGACCGTCATCAAGGCGACGCCCCGGCTCAGGATCCACAAGAGGCCCAACAAGGTCTTCTCCGGGAAGACCCGGGCGACGCTGGCCATCGCCGTGCGGGCAACCGGGGCCACGCCTGCCGGCACGGTCCAGGTCAGGCTGGGCCGCAAGCTGCTCAAGGCGGGTTCGCTGCGGACCGGGTCGGTCAGGTTGAAGCTGCCGAAGTTCACAGCTGTCGGCAAGAAGACTCTCAAGGTCAGGTACCTCGGTAGCACCCGGATCCGCCCGGTGACGAGCACCTACGTCGTCAGGGTCAAGAGGCGCTGAGGCGATCAGGAGTCGGTCAGGTCGAAGGCCGCCTGCACCAGGCTGAGGTGGCTGAACGCCTGCGGGAAGTTGCCGGCCATGCGCTGGTGTCGCGGGTCGTACTCCTCCGACAGCAGCCCGACGTCGTTGACCATGTCCACCAGCCGGTCGAACAACGCGCGGGCGTCGTCGGTGCGACCGGCGGCGGTGTACGCCGAGACCAGCCAGAATGAGCACGCCACGAACGGGTGTTCGTCGCCACGCAACCCGTCCACCCCGGTCTGGGTCCGGTAGCGCAACAGCAGACCGTCGCGCAGGAGGTCGTGCTCGATCGCTTCGATGGTCCCCAGCATCCGAGGATCGTCCCCGTCGACGAAGCCGATGTCTCCCAGCATCAGCAGGGACGCGTCTACCTCGCTGGTGTCGAAGTGCTGGGTGAAGCTGTTGCGACGCTCGTCGAAGCCGCGCCCCAGGACCTCCTCGCGGATCGCGTCCCTCTCCGCACGCCAGTCGTCGACAGGCCCGTCCAGGCCGTGTTCCTCGACGGCTCGCACGGCGCGGTCGAAGGCGGCCCAGGCCATCGCCTTGGAGTGGGTGAAGTGCTGGCGCGGGCCCCGGATCTCCCAGAGGCCGTGGTCGGGTTCGCGCCAGGTCCGGGCGAGGTTTCCCACCAGCACGCGCTGGAGCTCCCAGGAGTTGTCGTCGCGCTCCACCCCTGCCTCGCGCGCCGTGTGCAGCGCGATCATCACTTCCCCGAGCACGTCGGTCTGCCTCTGCTGCACGGCACCGTTGCCGATCCTGACGGGCCGCGAAGCGGCGTAGCCGGGCAGGTGGTCGAGGGTGCGCTCGGCCAGCCGTCGTGACCCGTCGACTGCGTACATGATCTGCAGGTCCTCCGGATCCCCTGCCACGGCGCGGAGCAGCCAGTCGCGCCAGAGCCGAGCCTCGTGGGTGTAGCCGGCGGCGATCAGGGACTCGAGAGTCAGCGCGGCGTCGCGCAGCCAGCAGTAGCGGTAGTCCCAGTTCCGCTCGCCGCCGAAGTCCTCCGGAAGGGACGTCGTCGGCGCGGCCACGATCCCGCCGGTCTCCTCGTGGGTGAGCAGGCGCAGTGTCAGCAGCGAACGGCGTACGACGTCCGGGTGCGGGATGTCGGTCCGGCACGGTGAGATCCACTCCGCCTCGTCGTCCAGGGTGGCCTCGATCCGGGCACCGACGTCGACCAGCTCGGGGTCTTCGGCGTACGACGGGAACCAGGTCGTGGCGAAGGTGAGCTCGTCGCCGGCCGAGACGTCGAACTCGTCAGTGTGCCGACGGCCGCTGGGCGAGGGCAGCCGGGGTCCGCGCAGGAGCAGCTGGTCGGGACCGGCCACGGCGGTGATCACCTCCTCACCGTCGATGACCCGACGCCGGACCCAGGGCATGATCTCGCCGTAGTCCATGCGGACGACCCACTCGTGGCGGACGCGTACCGTCCCCTGCACGCCGAACAGTCGCCGGACGACGTCGGCGCGGCGGTCCCCGGTGGGCATCAGGTCGATGAGGCTGACCGCGCCGGTGGATGTCGTGAACGTCGTCTCCAGCACGGTCGAGTCGTCCAGGTAGCGCCGGGTGACGTCGTAGTCCTCCACGGGGCAGAGCTGCCAGCGGCCGTGCTCCTCGGTTCCGAGCAGGGCGGCGAAGCAGGCGGGGGAGTCGAACCGGGGGAGGCAGAGCCAGTCGATGGATCCGTTCCGGCCCACGAGGGCGGCCGTGTGCCGATCGCCGATGAGCGCGTAGTCCTCGATCGGCAGGGCCATGGGGGCGAGCGTAGGGCAGTCGGGAGACCGGGTGAGTCACCGAGATAGCCTCCGGTCCATGACCGTGTCGCCTGCGGAGGTGCTGGCCCTGCTCGAGAAGCAGCGCGCGACCGTCGCGACCGCCGAGTCACTGACCGGCGGACGGCTCGCGGCCGCACTCACCGGCGTGCCGGGCTCCTCGACCTCCTTCGTGGGCGGCGTCGTTGCCTATGCGACCTCCATGAAGACCTCGGTGCTCGGCGTCTCCCCGGAGCTGGTCGAGGAGCATGGCGTCGCCTCCGCGGAGTGTGCTCGCGCCATGGCCGTCGGCGTCCGGGAGCTGACCGGGGCGGCGTACGCCGTGAGCACCACCGGGGTGGCCGGGCCCGGTCTCCAGGACGGGGTGCCCGCGGGCACCGTCTACGTCGGTGTGGTCGGCCCCGGCTCGGCCACCGCGGTGTCCCTGGAGCTGTCCGGTGGGCGGAACGCCGTCCAGGAGCGCACCTGTGCCGAGGCAATGTCGGCGCTTGCGGCCATGATCACCCGGGAAGAAACGGGTCTCGGGTAGCGTTGGGCCCGGAACACAGGAAGGAACACACGCATGGTGCTGTTTCGTCGACTGCTCGGCGACGTGCTCCGCGATCAGCGGATGCATCGCGGCATGACCCTGCGTGAGGTCTCCGCGGAGGCGCGGGTCAGCCTCGGATACATCTCCGAGATCGAGCGCGGTCAGAAGGAAGCGTCCTCGGAGCTGTTGGCCTCGTTGTGCAGCGCGCTCGACATCCCGTTGTCCGATGTCCTGCGCGACGTGTCCGACGCTGTGGCTCTCGAAGAGGCCTCGGTCGAGGCGACCCCGATCACGGTGTCCGCCCGTCGGGCCGCCCGCGAGGTCGTGGCCAGCGCCGCGTGAGCGTGGCCTGAGCCCTGCCTGAGCGCTGCCTGAGCGCTGCCTGAGCGTCGTCGGAAAGGCAGTGAAATCGGCTCCTGTGTGGCACCCTTGGCGTGCTCCCCTGTGCCGTTTCCGAGGTGACCGATGCCCGCTGGTCTGCTCCGCCGCGCGATCCCCGTGATCGTCGTGGCAGTCGTGGCTGCCCTGATCGTGGCGCTGAGTCTCGGTGGAGATGGGACGTCGAGGTCGACGACCACGGAGTCGGGGCCAGGTGACGCCGCGCCGCGGGAGTCCATGCCTGACAAGGCCGGGGACACGAAGGCGGCCGCAGGGTCGTCCGGAAAGCGCACGTCCGCGACACCCACGACGGGGTCGAGCAAGCCCGACGGCCGCGCCTTCGAGTCGCTCGACGACTTCGACCCAGCCGACGCCGGTGACCAGGCGGGGGTGAGGCCGCGGAAGGCTGAGGCGTTCCGGATCAACCGCGACGCCCTCGCGACCGAGCTCGCTCGGGCTCCCTCCGCGAAGGCCGCGAAGCAAGGTGCGCCACTCTCGACCATCTCCGTCCCCGACCCGGACGGGGGCACCGCGAAGTTCCGGATCCAGGAGACCTCCGTCATGGAGCCGGGGCTGGCCGCCCGGCACCCGGAGGTCAAGACCTACGCCGGCGTCGGCGTCACCGACCCAACGGCCACGATTCGGCTCGATCTGACCGCGTTGGGCTTCCACGCCGCAGTGCGCGAAGGGGCTGGGGCTCGCGCATGGTACGTCGACCCGGCCGTCAACGAGCCGGGAACCACCACGCACCTCAGCTATGACCGCGCGGACCTGCCGGCGCCACAACGTCAGTTCGTGGAAGGGGACCTGGGCGAGAGCATCGCTGCCGGCGCCCCTTCCGTCGCCCGGGCGGCCGGGGAGGAAGTGAGTCAGCGGACCTACCGGCTGGCCTTCGTGACGGACCGGACGTTCGCGGCGCACTACGGCGGGACGAACATCCTGGACGCGAAGGCCACGCTCATCAACCGGGTGAACCAGGTCTACAACGACGATCTCGCCATCGACCTGATCCTGGTCGACGGGACCGACAAGCTCAATCTCAGTGGCGACAAGGCGACGCGCGCGAACGGGCCGTGCGGTCCCAGACCGTGCTTCGCGTCGTGGCAGCTCGCCGGTTGCGGTCCCTTGACCATAGACAGAAACGTGTTCGTCGTCGGTCAGATCCTCGGCGCCGGCAGCTACGACATCGGCCACCTCGGCCTCGGCAAGGAGGGCGGTGGCATCGCGGGTATCGGCGTAGTCGGAAAGTCGGGGAAGGCGGCCGGATGCACCGGACTGGCCGACCCGGAGGGCGACGTCTACGCGATCGACTACCTGGCCCACGAGATCGGCCACCAGTTCGCCGCCAACCACACCTTCAACGGGACGCTGTCGAACTGCTCCGGCTTCAACCGGAATCCGGCCACCTCGGTCGAGCCGGGTTCGGGCTCCTCGGTGATGGGCTACGCGGGCATCTGCGGCAACGACGACCTTCAGCCGCACAGTGATCCTTACTTCTCCCAGCGAAGCATCGCGGAGATCACGTCGTTCGTGGGCAGGGCACCGGCCCGCTTCCGCGAGCGCCAGGTCGTGACGTTGCGCGGTTTCAATGCCAACGGTGAGCGGTTCCGGCTGACGTATCCGGGGCGCGGCTCCATGAAGGTCAAGCGCGGGCCGGGCGGGAACTACAGCCAGGCCGGCATCGCCAACGCCGTCAAGCGGCTCACGGGCCGCAGCGCCACCGTTCGCGGGTACGACGGTGGCGGGTCTCCCGAACGGGTCGGGTTCACGGTCATCTTCAACGGCACCGCGGATCTGAAGGGGTTGGGCGTCCGGCGGGTCAGCCGAGGCGTGTCCGGCTACGTCCGCACCATCCACAACGGCGGGCCAGCGGACAACCGCGGCACGAGCGAGCCCACGGGCAACCACCATCCCTCGGTGCAGGCTCCGGAGGACAAGACGATCCCCGTGCGGACCCCGTTCACGTTGACCGCCACGGGAGATGACGAGGACGGTGATGACCTCGTGTACCTCTGGGAGCAGAACAACAGGGGTGGATCCACTGGGACTCCCTTGCGGACCAATGCCAAGACCAATGGACCTCTGTTCCGGGTCTTCGGGTCGGCGCCGACGTCCGAATTGAACGAGGCAGCCGACAACTCGAGCCGCACGTTCCCGGACCTGCGCCAGATTCTTGCCGACAACACGAACGCCGAGGACGGCAACTGCCCCACCAGCTCCAACCCGGAGACCAGGGACGAGTGCTTCTCCGAGTTCCTGCCGGAGTCCACCTACGACGGTGCGCTGAGCTTTCGTGTGACCGCCCGAGATCTCAGGGCGAATGGTGGTGGGACCGCGTTCGACAACGTGACGCTCAACCTTGACGAGGGTGCTGGACCGTTCCACGTCACGTCGCAAGGCGGCGCGAACGAGACTGCGGCTGCCGGCGAGCCGCTGACCGTCCAGTGGACCACCAACACCCAGCACCTGGCGTCGGACGTGAAGATCAGCCTGTCCACCAATGGGGGGTTGACCTTCCCACACGTCCTCGCGGAGGCCACCCCCAACATCGACGGCTCGGCCGTCGTCACCCTTCCCGAGGTCGTCACGGACGAGGCACGGATCAAGGTCGAGGCGGTCGACAACTACTTCTTCGACATCAGCGACGCGGACCTGTCCATCTCCCGCCTCACCGTCGCCCCCGACGCCGCGACGGCCCAGTACAGCGACCCGCTCGAGGAGACGGTCGTCGTCACGGCCGAGTCGCCTGTCGCCAACGGCGCCGAGCTGAGCGCCGACCTGACCGGGATAAGTGGGCTGTCTTTACAGCCCGGCGCGATCTCGGCCGGTGGCGAACGCCCTGGTAGCGCGACCTGGACGGTCACCGGTTCGATCGCCCAGCTGCCCCCGGGTCCCTATACGGCCACGGTGACGATGACGGATCCGGTTGCGGGCCTCGAGATCGAGAAACCGCTCGAGGTCGAGGTGACCGAGGAGGACGCGACGGTCGAGTGGACCGGACCCACGGAACCAGTCACCACCACGGAACCAACGGTGACTGTTCAGTTGTCCACGAATGTGTTCGACGCCGAGGACGGAACTCCGGGTGACATCGAGAACGCCGAGGTCACCTTCGTCGACCGGGAGACCGGAGCGGCGTTGTGTGCTCCGATTCCGGTGACGGGGGGCCCGGGCACCGGCACTGCCCAGTGCGAGGCGATCCTCACCGCGCCGGAGGAACCCGGATCGACTGACTACACGATCGGCACGGTGGTCGGAGCTGCCTACCATCGGGACGATCCTTTGGACGACGTCGAGGTGACGGTCGAGCGGATTGCCGGGCCCTAGCCCGCAGGCAGCGGCTGGCAGGCCGGGCACCAGTACGCCGCCCGCTCGCGTCCAGCGGGCCCCAGCATGTCCACCTCGATGATGGAGCCGCAACGCAGGCACGCCTGCTTGTCGCGGCGGTAGACCCAGAAGCGCCGGCCGCGGCGCAGGTCGCCGGTGGTGGTCTGCTCCGACCGCTCCTTGTTGTGCTCGAGCATCTGCTGCGCGCGCCGCACCATGCGGTCGAGGTCGCGGACGGCTCCGACGGGGGTCAGCGGGTGGATGCCACTCGTGAAGCACAGCTCGGCGGCGTACATGTTGCCGATGCCGGCCAGGCAGGTCTGGTCGAGGAGCGCCTCGTGGACCGCACGCTCGGGCTGGCCGCGGAGTCGGTGCAGGGCGGCGTCCTCGTCCCAGTCGGAGCCCAACAGGTCGGGGCCGAGGTGACCGAGCGCCTCGACCTCGCGATGCCGCGGGAAGAGCTCCACGATGCCGAGCGCGAACCCGACGGCGATGCGGCTGCTCGTGGAGAGGACGACGCGCGCCTCGTCGGCGGGGCGGCGCCAACGCTGGGCGGGCTGGTAGATCTGCCAGGACCCCTCCAACTTCAGGTGCGTGTGCAGGGTCACCGACTGCCCGATGTCGATCCGGGTGAGCAGGTGCTTCCCGCGGGAGACGGTGTGCAGGACGGTGCCGCCCTTCAGGTCGACGGTGGCCAGCTGGGGGACCCGGAGCTCAGCGGCGGTCAGCACGTGCCCGGCCAGGGCCCGGTCGAGGGACCGGGCTGCCCGCCAGACAGTGTCTCCCTCAGGCACGGAGCCGCAGTCCCTTGGGGGTCGAGAGGAAGCCGGCGTCATTCAAGGCCTCGCGCAGGGGTGTCGACCCCGAGCCCAGCAGCTGTTCCCCATCGGCCTTCTCAACGGTCAGCCGGCCGAGCTGGCCGCGACGTACCGACGTGGCCAAGGACTCCACGGCCGGACGCAGCCGCCCCGGGTCGTCGCTCCAGGTGAGCAAGGTGCGTCCGCCACGCTCGACATACAGCACCAGGTGACCCTCGACCAGGACCACGAGCGCGCCGGCCTTGCGCCCCGGCCGGTGGCCACCCTCGCTCTCCGGCCAGGACAGCGCGGCACCGTACGGGTTGGCCGGGTCCGTGGCAGCCAGGGAGACGGCAGCCGTCTTGGCATCGGGACTCACCTCGGAGAAGGTGCGCAGCCGGTCGATCGCGCCGGCGGTACCGAACTGCGCCGCACCCAGGCCGGCCACGAAGTAGCCGCGCCGGCAGCGCCCGGACTCCTCGAAAGCCGACAGCACCTTGTAGGCGGACGCGAATCCTCCGGGCAGGCGCTCGCTCACGACCGCACCGCGAATCACCACGCCGTGCCGGTCGAGGAGCCCCTCGGCGGCGGCATGCGCGCGGCGGGTCGGATCGGGGTCGATCGCCGGGAGCAGGGCCCAGCGGCCGGCCGACTCCGGGGGCCCGGTGCGGACCGGCAACCGGGCCCGCCCGCCCCTGGTCCTGGTGCGCGGCGGAGGCCGCCGGCTGCGATGGGCAGGTCGGGCGCTGGTGAGCGCGCGCAGCGGGGCCAACGTGTCATTGCCCAACCGCCCCGCCCAGACCAGGTCCCACAGGGCAGCCGCCAGGGCCGGGTCAGTGGTCGCCTGTACGGCGTCGGCCAGCTGTCGGAAGAACCACGCACCTCCGGGTGCGAGCGCGTCGAGGACCGCCTGATGGAGCTCGGTGTGTTCGAACGCATCGGGTGGCGGCAAGGTCAGCGCTGCCTGGTCGGCGAGGTGCAGGGAGATCCAGCCGTCGGACCCCGGAAGCGCGCCGTGCCCGGCCCAGATCACCTCACCCGAGCTGGTCAGCTCATCGAGGTACGACGACTCGTAGTCGCGCACCCGCGCCGGGAGCACCAGGGACTCCAGGGCGGAGGCGGGTACGGCGCACCCGGCGAGCTGGTCGATCGCGGTCAGTACGCCGTCGACTCCCCAGAGCCCGCTCCGGCCGGTGGCGCCGGCACCGGCCACGTGCTGCCATGCCGTGAGGAATCGGCCCAGGGACTCCGGCTCGACCGGTTCCACCTCCTGGCGCAGGCGGGCCAGGGAGCGGCGCCGGAGCCGGCGCAGCACCTCTGCGTCGCACCACTCCGAGCCCGACCCCGCGGGCCGGAACTCCCCGTCGAGCACCCGCCCTTGCGCCGCCAGCCGCTCCAACGTGTGGCGTACGACGGCCGCGCCGAGGCCCAGCCGGGTGGCCACCTGGTCGGTGGTGAACGGCCCGTGGGTGCGGGCGAACCTCGCCACGAGATCACCGACGGGGTCGGCCACCGGCTCGGTGAACGCGTCGGGTGTGCCCGGGGGGATCGGGGCTCCGAGGCCGTCGCGGAGCCGGCCGACGTCCTCGATGGTCGTCCAGCAAGCACCGCCGGCAAGACGAACTTCAACGACGCGACGGGCGACGGCGAGCGAAGCGAGCGCGTCGTCGACGTCGAAGCCGACCGAGCGCTCGGCGACCTCAGCCGTCGTCAGCGGCCCGAGCAGACGCAACAGATCGGCAATGCCCTCCGCGTCGCGGATCCGACGGTCGGGCGCCAGGCGCTGCAGCTCCGCCTCGACCTCAGCCAGCACCTCGGGATCGAGCAGCTCGCGCAGCTCGGCGCGACCGAGGAGCTCGGCCAGCAGACCCTGGTCGAGGGACAGAGCGGCCGCTCGCCGCTCCGCGATCGGGGAGTCGCCCTCGTAGACGAACTGGGCGACGTATCCGAAGAGCAGGCTGCGCGCGTACGGCGACGGCTGGGTGGTCGCGACATCGACGACCTGGATCTCCCTGCGCTCCACCCGCCGCATCAGCCCCACCAGGCTGGGCAGGTCGTAGACGTCCTGAAGGCACTCCCGCACTGCCTCGAGCACGATCGGGAAGGACGGGTACTTCGCCGCGACCTCGAGCAGCTGAGCGGACCGTTGCCGCTGTTGCCACAGGGGGGAGCGGCGGCCAGGGTCACGACGGGGGAGCAGCAGGGCGCGGGCGGCGCACTCGCGGAACCGGGACGCGAACAGGGCCGAACCACCCACCTCCCCGGTGACCAGCTCGTCGATCTCGTCGGGCTCGAAGACGATGACGTCACCCGAGGGCGGCTCGTCGTCGGTCTCGGGGATCCGCACCACGATGCCGTCGTCGGACGCGATGGCCTGGCCGTCGACGCCGTACCGCTCGCGGAGCCGGGCGTTGATCGCCAGCGCCCAGGGCGCGTGCACCGGGGTGCCGTAGGGGGAGTGGACGATCAGTCGCCAGTCGCCCAGCTCGTCGCGGAACCGCTCCACGAGGAGGGTGCGGTCGCTCGGGACCACCTTGGTGGCCTCGACCTGCTCACCGAGGTAGCCGACGAGGTTGGCCGCGGCCCACTCGTCCAGGCCGTTGTCCCTCGCCCGCTGGGTCGCCGGGCCGGTCGGAAGTGCCGCCAGCTCGCGGGTGAACGCGCCGATGGCGGCCCCGAGCTCCGCCGGCCGGCCCAGGGTGTCGCCCTTCCAGAACGGCAGCCGACCGGGGATGCCGGGCGCCGGCGACACGAGCACCCGGTCGTGGGTGATGTCCTCGATCCGCCAGCTGGTGGCTCCGAGCGCGAAGACGTCGCCGACCCGGGACTCGTAGACCATCTCCTCGTCCAGCTCACCCACCCGGCGTCCGGGCCCCTGGGCGCCGACGAGGAACACCCCGAAGAGACCACGGTCGGGGATGGTGCCGCCGCTGGTGACCGCGAGCCGCTGGGCACCGGGGCGGCCGGTGAGAGTGCCCGTGACGCGGTCCCAGACGATCCGCGGGCGAAGCTCCGCGAACTCGTCGGAGGGATAGCGTCCGCTCAGCAGGTCGAGGGTGGTGTCATAGGCACTGCGTGGGAGCTGTGCGAACGGTGCGCTGCGACGTACCACGTCGAAGAGCTCGTCGACCGCCCAGGCGTCGAGGGCAGTCGCGGCAACGATCTGCTGGGCGAGCACGTCGAGTGGGTTGGCGGGAATCCTGAGGGACTCGATCGCACCGGACTGCATCCGCTCGACGGCGACAGCGGTCTGGGCCAGGTCACCGCGGTGCTTGGGGAACAGAACTCCGCGCGAGGTCTCACCGACCTGGTGCCCCGCCCGGCCCACGCGTTGCAGGGCGCTGGCCACGCTGGGCGGCGACTCGATCTGGATCACCAGGTCGACCGCGCCCATGTCGATGCCGAGCTCGAGGCTGCTGGTGGCGACCACGCAGGGGAGCCGCCCCCGCTTCAGGTCGTCCTCGATCAGGGCGCGCTGCTCCTTCGACACCGAGCCGTGGTGCGCCTTGGCGATGACCGGGGCGGCGCCATGGGACTGCCCCGACTGGGCCATGATCTGTGCCGGCTGCCCTCCGTCGGTGGAGCCGGAGACCACCCCCGCCCGGTCCGCGGCGATCTCGTTGAGGCGCGCGGTCAGGCGCTCGGCCAGTCGACGGGAGTTGGCGAAGACGATCGTGGAGCGGTGTTGGCCGATCAGGTCGGCGACGTGCTCCTCGACGTGTGGCCAGATCGACGTGGCACGGTTGGGGTCACCGGAGTCCTCGTCGTACTCCTCGGGGGCGGTCATGTCCTCGACGGGTACGACGACCTGCAGGTCCCACCGCTTCTCCGACTGCGGTGCCACGATCTCGACCGGGGCGCTGCCACCGAGGAACCTCGCCACCTCGTCGAGCGGGCGGACCGTGGCGGAGAGCCCGATTCGCTGGGCCGGCCGGTCGAGCAGGGCGTCGAGGCGCTCGAGGGACACCGCCAGGTGGGCGCCGCGCTTGGTGCCGGCGACCGCGTGCACCTCGTCGACGATGACCGTCTCGACGCCGCGCAGCGACTCGCGGGCCTGGCTCGTCAGCATCAGGAAGAGCGACTCGGGGGTGGTGATCAGGATGTCGGGCGGCGAGGTCGTGAGCTTGCGGCGGTCGGCGGCCGACGTGTCACCGGATCGCACGCCGACGCGGAGCTCGGGCACGGAGGTGCCCAGCCGGTCGGCCGTGTGCCCGATGCCCGTCAGCGGCGCGCGCAGGTTGCGCTCGACGTCGACGGCCAGGGCCTTGAGCGGCGACACGTAGAGCACCCGGCAACGCCGGGTCCGGTCGTCGGGCGGCGGGCTCGCGAGCAACCGGTCGATCGACCAGAGGAACGCCGACAGGGTCTTGCCGGAGCCGGTCGGTGCGACGACCAGCGCGTGCCGGCCGGCGCCGATGGCGTCCCACGCCCCGACCTGCGCCGGCGTGGGCTCGGCGAAGGCTGCACCGAACCAGGTGCGTGTCGCCTCACTGAAGCGATCGAGGGGGGCGGCCACCCACCCATCTTCTCCCATGCTGCCGACAGGGGCTCCGGGCTAGCCGTCGCCGAGCACCGGAGGCGTCGAGATCATCTCGTCATTGGCGCGTCGATGCCCGGGCGTCGATCTCGACCTCCACCCGCCAGCGCGGGTCGAGCAGGCCGCCGACCACGACCATGGTGCTGGCGGGGCGGATCTCGCCGAAGACCTCGCCGTGCACGGCCCCGACAGCCTCGGCGTCGGCGGCGTCGACGACGTACTGGCGGGTGCGGACGACGTCCTCGGGACGGCCGCCGAGATCGGCGAGGGCGGTCAGTGCGATCCGCCAGCAGCGCCGGGCCTGCACGGTCACGTCGGGGTCGACATGCCCGTCGTCCCACACTGGTGCCGTTCCGCTCACGGCGATGACGTCGCCGTCCCGGACCGCCCGGCTGAAGCCGATCGCGGACTCGTACGGCGAACCGGAGCGGGCGTGTGTGCGAGTCATGGGCCGAGCGTAGGACCTTGACGTTGGGTGCCGCACCGGTCGAGGGTCGAACTCACGTAGCGACGATCGGAGAGACGAATGGCGACTCGACTCAACCCGTACCTCGGGTTCCGCGACAACGCCCGGCAGGCGATGGAGTTCTACCAGACGGTGTTCGGGGGTGAGCTTGCCGTGAACACCTTCGAGGAGTTCCAGGCGGCCGAGGATCCCGCCGAGAAGGACAAGATCATGCACTCCCAGCTGGAGTCTCCGAACGGACTGTTGCTGATGGGCGCCGACACTCCCAACAGCCAGGGGCTCGCCGAGGGCAGCAACATCACGGTGTCCCTCAGCGGCGAGGACGAGAGCGAACTGCGCGGCTACTGGGACAAGCTCTCCGACGGCGGTTCGGTGCTGATGCCGCTGGAGAAGGCGCCGTGGGGCGACCACTTCGGGATGTGCACCGACAAGTTCGGGACCACCTGGCTGGTGAACATCTCCGGCTCCGGGGGTTGACGTCCGCCACCGGCCACGCGTCGCAAGGCTCCGTCGAACGGGAGGGGCAGCCGCCGCCCTGGTGATCGCCGCCTGCCTGGCCTTGTCCTGCAGCGGCGAACCGGCCGCGGAGAGCGGGGACGAGCCGACCGCCGAGGACGGGGGAGAGCCGCGCGGATCCGGGTCTCCCGAGACGCAGCCGAGTCCGGGCGAGGAAGCAGTCGCGCTGCCGCGAGTGCCGGCGAAGGGGCCCGCGGCACTGGCCGACCAGCTCGACCGCGCCGTGCAGACCTTGCGGGCCGACGACGCAGCGGCAGGCGATCTGCGGCAGGCCGGGGAGTTCCAGCAGCACGCGATCCGTGTCCTGGCCCACGCGAGTCCCGAGTTCGGGCGCGCGGTGACGGGTCGGTTGACTCGCCAGGCGGCGGTGGTTATCCGGCCCGGAGTCGTGGCCGGTCGGCAGCTCGCCGCCATGACCACACCGGAGCCGCGGCTGCCGCGCTGGCGCATCATCGCCCCGCCTCCGCCCGGGCAACTCCTTGCCCACTACCGGGCTGCCGAGCGGCGTACCGGCGTGCCGTGGAACTATCTGGCGGCGATCCACCTGGTCGAGACCCGCATGGGCCGCATCCGCGGCGTCAGCACGGCCGGGGCACGCGGGCCCATGCAGTTCCTCCCGTCGACCTGGGCGGTGTACGGCGCGGGTGGCGACATCAGCAGCCACCGGGACTCGATCCTCGCCGCCGGCCGACTGCTGAAGGCAAACGGCGCACCGGGCGACATGGCCGAGGCGCTCTGGCACTACAACCCGTCGGACAGGTACGTGCGCGCCGTGACCGAGTACGCCCACACCATGGGTCGAGCCGACTGGGCCTACCGGGCCTACTGGCACTGGCGGGTGCTCTACAGCCACACCCGAGGCACCTACGTCCTACCTGTCGGCTACCCGGAGGTTCGTGCGGTCGCTCCTCTCTGGCCGCTGACTCAACTGGTCAGTCGCTTGGTCGTCCGCCTTGCCTCCATCGACGGACAGCGAGGCCGACGTGCGTGATCGGGAGCGCGGCCAGTCGCTCCCGCAACCGGTCCTCCGTCGCTGGGGCGGACCCGACCACACTGCCTGCCATTCCGGTGATCTTGGCCGAGTCGTCATGGAGCAGCAGACCAACGAACGCCCAGGCATCACCATCGCGGCCGACGACTCCGGTCCGGAACGAGTCGACGAAGGCAGGACGTCCTGGCCACTGGATGCCACGACGCAAGGGCGAAGGACGACTGGTGGTCGACGAAGGAAACCGGGCGATCCCACATCGTCCCCTGGATCATGCTCTCGAAGGGCGACACCGCGACTTCCGAGTACCACCCCGCTTTCGCATAAGGCTCATCGAACGCGAAAGCCCTAGCTTCCTGCAGGTCAGGGGTGTCGAGCACATGGACGCTGCCCGTGTGCCTCGCGCCGTCCTCGCTCAGGGTCGGGCCGCGTGCCTCGAACCGTCCTCGCTCAGGGTCGGGCCGCGCGCCACGAGTTTCGAGGCCCACTGGTCCATGTAGTCCTGGTGCACCTCGTGTAGAGGGTGCTCGCCGTGGCCGAACTCCGCTGCATCTCGTCCGTGGATCAGGAATCCCACGGGTCATCCTGAGCAACACAGCGGCGAGTCTGGTCCATGTTCGGACCCTAGTCGAGCTGCTGAGCCGACTACGGTGACCCCATGGATCGGACTGCCGCCCAGGATTGGCTCGACCGCTATGTCGCAGCGTGGCTGTCGTACGAGCGGGAAGCCATCGGCGCGCTGTTCAGTGAGGACGTCGTCTATCGCTACCACCCGTACGACGAGCCGATCCTGGGTCGGGATGCAGTTGTCGCGTCCTGGCTGGGGGAGCCAGGTTCGGACGATGCCTCGACCCGCGACGATCCGGGGACGTACGACGCCACCTACTCTCCTGTCGCGGTCGACGGTGACGTCGTCGTCGCCACTGGCACCTCCACGTATCGCGAGAGCCCCGGCGGGCCAGTGGTCCGGGTGTACGAGAACTGCTTCGTCATGCACTTCGACAGCGCCGGACGTTGTCGTGACTTCACGGAGTACTACATCCAGCGCCCTTGACTCATCCGCCCCGGATCGCCTTGGGCCGTTCTCCACAGATGTGGTGCGGAGGCTTGCCGGGGTCGGTGGCGTCTTCTAGAATCGAACACATGTTCGAAGTCTCGGTGGGCGATGCAGCCAGAGGCACTGATGGTGCCTCTGGACCGGCCGTGGACGCCTCGAGCGTGGCCGCGTGGGCGACGGCGCTGCGTCACGTCGATCGGGGCGCCAGCGACGCGGAGCGGATCGACCTGATCCGGGCTTTGGAGGACCTCAAGTGCGCGGCCGCGGCCGCGCAGGCGACAGTCACCGCAGACTTCGACAGCTCCCAGCGGGCCGAGCAGGCGGCGGCCGGCGTACCGGCCGAGCGGCAGGGCCGTGGGGTGGCCGCGCAGGTGGCACTTGCCCGGCGGGAGTCGCCGCACCGCGCGCAGCAGCACCTCGGACTGGCCAGGATCCTGACCACTGAGATGCCTCACACGATGGCGGCGTTCCGGGCAGGCCGGATCACCGAGTGGAAGGCGACGCTGGTCGGTCGCGAGACAGGGTGTCTGTCACTGGAGGACCGGCGGTACGTCGATCGGGTCCTGGCCGCAGACCCGTCCCGGATCGAAGCCATGGGCGATCGCGAGCTGGTCGGCGAGATCAAGAAGCTCGCCTACCGCCTCGACCCGGCTTCGTTCGTCGAGCGTCGTCGACGCGCCGAGGCCGACCGTCGGGTGACGGTGCGACCCGCCCCCGACGTGATGACCCACCTGAGCGCGCTGCTGCCGGTCGGCCAGGGGATCGCGGTGTTCGCGGCCCTGAAGCAGCACGCGGACTCGTTGCGCGCAGCGGGCGACACCCGGGGCCGCGGCCAGATCATGGCCGACACCCTGGTGCAACGAGTGACCGGCCAGACATCGGCTCCGGAGGTTCCCGTCTCCGTCGGCCTCGTGATGACCAACCGCTCACTGCTGGCCGGCGGAGCCGAACCTGCCCACGTCGATGGCTATGGGCCGGTCCCCGCCGATGTGGCCAGATCGATGGTGGCGGCGAGTCTCGACGCCCGGTGCAAGACCTGGCTGCGCCGACTCTTCGTGCGTCCGCAGACAGGCGAGCTCGTCGCCATGGACTCGCGCGCTCGCGTCGTACCGGACGGCATGGGGCGTTTCATCGACGTGCGCGACCCGATGTGTCGCACACCCTGGTGCGACGCCCCGGTCCGGCACCGCGACCACGTGGTCGCGGTCGAGGACGGCGGCGAGACCAGCGTCCCGAACACCCAAGGGCTGTGCGAAGCCTGCAACCACGCCAAGCAGGCCCGCGGCTGGCAGGCACGACCCAGACCAGGACCTCGACACACCGTCGAGACCCGCACACCCACGGGACATCTCTACCGATCCACCGCACCTCCCGCGGCCGGGACGAGCATTGACATCATCACCGCGCCCGCGGAAGCGACCAGCATCGGCGAGATCTACGTGGCGGACGTGTTGCTGCTCGCCGGGTGAGGCGATCCCGAGCTAGCGGCCCGACCCGGTCGCCCGCAGGAGGAGCTCGAGTGGCCGGGGAAGCGCTGCGAGGTCCAGCGCCTCCACCAGGAGTGCGGCGTACTCGACCTTGCGTCCGCTGGTGGTGCCCAGGAAGCGGCGCAGCCGCTGAGCATCGCTGCGCTCCCGGTGCGCGGGCTGGCGCCGGAGGATCCGGAAGGCAGGCATGTCCCCGCGACGCTCGATGACGGCCAGGACCGCGTCGACTCCCAGGGCCCGGATCAGCTCGTCCTCGAGGTCCTCGGTGCACGCGAAGAAGCCGAGCGCTTCGAGGTCGGTCCGCGACGAGGCGGTGCCGAACCCGGCCCGCTCGAGGCCCTTGCGGACGAAGCGCTCCTCGGCGACGTCGTACAACCCAGCGACGCGGACGTCGAGCCCGCGCGGGCCGAGCCGCTCGAGATGACGGCCGATGTTCGTGGCGCCGCCGGTCGCGGCCACCAGGACGCCCTCCCCGGCGAGTTCGCGCCCGAGCCGCGCGGCCAGGGTGAGCACAGCGGCCTGGTCGCTCGTTCCCTCGACCAGGATCACAGTCCGCTCCGGGACCCGCGTGCGCGGCATGCGGCGGGACGCTACCGCACCGTCGGCGTTCGGAGCCGATAACGGGATGAGGATGTCGGTGGACGTTTGTAGGGTTGCTCCACGTGAGCGAGTCCATGATCTCGGCGCGTGACCTGCGCAAGTCCTTCGGGGAGTTCGAGGCAGTCAAGGGCATCGACGTCGACGTACGACGCGGCGAGGCGTTCGGTTTCCTCGGCCCCAACGGCGCCGGCAAGTCCTCCACCATGCGGATGGTCGCCGCGGTCTCGCCGGTCACCGCCGGCGAGCTGCGCATCTTCGGGCTGGATCCGGCCATCGACGGCCCGGCCATCCGCGCCCGGCTCGGGGTGTGCCCGCAGGAGGACACGCTCGACAACGAGCTCAACGTCCGCGACAACCTGTTCATCTACGGCCGCTACTTCGGCATCCCCAAGGCCGAGGTCAGCGAACGGGTCGACGAGCTGCTGGAGTTCGTCCAGCTCGCCGAGAAGGCGAAGAGCAAGGTCGACGACCTCTCGGGCGGCATGAAGCGCCGGCTCACCATCGCCCGGTCGCTGATCAACCGGCCCGACCTGCTGTTGCTCGACGAACCGACCACCGGCCTCGACCCGCAGGCCCGCCACGTGCTGTGGGACAAGCTGTTCCGGCTCAAGCAGGACGGCGTGACCCTGGTGATCACCACGCACTACATGGATGAGGCAGAGCAGCTCTGCGACCGGCTGGTCGTGATGGACAAGGGCCTCATCGTCGCCGAGGGCTCCCCGCTGGCGCTGATTCGCGCGCACTCCACGCGCGAGGTCGCCGAGCTCCGCTTCGGCGTCGGGGAGCACGAGCGGCTGGCCGAGAAGATCTCCGACCTCGGCGAACGGGTGGAGGTGCTGCCCGACCGGCTTCTCGTCTACAGCGAGGACGGCGAGGAGGTCATCGCGAAGACCCACGAGCGGGGGCTGGAGCCGGTGGCCGTGCTCGTCCGCAGGTCCACCCTCGAGGACGTGTTCTTGCATCTGACCGGCCGGACGTTGGTCGACTGATGTCGACGTACGAAGCTCACGTCCGGCCGGTGGGCCTGCCCATCGGCGAGGGAGTCGGGCGGCAGTTCGACTACTGGTGGACGGTCTACAAGCGCACCTGGCGGGGCTCGGTCATCACCTCGTTCCTCTCGCCGATCTTCTACGTCCTTGCCATGGGGGTGCTCCTCGGCGGCTACATCACGGGTGACCCCGCCGAGCTCGAGGGAGCCACGTCCTACCTGGCCTTCGTCGTTCCCGGCCTGGTCGCCGCACACGCGATGCAGGTCGCCGTCGGCGAGGTCACCTACCCGGTGATGGGCATGATCAAGTGGCACAAGGCCTACTACGCCATGATCGCCAGCCCGCTCCAGATCAGGCACGTCGTCACCGCGCACCTGCTCTTCGTCTTCTTCCGGCTGGTGACCACGTGCGCCGTCTTCATGGTGGCGCTCGCGCCGTTCGGGGTCTTTGCGACCTGGTGGGGCCCGTTCCTGGCGTTCGGGGCGCAGGTGCTGGTCGGGATGGCGTTCGCTGCGCTGATCTACTCCTTCACGGTCCGGATCAAGTCCGAGGACGCCTTCGGCGTGCTGTTCCGGCTCGGCATCTTCCCCCTCTTCCTCTTCTCCGGTGCCTTCTTCCCGATCTCCAACCTCGGCCCGGTCCTGGAGTGGGTCGCCCGGCTGACCCCGTTGTGGCACGGCGTCAACCTCTCCCGCATGTTCTGCCTGGACACGGTCGACTGGTCCACTGCGGCCATCAACATCGCCTACCTGGCAGTGCTCGTCGTGGTCGGCTGGCGGGCCGCGGTGGTCGGCCTGCGGCAGAGGCTGGTGGTCTGAGTGGCCGCGGTCATCCCTGCCCCGTTGGGGCCGGCGCAGGCGACCGGTCTGCTGGTGCTGCGAAACTACGTGGTCTACCGCCGGTACTGGAAGCTGTTCATCACCGGGTTCCTCGAGCCGATCTTCTACCTGTTCTCGATCGGGATCGGGGTCGGCCAGCTCATCACCTCCTTCGAGTTCAACGGCGAAGCGATCCCGTACGCCGAGTTCGTCGCCCCGGCGATGCTCGCGGCGTCGGCCATGAACGGCGCCCTGATCGAGTCGACGTACTCGTTCTTCTTCAAGCTCAAGTACAACAAGCTCTACGACCAGATGCTCGCCACTCCACTGAGCACGAGCGACATCGCGCGGGGCGAGATCACGTGGGGCCTGCTTCGTGGCGGCACCTACTCTGCGGCGTTCCTGGTCGTGATGACCGCGATGGGTCTCGTGGACTCGTGGTGGGCGCTGCTCGCGCTGCCGGCCGCGCTGCTGATCGGTTTCGCGTTCGCGGCGGTCTGCATGGCGCTGACGACATACATGACGAGCTGGCAGGACTTCGACAAGATCACCCTGGTCCAACTGCCGCTGTTCCTGTTCTCCGCCACCTTCTTCCCGGTGACGGCCTTCGAGGGCGTCCTGCGCTGGGTGGTCGAGGCGACGCCGCTCTACCGGGGAGTGCTCCTGTGCCGCGAGCTCACGACCGGAGCGCTGTCGTGGGGTTCCGCGGTCTCGGTGGTCTACCTCGTGATCATGGGCGTGGTCGGGATGGTGATCGTTCGCCGGCGGCTCGACCAGCTGCTGCTCACGTGAGCACCTTCTGCACCCACAACGTGTCGACCCACTTGTCGAACTTCCGGCCCACGTCGCGCATCACGCCGACCTCCTCGAAGCCGCACGCCCGATGCAGCGCCCGGCTGGCGGGGTTCGGGAGCGCGATCACGGCGACGGCCAGGTGGATGCCGTCGGCGACCAGCCATCGCAACAGGTCGTCGTACATCGTGCGACCCAGGCCCTGTCCCTGTGCGCCGCGGGCGAGGTAGAGCGCCGTCTCCCGGGTGTACCGATATCCCGCCCTGAGCCGGTACGCCGACGAGTACGCGAAGCCGGCGATCGCCTCCTCGTCGTCCTCGGCGACGAGGAAGTGGTCACCGGGGGCGGTGCTCTCCAGGGCTGCGCGCCAGGCCGAGAGCGGCCGCGGCGCCAGGTCGAACGTGGCGACCCCGGTGCCGATCTCGTGGTCGTAGATCGCCGCGATCCCGGAGAGATCGGCATCCTCGGCCGCACGGATCTTCATGGCGTCATCTTGGCCGACGTTGGCAGGATCCCCGTAGGCCGGTCCCCACCACGCCTGACAGGATGACCGCATGACGATCGACCCCGACACCAAGGACTGGACCTGGGTCCTTGCACGCCCCTGCCGCGAGTGCGGGTTCGACGCGCCGGGCGTGGACCGCCAGCGGATCCCCGGGGCGCTCCGGGACAACGCGACCCTCTGGGCGGTGGTCCTGGAGACCGAGGACGCCGCCGTCCGACCGGCCCCGAACGTGTGGTCCCCACTCGAGTACGCCTGCCATGTCCGCGACGTCAACCGCCTCTTCGCCCAAAGGGTCCGCCAGATGCTCGGCGAGGACGCACCGACGTTCGACAACTGGGACCAGGACCAGGCAGCGGTCGACGGCGACTACGGCTCGCAGAAGCCGGTCAACGTGGCGGAGGAGGTCGTCGCCGAGGCCGACGCCGTTGCGAGCGTCTACGAGTCGGTGGCCGACGACCAGTGGGAGCGGCGGGGCTTCCGCAGCAACGGCGACGAGTTCACGGTCGACACCCTGGCCCGCTACCACCTTCATGACGTGGTGCACCACGCCCACGACGTCTCCCACATCACCAAGCGGGTCACCGTTGCGTCCTACGACTCCTTCGTGGAGGACTACAGCGGGGCCACGCACGAGATGCCGGAGCAGGTGGGGGCAGCCATCAAGGAGTTCGTAGCGGCGCTGCCCGCGGGCGCTCGGGTGCTGGAGGTCGGAACCGGGCCGGGCAGGGACGCGCGGGCACTCGAGGAGGCCGGCCTGTCCGTTCGTCGCACGGACATCACTCCGGGCTTCGTCACCCGGTTGCGCTCCCAGGGGTTCGAGGCCGATGTCGTCGATCCGCTGGCCGACGACCTGGCCGACCCCACCCGGGACGCGGCGTACGACGGGGTCTGGGCCGCGGCCTCGCTCGTGCACGTCAGACGCGAGGACTTCCCCACCGTGGTGGACCGGCTGGCCGAGGTGACCCGGCCCGGCGGACTGCTGCACCTCTCGGTCAAGGAGGGCGACGGCGCCCGGTTCTCCACGCACGGCAACGTCGGTGCGCCGAGGCACTTCACGTTCTGGCGGGAGGGTCCACTTCGCGAGGTGCTCGACGCCGCCGGCTGGGACGTCACCCACGTCGCGCGGGGCGACGGGCTGCGTGGCGAGACCTGGCTGGGCGTGGCCGCGAGACGCCGGTGACGGGGCGCGGATGAGGCACCCCCGATGAGACACCCCCGATGAGACACACCGAGTTCTGGGCGCGGCTGGAGGCGGCCCTGGGGCCGACGTACGCCCGGGCCTGGTCGCAGCAGTACGTCATCGGTGAGCTCGGCAGCCGGACAGCGAGAGAGGCCCTGGACGCGGGTGTCTCGCCCAAGGAGGTCTGGCGCGCCGTGTGGACGGTTCTGGAGCTCCCGCCGGTCGAGCGATGAGCGACGCCCCCACGGCGCTCGACGTCGACCGGATCCAGCGCCGCACCATCGGCACCCTGGTGGGCGCCCAGGCGGTGGGCGCCGTCGGCATCACCATCGGCATCGCCACCGCCTCGCTGCTGGCCAAGGAAGTCTCGGGCTCGGAGGCGCAGGCAGGGTTGGCCCAGACCTTCCAGGTGCTGGGCGCGGCCTTGATGTCCTACGTCCTTGCCCGGTTGATGTCGCTCCGCGGTCGACGGTTCGGCCTGGTCACCGGTTACCTGCACCGGCTCGGTGGGCGCCGTCCTGGCCGTGGTGGCCGGCGTTGTCGACTCGATGCCGCTGCTGCTGTTCGGGGCCGCCCTGCTGGGATCCAGCACCGCGGCCAACAGCAGTGCACGCTACGCCGCCACCGACCTGGCGCCCGCGCGGACCCGCGCCCGGGCGCTGTCGACGGTCGTGTGGGCAACCACGATCGGGGCGGTCGCCGGGCCCAACCTCACCGGGCTGTCCGCGACCGTGGCCGAGCGCCTCGGGATCCCCGAGCTGACCGGCCCGTTCGCCCTGGCCAGCGTCGGGATGCTTGCGGCCGCCGTCGTGGTCGGCGTCTTCCTCCGCCCCGACCCGCTGCTCACCGCCCGGGATCTGGCGGACGATCCGCTGCCGCGGGCCGGCAGTACGTCGTGGGGCCGGGTGGCCTCGTCGGTACGCGCCCGACCGGCACTGGCGGGTGCGATCGCCGGTCTCGCCGGCGCGCATGCCGCGATGGTCGCGGTGATGGTGATGACGCCGCTGCACATGGAGCACGGCGGCGCCGAGCTCCGGATCATCGGGATCGTGATCAGCGTGCACGTGCTCGGGATGTTCGCGTTCTCGCCCGTGGTCGGCTGGCTCGCCGACCAGGTCGGACGCGCGCCGGTCCTGTTCGCGGGTGGCCTGATCCTGCTGGTCTCGCTCTTCATGTGCTCGCAGGCACCCGAGGGCAGCTCGTGGCAGATCTTCGCGGGACTGTTCCTGCTCGGACTCGGCTGGTCCTTCGCGACCGTTGCCGCATCCACGATGATCACCGACAACTCACCACTGGAGGCGCGCACCGACGTCCAGGGCGCCGCCGACCTGATCATGGGGTTGACCGCTGCCGTGGCCGGTGCGCTGGCCGGCGTCGTCGTCGGCGGCTGGGGGTACCCGGCCCTCGCTGCGGCGTCCTCGGCGCTCGCGGTCGTCGTACTCCTCGCCGCCTGGGTCGGCGGACGGCCCGCGCCGGCCGACCAGCCGGGGTCCGACAGGGTGGACGCATGATCGCGGACGTGGCCGTCATCGGCGGGAGCGGCTTCTACTCCTTCCTGGACGGACCGGAGGAGCACCGGATCGAGACGCCGTACGGCGCTCCCTCGGCGCCGGTCTCGGTCGGCACCGTCGCCGGGCGCCGGGTCGCGTTCCTGCCCCGGCACGGCCCCAGGCACGAGTTCCCGCCGCACCGCATCAACTACCGCGCCAACCTCTGGGCGCTGCGCTCGCTCGGCGTCCGCCAGGTCCTGGCGCCGTGCGCGGTCGGTGGGCTTGCGCGCCGATGTCGCTCCCGGCGACGTGGTCGTCCCCGACCAGCTGGTCGACCGCACGCTCGGCCGGGTCGCAGACGTTCGTCGAGACCGGGGCGGTGCACGTGCCGTTCGCCGACCCGTACTGCGCCCGGCTGTCGGCCGCCGTCGCCGCCGCCGACGGAACCGTGAAGACCGGCGGCACCATGGTGGTGATCGAGGGGCCGCGGTTCTCGACCCGCGCCGAGTCGCGTCCACTACGCCGCGCAGGGCTGGTCGCTGATCAACATGACCGGGCACCCCGAGGCCGTCCTCGCCCGCGAGATGCGGCAGTGCTACGCCGCGATCGCGCTGGTGACCGACATGGACGCCGGGGTCGAGGCCGGGGCCGGCGTCGGCCAGGAGGAGGTGTTCGCGCTGTTCGCGCAGAACCTCGAGCGGCTCCGGGGCCTGCTGGCCGACGCCGTCGCCGAGCTGCCCGGACCCGGACGGCTGCGCCTGCTCGACCTGGGCCGACGGCATCGACCTGACCTACGAGATCCCGTGAGGGTCCTGCTCACCGGGTCGGCCGGCTTCATCGGCGGCGCGGTCTGCGCGGCGCTGGAGGACGCCGGCGCACGAGGTCGTGCGGGTCGACCTGATGCTGCCGCAGGCGCACGGCGCGGGCGACGCCGCCGCCGCGGCACCCACCGGCTCGACGTCCGCGACGCCGACGCGTGGGCCGACCTGCTCGACGGCGTCGACGTGGTCTGCCACCAGGCCGCCGTGGTCGGCGCGGGCGTCACGGGTCGGCCGACCTGCCCGGCGTACGCCGCCCACAACGACCTCGGCACCGCCGCGCTGCTGGCCGCGATGCACGAGGCCGGCGTCGACCGGCTGGTGCTGGCCTCCTCGATGGTGGTGTACGGCGAGGGCCGCTACGCCTGCCCCGAGCACGGCGACCAGCGCCCGCCGCCGCGGCGCGCGGCCGCGCTGGACGGCCGGCGACTTCGACAACCACTGCCCGGTCTGCGGCGCGCACCCTGGACTGGGCGCCGGTCGACGAGGACGCCCGGCTCGACCCGCGGAGCAGCTACGCCGCCAGCAAGGTGGCCCAGGAGCACTACGCGTCGGCCTGGGTCCGGCAGGCCGACGCGGCCGCCGTCGCGCTGCGCTACCACAACGTCTACGGGCCGGGCATGCCGCGGGACACGCCGTACTCCGGCGTCGCGGCGATGTTCCGCTCGTCGCTCGAGCGCGGCGAGCCGCCGACAGGTCTTCGAGGACGGCGGCCAGATGCGCGACTTCGTGCACGTCGCCGACGTGGCGCGCGCCAACGTGCTGGCGCTGCGATCGGTCACGCAGGACCGAGATCGCCGGTGATGTCCGCGCCTACAACGTCTGCTCCGGCGAGCCGGTCTCGATCGGCGAGGTGGCCGGGCCTGGTCGCCGGCGGCACCGGCGTCGGACCTCGCGCCCGAGGTGACCGGCGGCTACCGGCTCGGCGACGTCCGGCACATCGTCGCCTCGCCCGAGCGCGCCCGGAGGCGAGCTCGGGCTTCGCGGCCGAGGTGGCGCCCGAGGACGGGCTGCCGGCGTTCGCCACGGCGCCGCTGCGTGGGCTGAGCGATCACCAGCTCGTGTAGAGCAGGTGCTGCACGACCAGCGCCGTGCACCACCTGGAGCCGCCAGCCCCCAGCGCCGCCAGCGCTCGGGCAGCAGCGCCGGTCGAGAGCAGCAGCCACGGCACGAACGGCAGCCAGATCCGCTCGACCTCGGCCTTGCTCATCCGGGACAGGTCGGCGAGCACGACGGTGAGCGCAGCGGCGCCGCGACGAGCAGGAGCACCGACGCGGTCGGCCCGATCGCGTCGCCGCGACCAGGTGGCGCCAGCCCGGCGCCGAGCAGCGGCCCGGCGCTGAAGGCCAGGGCGGCCAGGTTGCCCCACAGCCAGTACGACGCCGGCCGGTCGGCGGCGATGCCGTCCCAGTAGCGGTCGTGTCAGCACCGGGTAGGCCTCCCACCAGCGAAGCCGAGCGCCGCGAAGGCCAGCACGACACGAGCCGCCGCGCGCGCAGCGCCGCGACCGGGAGCGGCCGCCACGATCGGGCCGCGACCAGGACGGCGAGCGCGAGCGGGCCGAGCAGGGGCAAGGCCGTAGGACAGCAGCACGCAGCAGCCGAGCAGCAGGCCGGCGAGCACCGACCACGCCGACGCGTCGCCGGTCGCGGTCGGCCGGGTCGCGCCGAGCGCGAGGGCGGCCAGCCCCCAGGCGCGCGACGGCGGCGAACACGGCGTCCGCCGACACCGCCATGAACACCGCGGCGGGCCCGAGCACGAGGAACGGCGCGGCGCGGCGGGCCACGGCCTCGGCGCCGAGCGCGCGCAGCGTGACCAGGACGGCGGGCGCGGTCGTGGCCGCGATCAGGGTGACGACCAGCCCGGCGGCGAAGTCGCCACCGAGCCCGAGCCGGACCAGCGCGACGAAGAACAGCAGCGCGCCCGGCGGGTGGCCGGCGACGTGGGTGACCCAGTTGTCCGTGGGTGAGATCCGGGATCCGGTCGACGAACTCCGTCGAGCATGGCCGGCACGTCGTCGACGTCGCGGGCGGTCCGAGGTACTCGTAGCCGTGTGCCGAGCACCCGCGAGATCCCGGCTCGGCCGTCGACCAGTGCGAGCGCGAGCAGCCAGGCCAGCCCCGCGACGTACGACGACCAGCAGCAGGCGCCGCCAGCGGCAGCCGGCTCCGCCAGGGCGACGGCGTACCGCCACGCCGAGGGCAGCGAGCACGCAGCGCCGGCACGCGTGCCGGGCCCGAGCAGCTTGGGTCCCACGAGTCCGTGCAGCGGCGGCACGCGCGCCGGCAGGTTCGGACGGGCGTGCACGTCCCAGCCGGTCAGCTCGCGGGACGACGACGGCGGCCAGCACCAGCAGCAGGGCCGCGCCGAGCCCGACCCACGGGTGCGGCGCGCGCGCGACCGGGTGTCCGCGGGTCACCTGCGGTCGTGGCCATGCTCGCGAGCCTAGGTCTGGCGACCGGCCGTACCGCTGCAGCGGCCGGTGACGTCACGGCTTCGTAAGGGTTGACCGGCGCACGGGCGCGTCCGACCGCTCCCTACGCGTGACGACATGGACGCCGTCTGCGACCTGGTCCTCCCGTGCCGGGACGAGGCGGCCGCGCTGCGCGACCTGCTCCCGCGCGGTGCCGGCGGCGTTCGCGGTCATCGTCGTCGACAACGGATCGACCGACGGCACCGCCGACGTGGCGCGACACGCTCGGGCGCGCGCGTGGTCGACCGAGCAGGTGCCCGGGTACGGCGCCGCCGTGCACGCCGGGCTGGTCGCCGCCACCCGTGAGTACGTCGCGTTCATGGACGGCGACGGCTCCTTCGACCCGCACGAGCTGCTGCCGCTGCTCGACGACGTCCGGTCCGGCCGCGCCGACCTCGCCGTCGGCCGGCGCCGCCCGGTCGCGCGCGGCGTCTGGCCGTGGCACGCGCGGGCCGGCAACCGGCTCGTCGTCGCGGCTGCTGCGCCGGCGCGGCTTGCCCGGCCAACGACATCGCGCCGATCCGGGTCTGCCGCCGCGACGACCTGCTGGCCCTGGGCGTCGAGGACCGGCGGTTCGGCTACCCGGTGGAGCTGCTGCAGAAGGCGACCCGGGCGGGCTGGCGGATCGCCGAGCGGGACGTGGCCTACCACCCGCGCGCCGCCGGGCACCCGGTCCAAGGTGTCCGGCTCGGTCCGGGGCACGGTGCGGACCGCCCGCGACTTCTGGCGGGTGCTCGCATGAGGGCCGGCCGGCGGCCCAGTGCCTGGTCGTCGCCAAGGCGCCGGTCGCCGGCCTGGCGAAGACCCGGCTCGGCGCCGACGATCGGGATGGCGGCCGCCGCCGACCTCGCGGCGGCCGCCCTGCTCGACACCCTCGACGCCTGCGCGACGCGCGTTCGCGCCGCGACCGCTGCCACCTCGCCCTGACCGGGGACCTCGACCGACGCGGCGCGAGGCCGACGAGATCGCAGGTGCGCTCTGCGGGCTGGTCGGTCTTCGAGCAGGTCGGCGACGAGCTTCGGCGACGCGGCTGGCCGCCGCCCACGCCGAGGTGGGTCGGCGTACCGGCGGCCCGAGCGTCCAGATCGGCATGGACACCCCGCAGGTCACCGCGGACCTGCTTGCGCGCGGTCGCGGCCGGGCTGGACGACCACGACGCCGTGCTCGGGCCGGCGGAGGACGGCGGCTGGTGGGTGCTCGCGCTGCGCGACCCGGCGGACGCAGCCGTGCTCGCCGGCGTACCCATGTCGACGCCGGACACCGGCGCGCCGCACCCGGGCGGCGCTGCGCGACGTGGGCTGGCCGTCGGCACCGCACCCGCGCCTGCGCGACGTCGACACCGTCGACGGACGCCGGGGCGGTCGCGGACGAGGCGCCGGACGGCCGGTTCGCCGCCGCCTGGTCGCGATGGGCAGGTGCCGGCGATGACCGCCGCAGTCGTCGACCGAGCGGGCCGTTCGCCCAGGTCTTCAGCGCAGGCCCTGCGCGGCGACGACTGCCACGTGATCGGGCTCGACGACGGCACCGGCTCCGCTGCCGGTCGGGCGACTGGCGCACGCGAGGCCGACGCCGCCGACCGCGCCCTGCTCGCCACTGCGTCGGGCCACACCCTCGACGTCGGCTGCGGGCCGGGCCGGATGAGCGCGCACCTGATGGCCGCAGGGCCACAGCGTGCTCGGCATCGACGTCGTCGGCGAGGCGGTCCGGCAGGCCCGCGAGCGGGGCGTCGCGGCGCTGCGGCGCGACGTGTTCTCGCCGCTGCCCGGGCGAGGGTCGCTGGGAGACCGCGCTGCTCGCCGACGGCAACATCGGCATCGGCGGCGACCCGGTCGCCCTGCTCGCGCCGGGCGGCCGAGCTGCTCGCGCCCGCGACGGCCGGGTGGTCGTCGACCTGGCGCCGCCGGGTACCGGCGTCGACACCCGTCGAGCCTGGCGCTCCGCACCGCGCGCGGCGACCAGCCGGCCGTTCCCCTGGGCGGTCGTCGGCGTCGACGCGATCGGACGCGGTCGGCGGCCGCGGCCGGCCTGCCGGCTTGCTGCGCACCCACCACGTACGCAGGCCGCTGGTTCGCGGTCCTGGCAAGCGAGCGATGAGCCGGCTGCGCGCTGCCGGCCGAGGCCGACTTCACCTCCCGGCTGCGCAGCCCGCCGTGGCCGCCCGGGTCGGGCTCTGGCTCGGCATCTGCTTCGGCGTCTGCTTCGTGACCGGGCTGATCAGCCACTACGGCCCAGGCTCGCCGTCCCTGCCGGTCCCGTTCCCGACCAGCCCGGCCTGGGGCTACCGGGTCACCCAGGGACTGCACGTCATCACCGGCACGGCGGCGTGCCGCTGCTGCTGGTCAAGCTGTGGTCGGTCTACCCGAAGCTGTTCGCGCGGCCGCCCCTCGGCGGCTCCGCCGGCTGGCCCTCGCACGGCGGCCGAGCGGCCTCGATCGCGGTGCTGGTGGCGGCCGCGATCTTCCAGCTCGCCACCGGGCTGGCCAACTCCGCCCAGTGGTACCCTGGGCCTTCTCCTTCCGGTCCACCCACTACGCCGTCGCCTGGGTCGCGATCGGCGCGCTCGTCGTCCACATCGCGGTGAAGCTGCCGATCATGCGGGACGCGCTCGGCGCGGACGTCGACGACACCGGCCATGACCGACCGCAGCGCCGTCGAGCCGGGCGTGCTGTCGCGGCGCGGGCTGCTGCGCACCACCTGGCTGGCGGCCGGGGTCGCCGTGCTCGCCACCGCCGGCAGCACCGTGCCGTTGCTGCGCCGCGTGTCGGTGCTCGGCGTCCGGTCCGGCGACGGACCCGGCGGCATCCCGATCAACAAGCACCGCCCGGGCGGCCGACGTCGTCGTCCGCCGCCACCAGTCCGGGCTTACCGGCTCACGCGTCGAGTACGGCGACCGCGAGGTGGCGCTGACTCGCGACGAGCTGCGAGGCCATGCCGCAGACCACCGAGGACCTGCCGATCGCCTGCGTCGAGGGCTGGAGCGCCGCGCGGGGCGTGGACCGGAGTCCGGGTGCGCGACCTGCTCGACCTGGTCGACGCGCCGGCCGGCAGCGACGTCGTGCGTGACGTCGCTCCAGACCCGCGGCGCCTTCGACGAGTCCACCCTGCCGGCGAACTTCGCCGACGACGACCGGACCCTGCTGGCGCTGGCGCTCGACGGCGAGCCGCTGGCCATCGACCACGGCTACCCGTGCCGGATCATCGCGCCCAACCGGCCCGGCGTGCTGCAGACCAAGTGGGTCAGCGGCTGGAGGTGCTCTGCATGACCCGGCTGCTGCTCGCCGTTGTCGGCCGTCGCTGGCGGTTGCGTACGGCGCGTTCCTGCTGCTCGACGACCCGTTCGACGACCTGGTGTCCATCGGCACCTGGCTGGTCGGCGGGGTGGTCCTGCACGACTTGGTGCTGCTCGGTGCTCGTCCTGCTGCTTTTTGCCTCGTGGTCCGGCGGCTGCCGCCGCTCGGTCGAGCCCCGGCCGCTGTCGGGTTCGTGGTGCTCGGGCTCGGTGACCCTGCTCGCCGTCCCGGTCCTCGGCCGGTTCGGCGCCCGCCCCGACAACCCGACGCTGCTGGACCGCAACTACGGCGCCGGCTGGCTGCTCGTCGCCGGACTAACCTTGGTGGCAGTGCGGTCTGACGATCGCGTTCGGCGGCCGGCGCAGGACGAGGAGGAGCCATGGCGCGCGTCCTGGTCGTTGACGACGACCACACCGTGCGCGAGGTGGTCGTGTCCTACCTGCGCGCGCACCGAGCACGACGTCGTCGAGGCGGCGGACGGCGAGGACGCCCTGCGCCGATGCGCGAGGCGCCGGCCGACCTGGTCGTGCTCGACCTGATGCTGCCGGGCATCGACGGGCTGGAGGTGTGCCGCCGGCTGCGCGAGGCGGCGACGTGCCGGTGATCATGCTGACCGCGCTGGGCGGCGAGACCGACCGGGTGGTCGGGCTGGAGCGCGGCGCCGACGACTACGTCACCAAGCCGTTCAGCCCGCGCGAGCTGGTGCTGCGGGTCGACTCGGTGCTGCGCCGGGCGGGGGAGCGGACTCGGCCCGCGGAGCGCCTCACCGACGGCGACCTCGTGGTCGACAGCGACCAGCACGTCGCGACCTCGGGCGGCGAACGGCTGTCGCTGACCGGCCGCGAGTTCGACCTGCTGCGCTTCCTGGTCGCGCACCCCGGCATGGCGTACTCCCGCGACGAGCTGCTGGAGCAGGTGTGGGGCTGGTCGTTCGGCGACCAGTCGACGGTGACCGTGCACGTGCGCCGGCTGCGCGAGAAGGTCGAGGGCGACCCGACCCGCCCGCTGCGGCTGGTGACCGTGTGGGGCGTCGGCTACCGCTGGGAGGCGGCGGCGTGAGCGACCAGGTGCAGATCGTCCTGATCGCCGCCGCCTGGGCCGGCGGCGTCGGGCTGCTGGGCTGGTGTCGTGGCCTGGCTCCTGCGCCGCCGGTCGCTGTTCGCTGCAGATCACCGGCGTCGCCGTGGTCGCGGTGGCTGCGGTCGTGGCCGGGATCGTCGGGACCGCCCACGCGATGTTCCTCTCCGACCACGACTTCGAGGTGGTCCTGCTCGTGTCGCTCGTCGCCGGAGTGGTCGCCGTCGTGTTCGCGATGGGGGTCGGGGCGGCGCTCGTCCGGTGGTCGCGGTCGCTGCGCGAGGACGCTCGGGGGTTCGGCGAGAGCGGCCGCTTCGTGTCCGCGGATCGCGGCCCAGCCGAGCTGCAGGCACTCTCCGACGAGCTGGCGCGCACCAGCGAGAAGCTCGCGGAGTCCCGCGCGCGCGAGGCGCGCCTGGAGGAGTCGCGACGCGAGCTGGTCTCCTGGGTCTCCCACGACCTGCGTACGCCGCTGGCCGGGATGCGCGCGATGACCGAGGCGCTCGAGGACGGCATGGCCGACGACCCGGCGCGCTACCACCGGCAGATCCGGGCCGAGGTGGACCGGATGGTGCGGATGGTCGACGACCTCTTCGAGCTGTCCCGGATCCACGCCGGCGTGCTGAGCCTGACGCTGGAGCCCGTGGTGGTCGGCGACCTGGTCAGCGAGGCCATCGCGGGTGCCGACCCGGTGGCCCGCGCAACGGCGTGCGCCTGGGCGGGGTGGTCGAGGACGGCATCCGGGTCGACGCCGACCCGGCCGGGCTGTCCCGGGTGGTGTCCAACCTGGTGATGAACGCGATCCGGCACACCCCCGCCGACGGCGCGGTCGAGATCCGCGGCCGGGCGGTGCCCGACGGCGTCGAGCTCAGCGTCGTCGACGGCTGCGGGGGGATCGCCGGCGAGGACATGGCCCGGGTCTTCGACGTGGCCTGGCAAGGGGGCGCCGCGCGGACGCCGGAGCCGGAGGAAGCGGCGGGCAGGCGCGGCGCCGGGCTCGGGCTGGCCATCGTCAAGGGCATCGTGGAGGCGCACCGGGGCACGGTCGCGGTCGAGAACGAGGCTGCCGGCTGCCGGTTCCTGGTGCTGCTGCCTGCCTAACCTTCGTGACCTGGCAGAAGCTCGCCGACACGCCGGGACGTCGTACCGGGATCGAACACGTGTTCGGGCTAGATTGTGTGCACAGGTGATGCGCTGGTCGACGTTGTCCCCAGGCATCCGGGCCCTGGTCCGGGTGTGTCGGCGGTCCGGTCTAGCGTCCGAGCGGAATCGACAAGAGACAGAAGAGACAGATGGGACGGACAACCATGGCTGGTGGAGACCGCGAGAAGGCCCTCGACGCCGCGCTCGCCAACATCGAGCAGCAGTTCGGCAAGGGCTCGGTGATGCGGCTGGGCGACGAGACCCGGGCGCCGCTCGAGGTGATCCCGACCGGCTCGATCGCGCTCGACGTCGCGCTCGGCCTGGGCGGCCTCCCGCGCGGCCGGGTGGTGGAGATCTACGGTCCGGAGTCCTCCGGCAAGACGACGGTCGCGCTGCACGCCGTGGCCAACGCCCAGACGGCCGGCGGCATCGTCGCCTTCATCGACGCCGAGCACGCGCTCGACCCCGACTACGCCAAGGCGCTGGGTGTCGACACCGACGCGCTCCTGGTGTCGCAGCCCGACTCCGGTGAGCAGGCGCTCGAGATCGCCGACATGCTGATCCGTTCCGGTGCGCTCGACCTGATCGTCATCGACTCGGTCGCCGCACTCGTGCCCCGCGCCGAGATCGAGGGCGAGATGGGCGACAGCCACGTCGGCCTCCAGGCCCGCCTGATGAGCCAGGCGCTGCGCAAGATGGCCGGCGCCCTCAACAACTCCAACACCACCATGATCTTCATCAACCAGCTGCGCGAGAAGATCGGCGTGATGTTCGGCTAGCCCGGAGACCACCTCCGGCGGTCGCGCCCTGAAGTTCTACTCCTCGGTGCGGCTCGACGTGCGCCGGATCGAGACGCTCAAGGACGGCCAGGAGATGGTCGGCAACCGGACCCGGATCAAGGTCGTGAAGAACAAGGTGGCGCCGCCGTTCAAGCAGGCGGAGTTCGACATCATGTACGGCAAGGGCATCTCCCGTGAGGGCGGCCTGATCGACGTCGGCGTGGAGGCGGGTCTCGTCCGCAAGGCCGGTGCCTGGTACACCTACGAGGGCGACCAGCTCGGCCAGGGCAAGGAGAACTCCCGGAGCTTCCTCAAGGACAACCCGGACCTCGCCAACGAGCTGGAGAAGAAGATCCTCGAGAAGCTCGGGGTGGGCCCGCAGGTCGACACAGCCGGCGGACGGGCGAGGCCGACGAAGCCGGCCGACCCCGTGGGTGTCGATGAGTCTCTGACGCCCAGCCTGCCGACCCGGTTGCCGACGGCCCCGAGGCCGACGCGGAGTCGGTGGCCCGCAAGGTCCTGCTCGACCAGCTGACCGGTCAGGCCCGCACCCGCCAGGAGCTGGCGACGAGGCTGGCGAAGAAGAACGTCCCCGACGACGTGGCCGCACGGTTGCTCGACCGGTTCGAGGAGGTCGGTCTGGTCGACGACGACGCGTTCGCCCGGTCCTGGGTGGCCAGCCGGGGCGCGGCCAACGGTGGGGCCAATGGAGGGGGCAAGGGGCTGGCCCGGCGGGCCCTCGCCCAGGAGCTGCGGCGCAAGGGCGTCGACGACGAGACCGCGCGGGGAGCGCTCGACGAGATCGACCCGGACGACGAGGAGGCGGCGGCGCGTGCCCTGGTCCGCAAGAAGCTGCGCTCGGTGGCACGGGTCGACACCACGACCGCGACCCGACGCCTGGTCGGGATGCTGGCCCGCAAGGGGTACCCGCCCGGGCTCGCCTTCGCCGTGGTCCGCGACGAGCTCGGGGGTGCTCAGATCGAGGCGCCCGACGCCTGGTGAGCCCGACCCGTCGTCACGAAGCGCAACACCCGGTCGAGCTGCTCGGCGATGTCGCCCGGAGCGGCGAACACCTCGATGGCCCCTGACTGGCGCAGCTGGGCGGACGAGACACCACCGGTGAGGACCGCCAGGCACGGATAGGAGCGTCGGTGCGCCGCCTCGATGTCCCAGATGGTGTCACCCACCACCAGCGCCGACGATCCCGAGACCTTGTGCAGTGCCACGTCCAGGAGGTCCGGCGCGGGCTTCGACTCGTCGACGTCGCTGCCGGAGGCCCAGGCGTGCAACGCTTCGGACGCGCCGACCACGGACAGCAGCTGCTCGGTGACCTCCTCCTCGCCCGAGCTCGCCACCACGACCTTGAGGCCCTGTCCGCGCAGAGCAGTGAGCAGCTCCGAGGCGCCCAGCGTCGGCGTGACCTGGTGGATCTGCTCCTGGAACCGTTCACCGTGCTGGGCGCGAACCTCATTCCCGACCGCGGTCTCGACCGACGCTCCGGCCACCTCGGCCACCAGGCGGTCGCCTCCGATGCCGATCGCCTGGTGGATCCGCCAGCCGGGCACGTCCACGCCGACGCCGAGGAAGGCGGCCCGCCACGCAGCAACATGCTGGTAGACCGAGTCGACCAAGGTGCCGTCGAGGTCGATGATCACCGTGTCGAAGGCGTAGCGAGGCTCGTCCTCGCTCACGGTAGGAACTCCTGAGTACGCATGACCTCCTCGCAGTGCCCGAACCGGGGTACTCCAAACGCACGGTGTCCGGTCCAGATCGCTGCCGCTAGCCTCCATGCGTGGAGGACGTCACTCGACTGACCGTGCTGGATCGCGGTCACGAGCTCGGGGGAGTGGTGCGGACGGGGGAGCCGTGGGCAGAGGCGGCCCGGCGTATCGCCGCCAGCCTCAGTGGCGACCCGGTGCCGCTGGACCTGTCCGGAGAGGTCAAGCGCTTCATCGTCGACCACGACCTGAAGGTGACGATCCGGGCGATGACACCGGGCGACCTCCCCGACGTGGCTCGATGGCGGTCGTCGGACCACGTACGACGGTGGTTCGCGGCCGACGGCGAGCCCGACCTTGACACGGTCACGGAGAAGTACGGCCCGCGCATCGACGGCATGACCCCGACCCGGATGTGGGTGGTCGAGGCCAACGGTCGGTCGGTGGGCTTCTGCCAGGACTATCGCGTCCGCGACTACCCCGAGTACGCCGTGCTCACGCCGGACCCGGACGCGGTCGCGGTCGACTACGCGATCGGCGACGAACGCTTCACCGGCCGCGGCATCGGCACCCGGATGCTGTGGGCGTGGCTGGGCAGCGCCCGGCGCCGCTACCCCGACGTGTCGGCGTACTTCTCCTCACCCGACCACCGCAACGTGGCGTCCCTCCGGATCCTCGACAAGGTCGGGTTCGTGCAGGGCACGTGGTTCGACGAGCGGCAGCCGGACGGCACCCTGGACACCGTGGTCGGGTGCACGCTCGACGTGCGGCAGGTGATCGGTTGACATGGCCCATGATGAGCCCATGCCCGGCATGATCCCGACCGTCTCCGTCACCAGGTACGTGACGCCCCTGCGTGAGGGCGGGAGCCTGCCCGGCATCGTCGAGGCCGACGACCTCGGGACGTACGTCTGCAAGTTCCACGGCGCGGGACAAGGGGTCCGGGTGCTGGTGGCCGAGGTGGTGGTGGGGGAGATCGCCCGCCGGATCGGCCTCTCCACGCCGCGGCTCGTCGCGCTCGACCTGGACCTCGATCTCGCCCGGTACGAAGCGGACCAGGAGGTGCAGGACCTGCTCAATGCGAGCCCGGGCCTCAACCTCGGGATCGACTTCCTGCCCGGATCGTTCGGGTTCGACGGCACCGTCTCGCTCGACGACTGGCCGAACGCATCCGACGTCGCGGCCAGGGTGCTGTGGCTCGACGCGTTCAGCGCCAATGTCGATCGCACCTGGCGCAACCCCAACCTCTTGTTGTGGCACGACGACCTATGGGTGATCGACCACGGTGCGTGCCTCTACTTCCACCATGCGTGGGACGCGGGGATCACCGACCCGGAGCGATTCGCGCGACAGCCCTGGGACCCGACCGGTCACGCGTTGCGCAGGTACGCCGGCGACCTCGCCGCCGCGGACGCCGAGATCACCGCACGGCTCGACGAGGACGTCCTCCGCGAGGTGCTGGACGAGGTGCCGGACGCGTGGTTGGTCCCGGTGCCCGGGGCCGAGTCTGCGGACGCGTTGCGGGAGGTCTATGTCGCGTTCCTGGCGGCGCGACTCGACACCCGTCAGTGGCTGCCGGCCGCGGAGACGGGGGCGGCATGAGCGCCCGGAAGTTCGCCTACCAGTACGTCGTCCTGCGGTGTGTTCCCCGGGTCGACCGCGAGGAGTTCGTCAACGTCGGGGTCGTGCTCTACTGCGAGGCCGCGGAGTTCCTGGCGGCCGCGTGGAACGTCGATGCCGACCGGCTACGAGCGCTGGACCCGCGGGTCGATGTGGACCAGGTGTGTGACGCCCTCGCCTTCGTGGACGGTGTCTGCAGCCGGAGATGCGCGTGGCGGCGCGGCGGCGGAGCAGCCGCCCGGCACCCGCTTCGGGTTCCTCAGGGCCCCGCGGAGCACGGTGCTCCAGCCCGGGCCGGTCCACGGCGGAGTCACCGCGGACCCGGCCCGCCAGCTGGAGCGCCTGCTGGAGACGCTGGTCGGCTGATGGTGCCGGGTCAGACGGGAACGAGCTCCACCGCGCCGACGGCGTACCGCGCCAGCACCGTTCGGGCCAGCTCCGGGTGCGAGCCCAGCGGTGCGGACACGGCGACGGCTCCGGCCTCGATGGCGAGCTCGGCGGCCCGGTCCGGCAGGAATCCGGGGGCCAGGAACATCGAGGCAACGGCGATGTGCCGGCGCCCCTCGCCGCGGAAGGCCCGCACCGCCTCGCCCGTCGCGGGCGGCGAGGCCGACGCGAACGCCGCGGTCACGGGGAGCTTGTGCCTGGTGCCCCACACCCGGGCGAGCCGGGCCACCGCCTGGTTGGCGAGCGGGTCGGAGGACCCGGCCGCGGCGAGGACCAGCGCGTCGAGCTCGCGAACCCGGGAGGCCTTGAGCGCCTCGCGCATCCGGAGGTCGAGCACTTCGAGGAACGTCTGCTCCATGCCGAGGATGGCGGTGGAGCGGATCTTCAGCCCCTCGTGCCGCGACATCGCCTCGGCCACGGCCTCGGGTACGTCGACCTTCGCGTGGTAGGCCTCGGTGAGCAACAGCGGCACCACCACGATCTCGTCGTACCCGGCGCGCACCAGCTTGTTGACGGCCGTCCGGAACGACGGCCGGGACAGCTCGAGGAATGCCGGCTCGATCCGCAGGTCGGGGCGCATCGCCCGGACCTCGTCGACCAGGGCGGTGATCGTCTCGGCGGACCGTGGGTCTCGGCTTCCGTGAGCCAGGGCCACCAGTGCAGGAGCAGCCATCAGCGCTGCCTCCTCTCTTGTCGGGTACTCGGTCGTGCAGCGAGTCGTGAGGTCATGAGTGGATCCCGCATTCGGTCTTGTTGGTGCCCGCCCAGCGACCGCTGCGCGGGTCGTCGCCGGGTGCCACGCGTCGGGTGCACGGCCAGCAGCCGATGGAGGGGTAGCCGTCGTAGACCAGTGGGTTGACGAGCACGTTGTTCTCGGCGATGTAGCGCTCGACCTGGTCGTCGGTCCACCGCGCCAGGGGCGAGACCTTGACCTTGCCCTTCCGGGCGTCCCAGCCGACCACCGGCGCGATGATCCGGTTGTGAGTCTCGGCCCGCCGGAGGCCGGTCGCCCAGGCGTCGTAGTCCGCGAGCGCGTCGGCGAGGGGTTGGACCTTGCGCAGCTGGCAGCACAGATCCGGGTTCGTCCGGTAGAGGTCCTTGCCGTGGGCCGCATCCTGCTCGGCGACCGTCTGCTCGGGCTTCACGTCGACGAGGTTGACCGGCAGCGTGGCTTCGACGGCGTCGCGGGTGCCGACGGTCTCGACGAAGTGGTAGCCGGTGTCGAGGAACACCACGTCCAGTCCCGGAGCGACCGATGACGCGAGGTGCGCGAGCACTGCGTCGGCCATCGACGAGGTCACGCAGAAGCGGTCTCCGAACGTCGCGACTGCCCATTCGATGATGTCCTCGGCCGGGGCGAGCTCGAGCTCGGCACCCACATGGGAGACCAGCTCGCGGAGCTCCTCCGGCGTGCGGCCGGCGGTGTGCGTGCCCCGGTAATCGCGCGCGGACCGGGTCGTGGCGGCGGTCATGTCGCCGCCCCCGTGGGCCGGACCAGGCCGAGCATCCTCACGGTGAAGGCGCGCAGGCAGGAGCGGCACTCCCAGCCGCCCGGCTGTCCTGACTCCTCGTCCGCGGCGTGCGGCCAGAGGTCCTCGTCCCCGCAGTAGGGGCAGTGGAAGGGCTGTGCTCGCTCAGACATCAGACCGCCTCCAGCTGTCGCTCGCCCCTGAGCACCTGCTCGTCGGCGCGCACCACCCAGGCGGCGAACGCCTCGGCCGGTTCGCGCTCGGCGAGGAACGCGGAGACGACGTTGGTGACGTAGTCGTCGAGCCCGGCGCTGGTCACCTTGTGCGCCCGCAGCTTGCGGCCGAAGTTGGCGCCGAGGCCGAGTGCTCCGCCCAGGTGGACCTGGAAACCCTCGACCTGGTTGCCGTCGGCGTCGAGAACCAGCTGTCCCTTCAGGCCGATGTCCGCCACTTGGGTGCGGGCGCAGGCATTGGGGCAGCCGTTGACGTTGACGGTCACCGGGACGTCGAGCTCGGGGAACCGCTTCTCCAGCTCTGTCACCAGGGCCGCGGCCCGGTCCTTGGTGTCGACGATGGCCAGCTTGCAGAACTCGATGCCGGTGCAGGCCATCGTGTTGCGACGCCAGTTCGACGGGCTGGCCGTGAGGCCGATCCCCTCCAGGTCGGCAGTGAAGGCGTCGACATCCTTCCCGTCGACGCCGATCACGACCAGCTTCTGGTACGCCGTCAGTCGGGCGCCGCGGGCGCCGTACCGCTCCACGAGGTCGGCGAGGCCGCTCAGCGTGGTGCCGTCCACGCGCCCGACGACCGGGGCGATGCCCACGTAGAACTTGCCGTCCTTCTGTTCGTGGACGCCGATGTGGTCTCCCGGGCGCTCGGGGACCTGCGGCGAGGGGTTGTCGACGAGCCGCCGGTGGAGGTACTCGGTCTCGAGGACCTCACGGAACCTCTCCTTGCCCCAATCGGCGACCAGGAACTTCAGCCTGGCCCGTGAGCGGAGCCGGCGGTAGCCGTAGTCGCGGAAGATCGAGGTCACGCCCTCCCAGGCGTCGGCGACCTCGTCGAGCGGGATCCAGACCCCGAGCTTCTGCGCGAGCATCGGGTTGGTCGACAGTCCGCCGCCGACCCACAGGTCGAAACCGGGTCCGTGCTCCGGGTGCACGCTGCCGACGAAGGAGATGTCGTTGACCTCCGGGGCCACGTCATGGCTCGGGTGTCCGGTGAGCGCGGTCTTGAACTTCCGCGGCAGGTTGGCGAAGTCGGGATTGCCCACGAAACGGCGCTTGATCTCGGCGAGCGCCTCGGACCCGTCGATGATCTCGTCCTTGGCGATGCCGGCGACGGGGGAGCCGAGGAACGGTCGCGGCGAGTCGCCGCACGCCTCTGTCGTGTCGAGGCCGACACCCTCGAGCCGCTCCCAGATCGCCGGGACGTCCTCGATCTCGATCCAGTGGAACTGGATGTTGTTGCGGTCCGTGACGTCCGCGGTGTTGCGGGCGTAGGCCGTCGAGACCTCGCCGAGGGCCCGGAGCTGGGGGACGCCGAGGATCTGGCCGTCGGTGCGGACGCGCATCATGAAGTAGCGGTCGTCGAGCTCCTCCTCCTCGAGCATCGCGGTCTTGCCGCCGTCGAAACCGGGAGCCCGCTGGGTGTAGAGCCCCATCCACCGGAACCGGCCGCGGAGGTCTGCGGGGTCGATGGAGTCGAAGCCGCGTTTGGCGTAGATGTCCAGGATCCGGGCCCGGACGTTGAGCGGGTTGTCGTCCTTCTTGGTCTGCTCGTTCTTGTTCAGTGGCTCGCTGTAGCCGAGCGCCCACTGACCTTCACCCCGCTTGGGGCGGGGTGGGCGTACCGGGGAATCCGTCATCGGGATGGTCCTTCACGCTGAGGGCCGCGCGCGACGTTGGGCGCGGAGAGCGACGATGCTCAGAGGCTGGGGCGGCGGTGGTTCAGCGGGGCCAACACAACATGCTGCGGGTACGCCCGAGGTCCACGTGGCGTCGTACCACGAGGTGCGCGTGCGTTGCAGCGGAGATCATGTCGAGGAGTCTCAGCGCTCGGACGCGTTGTCCACAAGACGAAATCTCATGAGATGAGACGGTTAACCACGATGTGAGACAGCGATCCGGTCGCTCTGCCTCATGTCTCCCGACGGTGCGGCCCAGGTCACACGTCCGCGCAGCACGCGCACGGCCAGCGCCGGGCGCATCAGGTCCTGTGGTCGGTCGACCAGATGAGTGACCCGCAAGAAGGCGGTGGCCAGGACGGGATCCGTCGTAGCCGCCCGGACGAGCCGAGCCAGATAGGCATCGAGCAACCTGCGTCGCACAGGCACCCGGCGGCCGGACGGGGGCGTCCCTCCGGCGGCGATCGTCCAAGGGGTGTCGATGTGCGCTGCCGCGCGCTTGTGGAACCGATGGGCGAGCTCCTCCGTACCGCCGTCGGCCAGGCAGAGCCCGAGCTCCTCGGCCTCGACGGCCGCGACGGTCATGCCCTGCCCGTAGACGGGGTCGAAGGCGCACAGCGCGTCACCGGTCACGACCAGACCGGTCGGGAAGTCCCTCAGCCGCTCGTAGTGACGCCGGCGGTTGGCGGGGAAGCGATACCGCGCTCCGTCGTCCAGCGGGCACCAGCGTGTCGATGGCGTCGGCCAGCTCCGGACTGTCCAGGGTCCGGGCCCAGGCGCGGAAATCTTCGAGCTCCAGGGGTGGCTGAAGCCCGTCGGAGCCCATGAGTGACACCGCCCAACGGTCCCCCTCGCACGCCAGGATGATGCCGGCCCGGGGCTGCCCCGGCCGGGCGGCGACGGTGCGCACGATCGGCTGCCCGGGCTCGGACGTACGACGGAACGCTCGCGTCGCGTAGTGCTTGTCGATACGTCGGACCTCCTCGGGCGGCCCGGCGTAGCCCCGCCGCTCCAGCCACTCCGGGGTCCGGGAGGTCCTCCCGGAGGCATCCACGACCAGGTCGGCGGCCAGCATCCGCGGCATGCCCCCGTCGCGGTCGGTGACGATCACGCCGTTGACCTGCCGCTCGTCCGCGGTGAAGGCGAGGTCCAGGACAGAGGTGTGCTCCACCACGGTGACTCGTTCGTCGCGGAGGAGCCGGTGCCGCACGTACCACTCCAGCAAGGGACGACTGACCGCGAGGCTGGGCAGGTCGGCGTGGCCCTCGGCGAGCGGCTGCGCTCCGAAGTGATATCGGCCGTTCGCCTGGGCGTCGCCCAGGAGCGCCCCTCTCGCCACGAGGTCGGCGGTGGTGCCGGGGAACATGTCCTCGATGACGGCCCGCCCCCGAGACAGCAGACCGTGGACGTGCCTGCCGTGCGGCACGCCTCCGCGGGTGACGGGCTCGCGGGGCATCTCGTCGCGGTCGACCAGGGTGACCCGTTCGAAATGCCCCGCGAGCACCTTTGCGGCCAGCACGCCAGCAATGCTGGCGCCCACGACGACGGCGTGCTGGTTCGTGCTGGCCATCGCGCTCACCCCACTGGCGCCAAGATCGCGCCGGATGGTTCCGCGGACGCGGTCCAGCCGGACGTTCCGGAACTGCGGGTGGTTGTCGGTCAGGTCGGCGTACTTCGCCTTGCCCTCGAGCGGAGCTGGGGCAGAAGAGCCGCTCGACGTCCTTCTGGCGGACGGTGACCACTGGGTTGCCGTTCACGTTGAACCGCACCAGGTACTGGAATCCGAGCCTCTCCGACGCCGGGACGTTCACGATCGTGCAGGTGAACGCGCGGCTGGTCGTCGATGTCGACCCGGGGGATCCTGCGGCCGTTGTTCCGGGTCAGCAGGAGAGCGCCGTCGGCCTTCTCCACGAACGGCGCGAAGATCATCGTGTCGGCGCCCTCGTTGCCGATGAAGGCGTCGCTGCCGTCACCCGGCGCCCAGATGTTGATGTCGTGGCCCTCGTCGCCGACCAGGACGTCGCTGTTGGTGGCCTGTCCCTTCTCGGGCCCGCCGATCAGGATGTCGCTGTCTTCGCCGCCCAGCAGGGTGTCGTCGCCGAGCTTGCCGATGAGCAGGTCGTCGTTGGCGCGGCCGAAGAGGACGTCGGTGTTGTCCATGTGCTGCTTGGCGGTGACCCCGGGTGGCTGGATGAACTCGTTGTCGGCGTTGTCGTTGTCGAGCGCCGAGGTACGTCCTTGGCGGGCGTGCCAGGTGGGCGAGCCCGGTGGACGCGGCGGCGGTGCCGACGACGAGCGCGCCGGCGGCCAGCGTGGCGGCCGCGATGCGTCGGGTACGGCGCTGGGTGGTGTGGTGTGTCATCGCTGTTCCTTTCGATGTCGATTGGCGATGACACGACGCTAGGAACGACCGGCCGCGTCAGGGCATCGGGAAGGCACCTCAGATCCCTGGCGGAGCGCCTCAGACGCTTGACCGCCCGAATCCGCATGACGGGACGCCTGGGTCGGGCGCAGAATGGCGGGATGCAGCCGCGACCGCCATCGGTCTGGTCGGACGCGAGGGCAGCCTGCAAGCAACTGTCCGACGCGCTCGGAGCGGGCCGCGGTCCGGGACCCGCACGGTGGTGGTCGTCTCGGGCGAGACAGGTGTCGGCAAGACCCGCCTGGTCACCGAGTTCCTCGGCCGTGGCCGAGGCCGCCATGCTCGCCGGGAGCCTGCGTCCCGGTGGCGGGGGAGCCGTTGCCGTACGCCGCGCTGACCCAGGCCCTGCGCCGCAGCGCGCGGCTCGGGCGTCGTACGCCAGGAGACCGGGCGCTCGCCCGAGCTGGCCCGGCTGCTGCCCGGGGCGGCGGCGCCGCCCGAACGGCTCCGACCCGGGCTCGGGGCCTCGTCCCGGCTGCGGCTCTTCCGGGCGGTGCTCGGCCTCCTCGGCCGGATGAGCGCCGAGCGGGCCCGGTGGTGCACGTCGTCGAGGACGTGCACTGGGCGGACCGGGCGACCCTGGACCTGCTGGCCTTCCTCGCCACCAACTTCATCGACGAGCGGGTGCTGCTGCTGCTGACGTACCGCAACGACGCGGTCGACGAGACGCGACGCTCGGCCCCTGGCTGGCCGAGCTGGGCCGGTTCACGACGCTGCGGATCCGGGTGCCCCGCCTCGACCGGGCCGACGCCACCCCGCTGGCGGCCGAGCTGGCGGGGCGCCCCCGACGCCGGCGCGGCTGGAGGAGACCTGGAGCGCTCGGCGGGAAACCCGCTCTTCGTCGAGCAGCTCGTGCTGGCCGGCGACGGGCCGGGCCCGCTGCCCGCGACGCTGCACGAGCTGCTCCGCGGCCGCGTCGAGCGGCTGCCCCGGAGACGCGCGGGGTGCTGCGGGCGGCCTCGGTGATCGGGCGGGTGGCCTCGGTGCCGCTGCTGGCGCGCACGCTCGACGCGGACGAGGACGACGTCGAGGACGCTGCTCCGGCTGGCCCTCGACGGCTACGTCGTCGAGGTGCGCGACGACGACCGCGTCGGCTTCCACCACCCGGCGTTCGGCGAGGTGGTCTACGCCGAGCTGCTGCCGGGAGAGCGGGCGCGCCTGCACCGTGCGGCGGCGGAGGCGCTCGACGCCGAGGCGGACCCTCGCCCGCGGCCGCCGGGGAGCTGGCGCGGCACTGGCACCGGGCCGGCGACCTGGCCCGGGCGCTGGACGCGGCGGTCGCGGCCGGTGCGGTCTACGAGCAGATGTACGCGTTCGCGGACGCCTAGGCGAGCTTCACCCTGGCGCTCGAGCTGCTCGAGCAGGTGGCCTCCGACGTCGACCGGGTCGACCTGCGGACCCGCGCCGCGGAGTGGGCCATCCTCATCGGCGACAGCCCGGCGGCGGTGCGGCTTCGTCGGGGCCGCGCTCGCGCGACGACCGAGGCCGGCCGGCCGCGGGCGGCGCTGCTGGAGCGGCTCGGCTCCGTCCACTTCCTGGCCGGCGACGCGAGGCCGCCGAGGTGGCCTTCCGCGAGGCGATGGCCCTGCTCCCGCCGACGAGATCAGCCCGCTGGCGGCCCGCCTGTACGCCGGCTTCGGGCTGATGGCTGCGGCCTGGTCCCGGATGGAGGAGCGGGGAGGCGGCCTGCGTCGAGCGTGCCTTGCGCATCTCCCGCGAGGTCGGCGCCAGGCGTGAGGAGGGCGTGGCCCTCAACGCTCTGGGAGTCGTGGCCGCCATGCGCGGCGACGTGGACCGGGGCATGGCCTGCTCCGCGAGTCGCTCGGCGATCGCGCAGGAGGTGGGGAGTCCCCACGACCTCGGCCTCGGCCTACGTCAACCTCAGCCACGTCCTCGGGTTCGCCGGCGCGGCTCGACGACGGGGTGCGCTGGCGCGCGCGGGCATCGCGGAGCTGACCCGCTACGGGCAGGACCGTCAGAGCGGGCTCGCTGCTGTGCAACGCCAGCGACGCGCTGGTCAAGGCCGGCCGACTCGCCGAGGCGGAGGAGCTGATCACGAGGCCCTGGGCCGGCAGCCGAGAGGGATGATGGCGGCTCCCGTGCTGCTGCTGGCGGCCCGGCTCGGCGGTGGCGCAGGGCGACCTGACCATCGCCTGGGACCGCTGCGAGCAGGCCCGGCTGGTCATCGAGTCCGAGGGCGCCCCGCTGGGCTGGCTGCGGGTGATCATCGAGACCGCGGCGGAGGTCGAGCTCTGGGCGGGGCGGCCCGGGTGCTGCCGCCGAGCTGGTCACCGACGGCCTGGCGGCGATCGCGGGCACCGACGAGGCGATTCGGCACCAAGCTGGTCGCCCTGGTCTGCGCGCGGTGGCGGACGAGGCGGTTGCCCACCGGGACCACCGGTCGCGACCCGCGCGAGCAGAGGCCCGGGACGGAGCTGCGGCGAAGCTGGGCGACCCGGTCGCGCCCCGAGCGCGCCGACCTGCCCGAGACCGAGGCCCTGGACCTGCTCTGTGCCGCCGAGCGGGCGCGCCTCGGACCGCGACGCCGGGGAAGACCCGTGGGCACAGGTGGCGGCGGCCTGGGAGCGCGTGGACGGCCCTTCCCCGCGGCGTACGCCCGCTGGCGGCGGCCGAGGCGCTGCTCGCGGGCGGCGTCTGCGCGGGGGCGATCGCGCGCTGCGCGCCGTGCACGCGAGCGCCCAGCTGCTCGGCGCCGTCCGGCTGGTCGAGGAGATCGAGACGATGGCCACGTGGTACCGAGTGGACCTGCTTCCGCCTGCCGCCGGAGCGCGACGGACGCCGGCACCGAGGCGCTCGCTGCGTACGCCCTGACCTCTCGGGAGCGGGAGGTGCTGGCCGCGCTGGCCGCCGGGCCACCAACAAGGAGATCGCGGACGCGCTCTTCATCAGCGTCAAGACCGCCTCAGTGCACGTCTCCAACATCCTGCGCAAGCTCGACGTGCCGGGCCGGCAGGACGCAGCCCGGATCGCGCACCGGCTCGGCGTAAGCCCGGCCGACGCAACTGATGCCGGTCCTGAGTTCCACCGCCTCGGATCTGAGGCCGGCTCCCCATGTCTGTGCTCCGTCGTGCTGCCTACGTTTCTGGTCGCGGTCCACCGACCGCGTCGCCGACATACGGCCACGAGGAGGTGACCATGGACACGCACGACGTCCCGGTGGTCGCCGGCACCGTGTCGACCGTCCTGTTCGTGGTCAGCTACCTGCCGATGCTGGTCAAGGCGTTTCGCACCCGGGACCTGACGTCCTACAGCCTGGGCAACCTGATGATCGCCAACGTCGGGAACGCCGTGCACTCGGTCTACGTGTTCAGCCTGCCGCTGGGGCCGATCTGGTTCCTGCACGCGTTCTACCTGCTGTCGACCGCGGTGATGCTGCTCTGGCACCGCCGGTACGCCGGCCGGACGCCCGCCGCAGCCGGAGGTCCCGATCACGCCTTAGGCTGTGCTATGGATGCCGTGATCAGCAGTGCGTACCGTCAGATCCTCGAGGTGATGGCCTCGGTCGAGCCCCGGATCGCCGAGGCGACGCGGCAGGAGCTGGCCGACCAGCGAGGCTCGCTGAAGCTCATCGCGAGCGAGAACTACGCGTCGCCGGCGGTGCTGCTGACGATGGGGACGTGGTTCAGCGACAAGTACGCCGAGGGCACCATCGGGCACCGCTTCTATGCGGGCTGCCAGAACGTCGACACCGTCGAGTCGGTCGCGGCCGAGCATGCGCGCGAGCTGTTCGGGGCGCCGTACGCCTATGTGCAGCCGCACTCGGGCATCGACGCCAACCTGGTCGCCTACTGGTCGATCCTCGCCCATCGGGTGGAGGGGCCCGGGCTGGAGAAGCTCGGTGCGAAGAACGTCAACGAGCTGAGCGAGGCGGACTGGGAGACCTTGCGGCACGAGTTCGGCAACCAGCGGCTGCTCGGCATGTCCCTCGACGCCGGCGGCCACCTGACCCACGGCTTCCGGCCGAACATCAGCGGCAAGATGTTCCACCAGCAGCAGTACGGCACCGACCCGGAGACCGGGCTGCTCGACTACGACCGGGTCGCGGCCAAGGCGCGCGAGTTCAAGCCACTGGTGCTGGTGGCGGGCTACTCGGCGTACCCGCGCAGGGTCAACTTCGCCAAGATGCGGGAGATCGCCGACGAGGTGGGCGCGACCCTCATGGTCGACATGGCGCACTTCGCGGGGCTGGTGGCCGGCAAGGTGTTCACCGGCGACGAGAACCCGATCCCGCACGCGCACATCACCACGACCACGACGCACAAGTCGCTGCGCGGCCCGCGGGGTGGGCTGGTGCTGGCGCAGGAGGAGTTCGCGCCGTCGGTGGACCGCGGCTGCCCGATGGTCCTGGGCGGGCCGCTCTCGCACATGATGGCCGCCAAGGCGGTGGCGCTCGCCGAGGCCAGGCAGCCGGAGTTCCAGTCCTACGCGCAGCGGGTGGCCGACAACGCGAAGTCTCTGGCCGAGGGGTTCCTCACGCGCGGGGCGAACCTCGTGACGGGTGGCACCGACAACCACATCGTGCTGCTGGACGTCTCGTCGTTCGGGATCACGGGCCGCCAGGCGGAGTCGGCACTGCTCGACGCGGGCGTCGTGACCAACCGGAACTCGGTGCCCTCGGACCCGAACGGCGCGTGGTACACCTCCGGCATCCGGCTCGGCACGCCGGCGCTCACGACTCGCGGGTTCGGCCACGACGAATTCGACAACGTCGCCGAGCTGATCGTGCAGGTGCTCTCCAGCACCGAGCCCGGCACGACCAAGGCGGGGACGCCGTCGAAGGCGTCGTACGCCCTGGCCGAGGGCGTGGCCGACAAGGTCAAGGACGCGTCCGGGGAGATGCTCGACAAGCACCCGCTCTACCCGGGCTCGAGCTGAGCTAGCCGCCGGTCGAGTCGACCAGGTCGAGGCAGAACCTCGCGAGCTCGGCCCGGTCGCGGGCCAGCGAGGTCAGCGCCTCGGGCGGGGTGGAGCCGATCTCGTCGAACGGCAGCGCCGACAAGCCGGTGAACATCATCAGCAGGACGGCGTGCGAGCGGCGCACCATCTCCTCGTCCAGGCGCGTGCCCTCGTCGGCGAGCCCCGCGACGTACGCCGGGACGATGGCCGCCTCGGTCTCGGCGAGCAGTGACGGTGACCGGCGGCCGATCTGGACGTCTCCGACGAGGAGCTGACCGAGGTCGAACCCGACCGGGTTCGGGAGCCAGAAGCCGAAGTCGATCAGCACGAAGCTGTCGGGGGTCGGCCCCGGGAGCAGGTTGTTCGGGCTGGCGTCGCCGTGGGTGGTCATCAGCGGGAAGCTGTCGAGCTCGTCCAGCCACTTCTCGATCCGATCTGCGGCCGCACGCAGCCGGTCGCGAAGGTCCGTGTCGAACGCCGTCGCGATGGCGGGATGCTGCCAGATGTCGTCGCTGCGCAGGACCGGCACGACCTGCAGCTCCAGGCGTCCGATGGCGTACGTGCGTACAGACCACTCGAAGTCGCCCACGGTGGCCAGGGGCGCGACTGCCGGGCTCGCCGCCATCCGGCCGAGGAGGTACGCCGCTCGTCGGAAGCGGTCGAGGTCCCATGGCACAGGTGGCCGGTCGATCTCCTCGAGCCAGATCGCGGCTGACAGCTCGTCGAGGTCGTGCACGGCGAGGGCGCGCGGCATGGACAGGCCGTCGGGGAGCCGGTCGCCGAGGTCGGACGCGTAGGCGAGGGCCTCCGTGCGCCAGGGCACCGACGCAGCCGCCATCTCGTGGAATTCGGCGGGCACCTGCGCGAAGAAGGGCGACCGCGACCACGACTGCACGTGCTTCACGAAGATTCGGAACCGGCGCTCGCCGGCCGTGGTCCGCGCCGTGCCCGTGACCCAGTAGCGACCGGCCGTCGTGATGGCCGGTAGGTCGTAGGCGACGTGCTCCGCCTCGGAGGCCAGCAGCTCGACCGAGCCGGGTGCCTGGTGGAGCAGGTCACCCACGATGCGGGTCAGCTCCTCGTCGGTGACGTCTGCGGGCCCGAGAAGGGTGCGGTCGTGCATGGCGGCCCCATTCAGGAAAGTGGCTTTACTACTGACAAGAAGGTAAAGTTGCTTTATGACTTCTGTCAAGCCCCGGGTCCCGGCCGAAGAGGTACAGGTCGCACTCCTCATGGGCCTGCTCTTCCGCGAGATCCACCTGGTGTTCGACGCCGAGGACTGGAAGGGCCTGCGCCAGTCACACTTCCGGGTGATCTCCGACGTGCCGGAGGGGGGCATCAGCATCACCGAGCTCGCGCAGCTGCTCGGGATGACCAAGCAAGGGTGCGGCCAGTTCGTGAACCAGCTCGTCGAGGCCGGGCAGCTCCGGGTCGAAGCCGATCCCGCCGACGCGCGCGTCCGGTTGGTGCGCCGGACGGCCCAGGGGAACCGGACGATGGCGGCCGTGACCGACCGGATGCTCCGCATCGAGGAGGACTGGGCGGAGCGGGTGGGGGAGCGGCGGTACCGGACCTTCCGCGAGGTGCTCGAGGAGCTGGCGCTGGCTCACCCGGGCTAGGCGAGGTGGGGCGTCGTCCGCTCCACGATTGCCTTCAGGTCGCCGCCGGGCAGGGTGCCGAACGTGCCGTCGTACGACGTGCCGAGGCGGGAGGCGCAGAACGCGTCGGCGACCTCCGGGGGAGCGAAGCGGACGAGGAGCGACCCCTGGAGGCAGGCGGCCATCCGCCCGGCCAGCCGGCGGGCGGACGACTCGAGGGTGGTCGCGTCGCCCAGCAGGGCCAGGGCGTCGTCGATCGCGCGGTCCAGGCGAGGATCCGCGCCCCGCGCCAGACCCACCTCGGTGATCCACGCCTCGAGGACCTCTGGCTCTCGGGACAGCGCCCGGAGCACGTCGAGCGCGTTGATGTTGCCGGAGCCCTCCCAGACCGAGTTGAGCGGCGCCTCGCGGTAGAGCAGCGGCATGACCGACTCCTCGACGTAGCCGTTGCCGCCGAGGCACTCGAGGGCCTCGGCGACCATCGCCGGGGTGCGCTTGCACACCCAGAACTTGGCCAGGGGGAGCGCGATCCGGCGCAGCGCCGCCTCGTGGGCACGCCCACTGCCGTCGAGGTGATCGAGACCGTCGACCGCGGCGGCCAGCCGCACGGCCAGGGCGGTGGCCGCCTCGGACTCGACGGCGAGGTCGGCGATCACGTTCTGCATCAGCGGCTTGTCGGCGAGCAACCCACCGAACGCGGAGCGGTGGGCCACGTGCCACGAGGCCTCCGAGACCGCCCGTCGCATCAGCGACGTGGACCCGAGCACGCAGTCGAGGCGGGTGGCGGCCACCATCTCGATGATCGTGCGGACGCCGCGGCCCTCGTCGCCGAGTCGCAGGGCGACGGTGCCGTCGAACTCGAGCTCGCTGGAGGCGTTGGAGCGGTTGCCGAGCTTGTCCTTGAGCCGAACCACGTCGATCGGGTTGCGGGTCCCGTCTGGGAGGACGCGGGGTACGACGAAGCAGGTGACGCCCGCCTCGGCCTGGGCCAGGACGAGGAACATGTCGTTCATCGGGGCGGAGGTGAACCACTTGTGGCCGTGCAGGGTGTACTCGCCGTCGACCGAAGTCGGCCGGGCCGCGGTGACATTGGCTCGGACGTCGGAGCCGCCCTGCTTCTCGGTCATGCCCATGCCGGCCAGGGCGCCGCGCTTGTCCGACACCGGTCGGAGCCCCGGGTCGTAGCGGGTCGAGGCGAGGAGCGGCGTCCACTCCTTGGCCATCGCCTCATCGGTGCGCAGCGCCGGGACGGCGGCGTACGTCATCGAGATGGGGCAGCCGTGACCGGGATCGGTGTGCGACCAGGCCATGAACCCGGCGGCGCGCCGGACCTGGGCGTGCGGTGAGTCCGACTCCCACGGCGCCGCGGCCAGCCCGTGCCCGACGGCGCGCTCCATCAGCCAGTGCCACGACGGGTGGAAGGCCACCTCGTCGATCCGGTTGCCGAAGCGGTCGTACGGCGCGAGGTGCGGGTGGTTCTCGTTGGCGAGCATGCCGTGCTCGCGGGCCTCGGCGGTGCCGGCCTCTGCTCCGATGATGGCGATGTCGTCGACGACGGCGGCGGACGCATGCCGGGTGACGGCTTCGACGAGAGCCGCGTCGGAGGTGACGACGTTGTGGCCGGTGAGGGGCGGTGCCTGGTTGCTCGCCACCCGGATGTCGCCTCGCGTGTCCTGACCTGCCATGTGGATACCGTAGGCCCATGGGCAGCACGGCGAGCGAGCCGCATCCCGCAGCGGTTCGGCTGCGGGCGTGGCTGCACCAGACCCGTGAAGTCGTCTGGCGGCTCATCGTCACCACCGTGAGCTCCTGCCTGCGCTACCGGGTCACCGGCCTGGCCGCCGAGGCAGCCTTCTTCGCCGTGCTCTCAGTGCCGCCGCTGATCTTCGCCATGGCCGGTGGCATCGGCCTGGTCAGCGAGAGCTTCACCCCGGCCCAGATCGCCGACGTTCAGCAAGCCGTGATCGACCTCTCCTCCCGCGCGCTCACCGACAGCGCCGTGAACCGCATCATCGAGCCCACGATCAACGACGTGCTCGAGGGTCCCCGTTTCGACGTGATCTCCCTCGGGTTCGTCCTGGCCCTGTGGTCGGGTTCGCGGGCCCTCAACGTCTTCGTGGACACGATCACCGTCATGCACGGCCTCGGGGGCCACCGCGGCATCGTCAAGACCCGGGCGCTGTCGTTCCTGCTGTACATCCTGGCCATGATCACCGGCGTCGTCTCGGTCCCGCTCGTGGTGGCCGGGCCGTCACTGATCCGCGACTGGCTGCCGGAACGCGCCGAGTTCGTGATGCAGTTCTACTGGCCGGTCGTGATCATGCTGTGCATCTGCTTCCTGGCCACGCTCTACCACGTGTCGGTCCCGGTCCGGACCAACTGGAGCTTCAACCTCCCGGGCGCGACGTTTGCCCTCGTGTGCTGGATCCTCGGCTCCTACGTCCTGCGGTGGGTGCTGACGGTCACCGCGGCGGACTCGAGGTCGATCTACGGTCCGCTGGCGGCACCGATCGCCGTACTCCTCTGGCTGTACATCGTGGCACTGGCGGTCCTGATCGGCGCCGCGGTCAACGCCGCGTTCGACACCGTCTTCCCACAGAAGACGACGACGCGGGCCCGGCTGGAACTCGTTCAGCGGCTCCGGCAGCGGATGACGACCAAGGGGACGCCGGTCGAGTAGGTTCGGCACGTGGCTCAGAGGTCCGATCCGTTCGCGGAACCCAAGCGCGGCAAGGTCTCCCTTCCGGAGAAGGTGCGCTCTCCCTGGTGGGAGCTCAGCCGCCGGATGCTCGTGGCGCTCGCGATCCTGGTCGGGACCGTGCTGCTCGTCTATCTCGACCGCGCGGCCTATCGCGACGGCAACGACCCGCCGCACTTCGGCGTCGACCTCGTGGACTCGATCTACTACACGACGGTCACGCTGAGCACGACCGGGTACGGCGACATCGCCCCGGACGAGGCGCACTCGCGGCTGATCAACGCGTTCGTCATCACCCCGTTCCGCATCGCATTCCTGGTGCTGCTGATCGGGACCACCCTCGAGGTGCTCGCCTCGCAGGGTCGCGAAATGTTCCGGGTTGCCCGGTGGAGGAGAAGTATGGGACAGCACGTCGTCGTCGTCGGCTACGGCACGAAGGGTCGCAGCGCCGTTGACACCCTGGTCAACAACGGCCAGGACCGCGAAGGGATCGTCGTGGTCGACACCGGAGCCGTGGCCCTGCAGGACGCCCACGCAGACGGACTCGCGGTCGTCACGGGGGACGCCACCCGGCGCGAGGTGCTGCGTCGCGCCGGAGTTGCGGACGCCAGTCACGTCATCATCACCACGGACCGCGACGACTCCAACGTCCTGGCCACGTTGACCGTGCGCCAGCTCAATCCCGACGCCTGGATCGTCTCTTCCGTCCGCGAGCAGGAGAACGTGCCGCTGATGAAGCAGTCGGGAGCGAACTCGGTGATCACGTCCTCCGATGCAGTCGGCCGGCTGCTGGGCCTCTCCTCACTGTCGCCGACCCTGGGATCGGTGATGGAGGACCTGCTGACCTACGGCGAGGGGCTCGAGGTCGCCGAGCGCGACCTGCTGGTCTCGGAGGTGGGCAAGCCGCCGCAGTCGCTGCCCGACCAGGTGATCGCGGTGGTGCGCGACGAGAAGGTCTACCGCTACTTCGACCCGGTCGTCACCCAGCTCGCCCGCGGCGACCGGCTGATCGTCGTACGCCCGGCCAAGGAGCTGCCGTGGGCGCCGCGGCCCGGCACGCACGACGAGGAGTTCGCGACCGAGGAGACCTGATCGCGCTCAGCCGGAGAGGTCGAGCCGGCGGTACAGGTGCAGCTCGTCACGGAGGCGGTACGGCACGGGTCGCCCGGCAGCCATGAGGGCGGTCACGTAGTGCTCGAGCGCGGCCAGCAGCTCACGTTGTGCGGTCACCGCTGAGGCGTGGCGGCTGGACGGCCGCGCCCGCGCGGCTTCGACGTCGGACCGGGCGAGCTGCACCAGCTCGTAGAGCGTGGTCAGGGGCGTCTGTGACGTGAAGTCGCCAACCGGCTGGCTCGGCATCGGGGTGCGCCTTTCGCGGCCCGCGCCTCGTCGTGTCCGACGGAGCACGTCGTGCCCGGGCTCCCTCTCACCGTATCGGATGCCGACGAACGGCACGGAGCAAACTTGGCTGGGCAACCTGGTTGGGCAACTCAGCTGGCGGCTTGCTTGACCAACGCGGTGAGCTTCTTCTCGACGCCCGCGTTCATCGAGGTAACGGCAAACGCGGTCGGCCACATGTCTCCGTCATCGAGGTGCGCCCACTCGTTGAATCCGACCTCGGCGTATCGCGTCTTGAACTTCGAGGCGCACTTGAAGAAGACGACGACCTTGCCGTCCCTGGCGTACGCGGGCATGCCGTACCAGGTCTTCGGGGCCAGCTCGGGCGCCTTGGTCCTGACGATGGCGTGCAGCGTCTCGGCGATGACTCGATCGGCGTCGGGCATCTCGGCGATCTTGTCGAGTGCATCCTTCTCGTCGGCCTCGGCCTTCTTGGCGCCGGAGCCGCGGCGTGCCGACGACTTCAGTTCGGCCGCGCGCGCCTTCATGGCGGCGCGTTCTTCCTCGGTGAAGCCGTCGTGCGTCGTGTTCTTCGCCATGGCCTTCCCTCCTCGTGGATCGATGTGCTGTCGATCGTAGGCAGCCCCGGACCTCCGATGCTTCTTGATTCCTGCTCGATGGCCAGTTGGCGGATGTTCCGGCTGCGCGCCGCGGCAAGGGTGGGTCCCAAAGAGGAACACTCACACGAGAAGGAGCAGCACCATGCGCAACGTAGTCCTCGCCATGAACACAACCGTCAACGGACGGCTCGACGACCCGTTCGCATGGTTCCAGGGCCTCAGCAACGACCTCTACACCGAGATCGACCGCGGCCACAGCACGTTCGACACGATCCTGATCGGCCGGGTCACCTACGAGGAGATGTATGAGTACTGGCCCGGAGCCGAGACCGAGGAGGGCGACTCCGAGATCAACCGGCGCATGGCCAAGAAGCAGAACGCCTACAAGAAGTACGTCTTCTCGCGCAGTTCCGCAGGCGAGCCGCTTGCGTGGAACAACTCCGAACTCGTCACGGTCGACACGGACCGCGACATCGTCGAGTTCGTGCGCTCCCTCAAGGAGCGGCCGGGCGCCGACATCTACCTCGCTGGGGGAGCCCGGCTTGCGCAGACCTTCGTCCGCCTCGGCCTGGTTGATGAGCTCAGGTTCTTCGTCCACCCGGTCTTCTCTCCGGGAGAGCCGTGGTTCGGCATGCTCGACGAGCTTCGCCATCTGGAGCTGGTCAGCGCGATCCCCTTCGAGAATGGCGCTGTCGCCCTCTACTACCGGCCGACGGATGCTCTCGCGGACGATGATGACCGGTCTGGTGCCGACCTGTGGGCGACCGAGCAGGCGACCGCCTGAACCTGACCCGCGATCAAGCGAGCGCGGCGGGCTGAATGCCTTCTGAACTGCATGAACTCTGGTGGGCGATACTGGGTTTGAACCAGTGACCTCTTCCGTGTCAGGGAAGCGCGCTACCACTGCGCCAATCGCCCGTGATCTTGAGTTGTGGGTGCTGCCTGAGAGGTGGGTACGGGATTTGAACCCGTGTACACGGATTTGCAGTCCGTTGCCTCGCCTCTCGGCCAACCCACCATGGAGGCCCAGCTGGGAGAGACCTCTCCGAGCGGACGACGAGGCTCGAACTCGCGACCTCAACCTTGGCAAGGTTGCGCTCTACCAACTGAGCTACGTCCGCCTGCGACCGGCCTGGGGCCGGGTGCGAGAGAACAGTAGCCGATGCCAGAATCCACGCAAAATCCGTTGGCGGAGCGTGTCTCGGGGCTGTGGAGTGACCCGTCGCCGGCTCCTAGAGTGGGCCTCATGCGCGCCTGGATGAACGGAAAACTGCTCGCCGATCCGACTGCCGCGGCCGTCACCGTCACCGACCACGGGCTCACTGTCGGGGACGGTGTCTTCGAGGCGATCAAGGTGGTCGACGGCCAGCCGTTCGCCCTCACGCGTCACCTCGACCGACTGGCAAGGTCGGCGACGGGGATGGGGTTGCCGGACGTCGACGACGCAGCGGTACGGCGCGGCGTCGCGGACGTGCTGGACGGCCAGGACCTGCCGCTCGGCCGGATCCGGATCACCTACACGGGTGGACCGTCGCCGCTGGGCTCGAACCGTGGAGACGCCCCACCGACCCTGGTCGTGGTCGCGGCCGCCATGGACGTGTGGCCGACGGTCACGGCCGTGGCCACCGTGCCGTGGCCCCGCAACGAGCGCGGCGCGCTCGCCGGGCTCAAGACGACGTCGTACGGCGAGAACGTCGTGGCGCTCGCGGCGGCGGCCGAGAAGGGCGCCAGCGAGGCGATCTTCGCCAATCTCGCCGGTCACCTCTGCGAGGGCACCGGGTCCAACGTGTTCTACGTCGTCGACGACGAGCTGCGGACGCCGACGCTCGACAGCGGCTGCCTCGCGGGCGTGACCCGGGCCCTGGTGCTGGACTGGTACGGCGGCCGGGAGGTGGACGAGCCGATCGAGGTCGTCGAGCGCGCCACCGAGGCGTTCCTGGTGTCCACGACCCGTGACGTCCAGGCGATCTCCCGGTGGGACGACCGGGAGCTGCCGGCACCGGGGCCGGTGACCAAGGAGGTCAGCGAGATGTGGGCGAAGCGGGAGCCCGAGCTACTCGGACTCTGAGAACCTCAGGAGGTCCTCGATGACCGAGTCGAGGTCGAGGACCTCCGACTCCGTCCCGAACGGCACCACCGCGAGGGTGCGGGTCAGGAACCGGTAGAGCTCCCTGGTCGACGCCTGAACCGCCAGGTGCCCGTCAGGTGAACAGAACTCGAGGACCACCACACCGCGGCCGTCTTCGTCGACGCTCGGCCACAGCTGGAGGTCGCCCTCACCGGCCGGGTCGGTCAGGCCCAGCGACAGCAGGGAACGGCAGACCGCCCAGCGAATGCAGTTCCGGCCGTCCTCGAAGGTGATCCAGACGGCGAAGGGGTCGCGGGCGTCGTACTCGAAGCGAGCCTCGATCTCCATGAGACCGGCGTCGAGGTCGAGGCAGCGCAGGGTCACGAGTTGCGCGAGCGTCTTCGAGATCGGCTGAGACGTCAACGGGACTCCATAAATACGAGGTGTGGTCGGCGTGGCAATACTGTGACGTCGAAATCGGGCCCGCGTGACGTGATTGACGAAACTTTGCCATGGGATTGCGGAATGTGAGCCGTTCCGGGGCATGCGCTAAGGTTTCGCACCGCACGACGGGGCGATTGGCGCAGTGGTAGCGCGCTTCGTTCACACCGAAGAGGTCACTGGTTCGAACCCAGTATCGCCCACCACGTCTTCCCAGGTCAGACCCACCTCTTGCCCGTCTCCCCGGCGCTCCGCACTCAGGCGCGCGGCGCCGCTTCGGGCATGCTTTCCTCGGGCAGCAGGGTCTTCTGGTCGAGCACGTAGAGCAGCACGAAGGCGGGCACGACCAGGAGCGCCGCCAGCCCGGTGGCCACCAGCACGGCCGTGATGGTGCCGTCCGGCGCCGCCGCCGCCGAGACCGTCAGGGACTCGGGCAGCAGGTAGTCCCACTGCGCCACCCCCCAGGCCACGACCACGCTCGCGACCGCCCCCACTGCGGCCAGCCGCGCTCCACGCCGGGCCCGTCGGGTGAGCAGCAGGAGGGCTCCCAGCCCGCACGCCGCGGAGAGGATCACCAGCGGCAGGGCCCGCGAGGTGAGCCCGTCGAAGAGGTAGTCCGCGTCGTTGGAGAGCACGAAGATCCCGGCCAGCGACACCAGACCGGCGGCCACCGCGGCGCCGATGGCCCGTTTCCGGAAGTACGCCACCATCGCCTCGTCCGAGAGCCGGCCGGCATCGCGCACCAGGAAGAATGCGGCCAGGTACGCCGTCACGCACACGGCGAGCACCCCGCCGAGCACCGACGTCGGGTTGACCCAGCTGTCCCACGGGTCTCCCGCCTTGCCGCCGGCCGGAACCCGTCCGGAGGCGATACCGCCGACCACAGCGCCCATGCAGTAGGGCACGAGGACCGACGACAGTGCGAACGCGGCGCCGAAGTTGCGCCGGTCGCGGGTGCGGAACACAGCCTTGCGGAAGGCGAAGCTCGCGCCGCGGAGCACGATGCCCAGGGCTGCCAGCGTCAACGGGACGAACATGGTCAGGGTGATCGAGGCGTAGGCCTCCGGGAAACAGGTCCACAGCACCACGAAGATGAAGATCAGCCACACGTGGTTGGCCTCCCAGACGGGAGCGATCGAGTGGTCGATGACCTCACGAGGTCGCTCGCCGCGCTTGGTTCCCCCGGACACGAGGTCCCAGAAGCCGGCGCCGAAGTCGGCACCGCCGAAGATCGCGTACGTGGTGATCGCCGCGAACAGGATGACGGCAGCGGTCGTGGCCATCACAGGGGCGCCTTTCGCTCGTCCTCGGACGCGGACGAACTGTCCGGCTCGCTCGGCCCATAGGGAACGTCGGCCTCGCCCACCCGGCTACCCTCGCGGAACCGGCGGCTCATCATCCGCAGCACCAGGATCGTGGTCACGCCGAGTCCGATGTAGAGGATCACCACGCCGATGAAGGTGATCCAGATGCCGGTGTTCGCGGTGGCGGCGTCCTCCACCTTCATCTTCTCGTAGACAATCCACGGCTGCCGCCCTACCTCGCTCACGGTCCAGCCCGCCTCGAGCGTGATCACCGCGAGCACGCCGGACGCGGCGGCCGCGCGGAGGAACCACTTGCTCTTCGGCATGTCTCGTCGGAAGATCCAGGACGCCCACCACCAGAGCGTGAGCAGGAACAGCAAGGTGCCCAAGCCCACCATCAGGTCCCAGGCGAGGTGCGTGACGTTCACCTGTCGATTGGTCGGACGCTCCGAGGCGGGCGTCTCCTCGAGTCCCTGAATGACGGTGGACCGCCCGGATCCCGGGTCGGACAGGATCGAGGCGAGACCCGGGATCGGCAGGCCGCCGACCACCTCACCCTTCGAGTTGAGATGCCCAAACAGCACCTCGGGCACGTCGCTGCTGGTCTTCGGCACCATCTCGATGGCGGCGAACTTGGTGGGCTGCTCGTTGTAGACCCAGCGCGCCAGCGCGTCGCCCACGCCCATCTGCACCGGCGTCGCGATCGCCGCGACGGTGAACCCGATGATGAAGCCCATCCGGTGGTAGCGGTCGGTGCGCCCCTTGAGCATGCCGACCGCGTAGACCGACGCAACCATGAAGCCGCCCACCAGGTACGCCGCGACCACCATGTGCGTCGCCATCAGCGGCATCGCGTCGTTGAAGATCACGCCCATGGGATCTACGGCGGTCACGTTGCCGGACTTGTCGAGGGTGACGCCCTGGGGGGAGTTCATCCAGGCGTTGGCCGCCACCACCGACACACTGCCGAAGATGCCTGCGACGGCGATGGGCACGCCGGTCCAGAAGTGGGCCCAGGGCTTCAGCCGTCGCCAGCCGAAGATGTAGATGGAGATGAAGACGGCTTCGGTGAAGAAGAAGATCCCTTCAAAGGCGAACGGGACACCGAACGCGGCGCCCCACTGGCCCATGAACTTGGGCCACAGCAGCCCGAACTCGAAGGAGAGCACCGTCCCGGTCACTGCTCCCACAGCGAACGTGACCGCCATGTATTTCGACCAGCGCTGCGCCAGCAGCATCGCGTCCCGATCGCCGTGCTTGATCCCCCGATAGTTGGCGATCAGGACCATCACCGACCACGACACCCCGAGCGGCACCAGGATGATGTGGAACGCGAGGGTGAAGGCCATCTGGGACCGCGCCCACGGCACGGGATCGATGGCCAGGACCAGGCTCGCCAGGGCGTCAGTCAGCATTGCTCATCCCTTGTCCGACGTGATCAGCTCGTTCAGCCCAGGCATGAGCCATGTCGGGGTTCCAGCATGGCCGGGACATTAGGCCCGGACGAGCGCCCGGGAGATCACCCGCATCGGGTGGTAGGCAGGCGGCCGCAAACGGCCTGAGCCTAGAGTCGACGGATGCCCCACGCCTCTTCGCTCACGTCGCGACTGGCGACGCGAACCCGCGCCGTCGCACGAGCAGCCCTGTCTCGGGTGCGCCGTGCGGGTCCTGACGGCCGTGCTGACGAGCTGCCGCCACCGCGGCCCCTGGTGCAGCTCCAGACCACGTCCGAGCCGGGTTCGCGGGTGCTCGAGCACGGCTTCTTCGATCGCTTTCCCGCGTTCTACGACACCAGCGAGACCTCCGCGGCGCAGTGGCGGCTGAACCTGCGCCACAAGGCGATCTTCGCCGAGAATCGTGACATCCTCGAGGGCGCACGCGTCCTGGACATCGCCAGCCATGACGGACGCTGGTCGCTGGCAGCACTCGAAGCCGGCGCAGCCCAGGTGGTGGGAATCGAAGCGCGGCCCGAGCTGGTCGAGGCGGCGGTCAGCAACCTGCAGCACTACGGCATGGACCCGGAGCGCTACCGCTTCATCACCGGCGACGTCTTTCAGGTGCTCGGGACGGACGAGCTCGAGGTCGACGTCGTCCTGTGTCTCGGATTCCTGTACCACACGCTCAGGTACAACGAGCTCATGGCGAAGATCAGGCAATGCGGCCCCACGCACCTCCTGGTCGACACGGAGACCCAGCTCAACGACGGGGGGCAGGCCGTGGTCCGCCTCGCGGTCGAGCCGATCACCCGCCAAGGCAATGCGGTAGCCGATGACTTCTCCTATGGCGACGGCATGCTGATCGGGCACCCGTCCATCCTGGCGCTGCGGATGCTGGGCGACGCGTATGGATACGACCTGACGGGCTTTGCCGACTGGGGCGGGCTGCTGCGCGACAACCCCACCGCCGACAACGTGAACGACTATCGGATCGGCCGTCGCGTCACGGCTCGATACGAGGTCAGGCGAAGCTCGCTGTAGTTCAGGCGGTGGAGCGAAAACCGGGTGGCAACGGCTCGATACGATCATCGACACTCGTTGAAGACGCAGGACGCACACTCCTGCCGACGACACAGCCCATCCAAAGAAGCCCCATCCAGAGAAACAGGGAGCAGTCCGTGCCTGACATCAAGGTCGCCCTCGTCCACGCCGGCGCGCGTGAGGAGCGGACCCTGACGACGGGCACCAAGGCCTGGGAGCTGTACGCCGACGAGCCGACAGTGGTCGCCGCGCGGATCGGCGGGGTGCTGAAGGACCTCTCCCACGAGCTCGCCGACGGTGACGAGGTCGTGGGTGTCGCCATCGACTCCGCCGACGGCCGCAACATCCTGCGCCACTCGACTGCGCACGTGCTGGCCCAGGCGGTGCAGGACCTCTTCCCGGATGCCCGGCTCGGAATCGGGCCGCCGATCGAGAACGGCTTCTACTACGACTTCGACGTCGAGACCCCGTTCCACCCCGAGGACCTCGAGAAGATCGAGACCCGGATGCGCAAGATCATCAAGGAGAACCAGCGCTTCGACCGACGGGTGGTCTCCGACCATGACGCGATCGCCGAGCTGAAGGACGAGCCGTACAAGATCGAGCTGATCGGGCTCAAGGGCTCCGGGCGGTCCGAGGATGCCGCCGAGGGCGCGAGCGTCGAGGTCGGCGTCGGCGAGCTCACCATCTACGACAACGTCGACCGCAAGGGCGAGGTCGCGTGGAGCGACCTGTGCCGGGGCCCGCACCTGCCCACCACCAAGCGGATCCCGGCGTTCAAGCTGATGCGCTCCGCGGCGGCGTACTGGCGCGGTGACGAGAAGAACAAGCAGCTCCAGCGCATCTACGGCACCGCCTGGGAGTCGAAGGAGGCGCTCGAGGAGCACCTGCACTGGCTCGAGGAGGCCGAGCGCCGCGACCACCGCAAGCTCGGCCGGGATCTCGACCTGTTCAGCTTTCCCGACGAGCTCGGCTCGGGCCTGGTGGTCTTCCACCCCAAGGGCGGCGTGCTCAAGCGGGTGATGGAGGACTACGTCCGGCAGCGGCACATCGAGGCGGGGTTCGAGTACGTCGGTACCCCGCACATCACCAAGCAGAACCTGTTCGAGACCAGTGGTCACCTCGACTTCTTCGCCGAGAACATGTTCCCGCCCATGCAGATGGAGGGCGCCGACTACTACGTCAAGCCGATGAACTGCCCGATGCACAACCTGATCTTCCGGGCGCGTGGACGGTCCTACCGTGAGCTGCCGCTGCGCCTGTTCGAGTTCGGGTCGGTCTACCGATTCGAGAAGTCCGGTGTCGTGCACGGGCTGACCCGGGTCCGAGGGATGACCCAGGACGACTCGCATTCTTATGTGACCCCGGATCAGGCGCCGGACGAGATCAAGCACCTGCTCGACTTCTGCCTCGGGCTGTTCCGCGACTTCGGGCTCGACGACTTCTACCTCGAGTTGTCCACCCGGGACGACGTGAAGGACAAGTTCGTCGGCTCCGAGGAGCAGTGGGAGACCGCCACCCAGGTGCTCCACGACGTCGCAACGGCGTCGGGTCTCGAGCTGGTGCCGGACCCCGGAGGCGCGGCGTTCTACGGGCCGAAGATCTCCGTGCAGGCGCGTGACGCGATCGGCCGGACGTGGCAGATGTCGACCATCCAGTACGACTTCAACATGCCCGCCCGATTCGAGCTGGAGTACCAGGCCGCGGACGGCTCGCGGCAGCAGCCGGTGATGATCCACTCCGCGAAGTTCGGCTCCCTGGAGCGGTTCTACGGCGTCCTGGTCGAGCACTACGCCGGCGCGTTCCCGCCGTGGCTGGCGCCGGTGCAGATCCAGGCGATCCCGATCGCCGAACGCCACAACGACTACCTGTACGACGTCGCGCAGCGGATGCGGGCGCGTGGCCTGCGGGTCGAGATCGACGATTCCGACGACCGGATGCAGAAGAAGATCCGGAACGCGCAGATGCAGAAGGTGCCGTTCATGGTCATCGCCGGCGACAACGACGTCGAAGCCGGGGCGGTGTCCTTCCGCTACCGCGACGGCCACCAGGAGAACGGCGTACCGATCGACGACGCCATCGCCAGGGTCGTGGAAGCGGTCGAGACGCGGGCGCAGGTCTGACCTAGCGCACCCGTCTCGTGTAGCGGCGGCACGGCGACACGAAGGTCTCGCCGAGCGCGGTCACCTCGTAGGCGAGGTCGCCCTCGTCCACCCATCCACAGCGCTCGTAGAAGCGTCGCGCCCGCGCGTTGCCCGTCGCGACAGCCAGCCAGGCCGTGTCGTGACCTGTGGCGGCCACCTGCGCCTCGGCCTCCGACAGGAGAGTCGCTGCGAGGCCGGTGCCGCGTGCGGTCGCACCGACGTACACCTGCTCCACCTCGTCGCCCACGACCATCACGAACCCGACGACCCCGTCCGTCGAGCTCTGCGACGGTCGTGTCGGCCACTCGCGTGGGCGCGCGATCGTGGAACGCCGCCAGCGTTCGCCGGGCCGTGAGGCCGTCGGGGACGTGGCCGGGGTGGGCATCGTGCCAGCCGGAGTGCCAGAGGTCGGCGACCGTTGCCGCGTCGCCCGGTGTCGCGGGACGGAGGAGCGGGGTCTGCATGCGCCGAGCGTAGTGATCCGCGGCCCACATCTAGGATCGACAGCCATGAGCGACGACGAGGCGGTCCTCCAGGACGGGGCTGGTCTGCCCGACGGCCTCGACCGGCTCTGGACCCCGCACCGGATGCCCTACATCCGGGGCGAGAACAAGCCGGCCGACGCGACGACGGGGGAGTGCCCCTTCTGCCGGGTACCGTCCCTGCCGGATGCCGAGGGGCTCGTCGTACGCCGCGGCGGGCTCGCGTACGCGGTGCTCAACCTCTACCCGTACGCACCCGGACACCTGATGGTGTGCCCCTACCGCCACGTCGCCGACTACACGGAGACAACGCTCGAGGAGGCCGCGGAGATCGGCGACCTCACCCGCCAGGCGATGGCGGTCCTCCGTTCGGTCTCGGGAGCGGGGGGCTTCAACATCGGGATGAACCAGGGCGCGATCGCCGGCGCGGGGATCTCCGCCCACCTGCACCAGCACGTCGTCCCCCGGTGGCCCGGTGACCAGAACTTCATGCCGATCATCGGGCGCACCAAGACCCTTGCCCAGCTGCTCACCGACACCCGTGAGCTGCTGGCCGACGCCTGGACGTGAGGCTGCTAGACCGGTTCGAACGTCGCCAGCATCGCCTCGAGTGCCTGCTGGTCCGGGCCGACGAAGTCCGGCCCGTCGGGAGCCTGGGCGAGGATGTCGAACATCGCGTCGTTGAGCCCGATGGCGGGCGGCAGGTGGGTGCTCAGGATCGCTGACGGGTCCAGCGCCCGGATCGTGTCCACCGTGGCGCCGTACTTCGCGACGTCGACGGTGTGCACCCACGGGCTGTCGATCGCGGCCCACAGAAGCTGGGCAGCCACCCGATCGTCCGCCTGCACCGCCCGCACGTCGGGCGCGCTGGCAAGTTCTGGCGTGCTCATCGGACCGCCGAAGCAGTCGGAGGAGAAGAAGCTCCCCGTGCTGTTGTCGAGGAAGCCGACGGTGGCCGGGTTGTCGAACAAGGGCGGCCGGAAGCCAGTGAGGGTCCGGTCCCCGACATCGAGCTGCTGGCCCGGGTTGAGCAGGTGGACCCGGTCCATCGGCACCTCCCACTCGCACGACATGATGCCGACGCCGATGAAGGTCGTCACGATCCGCGCGTTGGGGGCCGCCTCGAGCAGCCGCCACAGGCCGCCGGTGTGGTCGCGGTCGGGATGGGTGATCCAGACCCAGCGCACGTCGGCGGGGTCGATCACCTCGGCGAGCTCGGACACGAAGTCCTTGTCCGGGGTGCTCAGGCCCGTGTCGACCACGACGGGCTGCTCCGCGTGCAGCACGAAGGTGTTCACGGGCAGGAACCCGATGCCCGGGATCTCGACCCGGTCGCTCAGGACGGTGACGTCAGGACTGATGTGGTGCTTCTCCATAGTGGTGCCTCTCGTGGGTCAGAACGGAACTTCCGTGGCCAGCAGTCCCTGGCCGGAACCGCGTCCCGAGAGGATTCGGCAGAACTCGATCGCATCCATGTCGATCGTCTCTCCGTCACTGCCGAGGCCGTTTCCGGACGACCAGGTGCCGCCGGCCGGTCCGGTGAGAGTCAGGTGGTAGGGGCGGCCGTGGCGTTCGGCCCACTCCTCGACCACGTCGGCGACGACGACGCCGTCGTGCTCGGCCGTGAGGTGCGGCTCGCGACCCGTCGCGCGAGCCAGGTCGATCCGGTGCAGCCAGGGGTCGCGGGTCAGGATCGTGTCCAGCAGGTACCCGAGGGACCACATCTCCTGCCTGCCGTTGACCAGCTGGGGGACCGGCAGGGGCCGCCGCCGGATGAAGAACGGGGTACGCCGCCGGCCCCGGGCCGCCCGCGGGCCCACGTCGCGCAGGCCCGCAACGACCTGCTCGGGTGTCCAGTCAGCCCGCTCGCGGACCTGGAGAGCCGTCAGCGCGTCGATGAACACTCCGCCGTTCGCGGCCACGTCGGCCCCGGCGAGCTGCTGCTGCCGCTTCCCCTCCCGGACCCCGGCCACCATCTCGGCCATGCCCACGACGTGGCAAACCATCTGCCGGACGTCCCAGGCGGGACAGTCGGTCGGCTTGTCCCAGTCGGCCGGTCCGAACTCACTCACCGCGTCGGCGACGCGTTCGTACTCGGTGGCCGCGATTCGCATGGCGATCCGGCGGTTCATCCGGCGCTGCCGGAGCCCGTCTGCCCCGATCCGCTCGTCCATGTCGGTGCTCATTTCCTTCGTCCTGTTCTTCCGGTGCTGTTCTTGTCCTGTGGTGGGAGGCCGATCCCGTCCGCCCACATGTCGATCGCCCGGTCGAGCAGCAACCCGAACCTGTTGCCGCCTGGGTCGTTGGCGAGCTGTTGATCTGCGAGCCCGCCCAGGATGGCGACCCAGATGTCGAAGTCCCCGCGATCCGTCACGCCGAGGCCGGCCAGGGTGGCGACGCCCCGCTCGAGGACCCGGACGGCTGGTGCATAGGACTCCGCGGTCGGTTCGAAACCGGGGATGGTGCGCTGGTTCATCAACTGGTGCCGGGGGAGGTCGGCCACGGCAAAGTCGAAGAACTCGTGCGCGAGCACCTTGATCGCTTCCCGGGGATGCTCGGGCAGCCCATCGGCGAGCCGCTCGACCCGGGCTTCGTACTCCGACCAGGCCTGGCCGAACATCGCGTCGTAGATGGCGTTCTTCGACTCGAAGTGGGAGTAGAGGGAGGGTGCCTGCATGCCGACCCGGCCGGCCACGTCGCGCAGGGTGATCTCGGACAGGCCACCCTCGCGGGCCAGCGCCCAGGCCGCCCCGAGGATCTCCTGCCGGACGCCCTGACGACGTTCGGCAATCCTATTGCGATTAGGTTTATCTAACACGATTAGGCAGAATGCCGCAGGTCGGGCCGCCTGTCAAGGGTCCGAGCGTGACTGGCGGGTCAGCCGGCCCGACGTCTCAGGCGACCGGGTGCGGGTGCGTGACGGCGCGTCCCTGGAAGGCGAGGATCGCGGGATTCATGATGTGCCCGTCCCAGATCTCTATGGCCCGGCTGAGGGTCTCGTCGGCGGCCCACGCGGCCCGTCCGCTCAGGACCGGACGGAGGAACGGGATCAGTGCCGAGCTGATCTCCCAGGTCGCCGAGTTCCAGAGGTACGACGGGCTGTGGTCGACGCCGTAGTAGCCGATGTGGTCCCCGACGTCGAACATCGGCTCGTCGAACGTGGTCGGGCGCGCCCAGCTGAAACCCATGCCCTCGTCGCAGGACACGTCCACGATGAGGCTGCCCGGACGGAAGGCCGCCAGGTCCTCGGTCTCGAGGTAGGTGAGCGGGGCCGCGGTGTCCTGCAGCGTGCAGTTGACGATGATGTCGCTCTCGGCGAGGAAGGGCGCGAGCGGTAGCCTGCCGCGCTCCGTGATCACGTGGCTGGGCTGTGTCTCGTCGGGGTCGTGGTCGAACTGCAGGATCCGGACCGAGTGGATGGGTGAGCCCACCGCCGCCACCCCGCGTGTGGTCAGGACGGACACCTCGTGGATGCCGTGCGCGTTGAGGGCGGTCACCGCACCTCGGGCGGTGGCTCCGAACCCGATCACCACTGCCCGCAGCCGGCGCCCGTAGTCACCCGTGGAGCCGGTCAGCTGGAGCGCCTGGAGCACCGAGCAGTAGCCCGCCAGCTCATTGTTCTTGTGAAAGACGTGGAGTCCGACGTTGCCTTCCTGCGTCCAGTGGTTCATCGCCTCGAAGGCGATGAGCGTCAGTCCTCGGTCGATCGCGATCTGGGTGAGGCCGGGGTCCTGGACGCAGTGCGGCCAGCCCCACAGCACCTGGCCGGGCCCGAGGGCGGCCACGTCGGAGTGCTGAGGCTTGGGCAGGAGCACCACGTCGGAGGTGGCGAGGATCTCCTCGCGCGTTGCGAATCCTGCGATGTGGTCGGCGAGCTGGGCGTCTGGCGTGCCGAACCGCTCGGCGTAGCCGTGCTCCAGGGTGAGCTGGGCGCGGATGTCAGCGTCGAGCGGGGCGATGTGGTCGGGGTGAAGAGGGAGCCGCTGTTCGTTCTCCTTGGCCGAGGTGCCGATCACCCCCAGCCCCAGGAGCGTCACTTCTTCTTCGGATCGAGCTTCTCGGAGAATGTCGCCTCGTGTGACTTGGCGCGCTTCTCGGCGCGTTTCTCCTTGATGGACTTGCCGGATTTCTTGCTCATGCTCTGCCGTGGCGACTTGTCGCTCATGGTGGCTCCCGTCGGAGCCGGTGCGGCTCCCTGACGGCCACTCTACGCCCGCAGCGCAACGGCTCGTGGCCCGCTGCCCGGCGTCACGGGGCGGGGAACCGGACCCGCACCGGCCTCCCTCCGAGCCGCCCGTTCAGGACCGCTACGGCCCCGACCGCCCGGGTGTCCCAGCGACCCCGGAGGTGGCCGCGGACGGCGCCACTCAGCGACAGGTCGACCGTGGCGCGCTCGCCGTACCGGTCCCACACAGCCCGGCCGCTGACCGCCAGGTCGCGCACCAGCCGGACCTGCTTCAACCGGAACCGCACGACCCTCCCTCCGGTGTAGCTCCAGGTGCCGCCGCGCAGGCCGACGCTGTGCCCGGAGTAGTTGTTCCACCAGCGGTCGAACAGGTCGGCGACGGTCGCGGCCGCGGCCGTGGCGGCGCGGCGCGACCGCAGGGGAGCGTGGCCATCTCCGGGCCGCACCTCGGCGAGGTGGACAGGGAACAGGCCGGGCGCGCGGATCGGCTCGATCTCGCTCGCGCAGCGCCGGCGGTCGGCGTCCGGCTGGGTCGCCGGTGCCCGCACGAACGCTCGGAGGATCCGAACGGCACAGTGGTCGGTGTCCCCGATCGCGGTGACGTGGAAGCTGTTGCGCACCAGGACCCGCCGGGCGTCGGGGAACTGGTCGCGGATCATGCTGGCTTCGGCAGGGGTCGTCAGCGAGTCGAACTCACCGGCCAGGACCAGCACCGGCACGTCCGGATAGTCGCCCCCCGGAGGCCGGACCGGGCCCGCCGGGTTGGTCGGCGGGGCGGTGGGCCAGCGGGTGCACCAGTCCAGCCCTTGCCAGCCGGTGCGCGCGTACTCGGAGACGGTGAACGGGCCATAGGTGTGCGGGTGCGTCCTGGCCCTGCGCCGCAGTGCCCGCGCGTAGTCACGCTCCCGCACCGCGCCGGGCGGCTTCGTCAGGTCGTAGACGTAGGGGTAGTCGTGGCAGGAGACCGCGGCCTCGAGCCCCGCGCTGTAGTAGCGAGCGGCCCCGGAGTCAGTGCCCCCGCCGGTGGCCTCGGCAACCAGGCGCAGGAGGGGGCGTCGGTCCCCACGCAGCCCCGAGCGCAGGGCCGCAGTCAGCTCGCGATACCAGGCGGGGGTGAAAACGGCGATGAAGACGACGTCGGCCAGCGTCGCCGGGGTGACCCGAACGCGCATCCGCCGACCGTCGGCGTCGTGCGAGCGACCCCGCCACGGGCTGTCCCGCACCTGGCGCAACACCCGCCGGATGGTCGGCATGAACTCCGCGCCGCCGCGTCGGCAGGCCGGCGAGCGATGGCAGACACGGTGGAACGCCGTGCGGGCGGCCGGCGCGGATGTCGGGAACCAGCCGGTCTCGCCGTAGGTCGGGTACGCCGAGTCCAGGACGACGCTGCGCAGGAGTCCGGGGTGGCGACCGGCGAACACCTGGGCGAAGAACGTGCCGTAGGAGTCGCCGTAGACGTCGACGTCATCGAGCTCCAGCGCCTCGATGACGGCGGCGAGGTCGTCGGCCGAGCGCGTGGTCGAGTAGTCGTCCGCGAGGTCGCCGAGCGACCGGCCGCATCGCCCCGCCGCCACGGCGAAGCGGATCTTGAGGTTCTGCATCCGCGGGCAGTCGATGGGCTCGGACCGGCCGGTGCCGCGCTGGTCGACGAGCAGCAGGTTCCGCCGGCGCAACAGGTCGCCGTACATCCGGACGTACGACGACCCCGACGCGGTCGTCGCGTACCCGGGGCCGCCCTCGTGGGGAACCAACGTGCCCACGGCCGGACCGTTCCGGGCCCGGACGAACGCGAAGCCGACCCGCACGGTCCCGGCACCCGGGTCGTCGGGATCCCAGTCCCGCCGAATCGAACCGCACAGCGCCCGCGCGACGACCCGGCACCGCCGCAGGGTGAGGGAGCCGACTTGGACGCGTTCCGCGGGCGCCGCGACGGGGGTCTCGACGCGAACGTCGACCGGCGTCTCGGCGGGCGATGCGGCCGCCGTCCCGATGGTTGCCAGGGTGGGCACGAGGCAGGCAACGACCAGCGCGCGCCTGAGCACCGAGACATCCCGGCGCACTCGCATCCGCCCATGATGGAGGTCGCGAGCACGCCCTGTCACGGGTCGGGTCATGCGCTGCCGCTAGCCTGCTGCCGCGATGTTGGACCGATTCAAGAGCTTCTGGCAAACGGTGATGCTGGCACCGTTCATCAACCTGTTCCTCAGGTTGGGCATCAGTCCCGACGCCGTGACGGTGGTCGGGACGCTCGGTGTCGCTGCCGGGGCACTCGTCTTCTTCCCTCAGGGAGAACTGCTCATCGGGGTCCTGGTGATCACGGCGTTCGTGTTCAGCGACCTGATCGACGGGCAGATGGCGCGCCGGATGGGGCGCACGGACAAGTTCGGCGCGTTCCTGGACTCGACGCTCGACCGGGTCGGGGACGGTGCCATCTTCGGCGGCCTGGCCCTCTACTTCGCCGGGCCGGGCGACAGCGACCTCTACCTGGTGCTGTCGCTGACCTGTCTGGTCATGGGCGCCGTCACCTCCTATGCCCGGGCCCGCGCCGAGAGCCTCGGCTTCCAGGCCAAGGTCGGCCTCGCCGAGCGGGCCGACCGGCTCGTGGCGATCCTGGTGATGACCGGCTTCGCGGCGATCTTCGACCTCCCGGTTCTCATGTACGTCACGCTCTGGGCGCTGGCGGCGGCGAGCACGATCACGGTGGTGCAGCGGATCTGGGTGGTCCGTCGGCAGGCCTTCGCGCGGCCCGCCCCCTGAGCGGCCCGAATACGCCGTCCGGCACCGGTCGCCGTACGCTTGAGGCATGCCTGAGACCCAGAACAACGACGCCGTGACCGCCCCTGAGGGCACCGGCACCACCCGCGTCAAGCGCGGCATGGCCGAGATGCTCAAGGGCGGCGTGATCATGGACGTGGTCACCCCCGAGCAGGCGAAGATCGCCGAGGACGCCGGCGCGGTGGCCGTGATGGCGCTGGAGCGGGTTCCCGCGGACATCCGGGCCGAGGGCGGCGTGAGCCGGATGAGCGATCCGGACATGATCGACAAGATCATCGAGACGGTCTCGATCCCGGTGATGGCCAAAGCCCGGATCGGGCACTTCGCCGAGGCACAGGTCCTGCAGAGCCTGGGCGTCGACTACATCGACGAGTCCGAGGTGCTGACGCCGGCCGACTACGCCAATCACATCGACAAGTGGACCTTCACCGTGCCGTTCGTCTGCGGTGCCACCAACCTGGGCGAAGCGCTGCGCCGGATCACCGAGGGCGCGGCCATGATCCGGTCCAAGGGAGAGGCGGGCACCGGCGACGTGTCCAACGCCGTGACCCACATGCGCACGATCCGGGCCGAGCTGCGGAGACTGCAAGCCATGGAGGGCGACGAGCTCTACGTGGCGGCCAAGGAGCTCCAGGCGCCCTACAACCTGGTGAAGGAGGTCGCGGAGAAGGGCAAGCTCCCCGTCGTGCTCTTCACCGCCGGCGGCATCGCCACGCCTGCCGACGCCGCGATGATGATGCAGCTCGGTGCCGAGGGCGTCTTCGTCGGCTCGGGCATCTTCAAGTCCGGCAACCCGGCTCAGCGGGCCGAGGCGATCGTCAAGGCGACCACCTTCTACGACGACCCCGACGTGGTCGCGAAGGTCTCCCGGGGGCTGGGTGATGCCATGGTCGGCATCAACGTCGACGAGATCCCGCAGCCGCACCGACTGGCCGAGCGCGGCTGGTGACCTCCCCTCACTACGATTGAGGGGTGGCTGCCCCGACGATCGGTGTCTTCGCCCTGCAGGGCGACGTGCGGGAGCACCTGCGCGTCCTGTCGGGGCTCGGCGCGGCACCGATGACCGTCCGCCGCCCCGCCGAGCTGGACGCCTGCGACGGGCTGGTCCTCCCCGGCGGCGAGTCCACGACCATGGCGAAGCTGGCCCGCACCTTCGACCTCTTCGAGCCGCTGCGGCAGCGGATCAAGGAAGGGATGCCGGCGTTCGGCACCTGTGCCGGGATGATCATGCTCGCCGACCGGATCGAGGACGGCGCTGCCGACCAGGAGACCCTGGGCGGACTCGACGCCACGGTTCGGCGCAACGCGTTCGGGCGACAGGTCGACTCCTTCGAGGGCGACGTCGACTTCGCCGGTGTCGAGGGCCGGGTGCATGCCGTGTTCATCAGGGCGCCCTGGGTGGAGGAGACCGGGCACGGGGTCGACGTACTCGCGCGCGTGGAGGAGGGGCCGGCCGCAGGTAGGATCGTCGCGGTCAGGCAAGGGAACCTGATGGCGACGTCGTTCCACCCGGAGGTGGGTGGCGACGCCAGGATCCACCAGGTGTTCCTGGACCTGGTCCACCGGGCCTGACCAGCTCGGGTCTCGACGAGCTCCGGTGCGTTGAGCCCGTCACCCGACCAGTGAGGTAGAAGAGGGACGCATGTCTGGCCATTCCAAGTGGGCGACCACCAAGCACAAGAAGGCGGTCATCGACGCCAGGCGCGGCAAGATGTTCGCCAAGCTCATCAAGAACATCGAGGTCGCCGCGCGGATGGGTGGGGGAGATCCCGCGGGCAACCCGACGCTCTACGACGCGATCCAGAAGGCCAAGAAGTCGTCGGTGCCCAACGACAACATCGATCGCGCGGTCAAGCGGGGGTCCGGGGCCGAAGCCGGCGGCGCCGACTACACCACGATCATGTACGAGGGCTACGGACCCTCGGGGGTCGCGATGCTGATCGAGTGCCTGACCGACAACCGGAACCGCGCCGCCATGGAGGTCCGGACCGCGATGACCCGCAACGGCGGGTCGCTGGCCGACCCGGGCTCGGTGTCGTTCCTGTTCAACCGCAAGGGGGTCCTGATCGTGCCCACCGATCAGGACGGGAAGTCGGTGTCGGAGGACGACGTTCTCGAGGCCACGCTCGAGGCCGGCGCCGAGGAGGTCAACGACCTCGGTGAGTCCTGGGAGGTCATCACCGAGGCCACCGACCTGGTCGGGGTGCGGACCGCACTCCAGGCGGCGGGCATCGACTACGACTCCGCGGAGGCCCAGTTCGTACCGGACATGCAGGTCGAGCTCGACAAGGACAGTGCCGCCAAGGTCTTTCGCCTGATCGAGACCCTGGAGGACAGCGACGACGTCCAGAACGTCTTCGCCAACTTCGACGTCAGCGACGAGATCATGGAGCAGCTCCAGGACGCGTGACCGGGTCGTGCGCGGCGGGGCGTGTCGTCCGTCGAATGACGACGGCCACGGGCTAGCGTGTTCTCCGAACAGATGTTCGGACGGAGGGCTCTCATGCGCGTGCTCGGGATCGATCCCGGCCTGACCCGGTGCGGGCTCGGCGTGGTCGAGGGGTCCGTCGGAAGGCCCCTGACCCTGGTCGACGTCAACGTGCTCCGCACCAGCGCCGACCAGCCCGTCGCCCAGCGACTGGTCACCATCGAGAAGGGCATCGATGCCTGGCTCGACGAGCACGCGCCCGATGCGGTCGCGGTTGAACGGGTCTTCGCCCGCTCCGACTCGAGCACGATCATGGGCACCGCCCAGGCCAGTGGCATCGCCCTGGTCGCCGCCGCCCGGCGAGGCCTGCCGGTGGCGATGCACACGCCCAGCGAGGTCAAGGCCGCCGTGTCGGGGAGTGGACGAGCCGCCAAGCCCCAGGTCGCGGCGATGGTGGCCCGGATCCTCCGGCTCGACGCGCCACCGAAGCCGGCAGACGCCGCCGATGCCCTGGCCCTGGCGATCACCCACATCTGGCGCGGCGGGTCGCAGGCCAGGATCGAGGCGGCGCTGGCCCGCCAGCAGCAGGCAGTCGCAGGGAGGAAGCCATGATTGCGTTCGTCAAGGGTGAGGTCGCGGCCGTGTCGGTGACCAGCGCCGTTCTCGAGGTCGGCGGCATCGGTCTCGAGCTGCTGTGCACGCCGGGCACCATCGCCTCGCTGCGCACCGGGCAGCAGGCGACGCTGCCGACGAGCATGGTGGTGCGCGAGGACTCGCTGACCCTCTTCGGTTTCCTCGACGAGGACGAGAAGGTCACCTTCGAGCTGGTGCAGACCGCCTCCGGCGTGGGCCCGAAGCTGGCCCAGGCCATGCTCGCCGTACTCACGCCCGACGCGCTGCGCACGGCCGTCGCGGGCGACGACGTCAAGACTCTGACCCGGGTCCCCGGCATCGGCCAGAAGGGTGCCCAGCGGATCATCCTCGAGCTCAAGGACCGGCTCGGGACGCCGACCGGCGCCCGGATCGACGATTCGCGGCTGCCCGCCGCAGAGCCCTGGCGCAGCCAGGTGCACCAGGGTCTGGTCGGGCTCGGCTGGTCGGCCAAGGACGCGGACCAGGCGATCGAGCAGGTCGCAGCCGACGAGGCTTCCACCGGCTCTGCAACGGAGAAGGACCCTGATGTCGGCGCCCTGCTCCGCGCCGCGCTGCGGACCCTGAGCAAGGCATGAGCAACGAAATGACCAACGACATGACTCGGGACCACCACCTCGACGCCGTGGAGGAGGCTCACCTCCAGTCGCTGACCACGGCGGAGGCCGAGGGTGACGAGCGAGTCGTCGAGGCGGCGCTGCGGCCGAGGACCCTCGCCGAGGTGGTGGGCCAGCAGCGCGTCTGTGACCAGCTCGGCCTGGTGCTCGAGGCGGCCCGCCAGCGCGGCCGTGCCCCTGACCACGTGCTGCTCTCCGGGCCCCCCGGGCTCGGCAAGACCACGCTCGCCATGATCATCTCGGCCGAGATGACGACCCCGTTGCGGCTCACGAGCGGCCCCGCCATCACTCACGCCGGCGACCTCGCTGCGATCCTCTCCGGATGAACGACGGCGACGTCCTGTTCGTCGACGAGATCCACCGGATGTCCCGGCCGGCCGAAGAGATGCTCTACATGGCGATGGAGGACTTCCGGGTCGACGTGGTGATCGGCAAGGGCCCGGGCGCCACCGCGATCCCGCTGGAGATCCCGCCGTTCACGCTGGTCGGCGCCACGACGCGTGCCGGTCTGCTGCCGGGGCCGCTCCGCGACCGGTTCGGGTTCACCGCCCACCTGGAGTTCTACGACCCAGGCGAGCTCGACCAGATCGTCCACCGTTCGGCCGGCCTGCTCGACGTCGACCTCACCGACGAGGGCGCTGCCGAGATCGCGTCCCGCTCGCGTGGCACCCCACGCATCGCGAACCGGTTGCTCCGCCGGGTCCGCGACTTCGCCCAGGTCCGGGCCGACGGCGTGGTCACCATCGACGTGGCGCGGCGTGCCCTCGAGCTCTACGAGGTGGACGAGGCCGGTCTCGACAGGCTCGACCGCGGGGTCCTCGACGTGCTGTGTCGCCGGTTCGGCGGCGGCCCGGTCGGTCTGTCGACTGTCGCGGTCGCGGTGGGCGAGGAACGGGAGACCGTGGAGGAAGTGGCCGAGCCGTTCCTTGTCCGGTCCGGATTCCTGGCCAGGACCCCTCGAGGACGCGTCGCGACGCCGGCGGCCTGGGCACACCTCGGCCTCGCTGCGCCCACCGCGACGACGCCGACGCTGGAGGACTCAACCCTCTTCGAGGACTGATTCGGGAGGTCGGAGTGGTGCCGGTTACACTGCACCGTCGCCACCCGTCTCGGGTCGGCATCCCCAACAACGCTCGAGAGGTTCAGTCGTGCCGGAGCTCGTCTCCCTGTTGCCCATCGTCGGGATCGCGTTGCTGTTCTGGCTGCTGCTCATCCGGCCGGCTTCGAAGCGTCAGAAGGAACTCGCGCGCATGCAGAGCGCGTTGAACCCAGGTGAGGCCGTCATACTCACGTCCGGCATCTACGGGTCCCTGAAGGAGGTCGAAGGGGACGCGCTGCTGGTGGAGGTGGCCGACGGTGTGACCATCAAGGTGGCGCGCGGCGCGATCGCCAGCGTCGTCCGCCAAGAGCCCGTCCCAGACGAGCCCGAGGAGAGCTGACATGGCGCGCAGGACCTACCGTCCGGGGCGCACGGTCGCGACCTTCTTCGGCGCCCTCGCCGTCGCGTTCGGCCTGGTGGCGCTCGCGGGCAGCTGGACCCCGGAGCTCGGCCTCGACCTGCAGGGCGGCACCCGGATCACCATGGGCGCCTCGGGTGACAACGTCACCGAGGAGAACCTCGAAGAAGCGGCCAACATCATCGACCAGCGGGTCAACGGCTCCGGGGTGAGCGAGGCCGAGGTGACCACCCAGGGTTCGAACCTGATCGTCGTCGAGATCCCCGGCAAGAGCCGCCAGGACCTCGAGGAGACGGTGAAACGCCAGGCCCAGCTGAGGTTCCGCCTGGTTGCCTGCTCCTCGCAGGCTCCCGGGGCGTGCGGCACCGGCCAGGCCCCGACCACCGAGCAGCCCCAGATCCCGGGTTCGGGCGTCACCGCGCCCTCCGGTTCGGGGCAACCCAGCGGCGCGGCCAACCGGGCGCCGGCCCTCGGCTCGGTCCAGAGTGGTGAGCAGGGCAACAACGACCAGGGCGGTCAGAGCGACGAGTCGCCCAGCCCGAGCGAGTCGCAGGACCCGAGCGAGCAGCCGGCCGACGGCGCCACGCAGCCGGACGGAGGCGACCTGGTCAGCAAGCCCCTGCAGTGGATGGACAAGCCGGATCCCGCCTCGATCAAGGCCTTCAACGACTACCAGTGCCCGCCGAGCGGTGACGCCGCCCCCGTCGGCCCCGACGACCCGGACAAGCCGCTGGTCACGTGCGGCACCGACGATGACGCCTCGACGAAGTACCTCCTCTCGGCGGCCATGATCGAGGGCACCGCGCTGGACTCGGCCAACGCCGGGGTTCCCCAGGGACAGGTCGACTGGCGGGTCAACCTCGCCTTCAACGACGCGGGCACCGACGTGTTCACCGAGATCTCGCGCGCCCTGTACGGCACCGAGAAGCAGTTCGCGATCGTGCTCGACGGCCGGGTGATCTCGGCGCCCACCATGAACGGCATCATCACCAACGGCGAGGCGGAGATCAGCGGCAACTTCACCGAGGCCTCCGCGAACAGCCTGGCCACCAGCCTGAAGTTCGGGGCGCTGCCGATCACATTCCCCGACGACCTGATCGAGACCCAGACCGTCGGCCCGTCCCTGGCAGGCAACCAGCTCTCCGCCGGTCTGATGGCGGGTGCCCTCGGCCTGGCGCTCGTCATGCTCTACTGCCTGCTCTACTACCGCGGGCTGGGCCTCGTGGTCATTGCCTCCCTGTTCGTTGCCGGAGCGTGGACCTACGCCATGGTGCTGCTGCTCAGCGAGAGCGCAGGGTTCACGCTCTCCCTCCCCGGCGTCGCCGGCCTGATTGTCGGTGTCGGCATCACGGCGGACTCGTTCATCGTCTACTTCGAGCGGATCCGCGACGAGATGCGTGACGGCAAGTCGATGAGGGTCGCCGTCGAGAGCGGGTGGGCCCGCGCCCGGAACACCTGCCTCGCGGCCGACGCAGTGTCGCTCCTGGCGGCCGTCGTCCTCTACATCTTCGCGACTGGAGTAGTCAGGGGCTTCGCCTTCGCCCTCGGCCTGTCCACGTTGATCGACCTGGCCGTCTTCTTCTGGTTCACGCACCCGATGGTGTCGTGGCTGGCCAGGTTCGAGCTCTTCAACAGAGGACACAAGCTCTCCGGCCTCGACGCCGAGAGCCTGGGCCTCGACCGGATCCCCGCGGCCGGGAGGGCATGATGGGCAAGTTCTCCCGCCTCGGGAATGACCTCTACTCGGGCCGGAAGTCGATCGACTTCGTCGGCCGGAAGTGGCTCTGGTACGCCGGCTCGGCGGTGATCCTCCTGCTGTGCGTCGGGGGGCTGCTCTTCAAGGGCCTCAACTGGGGCATCGAGTTCACCGGCGGCGCCGAGTACAGCGTGGCACTGTCCAGCGACCAGGTCACCCAGGACACTGCCGACGAGCTGCGTGAGGCGGTCGCCAACAGCGGCATCGACAACGCGTCCTCGCCGGTGGTCACCACCTCCGGCACCGAGGCGATCCTGGTCCAGACCGAGCCCCTCTCCGATGAGGAGAGCGCCCAGGTCGCCGACGTCATCCTCGATACGAGTGGCGCCGCCCCGGACGACCTCTCCCAGTCCGAGATCGGCGCCAGCTGGGGCGAGGAGGTCGCCGAGCGGGCACTCCTCGGGCTCGCGGTGTTCCTCGTGCTGGTGGTGCTGTTCATCTGGGCCTACTTCCGGCAGTGGAAGATGTCGATCGCCGCGCTCGTGGCGTTGGCGCACGACGTGGTCATCACGATCGGGGTCTATGCCATCTCCGGCTTCGAGGTCACGCCGGCCACCGTCACGGGCATCCTCACCATCCTCGGCTTCTCCCTTTACGACACGGTCGTGGTGTTCGACAAGGTCCGTGAGAACACCAAGGACCTGCGCGCCAACCACCAGACGTACGCCGAGGCATCGAACCTCGCGGTCAACCAGACCCTGGTGCGCTCGATCAACACCTCGATCGTGGCGCTGATCCCGGTCGCATGCATCCTGTACGTCGGTGCCGTGCAGCTCGGATCCGGTTCCATGAAGGACCTCGCGCTCTCCCTGTTCGTCGGCATGGCGGCGGGCGTCTACTCGTCGGTGTTCATCGCCACCCCGCTCCTGGCCCACCTGAAGAGCCGCGAGACGGAGGTCGTGTCGGCCGAGAAGCGCGAGCGGGCCCGACGCCGGGCGGCAGCGGACAAGTACGCATCCGTTCCGGCCTTCGCGGAGGACCAGCCGGCCCGGGACGAGCCGGGCGACGACGACGAGGATGAACCGGCATCCGCCCGGCAGTCGGAGCCGCCACCGGTCGCACCGGCCAGGGACGCCGAGGCGTCCGGTCGCGGACGCGTCGTACCGTCGACGCAGCGGCCGGTCCAGCCGAGCAGCGCCTCCGGCCGGCAGCAGCCGAGCCGTCAGTCGCGCTCCAAGCGAGGCAAGAAGTGACCGACCCCTCGGGGGTCGTCGAGCCTCTCGAGGCCACGCTCGGACGTCTCGTGGTCGACGTCGCGGACTTCCCCGAGCCGGGGATCCTGTTCAAGGACATCACCCCGCTCCTGGCCGACCACGCAGCCTTCACCCGGGTGGTCGACGCGTTGGCGGCTGCCGGCAGGGCCGACTCGGGCGCCGTGGCGGTGGACAAGGTCGTCGGCATGGAGGCCCGTGGGTTCATCCTCGCCGCGCCGGTCGCGCTCGCGCTCGGCACCGGCTTCGTTCCGGTGCGCAAGGCCGGCAAGCTGCCGCGGGAGACCCACGCCGTGTCCTACTCCCTGGAGTACGGCGAGGCGACGCTCGAGATGCACCGGGACGCCCTGCGGCCAGGCGACCGGGTGTTGCTTGTCGACGACGTGCTGGCGACCGGCGGCACGGTCAAGGCGACCGCGGAGCTGGTCGAGCGGGCCGGCGCGATTCCGGTCGGTGTCGCGGTCTTGATGGAGCTCAGCTTCCTGCCCGGCCGGAAGACCGTAGGTGCCCTGCCGGTGACGACGCTGATGACCGTGTGACCCCGCCCTAGACTGGCTGTGTGACCGAGGAACAGACCGTGCCTGATGCCGAGGTCGAGCGCGCCCCCGAGACCGCCACCTCGGCGCGCAGCATGCGGGCCCGCCTGGCGCGGATGGGCACCCGCAGCCAGCCGGGGAACCCGGTCCTCGAGCCGCTGTTCCGGGCGGTGCGGGCCAGCCACCCGAAGGCCGATCTCGCCCTCCTCGAGCGCGCGTACGTCACGGCCGAGAAGATGCATGGCGCGCAAATGCGCAAGAGCGGGGACCCCTACATCACCCATCCGCTCGCCGTCACGACGATCCTCGCCGACATCGGCATGACCGAGCCGACCCTGTGTGCGGCGCTGCTGCACGACACGGTCGAGGACACGCCGTACCGTCTCGACCAGCTCCGCGAGGACTTCGGCGAGGAGGTCGCCCACCTCGTCGACGGGGTCACGAAGCTCGACAAGGTCAAGTACGGCGACTCCGCGCAGGCGGAGACCATCCGCAAGATGATCGTGGCGATGTCGCGCGACATCCGGGTCCTGGTGATCAAGCTCGCTGACCGGCTGCACAACATGCGGACCCTGCGCTACGTCCGCCAGGAGACCCAGGAGCGGGTCGCCCGGGAGACGCTCGACATCTACGCGCCGCTCGCGCACCGGCTCGGCATGAACACCCTGAAGTGGGAGCTCGAGGACCTCGCGTTCGCGACCCTGCACCCGAAGATCTACGACGAGATCGTGCGGATGGTCGCCGAGCGGGCACCGTCACGAGGCAAGTTCCTGGCCGAGGTCATCAGCCAGGTCGAGCAGGACCTCAAGGACGCCAAGGTCAAGGCCAAGGTGACCGGGCGGCCGAAGCACTACTACTCGATCTACCAGAAGATGATCCTCGGCGGTCGCGAGTTCACCGACATCTACGACCTCGTCGGCATCCGGATCCTGGTCGAGGAGGACCGCGACTGCTACTCCGCGCTCGGCGTGCTGCACGCGAGGTGGAACCCGGTCCTCGGCCGGTTCAAGGACTTCGTCGCGATGCCGAAGTTCAACATGTACCAGTCCCTGCACACCACCGTCATCGGGCCGGCGGGCAAGCCCGTGGAGATCCAGATCCGGACCTTCGCCATGCACCGACGAGCCGAGTACGGCGTCGCTGCGCACTGGAAGTACAAGGAGGACGGACGCGCCGGGATCGACACCGAGCGTGCCGGCGACCTCGACGACATGACCTGGGTGCGGCAACTGCTGGACTGGCAGAGCGACGTCGAGGACCCGGGGGAGTTCCTGGAGTCCCTGCGCTTCGAGATCAACCGGGCCGAGGTCTACGTCTTCACTCCTCGTGGTGACGTGATCGCGCTGCCGACCGGGGCCACTCCCGTCGACTTCGCGTACGCCGTGCACACCGAGGTCGGCCACCACACCATCGGCGCCCGGGTCAACGGCCGACTGGTCCCGCTGGAGTCGACCCTCGACAACAGCGACGTCGTGGAGGTCTTCACCTCCAAGGCACCGACGGCCGGGCCGTCGCGGGACTGGCTGACGTTCGTGAAGTCCCCGCGCGCCCGCTCCAAGATCCGGCACTGGTTCACCAAGGAGCGGCGCGAAGAGGCGATCGAGCAGGGCAAGGAGCAGATCGCCAAGCTGATGCGCAAGGAGGGCCTACCCCTCAAGCGGCTGCTGTCGCACGAGTCGCTGATGCTGGCCGCCGTCCACTTCAAGCTGGCCGACGTGTCGGCCCTCTATGCGTCGGTCGGCGAGGGCAACCTGAGCGCCCAGGCGGTCGTCCGCCGGGTCATCGACCTGCACGGCGGCGACGAAGGGGCCGCGGAGGACCTCGCCGAGGGCGTCACGATCACCGGGCGCCGCACTCGCTCCAAGGTCACGACCAAGGGGGACGCCGGCGTCATCGTCAAGGGTGCGCCGGACGTGTGGGTCAAGCTCGCCAAGTGCTGCACCCCGGTCCCACCGGACGAGATCCTCGGGTTCGTCACCAAGGGCGGGGGAGTCTCGGTGCACCGCACCGACTGCACGAATGCCGCCAGCCTCCGCACCCAGCCCGAGAAGCTGCTGGAGGTCGAGTGGGCCCCCACCGGCCAGTCCACGTTCCTGGTCAACATCCAGGTCGAGGCCCTCGATCGCGCCCGCCTGCTCTCCGACATCACGATGGTGCTCTCTGACGCGCACGTGAACATCCTCAGCGCGAACCTCTCGACCACCCGCGACCGGGTGGCCAAGAGTCGCTTCACGTTCGAGATGGCCGAGTCCAAGCACCTCGACAACGTGCTCCGCGCGGTCCGCTCGGTGCCCGGCGTCTTCGACGCCTACCGGGTCACCCAGTAACCGCGCCGGACCGGCGTCAGGCCCGGAACGCGAACCACGCCTTCGTCATCCGGCGCTCCTGACCGTGCGTGAAGTTGTCGAGGCAGGGGTCGTCGCCGTAGCTCATGAAGTTGTGGACCGGGTCCATCCCCGGCTGCTTGCAGGTGTCGAGGGATTCGTCGCAACTGGCGACGTTGGGCCCGTCGGCCTGGAAGGGCGTGTCCTTGACGTGGTCGCCGGGGGCCTTGCAGCCGCCCTGGAAAGTGTGGAACAGGCCGAGCCAGTGACCGACTTCGTGAGTGAGGGTGTCGCCTCTGTTGAACGGCGCTGCTGACCCGCCGGGGAGGCTCTCGTTGAGCACGACGACGCCGTCGAGCTTGAGCTTGCCCTCGTCGGGGAAGGAGGCGTAGCCGAGGAGACCTACGTCGGTGAAGTTCGTGGTGTAGACGTTGAGGGCCTTCCAGCCGCCGCGATGGAGTGCGCGCTTGGCCTTGCGGTCGTCATTGTCGGCGCCCCGCTCGGGGAAGTCCCAGTCGTACCAGTCGTTGTTCCGGGTGTAGTCCGTCCCCTTCAGCACGAACCTGAACGGCGTGTTCGCCGCGTCGGCGCTGGTCCGTCCGGCGAAGGCCTTGTTCATGACGGCGACCTGCCTGCGGACCTGGTTCCTCGTGACGCGACCGGTGCCGTTCTTCTTGGTGATCACGTGGAAGTACGTCTTGATCTTGATGATCTTGTGGCTTCCACCGCGCGCCGTCCCGTTCCGGGCGAGCACCCCACTGGCGGCCAGCTTCCGGACCTTGGCATCGAGGGCACGGTCCATGGTCGCCGCCTGCGCGGCGGTGACGCTGTTGGGATCCACACCGGAGCGGTGCGTCGTGCGAGCGTTCGAGGGCGCCGTGAGGCAGTCGCTAGCGGCGTCGGCGGCCGCCGTCGTCGACACCACCGACCCAGCGGGGGCGACGAAGCCGAGACCGACGGCCGTGGCCGCGACCGCAAGCGTGCGGGTGAGCGTCCTGGCCGACGGACGGGAGAACTTGGACATGGGCCGCTCCTGGGGCTTGAGGACCGGCGCCGGTGCGTCGATCTGCGGGGTGCCCCGAACGCTGCACCGGTGAGCGAACGGCGTCAAGGGCACCGACTGAGGACCGCTCCAAATTGGGTACGCCGGCCAACGCTCAGCCGGAGAAGTCAGCCGAGGCCTTCCTGGCCATGTCGAGGAACGCCTGCCTGGAAGCGAGGTTCTCCTCGAGCTCCGCGACCCGCTTCTCGTCACCCGCGGTCCGCGCTCGATCGAGATCGGCCTTGATGTCGGCCAGCGCCGCCTCGAGCTTGGAGACCATGTCATCGGCGCGCGCCGACTTCTCGGGATCCTTCTGCCGCCACTGCTCGTCCTCGACCCCCCTGATCTCCTGCTCGACCTTGCGGATGCGGCCTTCGAGTTCCTTCATCCGGTCGCGGGGGACCTTGCCGGCGGCTTCCCAGCGTTCGGCAATGTCGCGCATGGTCCGCTTGGCCGCGTCCAGGTCGGACACTGGCACCAGTGCCTCGGCCTCGACCAGCAGCGCCTCCTTGACCTCGGCGTTGGCTGCGAACTCCTTGTCCTGCTCGGCCGCGGCCTCGTCGCGGGCGCCGAAGAACGTGTCCTGGGCTCCTCTGAAACGCTTCCACAGCGCGTCATCGACATCGCGCGGCGCCGGTCCGGCCGCTTTCCACTCCTTCATCAGATCCCGGAACCGGCCGGCCGTGGGGCCCCACTCGCGGGAGTCGGCCAGGCCCTCGGCCTCGGTGGCGAGCTTCTCCTTGACCACCCGCGCCGCGTCCCGCTTCTCGTGCTGCTCCGCGAAGTGCGTCTTCCGGCGCCGGGTGTACGCCGTCCGGGCACTGGAGAACCGGCGCCACAGCGCGTCGTCGGAGGCGCGGTCGATGCGCGGCAGCGACTTCCACTGCTCGAGGAGCTCGCGCAGCCGGTTGGCTCCGTTTCGCCAGTCGTTGCTGGTGGCGAGCTGCTCGGCCTCGGAGACCAGGGCCTCCTTCTGGGTCTTCGACTCGGCCGCGCGCTGGGCCCGCTCGACCTTGCGCGCCTCACGCTGCGTGGCGATGACGGGAGCGAGCCGTCCAGCCGGTTGACCAGGGAAGCGAGGTCGCCGACGGCGTGCGCATCGACCACCTGCGCCGGACGGTCTTGACGGACTCGACCGCCTCGTCCGGAGACAGCACCCCGGACCTGATCCGTTGTTCGAGGAGACCGACCTCGAAGGCGAGGGCGTCGTACCGCTCGGTGAAGAAGCGCAGCGCCTCGTCAGGGGAGCCCTCGGGGTACTGGCCCACCGAGCGCTCACCGTCGGAAGTCCTGACGAAGACCGTGCCGTCCTCGGCCACCCGGCCCCATGGATGACTCGTCACTTGGCTCCCTAACTGACTGGCTGTCGCGAACGCACACCTATGCTAGTCATCGCGCGCCACGCAGCCGTGTCCGCGGGGTGCCGACCGATGCGGTGGCGCGAGTCCTCGGTCGATAGTGTGGCCCGGTGTTCATCGCCGGCTTTCCCGCAGGTCCGTGGGGAACCAACTGCTACGTCGCCGCGACCGCAGCGGGTAACGAATGTGTCGTCGTCGACCCGGGCAAGGACGCGGCTGCCGGGGTCGACGAGGTGGTCCGCGAGCACCGCCTGAAGCCGGTGGCCGTGCTGGTCACCCATGGCCACGTCGACCACATGTGGTGCGTCGCACCGGTCGCGGGAACCTACGACGCCACGGCCTGGATCCACCCCTCCGACCGGCACCTGCTCACCGACCCGATGGCCGGGATGTCCCGGGAGACGACCCAGCTGCTCCTCGGCGGGAACTACCAGTGGGCCGAACCCGACGACGTACGCGAGCTCTCCGACTTGCAGACGATCGAGCTCGCCGGCCTCACGTTCGTCGTCGACCACACCCCCGGGCACACCGAGGGATCGGTCACCTTCCGCACGCCGTCGACGCCCCCAATGCGACGACATCTCCGAGGTCATGTTCTCGGGCGACCTGCTCTTCGCCGGGTCGATCGGGCGCACCGACCTGCCCGGGGGTGACCACCCGACGATGCTGCGCAGCCTCACCGAGAAGGTGCTGACGCTGCCCGACGACATCGTGGTGCTCCCGGGTCACGGCGAGCAGACGTCCATCGGGCGCGAGCGCGCGACCAACCCCTTCCTCCTCGAGCTCCAGGACGAGCGCGAGGCCGGACGAGTCACCCGAGGGCTATAGACGTGCCCTCCAAGCCCAGCCCGCTGAGCGGGTTCCCCGAGCTGCTGCCCGAGCAACGCGCCGTCGAGCGCGACGTGATCGCCAGCCTGTCGCGAATCTTCGAGCTGCACGGCTTCGCCAACATCGAGACCCGCGCCGTCGAGCCGCTCGATCGACTCTCCAAGGGCGGTGAGGTCGACAAGGAGATCTACGTCCTGCGCCGGCTGCAGGCCGCGGACGGCGCCGGAGACTCCGGGTTGGGTCTCCACTTCGACCTCACCGTGCCGTTCGCGCGCTACGTGCTCGAGCACAGCGGCAAGCTCGAGTTCCCCTTCCGGCGCTACCAGATCCAGCACGCCTGGCGCGGCGAGCGGCCCCAGGAGGGTCGCTACCGCCAGTTCACCCAGGCCGACATCGACGTCGTCGGCCGCGACGAGCTGCCGTTCCACCACGACGTCGAGGTGGTGCGGGTGATGGTCGAGGCACTCGACGCGCTTCCGCTGCCGAACTTGTCGGTCCAGGTGAACAATCGCAAGCTGATCCAGGGGTTCTACCGCGGCCTCGGGATTCCCGACGTCACCGCGGCGATCCGGGCCATCGACAGGCTCGACAAGCAGCCCGCCGACACGGTGGCACAGCTCCTGGTCCAGGACGCCGGCGCCACGCCCGAGCAGGCGCAACGGTGCCTCGACCTGGCCACGATCCGGGTGGCCGACACCTCGTTCGTGGAACGGGTGCGGGCGCTCGGCGTCGAGGACGCGCTGCTCGAGACCGGGCTGACCGAACTGGCCGCGGTCGTCGAGGGCTGCGCGTCTGCGGTCAACGACCACGTCACCGTCGAGGCCAACCTCAGGATCGCGCGCGGCCTCGACTACTACACCGGCACGGTGCTCGAGATCTTCATGGCCGGCTACGAGCGGCTCAAGTCGGTCGGCGGCGGCGGACGGTACGACGCACTCGCCAGCGACGGCCGTACGACGTACCCGGGCGTCGGCGTGAGCTTCGGGCTCTCCCGCACCCTTGTGCCGCTCTTCGCCGACGGTGTCCTGGCCCCCGGCCCGAAGGTTCCGAGCCTCGTCCTCGTCGCAGTGGTCGACGAGGGATCGCGGGACGAGAGCGATGCGGTCGCCGCCGCACTCCGCGCCAACGGCGTGCCGTGCGAGGTCGCAGCCAGCCCCCAGAAGTTCGGCAAGCAGATCCGGTACGCCGAGCGGCGCGACATCCCGTACGTGTGGTTCCCCGGCGCCGACGGCCACGAGGTGAAGGACATCCGGTCAGGTGACCAGGTGGCCGCCGACCCGGCGACCTGGACGCCGCCGGCGGAGGACCTGACGCCGAGAATCATCACGAAGGAGCAAGACCTGTGATCCGCACCCACGATGCCGGAGCCCTGCGCGCCGAGCACGTCGGCCAGACCGTCACCCTCGCCGGCTGGGTCGCCAAGCGCCGCGACCACGGTGGCGTGGCGTTCCTCGACCTGCGTGAGGCCAGCGGCGTGGTCCAGGTCGTGGTCCGCGACGAGGCGGTCGCACACAGCCTGCGCAGCGAATACTGCATCAAGGTCACCGGCGAGGTCAGCCAGCGACCCGAGGGCAACGCCAACCCGAACCTGCCCACCGGCGAGATCGAGGTGATCACGGCCGATCTCGAGGTGCTGAGCGCCAGCGCCGCCCTCCCGTTCCCCATCGACGAGCACCTGGACGTGGGGGAGGAGGCGCGGCTCGCCCATCGGTACCTCGACCTGCGGCGGAGCGGCCCCAACCGGGCCCTGCGACTGCGCAGCCAGGTGAACCGGGCCGCGCGGGAGGTGCTCGACGACCACGGCTTCGTGGAGATCGAGACCCCGACGCTGACCCGTTCCACGCCCGAGGGAGCCCGCGACTTCCTGGTGCCGGCGCGGCTGCAGCCCGGATCCTGGTACGCCCTTCCGCAGAGCCCGCAGCTGTTCAAGCAGCTCCTCATGGTCGCCGGCATGGAGCGCTACTACCAGATCGCCCGCTGCTACCGGGACGAGGACTTCCGCGCGGATCGGCAGCCGGAGTTCACCCAGCTCGACATCGAGATGAGCTTCGTCGACCAGGACGACGTGCTCCGTGTCGCCGAGCAGGTCCTGGTCGCGCTCTGGAAGCTGATCGGGTACGACGTGCCGACGCCCCTCCCACGCATGACCTACGCGGAGTCGATGGCGCGCTACGGCACCGACAAGCCCGACCTGCGCATGGGCCAGGAACTGGTGGAGTGCACCGCCTTCTTCGCAGACACTCCGTTCCGCGTCTTCCAGGCGCCGTACGTCGGGGCGGTGGTCATGCCCGGCGGAGCGGGACAGCCCCGGAAGCAGCTGGACGCGTGGCAGGACTGGGCAAAGCAACGCGGCGCCCGGGGTCTCGCCTACGTCCTCGTCCAGGATGATGGCGAGCTCGGCGGCCCCGTTGCCAAGAACCTGTCGGAGACCGAGCGCGCCGGCCTCGCCGCCCACGTCGGCGCCCAGCAGGGCGACTGCATCTTCTTCGCTGCCGGGCCGGTGAAGTCGAGCCGTGCCCTCCTCGGTGCCGCGCGCCTCGAGATCGGACGCCGGTGCGACCTGATCGACGAGGACGCCTGGAGGTTCCTGTGGGTCCTCGACGCGCCGCTGTTCGAGCCCGCCGACGAGGCGACCGCCGCCGGGGACGTCGCAGTCGGCAGCGGCGCCTGGACCGCGGTCCATCACGCCTTCACCGCACCGCAGGATCCCGACACCTTCGACTCCGACCCCGGCAACGCCCTCGCCTGGGCCTACGACATCGTCTGCAACGGCAACGAGATCGGCGGTGGGTCGATCCGTATCCACCGCGAGGACATCCAGAAGAGGGTCTTCGCGATCATGGGTCTCGACGACGCCGAGGCCCAGGAGAAGTTCGGGTTCCTCCTCGACGCCTTCAAGTACGGCGCCCCGCCGCACGGCGGCATCGCGTTCGGCTGGGACCGGATCGTGGCCCTGCTCGCCGGCACCGAGTCCATTCGCGACGTCATTGCCTTCCCCAAGTCCGGGGGTGGGTTCGACCCGCTCACGGCGGCCCCGGCTCCGATCACCGACGAACAGCGTCGGGAGGCCGGCGTCGACGCGGTACCGGAGCTGACGGACAGCGACGCGGACGACGTCTGAGCCGGGCACCCATGGCCCGCGATCCCGGGGTTCGGCTATCGGGCGGACCGTGCCTCCGTTGGTACCAAACCGTTATCTCCTAGTGTCCGATCCTCGCGTAGTGGTCCCTTAGAGTCGGGTCCGCTCGGGATGTGCGTCCTGTCACAAGCGCCACGCAGATCCCACGACCAGAGTCCACACCCGGAAAGGTCATGCATGGCTGGCTTGACGCAAGAGCCGCTGGTGACATCTTCGGAGGCACCGGGCGAGGGGCCTGACGCACGACCGGCCGGGGAGGTCGCCGGGCGCTCGCCGATGCGGATCGCGTTCGACCGACTCCGCAAGGACAAGGTCGCGGTCGTGTGCTTCATCATCGTCGTGATCTTCGCGCTCATCGCGATCTTCGCGGGGGTTATCGCCAACTTCTTCGGGGTCTCCCTCGAGTCGGTCCGGGCGAGCGAACGCGTCGACCTGACCACGGGCATGCCGCTCACCGGTCCGCCGAACGAGGCCTTCGACCCCAATCACCCGTTCGGCCTGGCTCCGAAGTCCGGCAACGACCTCCTGGCGTACTGGTTGTACGGCGCCCGCACGTCGCTGGTGATCGCCACGATCGCGGTGATCGTGGCCACCTTCATCGGGGTCGTACTGGGCCTGGTCGCCGGCTTCGTCGGCGGCGTCGGCGGACCGGATCATCCAGTTCGTCACCGACGTCTTCTTCACCCTGCCGTTCCTGCTCATGGCGCTGGCCATCGCGCCGATCCTGTCGGAGCGCTTCGGCGACAACCCCGAGAGCTACGAGAAGGCCACGTTCTACTCGGTGATCGTGATCCTGTCGTTCTTCACCTGGATGCAGACGCCCGGATCATCCGCGGCGAGGTGCTCTCGCTGAGAGAGCGTGAGTTCGTGCAGGCGGCGCGGGTGCTCGGGGTGCCGACGCACCGGATCCTGTTCCGGGAGATCCTGCCCAACCTGGTGGCGCCGATCGTGGTGGTCATCTCACTTGGCCTGCCCGTGTTCATCACATTCGAGGCGGTGCTCGCATTCCTCGGCATCGGGGTGATCGGCCGACCGTCCTGGGGGCAGACCATCAACGCCGCGATCCCGTACTTCGAGAGCTACCCGCTCTATCTCTGGGAGCCCGTGCTGGGCATCGTCGTACTGGTCGTAGCCCTCAACCTGCTGGGCGACGCCGTTCGCGACGCCCTCGACCCGAAGACCCGGCGGTAGGACCGCCGATCCCGACGTTGACCTCGGCGAACCCGCGGTCACGAACACACAGAAAAGAAAGGCTGGAAACCAAATGAGGCGCAGCAAGCCAATAGCCGCCGTCGCGATCGCAGGACTCTTCGCGCTGGCTGCATGCGGTGGCGGCGGTGACGACAGCGAGAATGCGGGTCCCGAAGAGTTCCAGGGCGAGATCGACGCTGTCGTCAAGGTCCCGGACGCAGAGGGTCCCGCTCCGGAAATCGAGGGCGCGCAGGAGGGCGGCACCATCACCGTCCTGCACCCCGACCCCGAAGACGGGCCGGCCGCGCTCGACCCCTCGTCGATGTGGTCGGTCACCGACAACGGGATCATGCAGGCGCTGGTCTTCCGCTCCCTCACCACATTCCGGAAGAACCCCGAGACCGGCGGCATGGAGCTGGTCCCGGACCTGGCGACCGATCTCGGCACGCCCAACGAGGACGCGACCGAGTGGACGTTCACGATCAAGGACGGCGTCACCTGGGAGGACGGCTCGCCCATCACCGCCGATGAGGTCGCCTTCGGCATCAAGCGCTCGATGGACACGCGAGGCTCGAAGGCCCGGGTGCGGTCTACTCCAAGGGGTTCTTCCTCGGTGGCGACAAGTACGAAGGCCCCTACGAGAGCGGTGAGAACTTCGAGGGCGTCGAGGTCGACGGCCAGGACATCACCATCAAGATGGCCAAGCCGTTCCCCGACATGGACTACTGGGGCTTCTTCGCAGCGATGGGCCCGGTTCCGCAGGGCAAGGCTGGCGAGCCGCCGGCCTACGGCCTCGACCCGATGGCCAGCGGCCCCTACAAGGTCAAGTCGTTCACGCCCAACGAGGAGGTCGTCCTCGAGCGCAACGAGAACTGGGACCCGGAGACCGACCCGGCGCGTCACCAGTTCGTCGACGAGTGGGTCCTGAAGTTCGACCAGAACCCGGAGACAACCGACGCGCTGATGATCAGCAACAACGAGGAGTCCAAGACCTCGATCGACACGATCGTGTCGGGCACCGCGTACCAGGAGACTGTCGACGCATCGGTGACCGGGTCGTCGTCGAGCCGCAGACCTGCACCGCCTTCATGGCGCTCGACTACAAGGAGATGGACGACATCAACCTGCGTCGGCGCCGTCGCCTTCGCCTACGACTACGAGAACATCTGGGCGGCAGGCGGCGACATCCCGGGTACGACGCGGGTGATGGGCACCTCGATCATCCCGCCGGGCATGGGTGGCTACGACCCGGAGATGGAGCCGATCCCGGGCGAGAAGATCGAGTTCAACCCGGAGAAGGCCAAGGAGTACCTCGAGAAGGCCGGCATCGAGCCCGGGACGTACACGCTCTCGTATGCCTACGACGCGAGCTCGCAGCAGGGCAAGGACGCGGGGCGCAGACGAAGCGGGGCTTCGAGGAGTCCGGCTTCCTGGCCAAGGCGTACCCGTACGGCGAGGGTTCGCTGTACGACGTCTGGACCGACCCGAACAACAACATCAACCAGAAGTTGAACGTGTTGGGTACCGCCTGGTGCCAGGACTGGCCGTCGGCGCTGACGTTCATCCCGCCGCTGTTCCAGACCGGTGAGTTCTACAACACCGGTGGGTTCTCCGAGAAGGCCGTCGACGACCGCATCAAGGAGATCCCGACGCTGCCGATCGAGGAGCAGGCGGATGCCTGGGGTGATCTCGACGCTCAGATCAACCAGGAGTTCTACCCGAACGTGAACACGGGTCACTACAACAACCTGTTCGCGTACGGTGAGAACATCGGTAACTTCCAGAACGACGACCAGCAGGGCTACCCAGACCTGCGGGCCATGTACGTCATCCAGTGACGTCTCGGATCTGATCCGGGAGTTCTAGGAGTACCCGGTCGGGTGGGGCCGTTCAGGCCCCACCCGACCGGCCACCGTCTGCGAAAGAAGGCGTCCGATGTTTGGTTACGTGGTCAAGCGGCTGCTAGCCGGCCTCCTGGTCGTCACCGTCGTCTCGATGATGGTGTTCGCCCTGTTCTGGTACGGGCCCAAGAGCCCGGTCAAGGAGCTGTGCAGCGGGACCGGCCGCGCGGTGCCCCCCGGAAGTCATCGAGCGCTACGAGGAAAGACTCGGGTACAACAACCCGATCACCGAGGAGTACGCCGCCTGGGTCAAGGGCCTCTTCGTGGGCCGGACCTACAGTTTCGGCACCTCCGAGATCGAGTGCCCTGCGCCCTGCCTGGGCCTCTCCAACCGCAACCAGCAGCCCGTCTACCCGCAGCTGATGGACCGGTTGCCGGCCACCATCAGCCTGGCCGTCGGAGCAGCCACCTCTACCTCGTCATCGGAGTCAGCATCGGCGTCGCCGCAGCACGAAGACGGGGGTCCGTCGCCGACAAGTCGTTGGTCGGCGGCACGCTCTTCCTGACGTCGGTTCCCTACTTCCTCATCGCCCTGATCGCGATGCTGTACCTCTGCATCATCTACGACATATTCGATCGTGGGTACGTCTCCATAGCCGAGGGCGGAGTCGGGAGCTGGTTCGCCCATCTGATCTTGCCGTGGGCTGTCCTCGGCCTCTACGGGTCGGTGCAGTACACGCGGTTCTCCCGCGGTGCGATGGTCGAGTCCCTCAATGAGGACTATGTCCGGACTGCGCGCTCCAAGGGGTTGGCGACCCGCAACGTGGTGTACAAACACGCCTTGCGCTCCGCGCTGGTCCCGATCGTGACCATCTTCGGGATCGACTTCGCCTTCCTGCTGTCCGGGACCCTGATCACCGAGCAGATCTTCGACATCCAGGGGATCGGCAAGTGGTCCCTGGACGCGACGTTCGACAAGGACCTCCCGGTGGTCCAAGCCACGGTGGTCCTGGCGGCTATCATCATCGTCGTGGCCAACATCGTGGTCGACATCCTCTACAGCGTGCTCGACCCCCGAGTGAGGCTCACGTGACACAGACCGAAGCGGGCCGTGAGCCGTACCTCACCGTCGAGGACCTCACGGTCCGGTTCCCCACGGCCGACGGTGTCGTCACCGCCGTCGAGAGCCTGTCGTACTCCGTGGAGCTCGGCCGGACGCTCGGCATCGTGGGCGAGTCCGGCTCCGGCAAGTCCGTCTCCAGCATGGCGGTCCTGGGCCTGCACGACCGCAAGCAGTCGCGCATCCAGGGCTCCATCCGGGTCGACGGCAGGAGGTGATCGGGCTCGCGAGCAGCGGCTCCGGTCGATCCGGGGCAACAAGGTCGCGATGATCTTCCAGGACGCCCTGGCCGCACTGCACCCGTTCTACCGGGTGGGCGGGCAGCTCGCCGAGGCCTATCTCGTCCACCACCCGAAGGCGTCGAAGCGGGACGCCAAGAAGCGGGCGATCGAGATGCTCGACCGGGTCGGGATCCCGCAACCGGACCAGCGCTACTACGACTTCCCGCACCAGTTCTCCGGTGGCATGCGCCAGCGCGCCATGATCGCGATGGGCCTGATCAACGACCCTGCGCTGCTGATCGCCGACGAGCCGACCACGGCGCTCGACGTGACGGTCCAGGCGCAGATCCTGGATCTGCTCCAGGACCTCCAGCGGGAGTTCAACTCCGGCGTCATCATCATCACCCACGACCTCGGGGTGATCGCGGAGATGGCCGACGACGTCCTCGTGATGTACGCCGGGCGCGCCGTCGAGTTCGGGTCCGGCAAGGAGATCCTGACCCATCCCGAGATGCCCTACACCTGGGGCCTGCTGTTGAGCATCCCGGACGTGACCGCCGACACCAACGCGAAGCTGATCCCGATCCCGGGCACACCGCCCAGCCTGCTCAACCCGCCCACGGGCTGCGCCTTCCACCCGCGCTGCACGCACGTCGACAAGGTCCCGGCAGCCTGTGCTCGACCCAGCTGCCCGAGCTCGCCCCGGGAGGGCGGGGGGGCGGCCACCTGAAGCGCTGCCACCTGGCCAACCCCGATGCCATCTTCGAGGCCGAGGTGCTGCCGGAGATCGCGCCCGACCTGGTCGAGGAGGCCTGATGTCCGACGTGAACCTCGACCCCTCAACCGGCCAACGAGCCGCTTCCCGGCCAGGAGGACCTGGCGGCTACCCCGGTCGACGAGCCACAGGTCGTCTCGTTCTCCGAGCTCGCCGAGCAGACGCATACGGCTGCCGTTCTCGACGTCACCGCACCGCCGGTTCTCGAGGTCGAGAACCTGAAGATGTACTTCCCGGTCAAGAGCTCCGGTCTCATCCGGCGAACCATCGGCCACGTGCAGGCTGTCGACGGCATCTCGTTCCAGGTGCCCGCCGGCGGATCCCTCGGGCTGGTCGGTGAGTCGGGGTGCGGCAAGTCCACGACCGGACGGCTGATCACCCGGCTCTACACCCCACGGCCGGCTCGATGATGTTTCAGGACAACGACCTCGCGAAGATCAGCAACAGGCAGATGAAGCCGCTGCGTCGCGACGTCCAGATGATCTTCCAGGACCCCTACACCTCCTTGAACCCGAGGCACACCGTCGGGACGATCGTGGGAGCGCCCCTGTCGGTGCACAACGTGGTGCCGAAGAAGCACATCCTGTCCCGGGTCCAGGAGATCCTCGAGGTCGTCGGCCTCAACCCCGAGCACTACAACCGGTACCCCAACGAGTTCTCGGGTGGGCAGCGCCAGCGGATCGGCATCGCCCGCGCCCTGACCCTGAATCCCAAGCTGCTGGTGGCCGACGAGCCGGTCTCGGCGCTCGACGTGTCGATCCAGGCGCAGGTGATCAACCTCCTGCAGGACGTGCAGAACGAATTCAACGTCGCGTTCCTCTTCATCGCCCACGACCTGGCCGTCGTCCGCCACTTCTGCCCCGAGGTCGCCGTGATGTACCTCGGCAAGATCGTGGAGATCGCTGATCGGGAAACCATCTACTCCCACTCACACCATCCCTACACGCAGGCGCTGCTCTCGGCGGTGCCCGATGTCAAGCAGGCGGCGGTCGGTGGACGCCGGGAGCGGATCCGGCTGGAGGGCGACGTCCCCAGCCCGATCAACCCGCCGTCCGGCTGCCGGTTCCGCACCCGCTGCTCGCTCGCCCAGGAGATCTGCGCCAAGGTCGAGCCGCCGCTGCTGCAGATCGGCAAGCGACACAAGGTGGCGTGCCACTTCGCGGGCGAGCTGGGTCGTCACCCCGAGCTCCCGGTGACGGGCGGACTCCTCGGGGTCGACCACCAGGGCGCACCGGAGGCCGGGACGACGGCGACCGAGATCAAGGTGGGCCCGGGCTACGAGGACGAGTGGTTCGACATCAGGTCCCGCCAGATGGTGAAGGCCTGAACTGTCCGCCCCGTCGCCTACGGTGACTGGTGTGGACGGGCTCTTCGACGCAGCACCCCTGTCCGGTCGCGCGGCCGCGAGCGGCTCGCTGTCGTCGGCCACGCATGCCTCCGCCCCACTGGCGGTGCGGATGCGGCCACGCTCGCTCGACGAGCTGGTCGGCCAGGAGCAGCTCAAGGCGCCCGGCGCTCCGTTGCGCCAGCTGATCGAGGGTGACCAGTCGATGTCCCTGCTGCTGTGGGGGCCCCCGGGGACCGGCAAGACCACGATCGCGGCCATCCTCAGCCAGCAGACCGATCGTCGCTTCGTCGAAGTCTCCGCCGTCGCGGCCGGCGTCAAGGAGGTGCGGGCCGCCATCGACGCCGCCCGGGCCGAGCTGGTCGCGGGCGGCCGAGAGACGGTCCTGTTCGTCGACGAGGTGCACCGGTTCAGCAAGGCGCAGCAGGACGCGCTGCTGCCGGGGGTCGAGAACCGGTGGGTGACCCTCGTGGCCGCCACGACCGAGAATCCGTTCTTCTCGGTGATCTCGCCTCTGCTCTCGCGCAGCCTGCTGCTCCGCCTGGAGACCCTCACCGACGACGACATCCGCGCCGTCGTCGCCCAGGCCCTGACCGACGAGCGGGGGCTGGCCGGTTCGATGACGCTCGAGGACGACGCGCTGGACCATCTCGTGCGCCTGGCCGGCGGCGACGCCCGGAGGTCGCTCACCTACCTGGAGGCAGCGGCCGGAGCGGCCGCCACCAACGGCACCGAGACCATCGACCTGTCGACGGCGGAGACCGCCGTCGACCAGGCAGCCGTTCGCTACGACCGACAGGGCGACCAGCACTACGACGTCACCAGCGCCTTCATCAAGTCCATCCGGGGATCCGACGCGGACGCCGCCATGCACTACCTGGCCCGGATGGTCGAGGCGGGGGAGGACCCGCGCTTCATCGCGCGGCGCCTGGTGATCCTGGCGAGTGAGGACATCGGGCTCGCCGACCCGACCGCCCTGTCGACCGCCGTTGCGGCCGCCCAGGCGGTGCAGCTGATCGGGATGCCCGAGGCGCGGCTGAACCTCGCCCAGGCCACGATCGCGTTGGCCGTGGCGCCCAAGTCGAACGCGGTGATCAAGGCGATGGACGCCGCGAGCGCGGACGTCCGGGCCGGGAAGATCGGGCCGGTTCCGGCGCACCTGCGCGACGCCCACTACCCGGGCTCGAAGAAGCTCGGGCACGGGTCGACCTACAAGTACAGCCACGACGAGCCGTACGGCGTCGCGGAGCAGCAGTACGCCCCCGACGTCGTGGCGGAGGCGACTTATTACGAGCCGACGGCGCTGGGCGCGGAGGCAGCGGTCAAGGAACGCTGGGAGCGGATCCGGCGCCTCATTCGCGGGCGATAGGGTCGGGCACCATGCAGGACTGGATGATGCCCGTCGGCTTCGGTGCGCTCGCCCTCCTCGTGTTCGTCCTGGTCGTCGCGCTGCTGCGTGTGCACTCCCGGACCAAGCGGGAGCTGGGGGCCGCGCACGCCGAGGCTGCCGCCCTGCGCGCGCAGGTGGAGGAGATCGAGCGGCGGTTGGCGGCTGCGACGCCGGTCGGAGGTTCGCGTCGTGACGACGCGGACTACGTCATCACCGGTCTCGGTGAGACCGAGCAGGCCGCCGGGTCGACCCCGGCCACGGTGGACCGGGCGCTCTTCGCCGACCTGGTCCTCCGCGAGACGGTGGTCAAGGCGGCCGGTCTCGTCCACGGCGTACGACGTGCCCTGGCGCCGGAGAACCGCAACCGCATCCGCTTCGAGATGAAGCGTGAGGTGAAGCGGGCCCGCAGGCAGCGCCGGGCGGACATCAAGGAAGCTCGGCGCGAGTGGGCGGCACGCCAGCGCGCGGACATGACCGACGGCGAGGACGCAGCATGAGGCTCACGCAGTGAGCAGGGGCATCTGGTTCGTCGCCGGTGCCGGTGCCGGGATCTACGCAGTGATCCGCGGTCGGCGCGCGGCCGAGGTCCTCACGATCGACGGCCTCCGCGATCGCGTGCACGGGCTCGAAGTGGGCACGCGCCTGTTCCGCGACGAAGTTGCCCAGGGCCGGGCGGAGAAGGAAACCGAGTTGCGGGAGCGGCTGGGGCTGGTGCCTCATGGAAGGCCCGAGCTCGCGGCCGGTGGGAAGCCCGGCGGGAAGCCGGGTGGAAAGCACAGGGCAACCACCCACGACGAGGAAGGCAGCACCTGATGGACACCGCGGAGATCCGCCGCCGGTTCGTTGCGCACTTCGCGCGCAACGGCCACCAGGCGGTGCCGTCGGCCTCCCTGCTGATCGACGATCCCAACCTGCTGTTCGTCAACGCAGGGATGGTGCCGTTCAAGCCCTACTTCCTGGGACAGGAGTCCCCGCCGTACGACCGCGCGGTCAGCATCCAGAAGTGCGTGCGCACCCCGGACATCGAAGACGTCGGCAAGACCACGAGGCACGGCACGTTCTTCGAGATGTGTGGCAACTTCTCCTTCGGCGACTACTTCAAGGAAGGAGCCATCGAGCTCGGCTGGGATCTGGTCACCAAGCCGATCGAGGACGGTGGCTTCGGGCTGCCCGAGGGCAAGCTCTACCCGAGTGTCTATGACGAGGACCCCGAAGCCGTCGAGCTCTGGAAGAAGGTCACCGGACTGCCCGACGAACGGATCATCCGGCTCGGCAAGAAGGAGAACTACTGGTCGATGGGAATGCCCGGTCCTGGCGGACCGTGCTCGGAGATCCTGATCGACCGGGGACCGGCCTACGGGCCGGACGGCGATTTCGGCGCCGAGGACCGCTACCTGGAGTTCTGGAACCTGGTGTTCATGCAGGACGAGTTGAGCGCGGTCCGCTCCAAGGAGGACTTCGACATCGTCGGCTCGTTGCCGAAGAAGAACATCGACACCGGCATGGGCCTGGAGCGCGTGGCCTACCTGCTCCAGGGCAAGGAGAACATGTACGAGATCGACGTCATGTTCCCGGTCATCGAGAAGGCCGAGGAGCTCACCGGACGCCGCTACGGCGCTGGCGGAGAGCAGGGCCACGACGACGATGTCCGGTTCCGGGTCATCACCGACCATGTCCGCAGCGCGATGATGCTGATCGGCGACGGAGTGACGCCGGGCAACGAGGCCCGCGGTTACGTCCTCCGGCGTCTGCTCCGGCGCGCGGTGCGCTCGATGCGGCTGCTGGGCTACGAGGACCGGGCGCTGCCCGAGCTGTTCCCCGTGAGTCGCGACAAGATGGGGGAGACCTACACCGAGCTGCACCGCGACTGGGAGCGGATCTCGACGATCGCGTACGCCGAAGAGGACGCGTTCCGGCAGACCCTCAAGGCGGGCACGGCGATCTTCGACCTGGCCACCACCGAGGTGAGGCAGGCAGGCGGCGCTCAGCTGTCCGGCGCGAAGGCGTTCGCCCTGCACGACACCTACGGCTTCCCGATCGACCTGACCCTCGAGATGGCGGCCGAGCAGGGGCTGTCCGTCGATGAGGAGGGCTTCCGGCGGCTGATGACCGAGCAGCGCGACCGGGCCAAGGCCGACGCCGCCGCCAAGAAGGGCGCCCACGTCGACGCCCGCGCCTATCGCGAGGTCGCGGACTCACTCGACCGGGCGGTGGAGTTCACCGGGTACGGCGAGGTGGTGACCGAGGGCTCGGTGCGCGGCATCGTCTCGGCCGGCGGCGTCGTCGAGTCCGCCCGCGAGGGCGAGGAGGTCGAGCTGGTCCTCGACCGCACCCCCTTCTACGCCGAGGGCGGCGGCCAGCTCGCCGATCAGGGCGTGATCGACCTCGAGAACGGCGCCCGGGTCGAAGTCCTCGACGTCCAGTCGCCGATCTCCGGCCTGATCGTTCACCGGGCGAAGGTGCTGGCCGGCGAGGTCGCACTCGGGGTCGGCGCGCAGTCGCTGGTGGACATCGAGCGGCGCAAGTCGATCTCGCGGTCGCACACGGCGACCCACATGGTGCACAAGGCCTTCCGGGAGGCCCTGGGCGACACCGCGACCCAGGCCGGGTCGGAGAACTCGCCCGGGCGGTTCCGGTTCGACTTCTCCGCCACCGGCGCGGTGGCCGAGTCGGTGATGCAGGACGTCGAGGCACGGGTCAACGACCTGGTGCTGGCCGACCTCTCCGTGCACGCCGAGATCATGACCCAGGACGAGGCGGTGAAGTCCGGGGCGATGGCGCTGTTCGGTGAGAAGTACGGCGACGAGGTGCGGGTGATCTCTGTCGGCGAATGGGCGCGCGAGCTGTGCGGAGGCACGCACGCGGGTCGTTCCGGGCAGCTCGGCGTGATCAAGCTGCTCGGTGAGGCGTCGATCGGCTCCGGCGTACGCCGCGTCGAGGCGCTCGTGGGTAGCGATGCCTACCGGTTCCTCGCCCGCGAGCACATCCTCGTCGCCCAGCTCTCCGATGCCTTGAAGGTGCGGCCGGAACTGCTCCCCGAGCGGGTCAACGACATCGTGGAGAAGCTGCGCGCCGCGGAGAAGGAGATCGAGAAGATCCGGGTCGATCAACTGCTGGCGGGTGGTGGGTCCCTCGCCGAGTCGGCGCAGGACGTCGGCGGGGTGCACGTCGTCGCGCATCGTGCCGACGGTGCCGGCGGAGGCGACGTACGCACCCTCGCACTGGACGTGCGCGGTCGCCTGCCGCAGGGGCAGCCCGGCGTCGTGGTGATCATCGGCAGCGTTGACGGCAAGGTGTCGGTCGTCGCCGCGGTCAACGACGAGGCGCGCAACCGAGGCCTCAGCGCCAACGACCTGGTCCGCGCCGTGGGTCCCCTCGTCGGGGGCAAGGGCGGCGGCAGGGACGACGTGGCGCAGGGTGGTGGCTCCGACACCTCCCGCATCGACGAGGCACTTGCCGTGGTGGGCACCGAGGTCGCCCGCGTGACCACAGACTGATGCGCTTCGGCGTACGTCTCGGTATCGACCCAGGGGACGCCCGGATCGGCGTCGCTCGCAGCGACCCGTCCGGGGTCCTGGCGACCCCGGTGGAGACGGTGAAACGCGGGCGGAACGATCTGTCCAGGATCGCCGCCCTCGCCAAGGCGGAGGGCGCCATGGAGGTGGTCGTGGGTCTGCCGCGGTCGCTCTCGGGAGGGGAGGGTCCGGCGGCGCTCAAGAGCCGCAAATTCGCGGCCGCGCTGGCACGCCGGCTCGCGCCTGTTCCGGTGCGGTTGTGCGACGAGCGTCTCACCACGGTTTCGGCGGAGGCTATGCTGCGCGACCGTGGCCGAAAAGGCAGCAAGCGTCGCGCAGTGGTCGACCAGGCCGCGGCAGTCCTGATCCTGCAACAGGCACTGGACATCGAGCGCACATCGGGGGTTGCGCCTGGCGAGATCGTCGAGGAGAGCAATGAGTGAGCACCCCGAAGCGGTGACCGAGCACGCCCGGCCCGCCGTGGGCGGGCACCGCCGGAAGAGTCGCCGTAGCCTGCCGGGTTGCCTGGCCGTGATCGTCGCGCTGGCCGTGGTGGTCGGGGGCTTCTACTTCGTCGTCTCGTGGGGGATCGGTGCCATCTCGGACCGCTTCGGAGCGCCGGAGGACTACTCCGGTCCGGGGCACGGTTCGGTCACTTTCGAAATCCGGGAGGGCGACAGCATCGCGGCCATGGGGCGCGGCCTGAAGGACGCAGGAGTCGTCGCCTCCGTGGAGGCCTTCACCGACGCCGCGTCAGCGAACCCGGACTCGACCGGGATCCAGGTGGGCTTCTACAAGATGAAGAAGGAGATGAAGGCCTCCGACGCACTCGAGATCCTCGTCGATCCCGACAACATCGTGAAGAACACCCTCACCATTCCCGAGGGGTTGCGGGTCGACGACGTCGTCGCCCTGTTGGCCAAGGAGACGGACTTCAGCCGGGCCGATTTCAATCAGGTCCTGGACAACCCCGCTGGGCTCGGCCTGCCCGACTACGCGGAGGGAAACGCCGAGGGCTACCTCTTCCCGTCGACCTACGACTTCGGGCCCAAGGAGACACCCAAGAGCATGCTGACCGCCATGGTCGACAGGTGGAAGCAGGCTGCGGACGATGCCGACCTGGAGAACGCCGCGGCCGAGCTCGGGTACACGCCGGCCGAGCTGATGGTCGTCGCCAGCCTGGTCGAGTCCGAGGCCAGCCGCGATCAGGATCGGGGCAAGGTCGCCCGGGTCATCTACAACCGGATCGAGAACCCCGGCACCGCCGGCACCACCGGCTTGCTCCAGATCGACGCCACCTTGAACTACGCGCTCGGACGAGACCTCGGCTTCGCCATCTCGCCGGAGGACCGCGAGGTCGACTCGCCGTACAACACCTATCAGGTCGAAGGATTGCCGCCGACCCCGATCGAGGCGCCAGGTGACGCCGCTATCAAGGCAGCCGCGAACCCGACCGATGGTGACTGGTACTACTACGTGACGGTCGACCTGAGCACCGGGGAGACGAAGTTCGCCGAGAGCTACGACGAGTTCCTGCAGTACGACGCGGAGTTCGAGGCCTACTGCGAAACGTCCGACGCCTGTTGAGGCACTCGCGATGAGGTGTGCTGTCCTGGGCGACCCGATCGGGCACTCGCTGTCGCCGGTCCTGCACCGGGCGGGCTACGCAGCGGTCGGGCTCGACTGGGAGTACGACGCCCACCGGGTGCCTGCAGGCGGGTTGGCGACGTTCGTCTCCGGCCTGGACACGTCGTGGCGCGGGCTCTCGCTCACCATGCCGCTCAAGCGCGAGGCACTGTCCGTGGCACGCGAGGTCTCTCGGACCGCTCGGATGGCGGCGGCGGCCAACACGCTCATCCTCGCGGACGGCTCCGTGCACGCGGACAACACGGACGTACCGGGCGCTGTTGCCGCGATCCGCGAGCGGTACGACGGACCCGTCGTCGCGGCGACCATCCTCGGAGGTGGCGCCACCGCGGCCTCGACCGCATTGGCACTGTGCGATCTCGGCGCCCACTCCTTCACGTTGCTGGTGCGTTCGCCGGATCGGGCCGCTGACACCCTCGCCGCCATCGACGCCCACCCCGCCCGTCCCGCCGTGTCGATCGGCTCACTCGGCCGCGACCCCGTCGTGGGCGACCTGGTCGTCTCGACCATCCCCGCGGACGCCCAGGACGACTCCCTCGTGCAGCGCTGCCAGGAGGTCCCGGTTGTGTTCGATGTCCTCTACGACCCCTGGCCGACACCCCTCGCCGCGTCCGCCGGCAACCGGCTCCTGATCAGCGGTCTCGATCTGCTCGTACATCAGGCGGCCCTGCAGTTCGAGACGTTCACCGGCGTGCCAGCGCCCGTGGAGGCGATGCGAGCGGCGGGCGAGGAGGCGTTGGAGGCGGGCTGAGGCGGCTCGGATCGGCGGCTCGGATCGCTGGACTGGGCGCGTCTGACTGGTGGTTGAGGTGCGAGCGGAGCGAGCCTCGAAACCCGGTGACCGTGGGCAGGGCCTCGTGGTCGGTGGTCGAGCTTGTCGAGACCGCTCACGGGTGGGTGCCGGGTTGCGGTCTTGATTTCCGGGTCACGTGGTCGCCGGCGTCGGTGGTTGCGGTGGCCACGCACCGCCCGTGTGCGGCCGGCGGCGTCGTCGGGGTCGACCCTGGTGGTCGCCGTTTCGAGCGGTGAGTTTTCGTTATCCGACCGTGACCGCGACGGTCGTGGAGAAGCCTGGTTCTCGGGGTCTGGGTGTCGGTGCCTGCTGGCTTGAGTGGGACCCATGTGACGCGGCACCGGGCTGCGATACTGGACACCGCGGCCGAGGTCCTCGACTTCGCGCGGGCGCCGGGCGGACGGCGGCGGATCGCGCCGAAGCTGAGGTCCTGCAGGCGGCGGTGGCGTGGGGCGGCGATGCACTCGGTCGACTCCCTGGAGGATGAGCGGCGATGGCGTAGGGACCACCGGTTTCGGCGGAGTCGGAGCTGGCCATCGCTGGGGAGGGGGCGCCGTTGGTGGCGGAGTTCTGCATCGCGGAGTTCGCGGCCGCGGTGGGGCTGTCCACCGACGCCGGTCGGACGTTCTTGGGTGAGAGCAGTCGAGCTGCGGCACCGGCTGCCCCGGCTGTGGGCGAGGGTGATCGGCGGCGACCTGCCGGCGTGGCGGGCCCGGCGGATCGCGCTGGCCACCCTGGCGCTCTCCATGGGGCGGCGGCCGTACGTGGACGGCGGTGAGGTGAGGGCGCACGTGCGGCGCGCAAGATCCCCGGCCACCGTGGACCGGCGGTGGAGGAAGCGACCGCCAGGTTCATGCCGACCGAGCCGAACAGGCCCGCCGCGACGCTGCGGACCGACGGCGGGTTCACCGTCGAGGGCCACCGCCAGGTCTCCTTCGCCGAGCACCGGCCAGGTCCGGCGAGCTAGACCTCGGCGGTGCTCGATGGTGAACCCCCGGACGCCGCGGCGTCGGTGGGATCGCCGGGCGGCTGGGGCATGAACCTGGCTGGTCGGTCCCTCGACTCAGCCGGTCGATGGCCGCCGGGCGGAACTCGTGCGCCACGTGCCCTCGACCTGCCGGTCCACGTAGGCCAGCCCGTCCGGGACAGGGCCAGGGTGGCCCGGGGATCAGCCGGTGGTTGAGGTGCGAGCGGAGCGAGCCTCGACGAACCCCCGCAGCCCAGACGCCGAGGCAGCCGGGTGGTAACCGCTAGCTCCAGGGCCTCACCGAAGCGGCGCGCGGCCGGCGCCGGTGGGATCCGACCGCGGCCGCGAACTCCGCGGTCGCAGAACTCCGCCACCAACGGCGCCCCCTCCCCGGCGATCGGCCAGCGCGGTGACCCTGAAACCGGTCGATCCCAGGCCAGAGCCGCGTCCTCCGTGGAGTCCTACGAGTGCATCGCCGCCCACGCCACCGACGAGCTGGACCTGCCGCGGCGCGCACCTGTCGTCTTCCCCTGGGGCACGCGCGCCGCGGCACCGTCGGCTGCGGACTCCAGATCGGCGGTGGCTTCCATGGGCCCACTCCCGCGGCAGGCACCGACACCCTGCTCCGAGAACCAGGCTTGCTCCGCTGTGGCGGTCACGGTCGGATACGAAAACTCACCGCTTGAAGACGGCGACCACGAGGGTCGGACCCACGACGGCGCCGCTGGAACCCGGCACGCACCGGTGCGTCGGCCACCGCAACCACGGCCAGTGACCAGACCCGGAAATCCGCGACCGCAACCCGGCACCCTCGACGTGTCTCGCGAGCCGACCACCGGCCACCAGCCGACCACGGCACCGGGATTTCGAGGCTCGCCCCGCCCCGCACCCCGCCACCACCGGCGGGGCCATCGGCACGCCCGAGCTGCGGTTGCGCTCGCACCTCTACCACCGAAGGTCCGACGCATACGACTTCGGTCCACTAGGGTCGCCGCCATGCACCCGGACGCTGCGCTCGTGTGCGCCGCACTCGGGGCGCTCGGCGGGTGGTTCGTGCCGGTCCTCGTCGGCCGCATCCCGGAGCCGGAGCCCGAGCCCGATCCGGACCCTGATCCCGAGCCCGACACCGAGCCCGACACCGAGCCCGACACCGAGCCCGAACCCAAGGAGCTGTACGCGCACATCGCGGCGCTACCCGGGCTGGCCTGGAAGAGTGCGCTGGCGGCCGCGGTGTGCGTCGGCCTGGTCGGACTGGTGCTGGGCTGGACCTGGGCGCTGCTCTTCCTGATCCCGCTGGTGCCGGTGTCGGTCGCCCTGGCGGTGGTCGACTGGCGTACGAGGCTGCTGCCGACCCGGGTGATCGCGCCGACGTACGTCGCGCTGATCGTTCTGGTGCTCGTCTGCTGGCTGATCACCCAGGACAGCGATGACCTGGTCAGAGCCGGGTGGGGGTGGCTGATCTCGGGCGGGCTCTTCCTGGTGCTCTGGCTGATCTACCCGCGCGGCATGGGGTACGGCGACGTCCGGCTGTCCGGGGTGCTGGGCATCGCCCTCGGGTACGTCGGTTGGGGGCCCTTGCTGCTCGGTGTCTACGGCGGGTTTCTCCTCGGCGGCGTCGGCGGCGGCCTGCTCTCGGTGCTGAAGGTCGTGGAGCGGAAGGCCTTCCCGTTCGGTCCGTTCATGCTGGTCGGCGCACTGATCGGGATCTTGTTCGGGGAAGCGCTGTCGTCCTATCTCGTGCCCGGCCTCGACTGACGCCTGCGCGACCCGGGAATGAAAGACTGATCACATGCTGCGCTGGCTCACCGCAGGCGAGTCCCACGGACCGTCCCTCGTCGCCATCCTCGAGGGACTGCCCGCCCACGTCGCCATCACCACAGCCGACATCGTCGACGCACTCGGCCGGCGCCGCCTCGGCTACGGCCGCGGTGCGCGGATGAAGTTCGAGCAGGACGAGGTCACCATCGTGGGCGGCGTCCGGCACGGGCTCACCCAGGGCGGCCCGGTGGCCATCCAGATCGCCAACACCGAGTGGCCAAAGTGGGAGAAGGTGATGTCGGCCGACCCCGTCGACCCCGCCGAGCTCGAGGCGCTGGCCCGCAACGCAGCACTCACTCGTCCGCGTCCCGGCCACGCCGACCTCGTGGGGATGCAGAAGTACGGCTTCGACGAGGCCAGGCCGGTCCTGGAGCGCGCGTCCGCCCGGGAGACCGCGGCTCGCGTCGCGCTCGGCCGGGTGGCCAGCAACTTCCTCGTGCAGTCCGTGGCGGCCGGGATCGTCTCCCACGTGGTCGAGCTCGGAGGTGTGGCAGCGCCCGACGGCGTGATCCCGGGCCCCGGCGACGTCGCGCGACTCGACGCCGACCCGGTCCGCTGTCTCGACGCCGACGCCAGCAAGGCGATGGTGGCCGCGATCGACCAGGCCCACGACGACGGGGACACCCTGGGCGGCGTGGTCGAGGTCGTCGCCCACGGTCTGCCTCCCGGGCTGGGCTCGCACGTCCACTGGGACCGGCGTCTGGACTCCCGGCTCGCGGGCGCGCTGATGGGCATCCAGGCGATCAAGGGGGTCGAGGTCGGCGACGGGTTCGCCCTGGCCGCGACCCCGGGCTCGCTGGCACACGACGAGATCGTGCCCACAGCCGAAGGGATCCGCCGCGCGAGTGGCCGCTCCGGCGGCACCGAGGGCGGTATGTCGACAGGAGAGGTCCTCCGCGTCCGGGCGGCCATGAAGCCCATCTCGACCGTCCCGCGGGCCTTGAAGACCGTCGACCTCAGCACCGGCAAGGAAGCCGTGGCCCATCACCAGCGCTCGGACGTCTGTGCGGTGCCCGCGGCCGGCATCGTCGCCGAGGCCATGGTCGCCCTGGTCCTCGCGGAGGCGGTGCTGGAGAAGTTCGGAGGCGACTCGGTCCAGGAGACCCGGCGCAACGCCGAGAGCTACCTGGACACCCTGAGGTTCCGATGATGCCTGCCCCTGGTGGTGGTCCGCGTGTCGTCCTGGTCGGAGCCATGGGTGCCGGCAAGACGACCGTCGCAGAGCTCCTGGCCGAGGCCTGGGGGGTGGCCGCACGAGACACCGACGCGGATGTCGAGGCGATCGACGGTCGCGCGATCTCCGACATCTTCGTGGAGGCCGGTGAGGCGCACTTCCGGGACCTGGAACGCAAGGCCGTCGCCGCCGCCCTCGCCGATCACGACGGCGTGCTCGCGCTCGGCGGGGGAGCCGTGCTCGACCCGGTGACCCGCGACCTCCTCGACGGCCGCACCGTGGTGTTTCTCCGGGTCGGCCTGGCCGACGCCGTCAAGCGGGTCGGCCTGGGCACGTCCAGGCCGCTGCTGCTCGGCAACATGCGCGGCCGGATCAAGGCACTCCTCGACGAGCGGACCCCCATCTACGAATCGGTGGCCACGGTGACCGTCGACACCGACGGCCGCAGCCCCGAGGACGTGTCCCGCGAGATCCGCGAGGCACTCTCGTGAACGACACCGTGCTGAGCGACACCGTGCTGCCCGTCGGGGGCGCCTCTCCCTACGACGTGGTCGTCGGCCGCGGACTGCTCCAGCGGTTGCCCGGGATGCTCGGCGACCGGCCGGAACGGGTGGCGGTGATCCACGCCGAGGGCCTCGGTCACCTGGCGGGCGCCGTGCGCGAGGCACTCACGTCGTACGACGTGCTTCCGCTGCCGGTGCCCGACGGCGAGGCCGCCAAGACGGCCGACGTTGCCGCGTCCTGCTGGGAGCGCCTCGGCGAGGCCGGGTTCACCCGGTCCGACGCGGTGGTGACCGTCGGCGGCGGCGCGACCACGGATGTCGGCGGCTTCGTCGCCGCGACCTGGCTGCGCGGAGTGCGCGTCGTCCACGTGCCGACGACCCTGCTGGGGATGGTCGACGCGGCGGTGGGCGGCAAGACCGGCGTCAACACCCGGGCCGGCAAGAACCTGGTCGGGGCCTTCCACGAGCCGGCCGGAGTGCTCTGCGACCTCGGCAGCCTGGACAGCCTTCCGCGTGCGGACCTCGTCGCCGGGCTCGGTGAGGTGGTGAAGTGCGGCTTCATCGCCGACCCGGTCATCCTCGACCTGGTCGAGGCTGCCGATCCCGCAGCGATCACGCCGGAGTCCCCGATCCTGCGAGAACTTGTCGAGCGTGCCATCCAGGTGAAGATCGACGTGGTGGTGGCCGACCTGAAAGAGACGGGCGGAGCCGACGGACATCCGGGACGCGAGGTGCTGAACTACGGCCATACCCTCGCCCACGCCATCGAGCGCGCCGAGCAGTACGGCATCCGGCACGGCGAGGCGGTGGCGATCGGCTGCGTCTTCGTCGCCGAGCTGGCGCGGCTGGCCGGGGGCCTCGCGCGCGAGGTGGTCGACCGACATCGCACGGTTCTCGAGCGGGTCGGGCTGCCGACGCGCTACGACGGCGCCGACTTCGAGACCCTGCACGCGGCGATGAAGGTCGACAAGAAGGCCCGGGGGTCCCAGCTCCGGTTCGTGGTCCTGGCCGACCTGGCGAAGCCCACCGTCCTGGCCGGGCCCTCGGAGCACGACCTGCGGGCGGCGTACGACGCCCTGGGCGGCGAGCGATGACCTCGATTGGCTCTATCCCGCGGAGGGTGCTGGTCCTGAACGGCCCGAACCTGGGCCGGCTCGGCCGACGTCAGCCCGAGATCTACGGTCACACCACGCACGCCGAGCTGGCCGACCTGTGTGCGGAGTGGGGGCGCGAGGTGGGCCTGGCGGTCGAGGTGCGCCAGACCAACCACGAGGGCACGATGCTCGACTGGCTGGGTGAGGCGGCCGACGACGGCCTCGCGGTGGTGCTCAATGCGGCCGCCTGGACCCACTACTCGTGGGCGATCTTCGACGCCTGCGCCCAGCTGGCGGCGCCCCTGGTCGAGGTGCACATCTCCGACCCGGCCGAACGGCCCGAGGAGTTCCGGCACCACTCCGTCGTGACCCCGCACGCCGCCGAGGTGATCGCCGGCCACGGCATCGACGGATACCGGATGGCCCTCGAGCGGATCGCGCGCGAGAGCTAGGGCGTGCCTAGACCGGCCGGGGCACGACCGCGAAACCGGCCGGCGCGAGCAGCTTCGGCACGGCGCGACGGATCGCCTCCGTGCCCTCGATCCGGATCGCACCACTGCGGAGCGCTCCCGCCCACGTCTGGTCACCTCGCCACACCTCGGTGAGCGCGCGCAGGCTCCCGGTCACCGTGGCGGCTGGGTCGTCTCCGGGGTCGACGTCGCAGACGTCCGTCTCCTGCCGCGTGATCACGAGCCACCAGTCCCTGGCCGTGCCCAGCACCTCGCGGAAGCGGAAGTGGAGGACGGTGCGCCCGGCGGGGACGTGGTCCTGGTCGACGTTGCGATGCATGTCCCACAGCAGCAGCCTCGGGTCGAGGTCCTCGTCGCCCAGCACCCCGGTCCAACGCACTCCCCACGACCCCAGGGCCTCCACGACGGGCCGGAGCTCGTGCCCCGCGGGCGTCAGCACGTAGCGGACATCGCGACCGTCGACTCGGCGCTCGACCACCCCGGCACGGGCGAGCTGCTGCAGGCGCTTCGAGAGCAGGGCCGGCGACATCCGGGGGAGTCCGCGACGCAGGTCGTTGAAGCGCTCCGAGCCGAGAAGCAGCTCGCGCACCACCAGCAGGGTCCACCGCTCGTCGAGCAGCTCCATGGCCTTCGAGACCGGGCAGAACTGGTGATATGGCGACCCCACGGCAAGCAGGCTAGCCGTGGTGGTACAGATCCGGAACTGGTCGCGATCGCCGGGCGGACCTACGGTCAGGAGTCACAGCCGGACCAGGGGAGGGAAACCCGCATGACCGCACAGACCGAGAGCGACCAGGCAAGCAACGACCGGGCCGACCGCGAGCTGAAGGCCAAGCATCGCTCCATGTGGGCGCTCGGTGACTATCCGACGCTCGCCAGCGACCTGATCTCGGAGCTGGGAGTGGTGCTCGCCGACGCATGCGGCGTCGGGTCCGGGGATCGGGTGCTCGACGTCGCGGCGGGATCGGGGAATGCCGCGATTCCGGCGGCCGTGGCCGGGGCGCGAGTCATCGCCAGTGACCTGACGCCGGAGCTGTTCGACGTGGGACGGGCCGCCGCCGAGGAGCGCGGCGTCGAGCTCGAGTGGCAGGAGGGAGACGCCGAGCGACTGCCCTACGCCGACGGGGAGTTCGACACCGTGATGTCGTGCGTCGGCGTGATGTTCGCGCCGCACCACCAGGCGAGCGCCGATGAGCTGGTCCGGGTCTGCCGGTCCGGAGGCACGATCGGCCTGGTGAGCTGGACGCCCGAGGGGTTCATCGGCCAGATGTTCGCGACCATGAAGCCCTACGCGCCCCCGCCGCCGCCGGGCGCCAGCCCGCCGCCGATGTGGGGGGACGAGGACCACGTGCGGGCACTGCTCGGCGACCGGGTCACCGACGTCGCGGCGACCAGGAAGCTCGTGCTCGTGGACCGGTTCGACCGGCCCGAGGACTTCCGCGACTACTTCAAGTCCCACTACGGCCCGACCATCGCGGTCTACAAGAACATTGCCGACGACCCGGACAAGGTGGCCGCGCTGGACCGCGAGCTGGTCGAGCTCGCGCAGCGGTTCGACACCAGCGACGGGGACAACCGGCTCGAGTGGGAGTACCTGCTGCTGACGGCCCGCGTTCGCTGAGGAACCATCACGTCGCCGTCCTCGTCCCACCTCCACATGCCGACAGAAGGGCCGACAGGAGGAGCGGGACATGGGCGGCAGCGTGACAGTCAGTCTGAAGAGCATCGCGTTGGCAGGAGTGGTGGCGCTGGCGCTCGTCACGGCGTACCTCCTGGGCGGCAGCGGCGACCCGGTCACTGCGCCGGCCAGCGCCGCTCCTGAGGGTCAGGTCGGCCAGCCCGACCGACGGATGGTCCGCATGAGCGGGACCGGCGAGGCCACGGCGGTCCCCGACCAGCTGTCGTTCGGCCTGACGGTCACGGCCAAGCGGCTGGACCTCGATGAGGCGCTCTCGTCCTCCAGCGCCACCATGAAGCGGGTGCTCGCGGTGCTGGGGCAGTACGGCGTGAAGGAGGCCGAAGTCCAGACGACCGGCCTCACGATGTACCCGGAGTACGACTACCACGCCTACGGCCCGCCGACCCTGACCGGCTATCGGGTCAGCCAGCGAGCGAAGGTGCGGGTGAACGAGCTGAGCCAGGGCGGCAAGGCGATCAGCGCCGCGGTCGACAGCGGCGGCAACGGGGTTCGGGTCCGCGACATCCGCCTCGAAGTGGCCGAGCCGGACGTCGTTCTCGCGCAGGCCCGCGACGCCGCCGTCGCGTCGGCCACCGCCAAGGCCGAGCAGTACGCCGCCGCCACGGGGCAGTCGCTCGGCGACGTGGTGAGCATCCGGGAGCTCGGCTCGACTCCCCGCTACGCACCCCAGCGGACGACCCTGACCGCGTACAGGGACCTGGCCAAGAACGCCACGCTGCCGATCCGGGCCGGAAAGGACGACCTCGAGGTGCGGGTCGAGGTGGTCTGGTCGTTCGCCTGAGATGCCCGCCTGAGATGGCCGCCTGAGATTGCCGGGGCCACCACGTGCACGTCCCGGAAGCTCCGGCGGCCTTGTACGGTTTCGCTCACATTCCCGATCGAACAAAGGAAGGAGACCATGGGCGGATCGTCGGGGCGCGTGAACGCCTCGCGCGTTCAATTGGCGCGTGCGGTGCGGCGGTTCGCACGTGGCACAAAGCCTGGCATGCTCGTGCTGGACGCCGGCGCTGGCCGGGCCCCGTATCGAGAGCTCTTCGCGCATGCGCGCTACGAGGCTGCCGACTTCGCTCGGGTGCATACGCACTACGCCCCATTGGATTACGTCTGTGACCTGACCGATATTCCTGTCGAGGACGAGCGATTCGATCGGATCATCTTCAATCAGGTGTTGGAGCACCTACCTGACCCGGCGGCCGCGCTGACGGAACTCCACCGGGTGCTCAAGCCAGGAGGACGGATCCTTTGCTCCGCACCGCTGTTCTTTCAGGAACACCAGGGTCCATACGACTATTACCGGTACACCCGCTGGTCGTTGCGCCGGCTCTTTCGCCGGGCCGGCTTCCGTGTGCTGCGCCTCGAGTGGCTCGAGGGCTACTACGGGACCGTTTCGTACCAGTTCCATCTCATGCATCAATCGCTGCCGGGGCTCGACGTGATCCGGCGGGCGGAGCTGGGCTGGCGCGTGGTCTACATGGCCCCGACCATCCTGGTGACTCGGCTGCTCGCGGGCCGGTTGAAGCATTTCTACGCAACCGCGGATGCGCATTGGAAGTACACAGAGAAGGGTATGCCGAAGAACTACTTGGTGATCGCGAAGAAGCCGGTAGCCGGAAGTTCGGCGTGACCACCGCGTGCGGATGGTCCCCGAGCGCGAGAGACCGCGTCCGGGGACCCATCCCCCACCGAGGTTCCGCTGTGCTCGATCCGGCTCCTACTCCTTTGGCCGGATGTTCTGGTTGACCCGGAACAGGTTGCCGGGGTCGTAGGTCGCCTTGACCTGGGTGAGCCGGTCGTAGTTGTCGCCGTAGCTGGCGCGAACCCGCTCCTGGCCCTCGTCCATCATCATGTTCACGTAGGCACCGCCCGCCGAGTAGGGATGAAGTGCTTCGAAGTAGTCGACGGCCCAGTCCCGGATCGCCGGCAGGTTTGCCGGGTCGGGATCGACGCCGGCGAAGACCGAGCCCCAGTGCGCGTTCCGGAAGCTGAAGGCAGTCTCTGCCGGGTCCACGTCGTGCACCGCGCCGTCGATCGGGTACAGGTGCATCGTCGACGTCGGAGTGGGCAGCGCCGACCCGAACCGGTGGTGGATGTCCACCGCCGCGTCGGGGATCTGGTTGACGAAGTCGGCACGCCAGTACCACTGCTCGCCCTTCGGGTACAGCGCGTCGAACGCGCTCTGCAGCGACGCGTGCGGCATCGGGGCCGGCCCGTGCAACAGGGGAGCGGGCAGGCTGTCGAGGAACGGAGCCATCGCCCGCCCGGCAGCGCCCTCCTCACCCACGTAAGCCCAGAGCACGACACAGACGTTCCGGCCGTGCAAGGCCTCCGGGAACGGTTCGGCCGGAGGCACGGTGACGTAGCCGAACCAGCCGTACAGGTCGCGCGGGGCCGCGGGCATGAACTCCCGGTAGGCCTTCAGGACCTCCTCACTCTGCTCCACGGCCCACATCGTCGGGCCGCCGACGAACTTCGACACGTCGTTGAGCCGGAACTCGAACGACGTCACGACGCCGAAGTTGCCGCCCCCTCCGCGAAGTGCCCAGAACAGGTCCGGGTGCTCCTCCGGGCCGGCGTGCACCTGCTCGCCCGAGGCAAGGACCACGTCCGCCGAGAGCAGGTTGTCGATCGCGAGGCCGTACCTGCGGCTGAGGTACCCCAGACCGCCGCCCAGGGTGAGCCCACCGACGCCCGTGGTCGAGATGATCCCGCTCGGGGTGGCCAGGCCGTACTCGCCGGTCGCGCTGTCCACCTGGCCCCAGGTGCAGCCGCCGCCCACGCGGACGGTGCCAGCCGCAGGGTCGACCTGAACCGAGTCGAGACCGCCAAGGTCGATCACGACCCCGTTGTCGCAGGTGCCGAGGCCGGCGCCGTTGTGGCCGCCGCCGCGGATCGCCACCAGCAGGTCGCGCTCCTGGGCGGCCCGAACGGCTCTGGCCACGTCCTCGGCGTTCTTCGCCCGGGCAACGAGTCCCGGGCGGCGGTCGATGAATCCGTTGTAGACGCGACGAGAGTCGTCGTAGTCGGCGTCGTCGGGGCCGACCAGCTGCCCCTCGAAGTCAGTGAGCCCCTCCCGGGCCGCACGTGCCGTGTCGAGTTGTGTCATGTACTTTCCCTCCTTCGTGATGACTTCAGGTCTACGCCGCCGGGCAGCGGACCACCATGAGGAACCGCTACCTAGATCGACTAGATCGACTACCTATTTCGCGCTATTCGGCGATCCACGTCGCGATCCACCGCTTACCGGGCCTCGCCGGTTCGGAGACGCCAGCACGGCGTACTAGAATCGGCGGCTGCCCCGCCAGCAGGCGTGGGCGAACCCCGGACGGATTCGAAGAGGGCTCCCGCGCGCATGGCTACGACCAACGACCTGAAGAACGGCATGGTGCTCAACCTGGACGGCCAGCTCTGGCAGGTCATCTGGTTCCAGCACCACAAGCCCGGCAAGGGCGGTGCCGTGGTGCGCAGCAAGCTGAAGAACATCGAGTCGGGAAAGACCGTCGACAAGACCTTCAACGCCGACGTCAAGGTCGACGTGGCGAACGTCGACAAGCGGACGATGCAGTACCTCTACAACGACGGGTCCGCGTACGTCTTCATGGACACCGGGACCTACGACCAGCTCGAGGTCGAACCGGCGGTCGTCGGCGAGGCCAAGAACTTCCTGCTCGAGAACCAGGAGGCAATCGTCGCCACGAACGACGGGCGGGTCCTCTACCTCGAGATGCCGGCGTCGGTCGAGCTCGAGATCACGTTCACCGAGCCGGGGCTGGCCGGCGACAGCGCCACCGGGCGCACCAAGCCGGCGACCCTCGAGACCGGCCACGAGATCCAGGTCCCGCTGTTCATCACCCAGGGCGAGAAGGTCAAGGTCGACACCCGCGACTCGTCGTACCTCGGTCGCGTCAAGTCCTGATGGGCGCCCGTTCCAAGGCCCGCAAGCGAGCGCTGGACCTGCTCTACGCCTCGGAGCTCCGCACCGAGAACCCGGTGGAGGCCCTCGACCGGGCGATCGAGGCGGGCGAAGGCCCGACAAACGACTACACCGCCACCTTGATCCGCGGCGTCGCCGAGCACCAGCCGCGGATCGACGAGTTGCTCGCGGCGTACTCCGAGGGTTGGACGCTCGACCGGATGCCGACCGTGGACCGCAACGTGCTTCGGCTGGGTGTCTACGAGCTGATCTGGGCCGACGACGTCCCCGATGCCGTTGCCGTCACCGAAGCGATGGCGCTCGTCCGGGACCTGTCCACCGACGAGTCACCCGCGTTCGTGAACGGCATCCTGGGCAACATCCTGCGCAACAAGCCGACCCTCACCTCCTAGCCCGGGGTAGCCGGGGTGTAGCCGGCCCGGGTGTGGGTACCTTCGGGCGTGGATAGGGGAGATCTCACCGACGTCGGACGTCGCGCCGAGGACAGTGACTGGGCCGATCACGCGATCCGGGTCGGGCTGGTCGCCTACGGCGTCGTCCACCTGGTGATCGCGTGGCTCGCCCTGCAGCTCGCTCTGGGGGACAGGTCGGGGTCGGCGTCGAGCTCGGGCGCCCTGCACGAACTCGCACAGCAGCCGTTCGGGTTGGCGCTGCTCTGGCTGGTCGCGGTGGGCATGGTCGTGCTCGTGGCCTGGCGGCTGCTGGACGCCGTCCGTGGCCACCGGGACGTCGAGGGCGGGGAGCTCTGGCGCAAGCGGGCCGTGGACATCGGGAAGGCCGTCATCTACGGCTACCTCGCGGTGGCTGCCGTCCAGATCGCCGTGGGCAGCGGTTCGTCGGGCGGGGGCACGGACTCGACCACCGCGAAGCTGATGGACCTGCCCGCGGGCCAGGTGATCGTCGGCCTCGTCGGGCTGGGGATCATGGCATACGGGGCCAACCTGGTCCGGCAGGCCTACACCGAGAAGTTCGCGAAGAAGCTGTCGGCGGAGGGCAAGTCCGGCGAGACCGGCACGGCGTACGTGTGGTTCGGCAAGATCGGCTACACGGCCAAGGGGATCGCGATCCTCATCGTGGGTGGCCTCTTCGGGTACGCCGCGATCACGCACGAGGCGAACAAGTCCGGCGGGCTCGACCAGGCCCTCACCGAGGTGCTCGACCAGCCCTTCGGTCCGGCTCTGCTGGTGGCGATTGCCCTCGGCATCGGGTGCTACGGGCTGTTCTGCTTTGCCCAGGCTCGGCACCTGTCCCGGTGAACGGCCTCGTGGTTGGCTGACGGCATGGCTGCTGACGAAGAGATCGCCGTCGACGTCGTCGTGATCGGGCTGGGCCCGGGCGGCGAGCATGTTGCGGGCAGGCTGGCGAGTGCCGGACTGGACGTCGTCGGGGTCGAGGAGCGCCTGGTCGGCGGCGAGTGCCCCTACTACGGCTGCGTGCCCTCGAAGATGATGGTTGCCGCCGCACACACGCTGGCTGAGGCGCGGCGGGTGCCGGACTTCGCCGGGGTCGCCCAGGTGCAGTCCGAATGGTCACCCGTGGCGCAGCGCATCAGGGACGAGGCCACCGACGACTGGGACGACGCCGTGGCCGTGAAGCGCCTGGAGGACGCCGGTGGTCGGTTAGTCCGGGGCCAGGGACGGCTGGCGGGTCCCGGCCGGGTGGAGGTCGGCGGCACGACGTACGTCGCCGCGAAGGGCGTGGTGCTGAACACCGGGACCGCCCCCTCTGCGCCACCGATCGAGGGCCTCGCGGACACGCCGTACTGGACCAACCGCGACGCCGTCAGGCTCACGGAGCTTCCAGGGTCGGTGATCGTCCTCGGCGGCGGTGCGATCGGCTGCGAGTTCGCCCAGGTCTTCGCGCGTTTCGGGGTGAGAGTCACCGTCGTCGAGGTTGCCGACCGGTTGCTCGCGGCGGAGGAACCCGAGGCCTCGGCGGCGCTCGAGAAAGCCTTCGCCGCGGAGCGCATCCAGGTCCTGGCAGGCGTCGAGGTGGGTTCGGTCCACCACGCCGACGGCTCGTTCACGCTCGACCTCGGCGAGCAGGAGGTCAGCGCGGAGAAGCTCCTCGTGGCCGCCGGCCGGCGCAACAACCTCGGCGACATCGGGTTGGAGACGCTCGGTCTCGATCCGGACGGCGGGCCCATCGACACCGACGAGCGGATGCGGGCGGGCGAGCGGCTCTGGGCGGTCGGCGACATCACCGGCAAGGGTGGCTTCACGCACGTGTCGATGTACCAGGCAGCCGTGGCGGTCAGGGACATCCTCGGGGAGGACGGTCCATGGGCCGACTACCGGGCGGTGCCCCGAGTCACGTTCACCGCGCCCGAGGTCGCCTCGGTGGGCATGACCGAGCACCAGGCCCGGGAGTCCGGCCTCGATCCCGCCACGGCCACCGGCGACCTGGGGACGCGAGGATGGCTGGCCCGGGACGAGGGACTGATCAAGCTCGTGGCGAACCCGGCCGAGGACGTGCTGGTCGGCGCCAGTGTCGTGGGCTCGACCGGCGGTGAGGTGATGTCGATGCTCGCCACCGCGATCCACGCGCGGGTCCCGCTGCCCACGCTGCGCTCGATGCACTACGCCTACCCGACCTTCCACCGGGCGGTGGAGGCTGTGCTGAACGACGTGGGTACCAAGAGTTGAGACGCCGCGGGGTTTAGGGTGCCCCGCCGGTGGTCATGGTGTGCGTGAGGCGCGTGACGTAGGCTCCCGCGCACCGCGCCAGTCGACGTGCATCCTCGGAGGAGCTCGGATGTCCCAGGACGAACCCAGGAACCCGGACGGGAGCCCGGTCGACCCCGGTGAGCAGCCCGCTCGACAGCCCGCTGGGCAGCCCGATCTGGAACCCGACACGAGCGAGCGGCTCTACACCCCCCAGGAACTCAGCGCCTACACCGAGATCCGGCTCGACCAGCAGGGGCCGCCGCCACCCCACGGCGACCCGCTGACCGACCCCTTGAACCCGGCCACCGGCCAACCGATGCCCGCTCCGCCTCCCTCCTCGCCGCCAGCGACCCCTCCTCCCGCGCACGCGGGCTCCGAGCCCCCGCCGATGACACCGCCCCGGACGCCTCCTCCGGCGATTGCCCAGCCGACCACCCAGCCGACCACCCCGCCTCCGGCGATGCCCCCTCCACCGGCTGCTCCAGCGGCCCCTCCAGCGGCCCCTCCAGCGGCCCCTCCAGCGGCCCCGCCAGCGGCCCCCCAGCCAGCAATGCCCGCGCCCTCGATGCCGCCTCCGGCCATGTCGTCACCGACCGAGCCGGCCGAGGGCGAGGTGCGCCGCTTCATGACCGCCACCGACTTCCTGGACCGCCGGGCGGACCAGGTCGAGGTCGGCCCGGCGACCTGGGGCTGGCGGGGTTCGGTGCGGCGCTGGTCCGGCGGAATCATCTCGCCGAAGATGGGCCCCGCGGAACTCGCCTTCGAGCAGGACCGGCGCACCATCCAGCGGGACTTCGAGGGGCCGCGGACCATCGTGTTCCTCAACCCGAAGGGCGGCGCCGCAAAGACCACGGGCGTGCTGGCTGCGGGCTTCACGTTCGGCACCGTCCGCGGCGGTGGCGTGGTCGCCTGGGACAACAACGAGACCCGGGGCACGCTCGGCATCCGCGGCACCCGGAGCAACCACCGCAACACCACGCGAGAGCTCCTGGAGGACCTCGAGAAGTTCAGTGACGTCTATCAGGCCAGGATCGGCGACCTCGGAGCCTTCGTCCGGTCCCAGGGAGACGCCCACTTCGACGTCCTCGCCTCCGATGAGCGACCGGACGTCACCGGAATGATCCGGGCCAAGGACTTCACCGCGGTGCACGCGCTGCTGGAGCGGTTCTACCGGGTCATCCTGGTCGACACCGGGAACAACATGCGCGCCGAGAACTGGCTGGCCGCGGCGGAGTCCGCCGACCTGCTCGTGGTCACGAGCACCGTGCGCGAGGACACCGGCTACAGCGGCTTGTGGATGCTCGACGCGCTTCAGGACGCCGGCTACGACAACCTCAAGCACAAGACGATCACCGTGCTCTCCGACCCTTCGTCGCACGTCGACCAGCAACTGGCCCACGACCTCGTCCAGGTCTACGAGCAGCGGACCAAGTCCGTCTACCGGGTGCCCTACGACCCGGTGCTCGTGGCCGGCTCCGTCGTGCCCTACCCGCAGCTGTCCGAGGGCACCCGCATGGCGTGGCTGCAGGCCTGCGCGGGCATGGCCGCGCAGCTGTGAGGTGACCCGCCCTCCCGAGGCCCTCGCCCTCTCCGCTCTCGAGTGGCTGGCAGGATCGGCGCGCGGGACCGACGACGGGCTGCGGTGGTCGGGGACGTCCAGCGCAGGTGAGGTGGACCCGACGCTCTACAGCGGTGCGGCGGGGATCGTCCTGGCGTTCCTGGAAGCCCAACACCACTTCGGCGACGACCGGTGGGGGGACGCGGCCGTGGCGGGAGCGCGAGCGCTTGCGCGGGACATCGACTCCTGGGACCACCACGCGCTGTACTTCGGCACGACGGGGATGGCCGTCGCCCTGCATGAGGTGGCCGAGCACCTCGGCGATGCCGACGCCGAACGGGCGGCACGAGCTGCCCTCGAGCGGACCAGGACGTCGTTCGACGGGGAGCGGTGGGCGCCGCAGTTCGACCTGCTGGGCGGCAACGCCGGGATCGCCGTGGGGGCCCTGTGTCTCGGTGACGTCGAGCTGGCAGAGCAGGCGGCCACGCCGTACCTGCGCACGGCCGAGTCCACGCCGGCGGGCGTGACCTGGGCGAACCGCACCGGGGCGGACGTAAGGAAGCACCACATCTCGCACGGAACGCTCGGCATCGCCTACGCGCTGGCAGCCACGGCACAGGCGACCGGCCGGGACGACCTGATGGCGCTCGCCCTGGCCGGTGTCGACGACGTCGTCTCACGCAACGACGCGGATGAGACCGGCTTCCTGGTCCCGTACTCGGACCCGCAACAGGCCCCGGACCTGATCGAGCGCTACAGCTATGGGTGGTGCCACGGGCCGTCCGGCGATGCGCAGGTGTTCCGGCTCCTGCACCATCAGTCGACGGACCCGCGATGGCTGGACCTGCAGGACCGTTGCTGGCGGACAGTCGTCGAATCCGGGGTGCCGCGGAGGCTCCGACCCGGCTTCTGGGACAACAGTGGTCGGTGCTGCGGGACCGCGGGGGTCCTCGCGCTGGCGTGCGACCGGATGGTGGAGATCGGCGACGACCCGGCGTTCGCCGCGGTCCTGGTGGAAGACCTCGACGGGCGGGCGACGCTCGACTCCGACGGCGCCAGCTGGTCCAACTACGAGCACCGCGCTGCTACTCCAGATCTGGAGCCTCGCCAGGGCTGGGCGATGGGCAACGCCGGCATCATCCGGGAGCTACTGCGCTACGTCCGGATCACGGAGGGCCGCGATCCGTCGTACGCCGTCCAATGGCCCGATCACCCTCCGGCCGTCAGGTCCTCGCGGCACCCCAGCCGTGCCAGCGATCCACAGCGATCCACGCACTGACCCGAGGGCTGTCCCTGTTGGTGTACGGCCGACCCCGGTAGCGCATGCTGAGTCGGTCGATGTCGGCCAACCCCTCGTCGTCGCGCATCTCCGCCACCTGGCCCACGATCGAGACGTGCGTGTACCAGTCTCCGTCCTTGAGAACGGTCAGCGTGATCCGGGGATCGACCCTCAGGTGCTGCAACCGGCGCCGGGTGTGATCCATGTTCACCAGCAACCGGTCGTCGTCCTCCAGCAGGTACCACGTCGCGACCGAGACCGGGTGGCCGTCGGAGCGGAGGGTGCTGACGACGGCCGGATTGGTCTGCGCCAGCAGGTTGCGGACTGGGTCGGGGAACGGAAGCGTGGGCACGGCTCTCCTTCCGGTGCAGACGATGCCAACGTACGCCTGCGGCGGGTGCGCGGTTGCGCGGAGGTAGCGTCGAGCCCATGCGCGCGGTTGTGTACTCCGAAACCGGTCCGTCGTCCGTCCTGCGGCTCGTCGCGCGTGACGTACCCGAGCCCGGCCCGGGTGAGGTCAGGGTCCGGGTGGTCCGCGCCGGTGTGAACCCGACCGACTGGAAGTTCCGGGCCGGGATGCAGACGGCGTACGACGAAGTGACCCCCGGCCACGACGGGGCGGGGGTGGTCGACGCCGTCGGTGAGGGAGTGACCGGGCTCGACGCCGGGCGGCGGGTCTGGCTGATGCTGGCCCAGCACGGCCGTCCGCACGGGACCAGCGCCGAGTACACCGTCCAGCCGGCCTCCAATGTGCGGTCGCTGCCGGAGGGGGCGGACTTCGACCTCGGCGCGAGCATCGGCGTACCCGCCGTCACGGCGCATCGGGCGTTGACCACCGCCGAGGACGGCCCGGCCCGGCTGGGACCGGGCGCCCTCGACGGCAAAGTCGTGCTGGTGGCAGGCGGAGCCGGCGCGGTCGGCAATGCGGCGATCCAGCTAGGTCGCTGGTCCGGCGCCACAGTCGTCACGACGGTCAGCAGCGAGGAGAAGGCCCAGTTGGGTCGCATGGCCGGGGCGCACCACGTCGTGAACTACCGCGAGTCCGACGCGGCGAAGGAGGTCTTGGCGGTCGCTCCGGACGGCGTGGACATCGCCGTCGAGGTCGCACCCGCGCAGAACATGGGCATCGACCTCGACGTGGTCCGCGTGCACGGTCTGGTCTCGATCTACGCCAACAACGGTGGCGACGAGCTGACGATGCCGTTGCGCGCGGCGTTCGGGAAGAACCTGCGCTTCCAGTTCCTCATCCTCTACACCCTTGACGAGCGGCTCCTCGGTGCGGCCGTCGAGGACGTGTCGGCGGCGGTCGAGTCAGGGGCGCTGAGGGTCGGGGCGGACGCCGGGCTACCCCTCCACCACTACCCGCTCGAGGACACCGCCGCGGCGCACGACGCGGTCCAGCGTGGCGCCGTCGGGAAGGTGCTGATCGACGTCGCGGACTGATAGGGTCGGCGCCGTTCGACATCCTTTAACGAGCCGTCCCGTGAGGCGGAGAAGGAGGTCCCGCAGCGACCATGCCTGCGCACCGCAACCCGTCCGTGGACACGGACCCCGCCCACGTCGTTCTCAACGAACTCGACATCGGTCGGGCACTCACCCGCATCTCCCACGAGATCCTCGAACGCAACAAGGGCGCGCGCGACCTGGTGCTGCTGGGGATCCCCAGCCGCGGGGTCCCGCTCGCGCACCGGATCGCCGAGAAGATCTCCTCCGTCGAGGGGTACGACGTCCCGGTCGGCTCGCTCGACGTGACGATGTACCGCGACGACCTGCGCCTGAAACCGGCCCGCGCCTTGCTGCACACCGAGATCCCGGACGACGGGATCGACGGCAGGACGGTGGTGCTGATCGACGACGTGCTCTTCTCGGGGCGGACCATCCGCGCCGCGCTCGACGCGTTGACCGACCTGGGCCGCCCCACGGCCGTCCAGCTCGCCGTACTGGTCGACCGCGGACACCGTGAGCTGCCGATCCGGGCCGACTTCGTCGGCAAGAACCTGCCCACCTCGCTCGTCGAGCGGGTGCGGGTCAGCCTGGCCGGGATCGACGACGTCGACTCCGTCACCATCGAGGGGAGCCCCGCGTGAAGACCCACCTCCTGAGCGCCGGAGATCTGAGCCGGGACGACGCCGAGCTGGTGCTGGAGACCGCAGATGAGCTGCGCTCCCTCGCCGACCGACCGATCAAGAAGCTGCCGGCCCTGCGCGGCCGCACCGTGGTCAACCTGTTCTTCGAGGACTCCACCCGGACCCGGATCTCGTTCGAGGCCGCGGCCAAGCGGCTGTCGGCTGACGTCATCAACTTCGCCGCCAAGGGCTCCTCCCTGTCCAAGGGAGAGAGCCTCAAGGACACCGCCCTGACCCTCGAGGCGATGGGCGCCGACGCCGTGGTTGTCAGGCACTCCGCCAGCGGTGCCCCGCACCGGCTCGCCCACTCCGGGTGGGTCCGCTCCCACGTGGTGAACGCCGGCGACGGCACCCACGAGCACCCCACCCAGGCGTTGCTCGACGCGTTCACCATGTGGAAGCACCTGGGATCGCTGGACGGGCGCCGGGTCGCCATCGTCGGCGACGTGCTGCACAGCAGGGTCGCGCGCTCCAACGCCCTGCTGCTGCGCACGCTGGGCGCCGAGGTGACGCTGGTGTCTCCGCCTACGCTGCTGCCGGTGGGGGTGGACAGCTGGCCGGTCGCGACGTCGTACGACCTCGACGCCGTCTTGCCCAAGGCCGATGTGGTGATGATGCTGCGGGTGCAGCGGGAGCGGATGCACGGCGGGTTCTTCCCGACCGCGCGGGAGTACTCCCGTCGCTATGGGCTCGACGGTCGCCGGATGGCGACCTTGCAGGACCACACCATCGTCATGCACCCCGGGCCGATGGTCCGCGGCATGGAGATCACCGCCGACGTGGCCGACTCCGACCGCTCCGTGATCGTGGAGCAGGTCACCAACGGGGTCGCCGTCAGGATGGCGGTGCTCTACCTCTTGCTGGGCGGCAGCGAACCGGCGGTCGCGACCGGCACCGACGAGCAAGAGGCCTACGCATGAGCCGCTACCTGATCCGCAACGTCTCGATTCTCGGGGACGACCCGGTCGACCTGCTGCTCGAGGACGGGGTGATTGCCGGGGTCTCGACAGGCTCGACCACCGAAGGGGGCTCGCCCACCGAAGACAGGGAGGCGATCGACGGGACCGGGCTGATCGCGCTGCCCGGCCTGGTCGACCTGCACACCCACCTGCGCGAGCCCGGCCGCGAGGACGCCGAGACCGTCGAGTCCGGCACCCAGGCGGCCGCGATGGGCGGCTTCACCGCGGTGCACGCGATGGCCAACACCGACCCGGTCGCCGACACCGCGGGCGTCGTCGAACAGGTGTGGCGCCTGGGACGCGAAGCGGGCTACTGCGACGTCTACCCGATCGGTGCGGTGACGGTGGGACTGGGCGGAGAGCGGCTGGCCGAGCTCGGCGCGATGGCCGACTCCGCCGCGCGGGTGCGGATGTTCTCCGACGACGGCAAGTGCGTCAGCGACGCCGTGCTCATGCGCCGCGCACTCGAGTACGTCAAGGCCTTCGACGGTGTGATCGCCCAGCACGCCCAGGAGCCCCGGCTCACCGAGAACGCCCAGATGAACGAGGGCGAGCTCTCCGGGCGGCTCGGCCTGACCGGCTGGCCGGCCGTCGCCGAAGAAGCGGTCATCGCCCGCGACTGCCTGCTCGCCGCGCACGTCGGCTCGCGGCTCCACGTCTGCCACGTCTCCACCGCGGGATCGGTCGAGATCGTGCGTCAGGCCAAGGAGAAGGGCTGGAACGTCACCGCTGAGGCCTGCCCGCACCACCTGCTCCTCACCGACGAGCTGGCCGCGACCTACGACCCGATCTACAAGGTCAACCCTCCGCTCCGCTCGGGGACAGACGTGGCGGCGCTCCGGGACGGGCTGGCCGACGGCACGATCGACATCGTGGCGACCGACCACGCGCCGCACCCGCACGAGGACAAGGACTGTGAGTGGGCGGCCGCGGCGTTCGGCATGCTCGGCCTCGAGACCGCGCTGTCCATCGTCCAGGCAACGATGGTCGACACCGGGCTGCTCGACTGGCCGGGCGTCGCGGAGCGGATGTCTCACGCCCCGGCCCGCATCGGTCGGGTCTCCGAGCACGGGCAGCCGGTGGTCGAAGGGGCGCCGGCCAACCTGGTTCTCTACGACCCGTCGATTCGACGGGTCGTCGAGGCCTCCGAGACCGCGTCGCTGTCGCGGAACACGCCGTACGCCGGCATGGAGCTGCCCGGCCGCGTGGTCGCCACGTTCCTGCGAGGCAAGGCGACGGTCCTCGACGGGAAGCTCTGCTAGGCCCGCTGGCCCTTCCTAGAGCCGGAGCCGCAGCGCGTGCAACCGCTCGTACGCCGGGCGACACGCTTCGGCGACGGCGTCGTCGTGGGCGTTGAGGTCGACCTCGCGGGCCCGGTACGGGGCGAAACCGGTGGAGGCCCACACGGCGTCGTACCAGTGCGGTGCCCAGACCCCGTCCGAGTCCCGCGGGCCGGCCGGCCACGACAGCATCCGGTCGGTGAACGGGATGCCGAGCCAGGTGCAGAGCCACCGCAGGTGGGTCTCGGGATCGCGCAGGAAGTCGGCCGCATCGATCACGGGCGGCTGCTCGTCGAGGGCGTCGAGCAGCCACAGCTGCTGGAGCAGGCCGATGTCCTCGGGCTCGCAGGACTCACGCGACCTCACGTAGGACGCCACCACCTCGGCCGGGTCGCGGATCAGCAGGACGGTTCGGAATCCGCGGATCCACCCCAGGTCCTGGCCGGGGTCGAGGTGATGGGTCATGTGCTTGGTGTACTGGACGCTGCACCCCTCGGGCAGCGGGGCACTCAGCTCGGCGACGACCTGCCCGGGATCGGTTGGCTGGGAGGCGATGACCTCGTCGCGGGCAGGGTGGTCGAGCCCGGTGCGGAGGAGGTACGCCGCGTAGAACGGCTCGTCGACGACGACCGTGTCGGGCCGGTTCTCCCAGGCCCGCATCGTCGCCGTGGAGATGTTTCGCGGGCCCGACCACATCGCCACGCGCGCCGTCGGGGGCAGCGTCACGGGGCGACCCTTCCGGCCACATCGGCGGCGACGTGCTCGGCGTACAAGCCCTGCAGCCGCTCCACGACCGGGCCACGGCTGCCGGTTCCGATGGTGCGGCCGTCTACGGTGCGGACCGGGACGAGTCCAGCGAAGGTCCCGGTCACGAACGCCTCCTGCGCCGAGTAGACGTCGGTGAGGCTGAACGTCGTCTCGCGCGCCGTGATCCCGGCGTCGCGACAGACGTCGAGGACGTTGCCGCGGGTGATGCCGCCGAGGCAGAACCGCCCGTCGGACGTCCACACCTCCGGCTCTTCGGGCGTGCCGAGCACGGCGAAGAAGTGAGTGGAGTTGCAGGTCGCCACGAAGCCATGGGGGTCGAGCATCAGCGCCTCGTCGGCGCCGGCCGTGTAGGCCTGGATGCAGGCGGCGATGTCGTTGAGCTTGCTGTGGCTGTTGAGCTTGGGATCGAGGGTGTCGGGGGTGGCTCGCCGGACGTGGGTGGTGAACAGCGTGATGCCCTCGGTGACGGTCTCCGGCATCGGGTCCTTGTGCTCGGCGATGATCACGACCGTGGCCGGACCGACCGTCACCCTGGGGTCCTGGTAGGGCGTGGACTTCACGCCACGGGTCACCATCAGCCGCACGTGGACGCCGTCTCGCATGTCGTTCGCGGCAAGGGTGTCGTAGATCGCGCGAGTCAGCGCCGCGCGGGTCAGGCCGATGTCGAGCAGGATCGCTGCGGCACCCTGCCAGAGCCGGTCGAGGTGCTTCTCGAGGAACGCCGGGTGTCCGTCGTGGATCCGCAGCCCCTCCCACACCCCGTCACCGAGCACGAACCCCGAGTCGAAGACGGAGACGACGGCTTCCGCGCGCGGCTTCAGCTCGCCGTTGACCCAGATCCGGATCAGCTCGTTGCGCGGGTCGTCCGCGTGGTCGTGGGTGCCGTGAGCCATGGCGCCACCCTAGGGTCCCCAGTCGTAGTGAACCGAAAACGGCTTGGTGATGCATGCCGGCTCCCGCGATGATCGGGATGTGCTCGCTGTCCGCCCTGCCGTGCCCGCCGACGCTGGTGCCTGTGTTGCGATCGTGCGGGGACTGCCCGACTACTTCACCGACGATGTTCCCGAGAAGGTCGCCGCCGACCTGGGGTCCCATTCGGCGTGGGTCGTCACGGAGAGCGACAGGCTCGTCGGGTTCGCGATCGTGGACCGTCGCTCGCCACGTGCTGCGGAGATTCTGTGGATTGCAGTCGCGGATGCGGTGCGCGGCGGTGGCGTGGGCACGCTGTTGCTGGACCGCGTGTTGCGAGACCTCGCCGGGGGCGGACTTCAGGTTGCGGAGGTCAAGACGCTCGACGCGAGTGAAGAGTACGAACCCTATGTCGCCACGCGAGCTTTCTGGGAGCGGCACGGCTTCGTCCAGATCGACATGATCGATCCCCTGCCGGGCTGGCCCCCAGGAAATCCCGCGGCCATCTATGTCGCGGCCCTCGCCGTGACCCGGTAGTGCACGGCGTCGCTCAGTCGATGCCGAAGGATCGGGTTGCAATGGACCCGTTCCGGGCGCGGTAGGCCATCCGCTGGATGGGCCGGGGGCTGCCGGGTGGCGGGTCCTCGACCCAGGCCGTGGGACGATCGGCCGCCAGCAGCCCGTCAGCAGTCGACCGGAGGAACTCGAAGTGCTGCACGGGCTGCCCGGGGTGCCACCACAGCGTCTGGATCCGCCCGTCGTCGGTGTGGTACCACACGTGCCGCGTGCGGGTGACCGGGCTGTCGTAGGCGGCCGGTCTGCCCGCCGGAAGCGGGGCGCCGGCGCCTCCGGTGATGTTGCGCCCGATGACGGGAGCGACGCCCTGCCAGGCCAGCTGCCACAGGTGGCGGTCGTCGGCCTGGTAGAACACGTGGTGCGTGTCGTCGTTCGGGGAGTAGAAGGCGACCGGGTCGCCGATCGGCGGCGGGGTTCCGGCCACGCCCGAGAGGTCGTCGAGCCCGCTGGGGCCCTGGGACCAGTAGACGCTGAGGATCCGACCGTCGACGCTGCGATAGGGCACGATCTGGACGCCGGCCGCGTTGCAGAAAGCTGCGGGGTCCCCGGCCGCGGCAGGCGCCCCGATCGCACCGGTGAGGTTGCCGCCGTAGTTCACCGGCGCGATTCCCACCCAGAACAGCTCGTGCAGATGGGAGTCGTGGCCGCGGTAGACCACGTGGTGCGCGTCGGCCGCGGCGTCGTGGTAGCCCACCGGGTCTCCCGCCGCCGGCGGCGCATGCGCCGTCCCGCCGAGGTCGTCGTGACCGACCGGGCCGGTCTGCCAGTACAGGCTCCGGACCGTCCCATCCTTGCCGCGGAACAGGCAGATCACCGTGCTGCGGCCGCGATCGACGTACGCGAAGGGGTTGCCCACGGTCGGCGGCGCGTCGGCGTTCGCGGTGAGGTCGGTGGTGCCGGTCTCGTTCTCGGGCGTGTGCCACTGCTCGAACAGGTGACCCGCACGGTCCCGGTACGTCATCACCTCGACGCCCGTTGCGGGGACGATGCAGGCGCTGGGTGCCCCGACTGCCGCGGTCATCTCGACAGGCTAGTCCTGGCCGGATCCGGCGTCTCTCGCTGATAGGGTCGCAACACTCGACATCCTTTAACGATCCGTCCCGTGAGGCGGAGAAGGAGGTACGGCGTGCCCGAGCCTGCGCTGCTCGTCCTCGAGGACGGCCGCACGTTCCGCGGGGAGTCCTGGGGGTCGCCCGGTGAGACCTTCGGGGAGGCGGTCTTCAACACCGGCATGACCGGCTATCAGGAGACCTTGACCGATCCGTCGTACCACCGCCAGGTCGTGGTCATGACCGCTCCGCACATCGGCAACACCGGGGTCAACGACGAGGATCCCGAGTCCCGGAGGATCTGGGTGGCCGGGTACGTCGCCCGCGACCCCGCCCGCAGGTCGTCGAGCTGGAGAGCCGAGCGCACCCTCGACGACGAGCTCCGTGAGCAAGGCATCGTCGGGATCAGCGGCGTGGACACCCGCGCGCTGACCCGCCACCTGCGCGAGCGCGGGGCCATGCGGGTCGGGATCTCCTCCACCGAGACGGACCCGGACGCGCTGCTGGAGCGGGTTCTGGCGTCCGCGGAGATGGCCGGCGCCGAGCTCGCCGGCGAGGTGTCGACCGACGAGGCGTACGTCGTGCCGGCGGTGGGCGAGCGACTGTTCACGGTGGCCGCCCTCGATCTCGGGATCAAGTCCATGACCCCTGCCCGGCTGGCCGAGCGCGGGGTGGAGGTGCACGTGCTGCCCGCGACCTCGTCGCTCGACGACGTCCTGTCCGTGCCGCCCGACGGGCTGTTCTACTCGAACGGTCCGGGCGACCCGGCGGCCACGACGCACCAGGTCGAGCTCCTGCGGGACGCACTGGGCCGGGGACTGCCCTACTTCGGGATCTGCTTCGGCAACCAGCTCTTCGGGCGCGCCCTCGGGTTCGGCACCTACAAGCTGAAGTACGGCCACCGCGGGATCAACCAGCCGGTCATGGACCGCACCACGGGCAAGGTCGAGGTGACCGCGCACAACCACGGCTTCGCCGTGGACGCACCACTCGACTCGCCGACACCCACGCCGTACGGCCTGGCCTCCGTCAGTCACGTGTGCCTCAACGACGACGTCGTGGAGGGCCTCGAGCTGCGCGACGACTCCGGCGCGCTGACGGCGTTCTCCGTGCAGTACCACCCCGAGGCCGCGGCTGGGCCGCACGACGCGGCGTACCTGTTCGACCGGTTCGTCGATCTCATGAAAGGCCCTGCCTGATGCCGAAGCGGACCGACATCTCCAGCGTCCTGGTCATCGGCAGCGGGCCGATCATCATCGGCCAGGCGTGCGAGTTCGATTACTCCGGCACCCAGGCCTGCCGGGTGCTCAGGACCGAGGGGCTCCGGGTGGTCCTGGTCAACTCCAACCCGGCCACGATCATGACCGATCCGGAGTTCGCCGACGCCACGTACATCGAGCCGATCACGCCCGAGTTCGTTGAGAAGGTGATCGAGAAGGAGAGGCCCGACGCACTGCTCGCAACGCTGGGTGGCCAGACGGCTCTCAACGTGGCGACGGCGCTGGCCGAGACCGGAGTGCTCGAGAAGTACGGCGTGGAGCTGATCGGTGCCTCGATCGAGGCCATCGACCGCGGCGAGAACCGCCAGCAGTTCAAGAAGATCGTCGAGGACCTCGGGGGAGAGGTCGCCCGCAGCGCGATCTGCCACTCGCTCGACGACTGCCTGGAGGCCGCCGCGGACCTCGGCTATCCGATGGTGGTGCGGCCCTCGTTCACCATGGGCGGGACCGGCTCCGGGATGGCCTACGACGAGGACGACCTGCGCCGGATCGCCGGCGCCGGCCTGGCCGCCTCGCCCACGACCGAGGTGCTCCTGGAGGAGTCCATCCTGGGCTGGAAGGAGTACGAGCTCGAGGTCATGCGGGACACCGCCGACAACGTGGTGATCGTGTGCTCGATCGAGAACCTCGATCCCATGGGCGTGCACACCGGCGACTCGATCACCGTGGCGCCGGCGATGACCCTGACCGATCGCGAGTACCAGAAGATGCGCGACCTCGCGATCGGGATCATCCGCTCGGTCGGGGTGGACACCGGCGGTTGCAACATCCAGTACGCCGTGAACCCGCGCGACGGCCGCGCTGATCGTGATCGAGATGAACCCCCGGGTCTCCCGCTCGTCGGCACTGGCCAGCAAGGCGACGGGTTTCCCGATTGCCAAGATCGCGGCCAAGGTGGCGATCGGCTACACCCTCGACGAGATCCCCAACGACATCACCCGCGAGACCCCGGCGTCGTTCGAGCCCACCCTCGACTACATCGTGGTCAAGGTGCCTCGCTTCGCGTTCGAGAAGTTCCCCGGCGCCGACCCGGTCCTCACCACGCACATGAAGTCGGTGGGCGAGGCCATGGCGATCGGCCGGAACTTCACCGAGGCGTTGCAGAAGGCGCTGCGCTCGCTGGAGGCTCCGGCATCGGGCTCCGGATCGGCGGTCTTCGACTGGCACCAGGAGTGGGTCGAGCTCGACAAGCAGGCGCTGCTGGAGGAGATCCGCGCGCCGCACGACGGCCGCCTGCGCAAGGTGATGGACGCACTCCGGGCCGGTGCCACCGCGGAGGAGATCTTCGAGGCGACGGCCATCGACCCGTGGTTCGTCGACCAGCTGTCGCTGATCAACGACGTCGCCGCCGAGGTGACGGCCGCACCCGAGCTCACGCCCGAGGTGCTCCGCCTGGCGAAGCGGCACGGCTTCTCCGACGCGCAGGTCGGGAAGATCAGGGGCATGAGCGCCGACGTGGTGCGAGGGGTTCGGCACGCGCTCGGGATCCGCCCCGTCTACAAGACCGTCGACACCTGTGCGGCGGAGTTCGCGGCCCGGACGCCGTACCACTACTCGTCGTACGACGAGGAGACCGAGGTCGCCCCCCGCGAGAAGCAGGCGGTGATCATCCTCGGGTCGGGCCCGAACCGGATCGGCCAGGGGATCGAGTTCGACTACTCGTGCGTGCACGCCGCGCTGGCGCTCAGCGCCGCGGGCTACGAGACGGTCATGGTCAACTGCAACCCCGAGACGGTGTCCACCGACTACGACACCTCCGACCGGCTGTACTTCGAGCCACTCACGCTCGAGGACGTGCTCGAGATCGTGCACGCGGAGGAGCAGGCCGGGCCGATCGCAGGCGTGATCTGCCAGCTGGGTGGGCAGACCCCGCTCGGCCTGGCCCAGGGGCTGGCCGACGCGGGGGTGCCCATCGTCGGCACGACGCCCGAGGCCATCCACCTCGCCGAGGACCGGGGTTCGTTCGGCCGGGTGCTGCGAGACGCCGGGCTGCCGGCGCCCAAGCACGGCACCGCATCGTCGTACGCCGAGGCGCGCGAGATCGCGGCCGAGATCGGCTACCCGGTGCTGGTGCGGCCGTCGTACGTCCTGGGTGGGCGGGGCATGGAGATCGTCTACGACGACGACGCGCTCCGCGGCTACATCGAGCGCGCGACACAGATCAGCCCCGAGCATCCGGTGCTCGTCGACTGCTTCATCGACGACGCGGTCGAGATCGACGTCGACGCGCTGTACGACGGCTCCGAGCTCTACCTCGGCGGAGTCATGGAGCACATCGAGGAGGCGGGAATCCACTCCGGCGACTCCTCGTGCGCGCTCCCGCCGATCACCCTCGGGGACAGCGAGATCCGCAGGATCCGCGAGGCGACCGAGGCGATCGCCGCCGGCGTCGGCGTGCGCGGCCTGATCAACATCCAGTTCGCGCTGGGCTCGGACGTGCTCTACGTCCTCGAGGCCAACCCGAGAGCCTCGCGCACGGTGCCGTTCGTGTCGAAGGCGACGGCGGTCCCGCTGGCCAAGGCCGCGGCCCGGGTGATGATGGGCGACTCGATCGCGAGTCTGCGCGACGCCGGGGTGCTGCCCGCCCACGGCGACGGGGCGGACCTGCCGGGTGACGCACCGATCGCGGTCAAGGAGGCCGTGATGCCGTTCAACCGGTTCCAGACCCCCGACGGCAAGACCGTCGACACCGTGCTCGGCCCGGAGATGCGCTCGACCGGGGAAGTGATGGGCTTCGACGCGATCTTCGGCAAGGCCTTCGCGAAGTCCCAGGCAGCGGCCTACGGCGACCTTCCGGTGTCCGGGCGGGTCTTCGTGAGCATGGCGAACCGCGACAAGCGGACGATGATCTTCCCGATCAAGCGGCTGGCCGACCTCGGGTTCGAGGTGCTCGCCACTCAAGGCACCGCCGAGGTGCTGCGTCGCAACGGCATCGCCGCGCGGATCGTGCGCAAGCACTTCGAGGGCCCCGGTCCGGCGGGAGAGCAGACGACCGTCCAGCTCATTGGCGCGGGCGAGATCGACCTGGTCGTGAACACCCCGCACGGGTCGACGAGCGGTGGGTCCGCCCGGACCGACGGCTACGAGATCAGGACGGCGGCCGTGCTGGCGAACATCCCGTGCATCACCACCGTGCAAGGCCTGGGAGCGGCCGTCCAGGGGATCGAGGCGATGCGGGCCGGCGACGTCGGCGTCCGCAGCCTCCAGGACTGGGCAACGTGACCTACCGCTTCCTGTTCGACAAGGTCCTCACCCGGACCGACCCCGAGCGCGCCCACCGCGTCGCGTTCCGGGCCATCCGCGCCGCCCACCCCGCCCTCTCCCTCACGCCGACCCGGCGCCAGTTGGCAAGCAAAGAGCGCCGAGCCGGCGCCAGTTGTCCTGTGCAGGCGATGGGCCTCACGTTCCCCAACGCTCTCGGCCTCGCGGCCGGGTTCGACAAGAACGGCATCGGCATCGACGCCCTGGCCTCCCTGGGCTTCGGGCACGTGGAGATCGGGACCGTCACCGGAGAGGCGCAGCCCGGCAACCCGAAGCCGCGAGTGTTCCGCCTGCCCGACGACCGGGCAGTGGTCAACCGGATGGGGTTCAACAACGATGGGGCAGAGGTGGTCGCCGCCCGGCTGGCGGCCCGGCAGCGGAAACTGGCGCCGACTCGGCGGGATTCTGGTGACAACTGGCGCCGGGTCGGCGCGGTGGTGGGGGTGAACATCGGCAAGAGCAGGGTGGTGCCGGAGGACCAGGCGGTGGGGGACTACGAGAAGAGTGCCCGGCTGCTGGCGCCGTACGCCGACTACCTCGTGGTCAACGTGAGCTCCCCGAACACTCCGGGGCTCCGGAACCTCCAGGCGGTGGAGAAGCTCGAGCCGCTGCTCGCCGCGGTCCGGGCGACGGCCGACGAGGTGTCCGGACGCCGGGTCCCGCTGCTCGTCAAGATCGCGCCCGACCTCGACGACGACGACGTGCTCGCCGTGGCCGACCTGGCCGCGGCCCTCGACCTGGCCGGGATCATCGCCACCAACACCACGATCAGCCGGGACGGCCTGGCCACCGACCCGGCGCGGGTCGCGCAGATCGGGGCCGGTGGTCTCTCCGGCCGGCCGCTCACCGCACGTTCCCTCGAGGTGCTGAGACTGCTCCACGGCCGGGTCGGCGAGGACCTGACCCTGGTCTCCGTCGGCGGGATCGCCACGGTCGACGACGCGCGGGCGCGCCTGGACGCCGGCGCGACCCTGCTCCAGGGCTACACCGCGTTCGTGTACGACGGCCCGGCGTGGCCACGGCGGATCGTTCGTGGTCTCCGCGAGCTCGACCACCAGAGCTCGCCACCATGACACCGGCACCGACACCAGCACCGACACCGCCGCCGACACCAGCACCGACACCAGCACCGCGCGAGCCCGTGCACGTCACCGGGGAGGTGCTGACAAGCAAGAAGCTGGGTGCCTACCAACACCTGACTCTGGTGGCGCCGGGCATTCCGCAGCGCTTCCGTCCCGGCACGTTCGTCGCTCTCTCGACCGACGCGGTGCGGCTCGGCAGGCGGGCGATGTGGGTGCACCGGGTCAAGCCCACCGGCGGCTACGGCGCCACCATCGAGGTGGTCGTCGAACCCGTCGGACCGGGCACCCGCTGGCTGGTGGGCCTGGCCCCCGGAGCACGACTGGAGATCACCGGACCGCTCGGCCGTCCGTTCTCCCTCCCCAAGGAGCCGGTCAGCTGCGCCCTCGTGGGCGAGGGGTACGGCGCCGCGCCGTTGTTCCCGCTGGCCGAACGGCTCCGCGAACGCGGCTGCGCCGTCACACTCGTGGTCGCCGGGGACGACGAGGCGCATCTGCTGTCCGCGCTCGAGGCACGCCGGTCAGCCCGGGCCGTCACGGTCGTGACCGCCGACGGGTCCGTCGGCCGTCGGGGTGCCGTGGCCGACGTACTCCCGGAGGTCTTGGCCCAGGCGAAGGCCGAGGTCGTCTACGCCGCCGGGCCTCCGGCCACGCTGCACGCCGCGGCCACCGCCGCCGAGGAGGCGGGCGCCTGGAGCCAGACCGCCGTCGAGCAGCCGATGACCTGCGGGACCGGCCTCTGCCAGGGTTGCGCCATCCCGGTCATCGCCGAGGACGGGATCGCGCGCATGGTCCGCGCGTGCACCGACGGACCGGTGTTCCGGGGCGACCGGGTGTGCTGGTCCGACCTCGAGGTCGCCCGATGACTCTCTTACTTGCAGGGCTCACCCTTCCCAACCCGATCCTGGTCGCCGCCGGCTGCGGCGGCACGGGCAAGGAGCTGGGCCAGTACGGCGCCCTCGCCGACCTGGGGGCCTTCGTCACCCGCTCGATCACCGTCAACGCCCGGCCCGGAGGCCGCGCGCCCCGGATCGCGGAGACCCCGTCAGGGCTGGTCAACGCCATCGGAATGCAGAACCCGGGCGTCGACCACTTCCTCGCGACCGAGCTGCCGTGGCTGGTGCAGGAGGGTGCGCAGGTGTTCGTGTCGATCGCCGGCAAGTCTCTCGGGGAGTACGCCGAGCTGGCCCGCAGGCTGGGCAGGTCACCGGGGATCGCGGGGGTCGAGGTGAACCTCTCCGCCCCGGACGCGACCGGCACCGGCGTTTTCGACGTACGCGAGCCGTTCCACGCGGCAAGCGTGGTCTCTGCGGTCCAGCGCGACCTCCCGCGCGGGATGCCCGCCATCGCGAAGCTGCGCCCCGACGTGGGCCGCGTCGTGGAGAGCGCACGCACCGTGCTCGATGCGGGTGCCGCCGCGGTCGTCGTCGGCAACGCACTGCCCGCCGCGATGCCGGACGGCCGTCCCGGCGGCCTCAGCGGCCCGGCCGTCCGCCCGGTCGCGCTGCGCTGCGTCTCCGAGGTCCACGCCGAGGTCCCGGAGGCCCAGATCATCGGCTGCGGAGGCGTCGACGACGGCAACGCCGTGCGCTCGTTCCTCGCCGCGGGTGCCACCGCCGTCCAGGTCGGCTCCGCGCTCCTGCACGACCCGACCACTGCGACCCGTCTCTCCGCCGAGTTCAAGGAGACCGCATGACCAGTTTCGGACGTCGCCTCCACGACGCCCTCCGCCGCCGCGGCCAGCTCTGTGCCGGCATCGACCCGCACGGGTCCCTGCTCAACGGCTGGGGACTGAACGACGACGCGGACGGGCTCGAGACGTTCGCCCTCTCCGTGGTCGACGCGGTGGCGCCACTGGTCTCCGTCGTCAAGCCGCAGTCAGCGTTCTACGAGCGGTTCGGCAGCCGCGGGATCGCGGTCCTGGAGCGGGTGATCGCCGAGTCCCGGTCGGCCGGCGCGCTGGTCCTTCTGGACGTCAAGCGCGGCGACATCGGCTCCACCTCCCAGGCCTACGCCGACGCCTACCTGGACCAGTCCTCGCCACTCGCCACCGATGCGGTCACCGCCAGCCCGTTCCTCGGGTTCGGGTCCCTGATGCCGATGATCGACACGGCCCGCAAGCACGACGCCGGAGTGTTCGTGCTCGCCCTCACCTCCAACAAGGAGGGCCCAGAGGTCCAACATGCCCTCGGAGTAGGCGAGCGGATCGTCGGCGGCCGCGTCCTCGACGAGCTGCGCGCGCTCAACCACGGTGCCGAGCCACTGGGCTCCTTCGGCGCCGTCGTCGGCGCCACCATCGGGGACACGGGGGAGTCCTTCGACATCAACGGGCCGCTGCTCGCACCCGGGTACGGCGCCCAGGGGGGCACCGTGAGCGACCTGCGTCGGATCTTCGGCCGGGCCGCTGGCTCGGTCCTGGCCAGCACGTCGCGTCATCTCCTGCAGCTCGGTCCGGACCGGAAGGCCCTGGCCGACGGCGTACGTCGGGCGACCGACGAGCTCTCCGCGCTCACGCCATGAGGTCCTGGCCCGCCGCCGCGCTTGCCCTCGTGCTGCTCCCGCTGGTGGGGTGTGCCGACGACAAGGAGCGTTACTGCGACGCGGTCGAGGAGCACCAGGAGGAGCTGTCCGAGATCACCGCCGAGGGCGGTCCGACCGCACTGCTGGACGCGCTCGACATCTACCGCGACCTGCAGGACCAGTCGCCGAGCGACATCTCCGACGAGTGGCAGCAGGTGGTGCGCAGCATCGAGTCGCTGGCCGAGGCCCTCGACGAGGCGGGGGTCGATCCGGCCTCGTACGACCCGGAGGACCCACCCGCCGACATCTCAGAGGAGGACCGCGAGGCGATCGCGCGAGCCGCCGACGAGGTGGGTTCCCTGGAGACCCAGGAGGCGCTGCGCGGCGTCGAGCAGCAGGCCCGCGACGTATGCAAGACACCACTGAGCCAGTAGCACGGTCGTCGCCGAAACAAGCCGAGATTGCAGCAGGGATTGGGTTCTGACTAGATTGACCACCACCCTCCGTCTCGTTCATCGAAGGACCTTCGCCCGTGGCATTGCCCCCGCTCACTCCCGAACAGCGACAGGCAGCGCTCGAGAAGGCCGCCGCATCCCGACGGGAACGCGCCGAGGTGAAGAACCGGCTCAAGCACGCGGGGACGTCGATCGTGGACGTGCTGCGCGAGGGCGAGCGCAACGAGGTGATCGGGAAGATGCGCGTCATCGACCTGCTCCAGTCCATGCCCGGTCTGGGCAAGGTGCGCGCGCGCCAGCTCATGGAGCGACTGGGCATCGCCGAGAGCCGCCGGGTGCGCGGACTCGGGACCAAGCAGGTGGCCGCGCTCGAGCGCGAGTTCGCCGGACGTGACTGAACCGGGCGTGACCGGTGCGGCACGCTCCCGGTTGGTCGTGCTCGCAGGACCCACCGCCGTGGGAAAGGGCACCGTCGCCGCCGCCGTCCGTGAACGTCACCCCGACGTCTGGATCTCGGTGTCTGCGACCACGCGGCCGCCCCGGCCGGGGGAGGTGCACGGCGTCCACTACTGGTTCGTCTCCGACGAGGAGTTCGACGCCATGGTGGAGCGTGGCGACTTCCTGGAGTGGGCAGTGGTCCACAGGGCCGCGAGGTACGGCACCCCGCGGGCGCCGGTCGAGCGGGCCCTGGATGCCGGTCGCGCCGCCTTGTTGGAGATCGACCTCCAAGGCGCCCGCCAGGTGCGGGAAACCATGCCGGACGCCCTCTTCGTGTTCCTGAAGCCGCCATCGTGGGACGAACTGGTCCGCCGCCTGGTCGGTCGCGGCACCGAAAGCGAAGGGGAGCGGACCCGCCGCCTCGAGACCGCCCTGGACGAGCTGGCCGCCGAACGGGAGTTCGACGTGACCGTCGTGAACCACGAAGTTCACGATGCGGCTGACCAGTTGGTAACCTTGATGATGCTCGAACAGAGCAGCTGATCATCCTCCCCGCAAACCGACCACCTGTGAGGCTCACGCGTGTCTGGACCCAACATCGCCGCCGAGGGCGTGACCAACCCCTCGATCGACGACCTGCTCACCAAGACCGACAGCAAGTACAAGCTGGTCCTCTACAGCGCCAAGCGGGCCCGTCAGATCAACGCCTACTACTCCCAGCTGGGCGAAGGCCTGCTGGAGTACGTCGGCCCGCTCGTGGACACGCACGTCCAGGAGAAGCCGCTCTCCATCGCCCTGCGCGAGATCAACGACGACCTGCTCACCTGTGAGGACGTCGACCCGGCCGAGCTGGCCGCCGAGGAGGAGGCCGCCAAGGCCGCTGCACTCGAGGCGTCGTTCACCGGCGACGAGTGACCTTGCTCGGTGGTTGAGGTGCGAGCGGAGCGAGCCTCGAAACCCGTGACCACCGACGATCGCCACGAGGCCGTGTCCCCGACGGGGGCCCGGCCCCGTGTTGTTCTCGGGGTCAGCGGGGGCATCGCCGCCTACAAGGCGGCCGAGCTGCTGCGCAGGTTCACCGAGTCCGGCCACGACGTCACGGTCGTGCCGACCACGGCGGCGCTCGAGTTCGTGGGCCGGGCCACGTGGGCCGCGCTCTCGGGGAAGCCGGTGTCGACCGACGTCTGGGACGACGTGCACGAGGTCCCGCACGTGCGGATCGGGCAGGAGGCCGAGCTGGTCGTCGTGGCCCCGGCGACCGCCGACCTGCTCGCCAGGGCAGCGCACGGCCTGGCGGACGACCTGCTCACCAGCACCCTCCTCACCGCCCGGTGCCCGATCGTGTACGCGCCGGCGATGCACACCGAGATGTGGGAGCACCCGGCCACCCAGGCCAACGTGGCCACCCTGCGCGCCCGCGGTGCGGTCGTGATCGAACCGGCCGAGGGCCGGCTGACCGGCAAGGACACGGGCAAGGGTCGCCTGCCCGAGCCTGAGGAGATCTTCGACCTGGCGGTCGAGGTGCTGTCCCGCCGCGCCACGCTCGGAACCACGTCCGGGACCGACCTCGCCGGGCGGCACGTCGTCGTCTCCGCCGGCGGCACCCGCGAATACCTCGACCCCGTGCGGTTCCTCGGCAACCGGTCCTCGGGCCTCCAGGGCTACGCGCTGGCCCGGGCCGCCGCCGCCCGCGGCGCCGAGGTGACCCTGGTCAGCGCCAACGTGAGCCTGCCCGACCCGGCCGGCGTGAAGGTGCTCCGGGTCGAGACCACCGGCCAGCTCCGCGACGCCGTGGTCTCGTCGTCGGCCGCGGCGGACGCGGTCGTGATGGCCGCCGCGCCGGCCGACTTCCGTCCGACGACCCTCAGCGAGAGCAAGATCAAGAAGGCCGCGGACGGATCCGCCCCGGCCATCGACCTGACGCAGAACCCCGACATCCTGGCACGAGATCTCCACCCACCGGGCCCGACCCGGCTCGGTCATCGTGGGCTTCGCCGCCGAGACCGGCGACGACAGCGGCTCCGTGCTCGAGCTCGCGCAGGAGAAGCTGGCCCGCAAGGGTTGTGACCTCCTGGTGGTCAACGACGTCAGCGGGGGAGCGGTGTTCGGAAGCTCCGAGAATGCCGCCCGGATCCTGTCCGCCGACGGCGCCGTGGTCGACGTACCTCTCGGTTCGAAGTCCGCCCTGGCCCACGTCATTTGGGACGAAGTGGCCTCCAGGCTGCAAGATTGACCCCAGTTGACCGGCATGAGACCGGCGTCCCGCCATCCGGGATGCTCGCATATCGTGTCGCCACCACCACCTGAACGGGAGCTTGACTGTGACGGGACGTCTGTTCACCTCCGAGTCCGTGACCGAGGGTCATCCGGACAAGATCGCTGACCAGATCAGCGACTCGGTCCTGGACGCCATGCTGGAGCAGGACCCCTACTGCCGCGTTGCCGTCGAGACCCTGCTCACCACGGGCGTCGTCGTCGTCGCCGGCGAGGTGTCCACCACCGGGTACGTCGACATCAAGCAGGTCGTCCGCGACCGGATCCTCGCCATCGGCTACGACTCCTCGCTCAAGGGCTTCGACGGGCACTCCTGTGGCGTGATGGTCGCGATCGGCGGCCAGTCCGGCGACATCGCCCAGGGCGTGGACACCGGGCACGAGAGCCGCTTCGGCTCCGTCGACGCCATGGACAAGCAGGGCGCGGGCGACCAGGGCCTCATGTTCGGCTACGCGTGCGACGACACGGATGTGCTGATGCCGCTGCCGATCGTGATCGCGCAGCGCCTCTCGGAGCAGCTGACCGCGGTCCGCAAGGACGGCACGCTGGACTACCTGCGTCCCGACGGCAAGACCCAGGTCACCATCGAGTACGACGCCGACAACCGCCCGGTGCGGGTGGACACGGTCGTGCTCTCCACCCAGCACTCCGAGGACACCGAGCTCACCGCTCTCGAGGACGACGTGAAGAAGCACGTCGTCGACCCGGTGCTCGAGGCGTTCCCCATCCCCTCCGAGGGCTACCGGTTGCTGGTCAACCCGACCGGTCGCTTCGTCGTCGGCGGCCCCATGGGCGACGCCGGCCTGACCGGCCGCAAGATCATCGTCGACACCTACGGCGGCATGGCCCGCCACGGCGGGGGCGCCTTCTCGGGCAAGGACCCGTCCAAGGTCGACCGCTCCGCGGCGTACGCCATGCGCTGGGTGGCCAAGAACGTCGTGGCCGCCGGCCTGGCGCGCCGCTGCGAGGTCCAGGTGGCCTACGCCATCGGCAAGGCCCAGCCGGTCGGTGTGTTCATCGAGACCTACGGCACCGGCACCGTCCCCGACGAGAAGATCCAGCAGGCCGTGCTCGAGGTGTTCGACCTGCGCCCCGCCGCGATCATCCGTGACCTGGACCTGCTGCGGCCGATCTATGCCAAGACCGCCGCCTACGGGCACTTCGGCCGCGAGCTTCCCGAGTTCACCTGGGAGCGCGTCGACCGGGCCGAGGCGCTGAAGGCGGCCGTCGCGGGCTGAAGCGCCGCAGCGACAACCACGGGCGACAACCATGGCGCCAGCCACCGTGGGTGCCCGCTGGTAGACATCTGTCCATGACCGAGCGCGCGCCGGAGGACGACCTCCTCCCCGGCATGCGCGAGGCCGTCAACGCGTCCAAGTCGAAGGCCGCCGCCACCCGGAAGCGCAAGGCCGCTCAGCCCGAGATCGCGACCGACGCTCCCGTGGCCCGGGTGCTGGTCGACCTCCCGTTGGCCCACCTGGACCGGCCCTTCGACTACGCCGTGCCGGCCAGCATGGCGGAGGACGCGGTGCCCGGCTGCCGGGTGAAGGTCCGGTTCGCCGGCCAGGACGTCGACGGCTTCCTCGTCGAGCGAGGTGACCAGTCCGACCACACCGGCCGGCTCCAGCCGCTCCGGCGCGTGGTCAGCAGTGAGCCGGTGCTGAGTCCGCAGGTCGCCGAGCTCAGCGCTCGGATGGCCGAGCGCTACGCCGGCACCCGTTCCGACGTGCTGCGCCTCGCCGTACCGCCCCGGCACGCCCGGACCGAGCGGGAGCCGTCACCCAGCGCACCGGCGCCGTCCGTCGACCTCGACGCGGGCCACCGGGCCTGGCACGGGCACCAGCCCGCGGACGCCTTTCTGCAGCACCTGACCTCAGGCGGCGCGCCCCGGGCGGTGTGGTCGGCGGCGCCCGGCACCGACTGGCCGCTCCTGCTCGCCCACGCCGCGGCGGCGACGTATGCCGGGGGCAGGGGAGCCCTGCTGTGCGTCCCCGACGGCAAGGACGTGGACCGTGTGGACGCGGCCCTGACCGCTGTGTTGGGGGAGGGCCACCACGTCGCGCTCACGGCGGACGCGGGCCCGGCCGCCCGCTACCGCGACTTCCTCGCCGTCGCGCGTGGTGCCCGCCGGATCGTCGTCGGCACCCGGGCCGCCGGGTTCGCGCCCGTCCACGGGCTGGGCCTGGTGGCGATCTGGGACGACGGTGACGACCTGCATGCCGAGCCGCGTGCGCCCTACCCGCACACCCGCGAGACCCTGCTGCTGCGTGCCGAGCAGGAGGGCACGGCTGCGCTCGTCGGCGGGTTCGCGCGCTCCGTCGAGGCGCAGTACCTCCTCCGCACCGGGTGGGCGCAGGAGGTCTCGGCTCCCCGCGACCTGCTCCGCGAGCGGATCTCGGTGAGCGTGGCGGGGGCGAGCGACACCGAGCTCGACCGGGACCGGCACGCCCGGGCGGCGCGGATTCCCGGCGCGGCCCACCAGCTGATCCGGGCCGGGCTGACGCGCGGCCCGGTGCTGGTGCAGACCCCTCGGGTCGGCTACGTGAGGAGCCTGGCGTGCGAGCGCTGCCGGACGCCCGCCCGCTGCGGCGCGTGCGCCGGCCCGCTCGCGATCGAGGCGCCGGCCCGGCCGCCTCGATGCCGCTGGTGCGGCTCGGTCGACGAGGCATGGGCCTGCCCCGAGTGTGGGCACCGCGGCCTGCGCGCGCCGGTGCTCGGCGACGCCCGGACCGCCGAGGAGCTCGGTCGTACCTTTCCGGGCACCGCGATCCGGCAGTCGAGCGCCGATCGCGTCCGGGCATCCGTCGACGACAAACCGGAGGTGGTGGTCGCGACCCCCGGCGCCGAGCCCGTCGCCCACGGTGGCTATGCGGCGGTGGTTCTCCTCGACACCTGGCTCCCGCTGGCCCGCGGCGACCTGCGCGCGGCCGAGGAGGCGCTGCGGCGGTGGGCGAATGCCGCCGCGCTGGCCGGCCCCGGTGGTGAGGTGCTGGCCGTCGGTGACCCCGGCCATCCCGCCCTGCAGGCTCTGGTGCGCTGGGACATGCCCGGGCACGCAGAGCGCGAGATCGAGGAACGCCGGGAGGCGCACCTGCCGCCGGCCTCGCGGCTGGCCACGATCACCGGTGAGCCGGGTGCCGTCGACGACGCCCTGACCCTGCTCTCGGCTCCCGGCTCGGCCGAGGTGCTCGGTCCCGTGGAGCTCGGGGAGGGCGAGTGCCGGGCCGTGGTCCGGGTTCCCCGGACGGACGGTCAGGCGCTGTCCGTGGCGCTCGCCGAGCTCCAGCGGGTGCGGTCCGCGCGCAAGCTGGACGCCGTACGCATCCAGGTGGACCCGCCGAGCGTCGGCTGACGGCTCCCCACGTGGCTCACTTCGACAGCCGCTGGTACTTCCGCACGGCGAGTGGCAGGAAGGCCGCCGTGATCAGAAGCGGCCACACCAGCGCCATCTCCATGGCGTGCTGCTCGATCCAGCTGTCCCCGGTGGGCACCGGGTTCCCGAACAGTGCGCGGATCGCGTTCGCCGTCGAGGACACCGGGTTCCACATGGCGATGAACCCCAGCCAGTCGGGCATCAGCGAGGGCGGCGTGAACACGCTCGAGAGCATCCCGAACGGGAAGGCGATCGCGAACAGGTTCCCGGCCTGTTCCTGGCCGGGCACGAACATCGCGATGTAGATGCCGATCCAGATCAGCGAGAACCGCAGCAGAAGAAGCAGGAAGAACGCGTACGCCGTGTCCAGCGGGCCGCCTTCTGACCGCCAGCCGACCGCGACGGCGATCAAGGCAAGCACCGCCAGGTCGATCGTGGCGCCGATCAGGTCGCCGACCCCGCGGCCACTCACCACGGCCGACCTGGCCATCGGCATCGACCGGAACCGGTCGGTGACGCCCTTCTCCTTGTCCACGACCATGATGTAGGCCGTGTTCATGAACCCGAAGGCCATGGTCATGGCGAACATGCCGGGCATCGCGTACGTCGTGTAGTCGGCGCCGCCCCCGACCTCCATGGCCGACCCGAAGACGTAGACGAACAAGAGCACGGACACGATCGGGAAGCCGAGCTGCCAGAGGATCATGCTCGGCTCGCGGCGGTAGTAGAGCAGTCCGCGCCGCACCATGGCGGCGCAGTCGGACACCGCCCACCACGTGGACGAGCGCCGCTCGGGGGTGAGGTCGGTGGTCGGCAGGGCGGTTGTGGTGGTCATCGGACAGCCTCCTCGGTGAGCCGATCGGTGGGCTGGTCTGGGGTGTGGTCTGGGGTCTGGTCGGGCTCGTCCGCCCGGTGCCCGGTCAGGCGCAGGAACACGTCGTCGAGGGTCGGGCGGCGCAGGCTGATGTCCTCGACCGCCACCCCATCCGCCTGGAGCCGACCCGCCACCGCCGTCAGGGCGGCCACCCGGTCAGCCACCGGCGCAGTGACCGTCCGCAGCTCGGTGGCCACCTCCGGGGCGTCGCTCGCGAACCCGGCGAACGCCTCGACCACCCGGTCGAGGTCCGCCCCCGGAGCGGCCACCACCTCGATCTGGTCCCCGCCGACAGCGCCCTTCAGCTCCGCAGGCGTACCCGTGGCCACCGTCCGGCCACGGTCGATGACGGTGACCTGGTCCGAGAGCTGGTCGGCCTCCTCGAGGTACTGCGTGGTGAGCAGGACGGTGGTGCCGCCGGTCACGAGGGCCCGAATCGCGTCCCAGACCTCGTTGCGGCCTCGCGGGTCCAGGCCCGTGGTCGGCTCGTCGAGAAACAGCACCTGCGGCGCGAGGATCATGCTCGCGGCCAGGTCGAGCCGGCGCCGCATGCCGCCGCTGTACTGCTTGACGCCCTTGTCGGCCGCGTCGGCGAGGTCGAACCGTTCCAGCAGCTCGGTCGCCCGACTCTTGGCCCGGCGCCCGCCGATGTGGAACAGCCGACCGAACAGCTCGAGGTTCTGGCGGCCGGTCAGGATCTCGTCGACCGCGGCGTACTGCCCGGCGAGCCCGATCCGGCGGCGTACCTCCTGGGGATCAACGGCAACGTCGACGCCCGCGACGCGGGCCTCGCCGTCGTCGGCGTCGAGCAGGGTGGTCAGCACCCGGACCGCCGTGGTCTTGCCGGCGCCGTTCGGCCCGAGCAGGCCGTGCACGGTGCCGTAGGGGACCGCGAGGTCGAAGCGGTCCAGCGCTGCCACCTCGCGGAAGTGCTTGAGCAGGCCGCGTGCCTCGATGGCCAGTCCAGGCTCGGTCATCTTTCCTCCCCGATTTCTGAGTACGATGTACGCAAATAAGCGTACACTCTACGCAATAATCCTGGCGAATCATTTTCGAGGCGGCCGGACGTCCGTAGCCTGACCGAGGAGGAGGTGGACCCCATGGCCCAGAAGCACAGCGGCGGAGGCGACATCAGCCGTAGTCTCGCGCTGATGTGGGAGTTCGACCTCGGTGGCCGGACCCGGGGACCGAAGCCGAAGCTCAGCGTGGAGGGAATCGTCGACGCGGCCGTGGCCGTGGCGGACACCGAGGGGCTCGAGGCGGTCTCGATGCGCCGGGTCGCCACCGAGCTGGGAGTCGGCGCCATGTCGCTCTACCGCTACGTGCCGGGCAAGGACGAGCTGCTCGACCTGATGCTGGAGCGGGTCAGCGCCGTCGACGAGGCCGATCTCGGCGCGGACTGGCGGGCCGCCATGGAGTCGGTGGGCCGCGGCCTGTGGGAGCTCTACACGACGCACCCGTGGCTGCCGCTCGTCGACCAGACCAGGCCGCTGCTCGGCCCGAACGCACTGCGGGGGTTCGACATCGCAGTTGCAGCCCTGGCGGACACCGGACTCGGAGGGCAGGAGCAGGTGGCCGTGATCACCCTGATCGAGGCGTTCGTGCTGAGCGCCGCGCGCTCCCACAACAGCGCCGCCATTGCCGAGCAGGTGAGCGGGATCAGCAACGAGGACTTCTGGAAGGCGCAGGAGCCGGTGCTCATGGCGGCCATGGAGACCGGCCGCTACCCGCATGTCGCCGCCCTCGACCGGGACGCCTTCGACATGTCGGGTGAGGAGTTCCTCGCCTTCGGACTCCAGCGGCTGCTGGACGGGATCGGCGCCCTGGTAGACGCCCGGTCAGGCACGACCTGAGGCCTCCTAGACTTGCCGCGCATCCACTCGACCCGAGGAGACCCGTGGCCGTCCGACCCATCCGCCTGTTCGGCGACCCGGTCCTGCGCAAGCCCGCGATCGAGGTAGCCGACTTCGACGCCGAGCTGCGCCGGCTGGTCCAGGACCTCACCGAGACCATGCTGGACGCTCCCGGGGCGGGCCTCGCCGCGCCGCAGCTGGGCATAGGGCTGCGCGTCTTCACCTGGAACGTCGACGACGAGGTCGGTCACCTGGTCAATCCGGTGCTCGACCTGTCCGACGAGGTGCAGGACGGTCCCGAGGGCTGCCTCTCGATTCCGGAACTCACCTACGACTGCAAGCGCGCCCTGTCCGTCGTGGCCACCGGCTTCGACATGTACGGCGACCCGGTGACCGTCGAGGGCAGCGAGCTGCTGGCCCGGGCGATCCAGCACGAGACCGATCACCTCGACGGGATCCTCTTCATCGACCGGCTTGATGCCGAGACCCGCAAGACCGCCATGAAGGAGATCCGCGAGTCCGACTGGTTCGGCCTCGACCGACTGACCGTCAAGGTCTCCCCGCACCCCACCCGCGGCCTCGCGCTCTGATGAGAGCTCGCTGATGCGGGTGGTCTTCGCGGGCACCCCGGCGGTCGCCGTACCGGCACTCGACGCGGTCGCCGGCTCCGCGCACGAGCTGGTCGGCGTCGTCACCCGACCCGACGCTCCCGCCGGCCGAGGCCGCCGGCTCACCCCCAGCCCGGTCGCCGAACGCGCATCGGAGCTCGGCGTGCCCGTGCTCAAGCCCGAGCACCCGCGCGATCCCGCCTTCCAGGCCCAGCTGCGGGACCTGGCCCCGGACTGCTGTCCGGTCGTCGCCTACGGCGCACTGCTGCCGCAGTCCGCGCTGGACATTCCCCGGCACGGCTGGGTCAACCTGCACTTCTCAGTACTGCCCGCCTGGCGGGGCGCGGCACCGGTACAGCACGCGATCTGGGCGGGCGACGAGGTGAGCGGGGCGACCACGTTCCGGATCGTGCGGGAGCTCGACGCCGGCCCGACCTTCGGGGTGATGACCGAGACGATCCGGCCCACCGACACCGCCGGAGACCTGCTCGCGCGGCTCGCCGAGGGTGGAGCAGAGCTGCTGGTCGCGACCCTCGACGGCATCGACGACGGCTCGCTGGAGGCGCGGGAGCAACAGCCCGAGGGTGTCAGCCTGGCCCCCAAGATCTCGGTCGGCGACGCGCGGGTCGACTGGACCGAGCCAGCAGTGGCCGTCGACCGCCGGGTCCGCGCGTGCACGCCGGCCCCCGGTGCCTGGACGACGTACGACGGTGACCGGGTCAAGCTCGGCCCGGTCGAGCTCGTCGACGGCGGCCACGACCTGGCGCCGGGCGTCCTCGAGGTGACCAAGAGCGCGGTCCTGGTCGGAACCTCCACGGGCGCCGTCCGCCTCGGCCAGGTGAAGGCTTTCGGCAAGAAACAGATGGCGGCTGCCGACTGGGCGCGCGGGGCGCAGTTCGCCGACGGCGCCCGTTTCCGCGACTAGAGCCGCCCCGGTGATCGCCGCTAGCGTCGAGGCCATGGCCCGCAAGGCGACCCCGGACGATGTCGACGAGATCTGCCGGTCGTTGCCGGAGTCGGAGCTCGGCACGTCGTGGGGCGACGTTCCGACCTGGAAGGTCCCCGCGGGCGGGAAGGGCAAGGGCTTCCTGCTCTACCGGCATCCCCACAAGTCCGCGATCGACCCCGACACCGGGGAGATGTACGACGACCTGCTCGTGATCATCACCCCCACCGAGGTCGAGAAGCACGCCCTGGTTGCGGACGACACGTCCCCCTTCTTCACGATCGACCACTTCCGCGGCTACAACGCCGTGCTGGTCCAGCAGTCCCGCCTGGGCGAGCTGGATCGCGACGACCTGGCCGCCGTCATCACCGACGCGTGGGCCACCAGGGCGCCAAAGCGGCTGGTCCGGGCGCACCTGGGCGATGGCTGACCCCCGACGACGGGGGCGGCCGCGGCCACCGGGCGGACGACCACCCGCGAGCCGGAACCGGGTCGACGCCGCCCGGCTGGCGGCGTACGACGTGCTCACAGCCGTCCGGGTCGACGACGCGTACACCAACCTGGTGCTGCCGTCGGTGCTCCGGGCGCACGGGCTGACCGGGCGGGACGCGGCTTTCGCGACCGAGCTGGCCTCGGGCACCCTGCGCCGGCAGGGCACCTACGACGCCGTGCTGAGTGCCTGCGTCGACCGGCCCATGGCCAAGGTGCAGGACCCGGTCCGCGACGTCCTGCGGCTCGGAGCGCACCAGCTGCTGTCGATGCGGGTCCCCGCCCATGCCGCGATCAGCACCACCGTCGACCTCGTGCGGGCCAAGGTCGGCCAAGGCGCGGCTGGCTTCACGAACGCCGTGCTGCGCCGGGTCTCCGAGCACGACCTCGCCGGATGGGTGCGCCGGGTGGCCCCCGACCCGGGCGCCGACCCGACCGGTTTCGCGTCCGTGGCACACAGTCACCCCCGGTGGATCGTCGATGAGCTCGGCCGTGCTGTGGGTCGGCCCGAGCTGGACGCGCTGCTGGCTGCCGACAACGAGGCACCCCGGGTGGTGCTGGTCGCGCGGCCGGGTCTGGCCACCGTCGAGGAGCTCCCCGGCACCCGGACCCGCTATTCGCCGTACGGCGTCACCCTCGCGGCGGGGGACCCCGGGGCCGTGGCCGCCGTCGTCGAGGGGCGAGCCGGCGTCCAGGACGAAGGCTCCCAGCTGGTCGCCCTCGCGCTGAGCCGGGCCGCGGTCGATGACGGCGAGGACCTGTGGCTGGACCTGTGTGCTGGGCCAGGCGGGAAGACCGCGTTGCTGGCCGCGCTCGCGCAGCAGACCGGTGCCCGGGTCCTGGCCCTCGAGCGGCAGCACCACCGAACGCGCCTGGTGCTGAGGACGCTGACCGGGGCGCACGGCGGCCACGGGGTGGTCACGGCAGACGGGACCCGACCGCCCGTGGTCGCGGGGACCGTCGACCGGGTCCTGGTCGACGCACCGTGCTCGGGGCTGGGGGCGCTCCGGCGCCGACCCGAGGCCAGATGGCGGCGCACGCCGGACGACCTGAGCGCGCTGGTGCCGCTCCAGAAGGCGCTCCTGAACAGCGCCATCGACCTGGCGCGCCCCGGAGGAGTCGTGCTGTACGCCACCTGCTCGCCCGTGCTCGCAGAGACGTCCGGGGTCGTCGAGGCCGTCCTCACCGACCGGGACGACGCGACAATCGAAGACGCGGGCGGGCTGCTTCCGGAGGTGCCTGACGCCGCCGGGCCGCTCGCCGGAACCCTCCAACTGTGGCCGCACCGGCACCGGACGGATGCCATGTTCATCGCCGCGTTACGCAAGGTTCGTCCCTCATCTGGGTGATCCGACGTGGACGCGGCTACCAGAGGGATGTTTGACTGTCATCCTGACGACCTCACCTCGGGACCGAGGTCGTACTGGGAGGATCGATGCGACGCGCCGCAGTGGTGGCCGCCTTAGCGGTCGCGATGGGCTTCCCGCTGGCCGCTGCCCACGCCGACGACACGGTGGTCGTCCCCGGTCTCGCGTTCCCGTCGTCGGACACCTACCTCACGTACTTCGGCTGCACCGACCTCTTCCAGGGCGACAACCAGGCACCCCAGGTGCGGATCGGCAAGGACGGCGTGGCCCCGGCCGGCCGCCGCAGCTTCGGTCTCCTCGTGCCCGGCGCGGGGACAGCATCTGGCCCGGTCCATCGCGTCGACTCCGTGGCCGACACCACCGTCTCCGGATTCTCCGCCCGCTCCGATGACGGCAGCACCGGCGTCGCGTACGTCTGGTACGTCTCGCCGGGCATCGACTCCGGCCAGGTCTGGGCGGGTCGGGCGGACCTGAGCGTCGGCTCGTCGTGGCAGTACGTCGACACCGCTGCGGCGATGTACGAGTGGCAGCTGGTCGAGGCATCCACCGGCGAGGTCGTCGAGGATGCCGACACATCGACCATCGACGATTTCACCAGCGACAACGGCGACGGTCCCGGGTACCTGCTCGCCGGCTTCGGCTGTGATGGCAACGAGTTCTCGGTCGACGCGCTCCGCGTCGGGAGCGCCCGCGCAGTGACGACCTTCGATCTCGAGGGGATCAAGGTCACGACCACCATGGAGCCCGAGCCCGGCAAGGTGAGGTTCCGGGGGAAGCCTGTCACCCTGACCGGGATGGCGGTCGATGCGGCGGGCTTCCCGGTCGGAGCGCCGATGGTCCTCGAGGCCCGTCCGGCCGGTGCCAAGAAGTTCCGCCCGGTCGGCGATCCGATCTCCGCGGATTCGGACGGCAAGGTGCGGACCACCGTCGAGCCCAGGAAGACGACGACGTACCGCTGGTACCTCCCGAGCATCGGGTACGCCGACGCGAGCCGGTCCGGCCTGCTCACGGTCACGGTCGTGGTCGTCTCGGAGCTGGGCGAACGGCCCGACGAGACGTCCGGTGGCGGGTCCTCGCCCTCCGGCCAGAACGACAACCAGTCGGACGCGGGCGCCGGCGGCCAGTCGGGTGGCCAGTCAGGTGGCCAGTCAGGCGACGATGAAGCGGAGGTGCCGCCGCTGCCGTCGCAGTCGCCGACGCCCGAGCCCACCGACCCGCCGACGGACGAGCCCACGGACGAGCCGACGCCCGAGCCCACGCCGTCCCCGACCGATCCGCCCACGGACCAGCTGGACGGCACGCCGGCCCCCTGAGCCGCCCCGGCACGAGCCGCTAGTTTGGCCGCATGGCAGCGTCGAAGTCGCCGTCGGTCGAGATCGAGGTCGACAACCGTGTGGTCCGGGTCAGCAACCCCGACCGCGTCTACTTCCCCGAGAGCGGCGCGACCAAGCTGGACCTGGTCGAGTACTACCTGGCGGTCGGGGACGGGATCGTCAACGCGCTGTTCGAGCGTCCTTGCATGCTGCACCGGTTCCCCAAGGGTCTCGCCGGGGACAAGGTCCACCAGAAGCGGCTGCCGGCGGGGGCGCCGCCCTGGGTCCAGACGGTGCGGCTGCACTTCCCGCGCTGGAACCGGACCGCCGACGAGCTGTGCGTCACCGAGCTCGGGTCGGTGATCTGGGCGGTGCAGATGTCCACCGTGGAGTTCCACCCATGGAACAGCCGTCGCGAGGACACCGAGAAGCCCGACGAGTGGCGGATCGACCTCGACCCGGGGCCGCTGTGCGAATTCGCCACCGTCCAGCGGGTCGCCCACGTGGCGCACGAGGTGCTCGACGAGCTCGGCGCCACCGGCTTCCCGAAGACCAGCGGGGGCTCCGGACTCCACGTCTACGTGCGGATCCCGCCCGACCACGGCTTCAAGGAGGTACGCCGCGCCGCGCTCGCGTTCGCGCGCGAGGTCGAGCGGCGGGCTCCCGACGACGTCACGACCACCTGGTGGCGCAAGGACCGCGATCCGCACCACCTGTTCGTCGACTACAACCAGAACGCCCGGGACCACACGATCGCCGCGGCGTACTCGGTCCGCGGCTTCGCCGATGCACGGGTCTCCACGCCGATTCGCTGGGACGAGGTCGACGACGTCGACCCCCACGACTTCACGATCTTCACGGTCCCCGACCGGTTCGCCCAGGTCGGTGACCTGCACGCCAACATCGACGGGCACCCCTTCGACATCGCGCCGCTGATCGAGTGGGCCGACCGGGACGAGAAGGAGGGCAAGGAGCCTCCCGCCGACCCGGACGACGAGTGACTGGCTGCTCCTCCGCCCTGGACCCCTAGGATCGGTCCCCGTGGGTATCCAGATCACGCCGAGCATCCTCAACGCCGACTTCGCCGACCTCGGCGCGGAGGTGGCGCGGATCCCGAGCGCCGACTGGGTGCACGTGGACGTCATGGACAACCACTTCGTCCCCAACCTCACCTTCGGACCGACCACCGTCGAGGCCCTGGCCCGGGCCACTGACGTCCCGCTCGACGCGCACCTGATGATCGAGGATGCCGACCGCAACGCGCTGGCGTACGTCGAAGCGGGCTGCGGGTCGGTGACCTTCCACGTCGAGGCGACCCGGGCGCCCGTGCGGCTCGCCCGCGAGATCCGCTCGCACGGCGCTCGGGCCTCGATGGCGCTCAAACCGGCGACTCCGATCGAGCCGTACGAGGACCTGCTGCCCGAGCTCGACATGCTCCTGGTCATGACCGTGGAGCCCGGCTTCGGCGGCCAGAAGTTCCTCGACATGTGCCTGCCCAAGATCCGCCGGGCGCGGGCCCTGATCGAGAAGCAAGGCGGCGAGACCTGGCTTCAGGTCGACGGGGGAGTCTCGCTGGAGACCATTGAGCGCTGCGCGGAGGCCGGTGCCGACGTTTTCGTCGCCGGCTCGGCCGTCTACTCGGCCGACGATCCGGACCGGATGGTCGCCCAGCTCCGCGCGACTGCGGAGTCCGCGGCGCGCTGAAGGGCAACCCTCGCTGGTCGCCTCAGCTGTCGAGCCGTTGAGACCCGGACTCAAACAAGGTTGCCGCCCAATGGGTGAGTTGTGAGTCGAAAACCGGGCCGGCCGGTGCTACTACTCACCCGTTGCCGGCGACCGGCGATGCGCTCCGGAAGGAGGCGGACACCTGACCACTCGCCCATATCTCGAAGGCGCGGTCACCCGCGCTTACGAGACGATGGGTCGGTGCGTCGCGCCCCCCTGCTGTTGCTCGAGGCCGGCAACCTCGTGTCCGGCGTGGGCAACGGGGTCGCCATGGTCGTGCTGCCCTGGCTGGTGCTCGAGGTCACCGGCAGCGCCTCGGCCGCCGGGGCTGTCGCCTCGGCGACCCTGCTGCCGTTGCTGGTCTCCAGCCTGTTCGCCGGCACGGTCGTCGACATGGTCGGCCGCAAGCGGGTCGCGCTGCTCTCGGACTTCCTTTCGGGCCTCAGCGTGGCCGCGATCCCGCTGCTGGCGGTGCTCGACCAGCTGAGCGCGCCCTGGCTCATCGCTCTGGCCGTGGTCGGGGCGGCGCTGGACCCGGCGGGCTACACGGCCCGGGAGGCCATGCTCCCGGGTGCCGCGACCGCCGCCGGCTGGCCCTGGGACCGGGCCAACGGTGTGCACGAGGCGGTCTTCGGGGTCGCCTACCTGCTGGGACCAGGGCTCGGCGGCATCCTGATCGGCCTGGTCGGCTCCGAGTCCGCGCTGTGGGCGACCGCGGCCGCCTTCGGGATCTCGGTGGTGCTCACGTCGTTCCTCCAGGTCCCGGGCTCCGGACGGCCGGCCCACCATGACCGTCCCGGGAACGTGTGGCACGGCACCGTGGAGGGGCTGGCGTTCGTCTGGCGTCAGCCCCTGCTCAGGGTCACGACCCTGCTGTGCTGCCTGCTGGTCTCGGCCTACCTTCCGTTCGAGTCGGTGATCCTGCCGGTGCACTTCACCGAGCTCGACCGACCCGCCCAGCTCGGGTTCGTGGTCACCGCGATGAGCGCTGGGGGCGTCGTCGGGTCGCTCTGCTACCCGTTGCTCGTCGTGCGGATCGGTCGCTACCGGCTGTTCGTCATCAGCGTGGTCGCGGCCTGCCTCGCCCTGTTCGGGCTGGCGTTGCTCCCGGACCTGTGGGCCATGGTGTGCCTGGGCGTGCTCACCGGCCTGTTCTGGGGGCCGGTACAACCCATCCTCAACCTGGCGATGCAGGTGCTCACCCCCGACCGGCTCCGCGGGCGGGTCATCGGAGTGATCACGTCCACGACGTACGCCGCCGGACCGCTCGGGTTGCTCATCGCCGGACCTGCCGTCGACACGTTCGGGCTGGCGGCGACGTCGATTGCCTTCGCCGGCGTGGTGCTGGCCGCCTCCCTGCTGACGCTGGTGCCGCGAACCCTCCACCAGCTCGACGACCTGGTGGAACCCGCCGCGGACAGCGGGATACACGCCTCGGTCCCGACGCTGTACCCGGCCCACGTCCCCACGCCACCGCACGAAGACGAAGAGACCGAGAAGCCGGCCCCGTAGTCCGTGCCGTGAGCCCTGCAGTGGCCGGTCTCACGTCCTCGCATCTTCGTCGCTGTGGCAGACTTCGTTCAGACGAGCTGACAGCTCGCGTGCTCTGGGGTCGGTGAAATTCCGAGCCGGCGGTGACTGATCGAATGCTTCTTCGCTTCGCTCAGAAGTCCGCGACCCGGTCACAGCCAGTGACCGGTTGACCAGGTGGAACTCCTGGACCGACGGTCAAAGTCCGGATGGGAAGCGCACGCAGGCGACTCGCCCTCCGTCCGTCGACGGAGGCGGGCACCGCCGTTTCGCCTCCCGCCATCTCCGGAGCCCGCGACCGGGACGAGAGAGCGGGAGATGACCACCAGCCCAGCCGAGCGCTCCGCGATGCGGCGTGCCCTCGCGATCGCGTCGAGCCCGGGCGTCCCGCTCGGCCCCAACCCGCGCGTCGGCTGCGTGCTCATCGACGACAACGGCGCGGAGATCGCCGAGGCCTACCACCGCGGCGCCGGCGCGGCCCACGCCGAGGTGGCCGCGCTGACGGAGGCAGGGGAGGCCGCCCGGGGCGCCACGGCCGTCGTCACGCTGGAGCCCTGCCACCACACCGGCCTCACCGGCCCCTGTACCCAGGCCCTCGTCGCTGCCGGCGTACGACGGGTGGTGTTCGCCCAGGCCGACATCAATCCGGTCGCGGCCGGGGGAGCGCAGGCACTGCGCGATGCCGGCATGGACGTCGAGGGCGGCCTGCTTGCCGACGAGGCGCGCCTCCTCAACCGGGCGTGGACGTTCGCGGTGGAGCACCGGCGGCCGTTCGTCACCTGGAAGTTCGCGACCACCCTCGACGGCCGCAGTGCGGCCGCTGACGGCACCAGTCGATGGGTCTCCAGTCGCGCGGCGCGCCTCGACACGCACCGGCTGCGCGCGCTGTGCGACACCATGCTCGTCGGCACCAACACCGTCGAGGTCGACGACCCCGAACTGACCGTCAGGGACGAGGTCGACGAGCCGCTCCAGCGTCAACCGCTCCGCGCGGTGATGGGCATGCGCGAACTCGACCCTGGACACCGGGTCCTCAACGGCCGCGCCGAGACCCTCCGCCTCCGCACTCGCGATCCACGCACGGCGCTCCAGGAGCTCTTCGCCCGGGACCGCCAGCACGTCTTCCTCGAGGGTGGGCCGACCCTGGCCGCTGCGTTCCTCGAGGCGGGCGTGGTCGACGAGGTGGTCTGCTACGTAGCGCCGATGCTGCTCGGCGCCGGCCGCAACGCCGTGGGCGATCTCGGGATCGAGACCATCGCCCGGGCCCGACACTTCGACGTCGTCGATGTCACCGTGCTCGACGGCCGAGACGGCGAGCAGCCCAACGTCCGCCTGACACTGACGCCTCGACCGGTGGCCGAGCGCGTCGAGCCCGTCGAGCCCACGGACCCGAAGGAGTAGTGATGTTCACCGGAATCGTCGAGGAGCTCGGCACCGTGGCCGCCGTCGAGGACCAGCGCGACGCCGTCCGCCTCACCATCCGCGCTGCCACCGTGCTGGACGACACCCGGCTGGGTGACTCCATCGCCGTCAACGGATGCTGCCTGACAGTGGTCTCGACGAGCCCCACCACCGACGGCGGGCCCGTCGACCTCTGGACCGCCGACGTCATGCAGGAGACGCTCGACAAGACCTCCCTGCGAGGCGTCCAGCCGGGGGACCGGGTCAACCTCGAACGCGCGGTGACCGCCGACAAGCGGCTCGGTGGCCACATCGTGCAGGGCCACGTGGACGGGCTCGGGACGGTCGTACGGCGCACGCCGAGCGAGCACTGGGAGGTGGTGGAGATCGCGCTACCGTCCGGGCTCGGCAGGTACCTCGTCGACAAGGGCTCGATCACGGTCGACGGGGTCAGCCTGACAGTGGTCTCGACAGGCTCGACCACCGAGGAGGCGGGAGAGACCTTCACCGTCAGCCTCATCCCGGAGACCCTCGCTCGCACGACGCTCGGCCGCCGCCGGGTCGGGGACCGGGTCAACCTCGAGGTCGACATCATCGCCAAGCACGTGGAGAAGCTGCTCGGCGCCCACATCGCAGCAGGAGAGCGCCCATGACACATCAGGTTCGCCTCGACCCCGTCGATCGCGCGATCGCCGACATCGCAGCGGGCAAGCCGGTGGTCGTCGTCGACGACGAGGACCGCGAGAACGAGGGCGACATCATCTTCGCGGCCGCCAAGGCGACGCCGGAGCTGATGGCCTTCACGATCCGTTACTCCAGTGGCGTGATCTGCGTGCCGATGCCCGCCGAGATGCTCGACCGGCTCGAGATCCCGCTCATGACGCCGCACAACAAGGACCGGCTGCGGACGGCGTACACCATCTCCGTCGACGCCCGCGACGGCGTGACCACGGGAATCTCCGCCGCCGACCGGGCCCACACCGTGCGAGTCCTGGCGGACTCCGCGACCGAGCCCTGGGAGATCACCAGGCCGGGCCACGTCTTCCCCCTGCGCTGCCGCGAGGGGGGCGTCCTGGTCCGGCGCGGTCACACCGAGGCGGCCGTCGACCTGGCCCGGCTCGCCGGGCTCACCCCGGCGGGCGTGCTCGTGGAGATCGTGAACGACGACGGCACCATGAAGCGCGCGCCCCAGCTGCGGGAGTTCGCCGACGAGCACGGCCTCACGATGATCTCGATCGAGGACCTGGTCCGGCACCGGCGCCGCACCGAGCACCTGGTCGAGCGGGTGGCCGAGACCCGGCTGCCGACGCGGCACGGGGACTTCACGGCGTACGGGTACCGGATGACGGTCGACGGCTCGGAGCACATCGCTCTGGTGCACGGCGACGTCACGGGTCCGGACCCGGTGCTCACCCGGGTGCATTCGGAGTGCCTGACCGGTGACGTCTTCGGCAGCAACCGGTGCGACTGCGGTCCGCAGCTCGACGAGGCGCTGGAGCGCATCGTGAAGGAGGGGCGCGGCGTCGTCGTCTACCTTCGAGGGCACGAGGGACGCGGGATCGGACTGGTCGCGAAGCTGCAGGCCTATCAGCTCCAGGACGGCGGGCGCGACACCGTGGACGCCAACCTGGACCTCGGCCTGCCGGCGGACGCGCGCCACTACGGGACCGCGACGCAGGTGCTCCGCGACCTGAAGGTGGAGAGCGTCCGACTGCTCACCAACAACCCGGACAAGGTCACCAACCTCGAGGACTACGGCGTACCCGTCGTCGAGCGGGTGCCGCTGACGCCGCACCCCAACGATCACAACCTGGCCTACCTGATGACCAAGCGCGACCGGATGGGCCACGTCCTGCCCGACCTGGTGCCGGAGCTGACCCCGAACGGAGAGACGACATGAGCGGACCGGGTGCCCCGGACCAGATCCCTGTCGACTGCCACGACCTGCGGGTCGCGATCGTCGCGGCCAGCTGGCACCAGACGGTGATGGACGGGCTGGTCGACGGCGCCCAGCGGGCCTGCAAGGACTACCGGGTGGAGGCGCCGGTGCTGGTCCGGGTCCCGGGGGCCTTCGAGCTGCCGGTCGTCGCGGCGGCCCTGGCCCAGCAGGGGTACGACGCGGTGGTGGCGCTGGGCGTCGTGGTCCGGGGCGGCACGCCGCACTTCGAGTACGTCTGCCGGGCTGCCACCGACGGGCTGACCCGGGTCGCCCTGGACCACCAGGCCGCCGTCGGGTTCGGGGTGCTCACCTGCGACACCGAGGAGCAGGCCCTCGACCGGGCAGGGCTGCCGGACTCGGTCGAGGACAAGGGCTACGAGGCCACCTCGGCAGCTCTGGTCACGGCTCAGACCATCAAGTCCGTCCGCCGCGGGTACCCGTAGGCTGGTCGACCGTGAAGACGTTCGAAGTGCTCTGGGCCGAGCTCAGCGAGAAGGCCCGGACCCGGCCGGAGGACTCCGGGACCGTGCGCGCGCTCGACGACGGGGTCCACGCGATCGGCAAGAAGCTGGTCGAGGAGGCCGCCGAGTCCTGGATGGCGGCCGAGCACGAGACCCGGGAGCGGGCGGCGGAGGAGATCAGCCAGCTGATCTACCACACCCAGGTGCTGATGCTCGCCACCGGCGTCACGCTCGACGACGTCTACGCCCACCTCTAGGAGGGTGTACTCGTGACCGAGAACCAGAACGACAAGCTGCTGCGGGTGGCGGTCCCCAACAAGGGCGCGCTGTCCCAGGCCGCCGCCGAGATCCTGCGCGAGTCCGGCTACCGCCAGCGGCACGACTCGAAGGAGCTCCGGCTCGTCGACGCCGAGAACGGTGTCGAGTTCTTCTACCTCCGCCCGCGTGACATCGCGTTGTACGTCGGCGAAGGCACCCTCGACGTCGGCATCACCGGCCGCGATCTGCTCACCGACTCGGGGGCCAAGGCCGAGGAGGTGCTCGCCCTCGGGTTCGGGCGCAGCCGATTCCAGCTCGCCGGACCGGCGGGCCGGTTCGACGACCTCGCCGACGTCAGCGGGCAGCGGATCGCCACGTCGTACCCCGGGATGGTGCGCACCTTCCTGGAGGAGCGAGGGATCGAAGCGACCGTGGTCCGGCTGGACGGGGCCGTGGAGACCAGCATCCAGCTCGGGGTCGCGGACCTCATCGCCGATGTCGTCGAGACGGGCAGCACGCTTCAGGCCGCCGGCCTGGCGACGTTCGGGGACGTGATCCTCGAGTCCGAGGCGGTGCTGATCACTCGCGGTGGCCAGGCACCGGCGGGCTTCGAGGTGTTCCGGCGCCGGATCGACGGAGTCCTCGTGGCGCGCAGCTACGTGATGATGGACTACGACATCCGGAGCGAGAGCGTCGATGCGGCTGTTGCCCTCACCCCCGGCATCGAGAGCCCGACGGTGTCGCCGTTGCATCGCGAGGGCTGGGTCGCGGTCCGGGCGATGGTCCCGCGGGACGGATCCCAGCGACTCATGGACGCCCTCTTCGACATCGGTGCCCGGGGCATCCTGTTGACCGACATCCATGCCTGCCGACTCTGAGGTGACCCTGCCGCACACCTGGCGACCGCTCGGCGTGCGGCTGGCGGGCGCGTTCTTCGGCGGACTGCTCCTGTTCGTGTGCCTGGTCGCCTGGTTCGGGTTCGACCCCGAGACCCGCGCCCGGTTCTCCGTCTTCCAGCGGGGGACCCTCGTGGCCCTGGGCCTGGTCGCGTTCGCGGCCGGGTTCGCGCTGGTGCGCTCCCGGGTCGTGGCGGAGACGTCGCGCCTGGTCGTCGTCAACGGCTATCGGCGCCGGGAGTACGAGTGGGCCGAGATCATCGCGGTCCATCTCCCGCCGGGCGCTCCGTGGGCCGTCCTGGACCTGGCCGACGGCACCAGTGCGCCGGCGATGGGCATCCAGGGCTCGGACGGCGGCCGCGCGAGGAGCGCCGTTCGGGAGCTGCGCAGCGTGATTGCCGCATCCTCGGCGTGAGGGCAGGAGCGAAAACCCGCAGCGGTGTCGCCGGGGCGTCCTTTAGCGTCGCTCCATGACCACTGCCCCCGGGCTGACCACGCGACCGATCACCGCGGCGGACGCGACCGACATCGCCGCCCTGATGGCGGCGATCGAGGGTGACCACCCCACGGGCTTCGCGCTCTCTGCCGACGAGGTCGCCGAGATCCTCCGTGACTACCGCGGGATCGTGTTCGAGGGCGGGTTCGACGGGGACCTGCCGGTGGCCTTCACCACGGTCCTGCCGCGCTCCGTCAACGAGGACGGCCAGTCGTTCATGTTGTTCGGCGACGTCCATCCGGCGCGGCTCGGGGAGGGAATCGGCACGACCATGCTGGCCCGAGCCCTCGAGGCCGCTCGGGCGATCCACGCCCACGACGGCCCGGGGACTCCAGCTCGCTACACCGCCAATGCCCTCGCCGGCCGGGCCGACCAGGCCACGCTGCTGCACGACGCGGGCTTCAGCCTCCACCGCCACAGCTTCCTCATGCTCACCGAGCTGGCGGACGCGTCCTCCGAGCCAGGCGGCCCCGGCCTTCCGGACGGCCTCCGGCTGGAGGGGTTCGACCCGACCGACTCCGAAGAGGTCCGGGCCGCGCACAACGCGGCGTTCCGGGACTACCCGGGTGGTACCGCGGTCAACGAGGAACACTGGCGGACCTTCATGATCGACGCCAGCCACGCGCGCCCCAACCTGTCGTTCGTGGTGCGTGATCCGGCCGCAGACGGTGCCGTCGCGGCGTACCTGTTCACCCACGAGTACGCCGTGCCGCCGTCGGGCCGCGCCGGCGCCCGCGAGGCGTATGTCGCCTATCTCGGCACCGATGCCGCGTATCGCAAGCGCGGCCTGGCCGCTGCCTTGCTCGCGCACATGCTGCAGGCCTGCCGTGCGGAGGGTTTCGACACCGTCAGCCTGGACGTGGACACCGAGAATCCGACCGGCGCCCTGGGTCTCTACGAGCGCGCCGGCTTCAGCGTGCTGCACCGACAGGACAACTACCACCTCGCGGAGTGATCAGTCGGTTTCGACGACGAGGTCGGCTCGCTCCCGGGTGCCGTGCCGGGCGAAGTGCTGCTCCTCCCCGGCCGCCCATCGCTCCCAATGCGGCGCGAATGCCTCCCCGTCGCGATCGATCCCGCGCCGCATGCGCAGGTCGTGGGGCGCCTCGACCCAGGCCAGCACCGTGACCAGGTCGGCGTGGGCCGACGACCAGGACCCCACACCCTCCAGGATCAGCAGGTCGACCGGAGAGACGTCGATGGTCTCCGCGAAGCGGTCCGCCACCCAGTCGAAGCGCCGGTAGCTCCCGGCTTCTCCCACCGCGAGCGGGCGGAGCAGCGAGTCGTGCTGATCGGTGAGGTGGGGAAGGCCGTCCCACCCGTCGTACAGGTCGTCCATGTGTACGACGCGTTGTACGACGCCCGCGTCACCCGCGAGCCCGGCGATCTCCTCGGCGAGGGTGGTCTTGCCGGAGCCGGCCGGCCCGTCGATGCACATCAGCCGCCCCTGGCCCAGTGTGGGCGGACGAGACCGGGCCAGGTCCAGGGCCAGGCGGGCGGCATCCATCGGCGCCGTCAGAAGACCAGGCCGCAGCCGCGGTAGGTGGGTACCTCGTCGACGATGTCGGCTCCGGCGAGCAGGAACAGGCGGTTCGTGTGCTCGAACAGCTCGCCGGACTTCGCGTGCCGGAACCACACCAGGTCGCCGATCCGCAGCCGCGCCGCAGCCGGGCCGGTCACCGGCGTCTGCACCTCACCGGCGCCCTCGAGACCGGTCAGGTGCAGCCCCGACGGCGCCCACGGGATCGGCAGCCGGTCCTTGCCGGCCGCGCCGGACGCGATCGAATCCGCCTCCGTGCACCGTGGCGAGCTCGGCCGACGGCCGACGCACGACCGGAACGCCGAAGAAGGCCGCGGGCTGCGGGTCGAACGCCTGGTAGTGGTCGAAGAGGCCGGGCACCAGCAGACCGGAACCGGCGGCGATCTCGGTGACCGCCGGGTCGGTCGTGGTGCTGTCGATGGAGCCGGAACCGCCGGCGTTCCAGAACTCCAGGTCGGTCAGGCCGTCGAGCGCGGCCCTGATCTCTGCGCGGCGTCCCTCGAGCTGGCTCTGCGAGGCCGCCTTGAGGCGCCGGATCACGAGCGACCGGGCGCGCTGGGCGGGCACCGCGTCCGGGAGGCCGGCGACCTGTCCCTCGTAGGTCATCACCCCCACGAGGCTGAAGCCGGGCCGAGCCGAGATCGTCCGCGTGCAGGTCGACCACCGCGCCCGTGTCGTAGAGCGGGGAGCGCTTGGGGCCGACGTGCTGTCCGCCGATCCGCAGTCCGGCGTCGATGTCGACGGCGACCCGCACCGGGGACGCGGGCGTGCGAGCGTAGGTCGATCAGGTCCAGGTGTGTCGGGTCGTCGACCATGAGCGTGATCGCGGCGAGCGGCGTCGGGTGACTCCGCAAGTTCGGCCAGGGCGACCCGGTCGACGGTCGGGTAGGCGACCACGATGTCGTCGGAGAAGCCCTGCTCGTGCAGCCACAGGGCCTCGCGCAGCGTGTAGGAGAGGATCCCGCGGAAGCCGTCGCGGCGCAGGGCCCGGCGCAGCAGCTCGGGCACCCGGACCGACTTGGACGCCACCCGGATCGGGCTTGCCGGCGGCGCGGCGCACCAGGTCGTCGGCGTTGGCGTCGAACGCGTCGAGGTCCACGACCACGACCGGCGTGGGTGGCGGGGCGGAGAGGCCGGCGAGGGCCTGGTCGAGGCGCGAGGCAAGGGCGTCGCGCGCGACGTCGGGGCGGGTCATGACGCCGTCTAGGTGATGCCACGCTTGCGGAGGATCGCCTCGATGTCGGCCATGTCGTCGTCGATCAGGGGCTCGCCCTTCGTCTTCGAGGGCGGGAGCTCGACCTTTCGAGTCCGCCTTGCCCGTGGCCTTGGTCTCGGCCGGGCCGCCCGTCCCCGCTCGCGCAGGGCGCCGGACACCCCGAAGAGCACCACGGAGACCCCGGCCAGCACGATGCCGAGCCAGACCACCGGGCTGAACACCAGGCTGGTCGCCCAGTCGGCGACCGAGCCGCCGATCTCGGTGAACATCTCGAGGGTCCCGGTCAGGTCAGGGCGGCCAGCGGCAGCAGGGTGAACCCGGCACCTCGCAACCCCGACGCCAGCCCGCGCCGGCGGAAGGCGAACCAGGTCCACGCGGCGCCCAGCCCGGTGAGGGCCAGGGTCAGGGCCGCCCAGGTCACGTCGTCCACACGGTCAAGGGTGGCACATCGACCCACACCGTGGTGCCGGCCCCGCTGGGTGGCAGGATCGCCGCATGTCGCGGCAATCGCGCAGGGCCAGGGGAGGTTCGCGGGTGCCGCATCCCCGACCCCGGTTTCGCCGGGGACGACGGGTACGGCCGACCCACCGAGCTGGCGGCCGCCCTGGCGGCGTACGCCGCCGGACAGCGGGGCCGTACGCCGAGGCACTGCCGTCCTCGCGGCCTCTCGGCTGCTGGTGCCGGTGGTCGCGGTGCTCGGCGAGGTCGAGTACGACGCCGCGGGCTGGCCCACGACAAGACCAGCGACATGGCGACGGTGCTGCTGACCGGGCGCGACGGCCGGCGGGCGCTGCTCGCGTTCACTGGACCGGAGCCAGCTGCGGGCGTGGAACGCCGAGGCCCGGCCGGTGCCCGTCGACGGCCCGGCTGGCCGCCCGGTCGGCGATCCAGGAGCGGCGCCGAGGCGCTGGTCGTCGACGTCGCCGGGCCGGTCACGCTCGTGGTCGAGGGCGACGACCTGCGGGCCTGGCCGCCGGCTGGACGCTCGCCCGCGTCGGGGAGCGCAGCCGCCTGGATTGCGACCGCCGACGGAATGATCCGGTAACATCCGGCGTTGACCGATCAGTTCCGTTCGCACGCGAGGCGGAGCCGATCCACAAGCGGAGGCTCAGCACGCTCACGTCTCCCACCCGCATCGACCGCCGCCAGCACTCGGCACAGGTCGTCGGGTCCGGTCCCGAAGGCCACGGCCGCACGGCGTACGCCGCCCGTGCGGCCGCGGCACTCGGTGATGCGTCTGGGAGACGTGTCGCGACTGGCTTCCGCTTGTGACCAGCGGAAGCCTTTCTTCGATTTCGCAGCGAGTTCACACTCGACTCGCTGCGTCGACTCGTCGAGGCTCTCCGCACAGCGACCGTCAACACTGGAGGACACATCAGCACCGAGCTGCGTATCAACGAGCGGATCCGGGTATCCGAGGTCCGGCTCGTGGGACCCAACGGCGAGACCGTCGGCATCGTTCCCACCGACCAGGCCCTCAAGCTCGCCCAGGAGGCCGACCTCGACCTGGTCGAGGTCGCGCCGACTGGCCCGACCGCCGGTCTGCAAGCTCATGGACTACGGGAAGTTCAAGTACGAGAACGCCCAGAAGGCCCGTGAGGCGCGTCGGAACCAGACGAACGTGATCATCAAGGAGATGAAGCTTCGTCCGAAGATCGACCAGCACGACTACGAGACCAAGAAGGGTCACGTCGTGCGGTTCCTGCGGGCCGGCGACAAGGTCAAGATCACGATCATGTTCCGCGGTCGCGAGCAGCACCGCCCCGAGCTCGGGTTCCGGCTGCTGCAGCGGCTGGCCGAGGACGTCGAGGAGCTGGGCTTCGTCGAGTCCTCGCCGAAGCAGGACGGCCGCAACATGATCATGGTGCTGGGCCCGCACCGGAAGAAGGCCGAGGCCAAGGTCGAGCGCGAAGGCCGAGAAGGCGACCCGCGCCGCCGAGCGGGCCGCCGCGGAGGCCGAGGAGCGCGCCGAGCGCACCGCCGCCAACGCCGGACGCGTCGGCTCGAAGAAGAAGGAGCGCGGCCGCTCCGAGAACCTCGACCCCGAGATCGAGGCCTGAGACCCTCCGGCGGACGAGGTGCGAGCCGAAGTGAGCCTCGAGACCGCCGGGACGCACGAGCAGCAACCAAGGAGAGAACCAGATGCCGAAGAACAAGACGCACTCCGGTGCGAGCAAGCGCTTCCGCGTGACCGGGTCCGGCAAGATCCTGCGCGAGAAGACCGGGCAAGCGCCACAACCTGGAGAAGAAGCCCTCCAAGGTGACCCGCCGGATGTCCGGCACGACCGAGGTCGCCAAGGCCGACGTCAAGCGCGCCAAGAAGATGCTGGGTCTCTGACCCAGCCCCACCCCGCCGGCGGTCGTCTCGACGAGCCCGATCCACGGAGCCTCGACCAGGACCACCGCAGCAGATGTTGAAACAAGGAGTAACACCATGGCACGCGTCAAGCGGGCAGTGAACGCCCACAAGAAGCGCCGGGTAGTCCTCGAGCGGGCAAGCGGCTACCGCGGTCAGCGCTCGCGCCTGTACCGCAAGGCCAAGGAGCAGGTCACCCACTCGCTGGTCTACAGCTACAACGACCGCCGCAAGAACAAGGGCAACTTCCGCAAGCTCTGGATCCAGCGCATCAACGCCGCGGCCCGCGCCCAGGGGATGACCTACAACCGGTTCATCCAGGGCCTGAACCTCGCTGGTGTCGAGGTCGACCGCAAGATCCTGGCCGACCTGGCCGTCAACGACGTCGCCGCGTTCAACGCGCTCGTCGAGACCGCCAAGGCCGCCCTGCCCGAGGACGTCAACGCGCCCAAGGTCTCGGCCTGACCGTCCCAGCCCCTGACCCCGGGCAACTCCCGGGTCAAGGACGCCCGGAAGCTCAGCCGTCGCTCGGTCCGCACCGAGCGGCGGCTCTTCCTTGCCGACGGCCCGAAGGCGGTCGCGGGCGCGCTGTCGGTGGACCGGCTGCGTGGTCGAGGTCTTCGCGACGCCGGCCGCCACGAGCAGTACGACGACCTGGACGGCCGGCCGCGCCCGCGTGGACGCTGGTCGACGACCGCGCCCTGGCCTCGCTCAGCGACAGCGTCACGCCCGGCCGGGGTGGTCGCCGTCTGCCGCTTCCTGGACGTCCCGGTCTCGTCGTTGGTGGCACCGGGCGCGGCCGGCCGTCCGCGGTTGGTCGTCGATCTGTGCCGACGTCCGCGACCCCGGCAACGCCGGCACCGTGATCCGCACCGCGGACGCCGCCGGCGCCGAGGGCGTCGTGCTGGCCGGACACTCGGTCGACGCCTACAACCCCAAGACCGTGCGGGCCACCGCGGGCAGCCTGTTCCACCTCCCGGTGGCCGTCGAGGCCGACCCCGGCGCCGCCGTGCGCGCCGCCCGCGCGGTCGGCCTGACCGTGCTCGCCGCGGACGGCTCCGGTGAGCTCGACCTGGACGACGCCGACGAGCTCCTGCGTGAGCCGACGGCGTGGCTCTTCGGCAACGAGGCCTGGGGGCTGCCGGAGGACCTCGCAGCAACCGCCGACCACCGGATCCGGATCCCGATCCACGGCCGCGCCGAGAGCCTCAACCTGGCGACCGCCGCGGCCGTGTGCCTCTACGCCTCGGCCCGGGCCCAGCGATCCTGACCAGCGTCTGACCGATCGGCGGTCCCTCGCCCGTTCTGCTCGCTGCCGGTCGGGCGACGACTATCGTGACCCGCGTGGAGGACCCGTGGACAGACGACGCGCACGCCGTGGCCGACGCCCTGCCCGACGGCGTCGTCCTGGCGGATGCCGAGGGGACGGTCACGCTGGTGAGCGCCGTGGCTGCGTCCATGCTGTCGATCCCGCCCGGCGCGGGAGTCGGGCAACCGCTGGCGGAGGTGCTCGCCCTGCGCAACCAGGACGGCGACCAGTGGTTCGACTGGAACCGCCCGTACGACGGTCTGCGCACCCGGGTTGCGATCCCTGAGCAGTCCTGGATCCTGCCCAGCGGCACGGAGGTGCTCGTGACCACGCGACTCGTCCGCCCGGGCGTGAGCCAGCCCGTGAGCCAGGTGGCGGTCGTGGCTGCGTTCCGGACGCGGCCGGGAGCGACTCGACCGGGAACGCTCGGACCTCGTCGCCACCGTCGCGCACGAGCTGCGCTCGCCGCTCACCGGCGTCAAGGGGTTCGTGCAGGCGCTGCTCAACCGCTGGGACCGGCTCAACGACGAGCAGCAGAAGCTGATGTTGACCACTGTCCACGCCGACTCCGAACGGCTGAGCCGCCTGATCGCCGAGCTGCTGGACGTGGCCCGGATCGACACCGGGCGACTGTCGCTCCATCCCCGAGCCTCCGACGCCGATGCCCTGGTGGGCCGGGTGGTCGCCTCGGTGCAGGCCGGCACCGCGCGACCGATCGAGTACACCGCTGGCGCGGACCTGCCCGAGATCAGCGTCGACCCCGACAAGTTCACCCAGGTGGTCACCAACCTGGTCGAGAACGGCGTCCGGCACGGCGAGGGCACGGTCACCGTGGCCCTGGAGGCCGTAGCGGCCGAGGACGGAGCCCCAGGCGTGGCCGGCGTCCGGATCGTGGTCGAGGACGAGGGGGAGGGCATCCCGATCGAGATGCGGCGCCGGGTGTTCACCAAGTTCTGGAAGAGCGGGGTGCGAGGCGGATCCGGGCTCGGCATGTATCTCGCGAACGGCCTGGTCCGGGCGCACGGCGGCACGGTCACCATCGGGGACGCGGCCGCAGGCGGGGCCCGGGTCGAGGTGATCTGGCCGGCCGAGGATCTCCGCCCGGACCGGCCCGGGTCGAGCTGATCTGGCTCGCCGGGGACCCGCGCCCGGACCCACCGCACTAACCCGGTCGCCGGGTGACCGCCCCGCTTCCTACACTTGGCCCGCACGACCAGCGCACGCCACCGATCCCGGAAAGGCAGTCATGTCGGGACCGAACACCGATTACGACCCCGTCGAGGTCACGCCGCTCAAGGCGGAGCAGGTCACGGCGATGCGGGACGAGGCGTTGGCGGCCATCACCGCGGCGACGGACCTCGCCGAGCTCAAGCAGGCTCGGCTGCACCACGCCGGTGACCGCTCGCCGCTCGCGCTGGCCAACCGGGAGATCGGTGCCCTGCCCCCGCAGGCGCGCAAGGAGGCCGGCCAGCGGGTCGGTCGGGCGCGCGGAGAGGTCGCCCAGGCCCTGGCGGAGCGGCAGGCCGTGCTGGAGGTCGAGCACGAGGAGCGGATGCTGGCCGAGGAGACGGTCGACGTCACCTTGCCGGTGGACCGCGCCCCCCGCGGCTCGCGGCACCCGATCACGACAGGATCAGAGCTCATCGGCGACGTGTTCGTCGCCATGGGCTGGGAGATCGCCGAGGGGCCGGTGGTCGAGGCGGAGTGGCTGAACTTCGACGCACTCAACCTCGGTCCGGACCACCCGGCCCGCACCATGCAGGACACGTTCTGGGCAGAGCCGGCCGACCACGCCCTCGTCTTGCGCACCCACACCTCGCCCGTGCAGGCCCGCACCATGCTCACCCGGAAGCCACCGATCTACGTCGTGTGTCCGGGCCGGGTCTTCCGCACCGACGAGTTCGACGCGACACACAGCCCGATGTTCCACCAGGTCGAGGGGCTGGTCGTCGATGAGGGCATCACACTGGCGCATCTCAAGGGGACCCTCGACCACTTCGCCTCGGCGATGTTCGGTGAGGGGATCACGACCCGCTTCCGCCCGTCGTACTTCCCGTTCACCGAGCCCAGCGCCGAGGTCGACCTGGTCTGCTTCGTCTGTGGCGGGGTCGGCTCCGAGGCCTGCCGCACCTGCCGTGGGGAAGGCTGGATCGAGTGGGGAGGCTGTGGCGTGGTCAACCCTCGGGTGCTGATCGCATGCGGCATCGACACCGAGCGCTACACCGGCTTCGCCTTCGGCATGGGCATCGACCGCACGCTGATGTTCCGGCACGGCGTGGAGGACCTTCGCGACCTGTTCCAGGGAGACGTTCGGTTCTCTGCCGCCTTCGGAACGGAGATCTGAGGCCATGCGCGCTCCTGTCTCCTGGATCCGCGAGTACGTCGACCTGCCCGCCGACCTGGCCGTCGAGGACTTGGCGGCCAGGCTCACCGCGCTCGGCATCAAGCTCGAGGCGATCACCAAGCCCGGTCAGGACATCACCGGTCCACTGGTCGTCGGTCGGGTCCTGTCGTTCGAGGACGAACCGCAGAAGAACGGCAAGGTGATCCGCTGGTGCTCCGTCGACGTCGGTGATGCCAACGGCACCGGCGAGCCCCAGGGCATCGTCTGCGGCGCCCACAACTTCTCGGTCGGCGATCTGGTCCCGGTGATCCTGCCCGGCGGCGTGCTGCCCGGGAGCTTCGAGATCTCGGCGCGCAAGACCTACGGCCACGTCTCGGCCGGGATGATCTGCTCGGCCCGGGAGCTCGGCCTGGGCGAGGACCACGACGGCATCATCGTGCTGCCGACGGATGCCGGGCAGCCGGGCGACGACGTGTTCGACGTCCTGCCGCTGCGCGACGAGGTCATCGAGTTCGAGATCAACCCCGACCGCGCCTACGCCCTGTCGCTGCGCGGCATCGCCCGCGAGGCGGCGCTCGGGTTCGACACGACGTTCACCGACCCTGCCCAGCGCGACGTGCCCGCGGCCGACGACGGCGGCTACCCGGTCGTCGTCGACGACCCGGCCGGCTGTCCCGTCTTCATCACCCGCACGGTCACCGGCTTCGACCCGTCGTCGCCGACCCCGGCCTGGTTGGCCCGCAGGGTGCAGCTGGCCGGCATGCGCTCGATCTCGCTGGCGGTCGACGTCACCAACTACGTGATGCTCGAGATGGGAAACCCGATCCACGGGTACGACCGCGACCTGCTGTCCGGGGCGATCCGGGTCCGGAGGGCCAGCGAGGGGGAGCGACTCACCACCCTGGACGGCGTCGACCGGGCCCTGTCCACGGAGGACCTCCTGATCACCGACGACTCGGGCCCGATCGGGCTTGCCGGCGTGATGGGCGGCCAGACGACCGAACTGTCGGAGACCACCACCAACATCGTCATCGAGGCGGCGCACTTCGAGGCCGTGACCATCTTCCGCGCGGCCCGCCGGCACAAGCTACCCACCGAGGGCGCCAAGAGGTGGGAACGCGGCGTGGACCCCACGCTCCCGGCTGCGGCGGCGGACCGGGTGGTCGACCTGTTGGTCCGCTTCGGCGGCGGCACGGCGGAAACGGGGGTGACGGTTGTCGGCCGGGCGCCGGGCCGGCAACCGATCCGGATCGCGGACGACCTGCCCGCGAGGCTCACCGGGATGCCCATCGCTCCCGGGGCGGTGGTCGACCATCTCCACGCCGTGGGGTGCGACGCGAGCCTGGACGAGGCGCAGTCGACGGTCACCGCCACGCCGCCACCGTGGCGCCCGGACCTGACCGACCCCTTCGACCTGGTCGAGGAGGTCGCCCGGGTCGAGGGCTACGACAAGGTGCCGTCCGTGCTCCCGCAGGCCCCCTCCGGTCGCGGCCTCACCCGCGGCCAGAAGCTGCGCCGCCGGGTCGGTCGCACTCTCGCCGGGGCCGGGTACGTCGAGGTGGTCAGCTTTCCGTTCGTGGGAGAGACCGACCTGGACGACCTGGGGCTGGCGCCCGACGACGAGCGGCGCACCGTCCTCCGGCTGGCCAACCCGATCTCGTCTGAGGAGCCGGCGATGACGACCACGTTGCTGCCCGGGCTGCTCAAGGCGGCGGCCCGCAACGCCGGCCACGGCCACCCCGACGTGGCGCTCTTCGAGGCCGCCACGGTGACCCTTCCGCGCGGCTCGGTCCCGGCCCCGATCCTGCCGGTGGATCGGCGACCAACGGAGGGCGAGCTCGACGAGCTCAACAAGGCCTTGCCCGAGCAGCCGCTCCACCTCGCCCTGACAGTCTGCGGTGAACGGGAGCGCTCTGGCTGGTGGGGTCTCGGGCGGCGCGCCGAGTGGACCGACGCCGTGGCCGCGGTCCGACAGGTCGCGGAGGCATTGGCCGTTGACCTGACCGTGCACACCGCGGCTCGGGCACCCTGGCACCCCGGCCGCTGTGCCGAGTTCCGCGTCGGCGAGGCAGTCCTGGGCTACGCAGGTGAGCTGCACCCCCGGGTCTGCCAGGCCTACGGCGTCCCGCCGCGGACCGCCGCCGCCGAGGTGAACCTGGACCGGCTGCTCGAGCTGGCGGTGCCGGTCGTCCCGGGGCCGGTGTTCTCGTCGTACCCCGTGGCGAAGGAGGACGTCGCGCTGGTCGTCGATGCCGACGTCCCCGCCGCCGAGGTCGAGACTGCCCTGCGCGAGGGAGCCGGCGCGCTGCTGGAGTCGGTGCGGCTGTTCGACCTCTACACCGGTGACCAGGTCGGGCCGGGCAAGAAGTCGCTGGCGTTCGCGCTCAGGTTCCGGGCACCCGACCGAACCCTGATGGAGGCGGAGGCGGCCGAGGCCCGCGATGCCGCCGTCGCGCTCGCCGCCGAGCGGACCGGCGCCGTCCAGCGCGTCTGAGAGCTCAGTCCAGCGGGTGGTGGATCGCTGCGCGGAAGTGGTCGACGATCGCCATGTCACCGGCGAGGTGGATCTCCGCCCCGTCGCCGCGCCGCCAGAGGCGGGTGAGCACGGTGGCTGCCTTGGCACTGATCACGGCGTCCGGCTCGACGCCCGGGTCCCCGACCACGTTGATGTCGTCCTCGTCGTAGTGCACGTCGTCTTGAGGGTCGGTGCCCACGAAGCGACCGATCTGCACCCACACCGAGTCGCCGGTGTCGGTGCAGTCGATGCGGATGTGGTGGGGGAGCGGGCGGAACTCGCCCCACGGGGGGCAGCTGCCGTACATCACGTCGAGGCACTCCTCCACGCCGTCGGCGGACAAGGCCCGATCGAGCGGGGTGACGTCGCCGGCCGTCTGCTCGGCGTCGAGCCGGTGGATCAGCGCCTCGTGTGCCTGGCGGCGGAAGGTGAACCCGACCGTCTGCTCGGACGACCAGCTCCAGGCCGGGTCAGCCGGGTCGGCCTGCTCGAGTGCCGCGATCAGGGCCGAGGAGCACTCGTCGAACGACTTCAGCAACGCGTCGTACGACGCGGGGCGCTCGGGCGCGACGTAGCCGCCGTCGGAGCGGGAGGCCGGACGGTGCTCGACCACCCATGCCCAGCCATGCTGCACCTGGGTGAGGTGGTCGAGCAGGTCGGCGGCGTTCCAGTCGGGACAAGCAGGCACTCGGGCACGGGGGTTGCAGGAGGCCAGGACATCGCGGAACCGCTGTGACTCGGTGGTGATGTGTTCGAGATAGTCAGGGAAGTCGAGGCGCGCCATCCGCCGAATCTAGCCGGAGCCACCGACGGACGCACCCGGTGAACCCCTTGCACATGAAGATACGAGCCACTGTATAGTCATGCACATGACGACGAAGCGGATCGCGGTCGCCGGCGCCAGCGGGTACGCAGGAGGAGAGGTACTGCGGCTGCTCCTGGGCCATCCGGGCGTCGAGATCGGAGTGCTGACCGGCCACTCGAACGCGGGGGAGCCGCTGGGCGGGCTGCAGCCACACCTCGTCCCGCTGGCCGAGCGGGTCCTCGAGCCGACCAGTCTCGAGACCCTCGCCGGCCACGATGTCGTCTTCCTGGCCCTTCCCCACGGCCAGTCCGGAGAGCTCGCCGCCGGACTGGGCGACGACGTGGTCGTCATCGACTGCGGCGCCGACTACCGGCTCACCGATCCCGCAGCCTGGGCGGAGTTCTACGGCGGTGAGCACTTCGGCTCCTGGCCCTACGGCCTGCCGGAGCTGCCCGGGCAGCGTGCGCTACTCACCGGGGCGAGCCGGATCGCGGTCCCCGGCTGCTACCCGACCGTGTCGACGCTGGCCATGGTGCCGGCCGTGGCAGGGGGCGTGGTCGAGCCGGACGTGGTCGTCGTCGCAGCATCGGGCACGAGCGGCGCCGGCAAGGCCGCGAAGCCGCACCTCCTCGGGAGCGAGGTGATGGGCAACGCCAGCGCCTACGGCGTGGGGGGCGGCCACCGGCACACCCCCGAGATCGTCCAGAACCTGTCCGGCCTGACCGACGCGACGGTCCGGGTCAGCTTCACGCCGATCCTGGTGCCGATGCCGCGCGGCATCCTGGCCACGGCCTCGGCCCGCCTGGCGACCGACCTGAGCGCGGACGAGGCGTACGACGTGTACGCCAAGGCCTACGCCGACGAGCCGTTCGTGCACCTGCTGCCACCGGGCCAGTGGCCCCAGACCAAGGCCGTGCACGGCTCCAACGCGGTCCACCTCCAGGTCACCGTGGACGACTCGGCCGGGCGACTGGTCGCCGTCGCGGCTGTCGACAACCTGGCCAAGGGCACCGGCGGTGCCGCGATCCAGTGCATGAACCTCGCCCTCGGTCTCGACGAGACCCTCGGGCTCACGACCGTCGGCATGGCGCCATGACCGTCACCCACCCGAACGGCTTCCGGGCCTCCGGCGTCGCCGCCGGACTCAAGGGATCCGGCGCGAAGGACCTCGCACTCGTCGTCAACGACGGCCCTACCTTCGACTCGGCCAGCGTCTTCACCGCCAACCGGTGCAAGGCCAACCCGATCCTGTGGAGCGAGCAGGTCGTCAAGGACGGCACCGTCCGGGCGGTCGTGCTCAACTCGGGCGGCGCCAACTGCTACACCGGGCCGGACGGCTTCCAGACCACCCACGCCGTCGCCGAGGCGGTCGCCGCCCAGCTCGGCAGTGGGGGCCATCGACGTCGTCGTCTGCTCGACGGGACTGATCGGACTGGCCAACCCCCGGCAGGACCTCCTCGACGGAGTGGAGGCGGCGCACGCAGCACTCACGGACGACGGGGGAGCCGACGCGGCCGCCGCGATCATGACCACCGACTCGGTCAGCAAGCAGGTCGTGGTCGAGGGTGACGGCTGGTCGATCGGCGGCATGGCCAAGGGAGCGGGCATGCTCGCCCCGCAGCTGGCCACGATGCTCGTCGTACTCACCACCGATGCCGTGGTCCCCGCCGGGGACCTCGATCGCGCCCTGCGGGCCGCGACGCGGGTCAGCTTCGACCGCCTGGACTCCGACGGCTGCATGTCGACCAACGACACCGTGACCGTGCTCGCCAGCGGGGCAAGCACAGTCACCCCGACCGTCGAGGCGTTCACCGAGGCCCTGACCCGGGCCTGCTCCGACCTGGCCGGGCAGTTGATCAGGGACGCCGAAGGGGCCGACCACGAGATCGCGATCACGACCGTGAACGCGGCCACCGAGGACGACGCCGTGGCTGTCGGGCGCAGCGTGGCCCGCAGCAACCTGTTCAAGGCGGCCGTCTTCGGGAACGACCCGAACTGGGGTCGGGTCCTGGCCAGCATCGGCACCACCGACGCGACGTTTGACCCGGCCGACCTCGACGTCGCCATGAACGACGTCTGGGTCTGCCGGAAGTCGACCCCCGCCGAGGATCCCGGGTCGGTCGACCTGACCGGCCGGGAGGTCACCGTCACCATCGATCTCAAGGCCGGATCCGAGCGAGCCACCGTCTGGACCAACGACCTCACCCACGCCTACGTCCACGAGAACAGCGCCTACTCGTCATGACCAAACCCGACCCCGCCAAGGCCCGCACGCTGGCCGCCGCCCTGCCCTGGCTGATGACCTACCACGGCAAGGTCGTGGTGGTGAAGTACGGCGGTAACGCCATGACCGACGACGTGCTGAAGCAGGCCTTCGCCGAGGACATCGCCTTCCTGCGGTTCGCCGGGTTCAAGCCGGTCGTGGTGCACGGCGGCGGACCCCAGATCTCCGAGATGCTCGACAAGCTCGACATCGAGTCCGAGTTCCGGGGCGGCCTGCGGGTCACGACCCCGGAGGCCATGGACGTGGTCCGGATGGTGCTGGTGGGCAAGGTCCAGCGGGAGCTGGTCGGCCTGATCAACGAGCACGGGGCCCTCGCCGTCGGCCTGTCCGGCGAGGACGCCGCTTGTTCACCGCCACGGCCACCAACACCGTCGTCGACGGCGAGGAGGTCGACCTCGGGCTGGTGGGCGAGGTCACCGAGGTGCGCCCGGAAGCCGTCCTCGACATCGTCGACGCCGGTCGGATCCCGGTCATCTCCAGCGTCGCCCCGGACGAGAACGGCCAGGTCCACAACGTCAACGCCGACACCGCGGCTGCGGCCCTGGCGGCGAGCCTCGGAGCCGAGAAGCTGCTCGTGCTGACCGACGTCGAGGGCCTGTACAAGGACTGGCCCGACAGCGACGAGGTGATCCAGGAGATCAGCCCGGAGAACCTCCTCGAGCTGATGCCCACCCTGGCCAGCGGCATGGTCCCCAAGATGACCGCCTGCTACCGGGCCGTCACCGGAGGCGTCGCCCGCGCCACCGTGGTCGACGGCCGCGAGCCGCACGCCGTACTCCTCGAGCTGTTCACCGACGAGGGGGTCGGCACCCAGGTCCTGCCCGGGGTGCCGACCCGGACCCGGAAGGCCCACGACCGATGAGCGCCCCGTGGAAGGACCGCTACGCCGCAGCGCTGATGAACGCCTTCGGCCCACCGAAGCTGGTGCTCACCCGCGGCGAGGGCGCGCACGTGTGGGACGAGGACGGCACGGAGTACGTCGACCTGCTGGGCGGGATCGCCGTCAACGCACTCGGCCACAACCATCCCGCGCTCGTCGACGCCGTGGGCGACCAGCTGCGCACGCTCGGCCACATCTCGAACTTCTTCGCCAGCCGGCCGCAGATCGAGCTCGCGGAGAAGCTGCTCTCGCTGCTCGGTTCGACCGGCAAGGTGTTCTTCACCAACTCCGGTGCCGAGGCCAACGAGGCGGCGTTCAAGATGACCCGGCTCACCGGTCGCACGCACGTGGTCGCCGCGGAAGGCGCGTTCCACGGCCGCACGATGGGCTCCCTGGCGCTCACCTCGAAGGAGGCCTACCGGACCCCGTTCGAGCCGCTGCCGGGCCACGTGACCTTCGTGCCGTACGGCGACGCCCTCGCCCTCGCCGCCGCCGTCACCGACGACACCGCGGCCGTGCTCCTCGAACCGATCCAGGGTGAGGCAGGCGTCGTCCCGCCGCCCGACGGCTTCCTCGCCGAGGCCCGCCGGATTGCGAGCAAGCACGGGGCGTTGCTGTGGATCGACGAGATCCAGACCGGCATCGGCCGGACCGGCAGGTGGTTCGCGCACGAGGCGGCCGGCATCACCCCGGACATCGTCACCGTGGCCAAGGGTCTCGCGGGCGGCATCCCGATTGGCGCCTGCATCGGCCTCGGAAGCGCCGGCGAACTGCTGGAGCCCGGCAACCACGGCACCACGTTCGGCGGGAACCCGGTCGCGTGTGCCGCCGCTCTCGCGGTGATCCGGACCATCGAGGACGACGCGCTCCTCGAACATGCCGCCACCGTGGGACAGAAGCTGCGCGACGGCCTGGCCGCGGACCCGCGGGTCGCCGAGGTGCGCGGTGAGGGCCTCCTGATCGGCGTCGATCTGACAACCGGTGACTCGGCCGAGGTTGCCGCCGCCGCCCTCCGCGCCGGGTTCATCATCAACAACCCGACTCCGACTGCGATCCGGTTGGCCCCGCCGCTGGTCCTCACCGAAGCCGACGCAGACGCCTTCCTTGCCGCCCTGCCCACCATCCTCGACGAGTCGATTGGGGTCCCTTCATGACTTCACCCCACGAAGCCGCTCGCTCCGCTCACGCCCCCGCGGGGACCCCGAAAAACATTCGCCACTTCCTCCGCGACGACGACCTGAGCCCCGCCGAGCAGGCGCGGGTCCTGGCCCTGGCCGCCGACCTGAAGCGGGCGCCGTACGACTCGAAGCCGCTGGCCGGACCTCAGACCGTGGCGATGATCTTCGACAAGCCGACGCTGCGCACCCAGGCGTCGTTCGCCGCGGGAATCGCCGAGCTCGGCGGCCACCCGATGCTCGTCGACGGAAAGCTCGCGGGGATCGGGGAGCGGGAGTCGATCGCCGACGTCGCCCGGGTGCTCGGGCGGCAGACCTCGATGGTCGTGTGGCGCACCTACGCCCAGGACCGGATCGACGAGATGGCGGAATACGCCGGAGTGCCGGTCGTCAACGCGCTGACCGACGACTTCCACCCGTGCCAGCTGCTGGCCGACCTGCTCACGGTTGCCGAGCAGAAGGGGAGTCTCGCCGGGCTCACCGCAGTGTTCGTGGGGGACGGGGCGTCCAACATGGGCAACTCGTGGCTGGTGGCGGGAGCGACCGCCGGCATGCACGTGAAGATCAGCTCGCCCGAGGGCTACGAGCCGGACCTCCAGATCGTCGACGAGGCGTCCCGGATCGCCGACGGCACCGGAGGCTCGGCGGAGCTCGAGCCGGACCCGGTCGCGGCAGTCACGGGAGCCGACGTGGTCATCACCGACACCTGGGTGTCCATGGGCAAGGAGGAGGAAGCCGCTGCCCGCGCGGAGGTCTTCCGTGACCACACCGTCACCACGTCCCTGTTCGGCGCTGCCGCGCCGGACGCGATCGCCATGCACTGCCTGCCGGCGTACCGCGGCAAGGAGATCGACGCCGCAGTGATCGACGGGCCGCGCAGCGTGGTCTGGGACGAGGCCGAGAACCGTCGGCACGCCCAGAAGGCGCTGCTGACCTTCCTCCTGGAGGAGTCCACATGAGCCGCACCGCATTCCGGCCCAGCACCAAGAGCTCGAGACACCAGTGCATCGTGGAGCTGGTCTCTTCCCAGGAGGTCCGGTCACAGGGCGAGCTGGCCCAGCTGCTCGCCGAGAACGGCCTGCACGTCACCCAGGCGACGCTCTCTCGCGACCTCGTCGAGCTCGATGCGGTCAAGGTGCGCGGCCACTCGGGTGCCCTGGTGTACGCCGTCCCGGCCGAAGGTGGTGACCGACGACCCGCGGCGCCCGGCGAGAGTGCCGCGGCGGCCCAGCGACTCGCCCGCCTGTGCGGCGAGCTGCTGGTCAGCGCCGAGGCGAGCGCCAACCTGGTCATCCTCCGGACGCCGCCGGGTGCCGCCCAGTTCCTCGCCAGCGCCTTCGACAAGACCGAGTTCCCGGACGTCCTGGGCACCATCGCCGGTGACGACACCGTCCTGGTGATCGGTCGCCACCCGGCAGGTGGCGACGACCTCGCCCGCCGGTTCCTGGCCCTGGCCAACGATCACACCGAGCAGAAGGACCCAACCACGTGAGCAAGGTTCTCACCTCACTTCCCGTCGGCCAGCGCGTCGGCATCGCCTTCTCCGGAGGGCTCGACACCTCCGTCGCCGTGGCGTGGATGCGCGCCAAGGGCGCCGTACCGTGCACCTACACGGCCGACATCGGGCAGTACGACGAGTCGGACATCGAGGGCGTCCCCGGCCGCGCCGTGGTGTACGGCGCCGAGATCTCGCGGCTCGTCGACTGCAAGCGACAGCTGGTCGAGGAGGGCCTCGCCGCGATCGCCTGCGGCGCCTTCCACATCCGCTCCGGCGGTCGCGCGTACTTCAACACCACCCCGCTCGGCCGGGCCGTCACCGGCACGCTGCTGGTCCGCGCCATGCACGAGGACGGCGTCGACATCTGGGGCGACGGCTCGACGTTCAAGGGCAACGACATCGAGCGGTTCTACCGCTACGGACTGCTCGCGAACCCGGGCCTGCTCATCTACAAGCCCTGGCTCGACGCGGAATTCGTCGAGGAGCTCGGCGGCCGCAAGGAGATGAGCAGGTGGCTGGAGGAACACGACCTGCCCTACCGCGACAGCCAGGAGAAGGCGTACTCCACCGACGCCAACATCTGGGGCGCCACCCATGAGGCGAAGACACTGGAGCACCTTGACGTCTCCCTCGAGACCGTCCAACCGATCATGGGCGCCGCGTTCTGGGACGCCTCGGTCGACATCCAGCCCGAGGACGTCGCCGTCCGCTTCGAGAACGGGCGGCCCGTCGCGATCAACGGCGTCCGGTACGACGACCCGGTCGCGCTCGTCCACGAGGCCAACGCGATCGGTGGCCGGCACGGGCTCGGCATGTCCGACCAGATCGAGAACCGCGTCATCGAGGCCAAGTCGCGCGGGATCTACGAGGCGCCCGGCATGGCGTTGCTGTGGACGGCGTACGAGCGGCTGCTCAACGCCGTGCACAACGAGGACACCATCGCCGGCTTCCACGCGGAGGGCCGGCGCCTCGGCCGGCTGCTCTACGAAGGTCGGTGGCTCGATCCGCAGGCGCTGATGCTGCGGGAGTCCATCCAGCGCTGGATCGCCTCGCTGGTCACCGGAGAGGTCACGCTGCGGCTCCGGCGCGGTGAGGACTACACGATCCTGCGCACCGACGGCGTCCACTTCTCCTACCACCCGGACAAGCTCTCGATGGAGCGCACGGAGACCGCGGCGTTCGGTCCTGTCGACCGGATCGGGCAGCTCACCATGCGCAACCTCGACATCGCCGACTCGCGCTCGAAGCTCGAGGCCTACGCCGCGCAGCCGCTCGACCAGGGGCAGGTGCTGGTCGAGCACGGGGTGCTGTACGGCGAGCTCGAGATGGGGGGCGGCGACCGGATCGCCCGCAACCCGGCCGCCGAGGGCGATGCCGGGGACGCGGCGCTCGACAACGCGGCCATGGAGTTCGGCACGGACTGAGCCGGCTGGTACGAAGGGGACACCATGAGCCACAGGACCGACGGCGGCACGAACGCGGGCGGCACGAACGAGGGCACCCTGTGGGGTGCTCGCTTCTCGGCGGCCGCGTCGCCCGAGCTCGAGGCGCTGTCCCGCTCCACCCACTTCGACTGGCGACTCACGCCGTACGACCTGGCCGGGTCGCGCGCACACGCCGGGGTGCTGCACGCCGCCGGTCTGCTCAGCGACTCAGACCTGACCGAGCTGCGGCGCGGCCTGGACGCGCTGGGGGAGCGGTTCGCCTCCGGACGGCTCTGGCCGGAGCCGTCCGACGAGGACGTGCACGGTGCCCTCGAGCGGCTGCTGGTGGAGGAGGTCGGAGCCGAGATCGGTGGCCGGCTCCGTGCGGGGCGGAGTCGCAACGACCAGGTGGCGACCCTGTTCAAGGCCTTCCTGCGCGACCACGCGCGGGTGATCGCCGAGCAGGTGCTCGACCTCGTCGAGGCCCTCGCCACCCAGGCCAGCGCGCATCTCGACGTGATCATGCCGGGGCGGACCCACCTCCAGCACGCCCAACCGGTGCTGCTGGCCCACCACCTGCTGGCGCACGCCTGGCCGCTAGTGCGAGACGTCGAGCGGCTGCGCGACTGGGATGCCCGGGTCGCCGACGACTCGCCGTACGGCTCCGGCGCCCTGGCCGGCTCGAGCCTGGGCCTCGACCCGCGGGCCGTCGCCGCCGAGCTGGGATTCGGCGACTCCAGTGCGAACTCAATCGACGGCACGGCGGCGAGGGACTTCGTCGCGGAGTTCGCGTTCGTCACGGCGATGGTCGGGATCGACGTGAGCCGCTTCGCCGAGGAGGTGATCCTCTGGTCGACCCGCGAGTTCGGCTTCGTGACGCTGCACGACTCCTGGTCGACGGGATCGAGCATCATGCCGCAGAAGAAGAACCCCGACATCGCGGAGCTGGCCCGCGGAAAGGCGGGACGCCTGGTGGGCAACCTCGGCGGGCTGCTCACCACGCTGAAGGCCCTGCCGCTCGCGTACAACCGGGACCTGCAGGAGGACAAGGAGCCGGTCTTCGACTCCGTCGACACCCTCGAGGTGCTGCTCCCGGCCTTCACCGGCATGGTCGCGACGCTGGTCTTCGATGCCGCCCGGATGGCCGAGCTCGCGCCGCAGGGCTTCTCGCTGGCAACCGACGTGGCGGAGTGGCTGGTCGCGCAGGGGGTGCCGTTCCGGTCCGCACACGAGATCGCCGGCGCCTGCGTGCGACGGTGCGAGGAGCTCGGGGTCGAGCTGGACGAGCTGAGCGACGAGCAGTACGCCGAGATCTCCCCGCACCTGACGCCGGAGGTGCGCAGGGTGCTGACGGTCGCGGGCTCGGTCTCGTCGCGCGACGGGCGCGGCGGCACGGCCCCGCAGCGGGTGCGCGAGCAGCTCGCAGAGCTCGGCGCGACGGTCGCCGCCCACCGGGAGCGCCTTGCCTGAGCTGCGGGCGGTGCTGGAGGGCCCGGTCCTCGAGGTGGCCCCTCGGCTGCTGGGTGCCGTGCTTCGCCATGGCGACGTCGCACTCCGGCTGACCGAGGTCGAGGCGTATGACGGGGCGAACGACCCCGGTTCGCACGCGTTTCGGGGGACAACGGCGCGCAACGACGTGATGTTCGGACCGCCCGGTCGTCTCTACGTCTACTTCACCTACGGGATGCACCACTGCGCCAACGTCGTGTGCGGCCCAGAGGGGACGGCTTCGGCCGTCCTGCTCCGTGCCGGGGAGGTCACCGCGGGGCTCGATGTGGCCCGGACGCGGCGGCCGGGCGCTTCCGACCGCGACCTGGCCCGGGGACCCGCCCGGCTCTGCCGCGCCCTCGGCATCGATCTCAGCCACAACCGGGTCGACCTGGCCGCCGGGGCGATCCGGCTCGAGCTCCCCGACGACGCGCCCGCCGAGGTGTCCCGGGGACCGCGCGTGGGCCTGCGAGCGGCCGCCGACCGGCCGTGGCGGTTCTGGGTCACCGGAGAACCCAGCGTCTCCAGCTACCGCCCGGCGCCGCCGCCGCGCCGTTCGCGCGCCGGGCCCTGACCCCGGATTTGGGTGCGCCGGTGGCCGCTGATAATGTTGTTCCTCGCCGCGGAGAGCGGCTCCCACCACGGTCGCGAGGCCGGCTCGTTGGGAGCGGCGCGCGCGGTGCGGCCAGGGGCCCGTGAAGTTGACGGAGCCCCGCCGGTGCCGGTAAGTTTTTGTAGGTTGCCCCAGCGCTTGCCCGCAAGGGCTTGTGTCGGTGTGCGTCTGATTTTTGAGAACTCAACAGTGTGTCAATAGTCGATGAATTAGTTTGTATTTGCCTCGTCTTTTCTGGGTGGCTCTTGTTGTTTTGGGGGTTGTCTGGTTTGGATTGTGGTTTGTTTTTTTGAGTGGAACAATGATTCTGGCGATTAATTTTGCTGGTTGTTTGTTTTGCTGGGATTGGTTTTTGTAGGTTTTCTACGGAGAGTTTGATCCTGGCTCAGGACGAACGCTGGCGGCGTGCTTAACACATGCAAGTCGAGCGGAAAGGCCCTTTCGGGGGTACTCGAGCGGCGAACGGGTGAGTAACACGTGAGTAATCTGCCCTTCACTTCGGGATAACTGTCGGAAACGGTGGCTAATACCGGATATGACCAGCGCATGCATGTGCTGTTGGTGGAAAGATTTTTCGGTGGGGGATGTGCTCGCGGCCTATCAGCTTGTTGGTGGGGTAATGGCCTACCAAGGCTTCGACGGGTAGCCGGCCTGAGAGGGTGACCGGCCACACTGGGACTGAGACACGGCCCAGACTCCTACGGGAGGCAGCAGTGGGGAATATTGGACAATGGGCGGAAGCCTGATCCAGCAACGCCGCGTGAGGGATGACGGCCTTCGGGTTGTAAACCTCTTTCATCTATGACGAAGCCTTGCCTTTTGGGGGTGGGGTGACGGTAGTAGGGGAAGAAGCACCGGCCAACTACGTGCCAGCAGCCGCGGTAATACGTAGGGTGCGAGCGTTGTCCGGAATTATTGGGCGTAAAGGGCTCGTAGGCGGTTTGTCGCGTCGGGAGTGAAAACACCGGGCTTAACTCGGTGCTTGCTTTCGATACGGGCAGACTAGAGGTATGCAGGGGAGAACGGAATTCCTGGTGTAGCGGTGAAATGCGCAGATATCAGGAGGAACACCGGTGGCGAAGGCGGTTCTCTGGGCATGACCTGACGCTGAGGAGCGAAAGTGTGGGGAGCGAACAGGATTAGATACCCTGGTAGTCCACACCGTAAACGTTGGGCGCTAGGTGTGGGGCCTATTCCATGGGTTCCGTGCCGCAGCTAACGCATTAAGCGCCCCGCCTGGGGAGTACGGCCGCAAGGCTAAAACTCAAAGGAATTGACGGGGGCCCGCACAAGCGGCGGAGCATGCGGATTAATTCGATGCAACGCGAAGAACCTTACCTGGGTTTGACATACACCGGAAAGCCTGCAGAGATGGTGGGCCCTTTTAGTCGGTGTACAGGTGGTGCATGGCTGTCGTCAGCTCGTGTCGTGAGATGTTGGGTTAAGTCCCGCAACGAGCGCAACCCTCGTCCTATGTTGCCAGCACGCCCTTCGGGGTGGTGGGGACTCATAGGAGACTGCCGGGGTCAACTCGGAGGAAGGTGGGGATGACGTCAAGTCATCATGCCCCTTATGTCCAGGGCTTCACGCATGCTACAATGGCCGGTACAAAGGGCTGCGATGCTGCAAGGCGGAGCGAATCCCAAAAAGCCGGTCTCAGTTCGGATTGGGGTCTGCAACTCGACCCCATGAAGTCGGAGTCGCTAGTAATCGCAGATCAGCAACGCTGCGGTGAATACGTTCCCGGGCCTTGTACACACCGCCCGTCACGTCACGAAAGTCGGCAACACCCGAAGCCGGTGGCCTAACCCCTTGTGGGAGGGAGCCGTCGAAGGTGGGGCTGGCGATTGGGACGAAGTCGTAACAAGGTAGCCGTACCGGAAGGTGCGGCTGGATCACCTCCTTTCTAAGGAGCACACCGACCCCCGCGGTGCGTGCCGCCGCCGAGTGTGTGGTGGGCACTGGTGGTGTTCACTAGTGGAATCGTCGACGAACGCCCGCTCCCGCGGGCGTTGACCCCCTAGTACTGCGAACCGTGCTGCGGACCAGGCTCACGCCTGGTTGGTGTGCTGGTTGGCGTGGAACCTGGGGCCGGCGTGGTGGGGGTGGGTCTTGGCACACTGTTGGGCCCTGAGAAATCAGGCCCGGACCGCTCGCCCGTGCGGGGGTTCGTTGCTGTTGTTTCTTGGGCTTCCTGGCGTGGGGTCTCGGTTGGGGTCGTGTGGTCGGCTGGTGTGGGCTTGGTGTTTGAGATGTGAATAGTGGACGCGAGCATCTTGCGGCAGGCCTGCACCCTGGTCTGTCGCATTTTGTGACGGGGCTTGGTTGGTGTGTGGTGTAGTTAGTCTTTGTAGTTTTTGTTGAGTGTTTGTGAGACAAGCTATGAAGGGCACATGGTGGATGCCTTGGCATCAAGAGCCGATGAAGGACGTTGGAGCCTGCGATAAGCCCTGGGGAGTTGGCAACCGAGCTGTGATCCGGGGGTGTCCGAATGGGGAAACCCAGCTGGAGTCATGTCCAGTTACCCGCGCCTGAATGTATAGGGTGTGTGGAGGGAACGTGGGGAAGTGAAACATCTCAGTACCCATAGGAAGAGAAAACAATAGTGATTCCGAGAGTAGTGGCGAGCGAAATCGGAGGAGGCTAAACCTTATGCTGTGTGATACCCGGCAGGGGTTGCATGTGGGGGGTTGTGGGAGCATCGTGTCGGTCTGCCGGCCGGTGGCGCAGTAAGAAACTCATGTGTGAAGTTGAAGTCCATTGGAAAGTGGCGCCGTAGAGGGTGATAGCCCCGTAAGTGTAAGGGTGAGGCTGTGAGTGTTTTCCCAAGTAACACGGAACTCCTGAAATTCCGTGTGAATCTGGCGGGACCACCCGTTAAGCCTAAATACTCCTTGATGACCGATAGCGGACAAGTACCGTGAGGGAAAGGTGAAAAGTACCCCTGGCGGGGAGTGAAATAGTACCTGAAACCGTGTGCCTACAATCCGTCGGAGCGGTCGTTCCTTTGTGGGGCGTGGTGGGTGACGGCGTGCCTTTTGAAGAATGAGCCTGCGAGTTTGCGTTGTGTTGCGAGGTTAACCCGTGTGGGGTAGCCGTAGCGAAAGCGAGTCCGAACAGGGCGGTTGAGTAGCACGATCAAGACCCGAAGCGGAGTGATCTATCCATGGGCAGGTTGAAGCGCGGGTAAGACCGCGTGGAGGACCGAACCCACTTAGGTTGAAAACTGAGGGGATGACCTGTGGATAGGGGTGAAAGGCCAATCAAACTCCGTGATAGCTGGTTCTCCCCGAAATGCATTTAGGTGCAGCGTTGCGTGTTTCTTGCCGGAGGTAGAGCACTGGATAGCCGATGGGCCCGACCAGGTTACTGACGTTAGCCAAACTCCGAATGCCGGTAAGTGAGAGCGCAGCAGTGAGACTGCGGGGGATAAGCTCCGTAGTCGAGAGGGAAACAGCCCAGACCATCAGCTAAGGCCCCTAAGCGGTGACTAAGTGGAAAAGGATGTGGAGTCGCAGTGACAACCAGGAGGTTGGCTTGGAAGCAGCCACCCTTGAAAGAGTGCGTAATAGCTCACTGGTCAAGTGATTCCGCGCCGACAATGTAGCGGGGCTCAAGTCATCCGCCGAAGCTATGGCATTCACACGTATAACCCAGCCGCCGGTACGTTGTGGTGGTTCAGGTGTGTGGATGGGTAGGGGAGCGTCGTGTCGCGAGTGAAGCCGCGGGGTGATCCAGCGGTGGACGCGACACGAGTGAGAATGCAGGCATGAGTAGCGAATCAGGAGGTGAGAAACTCGTGCGCCGAATGATCAAGGGTTCCAGGGTCAAGCTAATCTGCCCTGGGTAAGTCGGGACCTAAGGCGAGGCCGACAGGCGTAGTCGATGGACAACGGGTTGATATTCCCGTACCGGCAAAGTAGCGCCCATGACGAACCCGGTGATGCTAACCACCCGAAACCGCGGTCACCGATGCCTTCGGGGTGGAGCGTGGGGCGGAGCGTGGGACCCGAGCTGGTAGTAGTCAAGCGATGGGGTGACGCAGGAAGGTAGCCCAACCACGGCGATGGTTGTCCGTGGCCAAGCAGGTAGGACGGGGCCCAGGCAAATCCGGGTCTCTTACTTGGATGTGGAGTCCGAGATGTGATGGGGAGCCCGTTGGGGCGAAGTGGGTGATCCTATGCTGTCGAGAAAAACCTCTAGCGAGCTATGCGCCGCCCGTACCCCAAACCGACTCAGGTGATCAGGTAGAGAATACCAAGGCGATCGAGCGAACCATGGTTAAGGAACTCGGCAAAATGCCCCCGTAACTTCGGGAGAAGGGGGGCCCGAACCGTCATACCCACTTGCTGGGGAAGCGTGAGGGCCGCAGAGACCAGGCCCAAGCGACTGTTTACTAAAAACACAGGTCCGTGCGAAGTTGTAAGACGATGTATACGGACTGACTCCTGCCCGGTGCTGGAAGGTTAAGAGGACCTGTTAGACGCGGGTCGAAGCGGAGAATTTAAGCCCCAGTAAACGGCGGTGGTAACTATAACCATCCTAAGGTAGCGAAATTCCTTGTCGGGTAAGTTCCGACCTGCACGAATGGAGTAACGACTTGGGCGCTGTCTCAACCATGGACTCGGCGAAATTGCACTACGAGTAAAGATGCTCGTTACGCGCGGCAGGACGGAAAGACCCCGGGACCTTTACTACAGTTTGGTATTGGTGTTTGGTTCGGCTTGTGTAGGATAGGTGGGAGACTGTGAAGCAGCCACGCCAGTGGTGGTGGAGTCAACGTTGAAATACCACTCTGGTCGTACTAGATGTCTAACCTAGGTCCGTGATCCGGATCAGGGACAGTGCCTGATGGGTAGTTTAACTGGGGCGGTTGCCTCCTAAAGAGTAACGGAGGCGCTCAAAGGTTCCCTCAGCCTGGTTGGCAATCAGGTGACGAGTGTAAGTGCACAAGGGAGCTTGACTGTGAGACAGACATGTCGAGCAGGGACGAAAGTCGGAACTAGTGATCCGGCCACGGCATGTGGAAGCGTGGTCGCTCAACGGATAAAAGGTACCCCGGGGATAACAGGCTGATCTTCCCCAAGAGTCCATATCGACGGGATGGTTTGGCACCTCGATGTCGGCTCGTCGCATCCTGGGGCTGGAGTAGGTCCCAAGGGTTGGGCTGTTCGCCCATTAAAGCGGCACGCGAGCTGGGTTTAGAACGTCGTGAGACAGTTCGGTCCCTATCCGCCGCGCGCGCAGGAAACTTGAGAAAGGCTGTCCCTAGTACGAGAGGACCGGGATGGACGAACCTCTGGTGTGCCAGTTGTCCCGCCAGGGGCACGGCTGGTTGGCTACGTTCGGAAGTGATAACCGCTGAATGCATCTAAGCGGGAAGCACGTTTCAAGATGAGGTTTCCCACCGACAACCATGCGGGTAAGGCCCCCAGCAGAACACTGGGTTGATAGGCCGGAGGTGTACAGCAGCAATGCCCAGCCGACCGGTACTAATAGGCCGAGGGCTTGTCCCACAAACACATCACAACCACAACAACCAACCAACGGTCACAACACCGTGACGATGTACTCGCGTCCACAACACAACACAACAACACACCAAGCTTCAAAACCCCACCCACCCCCACGGGGCACCAACACGGGTGCAGGGTTTTGACACAAGAGTTACGGCGGCCATAGCGAAAGGGAAACACCCGGACCCATCCCGAACCCGGAAGTTAAGCCTTTCAGCGCCGATGGTACTGCAACCGAGAGGCTGTGGGAGAGTAGGACGCCGCCGGACATTCTTCAGGCCAGGGGCCACCCGCAAGGGTGGCCCCTGGTGCATTTCTGGTGCTCATTCCGGCCCGTTTCTCGTCCCCAAGGCGCGTCCGGTCCGGCGACTCTCCACAAGCGCGGGTCGGCGTCGGTCCGGTTTGTCGGTCGCGGCCGCGAGATTGGCGCGCGGAGGTGATGTGAGATGTCAGCAAGCAAGGTGGCCGCACCGATGCGGCCAACGAGGTCCGGCTGGTCGGGCGGGTCTCGCAGCAACCGGAGGAGCGGGTGCTGCCGAGTGGCGACTCGGTGTGGACGTTCCGGGTGGTGGTGCCCCGGCCCGCGGGCGCGGCGCGGCCGCGACAGACGGTCGACGCGCTGGAGTGCTGCGTGTGGGCGGGGCGGGCCCGTCGGTCGGTGGCCGGATGGGCGAGTCGACGACCTGGTGGAGGTGACCGGAGCGGTGCGGCGACGGTTCTTCAGGACCGCACGCGGCACCGCGTCGCGGGTCGAGGTGGAGGTCGTCCGGCGGCAAGGTCATCCGTCGCGCAGCGAGCGCATGAGCACGCCCAGGCTCGGCTTGGGCTGGAAGGAGGTGGCCTTCTCCGGGAGCAGGCGGTCGTCGGCCACGATCCGGCGGACGAGGTCGTAGTCCGGTCGCCGGCATGAGCACGGCCACGCCCTCGTCGCCGCGGAGGCTGTGCCAGGGTGTCGTCGACGGAGTGGTGGTAGCCGACCCTGGCCGGCGGGGTCGGCAACGCGGGGAGAAGCGCCTCGTGGAGCACCTCCACGGCCGCGCGTCCGTCGGCGAGGTAGAGCCGCAGGTCGCCCAGGTCGTGCCGTCGGTGACCACGAGGGTGTCCGGGCCGAGCGCGGCGACAGCGTCGCCGGAACTGCGGACCGTGAACGACACCGTGGCCGGCCGCCGCCTTCTGGAGCGCCGTCGAACGGCGTGCCCGACCAGGACCCGGTGGATCGCGCCGAGGAACAGCGGCGTGTCGTCCTGGTCGACCAGCATGGCCAGCCCGCGGTCGGCCGCGGTGCCCGGGCGGGTCTCCTGCATGCGCAGGTAGGCCGCGTACCGGTGGTGCCCGTCGGCGATCAGGGCGCGGGAGCCGGCCAGCTGCCTCGGCCGAGTCGGCCTGGCCGTCGGCGTCGCGGATCGCCCAGACCCGGTTGCGCTGCTCGGCCCGGTCGGTGAACTCGTGGTCGGGCGCCCCGGCGAGCGATCCTCCGGACGAGGGCGCGGACGGCGGCGGGGCCGCGGTGGACCAGCAGGATCGGCGCGGGGTTGAGCCCCATCTTCGCCATCCGCTCGCCCAGCTCAGCGGCCTGGGCGGGATGGATGCCCTCGTGCGGAAGGACCACTCGGTCCTCTGCGCGGGCGGCCCGGTGGGAGAGATCGAGCGCCCCGACCAGGCCCCGGACGGTGATCCCGCCGGAGGTGTACTCGTGGAGGTAGACGGCGGGCTCCTGGTGGTGCGACGAGGTGACCGTCGCTGCTCCCAGCGGGCCATCCGCCCGACGACGTCGCGGTACGGGCGCGCGAACGCTCGGGCCGATGCCGGATCGCCGACCCGGTGAGGGGCGAGCATGATGCCCTGGAACGGATCCAGCCGAAACGGTCCCGCGACGTACGGTGGCGCGACCGCGGCGCTGGAGCCCATCGGAGCATCGTAGGGTGCCCCCACCAGTCGATCCGGAGGAGGTCAGTGTGCTCGGCTCGTCGACGAAGGCACTGGTCGAGGCCTACGACCTGACCATGTTCGACCTCGACGGCGTGGTCTACATCGGGGAGACCCCGGTCCCCGGCGCACCGGAGCGGCTGTCGCGCGCCCGCGCGGCGGGGACGGCGATCGCGTTCATCACCAACAACGCCTCGCGCCCACCGGCGGCGGTCGCGAAGAAGCTCCGCGCGCTCGGGATCGAGGCCGAGCCGCACGACGTGGTCACGTCGGCCCAGGCGGCCGCGCATCTGCTGGTCGAGCAGTTCGGCGAGGGAGCTCCGATCGCGTTCCTGGGCGCGGCCGGCCTCGAGGAGGCACTGCACGAGGCGGGTCTTCGTCCGGTCGGGGTCGACGACGACACGGCTGCGGCCCTCGTCACCGGTTACGGGCCCGACGTGGTCTGGCGGGACGTGATGCGGGCCGCGGTCCGGGTGCGGGACGGCCTGCCGTGGGTGGCGAGCAACACCGACCTGTCGTTGCCGACGAGGTTCGGCACCGCGCCCGGGCACGGGGTGATGGTGGAGATGATCCAGCGCTTCAGCGGCGTCACCGCCACCGTGGCCGGCAAGCCCCAGCGGCCACTCGTGGACGAGACCGTGCGCCGGGTCGGCGGGTCGCGGCCGCTCATGGTGGGTGACCGCCTGGACACCGACATCGAGGGGGCGCACAACACCGGGATCGACTCGCTCCTGGTGATGACGGGCGTGACCGGCCTCGCGGACCTGGTCACGGCGACAGCGGAGCTGCGGCCGACCTATCTCGCCGGCGACCTGGAGGGCCTCTTCGAGCCCCATGCCGCCCCGGAGCGATCGGGCTCGGCGTGGATCGCGGGCGGCTGGCGGGCGGACGCGAGCGATGGGCGCCTCGTGGTCACGGGCAGCGGTGGTGCGGACGACTGGTGGCGGGTGGTGGCGTCTGCCGCGTGGGCCCACCTCGACCGCTCCGGCGTTCCGGCCGACACGTCCGGGCTGACCGCGCCGGGCGCGGACAGTGGCCGATCCGGCGGGTAACCTCGGCCCATGAGCGAGAACACACCGGAGCCTGCCGAGCCGGAGACCCCGGAGTCCGAGACGGACCCGACCGAGACCGCTCAGGAGTTCGCGGAGCCGGTGCGCACCGGCGTCGAAGAGGTGGACGACGTGCTCGACTCGGTCGACGGGCTCGACGACCTGCCCGTGGGTGAGCACGTGGCGGTCTTCGAGAGCGCCCACGACCGCCTGCGGCAGGCTCTCGACGGCCAAGCCGACACCTGAGCCGTCCGGCCGTGCCGCCACGCCGCCTGCGCCTGGACGCCGAGCTCGTCCGCCGGAGCCTGGCTCGCTCCCGCGAGCACGCCAGTGAGCTGATCGCGGCCGGGCGGGTCAGGGTAGCGGGGGCGGTCGCCACCAAGCCCGCCACCGGCGTCACCACCGATGTCGCCATCGTCGTGGCCGACGACCCGGACCGCCCCGACTACGTGTCCCGCGGCGGCCACAAGCTCGCCGGCGCGCTCGAGGCGCTCGAGCCGGCCGGGTTGCAGGTGAGCGGGCGACGCTGTCTGGACGCGGGTGCCTCGACGGGCGGCTTCACCGACGTTCTGTTGCGCCACGGCGCGAGGGAGGTCGTCGCCGTCGACGTGGGGTACGGACAGCTGGCCTGGCGGCTCCGGCAGGACGAGCGGGTCACCGTGCACGACCGCACCAACGTCCGGGACCTGTCCCTCGACCTCGTGGGCGACCCCGTGGACGTGGTCGTGGGTGATCTCTCCTTCATCTCCCTCGCTCTGGTCCTCGATGCCGTGATCGGCGTCACCGCGGAGGATGGCGACCTCGCCCTCATGGTCAAGCCCCAGTTCGAGGTCGGCAAGGAACGGGTGGGGAAGGGCGGCGTGGTCCGCGACCCTGGACTGCGGACCGCGGCAGTCGTCGGCGTCGCCGACGCGGCCGCAGCGCTCGGCTGGGGCGCCCGGATGGTCGTGACCAGCCCGCTGCCCGGGCCGTCCGGGAACGTGGAGTTCTTCCTGTGGCTGCGACACGGCGCCCCGCTCATCGCCGCGGCCGACATCGAGCGGGTCGTGCGAGCCGGGGACACCACGGGGGTTCCGAGTGAGAAGGTTGACCCGTGACCCACCCCAGCGAGGCGCCGACCCGCCGGGTCCTGCTGATCGCCCACCCGGGGCGGGCGGAGGCCCGCGAGGTCGCCCGTGCCTTCTGCAAGGCGCTCACCGGCCATGGGCTGGTGGTGCGGCTGCTCGCGTCGGAAGCGGGCGAGCTCGACCTCGAAGCCGGGCAGTTCGAGCCACCGCTCGAGATCGCGGGGGAGGAGTCCGAGGCCGGGCGTGACTGCGAGCTGGCGCTGGTCATTGGTGGCGACGGCACGATCCTTCGCGCGGCGGAGATCACGCACGCCGTTGGCACTCCTTTGCTGGGCGTCAACGTCGGGCACGTCGGGTTCCTGGCCGAGGCGGAGTACGACGACGTGGAGTCCACCATCGACGCCATCGTGCACCGCCGCTACGCGGCCGAGGACCGGCTCACCATTGACGTCTCGGTCCGCCGGGACGGGGAGCTGGTGACCGAGACGTTCGCGCTCAACGAGGCCAGCGTCGAGAAGGCGGCCCGCGAGCGGATGCTCGAGGTCGTCGTCGAGATCGATGGTCGGCCCCTGTCGCGATGGGGGTGTGACGGAGTGGTGTGCGCGACCCCGACGGGCTCCACTGCCTACAACTTCAGTGCCGGCGGCCCGATCGTGTGGCCCGGTGTCGAGGCCCTGATGGTGGTGCCCCTGAGCGCCCACGCCCTCTTCGCGCGCCCGATGGTGGTGGCCCCGACCTCGGTGATCGCGATCGAGGTGCTCGCCCACAACAAAGGGGCGGGCGTGCTCTGGGCCGACGGCCGGCGCACCGTCGACCTGCCGCCGGGAGCCCGGATCGAGGTCCGTCGCGGCGGCGCCCCGGTCCGGCTCGTCCGGTTGCACGAGGCCCCGTTCACCGATCGTCTGGTCGCCAAGTTCAGGCTGCCTGTGGAGGGCTGGCGCGGCGCGTCCGAACGCCGCCGGAGTGGGGAGACCTGATGCTTGAGGAGATCCGGATCGGGTCTCTGGGCGTGATCGAGTCCTCGACCCTGGAGCTCGGCCCCGGGCTCACCGTCATCACCGGGGAGACCGGTGCCGGCAAGACCATGATCGTCACCGCCCTCGGGCTGCTGCTCGGCGGCCGAGCCGACAGCGGCGCCGTCCGCACCGGCGCCCGCTCCGCGCGGGTGGAGGGCGTGGTCACCGCTGAAGGTCTCGACGGGTTCGCGGCCGCGGTCGAGGAGGCCGGGGGAGAGGTGGAGGACGGGCGAGTGGTGCTGGCCCGCAACGTCTCGGCAGAGGGCCGCTCCCGCGCCTTCGTGGGCGGAGCGTCGGTCCCCGTCTCGGTGCTCTCCGAGGCAGCGGAGCCCCTGGTCGCGGTGCACGGCCAATCCGACCAGCACCGGTTGCTCAAGGCACGCACGCAACGCGAGGCACTGGACCACTTCGGTGGAGCCGAGGTGGCCGATCTGCTGGATCGCTATGCCGGGTTGTTCGGACGTCTCTCCGAGACCCAGCGCGAGCTGGACGAGGTCGTGTCGACCGCCCGCGATCGGGCCCGCGAGGCCGACCTGCTCCGCTTCGGCCTCTCCGAGATCGACGCCGTCACCCCGGAGCCCGGCGAGGACGCGGCGCTGGCCGCCGAGGAGTCCAGGCTCGGCTACGCCGACACCCTCCGCACCGCCGCCGAGCAGGCGCGGGAAGCCCTGTCCAGCGAGCAGGACCGCCCCGATGCCCTCGCCACCTCCTCCGCGGCGCGCACCCTGCTCGACGGGGTTCGCGACCACGACAGTGAGGCCGGCGAGCTCGCCGACCGGCTGGGGGAGATCTCCTACCTGCTTTCCGACGTCGCGGCCGACGTCGCGTCGTACGCGTCCCGGCTGGAGATCGACCCCGTGCGCCTGGCAGCCGTCTCCGAGCGGCGCGCGGCGCTCACCGCCCTGACCCGCAAGTACGGCGAGACGATCGACGACGTGTTGGCCTGGGCCGAGCGCTCGGCCACCAGGCTGACCGATCTCGACCACACCGACGACCGGATCGAGGAGCTGCGGACCCAGCGCACCGAGCTGCGCGCGGAGCTCGCCGACGTCGCCGGCGCCCTGTCCGGAGCCCGCTCCGAGGCCGCCGCGCGCCTCTCGACGGAGGTGACCGAGGAGCTCGCCCTCCTCGCCATGCCCGATGCCCGAGTCGACATCACGGTGCGGCAGCACGAGGAGGACCAGCCGGACGAGGCGAGCCCGGGGGCGCCCCTCCGGGTCGGGAACAGGTGGCTCACGTTCACCGCGTCCGGGGTCGACGAGATCGAGTTCCTGCTCGCGGCCAACACCGGATCCGAGCCACGCCCCCTGCACAAGGGCGCATCCGGCGGCGAGCTCTCCCGCGTCATGCTGGCCCTCGAGGTGTCGCTCGCCGCGACCAGCCCGGTACCCACCTTCGTGTTCGACGAGGTGGACGCCGGGGTGGGTGGCAAGGCGGCCGTCGAGGTCGGCCGCCGGCTCGCCCAGCTCGCCCAGTCCGCCCAGGTGCTGGTGGTCACCCATCTGCCCCAGGTCGCGGCGTACGCCGACCGGCACGTGGTGGTGGAGAAGTCGAGCGACGGCTCGGTGACGACGTCGGGCCTGACCGTCCTCGACGCCGACGAACGCGAGCGTGAGCTGTCCCGGATGTTCGCCGGCATGGAAGAGTCCGACACCGCGCTCGCCCATGCCCGCGAGCTGCTGGACGCAGCCCAGCCGGCCCGCGCACTGGGCTGACCGGCCGGGCTGACCTGAGCGGCGACGCGCCCGGGCTGTCGGTTGCCGGGAAGCCCGCCGCAGGTTTGTCAGGATTGCCGGGTCATGAAGTCACTCACGCGACCCAAGGTCCCCGCCCCGCCCGGACTCACGGGGACCGCGCGGGTCGAGCGACGCACCCGTGCGCTCGTCCCGCGGCTGCGCCCGGGCGACATCGCCGTCCTCGACCACCTCGACATGGACCGGGCGACCGCCCAGGCCCTGGTCGACGCCGGGGTCAGTGCGGTGCTCAACGTGTCGCCGATGATCTCCGGGCGGTACCCCAATCTCGGCCCGGAGGTGCTGACCGAGGCGGGCATCGTCGTGCTCGACCGGGTCGAAGGTGCGCAGCGGATCACCGACGGCTCGGCCGTCCGGGTCCACGACGAGGTGGTGTTCGTCGGCGACGAGGCCGTGGCCATGGGCCGCGAGGTCGACCGCACCACGGTTCGGCACGAGATGGCCGAGGCCAGGGTCGGGCTCGCCACCCAGCTGGAGACGTTCACCCACAACAGCACCGAGTTCCTCCGTCGCGAGGAGGACCTGCTGCTGCACGGCCGCGGCCTGCCCCGGACCTCGACCCGCATCGAGGGTCGGCCGGTCGTCGTGGTCGCACCCGGGCGGGACCACCACAGCGAGCTCGCGACCATCGGCGCCTTCCTCAAGGAGCAGGCCCCGGTCCTGATCGGGGTGGATCGCGGCGCCGACGTCCTCCTCGCCGCGGGACACCAGCCGGACGTCGTACTCCTCAGCGACACCGCCGACGAGGCCGAACGCCCGTCGGCCAAGGTGTTGCGGGCCGCTCGTGACGTCGTGGTCAGGGTCGATCGCGGCGCACGCATGCGGGCCGAGCAGATGGAGCGCCTGGGCGTGCGTGCCCTGCCTCTGGAGTCCTCGGCTGCGACCGAGGACGTCGCTCTGCTCCTCGCCGACGCGCAGGGGGCCAGGGTGATCGTCGGCGTCGGCCTGAACACCAGCCTCGACGACTTCCTCGACCGCCAGAGCTCGGGCGTGGCCAGCACGTATCTCACCCGGCTCAAGGTGGGGCACCGGCTCGTCGACGGCACGGCCGTTCCACTGATGTACTCCGGCCGGGTCCGGCCGCGGCACGTCTTCGTGGTCCTCCTGGTCGGCATGGTCGCGCTGGCCGCCGCGATCGGCGTGACGCCGGTCGGTCAGGAGTGGGCCGCCGACCTCACCGACTACCTGCAAGGACTGGTCCGTTGATCTCGTTTCGCCAGCACCTCGTCACGCTCGTGGCCGTCTTTCTCGCGCTTTCGGTCGGGATCGTCCTGGGCGGAGGCCCGTTGTCAGACGTCGGGCGCGGCGCGCTCACCTCCGCGCCCACCCAGCCGGACCAGAACCGCCAGGTCGACCAGGCCGCGGCGTTCGGCGACGCCTTCGCGACCGCCAGCGCCACCCGCCTGTACGGCGAGGGGCTGAGCGGTCGACCCGTCGTCGTGGTCACACTGCCGGGTGCGGACGAACGCACCGTCAAGGGCCTGACCGCCCAGATCGAGCAGGCCGCCGGCTCCGTCGACGCGACCTGGGCGCTGGAGCCCGCTTTGGTGGAGGTCGGGGAGAAGTCGCTCGTCGACACCCTCGGCAGCCAGCTGATGACCCAGCTCGGCGGGAGCGTGGCCGACGAGGGGGCCCCGACGTACGAGCGGATGGGCCAGCTCATCGGTCGTGCCGTCGCGACCAAGGACCCCGCGGGCGCTGCGTCTGATGACACCGCGAACGCGATCCGGGAGAGCCTTTCCGGCGCCGAGCTGGCGGTCGGGCAGGACCCGGAGGCCCGGCGCGCCCCGCTGGTGCTGGTCGTGCTGGGGGACGACACCAACGACGACGTGCTGGGCGGTCTCGTGACCGGGCTCGCCGCCGCCGCCGTCGGAGTGGTTGTCGTCGGCGACACCGAGTCCGGAATCAACGGGGACGTCAGCGGGCTGCGGGCCCGTCCGACGGCCGCGGACGCCGCCACCGTGGACGGCGCCGAACATGCCCTCGGCCAGGTCGCGGCGGTGCTCACGCTGATCCGCTCACTTCGTACGACGGGCGGCTCGTTCGGTGCGTCGGGTGCCGATGGAGCGGCACCCCTCGGGTAACATGAAGGTCCGTGAAGCACGCGACTCCCACCAAGCACGTATTCGTGACTGGAGGCGTCGCCTCCTCACTCGGCAAGGGCCTCACCGCCTCCAGCCTCGGTAACCTCCTGAAGTCCCGCGGGCTCAGGGTGACCATGCAGAAGCTGGATCCCTACCTCAACGTCGACCCGGGGACGATGAACCCGTTCCAGCACGGCGAGGTGTTCGTGACCAACGACGGCGCGGAGACAGACCTCGACATCGGTCACTACGAGCGCTTCCTCGACGCCGACCTCGGCCAGATCGCCAACGTCACCACGGGCCAGGTCTACTCCAGCGTGATCGCCAAGGAGCGCCGGGGTGACTACCTCGGCGACACGGTGCAGGTGATCCCGCACATCACCAACGAGATCAAGGAGCGCATCCAGGCGATGGCGGTGCCCCCCGAGGGCAGCGAGGGCGTCGATGTCGTGATCACCGAGATCGGTGGCACCGTCGGTGACATCGAGTCACTGCCGTTCCTCGAGGCCGCACGCCAGGTGCGCCACGACATCGGGCGCGACAACTGCTTCTTCCTGCACGTCTCCCTGGTCCCGTACATCGGGCCGTCGGGCGAGCTCAAGACCAAGCCCACCCAGCACTCGGTGGCCGCGCTCCGGTCGATCGGTATCCAGCCGGACGCCGTCGTGTGCCGGGCCGACCGCGAGTTGCCGGACAACATCAAGCGCAAGATCTCGCTCATGTGCGACGTCGACCAGGAGGCGGTGGTCACCGCCGCGGACGCCCCTTCGATCTATGACATCCCGAAGGTGCTGCACCGCGAGGGTCTGGACGCCTACGTCGTACGCCGTCTCGACCTGCCCTTCCGGGATGTCGACTGGACCACCTGGGACGACCTGCTTCGACGGGTGCACCACCCCACCGAGGAGGTCACCGTCGCGCTGGTCGGCAAGTACATCGACCTTCCGGACGCCTACCTCTCGGTAGGCGAGGCGCTGCGGGCGGGCGGCTTCGCCCATGAGGCGAAGGTGCACATCCGGTGGATCGCCTCCGACGAGTGCGAGTCCCCGGCCGGCGCGGCCCGGCACCTCGGCGACGTGGACGCGGTGTGCGTGCCCGGTGGCTTCGGCATCAGGGGGATCGAGGGCAAGCTGGGCGCGCTCACCTACGCGCGGACCCAGGGCATCCCCACCCTCGGGCTGTGCCTCGGCCTGCAGTGCATGGTGATCGAGTACTCCCGCAACGTCGCGGGCCTCGAGAAGGCCGCCTCCACCGAGTTCGACCCGGACTGTCCCGAGCCGGTGATCGCCACCATGGAGGAGCAGAAGTCGTTCGTCGAGGGCGCCGGGGATCTCGGCGGCACCATGCGGCTGGGCCTCTACCCCGCGTCCCTGCAGGAGGGCAGCCTGGTGCGCGAGGCGTACGGCGCGGGCGCCATCGAGGAACGGCACCGGCACCGCTACGAGGTCAACAACCATTACCGCGAACAGCTCGAGGCCGCCGGGATGGTGTTCTCCGGGACCAACGAGGACCTCGGCCTCGTGGAGTTCGTCGAGCTGCCGCGCGAGACCCATCCCTACTACGTCGCCACCCAGGCCCATCCGGAGCTGCGCTCCCGCCCGACCCGGCCGCACCCGCTGTTCCGAGGACTGATCGGGGCTGCGATCGAGCGCCAGAAGGAGCTGCGGTTCCCGATCGACGAGTCCGGGCTGCGCCGCAAGGGCGATGACGGCTGAGCGCTCCCGCCCCGATGCCGACGCCTGAGCTGGGCGACTCCGCCGAGTCCTGGCCGGTGGCGTCGAGCACCGACCTGCACCGCGACGACTGGGTGATGGCGCTGCGGGCAGACCGGATCCGTCGCCCCGACGACCCTGACGGGGAGCCGTTCCGCCGGCTGGTGCTGGAGCACCCGGGCGCGGTCGTCGTCCTGGCCATCGACGCGGGTGGCCGGGTGTTGTGCCTGCGTCAGTACCGGCACGCGGCGCAGCGGCGGCTCGTGGAGCTGCCCGCCGGCCTGTGCGACGTCGACGGGGAGGAGCCGCTCACGGTGGCGAGGAGAGAGCTCCGCGAGGAGGGCGGCCTGGAGGCCGGGGAGTGGATCGAGCTGGGGTCGACGTACTCCTCTCCGGGGATCTCCACGGAGGTGATGCACTTCTACGTCGCGCGCGACCTGCGACCGGCCGACCGCGGCGAGTTCGTGGCCAAGCACGAGGAGGCGGACATGGAGACGGTCTGGGCACCGTACGACGACCTCCGCGCGGCGGTCCTCGACGGTCGCGTCAGCGACGCACCCGTGGTGGTCGCGCTGCTGCTGGCCGAGGGCAAGGGGCACGCGCCCACGGGCCCCGCGTCGCGGTAGTGTCGATCGTCGACGGGGATCACATCTCGGCTGTCACATCGAGGAGTAGTACGTGAAGGTCGGCGTTCCGAAGGAAGTCAAGAACCACGAGTACCGCGTGGCAATGACCCCCGTCGGGGTCCACGAGCTCGCCGAGCACGGCCACGAGGTATTCGTCGAGAAGGGCGCGGGTGGCGGCTCGCAGATCCTGGACAGCGAGTACGTCGCCGCCGGTGCCACGATCCTGGACACTGCCGACGACGTATGGGGCACCGCCGACATGGTGCTCAAGGTGAAGGAGCCGATCGCCGAGGAGTACCACCGGATGCAGGAGGGGCAGACCCTCTTCACCTTTCTTCACCTGGCCGCGGACAAGCCGCTCACCGAGGAACTGGTGAAGCGCCAGGTCACCGGCATCGCCTACGAGACGGTCCAGCTGCCGTCTGGCGCCCTGCCGCTGCTCTACCCGATGTCGGAGGTCGCGGGCTGCCTGGCGCCCCAGGTGGGCGCGCACGCGCTGCTGAAGGCGCAGGGTGGGCGCGGCGTGCTGCTCGGCGGCGTCGGGGGCGTCGCGAACGCCAAGGTCGTCGTGATCGGAGCCGGGGTGGCCGGTCAGAACGCCGCCAACATCGCGCTGGGCATGGGAGCCGACGTCACGCTCCTCGACACCGACCTCGACAAGCTCCGGATGTCGTTCTGGCGCTACAACAACCGGGTGCACGGGCTGGCGTCCTCGGTCATGGCGATCCGCCGACAGGTGATGGAGGCCGACCTGGTGATCGGAGCCGTGCTGATCCCCGGCGCCAAGGCTCCCAAGCTGGTGAGCAACGAGCTGGTGTCGCAGATGAAGCCCGGCTCGGTGCTGGTCGACATCGCGGTCGACCAGGGCGGCTGCTTCGAGGACACCCGGCCCACCACCCACGCCGATCCCACCTACCCGGTGCACGAATCGGTGTTCTACTGCGTGGCCAACATGCCTGGCGCGGTGCCGAACACCTCCACCTACGCGCTCACCAACGCCACGCTGCCGTACACCGTGGCGCTGGCCGACAAGGGCTGGAAGCAGGCCTGCCTCGACGACCCCAGTCTGGCGCTCGGCCTCAACACCCACGCCGGACAGCTCACCAACGCTCCGGTGGGGGAGGCGGTCGGGATGGACGCGGTCGCCCCCGAACTGGCGATGTCCTGATGGCTGTGGTCACGACCAGCTCGACCACCGAGGGCGGCCCGATCACCGATGGCAGGCCGCCCACCGACGGCAGCCCGTCCATCGACGGGAGCCCGTCCACCGAGGGCCCGCCGGGTACCGCGATTGCCCGCGCCGTCCGCACCTACCTCGACCACCTCACGGTGGAGCGGGGACTCGCCGCGAACACCCTCACGTCGTACCGCCGGGACCTGAAGCGATACCAGGAGTACCTCGCCGAGGCGGGCATCGTCGACCTCACCGAGATCAGCGAGGGAACGGTCTCGTCCTTCCTGGTCCGGCTCCGCGAGGGCGACCAGGAGCATCCCGCACTGAGCGCGACGTCTGCTGCCCGCACGGTCGTGGCCGTGCGTGGCTTCCACAAGTTCGCGGTGCGAGACGGGCTGGCCGAGTCGAACCCCGCGGCGGCGGTCAAGCCTCCGGCGCCTGCGAAGCGCCTCCCGAAGGCCCTTCCGCTGGCCGAGGTCGAGGCCATCCTGGAGGCCGCCGGCACCCCGGGGACCACCCTGGCCCTGCGCGACAGGGCGCTGCTCGAGGTGCTCTACGGCACCGGGGCCCGGATCTCGGAGGCGGTGGGACTCGATGTCGACGACCTCGACCGCGTCGACGGCACCGTCCTGCTCCGGGGCAAGGGGAGCAAGGAACGCCTGGTACCGGTCGGTTCGTACGCCCTGGACGCGGTGGAGGCGTACCTCGTCCGAGCGCGGCCGGTCCTGGCACCGGCGACAACCATGTCGACGGGAGGGGCGCTGTTCCTGAACGCGCGGGGTGGGCGGCTGTCGCGGCAGTCGGCCTGGGCCGTCCTCGCCAAGGCGGCAGAGCGGGCAGGCGTGACCCAGGACGTCTCGCCGCATACGTTGCGGCACTCCTTCGCGACCCACCTGCTGGACGGCGGCGCCGACGTGCGTGTCGTCCAGGAGCTGCTCGGCCATGCCTCCGTCACCACCACGCAGGTCTACACACTGGTCACCGTCGACAGCCTGCGCGAGGTGTTCGCCGCTGCGCATCCCAGGGCGCGGGGGTAGTGGCCGGGTCGACCGGCTTGACCAGCTCGACCATGGGCTGGGTCCCCGTCGGGGGCAGCCCGGACGAGGTGTACGACGCCTTCACCGGGTGGGTGCGCGAGAGCGGGCTCGAGCCGTACCCGCACCAGGACGAGGCGATCATCGAGCTCCTGGGCGGCAGCAACGTCATCCTCGCCACCCCCACTGGGTCCGGAAAGTCGCTGGTCGCCACCGCCGCACATGCTGCGGCGCTGGCCACGGATCGGGTGAGCTTCTACACGGCGCCGATCAAGGCGCTGGTGAGCGAGAAGTTCTTCGCGCTGTGCGGGGTGTTCGGAGCCGACAACGTCGGGATGCTCACGGGTGACGCCGCCGTCAACGCCGATGCCCCGGTGATCTGTTGCACCGCGGAGGTGCTGGCGAACATCGCCCTGCGGGAGGGCGCGGACGCAGACGTCGGGCTCGTGGTGATGGACGAGTTCCACTTCTACGCCGAACCGGACCGGGGCTGGGCCTGGCAGGTGCCGTTGCTGGAGCTGCCCCGGGCGCAGTTCGTGCTGATGTCGGCGACCCTGGGTGATGTCACGAGGTTCGTCGACGACCTCACCAGGCGCAACGGTCGCCCGACCGCAGTCGTCGACGACGCGGTCCGTCCGGTGCCGTTGACCTACGCGTGGGCGGCCACTCCTCTGGGAGAGACGCTCGAAGAGCTGGTGACCACCCACCAGGCGCCGGTGTACGTCGTCCACTTCACCCAGGCCGCCGCGGTGGAGCATGCGACGGCGGTGCTGAACAGCAAGCTGGTCCCGAAGAGCTCGACCAGCGAGATCCGGGACCGGCTGGCGGGATTCCGGTTCGGGGCGGGCTTCGGCAAGACCCTCTCGAAGCTGCTTCGCAGCGGGATCGGCGTCCACCACGCCGGCATGCTGCCGAAGTACCGCCGCCTGGTCGAACAGCTGGCCCAGGCGGGTCTGCTCGGGGTCATCTGCGGCACCGACACGCTCGGCGTCGGGATCAACGTGCCGATCCGGACCGTGCTGTTCACCGGTCTGGCCAAGTTCGACGGCAACCGGCAGCGGGTGCTGCGCACCAGGGAGTTCCACCAGATCGCGGGCCGGGCCGGGCGCGCCGGCTTCGACACCGCCGGGTACGTCGTGGTCCAGGCGCCCGAGCACGTCATCGAGAACGAGCGGGCGAAGAAGAAGGCGGAGGCGAAGAACGCCGCGAACCCGAAGAAGAAGAGCAAGGCCCAGCTCAAGAAGCCCCCGGAGGGCACGATCGTCTGGACCGAGCAGACCTTCGACAAGCTGGTCTCGGGGGAGCCGGAGCCGCTCGGGTCCCGGATGAAGGTCGACAACGCGATGCTGATCAACGTCGTCGCCCGGAGGGAGGACGCGTTCCCCGTGCTGCGCCGGCTGCTCACCGACAACCACGAGGACTCCCGGCACCGGGCGCGGCTCGCCCGCCGCGCCCTCCGACTCGCCCGCAGCCTCGTGGCCTCGGGGACCATCACCCGGCTCGACGAGGTCGACGAGCACGGGCGTCGCTACGTGCTCACCGTCGACCTGCCTCCGGACTTCGCGCTCAACCAGCCGTTGGCCCACTTCGCCCTGGCGGCCTTCGAGGTGCTCGACCCCGAGTCGGACGACTACACGCTGGACATCGTCTCGGTGGTCGAGGCCGTGCTGGAGGCACCTCGGCAGATCCTGATGGCCCAGCAGCACGCGGCCCGCGGCGAGGCAGTCGCGGAGATGAAGGCGGACGGCGTCGAGTACGAGGAACGGATGCAGCTCCTGGACCAGGTCACCTGGCCGCAGCCGCTCGCCGAGCTGCTGGAGGCGACGTACGGGATCTACCGGGGCACCCATCCGTGGCTGCCCGAGGACGCGCTGACGTCGAAGTCGGTCGTGCGGGAGATGTACGAGCAGGGCATGTCGTTCACCGACTTCATCTCTCGCTATCAGCTGGCCAGGTCCGAGGGGTTGCTGCTGCGCTACCTGACCGACGGCTACCGGACGCTGCGCCAGACCGTGCCGGAGCGGCACCGGACACCGGAGCTCGACGATCTCGTCGAGTGGCTGGGGGAGACCATCCGGCAGACCGACTCCTCGTTGCTCGACGAGTGGGAGGCGCTCACCGACCCCGCCCACGTCCGCCAAGACGTGGCGCACCACGAGCCGCCGCCTCCGCCGCGGCCGATCTCGGCGCAGGAGCGGCCCTTCCGGGTGATGGTGCGCAACGCGATGTTCCGACGCGTGGAGCTGGCGGCCAGGGACGACCTCGACGGGCTGGTCGGGCTCGAGCGCGCATCTGCGGGCCGGGCCGATCCTCCCCTCGACGTGGAGATGACCCGGTCGGCCTGGGACCAGGCGCTGGAGGACTACTACGCCGAGCACGACTCCATCTCCACCGCCGCCGACGCCCGTGGTCCGCAGCTGCTGCGGGTGACCGTCGAGGGTCGGCGGTGGCTGGTTCGGCAGACCATCGACGACCCCGAGGGTCATCACGACTGGGTGATCGACGCCGTCGTGGACCTCGACGCGTCGGACGAGGCGGGGGAGCTGGTGCTGATCACGACGGGCCTGCACCGTCTATGACCACCTGCTGTGAGCACCGCCTCTGACGCTGCTCGGAAGGGTCCGCCTCTCCACAGGTAACTGCACAGCCCGGCCGGCTCCTGTGCAGTCAGACGCCTCGTCGTACACAGCTCATCAACAGATTTCCCTTCTGGGCTGGGGGTTTCCTCGTTCGTATTGTTCGGTGTCGGAGGAGGGGTCTACTGTCGCCCGCGAGCTCGGACACAAGTCGCCGAGTCGACAAAGCGAGGTGCGACACATGAGTGGTGGCGGAATCTTCCGGGGTATGTCTGGCCGGCGAGGCAGCAGCGCCCCCGAGATGCCGCCCGTGGCTCGACCGCCCGCTCCGACCCCTTCCCCCGGAGAACACGATCGCGTGAGAGAACCCATCCCGTTCGAGGCCCCGCAGACCGCGCAGGCCGAGGCCGCCTCGAGCACCACCGTCACCGAGGTGCCCCGGACCGCCGAGGACTCCGAGCCGACGCTCGGGCCCACCGGTCGTCCGATGCCCCACCTGCCCGACCCGAAGCCGCTGACCCGGCACGGCAATGCACGGGTCATCTCGATGTGCAACCAGAAGGGTGGCGTCGGCAAGACGACGACCACCATCAACCTCGGGGCGGCGCTGGCGGAGTTCGGCCGCAAGGTGCTGCTCGTCGACTTCGACCCCCAGGGTTCGCTCTCGGTCGGCCTGGGGCTCAACCCGCACGACATGGAGCTGTCGGTCTACAACCTGCTGATGCAGAAGGACGTCGGGCTCGACGAGGTCATCGTCTCCTCCGGAGTGCCCGGCATGGACCTGCTGCCCTCCAACATCGACCTGTCCGCGGCCGAGGTGCAGCTGGTGCACGAGGTGGCGCGCGAGCAGACCCTGCAGCGGGTGCTGGCCCCGGCGATCGCGAAGTACGACGTCATCCTCATCGACTGCCAGCCATCCTTGGGTCTGCTCACCGTCAACGCACTCACCGCGTCCGACGGAGTCATCGTGCCCCTGGAATGCGAGTACTTCGCGCTGCGCGGCGTGGCTCTGCTGAAGATCACCATCGACAAGGTGCAGGAGCGGCTCAACCCCAAGCTCGAGATCGACGGCGTCCTCGGCACGATGTTCGACGGCCGGACCCTGCACGGCCGCGAGGTGATGGAGCGGCTGGTCCAGGCCTGGGGCGACCAGGTCTTCCACACCGTGATCCGGCGGACCGTGAAGTTCTCCGACTCCACGGTGGCCGGTGAGCCGATCACGTCGTACGCGTCGAACTCCGGAGGTGCGGACTCCTACCGGCAGCTCGCCCGGGAGGTGGCGGTTCGGTGCCTCGACGGGTGAGCCTGCCGGCCGCCGACGACCTGTTCCGCAAGACCGCCGAGGGCGAAGAGGCCGCGAAGACGTCTCCGGTCCGTGCGGTTCCGCACGAGGCCCAGTCCGTGGCCCAGTCGGTGGCCCAGTCCGAGGCCGACGCGCAGGAGTCAGAGGAAACGGCGGAACCCGACGGGCGCAAGAAGCCCAGCGGCCGGGTCCGGCACGACGAGAAGATGACGGTCTACATCACCTCCGACGAGCTGCTCGAGCTCGAGCACGCCCGCCTCGCGCTGCGGGGCAACCAGGGGCTGGCCGTCGATCGGGGACGACTGGTCCGGGAGGCGGTGGCGCTGGTGCTGGCCGACTACGAGGCGCACGGCGACGACAGCGTCCTGGTCCGGCGGCTGACCGAAGAATGAATGCTGCCGTGACCGGCGAGGTCGAGAGTGCGGCCACCGAGGCGCCCGGGTTCGAGGTCCGGCTCGAGAACTTCGAAGGCCCCTTCGACCTCCTGCTGAGCCTGATCTCCAAGCACAAGCTCGACATCACCGAGGTGTCGCTGTCGACCGTCACGGACGAGTTCATCGCCCACGTCAAGGCCGGCGGGCCCGTGTGGGACCTCGAGCAGACCACCTCGTTCCTGCTGGTCGCCTCCACCCTGCTCGACCTGAAGGCGGCGCGCCTGCTGCCGCAGGGCGACGTCGAGGACGAGGAGGATCTCGCGCTCCTGGAGGCCAGGGACCTGCTGTTCGCCCGGCTGCTCCAGTACAAGGCCTTCAAACAGGTCGCCGGGGTGCTCCAGGATCGGCTGGCCGACGAGGCCCGCCGGCACCCGCGAGCGGTGGGGTTGGAGGAGCGGTTCGCCGCCCTCCTGCCGGAGGTGCTCATCGGGGTCGGGCTCGACGAGTTCGCCAGCCTGGCGGCGAAGGCCATGGAGCCGAAGCCGGTGCTCGAGGTCTCGCTGCAGCACATCCACGCCGCCAGGGTGAGCGTGCGCGAGCAGGCCACGCTGGTCGTGGAGCGGCTGCGCAGGACCGGGACCATGACCTTCCGCGCCCTTTGCGGCGACTCGCCCGACCGGCTCACGACCGTGGCCCGGTTCCTGTCGCTGCTGGAGCTCTTCCGCGAGGGGGCAGTGGCGTTCGACCAGATGAGCCCGCTCGGGGAGCTCTCGGTGCGCTGGACGGGACAGGCCGAGGATGAGTTCGAGATCGACGAGTTCGAGGGCGCGCCACCCGAGGCGGCTCCGGCCGAACCGGAGCCGGCCGCCACAGACGACGGAGGAACGAGAAGTGAATGACGTGGAGCAGACCCTCGCCGTTGAGGTGGCGGAACTACGCCCGGCCCTCGAAGCGCTCCTGATGGTGACCGATCAGCCGCTGGACGAGCCGACCCTGGCCGCCGCGGTGGGGCACCCGGTCGACGGGGTGGCCGCGGCGCTGACCGCACTCTCCGGCGAGTATGCCGACCAGGGGCGAGGGTTCGAGCTGCGCAACGTCGCCGGCGGCTGGCGCTTCTACAGCCGCGAGGAGTACGCCGCCGTGGTCGAGGGCTTCGTCCTCGACGGCCAGCACGCCCGGCTGACCCAGGCTGCGCTGGAGACGCTGGCCGTCGTGGCCTACAAGCAGCCGGTCTCCCGGGCCCGGGTCTCCGCGATCCGGGGGGTCAGCGTGGACGGTGTGATGCGGACCCTGCTGACCCGTGGCCTGGTCGAGGAAGCCGGCCAGGACGAGTCGTCGGGGGCCAACCTCTACCGCACGACCAGCTTCTTCCTCGAGCGGATCGGCGTGACCACGATCGACGAGCTGCCCGAGCTGGCGCCGTACCTTCCCGACCTGGACGACCTCGAGGACGAGCTGGAGCGGGTGGCGTCCGGGGTCCCGACCGGCTCGAGCATCGAGGACGCTACCGAGGCCGAGGCTTGATCGACACCGATCCCGAAGGCCTGGTCCGCCTGCAGAAGCTGCTGGCCCAGTCCGGAGTGGCCTCGCGTCGCAAGTGCGAGGAGCTGATGCTGGCCGGGCTGGTCGAGGTCGACGGCGAGGTGGTGACCCGGCTCGGGACGAAGGTCGACCCGCGAACTGCGGTGATCCGCGTCGACGGCAAGCGGCTGCCCCCGATCTCGGCCCACGTCTACCTCGTCCTCAACAAGCCGCTCGGGGTCGTCTCGACGATGTCCGACCCCGAGGGACGTCGCACCCTGCAGGATCTGGTGGCCGCGCGTCCGGAGCGGCTGTTCCACGTCGGCCGTCTCGACACCGACACCTCCGGGCTGATCCTGCTGACCAACGACGGCGACTTCGCGCACCGCATGGCGCACCCGTCGTACGAAGTGGACAAGACCTACGTCGCCGAGATCGAGGGCGAGATCACGAAGGTCACGCTCCAGACACTCCTGGACGGGCTGACCCTCGAGGACGGACCGGTCACCGTGTCGAAGGCTCGCCGCGTGACCGCCGGCGAGGGCGGCGCCAAGGGACGCTCGATCGTCGAGCTGGTGATCCACGAGGGCCGCAACCGGATCGTGCGGCGGCTGCTCGACCACGTCGGACACCCGGTGCGCCGCCTGACCCGCACGGCCATCGGACCCGTGCAGCTGCGGGGGCTCGCCGGCGGCGAGCTGCGCGAGCTCACCCTCGACGAGCTGGGAGAGCTGCTCGACAGCGCCCAGCTCTGAGTGGAGGTCGGTGCGCCGCCGTACGGTGGAGGCATGAACACCCCATCCGAATCCTCGCTTCGCTCCGGTTCGGACAGGGACCCCGAAACGCTGAGCGAGCTCGCCGCCGGGCGCCGCACCCACACCCTGGCACCGGCACTGCGGCCCTACGTCGTGTCCCTGCTGGCCTACGACATGGATCTGGGCGGTCCGGGCGTGCACATCGGGATGCCGGCGACCACGCTCACGTTCGTGCTGCCGGTGGGGGAGGCCCTCGATGTCGGCTGGGCCGGTGTGCCGGAGTCCAGGGGCCGCCGCTGGTCGACGGTCTCGGGCCTGCACGCCCACCCGGCGCAGATCCATCACGACGGCCACCAGCAGGGGATCCAGCTCGCGCTCAGCGTCGCGGGTGCCCGGGCACTGCTGGGCGTGCCCGCTGCCGCCGTCTCGCGTGAGATCACCGAGCTCGGCGCCGTCGCGCCCGAGCTCGCGGACCTGCCCGAGCGGCTGGCCGACGAGAGGTCGTGGACCGCTCGCCTGGTCGTGGTCGAGCGTGCCCTGCTCGCCGCTCTGTCGCGCAACGGGGCCCCCGAGCCTCGCGCGGAGGTCGGGCGCGCCCTGGCTCGCCTGACGCAGGGGAGCGGCGTGCGGGAGGTCGCGGATGAGGTCGGCTACAGCAGGCGGCACCTGGGGAGCCTGGTGCGTGCGGAGTGCGGGCTGGCACCGAAGGAGTACCAGCGCGTGGCCAGGTTCGAGCGCAGCCACCTGATGCTGCGGCGCGCCGCGGCGGTGGGGAGGCCCTCGCTGGCCGAGTTGAGCGCGGAGGCGGGGTACGCCGACCAGGCCCACCTGACCCGGGAGTGGGCCAGCCTCGCCGGCTGCTCGCCGAGCACGTGGCTCCGGACGGAGTTCCCGTTCGTTCAAGACCTCGACCCCGGATCCGGGTGAGGCTGGGACCGTTCCCACGAAAGGACGCCCCATGACGGACACCAGCACGATCAAGCTCTGGCACATCCTGTCCTTCCACGACGCGGACGCGATGATCGCGTGGCTCGCGGCCGTCGGCTTCGAGGAGAAGGCCGTCCACCGTGACGACCGGGACCCCACGCGCGTCGTGCACGCCGAGATGGTCTGGCCGGGTGGCGGGGGGATCATGTTCGGCTCCCACGAGGAGGGTCACGACCTCGGGCTCCGCCCGGGCTGCGGGGCGGCGTACCTCGTCACCGAGGACCCGGACGCGGCCTTCGCCGCCGCCGTCGCCGCCGGCGCGACCGTGCAGCGGGAGATGGTCGACCAGGAGTACGGCGGCCGCGGCGGCAGCGTGGCCGACCCTGAGGGCAACCACTGGTCGTTCGGGAGCTACCAACCCGAGTGAGCCTCGGCCCCGGCGCCCGCTCCGCGATCACAGCAGGGTGGGCCTCCGAGCGAGGTCTAGGGTTTGGCCGAGGAGCCGACCAGCCGAGGAGGAGTCGTGACGATCCGGGCCGTGCGCGGGGCGACCCAGCTCGAGGAGGACTCCCGCGACCACATGCTCGATCGGGTGGCGGAGATGGTCCTCGACGTCATGGATTCCAACGGGCTGGCCGTCGAGGACTTCGTGTCGGTCATCTTCACCGCCACCTCTGACCTGGTGGCCGAGTTCCCGGCGTACGCCGCTCGCCAGCTCGGGTTCGGAGAGGTGCCGTTGATCTGCGCCCGCGAGCTCGAGATCGCCGGCTCCATGCCTCGGGTGGTGCGGATGCTGGCCCACGTCGAGTCCGAGCTGGCCAAGTCGGAGGTCACGCATTGCTACCTCCATGGGGCAGCCGCGCTCCGCAAGGACCTCACCCACACCCGCGAGGTGCCCGATCGTGAGTGACTCGTCGGCGGGCGGACGCCTGACCGGTCCGATCGAGGTGGTCGGCAGCGGTCTGCTCGGGACATCCATCGGTCTGGCCTGTCGCCGGGCGGGGCTCGAGGTAATCCTGCAGGACACGTCAGCCGAGCAGCTCCGTACCGCGACTGGCCTGGGAGCCGGTCGGGCGCGCGGGGACCAGGAGCGCCCGCAGCTGGTGGTCGTGGCGGTCCCGCCGGACCACGTCGGAGAGGTGGTCCTGTCGTGCCTCGCCGCCACGGAGGCGGTGGTCACCGATGTCGGCAGCATCAAGTCCGAGCCGGCGCGGACGGTGGCCGCGGGAGCGGGGGCGGAGGCGCTGGCCCGCTACGTCGGTGGTCACCCGATGGCGGGCAGCGAACGGTCCGGGCCGCTCGCCGCGAGTGCGGCGCTGTTCGACGGACGACCGTGGGCGATCACGCCGCACGACAGCTCGGATCCGGCCGCCGTGACGCTGGTCGAGGAGCTGGCCGTCCGATGCGGAGCCGTGCCGGCGCGGCTGAGCCCGGAGGACCACGACCGGGCGGTTGCCCGCACCTCCCACCTGCCGCACCTGCTCGCCGTACTCGTGGCCGGGCGGTTGGTCGACGCCCCGCCGGAGCATCTGGCGCTCTCGGGTCAGGGAGTTCGCGATGTGACCCGGGTGGCGGGAGGCGATCCGCTGCTCTGGCAACAGATCGTGAGCCTCAACGCGGAGGCGGTTCACGGCCTGCTGGCCGAGGTGCGCGAGGAGCTCGACGCCCTGCAGCAGGCCGTCGTCGAGGGTGACCGGCAGGCCCTCGGCGTGCTGCTGGCGCGGGGCGTGGCAGGGACCCAAGCGATCCCCGGCAAGCACGGTGGCCCCGCGGCACCGACCCGATCGGTGTTCGTCTCGGTGCCCGACCATCCGGGAGAGCTGGCCCGCCTGTTCGCCGACGCCGGCGACAGCGACGTCAACATCGAGGACGTCCACATCGACCACGACCCGGGCCGTCCGGTGGGGCTGGTCGAGCTGGTCGTCGACGAGGGCCGGGCAGAGCATCTGCTGGCGTCTCTGGAATCTCGCGGATGGGTGACCCACCGGTAGGCTGCACGCTCGTGAGTGCCATCCCTGACGACATCGTGGTCGCCGTCGACGGACCCTCCGGGTCGGGCAAGTCGAGTACGTCGCGCGGCGTCGCTGCGCGCCTGGGGCTCCGCTACCTCGACACGGGGGCGATGTTCCGCGCGATGACCTGGTGGATGCTCCGCGAGGGCGTCGACGTCGACGACGCAGCGGCCGTCGCAGCGCGGGTCGGGGAGCCCGAGATCCTGTTCGGAACGGACCCGGACGGCCCCTCGATCCTCGTCGACGGGGTCGATGTCGGGCTGGCGATCAGGTCCGACGAGGTGACCGCGTCGGTGTCCCAGGTGAGCGTGGTGCCGGCGGTGCGGGCCCGGCTGCTCGAGCTGCAGCGGGCCACGATCGGGTCCGGCGGCATCGTCGTGGAAGGCCGCGACATCGGGTCTGTGGTCGTGCCCCACGCCGAGGTGAAGGTATTCCTCACCGCCGATGCGTCCGCTCGGGCCGTGCGCCGGGCTGCCGAGGAGGGTGGCTCCGACGTCGGCGTCACCCAGGAGTCCCTGCTCGCCCGGGACCGGATCGACGCCGGCCGCCCGACTGCGCCGTTGGTGCATGCGGACGGCGCGATCCACATCGACTCCACGCAGTACTCCCTCGAGGAGGTCATCGACCAGGTCGTGGCACTCGTCGAGGCGGTGGAGGCGCCCGCGTGACTGCCTCGCCGCGCAGCGCCCGCTCCCAGCGGGTTTCGTCACACCGCGCCCTGCCCCGCAGCGACCGGGTCCGTCATCCGCGTCGGCTGATGTTGCACGGCCTGCGGCCGCTGGCCCGCGTGATCGTCCGACGCCGGTTCGCGGTCCGGGTGCACGATGCGGATCAGGTGCCCGCGGAGGGACCCGTCATCTTCGCCGCCAACCACGTGGGGGTGGTGGACGGCCCCCTGCTCGCCATGTTCGCGCCCCGCCCCGTGCACGCCTGGACCAAGCTGGAGATGTTCCGGGGCAAGACGGGACGGTTCCTGACGGGCGCCGGCCAGATTCCGCTGGACCGCTTCAACCCCGACCCGGCCGCCGTCAAGATCTGCCTGCGCGTCCTGCGGGACGGCGGGACCGTCGGCATCTTCCCCGAGGGCAGCCGCGGAGCTGGGGAGCTGAAGCGGTTCCACCGCGGTGCTGCCTACCTGGCACTCGTCTCGGGGGCACCGGTCGTGCCGGTGATCTTCATCGGCTCGCGCGAACCGGGCGGGCACACCAACGACCTGCCCGCGCGTGGGGGGCTGGTCGATGTGGTGTTCGGGACGCCGTACCGGTTCGAGGCGCAGCCCTGGCCCCGGTCCAAGGAACAAGTCGAGCGGGCCTCGTTGTTGCTGTGGGACCGGCTGCTGGCCACCCTGGACCACGCGCGCGCGCTCACCGGCCGCGAACTGCCGGGCCCGCTGCCCGCCGCCGAGGTCGAGCCCGATCCGGCCACCGGCGTCACTGACCAAGGAGCACCATGAACGAGGGGCACGTCGGCGCCGCCGAGCCCGCAGCCCAGCCCGCAGACCAGCCCGCCGACCTCTCGGGCGCCGAGCTGTCTCCGTCCGGGCCGGTCCCGGTGCTGGCCGTGGTCGGCCGTCCCAACGTCGGCAAGTCGACCCTGGTCAACAGGTTCCTCGGCCGGCGGGAGGCGGTCGTGGAGGACGTCCCGGGGGTCACCCGCGACCGGGTGTCGTACGACGCGAACTGGAACGGCCGGGCCTTCACGGTCGTCGACACCGGTGGCTGGAACCCGGATGCGCGGGGACTCGCCGAACGGATCGCGGCCCAGGCCGAGATCGCCGTGGGACTGGCCGATGCGGTGATGTTCGTGGTGGACGCGACGGTCGGGATCACCGACGCCGACGAGGCCGTCGTGAAGATCCTCCGCAGGTCGAAGAAGCCGGTGGTCCTGGCCGCCAACAAGGTCGACGACCAACGGACCGAGGCCGACTCCCACGGACTGTGGAACCTCGGGCTCGGTGAGCCGTTCCCCGTCTCCGCCCTGCACGGGCGCGGCTCGGGCGACCTGCTCGACGCCGTACTCGCAGCGCTGCCCGAACCCCCGCCGGAGCGGTTGGGCGAGGTCGGTGGCCCGCGCCGGGTGGCCATCGTCGGCAAGCCCAACGTCGGCAAGTCGTCGCTGCTGAACAAGCTGGCCGGTGCAGAGCGGGTCGTCGTGGACAAGGTCGCCGGCACGACCGTCGACCCGGTCGACGAGCTGATCGAGCTGGGCGGTCGTCCATGGCGGTTCATCGACACCGCGGGCATCAGGAAGCGGGTCAAGGAGGCCTCCGGGCACGAGTACTACGCGTCCCTGCGGACCTCCACCGCCATCGACCGGGCCGAGGTCGCGGTCCTCGTCGTCGACGGTGGCGAGTCCATCTCCGAGCAGGACGTCCGAATCCTCCAGACGGTCCGGGAGGCCGGCCGGGCGCTGGTGATCGCGTTCAACAAGTGGGATCTCGTGGACGAGGAGCGCCGCTACTACCTCGAGCGCGAGGTCGAGCGGGAGCTGGTGCAGGTGCAGTGGGCGCCGCGGATCAACGTCACCGCCCGCACCGGGTGGCACGTCGACCGGCTGGTTCCCGCGCTCGACAAGGCGCTCGCGGGTTGGGAGACCCGGATCACCACCGGGGCCCTGAACGCGTTCCTCGGCCGCCTCGTCGCCGAGCACCCGCACCCGGTCCGTGGGGGCAAGCAGCCCAAGATCCTCTTCGGGACCCAGCCCTCGACCTCTCCGCCCACGTTCATCCTGTTCACGAGCGGCAAGCTCGACGCGGGCTACGAGCGGTTCATCGAGCGGCGCCTGCGCGAGGAGTTCGGCTTCGTGGGCACGCCGATCGTGATCCAGCAGCGCCCGCGGGAGAAGCGCAGGCGCTAACGTGACCGGATGCGTGCGCTCCCTCTCGCCTCCGCTGGCCTGACCGTCGTCCTGCTGGGTGCTGTCCTGCCCGGGCCGGCCGGGTCCGCCATCCCCGACGGTTCGACCGCCAAGCCGGTGTCCGGGACCGGCTGCTCGGTGTTCCCGGACGACAACTACTGGAACGCCGACATCAGCGACCTGCCGCGTCACCGCCGGAGCAAGCAGTGGCTGGCCCGGATGTCGACGGGGAGGGACCTGCACCCCGATTTCGGGCCGTCGTACGGCAACGGTCCCGACTACGGCATCCCGGTCACGGTCGTGGGGGAGGGGCATCGGCGGGTCAAGGTGAAGTTCCGGTACGCCGCCGAGAGTGATCGCGTGCGCTACCCGCTCGGCAGGGACACTCGGATCGAGGGCGGCCGCGGGTCCGACGGCGACCGGCACGCGATCATCGTGAACCGAGCATCCTGCCGGCTCTACGAGACCTTCGACACCAGGTTCGGCAATGGCCGCTGGCGGGCCGGCTCGGGAGCGGTGTGGAGCCTGCGCAACAACCGGCTGCGCCCCGACGGCTGGACCTCTGCCGACGCCGCCGGGCTACCGATCCTGCCCGGCCTGCTGCGATGGAACGAGGTCCGCGACCGCGAGGTCGATCACGCGATCCGGTTCACCACCGATACCACCTCCCGCCGCCACCTGTGGCCGGCCCGGCACGACGCGGGCTCTCGCAGCAGCCGGAAGTTCCCGCCGATGGGCGCCCGGTTCCGGCTCAGGGCGGGCTTCTCGACCGATGGCTTCGGCGGTCCGGCCCGGGAGGTGATCCGGGCGATGAAGACGTACGGGCTGGTCCTCGCCGACAACGGCTCACCATGGTTCTTCCAGGGCGAGCGCAGCAGACACTGGCCGGACCGGATGATCGCCGAGCTCAAGGAGATCCCGGCCCGGGCGTTCATTGCCGTCGACGCGTCGGGCATGAAGGTCTCCCGTGACAGTGCCCAGGTGCGCTGAGGAGAGTGGGCATGACTGATCGCCGTCGTACCTGGCGCAGGGTGGTGCTCCTCGGCGTACCCGCCCTCTACCTGGTGCTCGGGCTCCTGCATCCGACGGCCAACCCGGAGCTCGGCGACGACACCGACCTGTTCATCTACCTGCACCTGATCCAGCTGGTGCTCATCGCGGGGCTCGGCTACGTGCTGTGGTTCCTGGTCGAGGGGATCGAGAGCCGGGCCGCCAGCGTCGCGCGAGCGCTCATCATTCCCTTCCTGGTCGCCTACACGGCTCTCGACTCGATCCTCGGCCTCGCCTGGGGGATCGCCGCCGAAACAGCGAACGGGCTGCCGACCGCCGACCAGCCGGGAGCGGGTGCGCTCATCGAGGAGCTGATCTCCGGCGACGCCGACCCACGCGGGTACATCCTCTACTTCGGGGCGGGTCTGCTCTGGCTGGCCGTCGCGGTCGCGGTCGTCGTGGCGCTGCGAGACACGGCCCCGGTGCCCGCACTGGTGCTGATGTCGCTGGGCGCCCTCGTGTTCACGCTGGGGCATGCCCCTCCGGTGGGCCCGATCGGCATGGCTCTGTTCCTGGCCGGAGTTGCCTGGATCGAGTTCCGACCAGCCCAGCCGGAGAGCGCCGAGGTGTAGCGATCCCGATTCCTGCGCGCCCCGGTCCCTGCGATAGTGTGCACGCGAATTCGGGCTGTGGCGCAGCTTGGTAGCGCACTTGACTGGGGGTCAAGGGGTCGCAGGTTCAAATCCTGTCAGCCCGACTAAACTACACCGCAGGTCAGGGGCGGGTTTCCAGGAACTGGAGGCCCGCTCCTGACGCATTTCGGCACCGCTGTACCCCAATGTTTACCCAGTTGGCGCAGGTCGGTGTCCGCCTGTAGGGCGCGCGCAGCGACGGGCACTGGCTGGCCGTGCCCGGATGGGTCCATCGACCCACTGTCGATGCAGGCCCGTTCGGCCACTGTTGGCGCGTCTCAACATCGAACAGGGTCCCGTCCGTAGCGGTCACGCTGGACGCCGTAGGACCGGAAACCCGACAGGCTCTGTCAGACGTGCAGTCGGCGTTCGAAACGGACTGAATGACCCAACTGAGTCTCGTGTGCCGGGCCATGAGCATTTTGACTAGGTCCCTTGGCAGGAAACCGGGTTCTGCGATGCTCAGGGTGAACTCCCAGATGGTGTCCCCGTCCGTTACCGGGTGGTCGTGAGCAGCCAAAGCGGCTGCGCCGGCATCACGTCACGAGCCTTGACGCTGACCCGCTAGCCACGGTTGAACTCGGAATGCCGCTCATGTTCGTGCAATCCGACATGGACGCTCTCCCCGAGCTCACCATGGGCGACCGCCCAAAAGGGCTTGAGCAGCAGCCGATGAGGAACGGATAATGCATAGCGACTGTTGACGTCGAGGGTGCGTGACGGGTCGCTCTCCCCCATTCTCGAAGGAGCATCGTCATGACGAGAGGTCTCGCGGGCGCGGTCTGCGGCCGTCGGGTCAAGTGGGTCGTTCTCGCGTTTTGGATCGTTGTGACCGTTGTGCTCGGTGGCTACGGGGCACAGCTGGCTGATGTCGAAGATAACGAGACGGTCAACTGGTTGCCGGGGAGCGCCGAGTCGACACAGGCGCTGGTGAAGGTCACCGCGTTCCGGTCCGACACCACGCTCGATGCGGTCATGGTCTACCAACGTGACGGTGGGCTCACCGCGGACGACGTCGCCGCCGCGCAGGCTGACGTCGTCGAGTTCGAGGAGATGAACGGACGCGATGTCGGCGAGGTGGTCGGCGACGACAGCCTCGCCGAGGCGGAGACCGAGATCACGATCGACGGGCAGGTTGAGTTCATTCCACCGGAGGCATCCGCGGACGGCGAGGCGATGCAGGTCGTCGTCCCGATCGACGCCGGTAAGAACGGCTGGTTGATCATGCCGGACCTTGCCGACCACATGCGAGACATCGCCGAGACCGATGCCAATGGGATGGTCACCCACCTGGCTGGATATGCCGGCCTCGCCGCCGACCAGGCCGAAGCCTTCGAGAGCATCGACGGCGCTCTGCTGCTCGCCGCGCTCGGCGTGGTGATCGTCATCCTGTTGATCACGTACCGAAGCCCGATCCTGTGGCTCTTCCCGGTGATCTGTGTGGTTTTCGCCCTGTTCAGCGCCCAGGGCGTGATCTACCTTCTGGCGAAGTACGGCGACCTCACGGTCAACGCCCAAACCCGCAGCATCCTCAGCGTGCTCGTGCTCGGCGCCGGCACCGACTATGCGCTGCTGCTGGTCGCCCGCTATCGGGAGGAGCTGCGTCTCCACCACGACCGGCACGAGGCGATGACGGAGGCGTTGCACCGCGCCGGCCCAGCGATCATCGCCAGCGGCTCGACCGTCATCGTCGGCATGCTCTGCCTCGTTGTCGCAGACATGAACTCCACGAGCAGCATGGGTCCGGTGCTCGCGATCGGTGTGGGCGTCGTGCTGCTGGCGATGATCAGCCTGCTGCCGGCCCTTTTGGTGATCATGGGTCGCTGGATCTTCTGGCCGGTGAAGCCGACCGAGGGCAGCCACGAGCCGACCTCGACCGGCTTCTGGGCCAAGACCGGTTGGGCAATCAGCCACCGGCCACGCACGGTCTGGGTCAGCACGTCCCTCGTCCTCGCCGTCATGGCTCTTGGCGTCGCGACGCTCGACGCCACGGGGCTCAGCAACGACGAGCAGTTTGTCGGCACCCCCGACTCGGTCAAGGGCGAGCGGGTCATCGAGGAGCACTTCGTCTCCGCTGGTGACAACAACCTCCAGATCGTCGCCAACGCCGAAGCGGCCGACCAGGTGGCCCAAACCGTCACTGGCGTCGAGGGCGTCAACCCCGACGCCGTGACGGTGGCGGGCGAGCAGGATGGCACCGCGCTGATCCTGGCCGGTATCGAGGACGGGTCGTTCAGCGAGGAGGCCTTTGCCACGGTGGAGCGGGTCCGCGACGCGGTCCACGAGATTCCGGACGCTGATGCCTTGGTCGGCGGCAACGCCGCGGTCAACTCGGATGTCACGGAGGCGAACCAGCACGACAACAGAATCGTGATCCCGCTGGTGCTGGTGATGGTGCTCCTCATCCTGGTCGTGCTGTTGCGGGCGATCGTGGCTCCGTTGCTGCTGGTCGGGACTGTGGTGCTGTCGTTCGGTGCGGCGCTAGGCTTTAGCGCTCTAGTGTTCCAATACTTCTTCGACATCAACGGCGCTGATACTGGGCTCCCGCTGTTCGCGTTTGTCTTCCTTGTGGCGCTCGGCATCGACTACAACATTTTCTTAATGTCGCGTGTCCGCGAAGAAGCACGACGCGAGGGCAGCCGACGGGGTGCCCTGATCGGGCTGGCGGCGACAGGTGGCGTGATTACGTCCGCCGGACTCGTGCTCGCCGGCACCTTCGGTACCCTGGCCACGCTCCCGCTGACGTTCACCCTGCAGATCGGTTTCGTCGTCGCGTTCGGGGTGTTGCTCGACACGATCGTCGTCCGCTCGATCTTGGTCACCGGACTCAACCTCGACCTTGGTCGACACATGTGGTGGCCGGCCCGGATCAGTCGCCGCGAACACGAAGACCAATTCACCGAACCCGACGAAACCAAGGAACTCGAAACCGTCCACGCGGATTAGCCTCGTTGTCTGGTGACTCCGGCTGAGCGATGGTTCGGCCGGCAGCGTCGGTGGTGCGGCCAATGAGTTCGGGCCCCTCGAAGCCGAAGTGCTCGGGGACAACGCATACACGGCGGGCTCTGGGAAGTCGGTGCGGTTCACCGCCCCCTTCGACCTGTCCACCATCTCAGCGGGACTGCGCTTCACGGCGTGAGGACGGTGCGCCTGCTCGGGCTGGAGGAGTAGCATGCCTGAGGTACTGCGGCCGCTGTTGCGGTGCGGCGGGGAGGACTGTTGGTCACGAGTTCGCGCGAGGACCGAGACGTGTTCCGGCTCGCGCCGAGCATGGATGAGGCCGTACTGCGGACCGTGGCGGACCGACTGGAGTTTCGTGCTACCGACGCCGGCTACGTCGCTATGTCGCAGGCGTACTTCGAACGCCTGCCGCTGTCGCCTCCGTGCCGAGTTCTTGCCCTTGGATGCGGCACCGGAGTAGAGGTCCGTGCCCTGAGGCGAAGCGTCGATCCAGCGGTGGCCCTCGTGGGGATCGATCACAGCGGTGCACTGGTGGAACGCGCTCGTCAGCAAACGGCGGACGAGGGGTTGTCGGAGAACGTCGAGTTCCTCACCGGCGATGCCCACGACCTGCCCTACTCCGAGGCTGAGTTCGACGTAGTGACGCTGCACACCCTCATCAGTCACGTGGAGGATCCGGGCAGGGTGCTCGCAGAGGCACGGCGCGTCCTTCGCCCCGGAGGCACCACCGCCATCTTCGACGGCGACTACGCCTCGTTGACCTTCGCCCATCCAGACCCGGTCATTGCTGTCACGGTCGAGGAGAAGCTCAAGCAGATCATGGTCGCGAACCCCCGGGTGATGCGAGACCTTTCGCGGCTACTCCAAGAAGCCGATCTCGACCTCGTTACCGCCGCCGGAGCCGTGTACGCCGATATCGGCACCGGCAGCTTCTGGGCAAACGCGGCCGAGGCGTACGCGGCGCTGCTGGGCCGTTCGGGCCTTCTGCCGGTGCAGGTCGTGGAGGACTGGAGAGCTGAACAGGCGGACGCCAACGCGCGCAAGGCATTCTTCGGAGCATCGGTCTACTACACCTATCTGGCGCGCCGGCCGAGCGGATAGACGGCGATCGAGCTCACGGATCTCGTCATGACCGCGCGAACAGCGGCGGATCTGGGCACACGCCGCCGAGGGTGGTCTCACGAAGCAGGCGTCACTATGCCAGCGGCCCAGGCGACATGGGAGCCACCGAGGTTCGGGATCGCCTCACGCCCTCCGGCCATGACCAAGATGACTCCGGTGCCTCGTCCCACGTGTGCCGTGCGGCAGCCGTGGCCACGGTGAACGTCGACGTGACGGCTTTGGCGACCGGCTGCATCAGGTCGCCGACCGGCAGGTCGGCCAGCGGCGTGCCTTTCAACCGCATTCCGGTCCACGGCATCGAGAACAGCGAAGTGTGCGACTCCACCCTCGAGCCTGGCTCGCGTGCGTCCGGTGAGATGTACCTCAGCACCCTTCGCGCGCGTACGCCCGCGCGACCGCGGAGCCGATGGCGCCACTGCCCCCAGGGACGATTGCGGTGCGGTTCTCCAACAGCATTGCTCATCCGCCTCTCAACTCTCGCTTACCCGGAACAGACCGCGCGAGAAGGCGGAACTCATCGGCGTGAACGTGCTGACGAGTCGCCGCCAAACGTTGCGTTTCGCGAGGCGGCCATGAACAGCATGCCGGTCAACGCCGCGGCATTCAGCCCGGTCACCTGCCCCGCTGCGGTGTCAGCACCGGGCCGGAGGACTGTCTCGGTGAGGGATCCGCCTGCGAGACATGCCCGGCCGGGACGACACGACACGGAACCGAATCGGCTGATGCAACGGATCGCTGCGGTCCTGCTGACCGCGACTGGCGACCCTGACGTCGTCGTGGGCTTCGGCGAGCGCCGGTCCCCGTCTCAGGGCAACTGGCCGCGAGCGTGCGGCCAGCGCGCGTCACTAAGTCCTGACAGCTGCGCTAGCTCGACGACGTCGTCGGGCTGGTAGGGGTCATCGAGTGCAGCCTTCGTGCGGTTGACGTGTCCGCACCGCTCGCAAACATGCACGATCATCCACCCCTTGCCCGACCGATGACCGAGCGCGGCCGGGCGCATGAGGCCGCCGCACGATGACAAACGATCGCCCGGCCGGAAGTCGAGGTGCATCGACCACAGGCACGAGGGACAGTGATTGCGGTAGGAACCTGTTACAACAGGTTGGACGCGGACACCGCATCGTGCGCACACGAAAGCGTCGTTCTCGGACTCGCGGCTGATGGCCTGCTCCTGATTGTCGAAGTGAACTTCGACGTGCAGGCACAGGGGTCACGTAGGTTCTCTCGGCGGCTGGCATCCGACCAAAGCCGTCGGCCCCGGGCTGGGCGGAGGAGGGACTCGATTCACCGCCGTTCCTCTCGAGTCGGCGATTACTTCTGACTCCTGCTTCACCGCGATATCGCAACCGCAGATCCGGACCTCGACCGGGGTTGTTGGTTTGTTCCGGCCACTGTCACCCGGCTCGCACGCATGACAAGTCAGGTGCCGTCAGTAGGTGTCGTTCCGTCGCACCGGCGTTGGCGTCGTTCCCTTCTCAGGCCGCCACGCGGCAAATGGCCACTGACACTCCTCCTTTCTGTGTGTCTTGAAGGACCAGTATGCGCTCGGCAGTCTGCGGGCCACCACCGTCTTCTTCGTGGCGACCACGTGCGGACAGACTCCGACGGCAGCCGCGACGTGGTGCGTGCTGGTGCGCTCGGTTCACCCTGATGGGGCGGCGTCTGTGCGGCGGGCTGCGCCACCTTGGGTCCCGGTGGCATCACAGTGTGAGTGGTCCGTGGGGGTCGCGGCCCTGGCCACGTTGCCACGCGCCGGGGGATTCGCCGACCTCGCGTTTGAAGGCCCGGTTGAAGGCGGCCTCGGACTGGTAGCCCACGGCCGTGGCTGCCTGGGCGACGCTCACGGTGCCGGACTCCAGCAGCCGCGCGGCCAGTTGGAGTCGCCAGCGGGCGAGGTATTGCATCGGCGGGATCCGTACGTAGGTGGTGAACTGCTCGGCGAACGAGGACCGCGACATGCCGACCTCGCGGGCGAGGCGCTCCAGCGTCCACGGGTCGGCCGGCCGCCCGTGCATCAGCCGCAGCGCGGCGCCGACCTGGGGGTGGCGCACCCCGGCGAGCCAGCCCCGCTCGTCTCGCCCAAGCTGGGCCAGGTGGCTGCGGAGCGCCTCGACGAACATCAGCTCCGCGAGCTTGGCCAGCATCGCCTCCCGGCCCGCGCCGGCCTCGCCGCCACTTGGTCTGCACCGCCGCGTCGATCAGGCTGGCCACCCATTGCCGGCTCTGCGCGGAGACGGGCGAATGGACGATGCGCGGCAGCGAGTCGAGCAGTGGGTTGAACGGCCGGGTGTCGCAGCCCAGGAAGCCGCACACGAACCGGGTGCGATCGGCCGTGGACTCCCGACTCATCCGCAGCGAGAACGGCAAGGTCCGGTCGGGAGGACGCTGGTAGAGCGAGGGGTCGGGTGTGCCGCGCATCCCGGGTGCGGAGGCCATCACGTTGGCATCGCCCGCCGGGAAGGCCACCATGTCGCCCGCCTCCAGCGCGACCGGAGGCGCGCCACCGTCGATGATCTCCGCCCAGCACGTGCCCTCGGTGACCACGTGGAAGGCGATGACGTGCTCGGCTCCGGACAGCACCTCGTGGTCGAGGGAGGCGACGCTGGGCGACTCGGTCACGAAGGGGGACCTGGCATCGACGTCGAAGAACACCGCGCCGGTCAGCCGCACCGACATGAGCACGTCGGAGAGCACATCCATGATCGCCTCCCGGACGCCCGGGCAACGCATCCCGGACGTCCTGACATGAACCTCGCACCTCACGGACATTCGGACAACAGCGCCGGACGAGCGGTCATTCAGTTCGGACCCGCTGCACTCCTACGGTCGATTCCCGGCTCCTCGACAGGAGGGGCATTCACAAGGAGTCATCATGACGGTGGACACCATCAATGACCTGGGACAGCGCCTCCGCGGACGGGTCATCGACCGCGACGACCCGGCGTACGACGAAGCCAGGGCGCTCTACAACGGGATGATCGACAAGCGGCCACTGCTCATCGCGCAGTGCCTGGACGCAGCCGACGTGGTCACCTGTGTCGGCTATGCGCGGGAGGCCGGCCTGGAAGTCGCGATCCGCGGCGGAGGCCACAACGGTCCCGGGCTCGGCAGCGTGGACGACGGGCTGGTCATCGACCTGTCCCGGATGCGCGGGGTCCGCGTCGACGTCGAGCACGGAACCGTGCGCGTCGCCGCCGGCTGCACCACCGGCGACGTCGACCACGCCACCCATGCCTACGGTCTCGCCGTACCCTTCGGCATCGTCTCGACCACCGGTGTCGCCGGACTCACCCTCGGTGGCGGCATCGGGTACCTGTCGCGCCAGCACGGCCTGACCATCGACAACCTCCTCGAGGCCGACGTCGTCCTCGCCGACGGTCGACTGGTGACGGCCAGCCCGACCAGCCATGCCGACCTGTTCTGGGGCCTGCGCGGCGGCGGCGGCAACTTCGGCGTCGTCACCAGCTTCCTGTTCCAGGCCCACCCGGTCAGCCAGGTCTATCGCCGGTCCGGTGTTCTGGGGCTTCGAGCACACGGAGCAGGTCATGCGCGCCTACCGTGAGTTCCTCGCCGAGGCACCCGAAGAGCTCGGCAGCTTCGTGGGGATCAAGAAGGTCCCCGCCGTCGAACCGTTCCCGGCCGAACACCACGGTGAGCTCGCCTGCGCGGTCATCTCCTGCTACAACGGCCCGGCCGACCGGGGCGCCGAGGTGATGGCCCGACTGCTCGACCGGCTCCCGGAACCGATGTTCAACTGGATGGACGAGATGCCGTTCCCGGCCATGCAGGGGCTGTTCGACCCGCTGCTCCCGCCAGGCCTGCAGTGGTACTGGCGCGGTGAGTACGTCCACGAGCTCACCGACGCAGCCATCGAGGAGCACATCGCACAGAGCAGCGACATGGTGGGCGCCCTGACGATGGTGCACCTGTATCCCATCGACGGCGCCGTCCACCGGGTCGGGCCGACCGAGACGGCGTGGAACGAGCGCTCGGCCACCTGGACGATGGTCATCGTCGCCGTGGACGAGGACCCGGCCCTTGCCGAGGACCTGAGCGGGTGGGCGAAGCGCTACTGGTCGGCCATCCACACGCACACCAACAACGGTGGCTACGTGAACTTCATGATGGGCGACGGCGACGACGCACGCCTCGCTGCGACCTACGGCGACAACTACGAGCGGCTGGTCGCACTGAAGAGCAAGTACGACCCGACCAACTTCTTCCACATGAACCAGAACATCCCGGTTAGGAGCACCCAATGAGAGCCACGCGGTACGGTGATCGCGGCAGCACTCGTCGCATCGCTGGCGCCGTCGGCCGCACCTGCGGGGGCAGCAGCGGACGCGACGACGCCCACCGCGGTGAAGCGAACCGCGAAGGGACCGGTCGTCACGCCGCTGGCGGAGTTCGGGAGCGGGTTGGCCTCGGGCAGCACGATCGGCCCCGACGGTGCGCTGTACGTGACCGACCCCAATGCCGGCAGCGTGTTGCGTGTCGACCGGAGGACCGGCGCAACCAGCACCTACGCCGAGGGTCTGCCCCCGCAGGTGCTCGGCGTCGGCGGCGCGATGGACGTGGAGTTCATCGGCCGCGACCGCCTACGTGCTCGTCACGATGGTCGGCGGTGACATCGTCGGTGGCGGACCCATCGGCGACGCGACCGTCGGCATCTACCGCCTCGGTCGCAACGGCCACTTCAGGGTGATCGCCGACATCGGTGAGTGGTCGGTCGACCATCCTCCGGCCACGGACTTCTTCATCACGACCGGGGTGCAGTACGCCCTGCAACGCCATGGCCGCGGGTTCCTCGTCACCGATGGCCACCACAACCGCGTCCTGCGGGTCGGACTCGCATGGCCACATCGCCGAAGACCGGGCCTTCGGCAACGTCGTCCCGACCGGGCTGGAGACCATCGGACCCGTCGTGCTGACGGCACAAGCTGGACCACTGCCGCACAACCCGTGAGGACGGCAAGGTCGTGGCCTTCGTACGCCGACGGGGTGGCGCCGTCGAGATCGCACAAGGTGCCAGCCTGCTCGTCGATGTCGAGTTCAGTCCACGCGCGGGTCTCTACGCACTGTCCCAGGGCCAATGGGACGGCGTCGCCGAGGGATCTCCTGCCGTGCCGAACACGGGGCGGCTGGTCAAGGTCGACCGGCACGGGGACCTGGTCCCGGTTGTCGATGCCCACGGGTCCGAGATCGTGCTCGACCGGCCGACGTCGCTGGAGCTGGTGGGCGACACGGCGTACGTCGTCGGCCTGGCCGGCACCGTCGTCAAGATCAAGAACCTCTGATTCGCCACGAAACGCTCGCGCTTTCCCACGGAATGACCAACCATGTCACCGACGACCGACGACCGGAACGACCGACGACCGACGGCAACGGCCCGGCCCGGGTGCCCGGCTGGTCCGTCGGCTCGCCGGTGCCTTCGCCCTACGCCGAACCAGCCGCCCCATCAGTGCAGTGACCCGGTCGGCCCTCGAGCGCGACGGCTTCGAAGTCTGGCCGGGCACCCTCCGCGAGAGCCAGCGCATCTCGCCCGACCACGAGGCCTGACCGTGTCCCTGCGCAACGCCGCCGTCGTCGCGGGCACCGTCTCGACCATGCTCTTCGTGACGAGCTACCTGCCGATGCTGGTCAAGGCCGCCCGGACCCGCGACCTCAGCTTCTACAGTGTGGGCAACCTGGCGGTGGCCAACGTCGGCAACGTGGTGCACACGGTCTACGTCGCCTTGCTGCCGGTCGGGCCGATCTGGGTCCTGCACGGCTTCTACCTCGGCAGCACCGCGCTGATGATGTGCTGGTGGCTCCGATACCGCGAGAAACCGCCTGCCAAGCTGCGGCGACCGTCGCCGGACACCGGCGTCCGCAGGCGATTCGCTGATGAACCGGCGATCGCGCATCCCCAGGGATGAGGGGAGCCACCTGATGCGGGCAACGACCTCGCGGTTCGTAGGTTCGCCTTCGTTCTCGGACCTGAGAGAAGCAAGATGACCACGGCACGGGCGCATGAACCGCCGGGTACTCGTTGTGGGTGCGGGCGTCGGGGGACTGACGACCGCTCGCGCGCTGGCCGGGCACGGGATCGAGTGCCGGGCCGTCGAACGTCGGCCGAATCGGTCCGTCGATGGGCTGGCTCTCAACCTGCCGGCTGACGCGGCCGCGGCGCTGAAGCGTCTGGGCGTTGCTGCCGAGGTGCTGGAGGCGGGAGTGCCCGTCGCCCGGCGCGCACACCGCACTTCGGGCTGCCGGTTGCTTTTCGCCGTCGACGCGGGAACGTTCTGGTCGGGGTGGCACCATCGGTGTGGGCCCCCACGCCGACGTGTTGGACGCCCTCTCGGCGGGTATCGCGGTCGATTGGGGGCTCGGCGCCAACTCGGTGGCCCTACAACCCGATGGTCGCATCCGGGTTTCGCTGTCCGACGGCAGTGATGAGGTCGTGGACCTCGTGGTAGCAGCGGACGGCGTGCATTCGACCGTGCGGTCGTCGGTGACCTCCGCATCTCGGCGCCCATCGGCGCTGACGAACGCCAGTTCGCGGTTCGTGGTCGATGACCCCGGGATCGGTGACGCCGCGCACGCGACCGGCCCCGTGTGGGGCCGAGAGCGCGGGCATGGCCTTGGAGGACGCGTTCGTGTTGGCCGACCTGAACCATCCCGCCGTTGGGCGCACGCCCGGGAATCTCGGACACCAACCGGGAGAACCACGATCACGATGGGTGGGACCGTGCAGCTGCCCGACGAGCTGACCACGGTCCTCGGCGGACACCGGACGCTACGAGCGGGGGCGCTTCTTCTCCGTGTCATAGATCGGCAGCACGTCGACCGTTGCGGAGACGATCCCGCCGCCGACGGCCACGCCCAGCACGTTCCCCACACTCGCCTGCTCGCTCGCGATCACGGCGACCCCGATCTTGCCGAACCTCGGGCTGTCCGTCGGGCTCGTGAGGACTCCCACCTCCTCGCCGTCCTTCGTGACCGCCGCTCCGTACTCGGGGAGCTCGTCGGCCTCGTAGCGCAGCGTGACGAAGCGGTGGGGAGGGCCCGCGGCGACGGCGCGCAGCGCGTCCTCGCCGGCGAAACCGAGCCCAAGGTCTCCCCGCACCATCCGGTCGAGGTTGAAGTCGAACGGCGTGCGCTCGTGCGGCTCGTAGTCGTAGCCGGTCACGATCAGCCCGGCCTCGACCCGGGCGACCTCGATGGCGTCGGTGCCGATCGGCGTCACGCCCGCGCCGACGACCGCTTTCCAGAGGGTCTCGGCGTCGGCGGGGTCGAGCAGGAACAGCTCGTACCCGAGCTCGCCGCCGTACCCGGTCCGCGACAGGTGCACGTCCACGCCGGCGACCTGGATCGGCCGCGGGATGAACCGGAAGTACCGCAGCGACCCGATGTCCACGTCCGTGAGCTTCTGGACGACGTCGCGCGACCTCGGACCGATCACGCCGAGATGCGGCATCGACGGCGTGATCCACTCGAACTCCGCGTCGAGGTCCTGCAGCAGCTCCCCGAAGCGCTCGTCGTGGTCCCGGCCGTTGGTCATCACCCAGCAGTGGTCCTCCCGCGCGGTGTTGAACACGGTCCCGTCGTCCACCATGAGCCCATCGGCATCGAGGAAGGCGCCGTACCGCACCTGCCCGACCTCGAGCCCGAGCGCGTCGTTGCTGAACACCCGTTGGGCGCCCCTCAGGGCGTCGGGTCCGCGGAACTCCCACTTGTTCAGCGGCGAGACGTCCCACACCGCCACGTCGTCGCGGATCGCCTCGTACTCCTTCGCTGCGTCGCCGAACCCCTCGAGCCACATCCACCCGCCGTCCTCGACGTGCGAACCGCCCTGCGCGGCGGTCACCTCGTAGAACGCGGTCTTGATCGCTTCGTTCTCGTTCACTCGGGCCTCTGGGTAGACGGACGCCGCATCCTCCCACGGGTTTGAATGGTCGTTCAAGGTTGAGGCGACGTCCGATCACCCTGGGCCTGTTCGTGTTCGCCGACTTCTCTCCACCTACGGTGGCGGTGTTCGCCAATCTGCGTGCTCCTGTAAGTGATGGTTCACAACCCCGCCGCGGCCGAGACGCTGAGCACGCGACTCGCGAACTCTTCGGTCTCGAGCGCGTCGGCCGTCACCTCGGCGACCTGTCGGCGTGAGACCTTCATGGACTGGACCCGGTCGTCCATCCCGACGTGCGGCGGGAAGGCCGCCGGCTCGTCGTTCAGCACCACCGGGCGCATGATCGTCCAAGACAGGCCGCTCTCACGCACGATCCGCTCCTGCCGTTCGTGATCGTTGACCTGAGGTCGGATCGCCAGCGTGAAGAACAGCTTCAGGCCCAGCGGCAGCTGCGCGTACGTCTCTCCGATCCCATACGTCGACTGCACCACCAGCCGCCGGACGCCGTGCTCACGCATCGCGGATGATGACCTCGCGCGTGCCGCGTGAGCGGATGTCCAGCGGTGAGGTCGCCCGGCGGGTCAAACGGACCCGGAATGGGTTGTCCGGGATGCCGAGGGTCACCGCGACCGCATCTTGTCCGATCATCGCCTTGCCGAGCTCCTCCCGGTCGAGCACGTCACCCGCGACGTAGCGAACCTCCTCACTGCCGTGGCCGTCACCGCCCGCGCTGCGGGCGTAGGCCGTCACCAGGTGCCCGCGTTCTGCCAGCTCGGTAACAACCGCGGCACCCGTTCCCCTGCTTCCGCCTACCACCAGAACCTTCATCTCTCCTCCTGCGGTCAAGGCCCGGACCGGTTCCGGGCTTGTTCCAGCGTGCGGCTCAACGATTGGACGTTCAATGCCAGAAGGGCCACTGTTCTTGCTCAATCGTCCAAGCGGGGGCACACTGGCTGAGTGGACCGCGACGTGCTCACCGAGACCCTGCACGACTTCGGGATGACCGGGGTCTTCTACGCGATCTCCGAGCTCGCTGCTCCCTGGGGGATCGAGATGCCGCCGATGCCCGGCACCCTCGTCTTCCACCTGGTCACCCGCGGCGAGCTCGTCCTCGAGGTCGACGGGGAGACCACACCCATGGCTGCCGGCGACGTGGTGCTGGTCCCGCACGGCACCGGTCACGCCATCCTCGACACGCCCGGCAGTGCCACGACCCCGCTGTTCGACCTGCCGCGCGAAGAGCTGAGCGAGCGCCACGAACGCGTCCGGCTACCTGGACCCGGGCCCGTCACCGAGCTGGTGTGCGGGGCCGTCAGCTTCACCGGGCTCGGCGTCGCCCGGTTGATCCGCGGTCTACCGCCCGTGCTGTCCGCAGGACGAGGGGCAGACGCCGCCTGGGTGCGCGCCGCGTTCGACGTCATCGGGGCCGAGTCGCGCAGCCCTCGACCCGGGAGCGACGTCGTCACCGCACGCCTCGCTGACATCCTCGTCGTCCAGGCAGTCCGCGACTGGCTGGAGTCCGGAACCCCCGACCGCGGCTGGGTTGCCGGACTGAAGGACCCACTGCTCGGTCAGGCCCTCGCCGCCTTCCACAACCAGCCGGGCGCCTCGTGGAGCCTTGCAGCGCTGGCGCGCGAGGCCGGCATGTCGCGGTCCGCCTTCGCGGCCCGGTTCAGCGACCTGATCGGTGAGCCACCGATGGCCTACGTGACCACCTGGCGGATGGACGTCGCCGCCCGGCTGGTGCGCGAAGAGCGCCTTCCCCTTGCCCGGGTTGCCGAGCGGGTCGGCTACCAGTCCGAAGCGGCGTTCAACCGTGCGTTCCGCCGAGCCCACGGCCTGACACCCGGCACCTTCGCTCGCCGCGACAGCACGTTCCACGCGCCTGCCGGCATGAGCGCGCCCATCCCCGTCTCCTGATCCCGCCCGAACCTCACGCCTCCATCCAGCTCTCCCAGTGGCCGGGAGCGCGCTCACGCAGGGTTGCCGGGAAGCCGTGCGGCATACGTAATGGGGAATCCTTGACAGGCCGTGTTGTCAGGTGTAAGTGTAAGCTTACATGTGAAAGGAGAGGTGGCATTGACGTCAACGTCACTCGAGGGCGACCAACTGCTCGGGATGCTGGCCGCGCTGGCCAACCCGATCCGGCTCCGGATCCTCGCGCAGCTGGCGGACCGCCGCGACTATGTCAGCCATCTGGCCCGGGAGATCGGCATCAGCCGTCCTCTCCTCCACATGCACCTGCAACGGCTCGAGACGGTCGGCCTGGTGATCGGCAGCCTTGAGCTCTCAGAGGACGGCAAGGCGCTGAAGTTCTACGACGTCGCGCACTTCGACATACACCTGAACGCCGCGACCGTGGCGGCTGCCGCCAAGACCCTGACCACCTCGGACCCGTGATGGGTCCCACCCCCAAGGAGCACTCTTGATGTACTCGATGGCGGCACAACAGTCGTTCAGCTGGCCGGATGCCGCGGCAGTGACAGCCCTCGCGCTGGCGGCCGTGGCCCTGGCCGGCTTCGCGATCGCCGGCTTCGTCCAGCTACGCACCAGCAAGATAAAGGCCGGCCAGGAGGACGACCTGCGCCAGTTGATCCGTCGCTACGAGCATCTGGCGGAGAACACCTCCGACGCCCAGAACCGCACGGCCACCGACCTGTCCGAGATGAGGTCGCGGACCGTGTCGATCGAGCAGATCCTCCGCACCGTGGAATGAGTCGACCCCGCGCACGCTGCCCGAGGCTTCAGGGCGTCGCGTGTCACGCGACGGGTCACGAACGGCTCAATCGCCATCCACGCCAAGACAACCCGCTGAGCCCGCCGGACCACACCGGTGCAGTTCAGTGGAGGGTGGGTCGGTAGATGAGCTCCTGGATGTGACCGTCGAGCGTCCGGTTCTCGACCAGCTCCAGGTCGAAGTCGGCCGCACCTTGGAAGATCGGGTCCTCCCCGGTCTGACCGGTGATGACGGGGAAGAGCGTCACCTGCACGCGGTCGACCAAGCCGGCGGCCATGAGCGCCCGGTTCAGCGACAGGCTGCCGTGCGAGCGCAACGGCACCTCGGACTCCTCCTTGAGCCGGGCGACGACATCGACGGCGTCACCGCTCACGAGGGTCGCGTCCGGCCAGTCGAGGGGTCCTTCCAGCGTCGTCGACACCACCGTTGTCGGCAGGCCCCTCATCCGAGTGACCCATGGGTCACGCACTTCGGACTCCTCGGTGCTCGAGGCCAGCATCCGCGCGAATGCCCGATACGTGTTGGCCCCGAGGACCATCCGCTGATCGGCGCTGTACACGGCAAGGCGGTGGTCGAGCAACTCGGGGCCTTGCTTGCCCCAGTAGCCGGTCCAGTTGGCGCGGGCAGCGCCGTAGCCGTCGAGGCTGGAAAAGACGTCGAACGTGTAGGTAGCGGTCATGTCGTTCTCCTCGAGTGCGGTCGATCTGTGTGGGTACAGACTGGGACCGCTGCGAGAATCATCGTTGTCACCTCGCATGGCAGCAGGATTCCCGGGCTCCCGCTCGAAGCGCGACAACCTTTGAGGGCGCTCTGCTGGTAGAGCGGCCGCGTCAGACCGTCCCGGGAAGGCTGCGCCCTGCGCGGGCTGCATCACGCACATCGCGATTCGCCCGAGCCCATCTGCGCCTGCCGGTCTCGTTGACGCAGGGCGGGCGCGGCCGAGGTAGCTCCCGGTCAGGCCAGTGCTTTGGCCTTCAGCGTGTCGAACTCGGCCTGGTTGATGGCCCCGGAGTCGAGCAGCGCTTTGGCGTTGGCGATCTGGTCAGCTGGAGAGGCCGTGGTGCTGGCAACCTCCTGGATGTACTTCTCCTGGGCGGCCTGTTGTTGTGCGACGGCATTCACCTGCCGCTCCGTCATGCTCCTACCGCGCGCGATCAAGTAGATGAGCGCGCCAAGCCAGGGCACGAAGATGAGAAGGATGGCCCACCCTGCCTTGGCCCAGCCGCTGAGCGTGCGATCACCGAACATGTCGAAGACGCAGCGGAACCAGACAAACACCGCTGTGATCCAGATGAAGAGCCAGAAACTCCACAGGAGAACGTCCCAGAAGTCGTTCGTTATTGAGTCCATCGTCAATCCTTTGCTCGTGTCAGATTCCGGCCGCTGCGAGCCTCTCAGCAGCGGGGGTCCGATTCACCAAAGGAGCGCGGCGTGTCGCACGCGGGTCGGCGGCGACGGGACGGGCTCTCGCTTTGTCGGAGCCGATGCCTCGTCCTCACACCGCCGTTGTGCCGTCGACTACTCGCAGGCGCCCCCGACGGCCGCCGCCTGGTTTCGGACCGGCCAGATCATTGCAGATATGCCTTGAGTCCTTTGGGCTGCCACCCGCCTCCACCTCGTGGCGCGAAACCTGGCGATGCGCTTCGCCGCAACTCCGCCGGTGCACCACTTCCTCCGGCGACATCTACAGCTTCAGGCTGACGAGGCTCCCCTTGCCGCCCGATGGCGCCGCGTCCGGGACTCGCTGTGAGGCCGCGGTGCCTCGACAACTCCTCCCGCGGCCCTAGACTGAGCCCACCCGTGCCTCACCCGTAACAGGTGAGGATGCCGCCGACCTCCGTGGGGAGGGTGGTTGTCGTGCGCAGACGACTTGGTCCCGCCGCGCTGGTGGGCGCCCTCGGGGCGGCCCTTCTGGTGCCGGTCACGCTGTCCACGCCGCCGGCGCTCGCCGCAGTGCCCCCCGGACCCAACCCCTCGATCGAGCAGTCCTGCGGTCTCGAGCTGAGCCTGGTCCTGGACGCGTCGGGCTCGGTCAGCTCGTCCAACGCCGTGGACGACGTGCGGGAGGCCGGCGTCGAACTGTTGACCGCACTGACGAACACCAACTCCACGGCGAGGGTCACCCAGTTCGCCTCGCTGTCCGAGGTACTCGCACCGCGCACCCAGATCGACGACACGTCGATGGCCAACGGTGGCGCCCTCGCCGAGGCCCTGCAGGACTACTACAACCCGATCCCGCCGCGCCCAGGCAACGTGAACATCTACTCCTACAGGGGCAGCGGCAGCCCCACCTTGCCCGGCAACTTCAACCCGGCGAACAGCTCGAACCAGTACACGAACTGGGACCAGGGACTGGACCAGGCCGGCACCCGTGGCGCAGAGCTCCTGGTCTACGTCACCGACGGCGACCCGACCGGGTACGACTTCAACCAGCCCGGAGACCCCTTCCGCAAGCAGGACGTCGCGATCAACACGAACCAGGGGCCGGCCAACCAGCTGACCATCGACCGTGCCGTGGAGGAGGCCAACGACATCAAGGACGACTTCGATCCCGACGACCCCGACGACCTCGACGGCCCCACTCGCGTGCTCGCGGTCGGTGTCGGCAGCGCGCTGAACAACGCCAACAGCCGGAACCGTCTGGTCCAGATCTCGGGCCCCCAGGTCGTGCGCGACGCCGACCTGGCGAACGTGGATGACCTCAACGACATCGACGTCGCACTGGTCACCGACTTCGAGAACCTCGCGGCATTCATGCGCAGCCTGGTGCTCCAGCTGTGCTCACCGTCGTTGACGGTGCGCAAGCTCGCGCAGACCGCCGACGACGCGACGTATGCGCCCGAGGAAGGTCGCGACATCACGGTGACCCCCACCGTGCCGGGCGGGTCCGGCTTCGACTGGATCCTCCCGAACGGGGCGACCGGGGCATCCGCGACCGTACCCACCAGCGAGAACGGGTTCGCGCAGTTCCAGTGGGAGCCCGACCCGCCGGAGGAGGACTCGACCGCGACCGTGGCCGAGGCGACCAGCGCCGACCACACGCCCGGAAGACCGGGACCCGACAACGACTACCGTTGCGAGCTCCGCAACGAGGCCGGCGAGGTGCGCGTCGTGGAGGACGACTTCGTCGACCCCGCGAACCCCGAGTTCGTGCTCGACCCGATCGAGCAGGAGATCGTCACGTGCACGATCTACAACTCCTTCGACTACGAGCCGGAGATCGCCCTGGACAAGGTCAACTCGCCGACCGAAGTGCGCGGTGACCTCATCCCGCCGGCGACCGTCACCTCGGAGTACGAGGTCACCAACCCGGGGAACACGCCGCTTTCCGATGTGGCGATCACCGACGACCGGTGCGGCCCGGTCGAGCCCGTGCCGCTCACGGGTGACAACGACGGTGACGACGACGGGGATGGCCTGCTCGATCCCGGAGAAACGTGGCAGTTCACCTGCACCCAACCGGTCCGCCTGTCGAGAACCACGACGGCCGGGGGACGCAACTTCGTCAACAACGCGGACGTCACCGGGCTCGACCCGACCGGCGAGCAGGTCACCGCCGAGGCCAGCGACGACGTCGACGTGTTCACGCCGTCGATCACCCTCGACAAGACTGTCAATGGTGCGGACGAGGACGTCCTCTCGGCGGGGGAGACCGCGAACTACCAGTACGTCGTCACCAATGCGGGCAACACGCCGCTGGCCGACGTCGACCTCGACGACGACACCGCGCCGTGCGAGGAGCCGAACCTGGTCGACGACGGCAACGGTGACGACGTCCTGGACCTCGGCGAGAGCTGGACCTACGAGTGCGCCTACGAGCCGGACGCAGATGTGGTGAACACCGCGGACGTCACTGCGGTTCCGCTCAACCCGGTCACCGGCGATCCCTTCCCCAGCCCGAACCCGCCGGTGACCGACGAGGACACCGCATCGGTCGTCGTGGTCAACGCCGCGATCGACCTCACCAAGGTGGCCGATCCCGAAGTGGTGTTGCTGGATCCGGGGCCGAGCCCGCCGGGCGAGACCGTGACTTACACGTTCCAGGCGGAGAACAACGGCAACGCTCCGCTGGCCCGCGAAGACGGTACGTCGACGACGGCCCCGGGCTGGGTCGTGGACCCGCAATGCAACTCACTGGCGGCGTACCAGTCGGGGGACGCCGATGACGACGGGTTACTCGACCCGGGCGAGACCTGGATCTTCACCTGCGCGAACACCGTCTTCGGTCCAACCCCCAACGACGCGGACATCACCGGGCAACCGACCGACGCGGACGGGACGCCGCTGCCGGTGCCGACCGTCGCCGACGACGCCACCGCGTTCGTGGATGCCGTCCAGCCCGCATCTCGACGTCACCAAGACTGCGCTGGTGCCGGTCGTGCTGGACCCGGGCGCGCCGGCGGTCGCCGGGCCGGACACACCGGACCCACGACCGGCCGAGTACCGCTACGAGATCGGCAACCCGGGCGACGTACCGCTGAGTCTCGCCGAGACCCCACCGAGCGACGACAAGTGTGCCCCGCTGAGCTTCGTGGAAGGCGACACGAACGGGGACGACCTGCTCGACCCGGACGAGGTCTGGGTCTACACCTGCTCCACTACCCTGGAGCGCGCGGACGCCGACGACCCGCCGGGCAACGGCCCCGCGCTGGTGGAGAACACGGTGACCGCGGTGGGAGTGCCGTTCTTCGACGGCGCTCCGGTCACCGACGAGGACAAGTGGGTCACCGGCACGGCGAGCGCGGAGGTGGAGGTCATCGAGCCGAGCCTCGAACTCACGAAGACGGCGTCGGCAGCGGTCGTCCGCAGCGGCGGCAGCGTGACGTACACGATCGATGTCGGGAACACGGGGACCAGTGGTCTCAAGATCAGCGGCGTAGGCGACGACAAGTGCGCCCCGGTGTACCAGTCGGGCGACACCGACGAGGACGGTGTGCTCGACGGCGCCGACACGACTCCCGAGACGTGGGTCTTCACGTGCAGCCGACCGATAACCGACCCCTCCGGCGTCGACACCAACGTGGCGAGCGTGGTGGCGGTGGACCAGCTCGGCAACACCTACGAGGACACCGACGACGCCACGGTCCGCGTGATCAGCCCCGCCATCGAGCTCACCAAGGCCGTCAGCGCGGAACTGGTGCCCGCCGGCTCTCAGGTGACCTACACCTTCGAAGTGCGCAACGTCGGGGTCAGCGACATCCCTGCCGAAGACGCCCTGGAGGCGATCAGGCTGCGTGACTTCGCGCAGCCCGGCCTCCCCACCTGCCGCGAGCCGGTGCTGGTGGACAAGGAGGGCGGCAACGACGACGACGTCCTCGAACGCGACCCACCCGAGGTCTGGGTCTACGAGTGCCAGGCACCGATTACAAACCCGACGACCAACGTGGGGATCGTCGGCGGCATCGGCGGCCGGCCCGTCGGCCTGGAGTTCCGAGTCGCCGACTGGGCGGCGGTGCGTGTCCAGCCGTTCCACCCGGCGATCCACGTGGAGAAGTCCGCGCAGCCGACCCGGGTCGTCGACTCCGGGAGGGTTACCTACACCTACCGAGTCACCAACACCGGCGACGTGCCGCTCGCCGGGGTGGCCGAGAGCATTTCCGACGACACCTGCTCACCGGTGAGCTACGTCAAGGGCGACCGCGACGGCGACGACCTGCTCGACACGCCGAACAGCATCTTCGAGGACGAGGCGGACGAGACCTGGGTTGTTCGAGTGCACGACGACCATCGACGAGGACACCACAAACGTGGTCGTCGTCTCGGGTAGCCCCACCGACCAGGACGGCAACCCCTTGTGCGGCCCTGACTCCACCGCCCAGATCGCTCCCTGCGACGTCCGGGATCGCGACCACGCGACTGTCGTCGTCGTGACCGGCCCGGCCATCGGCCCGGCCATCGGACCAGGGGAGGGCGGGACGGGTGGGACTCCCGGCGGCGACCTCGGCGACACCGGCGCACCTCGGGGTCTCTACCAGCTGCTTGCGCTCGGGCTGCTGCTCCTGGTCGCTGGAAGCGCCATGATCATTGCCGACCGCCGACGCCGCGGCGTACCCGTGTGACCAGGCGACACGCCCTCGCTGATCGGGATTCGCTGTGTCACGGCGGCAACCTCGCCGCCAGGCTCGCTCAACTGCTGCCGGGTTGATGGGCGGGGGCGGAAGGTTCGGAGGCGAAGAGGTTGAGTCCGAGCCGCTCGGACAGATACTTCGTGACCAGCTGGCCACGCACGCTGTTGCCGGCGGGGTCCAGGGGCGGGGAGAAGGTGGCCAAGCCACCCTTGCCGGGCGACACGGTCACGATGCCTCCGCTCACGCCGCTCTTGCCCGGGATGCCGATCTCGTACAGCCAGTCACCTGAAAGCTCGTACAGGCCGGCGGTCGCCATCACCGCGAGCACTCGCCGACACACTCCTGGCGGGATGGCGCGTTCGCCGGACTGGGGATTGACCCCGCCGTTGGCGAGGGTGGCGGCCATCGCCGCGAGGTCATGGACGGTCACGTCGAGCGAGCATTGGCGGGTGTAGACGTCGGTGGCCTCGTCGGGATCGAAGTACAGACGGCCGTAGCTCTTCAGGAGGTGCGCGATGCCCTGGTTGCGCAGGTTGGAAGCGGCCTCGGACGCGTAGACGTCCTCGCTCATGTGGAGCTCGCGGCCGGCAAAGCGCGACAGCCCGTCGCGGATCCGCGCGAACTTCTGCTCCGCCGTGGTGCCAGGCATCAGGCTGGTCGTCGCGATCGCACCGGCGTTGACCAACGGGTTCATCGTGCGGTCGTCGTTCAACTCGACCGCCATCAGCGAGTTGAACGGGAACCCAGTGCTGTTCACGCCGAGCTGATGCCGGGCGGACTCGTAGCCGACCTCCGCGCACACCAGGGCGAACACGAAGGGCTTGGAGACGCTCTGGATGGAGAAGGCGGTGTCGACGTCGCCGATCTCGAACAACCGGCCCCGGGCGCCGACCACGCATATGCCGAAGAGGTCCGGAGACGCGCTCGCGAGGGCTGGGATGTAGTCAGCGACCACACCGGTCTTGTTCGGCCGGTAGCGGTGGTAAGCCTCTGAGACCAAGCGCGCGAGGTCCTCGAGCCTGGGGAGTTCACCGGTGGACACCGTGGGCGGCGTCGTCGCCTCGTCGAAGGGGAGCTGCTCGTGCATGGAGAGTTTCGTCACGGGGTCCCGCTCCGATCCGGTCAAGGCTCGTCTACCTCCGCGAGGTCCAGTCGTAGGTCACGGACGTGCGCAGGACCAGGTCATGCACGGCCATGCTCCGCGCGCTCACCGCGACCCAGAGCAGGCTCACCGGAAACGCGATGCAGAACGCGGCGCGCAGGAGCGCGTGTGCAAGATGCAGTCGTCTGCCGGCGGAACCCGCGACCCGCAGCCCCATGACGTGTTGCCCGTAGGAGCGTCCCGTGACCGACCATGAGATCGCGAGGTAGGAGATCGCGACGAGCAGGTAGGCGACGAAGATGACCCCGGAGGAAGGCTGTGGGAAAGCGAACGTCCTCGGGTGAATGACGAAGAGCACGACCGCCCATCCGGCGTAGGCCGCGACGAGCGCGCAGATCACGACGACGAGGTCGAGACCGGCGGCGATCAGGCGAGTGACGATCCCTGCCCGGTGGCCTTGGTGCACGCGTGCCTCGGTCGGGACGGTCGAGGGTGTCTCGATCGGGTCAACCGCGCTCATGTCGCGACATCCTCCGGTGATTGGCCGTCCGACGGCAGGCGGCGGCGCGGCAGGAGTCGGCTGATGACCCGCTCAACCGCCCGGTCGGCCTCGATGCTCTGCATGCGCACACTCCGGACCGTCTCGAGGGCGAGCGAACCGCTCGACTGTCGGATGATCTCGGGCAGGTCGACGGCGGCGATCACCTCCTGAGCCAACGCCGCGAGGTCGATTCGGTCGATGACCGCGTCGATATCGACACTGCCCACGATGGCGTCGAGGTCGACGCGGTCCTTGACGAGGTTGGTGAGGTCGACCCGATCCAGGATCGCGTCCAGGTCAATACGTGCCGCCACCGCGTCTATATCGATCCCGGCCGCGACGGCGTCGAGGTCGACGTCGGCAATCAACACGTCGAGGTCCAGGTTCTGCCGGATCAAGTCCGTGAGCGGTAGCAGATCGATCAGCCGGGTGACTACTGCTGGGACCAGCACGGCCACTGTCCGCTCCAGTGCCCGACCCGCCGCGATGCGTTCGATCCGGCCCCGGCGTACGAGCGACTCCACGAGACGAGCGGGTCGCCGGCGCGACGGGACCAACGGCGGGTTGAGGACGATCCGGGCACCGGGCATGGCGACCCGAGCGACCAGCCGTCCCGTGACCGTCACGCGCTCGGCGATGATCGCTGCCGCGCCGATGAGCGCGTCGGGGACCGGGCCGTCGCGTCGGTGCGACTCCGTCTCCGGGACTACTACATCGCGCGTCATGAAGATGTGACCTACAGACCTTGGTTACGACACCGCCCTTGCCTCGAGGGCGTCGAACTCCCCTCGGTCGCCGAGTCTGTCAGCCGGGCTTGATGTCGGACCCGTGCACCGTCAGAGCCATGATCACGACCACGGCGAGCGCAATCATGATCAACGACCAGAACGGGTACGCCGCGAGGAAGGCGACGTTGACAATCGCGCTCACCAAGGCGAGAAGCACGCCGATGATGCGGGCCCACATCTTTCCGGCCAACACCCCGAAACCGGCGAGAACGACGACGATCCCCCAGATGATGTGCACCCAACCCCATGCCGTGAAGTCCACGTTGACCGCCAGGCCATTCTCCCCGACGATGAAGTACTCGTCCTTGAACAGCGCCACGAGGCCCTGGAAGATGTGCAGGCTCCCGAGCAGGATCATGATGACGGCTGCGAATCCGATCCATCCCACCCACGGCGAGGCCGGGGGGTACTTCGAGGCCGTGCCGCCTGGAGGAGTGTCCGCGTACTGAGACATGTCAGTCCTTCCCATTGAGGAACTCACTCGCAGCATGTCCGCGCGCGTCGACCGGCGCCTCACCCGGAGTGGGTGAGGCGGACGCAGCCGCAGGTACCACGCATCGCCGAGGCGCAGTCAGCCCAAGGTCGTGCCCTCGGCCGAGGCAGACGGGGTTATCTCTGGAAGGCGCGCCATGCGGAACGAGTTGACCAGCCCGATCAGGCTGGCGAGGACGGACACGAGGAGCGCCATCTGGAGGGAGAGGTCTCTGCGCGTGAGGAGTTGATCCGGAGGATCTCCTCCTGGACCGCTTCGGGCTCCTCAGCCAGCAAGGCGTCGATCTGGGTGTTGCTCATCACCTGAGCATCGTCCTCGAGAGTCTCGGCGATCTGCTCCTGCTGGTCGGGTGGGATCACCGTGCTCGCCTGGGTCATCTCGTTGAAGCTCAGGGAGAGGGCAGCCAGCATCAGACCTCCGGCCACCGCCAGGCCGAACGACAGCCCGAACGACCCTGCGGCCGAGTTCACGCCAGCAGCCTCGCTGACCCGCTCCTCCTCGATGGGTGCCAAGGTGTAGTTGTTGAGCTGGGACACCAACAGACCCAGGCCGGAACCCGCCAGCAGCAGGGGGCCGATCAGCCACCAGCCGAAGTCGGCTCGAGGGACCAGCGGGATGATCAGGGCCATTCCCACTGTCGTGAGCGCGAACCCCGCGCGGACGACGCTGCTCGAGCGACGCTCTTGCCGGACTTACGCCCGGCAAGCATGGCCACCGCGAACATGCTGAGCGACAAGGGGGCGAGCGAGAGCCCTGCCTGCATCGCGTTGTACTCGAGCGTCATCTGCAAGAAGATCGGGAGCACGATCATCGCGCCGCCGAGGGTGATCTGCTGCAACATCTGCTGGGAGATCCCGATCCTGAAGTGCGGGAAGCGGAACAGGTCCGGGTCGAGCAACGTCGGCTTCCCTTGACGCTTGCGTCGCACCAGCCAGTACGCCAGCGCGACGAGCCCGACGAGGCCAGTCACGATGAGCGCCCCCACGGCCTCGCCGCCCTCCTGCCAGACCAGGATGCCCAGGACGACACCGCCCATACCCACGACGGAGAGGACCGCGCCGACCACGTCGATGCTGCCGAGGGCCCGTGTAGGCGACGTCGCGGACCATCTTGATGTTGGCGAGCACCACCGCGATGACCACGACTTCGAGGAAGAAGCCGACCCGCCACGACAGGTACGTCGTGACGAAACCCCCGAGCAGCGGCCCGACCGCGGCGGCAATGGCCGCCGCTGCCCCGACCAGGGCGTAGGTCTTCTTGCGAGCCGCCCCTTCGAAGTTCCCGTGGATGAGGGACTGCATGGCGGGCAGCAGCAGCGATGCCCCCAAACCTCCGATGATCGCCCAGAAGATGATGATCGTGATCAGGTTCTGGGCCAGCGTCATCGCCAGGGCGCCGATGGCGTAGGCGAGGAGGCCCAGGACGTAGGCCCGCTTGCGACCGATGAGGTCGCCCACCTTGCTGCTGATCAGGATGAACGCGGCCGAGACCAGAGCCTCGAGCGCGATCGCCGACTGGACGCCGCTCACCGTCGTGTCGAGATCCTCGACCACCGCGGAGATCGAGACGTTCATCAGCGAGGTGTCGACGACGAGCACGAACATCGCCGCGGCCAGCAACACCGCCAACCGGGAGCTGTGCGGCCGCTCCTGAGAAGCGGCAGCACTCGCGTCCTCGCTCATGAGACCTCCCGTCATACCTTCTCCTGAGGGGCACCGTCCGGGCTCACCCGTAACGGATGACCGGGTGTCGAAAGCCGCCATTGCGCTCAGGGTTCGGCGCGCGTAACGTCAAATGAGGAACTCGTCGATACGTGTTTCGTCGTATGCCTTGGTGGCCACTGATCTGCGTAGTTAGCCAGTCAGTTGCCGATGTGCCCGGTCCTCGCGCGTCAGCCTCGTTCAGCCGGCGCGGCCCCACCGACTCGCATTCCAAGGCGCGTCGCGCTCCATCCTCTCCAACGACACGTCCTCTGCAGGCCCCGTTCTCAGGAGTCCAGGTCAAGAGGCACGACATGTCCAAGCACTCCGCCCCAACCACAGTCGACAACTCGGCGCCGTCAGCGTCGTTCACCCAGTATTTGGCACGGGTCTCGGCTCACCACCCGTGGCGAATCCTGACCGTCTGGGGCCTGATCCTGGCTGCCTCGGTGGTGGCTATCGGGGCCCTCATCGGATCGGCGTTCACCTCCGACGCAAGCCTCACCACCAGCCCGGACTCGGTGCAGGCCGAGCAGGTGCTTGAAGACAACTTCTCCCAGAATGACCGCATCGACGATGCCGTGGTCATCTACTCGGCCCAACTCAACAGTGAGGACCCGGAGTTCAAGGGCTTCGTCATCGATGTCCGCTCCTCGATCGAGGGCACGGGCGCGACCGAGACCGTCCGGGATCCATACGCAGCCGACCAGTCCGGCATCTCCGAGGACGGGCACGCGGCCGTCGTGACCCTGGTGCTGGGTGACGAACCCGAGACCGGGATCGTCGACGTGCTGGACGAGGTCGTCGCGGCCGATGCAGACGACGCCTTCGTCGTCGACATCACTGGCGTCAACACCCTCGACCACGACTTCAACGAGCTCTCCGAGTCCGACCTGACCAACGGCGAGCTGAAGTTCGGGCTGCCCGCGGCGATGATCGTGCTGATCCTGGTTTTCGGCGCCCTGGTGGCCGCGTTCATCCCGATGAGCATCGCGATCATGTCCATCATCGTGACCGTCGCCCTCTCCTCGGTCCTCGGTCAGGTCACGTCCCTGTCGTTCTTCATCGTCAACATGATCACCGCGATGGGGCTCGCGCTGGGCATCGACTACAGCCTCTTCGTGCTCTCCCGATTTCGGGAGGAGCGGCAGGCCGGCCGCGACAAGGTCGACGCGATCATCGCCACCGGCGGCACCAGCAGCAAGGCAGTCCTGTTCTCCGGGAGCTCCTTCGTCGTGGCCCTCCTCGGCCTGCTCCTGGTCCCGGACACGATCCTGCGCAGCCTGGCCCTCGGCGCGATCATCGTCGGCGTGGTCACCATGGCGGCCGCAATCACCCTGCTCCCGGCCCTGCTGTCCCTGCTGGGCGACCGCGTCAACGCTCTGCGGCTGCCAATCGTCGGCCGCGACCATCCCGCCGAGAGCCCGTTCTGGACCCGGGCCGTGGGTGCCGTGGTCCGCCGTCCGGCGACCTTCCTGGCCGCCGGCGTGCTGGTCCTGCTCGCCGCGGCATTCCCGGTGCTGGGGCTCCATACCGGTACCTCCGGGGTCAACTCGCTGCCCGACGACACCTTCGCCAAGTCCGGCGCCCTGGCGCTGGAGCGGAGCTTCCCGGGCACGTCGACGACCGACCCAGCTCAGGTGGTCGTCTCCGGCGACGTCACGTCCGATGAGGTCACGGCTGCCATCGCCGCATTCGAGGAGTCCGTGGCCGACGACCCGGACTTCGGCCGGGCACAAGAGCAGATCGCGGAGAACGGCCAGGTCGCGCTCATCAGCATTCCGCTGGTCGGTGACCCCGACCACTCCCAGGCCCGCCGAGGGCTCGACCGGCTCCGCACCGACCTGGTTCCCGCCGCGTTCGGCGGGACCGAAACTAACGTCCTGGTCGGCGGCACCACCGCCGAGAACGTCGACTACTCCGACGTCATCAACAAGTGGCTGCCGATCGTGCTCACCTTCGTCCTCGGGCTCAGCTTTCTCCTGCTCACCCTGGTCTTCCGCTCCCTGGTCGTCGCCGCCACTGCCGTGGTCCTCAACCTCCTCTCGGTCGGCGCGGCGTACGGACTGCTCGTCCTGGTCTTCCAGCACGGGGTCGGCGCCGACCTGCTCGGTTTCCAGCAGGTCGAACGCGTCGAAGCCTGGGTGCCGGTCTTCCTGTTCTCGGTGCTGTTCGCACTTTCGATGGACTACCACGTCTTCCTGCTCAGCCGAATCAGGGAACGCTACGCAGAGACCGGCGACACCAACCAGGCCGTCGTGCACGGCATCGCCGCGACCGGCCGCATCATCACCGGCGCTGCGCTGATCATCGTCGTCGTCTTCGCCGGATTCGCCGCTGGGCAGCTGGTCATGTTCCAGCAGATGGGCTTCGGGGTCGGCGTTGCGCTGCTCGTGGACGCCACCCTCATCCGCATGGTCGTCGTACCCGCCGCGATGGCGCTCCTCGGCGACTGGAACTGGTATCTGCCCAGCTGGTTGGAATGGCTGCCCGAGTTGCACGTCGAGGGTGACCCAGACTCACTGGCACGTCCGGCCGAAGCACCCCCGTCGGAGGCACCGCCACCGGTGCCGACGCCGGTCTAGTCGCACGACCGATTGCACCACAGACGAGTCGACATGACCACCAGAACACCAGCCTTGATCCCGAACGGCGGTGCCGGCGACGGCGTACCCACCGACGTCACAGAACCGCGGACCGCCTCCAGGATGTGGACGTCACGGCTGATCGGAGGTCTGTTCCTGGCCGGGTTCGTCATCTACGGGACCGGCTCGATCCTGGTCAACTCGGTCGTCGACGGCAACGACTTCCTTGCCAGCGTCGGGTCCCAGCAGACCACCCTGGCCCTCGGGGCGTTCCTGATGGTCGCGACCACCGCAGTCGACATCGGCAAGGCGGTCTTCTTCTTCCCGGTCCTGGAGCGCCACGGCAAGCGGACCGCGGTGGCCTATCTGGCCACGATGGTCTTCGAGATGGCCATGATGACCGTCGGTGTGCTCGCGCTGCTCATGATCATCCCGCTCGCCGACCAAGCTGACGATGGACACCTGGCCCCGGACGTTGCCCAGGCACTGGGGTCGCTCGCGGTGGACGCGAACGAGACGGCGTACCAGATCGGCCAGCTCTCGCTCGCGTTCGGCTGCCTGTTCCTGTGCGCGCTGCTGTACCGGTCCGGCCTGGTCCCCGCGTGGTTGGCGGGCTGGGGATTTGTCGGCTACGCGCTGCACATGGCCGGCGCCGCGGCCGAGATGTTCGGAGCCCCGATCAGCCTCGTGCTCCTGATCCCCGGCGGCATCTTCGAGGTGACGCTTGCGATCTGGCTCTTGGTCAAGGGCTTCACACCGGCGGCGTACGACAGACCAGTCGCGACCAGGGCAGACGCCTGACAGGCGAGGTGTGGTCCGTGACGGGGCGTGTCACTTCCTTGCGGACCACTCCCGCTCGAGGAGCGCAAAGAGGAACTCGCTGCCCCACGCACCCTTGAAGAAGATGTTCTCGACGAAGTGCCCTTCGCGACGCATCCCCACCCGCTCCAGCAACGCAGCCGGCGGAGCGTTCAGCGCGTCGGTGACGGCGACGACGCGGTGCAGCCCGAACGTCGCGAACGCGTAGCCGAGGAGCGCCTCCAGGGCTTCGGTGGCGTAGCCCATGCCCTGCTGGGTCGGCGCGAGCGTGAAACCGACCTCGGCTTCGCGGGGCTCGTCAGCGTCCACCTTGAGTGCGAGGTCTCCGACGAGCGTCCCGTCCGACCTCGCCTCCAGCGCCAGCTGGAACCACTCGCCGGGCACGCCCGGCCTGGCTCCCTGCAAGGACTCCACGAAGGCCTCACCGCGCTCGGGCGTGTAGTCGCTCCAACTCTGGTAGCGCGCGACGTCGGGGTCCGCGCGGTAGGCCACGAACGCCTCGACGTCCGCAGCGGAGAACGATCGAGCCCGCAGGCGAGGGGTCTCGAAGAACGTCGTGGGCCTGTGCGTCATCGCGCCAAGTTCTCATGGTTCGTCGGTGCTTGGGGAGTTGACGGGGCGGCCTTCGCGGGTGACCGAGACCAGGGGCAGTCCCATGTCCCGGACCTTGGTGAGCAGCCCGTGCAGCGCGGCCTGGTCGGCTACGTGACCCTGGAGGAGCGTGGTTCCGTCTCCGTCGTGGGTGAGCGCCAGCCCGTCGAACCAGGAGGTCCACCTCTGGTCGAGGTGGCCCTGGATGCGGATCAGGTACCAGTCGTCCTCCACGGCTGGAACCCGACGTGGCGTGGTGTGTGCTCATGACCCGGACGTTAGAAGCCGATGTGGTGAGCAGGCTTCACCACAGGTGGTGAACGAGGTGGTGAAACTCGGCATCCCCCGGGTCCCGCCGCTTGGCGACGACGTCCGGACGGCTACAGCAGGTCGAGCTCACGGGCGCGGCGGAGTGCGGCCCGGCGGTTGTTCACGCCGAGCTTCATGTAGAGGTTCTTGGTGTGGGTCCGCACCGTGTTCAGTGACACCACGAGCTCACGCGCGATCTCCGGGCCGTTGAGGTCGGTGCCCAGGAGCCGGAGCACGTCACGTTCGCGACTGCTCAGCGGCTCGACCATCGCCGGGGCCGCGAGCTGCGGTCCGGGGTCACCCCGAGAGCGGCCCGAAGCCGGCGGACATACGGCGTGGCGCTGCCGCGGTCGGCGGTGGCAGTCAGCAGGGCCGCCATGGGTGCACCCTCGTCGAGGAACGTGCGGGCGTATCCCTCGGGCTCCGCCAGGCTCAGCGCCCCCTCGAGGGACGCCAGCGCACTGGTCATGTCTCCCCGCTTCTGGTGCGCGAGTGCCTCCACCACCCGGATCTCGATCACCGAGCCGTGCCGGTGCCCGTCCTGCGCTGCTCGCAGCAGGCGACCCAGGAGCTCGAGCGCCTGGTCGAGACTCCTCTCGTCGCCCTGCTGGGCGTGCTCGGCCACGAGCGCCCGGGCCAGGGTGACGTGCTCGAACTCGCGCAGGTAGCTGAGGTCGTCCGCCACGCGACAGGCCCTCGCTGGCCGACCCAGACAAGCGCGTCGTCTACCCGTCCCTGACGGATCCACGCCCGTGCCCGGAGCGCGGGAACGGGCCGGACGTTGGGCGAGAAGTCTCCTTCGTACAGTCGATCCGCCTCGTCGAGCAGGCCGATCGCAGCCTCCAGGTCTCCCTCTGCCTCGCAGACCTGCGCCATGACCACGCGCCAGCGGTAGGCGTTCTGGGGCAGGCCGGCGTGCTCGCCGAGCTCGCGGCTCCGGGTCAGGTCACGCCGGGCGGCGGGCAGGTCGCCGAACTCCCGGTGGAGGGCGGCCCTGCCGACGTACATGTCCACGGTCCCGCGCAGGAGCCGGCTGCCGTGGCGGGAGGCGAGCTCCAAGCGCCTGCTCGTAGGTGCGCATCGCCGCGCGCAGACGACCCTGCGTCACCTGGATGTCGGCGAGCGTGATGGAGCAGCCGAGCACGTCGGAGACGTGGTCGATCCGCTCGAAGTCGACCAGGCAGTCGGCGTACGACGCGTGGGCCATCTCCAGGTCGCCGGTCGACCACGCCGCCAGCCCCCGCAGTGCGGAGGCGGCGCCCCGTGCGAGGTGGTCGTCCTCCAGCGCGAGGTCGAGCGCGCGCCGGGCGAAGCTCGACCGTGGCGTCGACGTCTCCTCGCACGAGCGCCAGCCCGGCGCGGTGGACGGCGACCTCGGCCGGCAGCCGACGGAACTCGTCCTGGTCCACGACGACCATGTCGGTCGGCGTCGCCTGCGGCTCCTCGCTGGCGTCCAGCCATCGCTCGGCGTCACTCGAGCAGCTCCTCGACCCCCTCGAAGGTGCCGGTCGACATCCGCGCTCCTGCGAGGTCGTTGCAGAGGACCGGCCGGACGCGGAGCACCTCGTCGGGAAGTCTCTCGAGCCAGCCGCGTATCGTCGCCTCTCGCCGGTCCCTGCGCAGGGCGGGCATCTCCAGCTCGATCAGGGCGGCCGCGCTCGCGAAGTCGCCGCCGGCCATCGCGTGCCGGATCGCCTCGGCCCGGTCGCCGTTCTGCTCGTACCAGCTGCTGGCCAGCCGGTGCAGGTCGCCGATGCGGTCGGGCTGCTCGTCGAGGAGCCGGGCCTGCAGGACGTCGGCGAACAGGTGGTGGTAGCGGTACCACTGGCGGCGGTCGTCCAACGGGACCAGGAACAGGTTGTCCCGGTCGAGTGCCTCCAGCATGGCCCGGCCGCCGTCCTGCCCGGTGACGGCGTCGCACAGGGAGCCGGTCATGCCGGTCGAGAACCGAGGTCTGCAACAGGAACGTCTGGACGTCCTCCGGCTGACGTTGCAGGACCTCCTCGACCAGGTAGTCGACGACGTAGCGGTCGTCGCCCGCGAAACCGGCGATGAAGGAGGCGACGTCGTCTCGTCCGGCCATCGAGAGTGCAGCAAGCTGGAGCGCGGCGATCCAGCCTTCGGTGCGCCCCTCCAGGGCGGTCACGTCCGCCCGGGGAGAGCTGCAGGCCCATGGCGTCGTTGAGGTAGGACGCCGCCTCGTCGGGCGGTGAAGCGCAGGTCGGCGGCCCGGATCTCGACGAGGTCGCCCCGGGCCCGCAACCGCGGGAGCGGCAGCGCCGGGTCGGCGCGACTGGCGATCACCAGGTGCAGGCCGGGCGGGAGGTGGTCGAGCAGGAACTCCATGCCGGTCTGCACCTCGAGTCGAGTCGATGACGTGGTAGTCGTCGAGCAGCAGCACGACGTCGACCTCCACGGCGCCGAGGTCGTTGAGGAGGGTGGTGAGCACGAGCTGGATGGGCGGCGGCTGGGGTTCCTGCAGCAGCCCGAGCGCGTTCGCGCCGATGTCGGGCGCCACGGTGCGCAGCGCGGCGATCACATAGGTCCAGAACGTCGCGGGGTCGTTGTCGCCCGCGTCCAGCGACAACCAGGCAGTGGAGGTCTCGCCGTCGGAGAGCGGATACGGCTGCCATCCAGTCGACGAGCAGGGTCGTCTTGCCGAAGCCGGCCGGTGCGGAGACGAGCATCAGCTTCGCTGCGAGCCCCTGGTGCAGTCGGTCGCGCAGGCGGGGCCGGGGCACCAGGCCACGGCGCGGGCGGGGGAGGAACAGCTTGGTCTCCAGCAGAGGGGTGGACATCCCCGACTCCTGTGGCGAGTCAACGACGGCCCAGCGATACCTGGGCCGCGTGGCACACGGTAGTCCGTGTCACAGACGCTCAGCGCGAATACGCTGGGCACCCGCCTGTCTGCGGCCGCGGCATCCTTCTGGACGCCCCGAGGGGAGCTCCATGCGTGACCTGTCGAGTTCCAGGGGCGACGCTCCGCCGGCCGACCGCGTCGGCTGGGGCTTCGTCGTGACGTACGCGCTGGCCTACATGAGCATCGCCCTGATGCTGATCGCGCCGCTGCTGGTCACCCTGGCCCTCAAGGTCAGGTCGCTGGTCGGGGTCGATCAGGCGCCGGGCTAGCCTGGCGCTCGTCACCGGCGTCGGCGGCCTCCTGGCGCTCGATCGGCAACCCGCTCTTCGGCAGGCTGAGCGACCGCACGTCTTCGCCGGCTGGGGATGCGGCGACCCTGGATGCTCGCCGGGCTGGCGGGCGGCATGTCTCGGCATCCTGCGTCGTCGCGGTGGCTCCCAGCATCCCGGTCGTCCTGGCCGGTTGGTGCGTGGCCCAGCTGTTCTTCAGCGCCCTGCAGTCCGCCCTCGTCGCGGTCCTGCCGGACCAGGTCCCGGTCGAGCAGCGCGGCATCGGTCTCCGGCGTGCTGGGTGTCTGCCTGCCCATCGCCTCGGTCAGTCGGCACGTTCCTGGTCCAGCTGTTCACCGGTCACCAGGTCGCGATGTTCCTGGCGCCGTGCGCGATCGGCGGCTTCTTCGTCCTGCTCTTCGTGGCCACGCTGGAGGACCGGCGACTCGCTCCGGAGGACAAGCAGCCCTGGTCGGTGCGCGACTTCGTCGGGCGCGTTCTACTTCAACCCGCGTCGCAGTCCCGGACTTCGCCTGGGCCTTCGCCGGCCGCTTCCTGTTCATCTCTGCCTACGCCTTCCTGACGACGTACCAGGCCTACTACCTGATCGACAGGATCGGGCAGCGCCGAGGACAGAGGTACCGCGCCAGATCTTCGTCGCCACCCTGGTCCAGTCGGTCGTCCTGGTCTTCGCCTCCCTGGTCGGTGGCCGGCTCTCGGACCGGACGGGCAGGCGCAAGGTCTTCGTCGTGGCCGCCTCGACGGTGTACGGCGTGGCCCTGTTCGGGGTCGCCGTGGCCAGCGACTTCAACGGCTTCCTCGTCGGCATGGCCATCAGCGGCCTCGGCTTCGGCATGTACATGGCCGTCGACCTCGCGCTCGTCACCGACGTGCTGCCCGACTACGGAGAACGCCGCCAAGGACCTCGGTGTCTTCAACATGGCCAACGCCCTTCCCTACGCGTTCGCCCCGGCCGTCGCGCCGGCCATCCTGGCCGCGTCGGGCGGCAGCTACGGCGTGCTGTACGCCGTCGCCGGGATCTGCGCCATCCTCGGCGCCTTCGCGATCGTGCCCGTCAAGGGCGTTCGCTGAGCCTGGACGACCCCGGATCACCACGTGATTCACCACGTGTGGTGATACCCGCTCACCACATCGCTGCCTAGCTTCCGTCCATGAGCAACACCCACGCACCCTCGAAAGGCAGGATCATGGACAGGTTCACCCGTGGCATCGCAATGACAAGTGCCAGGCACCCCTGGCGCACCATCGCGGGCTGGGTCCTCGTGATGGCGACCGTGTTCTTCCTGGCCGCCACCGGGGGCGGCACCTTCACCGAGCAGTTCAGTGTCCCCGACAGCCAGAGCGCACGCGCCCTCGACCTGCTCGACGAGGGCTTCCCCGAGGCGGCCAAGGGCAAGGTCCTGGTCGTCTTCGCGGCCGAGGACGGCGAGACGCTGGAGAGCCACCGAGCCGACGTCGACGCGGTGCTGACCGACGTCGCCACCCTCGACCACGTCGCGTCGGTGAGCGACCCGTTCGCGGCCGGCACCGTCTCGGAGGACGGCCGGATCGGGTACGCCGAGATGACCCTCGACGCGCCGCAGCGTGAGATCGGCAAGCCGGCGTTCACGGTGCTCTCGAACGCCGTGTCCGGAGTCGAGGTGCCGGGACTGCAGGTCGAGCTCGGCGGCGACGCCGTGTTCCTCAACGCCGAGGACGACACCGGCCACGCGGGGATCGGGCTCCTGGTCGCGCTGCTCGTCCTGGTGGTCGTGTTCGGAACCCTCGTGGCCGCCGTCGTGCCGATCGGCCTCTCGATCGTCGCCGTCGGCGCCGGCATCGGGGCCATCACGCTGCTCGCCGGCACGATGGACGTGTCCGCCTCCGCCATCCCGATCGCCGGCCTGGTCGGCCTGGGCGTGGGGATCGACTACGCGCTGTTCATCGTGGTCCGCTACCGGGAGAACCGTGCCGCCGGCCAGGACGACACCCGTGCACTCGGCAAACGCGATGGGCTCGTCGGGTGCTGCCGTGGTCTTCGCGGGTGGGACCGTCATCGTCGCGACGGCGTCTCTCGCCCTCACCGGCCTCGGGGTCCTCACGTCCATCGGGCTCGCCACCGCCCTGATGGTGCTCTTCGCGGTCGCGGCCGCCGTCACCCTGCTCCCGGCGCTCCTCAGCCTGCTGGGCGACCGGATCGACAGCGGCCGAGCTGATCCGTCGTCACCGCACCGCCGCGCGCGCCGAGGACACCGCCTGGTGGCGCTTCGGGCACCGGGTGTCCGGGCGCCCGTGGCCGTACCTGCTCGGCGCCGTCGTCGCGCTGCTCGCCCTCGCCGCGCCCACGCTGTGGATCCAGACCGTCTTCCCGGCGGCCGGTGACGCCCCCGCCGAGACCACGCACCGACAGGCCTACGACCTGCTCGCCGACGGCTTCGGCACCGGGTTCAACGGTCCCCTGCTGGTGGTGGTCGACCTGGACGCTCCCGGCGTCGACGCCGCCGACCTGCCGGGCTGACCGAGGACATCGCCTCGATCCCGCGGATCGTCTCGGTGAGCGAGCCGCAGATCTCCGCCGACGGCGGGACCGCGGTGTTCACGGCGATCCCGACCACGGGCCCGGCCGACCTCGAGACCTCGATCGCCATCGATCAGGTCCGTGAGCTGATCCCCGGCAACGTCTACATCTCGGGGATCACCGCGGTCACCGACGACGTCAACACCCAGCTGAGGGACACGCTCCCGCTCTTCATCGGCGTCGTGATCGCGATCTCGTTCCTGCTGCTGATGATGGTGTTCCGCTCGGTCGTGGTGCCGCTGAAGGCGGCCGCGATGAACCTGCTGTCGATCGGCGCCGCCTACGGCGTCCTGGTCGCGGTCTTCCAGTGGGGCTGGGGGAGCAGCCTGATCGGCCTCGAGGGCCCGACGCCGATCACCTCGATCATCATCGTGATCATGTTCCCGATCCTGTTCGGGCTGTCCATGGACTACGAGGTGTTCCTGCTCTCGCGGGTCCGGGAGGAGTTCGACCGGACCGGCGACAACGTCGAGTCGGTCGCCCGGGGACTGGCCGGAACCGGGCGGGTCATCACCTCGGCCGCCCTGATCATGATCGTGGTCTTCCTCAGCTTCGTCGCCAGCCCGGTGCCGTCGCTGAAGATGCTCGGGCTCGGGCTCGCCACCGCGATCCTCGTCGACGCCACCATCGTCCGGATGGTGCTGGTGCCGGCGACGATGGCGCTGCTCGGCAAGGCCAACTGGTGGCTGCCGGCGTGGCTGGACCGGGTCCTGCCCCACCTGACCGTCGAAGGCTCGACCGACGACGTCGAGGGACAGGAGCCGGGCAGGACACGTCGTACGACGACGCGTCGGTGGCCGTCCCTGAGGCAGGGGAGCTGGTTGGTCGCTGACCTCCGACCAGCGAGTCCGCTGGCCTCCGGCATCCGTGCCGGGGGCCAGCGGAGCTCCACGTCCGGCCGGGGGCCGGAAGGAATGCCACGGCGCCGTTGTTGAAGAGGTCACGGGATCTCTCCACGACCGACAAGGAGTCGCGCATGATGGCGATCGAGCAGGTGCCACTCACGACGGAGCGTCTGATCCTCGGGCCGTGGGTCGACGACGATGCGGCCGCGGCATTGTCCATCTTCGGCCGCGAGGAAGTCACGCGCTGGCTCACACCGGCGATGGACCCCGTGCACGACGAGGCCGAGATGAGGGCCGCGCTCGCGCGGTGGGCCAAGGAGGACGCCGAGCTCGACCCGCCCGTGGGTCACTGGGCAGTCCGACGACATGAGGACGACGTGCTCCTGGGGTCGATCACCCTGCGCCGGATGCCGCCGTACGAGGAGGACCTCGAGCTCGCGTGGCAGTTCGCGCCGGATCACTGGGGGAGTGGGTACGCGACCGAGGCTGCGCGGGCGGTGGCCACCTGGGCGTTCGGGCAGTCGGCTCACGAGCTGTTCGCCGTGATGCGCCCGGCGAACGCGCGGGCCGAGAAGCTGGCACGACGACTCGGTATGCAGTGGGTCGGGGAGACCGACAAGTACTACGACCTGCGGCTCCAGGTGTTCCGGCTCCGGGTCGCCGACCTGGACCCGGTCTGAGCGGGCCGGCCGCAGTCAGACGAGGTGGCGGCCGAGCGGCCTAGTCCGAACGTCGCTCCCGAGCGGACTCCACTCCGGCCTTGACCAGGGCGAACGGCAGAAGGAGTGTGGCGAGCGCGGTCACGAGCCACACGATGACGGTGGCGGCGATCCAGGTCTCGACGCCCCCGGTGATCGTCAGGGAGTCGCCGAGCGCCGTGGCGGCGACGAGCGCGACGAAGGTCGCGACCAGTCCGACACCGCCGAGGAACGCGGAGGCGTTCTTGGCGGCGAACCTGGCCAGGAACGGCGAGATGACGCTCTGGATCACGGCGTAGATCAGGACCACGGTGATGAAGCCGCTTGTGGTCACCTCGACGTCGTCGAGCAGCTGGGCCGCGACCGCGAGTCCGAGCGCAGCGGACCCCAGGAAGATGAGGGCCCGGACCAGCAGACGGATCACCGTCACAGGGTAGCGGCGCCGAGTCCAGCTGGCGGGTAACGCAACGCTTCTCTCCTGCAGGTGGGCTACAGGGCGTCGGACGAGTCACTCCACCCCTCGCCGCTCACCGGTGCGACCCGCCGAACGCGCGTGGCTGTGAGGGGAAACACCAGCACCGACAGCATGCCCGCGCCGACGAGTGCCGCCGCGGTGGCCTCGGTGAGCTCGCCGCGTTCCACACCGATAGAGGTGATCACCACGACCAGGGGTAGTGCGGTCGCTGTGTAGATGCCTGCCCCGACCCGGTCCCGCCCAGACAGCGAGCCGCGGAGAGCGGCGAACGTCGGCACGCCACGGACGATGAGGAACAGGACCAGGGAGATGGGGAGCAACAGGAGAGCGGATCCCCCGGAAAGCAGCGCGTCCAGCTCGAAGCGGATACCGCTGACGACGAAGAAGATCGGCACCAGGAACCCGAACCCGATGCCCTCGAGCCGGACCAGCGTCTGCTCCTGGGTCTCCTCGTCCTGACCGGAGAAGAACTGCCTGGCGACCAGCCCGGCCGTGAAGGCGCCGAGCAGCACGTCGAGTCCCAGCTCGCCGGCCGTCCAGGCCAGCAGGATCACCACGAGCATCACGACGCGCACGCTGAGCTGTCCGCTGGTCTTCAGGGTGTGGCCGAGGAGCCGGGCCAGTCGCGGCGAGTGTGGTCGCGAGGCCAGCACCAGCATCAGTGCAGCGATCACCACGAAGGCCACGAGCGTGAGCGCAACGTGCAGCGGGCGCTGCCCGGACAGCAGCAAGGCGATGGCGAGGATCGGGCCGAACTCGCCCACCGCCCCGGCCGAGAGTATGAACGTGCCGAATCGGGTTTCCAGGTCGCCGGTGTCCCGGAGGATCGGGAGCACGGTTCCCAGAGCGGTGGTGGCGAAGACCAGTCCGATGAGAATCCCGGTCGAGACATCGTCCTCAGGTCGGGCCAGCTTCACGATCGCTATGCCGGCCCCGAGGCCGATCGCCAGGGACATCCCCCACGCGATGCCCGCCGAGCGCAGCGGTGCGCCGGCGATGCGGGCCATTTGGATCTCGTAGCCGGCCAGGAACATCAGGACCGTCAGCCCGAGCTCGGAGAACGCCGAGACGATCTCGTTGTCGTGGGCGAGCCCGAGTACCGCAGGTCCCACGAGGATGCCGCCGAGGATCTCGAGTACGACGGCCGGCACCGGTAGCCACCGGGCCGCACGGTCGGAGGCCAGCACGGCGAGGACACCCACACCGAGGCAGACGGCCAGGGTGCCGGCGGCTTCCAGTACCAGTTCCTGGGAGGTCACGTGTGGAGGCCAGCCGATTCGCTCAGTACGCCGTCGGCTCGGAGTCCGGGCTCACCTTGACCACGTCGCTGGATGCCTGAAGGCGGACGGGCAGGTCGACCGGGCCGTCGGCGAAGAGCGCCAGTTCGTCGTCACCCAGCGGGATCGGATCCTCCTCGCGCAGCATCCCCTCCGCAGCGGCCACGGCGTCGCTGAGGGCGGCCGAGTCGTAGTCGACGTGCACCGTGATCAGCCACCGCACAGGGCGCCTCCAGACCGTCTAGGCGTGCAGCGCGCTGTACGACGCCGCAGCGTTCACGATGCCACGACCGTAGTCGGCGTCCCAGTCCTTCCCGGTCACGTTGTGCAACCCACCGAGGAGTGCGTCCCGGAGCTGATCCGGGCTGAGGGTGTTCCGAGACGACAACAGGAGCGCCCCGACACCGGCCGCGACCGGCGTTGCCGCCGAGGTGCCGTTGTCGAAGGGGCTGTCGGTCTCCCCGCCGGGACGGCCGGGGCCGAAGTTGCCGAAGAAGTGCGAGTAGCACGCGAGGTCGGGCTTCTCCTGGTGGAACATTCCGGGTCCCTGGGACGAGTACCCGATGCGCTCGTGCCGGGTGTTGACTGCGCCGACGGTGATGACCTCCGCCAGGCTGTTGGCTGCGTGGATGGACTTCCCGGGGCCGATGCCCGAGGGGTGGCAGGCGCCGCTGGGGCAGTTCTCACCGCAGTTGCCGGCCGCGAAGAAGCAGGCGGCGCCGGAGGCGACCACCTCGCGCACCTTCCGGTTGAACGGGTGGTTGATGTCGTGGACCTCGTGCTCGGGGAAGGACGCCAGCGGAGGGACGCCGACGAAGCCGTAGCTGTTGGAGGTCAGGTGCGGCGTACCGTCGACCCTCCGGTGGTCCAGGATCGCCTGGAACATGGTCAGTGCCCCACCGGAGTTCTGGATGCCGAGGAACGGGTAGTCGTACAGGCGGGCGCTCGGCGCCGCGACCAGCACGTCGGCCGCACACATGGATCCATGGCTGGTGATCGGGGCGGCACCCGGCTGTTGGGCACCAGGCCGCGCGAACCCGTCGACCACGGGATACTCCTGGCCATTGACCCCCTCGTCGACGATCGCGACGGCGATGTTCTGCCCGCGGAACCCGTCGTCCCACGGGCGTCGCACGCCCAGCATGGTTCGCACGACGTCCACCCCGACCGCGTCCCGGAACGGGCGACAGTCGAGGCCCCGACGAGACCGCGCCAGGTCGAGCGCGGTGTCGTCGTGGTGGAAGAGGGTGAGCTCGGAGTTCGCCCACACGACGACGCCTTCGCGACCTCGGAGCTCGTCCAGACGGGCCGGGTCGACCTCGGCCGGTACGACGATCGAGCTCGCGGGGACGTCGGGATTGGTGTCCGCGCTGCCGAACTCCGACAAGGCCGCCGCGAGCGGCGCGGCGCTGGGTGTCGGGTCTGCGCCGAACATCGGCACCGGCACCAGGGGCTCGTCGAGCTCGACCCCCAGTCCGGCGACCCGGTCCAGGGTCGGGACGGCGGCGGGATGCACCGAGATCGCCGACTCGGTGGCCTCGGCGAAGGCTTCGAAGCCGCGAGGGACGTCCTCGGCCTCCATCTCCAGCAGGACCTTGATCTTGGACATCATGACCACCTCCACGCGTCTCGTCCGAGGGCTCCGGTCGGACCGCTCTGCGAGCCGTGGCTTCATCCTCCGACCCCGAAGCGGTCTAGGCCATCACCCGTTCTTGCTACTTTTCGTGCACGCGATACGGCGTTTCCGGGCGGCCGAAACCCGGTGAATCCGGGCATACCCAAGTTGGATGATTCGCCCGGTTGCCGTGGTCCCCATGCTTTCGGCATGTGGAATCTGCGAAAGTCGTCGGGGGGCGCTGATCACGAGCAGCGGACGACGCCGGCGGACGTGCCGACGGCAGGCGTGGAGGGCGCCCATGCCGTCGGCGCGCACGCCGCCATCATCGATGATCCGGCACACCACCGGATCCGTGCCGCGGCCGACCTGGCCGTCGAGATGCGCCAGACCGGGGGAAAGCACCGGTTGGACGCCTGAGCGATCGGGTTCAGAGGGCACGGATCGTGGCCGTGACGACGACCCCGGCGAGGACGGCGACCAGCATCGGCGCGCGGACCAGCCGGACGACTCCGGCTGTCGCGACGCCCGCCACCTGGGCACCGTCGACCTCGCTCCAGCCCGGCCCGCCGAGCTCGACGACGATGAGCCCCGCCAGCAGGGCTGGTGCCATCATCGCGATCACACTCCTGAAGCGCGGCGACAGCTGACGGTCGCCCAGCGCCACCGGCCCACTGGCCTTCATCAGCCACGTCATCACCGTCACCGCGAGAGCGGACAGCCAGATCCTGGTCACTCCTCCGCTCCGTCCGGTGAGCGCGTCGACGCGGCGCCCACCAGTGCGCCGGCTGTGGCGGCCAGGAGTGCGTAGCCAGGTTCGGTGACGGCGAGCACCGCCGCGGCGATGGCACCACCGAGGGCAGCCGCGGCCACGGCCCGTCTCGTGTGCCTCGCCTCGTCCATGGCGAGCATCAGGAAGAAGGCCGGGAACACCACGTCGGCACCGAGTTCGTGCATCAGGTCGGGAGAGGGACGGGCGGCCAGACCGACGGCCGTGCCGCCGACCCAGCACAGCCACTGGGGGAGGCTGGCTCCCGCCAGGCGCAGCATGTCGAACCGACCACCGCCCCGGTGGCCGATCACGAATGACGCGTCGGCCAGGACCTGCGCCTGCACTGCCCGCCAAACCCGACCGCCATGAAGGCTGTCGTTGATCGCAACGCCCATCACGACGTACCGGGCGTTGATCAGGACAGCGGAGGCGACGGAGGCCACCGGAGTCCCTGTCGGCAGGGTGGTCAGGAGTGCGAACTGGGCCGATCCCGAGAAGGCGAACATGGAGAACAACAACGGGAGAACCCCACCCCACCCGGCCGAGCGGGCTGCCGCCCCGAAGGTCAGGGCGAGCACGAACACGGCCGCACTCGGACCCGCGCCGAGCCGCATCCCGGCCAGGAAGCGCGCGCGAGTGTCGCTCATCGCCCGACCGTAGCGGCGGCCCGTCGACAGTCACCGGGTTTCGAGGCTCGCTCCGTTCGCACCTCAACCACCAGAGCGCATCACCGGAGGAAGTCGGCGACCACGCTCATGTCACGATCGCCCAGGCCGTCCAGCACCGCTTCGGCGACGAGCCGTCGGCTCGTGTCTGCCTGGTCCATGCGGGCTCCGACCCGCTGGGCGAGAGCATGGATGAGCTCCTGGTCCTTGGCCACGAGCCCCAGCGTGAAGGCGACTGTCGCGTCCTCGGGTTGCAAGAAGGCGTCACGCTTGTACTTCACGAACGGGGCGCCGGTGGCTCCGGCCTCGAGCACGTCGTACACGGACGCCCGGTCGAGTCCTGCCCGTTCTCCGAGGATCAGCGCCTCGCTGAGGGCGACGTTGAGCGAGTGGATGAGTGAGTTCACGACCAGCTTCATGGCCGCACCGGACCCGATCGGGCCCATCGGGAAGACCGTGGAAGCGAAGGCGTCCAGCACCGGCCGGGCCCGTTCGAGAGCGCGCTGGTCTCCGCCGACCATCACGGCCAGCCCCCCGGCCTCGACCACCGACACGCTGCCGGAGACCGGGCAGTCGAGGAGGGCGGCCCCCTGGTCGGCCACCAGTGGCGCGAGCTTCTGCACTGTCTGTGGGTCGACGGTGCTGGTGTCGCACACGACGGCGCCGGGTCGCAGGCTGGACGCCAGGCCCGCCTCGCCCCGGTAGGTCGCTTCGACCGCCGCGTCGTCGGCAAGCGAGACGACGACCACGTCCGCGTCGGCCCCGGCCGCTGCGGCAGTGGCAACGGCCTTGCCGCCGGTGTCCTTCGCGACCTCGTGGGCGCGAGCCGCCGTCCGGTTGAAGACGGCCAGGTCGAAGCCGGCGTCGGCGACGCGGCGTGCCATCGCGGCGCCCATCCGCCCGGTACCGACGACGGCGACCTTCACTGCAGCAGCCATCCGCCGTCGACGTACAGGTCGGTGCCGTTGACCGACCGGTTCCGGATCAGGAAGTCCACCGCGTCGACGATGTCTTCCATCGCCACGTTCCGTCCGGTGGGCGTGTGGTCGCGTACGGCGTCCGTGGCCGCGGTCTTGCCTTCCCAGAACGGGCTGTCCGCCACGATCCCCGGATGCAGCGCGTTGACCCGTCGGGGCGCGATCTGGACGGCGAGGGCGTTCACCAGGCCGGTGACGCCGCCGTTGACCGTCGACACCGTGGTGGAGCCGGGGTAGGGCCGATCCTTGGCCCGGCCGCCGAACAGCAGGACCGAGCCGTCTTCGGCGAGCCGGTCGAGCAGTGCGCTCACGACCGCGGTGTACCCGACGAGCTTCATCACGGTGAGGTAGCGGGCCGAGCCGATGTCGTAGTCCTGCACGGTGTTCGCGTCCCGGGCGATGGCGGATAGCACGACGTGGTCGACGTGGCCGACGTCGCTCAGGGCGTCGGCCACCAGCTCGGGCTCGGCGAGGTCCAGGGCGAGTCCCCGGGTGTCCCCGCCGACGTCGGTCGCGACCGCCTCGGCCCGCCCGGCGTCGCGGCCGGTCAGCAGGACGGACCAGCCCTGGCCGGCGTACTTCTTCGCGATCTCGCGGCCCAACCCGGAGGTGCCCCCCACCACCACGATCGTCTTGTCCTCGCTCATCGGCTCACCTCTCGCAGGTAGTCCCAGTCCCGTGCGAACCGGTAGGAGTGTCGGGGCGGCGGCTGCGGTGCCTGCGTCTCCAGCCAGCGCAGCGGGCCGTCACCCAGGTTGCGGAACGAGTGGACGGCGCCGACGCCGGCCCACGCGACGTCACCGGGCCCCAGCTCGTAGCGGGTGCCGTCGAACGTCGCCTCCGCGTGGCCCTCGAGGAAGAAGTAGGCCTCCTCGAACGGGTGGTCATGTGCTCCGGCGACGCCGTCCGGTTCGTACTGGACCATGAACATGGTGGACAGCTGGGCGCCGAGATCGGAGTCCACCATCATCTTCACGGTGATGCCGCTGTAGACGAGCAGGGCGGTGCGCATGCTCGCCGACACGGCCAGCCGATCCTGGCCCTGCTGGGCGGGGTCCATCTGGGCGTCGTCGATGTGGCCGTACCTGCGGGTCCGCGGATCTCGCACGTCGGCCGCGACCGGCTCCGTCTCGGCCAGGTCCGAGACCAGCCGGGTGTCGAGGTCATGCTCCGGTCGCGGCAGCGGCACCGAGAGCCGCGCGAACCGCGCCTCAGCGCCGCCGTCGTTGCGCAGGGAGTGGGGGACTCCGACCGGGATCAGACCGTAGTCGCCCGGCCCGAGCCGCACCGCCTCGCCCGGCGTCTGCACCACCACCTGGCCGTCGACGACGTAGAGGCTCTCCTCGTAGGAGTGCACGTGCGCCGGCACGGAACCGCCCGATGCGAGCCGGCTGAGGCCGAATCCCGTGTGCACCGCCGCCGTGCTGGCGTCCAGGACCGACCAACCCTCCAACCCGGGCGATCCGGCCAGGGGCCCGGCCGGCGGGGCCCAGGCGAGTGCCTCGCCGCGGGCGACCAGATGGTCGGTGCTCATGCTGGCGCCGGCTCCTGCTTCTCCGCCGCGGCCTTCTCCGCAGCGGCGGCGAGGTGGTCGCGGGACGACTGCACGAGAGTGACCGCCTGGTCGAGGTCGCCCAGGAGCCGGAAGTCCCGCTTGCGCCACTCGCCCGCGACGAGGACGTGCTCGACGTTGGACACGTCGGCCGACAGCGTGACCGCGGCGACCGGGTCGTGGATCGGTGCGACGTTGATCGCGGTCGCGTCGATGACGACCACATCGGCCTGTTTGCCAGGCGTGAGGGAGCCGGTCCGGTCCTCGACTCCCGCAACGTGCGCGCCGTCGAGGGTGGCCATCTTGAGCATGTCGGCAGCGGTCAGCATGTCGTCGGGGATGGGGGTGTCGAGGTCCCAGCAGACGGCGTTGACCCGGGCCCTTTCGGCGCCGAACGCCGCCCGGATCTGGGTGAACATGTCACCGGGCACCGTCGTGACGACGTCGATCGACAGGCTCGGCCGCAGGCCGAACTTGCGAGCCTTGTTGACGGGCGGCCAGCCGTGTCCCATCTGGGTCTCCACCTGGGCCGCGACCGAGATCGTGCCGCCGGTGTCGGCCACGCGCTGCCACTCGTGGTCGCTGAAGTAGCAGCAGTGGACGTACGTCGTGTCGGGCCCGAGGAGGCCGAGCCGGTCGAGCTGCTCGACCATGCCGAACCGCCCCGCCATCCGGCCCATGCCGACGTGGACGGTGATCGGGATGCCGAGCTCACGGGCCAGCTCCCACTCCGACTGCACGACCTGGTCCTGGGTGAAACCCGGACCGCGGGTGGCGAGCGCCATCGTGATCAGCCCGTCGTCTCCCGGCACGTAGGTCGACCGCACCCGTCGTACGTCGTCGCCGGGGATCGCCTCCGCGCTGAAGAACCAGTACTTCTCCAGGGACGTGTTGGCGCTGCCGTAGGCATACTGCGCCCGGATCCCGGTCTCCTTCAGGCCCTGGATCGCAGCATCCGCGTGCTCGGGTGTGTTGTTGATGTGCGACCAGTCCACGAGCGTGGTGATGCCGGCGTTGAGGCACTCCAGGGACCCCGCGAGGTTGCTCGCGTAGACGTCCTCGGCGCGGTAGAGCGGTGCGAAGGTGTCCAGCACCTCGACGAAGTAGTCGTCCAGGGTCGCGTTCGGCGCGCAGTTGCGGATCGCCGCCTCCCACGTGTGCCGGTGGGTGTCGACGAAGCCCGGCATGACGATCTTGCCGGTGCAGTCGACGACCTCGGCATCGGCCTCGATGCCCGCCTCGACGCCCGCGATCTTGTCGTCCTCGATGAGCACGTCGCATGTGGCCCGGTCCCCGATGTCCGGGTCCACCGACAAGACGGTGCCGCCCTTGAGGAGGATCCTGCCCATGGTGTGACCCCTTTCTGCCCGGCCGGACGATCCGACCGCGCCGGTTGAGCGCTAGTACGACGCGAGACGACGGACCGCCTCGACGACCTTGTCGACAGTGGGAATGACGGCTTCCTCCAACGCATCGGCGAAGGGGAGGGGCACGCACTCGGCGGCGACCCGGCGGATCGGGGCGTCGAGCGTCTCGAAACCCTCGTCCGCCACGATCGAGACCACGGTGCCGCCCCAGCCGCCCTGGTAGGGGTTCTCCTCGACCACCAGCAGCCGCGAAGTGCGGGCGACGGAGTCCAGGACCGCTCGTGCGTCCAGCGGGACCAGGCAGCGCAGGTCGACCACCTCGGCGGAGATGCCCTCGGCGGCCAGCCGTTCGGCGGCGTCGAGGGCGAGAGGAACCGTCGAGGCGAGACCGACCAGGGTCACGTCGGTGCCGGTCCGGACCACGGCCGCCTCGCCGAGCGGGACGACGTGGTCGGGGGGCGCGGGCTCGCCCTTGCGGGCGAACAGGCCCTTGTGCTCGAAGAACATCACCGGGTCGTCGCTGCGGATCGCCGAGGCCATCATGCCGACGACATCAGCGGGCGTGGCAGGAGCGGCGATCTTGAGGCCGGGCACGGCGAAGACCCAGTTCTCGACGGCCTGTGAGTGCTGGGCACCGAACCCGAGACCGCCGCCGTTGGCGGTGCGCACGACCAGCGGCACCGTGACCTGCCCGCCGGTCATGTAGCGCATCTTGGGTATCTCGTTGGCGAGGTAGTCGAAGCAGCAGGCGAAGAAGTCGGAGAACATGATCTCCGCGACTGGTCGCAGCCCGGTCATGGCGGCCCCCAGCGCCGCTCCCACGATGGCCTGCTCCGAGATCGGGGTGTCCCAGACCCGCTCCGGCCCGAACTCGGCGAAGAGGCCGACAGTGGTCTTGAAGACGCCCTCGGCCGCGCCGATGTCCTCGCCCAGGCAGACGACCGTCGGGTCGTTGCGCATCTCCCGGGCGATGCCCTCGGCGACCGACTCGCGGTACGTGGTCAGTTCCGCCATGCCGCGCTCCCGTCGGCCCAGACGTCCGTGAGAGCCTCGTGCGGATCCGCTTCGGGCGCGTCCGTGGCGCGGCGTACGGCGTCCGCGACGGTCCGCTCGGCCCGGGCATCGGCCGCCGCGACCTCCTCCTCGGGCACCCCGAGCGCACCGAGGCGTTCCCGGGCGATCAGCAACGGGTCGCGTCTCATCCACTCCTCGACCTCGTCCGCGGGGCGGTACTTCGCCGGGTCCGCCCGGCTGTGGCCGTAGTGCCGGTAGGTCATGGCCTCGATCACGGACGGGCCCTGGCCTTCCCGTGCGCGGGCGACGGCCTGCCCCACCGCGTCCCTGACGGCGACCACGTCGTTGCCGTCGACGACCACGCCGGTGAGGCCGTAGGAGCCGGCGCGACCCGCCGCCGGGTGCTCGACGGCGGTCACCGAGTCGATCGGGGTGTACTCCATGTAGAGGTTGTTCTCGCACACGAACAGCACCGGGAGCGCCCACACCGCGGCCAGGTTCAGCGCCTCGTGGAAGGCGCCGATGTTGGTCGCCCCGTCGCCGAAGAAGGCCACCGCGACCTGGTCGGTCCCGCGCAGCTTCGCCGACCACGCAGCGCCCGCGGCGATGGGGAGGTGCGCCCCGACGATGGCGTAGGAGCCCAGCATCCCGCGGTCGGCCTTGGTCAGGTGCATGGAGCCGCCCTTGGCCCGGCACACGCCGGTGCGCCTGCTCATCAGCTCCGCGAGGCACTCCTCGGGAGTGGCCCCGCGTGCCATCGCATGGTGGTGCCCGCGGTAGGTGGCGAACACGTAGTCGTCCTCGCGCAGTGCGGCGCTCGCCCCCACCGCGACGGCCTCGTGGCCCGAGGCGAGGTGGGTGGTGCCCTTGACCAGCCCGGACATGAACATGTCGTAGGCCGCCTTCTCGGTCCGGCGGATCGTCGCCATCTGCTCGTAGAGGCCCAGCAGGGCGGTGCCGTCGAGGGTGTCGGACTCGGCCACGCTCACCGCTCGCCCCTCCCGGCCGGGGTGTTCAGGTGCGACTGGGCCTCGCGCAGGTTGGGAAGCTCTCCGCCGACGGTCCAGTAGCGCTGACCGGCGATCAGCAGCTCCTCCGCAGGGAACTTCGTGATCACCTCGCAGCCGTCGGCGGTGACCACGACCTCCTCCTCGATCCGCGCCGCGGACCAGCCGTCGGCCGCCGGCCAGTAGGTCTCGAGGGCGAAGACCATGCCCTCCTCGAGGGTCTCGGGATGGTCCAGCGACACCAGCCGGCTGAAGATCGGCTTCTCCCAGATCGACAGGCCGACGCCGTGGCCATACTGGAGGGCGAACGCCGCCTCCTCGCTGGGGAAGCCGAACTCCTCCGCCCGCGGCCACAGCGACACGATGTCGGCGGTCGTCGCGCCCGGCCGGACGGCGGCGATCGCGACGTCCATGTACTCGCGGCAACGGGTGTAGGCGTCCCTCATGGACGGCGACGCGCTGCCCACTGCGAAGCACCGGTAGTAGCAGGTGCGGTAGCCGAGGTGGCTGTGCAGGATGTCGAAGAACGCGGGGTCGCCGGGCCGCACGATCCGGTCGCTGTAGACGTGCGGGTGGGGGGCGCACCGTTCGCCGGAGATCGCGTTGACGCCCTCGACGTACTCGCTGCCCAGGCCGTAGAGCACATTGGCGACCACGCCGACGCATTCGTTCTCGCGGACGCCGGGACGCAGGAACGTGTACAGCTCGTCGTACGCCGCGTCCACCATCGAGCACGCCTGGGTCAGCAGCGCGATCTCGTCCGGCGTCTTGAGCCGCCGGGCCTCGAGGAACACCTGCTGGCCGTCGACGACCGTGAGGCCCGCGGCCTGCAAGGCGAACAGGATCGGCATCTCGACCAGGTCGACTCCGAGCGGCTGGTCGGCCAGACCGTGCTCGTGCAGCACCGTCGCCACCTTCGACGCGACCTCCTCGGCGATGCCGGCGTCGGGGTGGAAGGCGCCGCGGAGGGTCGAGATCCCGGCCCGGGCGCCGGAGGTTCCGGCGAGCGCCGCCGCGGACGGATCGCGGTCGCCGGGGAGCCGGTCGTGGTCGAGCCACGGGTTGTACAGCTGGTGGTGCTTCGCGGCCGACCCGAAGTCCCAGATCACCGGATCGCCGCCGCGGGGGAGCAGCGCGAACCGGATCAGCTTGTCCATGGCCCAGGTCCCGATGTGGGTGGCGGTCATGTAGCGGATGTTGGCGAAGTCGAAGGTCAACAGGGCGCCCAGCTCCGAGCCCTCCAGCTGGGCCCGCAGCCGCTCGAGGCGTTCGCCCCGAAGCCGGTCGATGTCCACGCGGGCTTCCCAGTCGACCGCGTTCGGGCCGTAGGTGCGGATCGCCATGGCTGACACCCCTCCGATGGTGTTCAATGAAACTTACGCCCGTTAAGTGACACTGACCAGAGGGTCGAGTGAAGCGAAGGTAGGTGGCGGATGGGGGAGCCCAAGGTCCCGCAGATCGGGCCCCGGATCCGCGCCGAGCGGACCCGCCAGGAGCTCACCATTCGCGCACTCGCGCGCGACATCGGGGTGTCTCCGAGCCTGATCTCCCAGATCGAGACCGGCAAGAGCCAGCCGTCGGTCAGCACGCTCTACGCGATCACCTCCGCGCTCGGGCTGCCGGTCGAGGAGCTGTTCGACGAGACCCCCGAACTGGCCCCCGTCGCGGCTGCCGAGGGCGATGGCGCCGGGCTCCGGTACCTGACGACCGACAGGGACCACGGGGTCGGCCCGCATGTCACACCCGACGATCGCGAGCTGCTCACCCTGGACTCCGGCGTGACCTGGCAGCGACTCGGGCAGGTGCCGCAACACCACGTGGACTTCCTGCTGGTCACGTACCAACCGGGCAGCTCCTCGTCCGCTGACGGCGGCTTGATGCGGCACCGTGGCACCGAGTACGGCTACCTCATCAGTGGCCAGCTGCAGCTCACCCTCGGTTTCGACGAGCACCCGATGGCCCCGGGGGACGCGGTCTGTTTCGAGTCGACCACGCCCCACGGATACCGCAACGACGGCGACACGCCGGCCATCGGGGTGTGGTTCGTGGTCGACTCCGGATGACCGCAGTCAGTACCTTCCACCCATGAGCACCGCGTGGCAGGACCCCGCCTGGCTCGCGGCTGCGCATGCCTGGATCGAGGATGAGCTCGAGCGCCTCGGGATCCGGCACTCGGGCGACATCGAGCAGCCACACGTCTACCCGTGGTCCACGGTTCTGCGGGTGCCGACCGACGACGGGGTCGTCTGGTTCAAGGCCAACGCCGACGCTTTCGGCACGAGGCCGCGCTCGTCGAGCTGCTCGCCCGGAAGTGTCCCGACTCCGTCCCACCGCTGCTGGCCCGGCAGCCCGACCGCGGCTGGATGCTGATGGCCGATGCGGGGAAGCCGCTGCGTGCGCTGGTCGCCGAAGAGGCCAGCCTGGACCGGTGGTTCGAGGTGCTCCCGCTGTACGCCGACGTCCAGCTCGACCTGGCAGGCGACGTCGACGCCCTGCTCGAGCTCGGCGTCCCGGACCTGCGGCTGGCCACGTTGCCGGAGGAGTACGAGCGGCTGATGGACGAGATCGACGCAGAGGAACGGTTCCGGGAGGCCTCGGGCCGGGTCGCCGAGCTGGGCGACGAGCTGGCGGCGTACGGCATCCGGGAGACGCTCCAGCACGACGACCTGCACGACGGCCAGGTCTTCGTGCGCGACGGCCGCCACCTGCTCATGGACTGGGGGGACGCTTGCATCTCACACCCGTTCTTCACGCTCTCGGTGACGCTCGAGGGCGTGTTGGCGTGGGGTCTCGACGACGTCGAGGACTCCGAGGACATCGGGCCGTTCCGGGACGCCTACCTCAAGCCGTTCGCCGAGAGGTACGACGGCGACCTGGTCGCGGCGGCCACGGACGGCGATGCGTCTCGGCTGGGCCTGCCGGGCCGTCAACGGTCACGTGCCCGGCGACGACAAGCAGACGCTCACCCGGCTGCGGATGTTCCTCGACGGGCGGCCGGGCCCGTGAGTGATCAGCCCGGTGGGCGCATCACGCCGACCGTCTCGCGGTGGAAGCCGGTGAACACCGTCGCCGGGCTGGCGGCGAAGCGCGACTCGACGACCTCGGAGAGCACCGACCGGTAGTCGGTGGTGACCAGCAGGTCGGCGTCGACCGTCATCCTGCAGCCCCGGCCACTCGCCGTAGTACTGCCCGCCCGTCGACGCCGGCGCCGGCCAGGAACATCACGTTGCCCCAGCCGTGGTCGAGGCCGTAGTTGGCGTTCTCCTTCACCCGGCGCCCGAACTCGCTGATCGTCACCAGGGTGACCTTGTCGCCGAGCCGTGCCGAGGTCCTTGAAGAACGCGGCGATGGTGGCTGCCGAGCTCCCCGGCGTTGCGGATCATGCGGCCCCACTCGAGCGTGCCGAGGTCGGTGTGGTGGTCCCAGTCGCCCTGGTCGACGGTCAGCACCTCGACGCCGACGTCGCCGCGGATGATCCGCGCCACCTCGGCGCAGCGCCCGGCCCAGGTCGTTGTCGGGGTAGGCCGCCCCGTTGCGCCGGCTGCTCGGGCTGGTCTCTCGACCGGCTCGAAGTCCTGGACGGCCCGGAACGTCGACCGCATCGCCTTGCCCATGGCGGGTGTTCTGGCTGTCCCACAGCCGGTGCAGGGAGCGGACCGTGCGGCCTTCGGGGTCCCACTGGTCGTCGCCGGGGATCGACATCGAGTCGACGTCGCCGGCGGAGATGATCGTCTGCCGGCGCCGTAGAGCGACGCCGGCGGGACACCGCCGGCGATGTTGAAGCCTGCAGCGGCGGGTTGTTGCCGGCGCCGGGCCGATCAGCCGGTTGAGCCAGCCGACCCGGGCGTTGGAGCTAGGGTCGGCGTCCTCGATCTCCTCCATCGCCGCGAAGTGGGACCGGTTGGCGAGCGGGAGCCCGGTCGCGTGGACGGCGGCCAGCTTGCCGTCGTTCCACAGCGGGAGCAGGGGCGCGAGCGCCGGGTGCAGGCCGAAGCAGTCGTCCTTGACCAGCAGCCGGTCGGCGGGATCGCGATCCGCGGGGCCGGGCCTGGTAGTACACCGGGTCGGCGTGCGGCACGACCAGGGAGAGCCCGTCGGCGGCACCGCGCAGGGAGAGGACGACCAGTCACCGCCCGCGCCGGCACGGGAGCGGCGGCGGAGGCTCGGACCACGGCGGAGCCGATGATGGTCGTGGTGCCGGCCAGGGCGACGGCGCCGAACAGGAGCCGCGCCGGGTGACGGCGGCGAACTCGGGGCAGCAGGGGTCGTCGCACGGAGGCCGGGAGTCGGGTCGGGTTTCGGCTCTGCGTCATGGCGGTCACCGGCGGTAGAAGTCGGGGGAGTCGAGGAACGTGGTCAGCAGGCGCGGGCAGTCCCACTGGATGACCGCGTGGTCCCGGGTGATGATCGCGTCCTCGGGCTGGCAGCCCGATCGCGTTGCAGCACGCCTCGAGCAGGGCGGCGGTCGACCGCTTGTGGAGGATCGCCTGCGACAGGTGGTCGACGAGCGTGTCGAACCGGATCGGGCAGCCGGGCGCGCCCAGGCCTTCGGCGTGCGGTAGCTGATCCCGACCGTCGGCCACCAGCCGCCCGACATGACGTAGGTGGGCCTGCATCGACGCGAGCATCCGCGACGGCGAGGACCAGGCCTCGTTGTTCGACCGGCTGGCCGTCGGGTCGGGGCCAGGAGAACGGCGAGCTGCCGAGTCCGGCGGCCTGCCAGAGGATGGCGTTGGCCGCGGCGTTGTCGTTGGCCGGCTTCGCTCCAGCCCGACCCGCAGCAGCGCGGTACGTCGCGACGACGTCCTCGCCGGGGTCGCGCACCTTCTTGCCGACCGAGCTGCGGAACTCGCGGGAGGCGACGAGCGCGCGCAGCACCGGCTTGATCTGCGGTGCCGTTGTCCAGGTAGACGTGGGCCAGGCGCTCGACGAGCGCGTCGGACGGGTCGTCGCTGACGAACTTCACGCACAGCTTGCGGGCGATCCGGCGCGCGGTCGCCGGGTGGTGGGCGAGGAAGTCGAGGTACGCCTGGCGAGCCTGCTGGCCGTCCGGCGCGGCGTTGGCGTCCGTCGAAGCCCAGCACCGTCACCTGGCCGGTCCAGTGGTCCTCGGGCTTGTACGACGGGGTCCAGGTGTCTGCCACATGTCGACCCGGTCAGCCGGTGAGGATCCGGGCGGAGCTCTTGACGTCGTCCTCGTCGTGGTTGCCGCCGGCCGACCGTGTGCAGCTCGAGCAGCTCGCGGCCGAGGTTCTCGTTGGGCGCGGACTTCTTGGTCGACACGCGTTGTCGAGGTAGATCACCATCGCCGGATGGAGGATCGCGCCGCAGCAGGCTCCTCGAAGCGTGCCGAGCGCGCTGGCGCCGGATCGCGATCCCGTACGTCCGTGCGCTAGGTGAACGCGGCGTCGCCGTTGGCCGGGACATTGAGGTGGTTCTCCCAGAACTCGCGTCATGATCTCGAGGACCTGGCGATGGGACCGGATCCGGCGAGCAGAGCCCAGCGCGCGTAGTTGGCCATGACCTCCCAGCCGCCCTCGATCCCTCGCACCTGGCGGTCCCACAGCGCGCGGCGCGGCCCGAGTACGAGAGGCCGGGCCCCCACGAGTCCGCAGGCCGGAGGACGCGGCGTCGGCGATGGCGCGCGGTCGAGCTGGTTCTCGAACCACGTCCGCGCGCCGCCCGGCGGCGCGGACCTGCTTGGCGAGCGCCGGGGTCACGCCGTACGAGAAGCGGCTGACGAGGTGGCGGTCGGCTGCGACAGGAGAGGAGCTCCGCGTGCGCGGGCGGTACGCGTGCGGCGTCGGCGGCGGCAGCCTGCGGGCTGGCGCCGTCACCGAGGCGCCACCGAGGACCGAGCGGCGCATGGCGCACAGCTCCGTTTGGTCATCCGCGACTCACGGATGCGTGGACCGCCGGGCTTGCGCAGTATCCTGATGACGAGCGAAGCGTAGATTGCCACGGGAGCTCCGTGCGATCGATCGAACAGTGGTGCCGCCGGTAGAGTGCGGGCCACGACTCCGAGTCCGAAGGAGCCGACGCTCCCGCGATGGACGACCATCAAAGTCGTTTCCACCAGTCCTGACTGCCCAGCCCTCTCGGAGCCGACTCGTGACCGAGTGGATCCTCCTCGGGCACGGCTCTGCTGCTCATCGCGGCCTGCGGGGTCTTCGTCGCCGCCGAGTTCGCCTTCGTCACCGTCGACCGGAGCAAGGTCGACCAGGCCGCGGCCGACGGGTGACGCGAGGCGCCATCGGCGTCCAGCAGGCGCTGCGCTCGCTGTCGACCCAGCTCTCGGGAGCCCAGGTCGGGATCACCGTCACCAACCTGGCCATCGGCTACCTCGCCGAGCCCGCCGATCGCCGAGCTGATCGACGGGCCGCTGGCGCACCGCCGGCGTGCCCGACGGCGCCTGTGCACCCGGTCGCGGTCGCGATCGCGCTGACGTTGAGCACCGTGCTGACCATGATCTTCGGCGAGCTGGTGCCGAAGAACCTGGCCATCGCGCGGCCGATGGAGACCGCGCGGGCCACCCAGTGGTTCCAGCGGACGTTCACGCGCGGTCAACGCCCTCCCGATCCGGCTCCTGAACAGCTCGGCCAACGCGGTCGTCCGCCGGCTCGGCATCGAGCCGCAGGAGGAGCTCCGCTCGGCGCGCAGCTCGACGGAGCTGGCCTCCCTGGTCCAGCGGTCGGCCGACCTCGGCACGCTCGACGTCGGACACCGCCGAGCTGATGGAGCGCTCGGTCGAGTTCGGCACCCGCACCGCCGGCGAGATCATGACGCCGCGGGTGCGCACCACGAGCGCTCGAGGAGAACGACCGGGCGAGCGGCGGTGATCGAGCTGGCCCGGCAGACCGGGCACTCACGGTTCCCGGTGCTCGACGCGGAGGACAACGTGGTCGGCACCGTGCACGTCAAGCACGCCGTCGCGCTGCCCGTGCCCGAGCGGGCGACCACCCGGGTCAAGCACATCATGGCCAAGCCGATCGTCGTCCCGACTCGATCCGGCTCGACCCGCTGCTCGTCGCATCCTGCGCGGCGACGGCTTCCAGATGGCCGTCGTCCTCGACGAGTACGGCGGGCACGCCGGCATCGTCACCCTCGAGGACGTCATCGAGGAGATCGTCGGCGACATCGCCGACGAGCACGACCGGCTCGGCGCCCGGGCGCCGGCAGCGACGCGACGGCACCTGGTCGCTGTCGGGGCTGCTGCGCCCCGACGAGGTCGAGGACCTGACCGGCATCGAGCTGCCCGACCACGAGGACTACGACACCATCGCCGGCCTCGTGCTGCGCGTGCTCGGCCGGATCCCCGAGCAGGGCGACGTCGCCGAGGTGCCGGTGCCCGACCGCTCCGATCCCGAGGAGCTACCGCGAGCAGCTGGCGGTGCTGACCGTGATCCACATGGACGGCCTGCGGGTCGACCGGGTCAGCCTGCGGCTGCTCGAGGGCGACGACGCGGCAGTCGACCGGACCGGAGGCCGCACGATGACCGCTCGGCCTCCTGCTCGTCTCGCTGCTGCTGCTGCTCGGCAACGCCTTCTTCGTCGGCGCCGAGTTCGCGCTGGTCTCGGCCCGCCGCACCCAGATCGAGCCGCGCGCCGAGGCCGGCTCCCGGATCGCGCGACGACGCTGCGCGCGATGGAGAACATCTCGCTCGTGATCGGCGTGAACCAGCTCGGCATCACCGTCTGCTCGCTGGTGCTCGGTGCCGTGGCCGAGCCGACGATCGCGCACCTGCTCGAGCCCGTCCTGCACGCGCTCCACGTGCCCGAGTCGTTCCTCCACCCGATCGCGTTCGCGATCGGGCTCTCGATCGTCGTCTACCTGCACGTCGTGATGGGCGAGATGATCCCGAAGAACATCGCGCTCGCCGGTCCCGAGCGGGCCGCGCTCGTCCTCGGCCCGCCGATGTGGGCGATCGTGACCGTGCTGCGGCCCGTGATCGTCGTGATCAACGCGATCGCCACGCTGGTCCTGCGGCTGTTCGGCGTGAGCTGCGCGACGAGGTGAGCTCGACGTACACCCGCGAGGAGGTCGCGGCGCTGGTCGAGGAGTCGCGCGGCGAGGGCCTGCTCGAGAAGGACGAGTACGACCGGCTGGCCGGTGCGCTCGGCTTCACCGAGAAGACCGTCGAGTCGGTGCTGATGCCGCCCGAGACGCTCGTCGACCGTGCGCCGTGGCTCGACCGTGGCCGACGTCGAGGCGCTGTGCGCGGCCACCGGGCTTCAGCCGGTTCCCGGTCGTCGCCGACGACGGCGAGCTGCTCGGCTACCTCCACATCAAGGACGTGCTGGAGACCGACGAGGCGCGCCGCGCACCGGGTGATCGACGACAAGTGGATCCGGCCGTTCGCGCCCGTCCGCGTCGACCGACACCCTCCACGACGCGCTGGAGACGCTGCAGCGCCGGGGCGCCCACATGGCGCGCGTCGTCGGACCCGAGGGGGCAGGTCCTCGGGTCTGGCCACGCTCGAGGACGTGATCGAGGAGCTGGTCGGCGAGATCCGCGACGCGGCCCACCAGGACGAACCCGCCTGACCTATCGGCGGCTCGGGAACGCCGGCGGATAGGGTGGCCTCGGCATGGCTCCCGGACAAGGAATTGCAGGAACCGACGTGGCGGACGACCTGACGCGCGACAACCGCGTGTGGACCGTGCCGAACCTGCTCAGCATGGCCCGGCTGGCCGGCGTGCCCGTCTTCCTCTGGCTGGTCCTCGGCCCGGAGGCCGACGGCTGGGCGCTCGTGCCTGCTGATGGTCTCCGGGATCACCGACTACCTCGACGGCTACCTCGCCCGCAAGCTCAACCAGACGTCCGCCGCTGGGGCAGATCCTCGACCCGGTCGCCGACCGGCTCTACATCCTGGCCGTGGTGGTCGGGCTCGCGCTGCGCGACATCATCCCGTGGTGGGTCGTGCTGATCCTGCCGCTGCGCGACCTGCTGCTCTGGGGTCTGGTGCCGTTCCTGCGGACCCGCGGCTACAGCGCGCTGCCCGGTCCACTTCCTCGGCAAGGCCGCCACCTTCAACCTGCTCTACGCGTTCCCGCTGCTGCTGCTCGGTGACGGCGAGGGCGTCGTCCCGACCCTGGCCGACGTGTTCGGCTGGGCGTTCGCGATCTGGGGGATCGGCCTCTACTGGTGGGCCGGCGTGCTCTACGCCTGGCAGGTGCGCCGACTGCTCGCCGACACCGACCGACATGCGGCGGCCCCCGATGGCTGACGACGTCGGACGCGGACCGCTGCCCGACCACGTCACGACGCCCGCTGCTGACGCGGATCACCGAGCAGTCGATGGACGAGGACTACCGGCAGGTCGCCCTGCGCAAGAAGGCTCGGCGGGGACCGCCCGCCGGCCGCCGGGCGCCCGCGGCTGGTCGGCCGCCGGCGCGTGATCGTCGTGTTCGGGGTCCTGGTCACGCACCGCCGCGGTGCAGACCTCGCGCAACGCCGACGTCGAGGACGCCAGCCGGGCGACCCTGATCTCCCGCGATCGAGGCCGGAGCGGGACGCTGGTCGCGCGGCAGCAGGACCGGATCGCGCGACTCCAGGACACGCAACATCGCCCTCGAGGACCGGCTCGGACGACGCCACGCCAGGACGCAGCAGGCCGACGACGCGCGGCTGCGGCGGCTGCGAGGCCACGACCGGCTTCGTCGCGGTGACCGGCCCGGGGGTGCGGATCGTCGTCGACGACGCACCCGACGGCGACGTCGACCCAGCTGGTCCGCGACGAGGACCTCGCGCTGCTGGTCGACGGGCTCTGGGGCGCCGGTGCCGAGGCGATCGCGATCAACGACCAGCGGCTGACCGCGCTCACCGCGATCCGCAACCGCGGGCCCGGCGGTGCAGGTGAACAGCCAGCCGGTGAACCCGCCGTACACCGTCTCGCGCGATCGGCGACGTGCACACCCTGCAGGCGAGACCTGCTCGAACACCGACCACGGGCGGCAGTTCTTCGACCTGGCCGAGGACCTCGGCTTCCGGTTCGACATGGACGATGCGGACGAGCTGTCCCTGCCCGGCGCGCCCGGGCCGCGGCTTCGCTACGTGCCGCCGGGACCACGTCCGACACGCCGAAGACAGGACGAGGAGGAGGCCACCCGTGATCGCCGCACTCGGGCTGCTGGCCGGCATCCTGCTCGGCCTCTTCTTCCAGCCCGACGTACCGCTCGGGCTCGAGCCCTACCTGCCCGATCGCCGTGGTGGCCGCGCTGGACGCGGTGTTCGGCGGGCTGCGCGCCTACCTCGACGGCATCTTCGACGACAAGGTCTTCGTCGTCTCGTTCTTCAGCAACGTCGTGATCGCGGCCGCGATCGTCTACCTCGGCGACAAGCTCGGCGTCGGCGGCCAGCTGTCGACCGGCGTCATCGTCGTGCTCGGCATCCGCATCTTCTCCAACGTCGCCGCCATCCGGCGCCACCTGTTCCATGCCTGAGCGCGCATGACCCGACCCGACTCCCGACCCCCGGAGCCCGATCAGCGGGCACGCCGCGACCGGGACGGCAGCGGCTGTCCGACGCGCTGCCGGCGCCCGAGCCGTGGCGCAGGTCGTCGTGGCGCGTGCTGCTCGGCGATCGTCGGGTTCGCCGGCGATGACCCAGGTGCGGGCCAACGAGGTCGACGACACCTACGCCGGCTACCGCGAGCAGGACCTGATCGACGTCCTCAACGGCCTGGCCGGCACCTCCCAGCGCGCCCAGGCCGAGATCACCCGGCTCGAGCGCACCCGCGACGAGCTGCAGTCGAGCACCAGCGCGCGGCAGGCCGCGCTCGAGCAGGCGCGCGAGGAGGCGGACACCCTCGACATCCTGGCCGGCACCGTGCCGGTCACCGGGCCCGGGCATCCGGATCACCATCGAGGAGGTCGACGGCCCGGTCGACATCGACTCGCTGCTCGACACCGTCCAGGAGCTGCGCAACGCGGGCGCCGAGGCGATGCAGTTCAACGGCGAGGTCCGGGTGGTCGCGCAGACCTCGTTCGAGGACGGGGTCGGCGGCATCGTCGTCGACGGCACGCAGCTCGTCGCCGCCGTACGTCATCGACGTGATCGGCGAACCCGGCACCCTGGTCGGCGGCCTGAACTTCGCCGCTGGGCCGATCGACCAGCTCGAGGACGACGGCGCCGAGGTCGACGGTGGACGAGCTCCAGTCGATCGACATCGAGAGCGTGGTGCCCGACGCAGCGGCTCGAGTTCGCCGAGCCGGCGCCGACGCAGTAGCCTGCCGCGAGCGACACGATCCTGCTGGCCCGACCCGGAGGAGACGAGTTGTACCCCGACGACCTGAAGTACACCGCGGAGCACGAGTGGGTCCGCACCCCGGGCGAGAGCGAGGGCTCGGTGCGCATCGGCATCACCCACTACGCCCAGGACGCGCTCGGCGACATCGTCTACGTCTCCCTGCCCGAGGTGGGGGACGACCGTCGAGGCGGGCTCGGCCTGCGGCGAGCTGGAGTCGACCAAGTCGGTCAGCGACGTCTACGCGCCGGTCTCCGGTGAGGTCGTGGCCCGCAACGTCGCCCTCGACGCGACGCCGGAGCTGGTCAACAACGACCCGTACGGCGACGGGCTGGCTGTTCGAGGTCGTGCCCGTCCGACCCGTCGGCGGTCGACGGCCTGCTGGACGCCGACGGCCTACCAGGCCACGCTCGACGCCTGAGGTCCGCCGACCGGGCCGGTCGCCCTTGATCGGCCGGCCGCGGCTGATAGGTTCGGGGCAACCGTCAACCTCAACCCCGTGATGAGGGTTGGCGGACTCCAGCACCGTGACCCGGAGGAGCCGATGCCGTTCTGCACCGCCTGTGGCAAGCAGAACCCCGACGACGCGCGCTTCTGCTCCCAGTGCGGCACCCGCCTGGTCGCGCCGGAGGACCCGCGACGACCCGCCCGCGACCGGGCCGATCGGTGGACGCCGCAGGGCGACGAGTCGACCGCGACGATCACGTTCGGGGTGCCTCGGAGAAGGCCGAGCACGTCGGACCGGCAGCTCAGCCCGGTCGACGCCGCCGCGGTCGACGCGCTGCCGCTCGGGCCACGCCCTGCTGGTCGTCCAGCGCGGTCCGGGCGCGGGCAGCCGGTTCCTGCTCGACACCGACCAGGTCAACGCCGGCCGCCACCCGGACAGCCGAGATCTTCCTCGACGACGTCACCGTGTCGCGGCGGCACGCCGAGTTCCACCGCACGGGCGAGGAGTTCACCGTCAGCGACGTCGGCAGCCTCAACGGCACCTACGTCAACCGCGACCGGATCGACCGGGTCCAGCTCAAGGACGGCGACGAGGTCCAGATCGGCAAGTACCGCCTCGTCTTCTTCTCCGGACACACGAGCGGCTGATCGTGCAGCCAGCCGCCTCATCCTCGCGGGCGAGGATGAACATCGGGGAGGTCCTCGACCGGCTGCGCCCGGACTTCCCCGGCATCACCATCCCGAAGATCCGGTTCCTCGAGGACAAGGGGCTGATCAAGCCCGAGCGCACGCCCGGCCGGCTACCGCAAGTTCGCCGCCGAGGACGTCGACCGGCTGCGCTACATCCTGCGGATGCAGCGCGACCACTACCTGCCGCTCAAGGTGATCGGCGAGCACCTCGACGCGATCGACCGCGGCCTCGAGCCGCCGCCGATCGATGCCGTCGTCCCGACGGTGCCGAAGGTGGCGCTGGCCGCCGACGGCCTGCCGAGCGCGGAGTCGTTCACGCGCGAGCGACAACCTGCGGCTCTCGCGCACGCGAGCTGCTCAAGATCGCGGAGGTCTCCGAGGAACTGCTCGACCAGCTCGAGCAGTTCGGCCTGATCGTGCCGCGGACCGGCACCGGCCACTACGACACCGACGCCCTGGTGATCGCGCAAGACCGCGCGCGAGCTGGCCGACTTCGGCTTCGAGCCCCGACACCTGCGGGCGTTCAAGACCGCCGCCGACCGCGAGGTCGGCCTCGTCGAGCAGGTCGTCGCGCCGCACAAGCGGGGCCGCGACGCCGCGGCCAAGGCCCGCGCCGAGGAGGCGGTCAGCGAGATCGCGGCGCTGTCGGTCCGGCTGCACGCGACCCTGGTGAAGACGGGCCTGCGTTCCCCTTGATGCAGTCTCCTGCACCGGGAGTAGTGTGGAAGGCGTGCGCGAAGTCGATGTCATGGGAGTCCGGGTCGAGATGCCCTCGAACCAGCCGATCGTGCTGCTTCGCGAGGTCTCGGGGGAGCGTTACCTGCCGATCTGGATCGGGGCCGTGGAGGCCACCGCGATCGCGTTCGCCCAGCAGGGCGTGGTGCCGCCGCGGCCGCTGACCCACGACCTGATGAAGGACGTGCTCGCCGCCACCGGCAACGAGCTGACCGAGGTCCGGATCACCGAGGTCAAGGACGGCGTCTTCTTCGCGATCCTGGTCTTCGACTCCGGCGCCGAGGTCAGCGCCCGGCCCTCCGACTCGATCGCGCTCGCCCTGCGCACCGGCACCCGGATCGTGTGCTCCGAGGAGGTGCTCGACGAGGCCGGCCTGGCCGTGCCCGCCGAGCAGGAGGACGAGGTCGAGAAGTTCCGCGAGTTCCTCGACCAGGTCACCCCCGAGGACTTCGAATCCAGATAGGAAGCTCTTACCCTCAACCTGAGGTTGAGGGTTGTCTCGACACGCCGGCGCGCTCGTTGACCACCCCCGAACGCGGGCTTACCTTGAACTGTCTCTGTTGTAACTCCACCGTTGTGGTCGTTCCCGATCCGCGCGCACACTTCCCCGGGGTTACGCTCAGCGGAGTAGGCCGACGGAGGATCGCAGTGGGCGCAGGACGAGAACGAGCAGGACCGGGCCTCGCGGCCGATGCCGCACTGGCGGCCGACGCAGCCGAGGAGCAGGGGCTGCTGTTCACCGACGACGTGTCCCCGCTGCCGAGCGACACCGGCTACCGCGGCCCGACCGCGTGCAACGCGGCCGGCATCACCTACCGCCAGCTCGACTACTGGGCCCGCACCGGGCTGGTCGAGCCCACCGTCCGCGGCGCCACCGGCTCGGGATCGCAGCGGCTCTACTCCTTCCGCGACATCTTGATCCTCAAGGTGATCAAGCGTCTGCTCGACGCCGGCATCTCCCTGCAGCAGATCCGCACCGCCGTCCAGCACCTGCGCAAGCGCGGCACCGACGACCTGACCCGCGTCACCCTGATGAGCGACGGCGTCTCGGTCTACGAGTGCACCAGCAACGACGAGGTCATCGACCTGCTCCAGGGCGGGCAGGGCGTGTTCGGCATCGCGATCGGCGGCGTCTGGCGCGAGATCGAGGGCACCCTCGCCGAGCTGCCCAGCGAGCGCACCGCCGAGGCCGACGCCGAGCCGGTCGCGGGCGACGAGCTCGCCGCCCGCCGGGCAGCGCGCAAGATCGGCTGATCGCAGGCGTCATCGAACCCTCCGCTGCGCGCCACGTGGAGCGACGCGCCTGATCGGCTAGATTGGACCCCGGCCGACAATCCCGTGCGGGAGAGTCTTCGCCGCCTGGAGCGCACAGCTCGAGCGTGGCGGAGCGCCGAAGGGGCAAACCCTCCCCGGAACCTCTCAGGCGCCAGGACCGCGTGGACCAGGCCACTCTGAAGTCTCGGTGTGACCTGCCGTGGTGACAGAGGGGGAGGCGACCCGATCGACCCCGATCTGAGGAGCCCCCGTGTCGGACCATCCCAGCCTGGCCGAGCTCGACTCCGCGCTGCCGTTCGTCGACCGTCACATCGGTCTGTTGCCGGCGGACATCGGAGGCGATGCTGGAGACCCTCGGTTTCGATTCACTCGACGACCTGATGGCCGCGGCGGTCCCCGAAGGGATCCGGTCTCACGCCGAGCTCAACCTGCCGTCCCCGATCGGTGAGGACGGCCGTCGCGCGCGAGCTGCGCGCGATGGCCGCGGCCAACCGTCCCGCCGAGTCGATGATCGGCCTGGGCTACCACGCGACCGTCACACCCGCCGGTGATCCGGCGCAACGTGCTCGAGGACCCCAGCTGGTACACCGCGTACACGCCGTACCAGCCCGAGATCTCCCAGGGCCGTCTCGAGGCGCTGCTCAACTTCCAGACCGTGATCGGCGACCTCACCGGGCTGCCCACCGCCAACGCGTCGCTCCTCGACGAGGGCACCGCGGCCGCCGAGGCGATGACCCTGGTACGCAGGGGCAACCGCAAGGCATCCGGCCCCTTCGTCGTCGACGCCGACGCCCTGCCGCAGACGATCGACGTCGTCCGCACCCGCGCCGCGGCCATGGGCATCGAGGTCGTCGTCGCCGATCTCGCCGAAGGTCTTCCCGACGGCGAGCTGTCGGGCGTCCTCGTGCAGTACCCCGGCGCCTCCGGGCGGATCGTCGACCCGCGGCCGGTCATCGACGCCGCGCACGAGCGCAACGCGCTCGCCGTGGTCGCCGCCGACCTGTTGGCCCTGACCCTGCTGGAGGCCCCGGGGAGCTCGGCGCCGACGTCGTGGTCGGGTCTTCCCAGCGCTTCGGGGTCCCGCTCTTCTACGGTGGGCCGCACGCGGGCTTCATGGCGGTCGCCGAGGGGCTCGAACGACACCTTCCGGGTCGGCTGGTCGGCGTCTCGGTGGACGCGGAGGGCCGACCTGCATATCGGCTCGCGCTGCAGACCCGGGAGCAGCACATCCGTCGCGACAAGGCGACCTCCAACATCTGCACCGCGCAGGTCCTGCTCGCGGTCGTCGCCTCGATGTACGCCGTCTACCACGGACCGGACGGCCTGCGCGCTATCGCCACCCGCACCCACAGGTACGCCGCCGTCCTCGCCCAGGCGCTGACCGACGGGGGCATGGATGTCGAGTCCGAGGAGTTCTTCGACACCCTGACCGTGCAGGTGCCGGGGCGAGCGGCCGACGTGGTGGCTGCCGGCCGCGGGCTCGGCCTGCACCTGCGGCTGGTCGACGACGACCGGGTGGGCATCTCCACCTCGGAGTGCACGTCGCGGTCGACCCTGACCAGCGTGCTGCGTGCCTTCGGGGTCTCCGCGGCGGGCGAGGCCGGGATCGACCTGGTCTCGCTCGACCAGGCCACGGGTGACGCCCTGCCCGAGGGACTGCGTCGAGTCACGCCGTACCTCACTCACGAGGTGTTCTCGACCCACCACAGCGAGACCGCGATGCTCCGGTACCTGCGCCGGCTGTCGGCTCGCGACTACGGCCTCGACCGCGGCATGATCCCGTTTGGGCTCGTGCACGATGAAGCTGAACGCCACGACCGAGATGGAGCCGGTCTCGCTGCCGGGATTCGCCGACCTGCACCCGTTCGCGCCGGCCGAGGACGCCGCCGGCTACCGCCAGCTCATCAGCCAGCTCGAGGCCTGGCTGGCCGAGGTGACCGGGTACGACCGGGTCTCGATCCAGCCCAATGCCGGGTCGCAGGGCGAACTGGCCGGTCTGCTGGCGATTCGCGGCTACCACGAGGCACGTGGCCAGGGTGCCCGCAACGTCTGCCTGATCCCGTCCTCTGCCCACGGCACGAACGCCGCGTCGGCGGTGATGGCCGGCATGAAGGTGGTCGTGGTCAAGGCGGCCGACGACGGCTCGGTGGATCTCCAGGACCTCTACGAGCAGTGCGAGGCCCACAGCGAAGACCTGGCCGCGATCATGGTGACCTACCCGTCCACGCACGGTGCCTACGAGGACACGATCACCGAGCTGTGCGAGGTGGTGCACTCCCACGGCGGCCAGGTGTACGTCGACGGCGCGAACCTCAACGCGCTGATGGGCTACGCCAGGCCGGGTGAGTTCGGCGGCGACGTCTCCCACCTCAACCTGCACAAGACGTTCTGCATCCCGCACGGCGGCGGAGGCCCCGGCGTCGGGCCGGTCGCTGTCCGCGAGCATCTGGCGCCCCACCTGCCGTCGCACGCCGCGCACCCGGAGCCGGCCAAGCGGGAAGGCATCGGGCCGATCAGCGCCGCGCCGTACGGGTCAGCGGGCGTGCTGCCGATCTCGTGGGCCTACATCCGGTTGATGGGCGCCGCCGGCCTCACCCGGGCCACCGCCGCGGCCGTGTTGTCGGCCAACTACGTCGCGCACCGCCTCGACGAGCACTTCCCGGTGCTCTACCGCGGGCACGGGGGCCTGGTGGCGCACGAGTGCATCCTCGACCTCCGTGGGCTGACGAAGGACACCGGCGTCACGGTCGACGATGTCGCCAAGCGCCTGATCGACTTCGGCTTCCACGCGCCCACGATGTCCTTCCCAGTGGCCGGGACCCTGATGGTCGAGCCCACCGAGTCGGAGGACCTGGCAGAGATCGACCGGTTCTGCGATGCCATGATCGCGATCCGGTCCGAGATCGACCGGGTGGCGGCGGGGGAGTGGCCGGCCGAGGAGTCGCCGCTTCGCGGGGCGCCGCACACGGCCCGGTCGCTCGCCTCGGAGTGGACCCGCGTGTACCCGCGCGAGCTGGGCGCCTTCCCGGCCGGGTTCGACCCCGACAAGTACTGGCCGCCGGTCGCGCGGATCGACCAGGCGTACGGCGACCGCAACCTGGTCTGCGCCTGCCCGCCACCGGAGGCCTTCGCCGAATGAGCTCCCCGGCGACCTCCGTCGCCCCGATCACGGCGCACCGGCTGCTGGCCCGCCTGGCCACCGCCCAGTCGACCGGTCGGCTGCCGTCGGTGGTCGCCGGCGTGGTACGCGGCGGTGACCTGGCCTGGGTGGGTTCCTACGGCGCGGTCACGGGCGAGGCGACCGACGTGCAGTACCGGATCGGCTCGATCACGAAGACCCTCACCGCCGTCCTCGTGCTGCAGCTGGTCCGCGACGGGCGGGTCGCCCTCGACGCACCAGCGTCGGAGTTCCTCGGCCACGTCGGCTACGCCGATCGCAGCATCAGGACGCTGCTGGCGCACAACGCTGGGCTCCAGTCCGAGCCGGTCGGGTCCTGGTGGGAGCGGTCCTCGGGCCTGTCCTTCGAGCAACTGGCGGCCGGGAACGACGGCAGCGGCGCCGTGTTCCCGGCGCTTCAGCAGTTCCACTACTCGAACCTCGGCTACGCCCTCCTCGGCGAGGTGGTCTCGCGGGTGCACGGCAGGAGCTGGTGGGAGTGCGTCCGGGCCCGGATCCTCGAACCGCTGGGGATGACCCGCACGTCGTACCTTCCCGAGCGGGATGCGGCCCGCGGCTACAGCGTCCACCCCTACGCCGGCACCCTGGTCGCGGAGCCCGCCACCGACACCGGGGCGATGGCGCCGGCGGGCCAGGCCTGGTCGACGGTGGCGGACCTGGCCACCTACGCCGATTTCCTCCTGGGCGGACACCGCGACGTGCTGTCCCGCGAGGACCTGCTCGCGGCCGCGCATCCCCAGTCCGGTGACCGCGACGATGCCCTGGGCTCGGCCCACGGCCTCGGCTTCCAGCTGTACGCCGGCGGGTCGGGGCTGCTCGTGGGACACACCGGGTCCATGCCCGGCTTCCTGGCGGCCTGTCTCGTGGACCGGTCACGGGGCACCGGAGCGGTCCTGCTCTGCAACGCGACGACGGGCATCGGGCCGCACACCGTCGCAACGTGGCTGCTCGAGGAGCTGGAGTCCTCCGAGCCGACGATCCCCGCACCGTGGGAGCCCGTCGACGAGGTTCCAGGCCCGCTCACGGATGCGCTCGGCGTCTGGCACTGGGGCAACACGCCCTTCGTGTTCGCCATGGAAGGCCGCGAGCTCGTGACCCGGCACAACGGCGAGGAGGGCTCCCGATTCGCCGTCGTCGGCGACCGGGTCCTCGGAACCTCCGGCTACCACGCCGGCGAGGAGCTCCGGATCGTGCGTAACGTCGACAGCACCGTCAACCACCTCGACATCGCGACGTTCATCTACACGAGGACGCCGTACGACCGGAGCGCCCCGATCCCCGGCGGCCACCCGACCGACTGAAGACGGCGCCGTTCACCTGAGTCCGGTAGGCATGTGCCCATGGCTGCGCAACGGGAGATCGAACGGACATACGCACCCGCGCCAGGGCTGGAGGTGCCAGACCTCGGTGAACTGTCGGGTGTGGCCGAGGTTGGCCCGGCGCGGGTCGACGAGCTGGAGGCGGTGTACTTCGACACGGCGGACCTCGCACTCACGCGTGCCGGCGTCTCGCTGCGGCGGAGGACCGGCGGGCCGGACGAGGGGTGGCACCTGAAGACTCCGGCCGACGAGCGCCGCGACGAGGTCCGCGTGCCGCTCAGGCGGGCGCGCCGACAACCGCCGGCCGAGCTGCGACGCTACGTTCTCGCGTGGGCGCGAGACGCTCCGCTGCTCCCCGTCGCCACCGTCACCACCCGGCGTACTCGACGCTATCTGGTCTCCGACGACGGCACGGTCCTCGCCGAGCTGGCCGACGACGCGGTGACGGGTACGCCCGAGGGCAGCTCCGCGCCCGTGACCTGGCGGGAGTGGGAGCTGGAGCTGGTCGAAGGGGACCCGTCGCTCCTCGACGCAGCCGACCGACTGCTGGCGAAGGCGGGGGCGCCGCCCCACCCCGTGCAGCGCAAGATCCTGCAGGTGCTGGGCGACCGGCTGCCGCCGCGGTCACCGGCCAAACTCGGCCTCAAGAGGCCCGCTGGCCGAGTCGTGCACCGCCGGATCGCCGAGCAGGTCGCCGAGCTGAAGCTGCGCGACAGCCAGGTCCGGCGCGTGAGCCACGAAGGGCTGCACAAGGCGCGGATCGCCTGCCGTCGCCTACGCGCCGCGCTGGCGACGTATCGTCCCCTCCTCGACCGGGAGGTGACCGACCCACTCCGGACCGAGGTCAAGTGGCTCGGACAGTCCCTGGCCGAGGCCCGGGACGCCACGGTTGTGCGCGATCGGCTGCGGGCACTCATCGACGCCGAGCGCCCGGACGTGGTCGTGGGGCCGGTGCGCGCCCGCCTCGACACCAGCATGCGCGAGCGCGGGCGGGCCGGCTGGGCCGTAGCCGAGGAGGCCCTGTCGTCCGAGCGGTATCTCGCGCTGCTCGACGCCCTGGACCAGCTGGTCTCCGTCCCGCCGTGGACCAAGAAGGCGGACCGCCCGGCGAAGGACGTCCTGCGGCGGCGAGTGCACAAGGACTGGCGTCGCCTGAAGCGGCGGATGGCAGGGGTCGCCGAGGCGGAGGACCCCGGCGAGCAGCTGCACGATGTCCGCAAGGACGCCAAGCGCCTGCGGTATGCCGCGGAGGCGGTGGAGCCCGTATGGGGCAAGCACGCGAGGCATTTGGCCGAGGGGGCAAAGGGCCTGACCTCCCACCTCGGCGTGCTGCAGGACACGGCGGTGAGCCGGCAGCTGCTGCTCGACATCGCCGCGGAGGCCGACGCCGCCGGCGAGAGCTCCGTGACCTGGGGCGTGCTGCTCGCGCGGGAGGAGGAACGCGCCGCCCAGCTCGACGACGAGCTCCCCGCCGCGTGGGCGAAGGTCTCCCGCAAGAAGCAGCGTCGCTGGCTGGGTTGAGCCGCCGGACAAGCGGCGGGTCAGAGCGCCTGGGAGACGCTCGACATGTTGAAGTCGGGGATCCGCAGGGCCGGCATCGCGGTCCGCGAGAAGTAGTCGTCCCCCCACTCCCGGCTGAAGGCCGGCACCGTGGCCGTCGCGTGGGTGAACCGCCGGAGCAGGTCGACCGGGCTCTCGTTCCAGCGGAAGTTGTTGACCGCTCCGGTGATCTCGCCGTTCTCCACGAGGTAGACGCCGTCTCGGGTGAGGCCGGTCAGGAGCAAGGTCTGCTCGTCGACCGCGCGGATGTACCAGAGGCAGGTGAGCAGCAGGCCACGGTCGATGCCGGCGACCAGGTCGTCGATCGAGCCGTGGCCACCGTCGATCGACAGCGCCAGATTGTCGATCCCCGGGGTCACGGGCTGCTTGGTCATCGCGGCGGAGTGGCGGGTTTGCCGGAGTGAGGTCAGCACGCCGTCGCGGATCCAGTCGGTGCGGCCCAGGGCCAGCCCGTTGTCGAAGACCGACTGTTCGTTGCTGGACTGCGTGGCGACCACGAACGGCTCGCACTCCAGGCCACGGTGTGCGGGGTCGGAGAAGAGGGTGACCCCGGGATCGCTGACGTCGTGTCCGATCCGGGTGCCGCCGGTGCGGTCGCTGTAGACGGACTGGCCCTCGTGAGCGACCCGGGCGCCGGCGTACCAGTAGGCGTCGATCATCACGTCGGCCACGGCGCTCGGCGGCAGGATCGTGTCGTAGCGGCCGGCCGGCAGGTCGACCCGCCGCGTTGCCCAGCCGAGCCGTTGGGCGAGGGTCGGCGTCGATGGCGAGCGGGTCGACGTCGGTGAAGTCGCGGGTGGCGCCTCCGACCCAGGCGCTCTGGCTCAGGTCGGCGGTCTTGCCGGTGCAGCCGTAGTGGCCGGTCGGCTGCACGTGCCGGAGCCGCAGCCCGGTGCGTGGAGCCGAGGTAGGTCGTGGTGAGCTCGTGGTTGACGAAGCCGTAGAGCAGCCGGCCGCCGTCGGCGGCGCGGCCGAACGCCTCGCCGAGCGCGGGCGCGAAGGCGTCGTACACGTGGATGTCGGTGGGCTCGCGGCGCGATCGTCCCAGTCGGTCGCAGCGTCGCCGGCGACGAGGTCGTTGGCGTCCTCGGCCGGTGACCCGGCCCGGGCGGCAGCATCGGCCGCCTCGACCAGGGTCGCGACCTGGCCTGGCGAGCTGGCGCTGCCGGTGACCGACCCCGTGCTGACCCCATCGGCGCCGCTGATGAACGAGACGACGGTGACGGTGACCGCGTGCATCACGCCGTTGGTGGTGAGGGTGTTGTTGGCCCAGCGCAGGTTGGCACTGGTCTCGTCGCGGACGATGGCGATGCAGTCGTCGGCCGTCGAGGTGGCCAGGGCGTGCTCGACGAGGGACTGGGGGGTCGCGGAGATCGGCTGCTGGCTCAGGGGTGTCGTCATCAGTGGCCCGCCTCGTCGTTGGTGTTCAGGATGCGGACGCCCCGGAACAGCGAGGTGGGGCAGCCGTGGCTGACCGACGCGACCTGCCCGGGCTGGGCCTTGCCGCAGTTGAAGGCTCCGCCGAGGACCCAGGTCTGCGGGCCGCCGACGGCCTCCATGCGAGTTCCAGAAGTCGGTGGTGGTGGCCTGGTACGCGACGTCGCGCAGCTGGCCGACCAGCTCGCCGTCGGTGATCTTGTAGAAGCGTTGCCCGGTGAACTGGAAGTTGAAGCGCTGCATGTCGATGCTCCAGGACTTGTCGCCGACGACGTAGAGCCCGCGCTCGACGCGCGCGATCAGCTCCTCGGTCGAGGGCCCGTTCGGCGCCGGTTGCAGGGACACGTTGGCCATCCGCTGGATCGGGATGTGGCCGGGGGAGTCGGCGTACGCGCAGCCGTTGGAGCGGCCGCTCGTTGAGCTCGGGCTTCATGTGGCCCATCGCCCGGTCGAGCTGGTAGCCGACGAGCAGGCCGTCCTTGACGATGTCCCACGACTGGGTCTGCACGCCCTCGTCGTCGTAGCCGACCGTCGCGAGGCCGTGCTCGACGGTGCGGTCGCCGGTGACGTTCATGACCGGCGAGCCGTACTGGAGGGTGCCGAGCTTGTCGTAGGTCGCGAACGACGTGCCCGCGTAGTTGGCCTCGTAGCCCAGCGCACGGTCCAGCTCGGTGGCGTGTCCGATCGACTCGTGGATGGTGAGCCAGAGGTTCGAGGGGTGGATGACCAGGTCGTAGGTGCCGGCCTCGACGCTCGGGGCCTTGAGCTTCTCGGCCAGCAGCTCCGGGACCTGGTCGATCTCGTCGTCCCAGTCCCAGCTGCCGTCGGTGAGGTACTCCCAGCCGCGGCCAACCGGCGGCGCGATCGACGACATCGAGTCGAAGTGGTCCGCGCCGCTGCCCATCGCCTCGAACCCGGGATGCACCCGGACCCGCTGCTGGGTGGTGCGGGTGCCCGCCAGGTCGGCGTAGTACTTGTTCTCCTGCACCTGCTGGAGGTACGCCGACGCGTGGTCGACGGCGGCGCCGGTGCGCAGCCGGTTCGGTCCAGTCGATGAGCAGGGCCGCCTTCTCGGCGGTGGGCACCTCGAGCGGGTTCACGTCGTACGACGAGATCCAGGTGACGTCGTCGTAGACCGGTTCGGGCGCGATCTCGACCGGCGTGCTCGTCATCGTCCGCAGCGACCTAGCGCCACCTCGACCGCGCGCTCGGCGACCCGGACCGCCTCCTCGGGCGTCAGCACCACCGCCGGACGCGAAGCCCCAGGCGCCCCGGTGGATCACCCGGACCGCGAACCCGAGGTCCTCGGCGTCGCTGGCACCCTGCAGCGCGCCGTCGCGGACGCCCGAGGTGCTGGTAGCGGACCCGCTCGAAACGGAAGTCCGCATGGCTGACGCCGAGCTCACGCGCCCGGGTCAACGCGGCGTCGCCGAGCCGGCGATAGGGGAGGGCGGTGAAGGACGGATCGAGCTCGGGACCACTCATGCGGGGAAACCTATCCTCCGCGGGAACCTGCTCGCGAGCGGGTTCCCGGCGGTCGCCGCTGCCGGTCAGGGTGCGCTGATCGGGGCGGGTTCGTGCTGCCCCTCCGACGGATGATCCCGGGCCCCGGTCCGCTCCGCCCCGATTCCTGCCACCACCACGAAGCAGATCCCGACAATCGGAGCCAGGCCCGGGACCTGCCCGAGCACCACCAACCCGATCAGGAGCGCGAAGGCCGGTTCCAGGGCCATCAGGGTGCCGAACGCGGTCGTCGTGAGCCTGCGCAGGGCCAGCATCTCGAGCGTGAACGGGATCACCGGGAGCAAGATGGCCAGGCCCAGCCCGACGACCAGCAGGTCCCAGGTCAGGTCCGGGATGACGGCCGGGCCCGCCACGGCCGTCGCGACCAGTCCGGCTACGGGCATCGACACCGCCAGTCCCTGCAGGCCCGTGACGGTGTCGCCGACGCGCTGCGTGAGCAGGATGTAGCCGGCCCAGCAGACCGCCGCGGCCAGCGCAAACGCCACGCCCGCCGGATCCGTGTCACCGTGCCATGGCTCAGTCAGGAGAAGGACGCCGACGGCCGCCAGAGCGGGCCAGATCCTGGTCCCGCCACGTCCGCGCAGGACCGCCACCCCGAGAGGGCCGAGGAACTCCAGGGCGCTTGCCGTGCCCAGGGGAAGCCGCGCCACAGCGGCCATGAAGAGCATCGTGACGCCGGCGGTCGTGACTCCGAGCGCGACGCAGGACAGCAGGCTGGCGCGGGTGAAGTTGCGTGGTCGCGGACGGACCAGGACCACGACGATCACACCGGCCCAGGCCAACCGGAGCCACGCCGCGCCTTCGGGTCCGATGCGGTCGAACAGCCCGATCGCCGCCGCAAGCCCGAGCTGGACGCACAGCATGCTGGCCACCGCCATGCTCGCTCCCGCCCGTGCCGCCGCGCGGTGGGGGGTGGTGGCTGCCCGAGAGGTCATGCATCCCATTCAAGGCCGCGACACTGTTCATGTCCACGTGCCGATCATGGACACCTTGTCTACAAATCATGAATGATTGCCCCATGGACCTGCGCCGCCTCGAGTTCCTTCTCGAACTGTCCCGGCTGGGCTCGATGCGGGAGGTCGCGGAGGAGCTGCACACGACGACCTCGACGGTCTCCCAGCAACTCGCCGCCCTGGCGCGCGAGGCGGGTACGCCGTTGCTCGAACCCGTTGGCCGGCGGGTTCGGCTCACGCCGGCAGGGCACCGCCTCGCGGGTCACGCCGTCAGCATCCTGGCCGCCGTCGAGGCGGCGCGGCTGGACCTGGACACCGAGGCCGAACCGGTCGGGACCCTGCGGGTGGCAGGCTTCGCGACGGCCGTACGCCGCACCCTGCTCCCGATTGTCCTGCGCCTCGCGGAGGAGCACCCGCGGGTGCAGATGGTGATCCACGAGCACGAGCCGGCCGAGGCGCTCGACCTGCTCGCCTCCGACTCGATCGATCTCGCACTGACCTACGACTACAACCTCGCACCCGCCACGTTCGAACGCACCCTGGAGCCGAGGCCGCTGTGGTCGACCGGCTGGGGGCTGGCCGTCCCGACAGGTTCTGTTCCGCACGCACCCGGCGCCTCGCCCGAGGTCCTCGCCGGCTTCCGTGGGGCGGACTGGATCGTCAACTCGCGCAGCACCGCCGATGAGGAGGTCGTCGGCACCATCGCCTCGATGGCCGGGTTCGCGGCGCGGGTCCGGCACCGTGCCGACAGTCTCGAGCTGGTCCAGGACCTGATCGTGGCCGGGCTCGGGATCGGCCTGCTCCCGCTCGCGATGCAGATCGTGCCGGGCGTGACCGTGCTGCCGCTCCGGGACCCGGACGTCGAGCTCCGCGCGTACGCCGTGACCCGCGGCGGACGCGCCGCATGGCCACCGCTGGCGCTGGTGCTGGGCATGATCGCCAAGCCGGACGGCACTGAGCCGGGGTGAGCCGGCGGGCCACGGGCCCTGCGTGACCGTCAGACGATCGCGCGCACGCACCAGGCCTTTCCTGGGACCTCGAAGGGCGGCTCGGGCAGCCGCTCGCGACAGCCGGCCTCCAGGGCCGCGCGCTGCTCGGCGTCGAGACCGGCGACGTGGTCCCCGACCGGGCCCACGCCGAGCAGGTAGGGAGCCCACCACTCCGCGAAGCTGCTGAAGGTCAGGCGCACGGTGAGTGCGCTCGGCTCGAGCCGCCGCAGTCCCGCCTGCCTGAAGATCCGGGTGAGGTCGCCTTCCCGGGTCCCCGGCAGGCCGGACTCGTCCACGGCCCTCGGGTCCAGGGCGGTGGCGGCCTCCCAGAAGACGGTGAGCGGGCTGCCGCCGCCGTACAGGTCCCAGACGCACGCCGCGACCAGCCCGCCCGGCCGCGCCACGCGCGCCATCTCTCGCACCCCGCGTACCGGGTCTGCCATGAAGTGGACGACGAGCTGGGCCACCACAACATCGAACACATCGTCGTCGAACGGCAGCTTCTCCGCATTGCCCTCCCGCACGTCGACGGATGGGAACCGCTCTCTCGTCGCGGCCAGGAACGGTGCGGACGGATCGATCGCCGTCACGGACTCGGCGCCGACCCGCTCGACCAGCTCGCTGGTCACGATGCCGGTGCCGCAGCCGACGTCGAGTGCGCGCTGGCCGCGCCGAACGTCAACGAAGTCGATGAACGCGGTCGCAAGCGGCTCGGAGTACCGGCCCATGAACCGGGCGTACGCATCGGCCGAGACGTCAAAGGCCACGGGCCGACCCTACGCCGATGCGGGGGAGCCGTGGTCACCTGCTGACGGCGAGGGTCGAGCCCTTCCTGGACTTGGTCACGACGAGCTGGGTCGGGATCCGGTCGCGCATCTCGGCGACATGGCTGACCACGCCGACGACCCGGCCGCCGTCGCGCAACGAGTCGAGGGTGTCCAACACGTCGTCGAGCGTGTCGGCGTCCAGCGAGCCGAAGCCCTCGTCGACGAAGAGGGTGTCGAGGTCGGCGCCTCCTGCTTCCTGCGTGATCACGTCGGCGAGGCCCAGCGCGAGGGCCAGGGAGACCACGAACGTCTCGCCCCCGGAGAGGGTGGCCGGGTCGCGGGACTCCCCGGACCAGTCGTCACGCACCAGGAGGCTGAGCCCACCACGGGTCTCTCCGGCGCCTCGGCGCCCGGTGTGCTCCAGGGAGTAGCGCTGGTCGCTCATACCGGCCAGCCGCTCGTTGGCTGCGTCGACCACCTGGCCGAGGCGATAGGCAAGTACGTAGGCGGACAGTCGCATCTGCAGCCTGTTGTCGGACGCCTTCCCGTCCACGAAGGTCGACACGTAGCTGGCCAGCTCGAGCTCCTCGCGCAGAGGCGCCCACCTGGCCAGTGCCTCGGCCAGATCGACTCCCAGCCGGTCCACCCGTGTCACCTGCTGAGACCACCGGGCGGCCCGCGACCGGGAATCGCCCAGCGCGGACAGGGCGTCGGCGTGGCTCGCCGTGAGCGCGGCCAGGTCGGGGACCTGCCGTCGTGTGAGGTCGAGTGCGCCCAGCTCCGTGAGGATCGCCTCGACCGCCGCGACCCGGAGCTCGTGCTCTCGTACGCGATCGGCGAGCTCGTCGACCTCGTCGGGGGTCCGGGTGGCTGCGACAGCGTCGCCGGGAGACGCGAATCCGGCCTCGACGGCGGCGAGCTCGAGTGCCGTCTCGGCGTCGGTCAGGGCGGCCTCTGCAGTGGCGAGGCCGTCGAGGGCGCTGCGTGCGTCGCGGGCGGTGCCGGCCCGGAACAGGTGGCGCTCGAGCAGCTCCTCGAGCGTGGACAGGCCCGTGCCGTCCAGCAGGATGCCGATCTGCTCGCGCAGCTCCCCGGCCTGCTCCACGCGATGCCGGAGCAGGGTGACGACCTCTCCGCTCTGCACCTCGAGCCGCCCGAGCTCGTCGGTGAGACGAGCCAGCTCGGACCGGGTAGTCGTCAGCGCGCCGGCGAGCGGTCCGGCCTGGGCCGCAGTCGCGCGCAGCCCGGACAGCTCGGACTCCGCGCTCTCCCGCTGGGCCAGGAGGGCCTGTGGTGGCTCGCTGCCGGCGTTGTCGCGGGCGACGGCCAACCGGGTGGCGAGGTCGCGCACCTTCTCGTCGTGGGCGTGCTCGGTCGCCTTCGCGTCGTCGAGCACCTTGAGCGCGGCCTTCTCGGCGGTGGCGTCTGGTGCTCCCGGTGCCGGTGTGGCCTTGTGCGGGTGATCGGCGGAGCCGCAGACCGGGCACGAGGCGCCCACGGCGAGGGCGCACGCGATCTCCGCCGCCATCCCGTCGAGCCGCGCCTGCCTGAGGTCGAGCAGGTCTTCCCAGCGTCGGAGGGCGGCCTCGCGGGCGGCGGACAGGTCCGCGCGCGCGGCCGTGAGCTCCTGGTCCAGCGTCACCGCCCGGGCCCCCGCCTCGATCCGTTCGGTCAACCCGGAGATCACGGACTCCAGGGCCGCCGTGGCGGTCTGCGCCGCTCGTGCGGCGTCCTGGTGCTGCTCGAGTTCGGAGATCCTCACTGGCAGCGCATCCCGCGCGGCGGCCGCGACCCCGAGCCGCTCGCCGAGGTCGGCGGCCCGTCGCTCGGCCGTCGCTATCTCGGCCGACAGCTGGTCGAGGGCCGCCGCGCGGGGCAGTGCTGCGCGAACGGCTCCGGCCGCTTCCTCCGCGGTGGTGACCGCGCCTTCAAGGGTCTCCCGGTCGCAGTTCGGCAGGCCCAGCTCGTCGGCCGCGAGCGTGCCTGTCCGGTCCGCCTCGCGGGCAGCGCGGTCCCGCGCGGCTCGGGCGGTCGTGGCGATCCGGTGGACGGGGCCGACGGCGGCCGCCCGGCGGGCGGCGTCGAACGAGCGTCGGTCATGGTCGTGTGCGTCGGCCTGCGCCTCCAGGACTGTCTGCTCGGCCCGCGCTGCGGCGCGCCGCGCGTGTTGTTCGGCAAGGCGCCGGGCCTCGTCCAGCTGCGTGCGAGCGGCTCGCTCCCGCTCCTCGGCACCGGCCGCCTCTGCCTTTGCGGTGTCGTGGGCCTCGACGGCACGGGCGCCGAGACCGACGGCCCACGACAGGATCGAACCGTCCCCGGCGGGGCCGGTGAGGTCGTGGGCGTCCCAGCCGTCCGGCAAGGGCTCGCCGGTGGCCTCGCTGACGCGGCTGACCAGATCGGCGACTTCTTGGTGGGTGGTCTCGGAAGTGCGTCGCAGTGCCACCCGAAGGTCGCGCAGCCAGCGCTCCATGTGCTCGAAGCGGCCGGTGCGGAACAGCTGCTGGAGGAGGCGGTGCCGTTCCTCAGACCGCGCGCGGAGAAACGCCTGGAACCGCCCCTGCGGGAGCATCGCCACCTGGGTGAACTGCGCGACGTTCATCCCGACGAGCCGGGTCACCAGGTGGCCGGTCTCGTCGAGCCGGCTGGACAGGGTCACCCAGGTGCCCTCGACCCGCTCCGCGATCGAGACCGCTGCCTGCTCGGTCGTCAGGCCGGTGCCGCGCTTCTTGGGGCGCTCCCACGCGGGGGAGCGGATGATCCGGAAACGACGACCGGCCAGGGTCGCCTCGAGAGAGACCTGCGGCCGGGCCCCGGGCGCGGCCTGGTCCGAGCGCAGCCGCTTGGCGGAGGCGCGGTCCCCGGGGACGTCGCCGAAGAGCGCGAAGCAGACCGCGTCGAGCACGCTCGTCTTGCCGGCGCCGGTCGCCCCGGACAGCAGGAACAGCCCAGCCTCGGACAGCTGGTCGAAGTCGACGGCGACCGCATCGGCGAACGGACCGAAGGCCGTGACCTCGAGGTGGTGGAGCCTCACGGGGACGCTCCTGACGGCTCCGGGGCCACCACGTCGAAGTCCGGGTCGTCGCAACAGGCGTCGCTCGCATCGCGCAGGAGCGTGGTTTCGGCGGGGGTGGCCGTGGTGCCCCGCATCTCGGTGACGAAGTCCACTGCGATCTCGTGGTCGGAACGCCCGCGGGTGCGGGCCACCGGCACGGAGATCCGGTCTCCGCCCGGGGGCTCGAACCCGATCACCAGGGTGTGCGGGAAGCGGGCCCGCAGCCGGTCCATCGCCTGCTGGGGTCGGTTGTCGTCGGTCAGGGTGGCCTGCACCCAGGCGCCCTCGTGGACCGCGTGCCGCGGGTCGGCGAGCAGGTGGTCGAGCGAGCCGCGGAGACGGGCGAGCGGTCGTGGCACCGGTGCCTCGACGAACTCGGCGGCCCTGAGCCCGTCTCTGCCCAGGTCGACCAGCCAGGAGCCCTTGACCTGGTCGGCCTCCGAGAAGGAGTAGGCAAGTGGTGAGCCGGAGTATCGGATCGACTCGGTGAGGGTGTGCCGGCCGTGCAGGTGTCCCAGGGCGGCGTAGTCGATCCCTGCGAAGACCGAACTGGGCACCAGGGACACGCCGCCCACGCTGATGTCGCGCTCGGAGTCGCTGGGTCGGGCACCGGCGACGAACGCGTGCGCCAGGACGACGGACCTGGTCCGGCGGGACCTGCCGTCGAGGTCGGCGCGGACCCGCTCCATGGCGGCCGTCAGCGCGGCCTCGTGGGACCGTGCGGGCAGCCCCCACGGCTCGCGGACGGTGTCCGGGTCGAGGTAGGGGATGCCGTGCACGGCCACGGGGCCGTGCTCGTCCTCCAGGACCACCGGCGTCCCCACCGACGAGGCATCGGCGCGGATGAACACTCCCGCGGCGTCGATCAGCCGTGAGCTGAACCCGAGCCGTCGAGCGGAGTCGTGATTGCCGCTGGTCAGGACGACGCGCGCCCGGGAGGCCGCCAGGCGGACCAGCGTGTCGTCGGCCAGCCGCACCGCGTCGACGTGCGGGAGCGCCCGGTCGTAGATGTCACCGGACACCACCACCAGGTCGACGCGCTCGGCCGAGACGACGTCGAGCAGTTGGTCGACGTACGCAGCCTGGTGCCCGAGCATGCCCTCCCGGTGGAAGGACCGCCCGAGATGCCAGTCGGAGGTATGCAGGATGCGCACGGGACGACCGTAGGTCGGCCCGCCGACAGGAGGGCGCAACCACGCCGGGTCGCCCCGTGCGCGCCGGAATTGAGGCGGTGCGGTGTGTCTGGATCAGCCCTGGGCCATCAGGGCGAACTTGACTCCGCCGGCCTGGTCGAGGGCGGCATCGAGGACCTTGTTGTCGAGCTGCTCTGAGGCGGCCTGGTCCAGGAACACGGTGGCACCGTCCTGCTCGACGGTGTCGTCACCGGGCTCGGGGGCGTTGGCCGGAGCGACCTCGAACGCGGGTTGGTCGCCCGCCTCGCTGGTGATGCGGAGGCCGGAGATCTCCGGGATCTGCTCCGCGATGTCCTTCACGATCGTGCTGGCGTTCTCGGTGAGGGTGAGCATTGCTTCTCCTGCCGATTGCGTTCAGTACCCCTCCACCGTTGCCCATATCGGGAGCGGACTCAAACTCGGACGCGTCAGGAGGTGTAGTTCACACACCGATCGGGCGAGGTGAAGCTCGTAGAGCCGCAGCCCGGTCTCGCGGGCGGTCGTTCACGATCCGGCGTAGGCGCGCCGGATCGCCAACCGCCGCTCGAGCTCGTCTGCCTGGTCCACCACCCGGCGGGCCATCGACCGGTCCAGGCCCTCGAGGACGCTGAGGGCCTTCGCCTTCCGCAGGGTCTCCTCGGAGAGGGCCGTGATCGGGAAGAAGTGCTGGGCAGCGTCCGCAAGCATCCAGCCGCTGCGCACGTCGGCGGTCCCGGGCAGCTCGGCGAAGTAGCGGTCGACGTACTGCGCCGTCAGCTGCTCCTGCCCGACCCGCCACATGCCGAGGCCGGTGGCCTCGAGCTCGTAGTTGGGCACGTCGACCTCGCCGGTGAATCGCTGCCAGGCCCAGTCCTTCGCGTCGGCGTCGGGGATCGACGCCATCGCCCGGGCGTGCTCCACCCGCGACCGTGCGGTCGGCTCGTCGTCCACGGCGGCCCGGAGCTCGTCGCGGTCGACCTCGCCCAGGACGGCGAGCTGGACCAGGATCCGCCAGCGCAGGTCGAGGTCGACGTCGATCCCGTGGGGCAGCACCCGGCCGTCCAGCCAGGCGCGCAGCAGCCCGGAGTCGGTCGCGGAGCTCACCGCCGCCTGGTAGGCAGCAAGCTGCAAGGTGGAGCCGGGGGCCGAGGCCTCGACCTTGGCGAACGCGGCGTCATGGATGCGGCGCAGGGCAGCGTCGCGATCGGTGGACAGAGGCGCCACCTTCCCGATCAGCCACGGGAGGGTGTAGTACACCGCATCGTCGCTGTCCTCGACGGGGAGCCCGACCTCGATCAGGTCCAGCACGTCTGCCGGATCGACGGCAGTGTTGTGGAACCCACTGCGCAGGTTGTTCCAGATGCCGGCCCGCAACCGGGTGTCGTCGGTGGCGGGCAGCTTCGACCGCAACGCGGTCACGGTGACGGAGTCGGGCTGGACCAGGGCCCAGGTGTCTTCGTAGGGGTCGAGTACGACGGCGGTCCCCTCGCCGACGTCGTACGGCGTGGCCGGCCCGACCACGGTGAGCGGAGCGATGTCCCACTTGCCGTCGGGTGCCGCTGCGGCGACCCGGATCGTGTGCGCGCGGTCAGCCGGGTGGTCGGCCGGGGGAGTGCGCCGCACGACGCCAGCGTCTCGGTCCATGACGATCGTGTCCGGCCCCGGCGTGCGCAGCCAGTTGTCGGTGAACGAGGACAGGTCACCGGCCCCCGCCCGCTCCCAGCTCGCGAACAGGTCGTGCATGGTGGCGTTGCCGAACCGGTGGGCGGTGAAGTGGTCGATGACGCCGCGGAAGAACACGTCGTCACCGAGGCTTGTGTTGAGCTGCTTGAGGATGCTCGAGCCCTTGGCGTAGGAGATGCCGTCGAAGTCCTGGAGCGCCGCGCTGGCGTCCAGGGCACCGTTCCCGGCGACGGCGTGCGTGCTCGGACTCTGGTCGGCGATCAGGCCCCACTGACGTCGGGAGTAGGCGGTGTGGGTCCATGCGTCGTCGAACTCCGTGACGTCGGCGGTGACCCGGTTGCCCATGTACTCGGCGAAGGACTCGTTGAGCCAGAGGTCGTCCCACCACTTCGGGGTCACGATGTTGCCGAACCACATGTGCGCCATCTCATGGGCCACCGTGGTGGCCCGCTGGATCCGCAAGCCCCGGGTCACGCGCGAGCTGAACACCAGGGGGTCGCGGAAGGTGACACAACCCGGGTTCTCCATCGCGCCGGCGTTGAACTCGGGCACGAATGCCTGGTGGTAGCCACCGAACGGGTAGCGGATGCCGAACAACCGGTGGAACTCGTCGAAGCACTGCCGCGTCATGGTGATCAGCTCGTCTGCGTCGGCGTCCAGGTCCCCGGCGATGCTCTGTCGGGCGCTCAGGCCCAGCGGGATGCCGTCGTGCTCGTCCGCCACCACGTGGTAGGGCCCGGCGACGAGGGTGACGAAGTACGTCGAGAGCGGCGGCGTCGTCTCGAACTCCCAGACTCCGGGCTCGACCTGCTCGACAGCCGAGTTGCCGATCACCACCCAGTCGTGAGGGGCCGTCACGTGCAGGGTGTACGGCGCCTTGAGGTCGGGCTGGTCGAAACAGGCGAAGATGCTCGGGGCCGCATCCATGAACGACATCGCGTAGACGTAGTGCTTCCCGTCCGCGGGGTCGACTGTGCGGTGCAGTCCCTCGCCGTCGTTGCGAAAGCGCATCACGGCGTCGACGACGAGCACGTTGCGGCCGCTGAGGGTGGTGAGCGGAAGCCGGCCCCGGTCGAGCAGCCCGGCCTCGAGGCTTCGGTCGTTGAGCAGGATCTCGTTCACCCGGTCGGGCTGGAGGTCCACGAACGTGTCGCCGCCACGCGAGTCGAACGTGATCGTGGTGACCGAGCGGAAGCTGGCCTCGTCGTCCGCGAGGTCCAGCCGCACGTCGTACCCCTGAACGGTCAGGAGGTCGAAGCGATCCCGGGCCTCGCTGCGCTGGAGGCTCCGGGCAGAAATCGTCGTCACGAAGCCACCCTAATCGGCCACGGAACCGACCCTCGGACGGTGTTCCAGCGCGCGTTCCGAGGTGGGCGAGATCACGCGTGCCGCAATGCGGCCCAGGACCGTCGGCCGCCTAGAATGTAAGGGTCGCTCAAGCGGCAATGTTCATTACAGTTCGCAGGGCCCGATGACGGGCCGAAAGGGTTGAGACCTCCATGACCACGACGCTGCACCTGGCCCGCGGGATCGTCGAAGGACGCGCGCACACGGACCAGGATCCTGCCCTCCTGCGTACCGTGCAGCTCGCCCGGAAACAGGAGCGGCGCGCCCGCCGCGGACGCAGCTTCCTCGGCCGCTGAGCGGAGGCCTGTCGCATCTGGCAGGCTCGCTCGCATGGATGACGACACCCTCCGCAGCATCGAGATCACTCGAACGGGCGATGGACGTTTCGAGGCGACCAACCGTCGCGGGGACGTGCTCCCCATCGGCGGCGAGACCGACTTCTCGCCGGTCGAGCTCCTGCTCGCTTCCCTCGCGGGCTGCAGCGCCCTCGACGTGGACGCGATCACCGGGAAGCGCGCGACGCCGGATGCCTTCGGTATCCGCGCCACAGGCCACAAGATCCGGGACGAGCAGGGCAACCACCTGGTCGACCTGAAGCTCACGTTCGAGGTGCGCTTTCCGGATGGTGAGGACGGCGACCGCGCCCGAGAGGTGCTGCCGCGAGCGCTCCAGCAGACCCGGGACCGGCTCTGCACGGTGAGCCGGACGATCGCCCTGGGGGAGCCGATCGAGTACGTCGAGAAGTAGGAGCCGGCCTCCGACGTCAGCTGACGCTGATCGACTCGATCTCGACCGGCTCGTTCGGTGCTCCGTCGCCGGGGCCGTTGGCGTTGTCGGATCCCTTGTCGGCTATCCCTTCCACGACCTTGATGCCGGCGTCGTCGACGGTCCCGAAGACGGTGTAGGCCGGCGGCAGCTCCGTGTCGCCGTACACCACGAAGAACTGGGAGCCGTTCGTGTCCGGCCCGGCGTTCGCCATCGCGAGGGTTCCCGCCGGGTAGGTCTCGGCGCCGGTGAGCTCGTCCTCGAAGGAGTAGCCGGGGCCTCCGGACCCCTTCCCGCTCGGGTCGCCGCACTGCAGGACGAAGATGCCCTCGGTCGTCAGCCGGTGGCAAGGGGTCCCGTCGAAGTAGCCCTGCTCCGCGAGTGAGACGAACGAGTTGACCGTGCAAGGCGTCGCGTCCGCGTCCAGGGTGGCGTCGATGTCGCCGGCGCCGGTCGAGATGGTGACGCCGACGTCGCCGCTGACCGCAGGTTCTGACGGCGGTGGCTCGACCTCCTCGGCCGGGGGAGTGCCGCCCTCGGGGTAGGAGCACGAGACTCCGCCGCCACCGTTGCCGGTGTCGTCCGCGTTGGGGTCGGAGGCCGTGTCGTCCCCGCTATCGTCGCCGCTGCACGCCGCGGCGAGCAGGGACACGGCGAGGGCAGCGGAGACACCGAGAAGTCGCTTGTGCATGCGCTCGATGGTAGGGGAGTGGCTCAGCCGTTCTGCCCGCGGGCGGCGACGGGCCACGCACGCAGCTCGCCCGCGTCTGCGACGTACAACGTGTCGGTGAGGTTGACGGCGTTGCAGACGTGATTGGGCACGACGTCCACCTGGGTGCCGATGGCCGGCAGCGATCGCCCCGCCGACGTCGGCCACGGAGTGGTGCTCGGAGAGCAGCACAATCCGGGCTTCGGGGTGCGCGAGGAGCCGGCCGAAGCCGGATGCCCAGGGCGCCCGGTCGGCGCCCAGCGCCTTGCTGCCGGCGTCCAGCACGAGGCGCCCGCCGGCGTGGCTGACGACCGTGGCCCGGCAGGTCAGGGCGACCTCGTCGGGCGCCATCGAGCCGAGCTCCCACTGCTGCGCGTCGCCGAAGACGTAGACACCGGGCCGCAGCTCGGTCAGCACGTCGGTGTTCGAGGCCGCCAGGCTCGGTGTGGAGCCGCCGCTCACCGTGTGCGGCTCGACGTCCGCAGCCCGGAACGATTCGACAGCCTTCTGGAGTGCCCGCGACTCGTCGACCGCGGCTCCGTCGAGGTTGTCCGGTGCATAGCTGTGCCCGGGGAAGGTGAAGACGCCGCGCACGTCCAGGCCGGCACGTCCCGCCGTCACGGCCAGTGCCCCGGCTTCGTGGGGCTGGACGCCGCTGCGGTGGTGGCCGCTGTCGACCTCGACCAGGGCCCGGACCCCCAGCTCGCCCAGGTGCAGTCCAGCGGCCGCCGCTCCTTCGGCGGAGTCGATGCCGATCGTGACGGTTGCCAGCGAGAGCAGGTCGCGCAGCCGCCGCGCGGACAGCTCGTCGAGCCACACCGGGTAGGCGATGAACACGTCGTCGAATCCGTGCCGGGCGAACGTCTCGGCCTCGCCGAGAGTGGCCACCGTGATCCCGCTCGCGCCGGCGGCCAGCTGGAGCCGGGCGATCTCGACGCACTTGTGCGTCTTCACGTGCGGGCGCAGCGCGACTCCAGCACTCGCGCCGCGCTCGGCCGCGCGCCGGATGTTGCGTCGCAGCCGAGCGAGGTCGACCCGCAGGTACGGCGTTGGCGGCGGTGTCGGCATACCCAGGGTGCCTGGCATGGCGCCAACCTAGCCGCCACCCATCCGTCAGCCGTCGACGTCCTCCGGTTTCGCCTCATGGCCCGGCCGCCCGCGGGAGCGTCGGTTCTCCTTCATCTCCGCCTCGTAGAGGTGTCGGCGTCCGCCGACCAGCCGCTCCCGCGCCAGCGCCTCGAGCTCCTTGAACGTCGCGTAGTAGCCGTCGTCGTAGTCCTCGACCACCTGGAAGGTCCATCGGCCGAGCAGCACATTGCGACCAAGCAGCTTGCGATCGAGGCGGTCGGCGAGCTCGTTGTGGCCGGCCTCCTCCAGCAGGGTGATGGCATCGCCTAGGGCGAGGTCGGCCGTGCCGGCGAGGCGGTGGAAGCCGTAGAGGTGTCCCCGGGCGTGCTCGACCGCTTCCAGTGCCTCCGACAACTTGCCGAGGGCGTCGACGGTGGCGTTGTCGACGCCCTGGGGGCGGGTGTGGTCGGGGTCCGGGCCGCTCATGGAAACGAGGTACCCACATCCGGCGTCGTGACGCCGGGCTGCTTGGGTCCGGGCTGCTTGGGTCCGGGCGTAGCGTCGGGGCATGCGCAGCGGAGCCGCACTCCTGCTGGGGCCGGCCCTCGCCGCCCTGCTCCTTGCCGGCTGTGCTGAGCGTGCCTCGACGTCGGAGGGCCGCCAGACACGAGCAGCCGGCGAGGACGCGTCGGAGAGTACGGCGCCTGCGCCCAGCGCCCCGGCTCCCGCCGAGACCACGACCGAGACCATCAGCGTGGAGCCCGTCGCCTCCGGACCCGAGGTCAGCGACGGCCGCCCGGCTCTGGCGGCACTGAACATCCCGCGGCTGGGGATCCATGACCTTCGCGTCGTGCCCTACCGCGGGATGACCGACGACGCACCCGGCACGGCGATCCAGAACCGCGGTCGTGCGGCCAGCCCGCACGGTCCACGCGGCGGTGTGGGGCCCGGGGGAGTGGGGAACTACCAGGTGACCGCACACCGGCTCTCCTCCACCCGAGCCTTCGAGTTCCTGCCCCGGCTGCGGAGGGGAGACGAGGTGTCGGTGGTGGCCCGCGGGACGCGTTATGTCTACCGAATCACCACCACCCGGCGTACCTCGTTCCGGTCGCCGCCGTCCCTCCGTGAGCAGCGGGCAGCGGTCCCCGGCCGCCCGGGCCTGCGGCCGCACCGGGCGATGATCACGCTGTCGACGTGCGCGACGATCGAGGACCACGCTGTGGGCAACTTCTGGGCCGACGAGTTCGACAACCCCGAGCACCGCATCGAGAAGGTCGGCGTGCTGGTGAAAGCGCGGGCCGTCTGAGGGTCGAGCTGGTGCCCGGGCTAGTCCTGCGGCGTGGCCAGCCGTGCGACCTCCCGGGCCAGGGTCCGAGTCCGGGCCTCCGGAGTCCGCGCCTTGAGCAACGCAAGAATCACGGCGTACCGATCGGACCTGCCGAGCCGCTCGAAAGCGGCCTTCGCGGCGGCGTCGTCGTCCAGCGCGGCCGCGAGATCTGGCGGCACCTCGGCAGTTCGCTGCGGCTCGTACGCCGCGTTCCAGCGTCCGTCGGCCTTCGCGGCCTCGACCTCCGCCAGCCCGGATGGCCGCATCTGCCCGGCTGCGACCAGCGCCTCGACCTTGTTCACGTTGACCTTCGACCAGGAGCTACGGCGTCGCCGGCGGGAGTAGCGCTGGAGGAACGACACGTCGTCGAGCGACTTGCGCTGGCCGTCAATCCAGCCGTAGCAGAGGGCGACGTCGAGCGCGTCGCCGATCGTGATCGTGGCGATCCCCGAGTGCCGCTTGGCGATCCGCAGCCAGGCTTCAGCCTGCTCCTCGTGGTTCGCCTCCAGCCAGGACGCCCATGCCATGGCGTCGGGGAAGTCGAGAGCGTCCACGTCAGGTGGGCCGGTCATGGCACGACGCTAGCGCTCCGGGAGGTTGTATCCCGTACTCAGGTACGGGTTTAGGGTCGAGACATGCCCGAGAGTCTGAAGGTGGACGAGGAGTGGGTCCCCGACGCCTGCACCCTGCCGACCGTCGAGCAACCGCTGCGCCGCCAGGAGTTCGAGGACCTGTTCGCCGAGGACGTCATCAGCGTCGACCAGCCGTCGCCACGGCTGGTGCGTCTCGAGCTTCGCAGTGACCCGGCCACTGCGGCGCGTGCGGCCAGGCTGGCCGGGATGGAGACGGGTTGCTGCTCGTTCTTCACCTTCGAGATGACGATCACCGACGGAAGGGTCTCGATGGCGGTCTCGACAGCGGCCGGGCACGAAAGCGTGCTCGCCGCGCTCGGTGCCCGTGCCCAAGCCAGGCTCGGTGAATCCGCATGACCAGTGGGCTGCGATCTGGACAGGTCGCCGAGGCGGTCGGCGTGACGTCGAGACCCTGCGCTACTACGAACGACGCGGAATCATCTCCGAGCCTCAGCGAAGCCCGGGAGGACAGCGCCTCTACCCGGAGGAGACGGTCACCACTTTGCGGGTGATCAAGGCGGCTCAGCACCTCGGCTTCACCCTTGCAGAGGTCGCCGACCTGCTCGAGGCCGGACGTCATCACCACGGCGCCGGGTCAGGCCTGCAGTCGCGGACGGAGGCAAAGCTGGCCGAGGTCGACCAGAAGATCGCCGACCTGGAGGTGATCAGGGCCAGCCTGATCGCGGCCCGTGACGCCGGCTGCGACGACCTCGTCCAGTGCGCAGCGTCAGAAGGCTGCCCGATCCCGTTCGTGCAGATCGGCACCCGGCCAGGATCCTGAGGGCAGGGGCCCTGCCTCGGGGAGGGGGCAGCTCCGCCTGAGGGGCCGGATCCCCAAACGTAGTTTGACATAATGTCAGTTATCGGCGAACAGTCAACGGGAGGCCGCAAAAGGCAGGGAGCAAACTCCCTGCCACTTCCAACGTATAGCGCACTGGGGGCCTTGCGGCAAGACCCGGGTCGTGCCGCAGAATCTCCGGCTGATGCATTTTCGTCTTGGGGGATTTCATGATTGACGTGATCGTTGCCGGCGGCGGGCCGACCGGTGTCATGTTGGCCAGCGAGCTGCGGCTGCACGGCGTGGACGTGCTGGTGCTGGAGAAAGAGGTGGAGCCGACCAGGGTTGTCCGCGCGCTCGGCCTGCACGTGCGCAGCGTCGAGGTGATGGACCAGCGCGGTCTGCTGGAGCGGTTCCTCGCGCTCGGCCAGCAGTACCCGGTCGGCGGCTTCTTCGCCGGCATCCCGAAGCCGTCGCCGGACCGGCTGGACACCGCACATCCGTACACCCTCGGCATCCCGCAGCCAACCATCGACCGCCTGCTGACCGAGCACGCTATCGAGGTCGGCGTCGAGATCCGTCGCGGCTCCGAACTGGTCGGGCTGAGCCAGGACGAGGACGGGGTGACCGTCGAGCTGGCCGACGGCTCGCAGTTGCGCTCGCGCTACCTCGTCGGCTGCGACGGCGGCCGAAGCACGGTGCGCAGGCTGCTCGGCGTCGGCTTCCCCGGTGAGCCCACCAAGGTCGACACGCTGCTGGGCGAGATGGAGGTGACCGAGGATCCGGAGACGGTCGACGCCATCGTCGCGGAAGTCCGCAAGACCCAGCTGCGGTTCGGCCTCGGACACCTCGGGGACGGGGTGTACCGCGTCGTCGTGCCGGCCGAAGGGGTGGCCGAGGACCGGACGGTTCCGCCGACCCTCGAGGAGTTCAAGCACCAGCTGCGGGCCGTCGCAGGCACCGACTTCGGCGTGCACTCACCACGCTGGCGTTCCCGCTTCGGCGACGCCACCCGGCTGGCCGAGAGCTACCGGACCGGCCGGGTGCTCTTGGCCGGCGACGCGGCGCACATCCACCCGCCGGTGGGCGGGCAGGGGCTCAACCTCGGCATCCAGGATGCGTTCAACCTGGGCTGGAAACTGGCCGCCGAGGTCAACGGCTGGGCACCGGAGGGGCTGCTGGACAGCTACCACACCGAACGGCACCCGGTGGCCTCCGACGTGCTGGACAACACCCGCGCACAGATCGTGCTGATGTCTGTCGAGCCGGGCCCCCAGTCAGTGCGGCGGCTGGTGTCGGAATTGATGGACTTCGAGGAAGTGAATCGTTACCTGACCGAGAAGATCACTGCGATCGGGGTGCGCTACGACTTCGGCGAGGGGCATGAACTGCTCGGCCGGCGGATGCGGGACGTGGGGCTGAAGGGGGGTCGCCTCTATGGGCTGATGCACGGGGGCCGCGGCCTGCTCCTCGACCAGACCGGCCGGCTCTCGGTGGCTGGCTGGGAAGACCGGGTCGACCACGTCGTCGACGTCAGCGAGGAACTGGAGGTGCCCGCCGCGCTGCTACGGCCGGACGGCCACGTGGCGTGGGTCGGTGACGACCAGGAGGACCTGCTCAACCAGCTACCTCGTTGGTTCGGCGCCGCCGGCTGACTTCGCAGGCATCAGGCACCGACGTAGTCCGCGAGGTGCTCGCCGGTGAGGGTGGAGCGTCCGGCGACGAGGTCGGCCGGCGTGCCCTCGAAGACGACCCGGCCGCCGTCGTGGCCGGCGCCGGGGCCGAGGTCGATGAGCCAGTCGGCGTGCGCCATGACCGCCTGGTGGTGCTCGATGACGATGACCGACTTGCCGGAGTCGACGAGCCGGTCGAGCAGTCCGAGCAGCTGCTCGACGTCGGCGAGGTGCAGTCCGGTGGTGGGCTCGTCGAGGACGTAGACCTCGCCCTTCTCGGCCATCTGGGCGGCCAGCTTGAGCCGCTGCCGCTCGCCGCCGGACAGTGTGGTGAGCGGTTGGCCGAGGGTGAGGTAGCCGAGTCCGACGTCGGCGAGCCGGTCGAGGATCTTGTGGGCGGCCGGCGTACGAGCCTCGCCGTCCTCGAAGAACTCCTCGGCCTCGTGGACCGACATCGCGAGCACCTCGGCGATGTTCCGGCCCCCGAGCGTGTACTCCAGCACCGCCGCCTGGAAACGCCTTCCCTCGCACTCCTCGCAGGTCGACTCGACGGTCTCCATGATGCCCAGCTCGGTGTAGATGACGCCGGCGCCGTTGCAGACGGGACAGGCACCCTCGGAGTTGGAGCTGAAGAGCGCCGGTTTCACGCCGTTGGCCTTGGCGAAGGCCTTGCGGATCGGCTCGAGCAGGCCGGTGTACGTCGCCGGGTTGCTGCGTCGCGAGCCGCGGATGGCGCCCTGGTCGATCACCACCACGCCGTCGCGGCCGGCGACCGAGCCGTGGATCAGCGAGCTCTTGCCGGAGCCGGCGACGCCCGTGACGACGCACAGCGCGCCGAGCGGGATGTCGACGTCCACGCCCTGCAGGTTGTGCATCGACGCTTCGCGGACCTCCATCGCGCCGGAGGGCGACCGCACCGATTCCTTGAGGGTCGCCCGGTCGTCGAGGTGGCGGCCGGTCGTGGTGTCGCTCCCCCGCAGCCCCTCGACCGTGCCCTCGAAGCAGACCGCGCCGCCGTCCGTGCCGGCGCCGGGGCCGAGGTCGACGACATGGTCGGCGATCGCGATCGTCTCTGGCTTGTGCTCCACGACCAGCACGGTGTTGCCCTTGTCCCGCAGCTGCAGCAGCAGCTCGTTCATCCGCTCGATGTCATGCGGGTGCAGACCGATCGTGGGCTCGTCGAAGACGTAGGTGACGTCGGTGAGCGACGAGCCGAGGTGCCGGATCATCTTGGTGCGCTGCGCCTCTCCCCCGGACAGCGTGCCCGCGGGCCGGTCCAGCGAGAGGTAGCCGAGACCGATCTCCGCGAACGAGTCGAGCAGGTGCTGGAGCCCGGTGAGCAGCGGGGCGACCGACGGCTCGTCGAGGTCGCGGACCCAGTCGGCCAGGTCGCTGATCTGCATCTGGCAGAGGTCGGCGATGTTCTTCCCCTTGATCTTCGACGACAGTGCCTCCTGGGCAAGCCGGGTGCCGTCGCACTCGGGACAGGTCGTGAAGGTGATCGCCCGGTCCACGAAGGCCCGGACGTGCGGCTGCATCGCCTCGACGGTCCTTGGAGAGCATGGACTTCTGGATCTTGGGGATCAGCCCCTCGTAGGTGAGGTTGATGCCCTCCACCTTGATCTTGGTGGGCTCGGCGTAGAGCAGCTTGTGCAGCTCCTTCTTGGTGAACTTCCCGATCGGCTTGTCCATCGGCAGGCCGGCGCCGCTGAAGATGCGGCCGTACCAGCCGTCCATGCTGTAGCCGGGGATCGGTCAGGGCGCCCTCGGCGAGCGACTTGGTGTCGTCGTACAGCGCGGTCAGCTCGAAGTCGCTGACCGAGCCCATGCCCTCGCAGCGCGGGCACATGCCGCCCAAGCGGTTGAAGCGTTGCCTTCTCGGCCTTGGTCTTCCCGCCGCGCTTCACGGTGATCGCCCCGCTGGCCTTCACCGAGGGGACGTTGAACGAGTACGCGTTGGGCGAGCCGATGTGCGGCTTCCCGAGCCGGCTGAAGAGGATCCGCAGCATCGCGTTGGCGTCGGTGGCGGTGCCGACGGTGGAGCGCGGGTTGGCGCCCATCCGCTCCTGGTCGACGATGATCGCGGTCGTCAGACCTTCGAGCAGGTCGACCTCGGGCCGCGACAGGGTCGGCATGAAGCCCTGCACGAAGGCGCTGTAGGTCTCGTTGATCATCCGCTGCGACTCGGCGGCGATGGTGGCGAACACCAGCGAGCTCTTGCCCGAGCCGGAGACGCCGGTGAACACCGTCAGGCGGCGCTTCGGGAGCTCGACGCTGATGTCCTTGAGGTTGTTCACGCGCGCACCCTGCACGCGGATCAGGTCGTGGCTGTCGGCGGCGTGCGCAGGCGTCCGCACGGTCGTCCTCGTGGCCTTGCTCATCGTGTCTCCATCTTTGGATGCGCGGGTTCCCCCACGTCTCAACAGGACCGGGTCAGTCGACCTCGAATATGCGGACCATGTTGCCCGAGGGATCGCGGAAGGCGCAGTCGCGAACGCCCCAGGGCTGGTCGGTCGGCTCCTGGACGACCTCGGCGTCGCGGCTCTGCAGCTGCTCGAAGGTGCCGTCGAGGTCGTCGGTGGCCAGATTGATGCTGGCGAAGGTGCCCTTGGCCATCATCTCGCTGATGGTGCGGCGCTCGTCGTCGGTGATGCCCGGGTCGGCGCCCGGGGGGTGCAGCACGACGGACGTGTCCGGCTGGTTGGGCGGGCCGACGGTGATCCAGTGCATGCCTTGGTACTCGACGTCGTTGCGGACCTCGAAGCCGAGGGTGTCGCGGTAGAAAGCAAGGGTCGCTTCCGGGTCGTCGTGCGGGAGGAAGCTCTGGTGAATGGTGATGTCCATGGCGGTCACGCTACGTGCGTGCCGCTGGCCGACGCTTCTCGATTCCTGACCGGTCTGGTGACCTTCTTCGCCACGCACGGCGGCATCCCCTCCGTCGCGCGCGCGTCCTGCTCGCCGGTAGACGCTGGGCGGCACCCCGACCAGCTCGGTGAAGCGGGTGCTGAACGTGCCCAGCGACTGGCAGCCGACCGCGAAGCAGACCTCGGTGACGCTGAGGTCGCCTCGGCGCAGCAGCGCCATCGCGCGCTCGATGCGCCGCGTCATCAGGTAGGAGTACGGCGACTCGCCGTAGGCCGAGCGGAACTGGCGGCTGAGGTGGCCGGCCGACATGTTCACGCCGCGGGCGAGCGCTTCGACGTCCAGCGGCTGGGCGTACTCCCGGTCGATCCGGTCGCGGACGCGGCGCAGACAGGCGAGATCGCGCAGACGCTGCGCCTCGGCGGGTCGGCTGGTCACTGCGAAATCGTGCCACGTCCCGTCCGAGGTGCCCAGCGCGGGTCGCGTGTCACACGGAGATAGCGTGCCGGGCGTGGACCCTGACGACCTCGTCCCCGGATGCTTTGCCTGCGACCACCAGCAGGCGGTGGCCTCCCTGCCACCGCGCGAGGACGTCGTACACACCGATCACTGGCGCGTCGCCCATGCGTTCAACAGCACGCTGCCCGGCTGGCTGGTTGTCCTGCCGACGCGGCACATCACGTCGTTCACGGAACTGACGCCGGAGGCAGCCGACGAGCTCGGTGGGCTCGTCTTCCGCCTCGGAACCGCACTGGAAGCTGTCACCGGCTGCGTGAAGACGTATCTCATGCAGTTCTCCGAGGCCGAGGGCTTCTCCCACCTGCACCTTCACCTGGTCCCACGGCAGCCGGACCATCCCGAGGATGCGCGTGGCCCGAGGGTCTTCGTCTACCTGACTGATGACCAGGCCCAATGGCTTCCGGCGACGGAGCGCGACACCATCGCGCTCTCCGTCCGCGCAGCGCTCGGGTAGCTCACGACAAATGCGCCGGGGCCTACGATGCGGGCGTGGCCGACTACCCCCGACTGCTGCACACCGCCGATCGACACGACCGACGCGCGGGGACTTGCGGAGTTCTATCGGGAGCTCCTGGGGCTGCACTACAGGTCTGGTGACGAGCCGCCCGACGGCGTGCCGGACGATGCCGATTGGCTCGTCCTCGTGGACGCCGACGACAATCGAACACTGGCGTTCCAGCAGGTGGAGCGCCTGGAGCGAACCACGTGGCCCAGCCACGATGTCCCGATGCAGATGCATATCGACTTCACGGTGTCGAATGTCGACGAGCTCGAGCACCACCGGGAGCGGGCCGAGTCGCTCGGAGCGACGTTGCTGCTGGACAGAACCGATGACGCCGGCGAACCGCTCTATGTCCTTGCCGATCCCGCGGGGCACCCGTTCTGCCTGTTCGTCGCCTGATCGCCACTGACTGCGACTCTCCCGCACTACGGCCGAGTTACGGACGCAGATCGTCCGGAACGGTCTCTAGGTTGGGGCGCATGAACACGACACCGATCATCCTGGTACCCGGATTCTGGCTCGGCGCATGGGCGTGGGACGAGGTCGCTGAGGCCTTGCGTGCCGACGGGCACGACGTCACGGCGCTGACGCTGCCCGGACTCGAGTCGGCTGACACCGACCGGTCCGCGATCACGTTCGACGACCATGTCGACGCCATCTGCGAGTCGGTGAAGGCGGCGGGTGCCCCCGTCGTGCTCGCCGTGCACAGCGGCGCCGGCGCGCCCGGCTATGCCGTCACCGACCGCATCCCCGAGCAGATCGCGGCCATGGTGTACGTCGACACCGGCCCGGCGAAGGGTGCCCTCGACCCCGACTCACGGCACCGGAGAAGCCGATGCCGTCGCCCGAGGAGCTCGCCGGGGGCGAGAACCTCGACGGGCTCAGCGAGGAGCAGCTGGAGACGTTCCACCGGCGGGCAGTTCCCGAGCCCGGTGCCGCACTCAGCGGAGCCGCCGAGCTCACCAACGACGCTCGGCTCGACGTGCCCAGCACGGTCGTGTGCACGGGGTACACGGCCGAGGAGTACCAGGAGGCCATGAAGGAGGGCTACTCGTTCCTGGCCGGCCTCTCGGAGCTCCGCGACGTGACCTGGGTCGACCTGCCGACGAGCCACTGGCCGATGTGGTCGCGCCCGAAGGACCTCGCCGCGATCATCGGCAAGGTCGCGCAGGGGGCGTCAATCCGGTATCTGCGCCGTTCCGAATGACTCCTACCACTAAGAACAGAGGCATGAAGGGCCTCCGATCCGGGGGGTGTCTGGACCACTTCCAGTGACCCATGTGGGTGATCTTGCGGCGATTCGCCGTCTGCCTGCGCCGAGTCTGGCCCTACGGTCAGAACGATGAATCCAGTTCATCCGCGGGTCTGAACCACCGATCCGACGAGATCACTGATGATCATCGGGGGGATTTCGAACACGCACGAGAGGAGGTAGCGCCATGTGGGACACCGTCCAGACGACAACGGTTCACCTGTCGCACGACATGCCCTGCCAGCAGCTGCGGGCACGCCCTCCACACCTACCTCGCGTGCGGCGACGGTTGTGACTGCCGCCGTCAGGTCATGCCCGGCCAGGCCGCCTGAGCAGTCCGGTCACGGTCGCGCGAGTCGCTCCATCAGGGTCGGATCAGCACCTTGATCGAGCGCCGCTCGTCCATCGCGCGGTAGCCCTCGGCGACCTCGTCGAGCGGCAGGGTCGCGTCGAACACCAGGCCCGGGTTGATCTTGCCGTCGAGGACGAGCTCCAGCAGCTCGGGCAGGTAGCGGCGTACCGGCGCCATCCCGCCGGCCAGCCCGACGTTCTTCTGGAACATCCGCCGCACCGGCAGCTCGACTCCGTGCGGACGCCCACGAAGCCGACCGTCGAGCCCGGCGGGCGACGCCGAACGCCGTCTGGATCGCCTCGTCGGTGCCGACGCACTCGAGGACGGCGTCCGCACCGACTCCTTCGGTGATCTCCTTGACCGCGGCGCCGCCCTCCTTGCCGCGCTCGGCCACGATGTGGGTGGCTCCGAACTGGCGGGCGATGTCCTGGCGCGGCTCGTGCCGCGACATCGCGATGACCTTCTCGGCACCCATCACCGACGCGGCCAGCACGCCGCACAGGCCGACCGCGCCGTCGCCGACCACGACCGCCGTACCCCCCTCGCTCGACGCCGGCGGCGACGGCGGCGTGCCAGCCGGTGGCCATCACGTCGGATAGCGTCAGCAGGGACGGGATCAGCGACTCGTCGGGCATCCCGTCGGTCTTCACCAGGCTGCCCTCGGCCTGGTTCACCAGCGTGTACTCCGCCTGGCCGCTCTCGGTGCACGCCCAGGTTGGCGCACGCCGACTGGCATGCCCGCCCGGCAGTGCGCGCAGGTGTTGTCGCAGTGGCAGAACGGCACGACCACGAAGTCCCCGGGCCGGAACGACGTGACCTCTCCCCCGACCTCCTCGACGACGCCCACGCACTCGTGGCCGATGGTCGATCCGGCGTCGATGTCGTTCTCGCCCCGGTACGGCCACAGGTCCGAGCCGCAGATGCAGCCGGCCACCACCTTGACGATGGCGTCGGTGGGTGCGGCGATACTGGGTCGGGGACGTCGGAGACCCGGATGTCGCGCGGGGCGTGGATGGTGGTGGCGCGCATGTCAGCATCCTTGCAGACCGCCCGCGAGCGACGCCAAGCGCGTCGGAAGTTGCCCTATCTCATATCTGAGATACCGTGGGTGGCATGACGACGCTGACTACAAGGGCCGGATCGGGAACATCATCCGCGACGCGCGCAAGCACCGCGGGCTGACCCAGCAGCAGCTCGCCGAGCTGCTCTCCACCAGCCAGAGCGCGATCAACCGGATCGAGAAGGGCCACCAGAACCTCTCCCTGGAGATGCTGGCCCGGATCGGCGCCGCGCTCGACTCCGAGATCGTCGCCCTCGGCGCGCGGCCCGACCCACCTGCGGGTCACCGGGCCGACCACGCTGTCGGGCAGCATCGACGTCAAGACGTCCAAGAACGCCGGGGTCGCGCTGCTGTGCGCTCGCTGCTCAACCGCGGGCGCACGACGCTGCGCAAGGTCGCCCGGATCGAGGAGGTCAACCGGCTGCTCGAGGTGCTCAACAGCCTCGGCGTCCAGACCCGGTGGCTCAACGACGACAACGACCTCGAGATCGTGCCGCCTGCCGAGCTCGACCTCGGAGCACATCGACGAGGAGGCCGCGCGCCGTACCCGCTCGGTGATCATGTTCCTCGGCCCGCTGCTGCACCGCTGCGACTCGTTCGAGCTCCCCTACGCCGGCGGCTGCAACCTCGGCACCCGCACCGTCGAGCCGCACATGGCCGCGTTGCGGCCGTTCGGCCTCGAGGTGAAGGCCACCGACGGCAGCTACCACGCGAACAGTCAACCGGGCGATCGAGCCGACGCCGGCCGATCGTGCTCACCGAGCGCGGCGACACGGTCACCGAGAACGCACTGATGGCCGCCGCGCTGCACCCGGGCACCACCGTGATCCGGAACGCGTCGTCGAACTACATGGTCCAGGACCTGTGCTTCTTCCTGCAGAAGCTGGGGGTCGGCGTCGAGGGCATCGGCACCACCACGCTGGTGGTCACGGGGCAGCGCCGAGATCGACGTCGACGTCGACTACGCCCCCAGCGAGGACCCGATCGAGGCGATGTCGCTGCTGGCGGCGGCGATCGTCACCGAGTCGTAGATCACGATCCAGCGGGTCCCGATCGAGTTCCTGGAGATCGAGCTCGCGCTGCTGGAGGAGATGGGGTTCAAGTACGCCCGCTCCGAGGAGTACGTCGCCCGCAACGGCCGCACCCGGCTGGTCGACATCACCACCAAGGCGAGCAAGCTGCACGCGCCGCTCGACAAGATCCACCCGATGCCGTTCCCCGGCCTCAACATCGACAACCTGCCGTTCTTCGCCGTGATCGCCGCCGTGGCCGACGGCCAGACGCTGTTGCACGACTGGGTCTACGAGAACCGGGCGATCTACCTCGTCGAGCTCAACAAGCTCGGTGGCGACGTCAAGCTGCTCGACCCGCACCGGGTCATGATCGAGGGGCCGACGCACTGGTCGGGTGCGGAGATCGTCTGCCCGCCCGCACTCCGGCCGGCCGTGGTCATCCTGCTCGCAATGCTGGCGTCGAAGGGCACCTCGGTGCTCCGTTCGACGTACGTCATCCACCGCGGCTACGAGGAGCTCGCCGAGCGACTCAACCTCCTCGGCGCCAATATCGAGACCTTCCGCGACATCTGAGGCGGGCCGGAGGCACGCCGCAGCATGTCGCGCAGCGAGCCTGAGGCGTCTCAGGTCACGTGACGTTCTCGGTCCGGCGTCGTGCGGCGCAGGCGTCGAGGGCGTCGGCGACCGTTGCCGGCTCCCAGTCCTCCTCCAGGGCCTGGGCGAGGATGTCGGCCTGGGACGGTGGGGTCAGCCCGTCGATCGGCTGATCGAGGTCCAGGTTCGTCGGGAACGGGTAGCCCTCGGCGGCCGCCGCCACCGCGTTGCCCAGCCACCCGGCGTCGGCGCCAGCAGCCTTGCGGTCGCGGAGAGCCGGGTAGACCGCTCGGGCGACCTTGCCCCGGTCCACGGTCTCCATGGCTCGGCCGAACGCCGAGGAGATCTGCAGCAGGTTGGCCACCCGCTGCACGTCCGCCGACACGTTGGACCCCGCGCCGTGGAACAGGGCCGGGTTGAAGAACGCCGCGTCTCCCTTGTTCAGGGGAAGCTGGACGTGGTGCTCCTCGAAGTAGTCCCGGAACTCCGGTCGCCGCCAGGCCAGGTAGCCCGCGAGGTACTGGTGCGAGTACGGCAGGTACATGGTCGGTCCGCTCGCCACTGGCATGTCGGAGTGCGCGACGGCTCCCTGGAGAGTCAGCACCGGCGACAGCTGGTGGACGTGGGTGGGGTACTTCTCCACGGCCTCGTTGGCCAGGAAGCCGAGGTGATAGTCGCGGTGCGGGTCCTGTGCCTGGCCGCCGGGACGCACCACATTGACCTGGGACGTCACCTGGTAGCCGGGACCGAGCCAGGCCCGGGAGACCATGGCCAGGATGTCGTTGGCGTAGTAGTCGACGAAGGCCTCCGGGTCGCGCACCGCGACCTTCTCCAGCGCATTCCAGACTCGGCTGTTGGCTCCCGGCGCAGCGAAATGGTCACCGGCTGGCCCGCCCTGCCTCCGCTCGTCGGCGATGATCGCGTCGAACGCCGTCGTCACCCGGTCCACCACGTCCAGGGCGGGGAACGCGTTCTCGAGGACCACTACCCCGGGGCCCGCGGTCAGGGCGCGGACCAGCTCGGCAGCGACAACATCCTGCCCCTGAACGGTCCCGGCCGTCGCCAGCAGCGCCTCGGAGTCGTAGACCAGCACGTTCTGTGCGACCCGAGCCGCCAGCGGGTACGCAGCCGGATCGGTCGTCTGGTCGACGACCGATACGAACTCCTCGATGCTGCAGTCGGCTTCTCGCAGCCTGGCCGGTGTCTGGGTGCGTGTGCTCCCGCGGCGCGGGTTGTCGAAAGCGGTGGTCACGAGGTCCTCCCGGTGGATGGTGCACGCCTGCCGGTTCGAGGGCCGGTGGCATGCCTGACTGGTGTCTGTCACGCTAGGCGCCACATGAGGGCATTTCGGAGTCGCCGAATCCATCAAAAACACCTCACCGACTTGGCACATCTCGAGAGGCGGGCATGCGTCATCCCTACCGGATCCGGGAGATCGCGGAGCAGGCCGGACTGAGCGAGGCCACGGTGGACCGGGTGCTCCATGGCCGATCCGGAGTGCGTGCCAGCACCGTGGCGGAGGTCCAACAGGCAATCGTCGACCTGGACAGTCAACGGTCCCAGCTGCGGCTCACCGGCCACACCTTGATGCTCGACCTGGTGATGCAGGCGCCGACTCGGTTCAGCACCGCGGTCCGCAAGGCACTGGAGGTCGAGCTTCCGCTCCTGCAGCCCGCCATCGTCCGCTCGCGCTTCCACCTCGAGGAGGGAAGCGAACCCCACGAGGTCGCCCGCAGACTCAACTCACTCGCGCGCCGCGGCTCCGACGGAGTGCTCCTCAAGGCACCGGACGGCCCCGTCGTCGCGGATGCGATCGCCGGGCTGGTCGACGAAGGCATACCCGTGGTGACTCTGTTCACCGACGTTCCGCTGAGCCGACGAGCTGCCTACGTGGGGATCGACAATCGCGCTGCGGGCGCCACCGCCGCCTACCTGCTCACCCAGTGGAGCACCGGCCATGGATCGGTACTGGTGACGGTGAGCAGTTCCTCGTTCCGAGGCGAGGACGAACGCGAGATCGGGTTCCGGGCAGCCCTACGCCAGATGGCACCGGGTCGGACTGTCAGGGAGGTGACCGACACCGACGGGCTCGACGCCGCCATGCTCGACGCCGTGTCGACGGCGCTCCGCGACGACCCCAGCATCGACTCGGTGTACTCCGTGGGTGGCGGTAACCTCGCGACGCTCACCGCGTTCGAGCGTCTCGGCCACGGCCTGGCCGCCTTCGTGGCGCATGACCTGGACAGCGACAACCTCGCCCTGCTGCGTCAGCGACGTATCTCCGCGGTGCTGCACCACGACCTGCGTGACGACATGCGCCGCGCCTGCCGGCTGATCATGCAAGCCCGCGGCTTTCTACCCGGCGTCCCCCGGTCGCTGCCGTCGCACATTCAGGTGATCACCCCGTACAACGAACCCGCTGCCCTCGTCCGTCCGGAGTGAACCGGTCACCGGGGCAGGTCAGCTGAAGAGGGTCTCCACCCAGGCCCGGGCGGGGGTCCGGCCGGACGGCGGGGCCGTCATGTCGGCGGTGATCTTGGGCAGCGGCGCCGTGTGCTGGCTGGCGTTGCGGTGCCAGTCGTTCTCGGACTCGATCAGGCTGCCCAGGTCTGCGCTTGACAGGAACACTCCGTGTCCGTCGGGACACTGGCTCACCTGACCGTCGGCGAGGGGTCTGCTCACCATCTCGGCGCCACAACGAGGACAGGTCATGGGATCCATGCCACGACCGTACCGTCCCCCCACACACGACCGGTGGATACTGCTCCAGTGACGTCGCCCAGGACCGGACATCCCTATCTCGACGCCGTCCTGGAGGCCCCTGGAACCCGGCTCGCGTTCGCCCACCGCGGCGGCGCCTACCACCCCGAACTCGAGGGTCTGGAGAACACTTTGGCGGCCTTCCGGCATGCCGTGGCTCTGGGCTACCGCTACCTGGAGACCGACGTCCACGCGACCGTTGACGGCGTCCTGCTGGCCTTCCACGACCGGGTCCTGGACCGGCTCACCGACGTGCACGGAGAGATCGCGACGCTGACCCGGGTCGAGGTCGCCGAGGCGCTGATCGGCGGTCGCGAGCGGGTGCCCACCCTGGGCCAGTTGTTCGACGAGTTCCCCACGGCCCGGTTCAACATCGACCTCAAGTCGGAGACCGCGGTTCCGCTCCTGGTGGCGTTCGTCGAGGAGCGGGACGCCTGGGACCGGGTCCTGGTCGGGTCGTTCTCCCCGCGCCGGCTGAACCGGTTCCGCAGGCTCACGGGCGGCCGGGTGGCGACGTCGGCCCACCCGCTGGAGGTGGCGGCGTACCGGTTCCTGCCCAGTGGGCGCGCGGCCGACCTCGTGACCCGGCGCAAGGTCGCAGCCCTGCAGATCCCGGTACGACGCGGCTCACTCACCCTCGCCACCCCTGGGCTGATCCGGCGGGCGCACGCGGCCGGGAAGCACGTGCACGTCTGGACCGTCGACGACGGCGAGGAGATGAACGCCTTGCTGGACCGCGGCGTCGACGGCGTGATGACCGACCGCACCGACATACTCAGGGAGGTACTCGTCCAGCGCGGGGAGTGGAGGGAAGAGACATGAACGACACCCCGGATGAGTTCGCCGACCTGCGTCCTCTGGAGCGTGCCCGGGAGCAGAAGGCGTGGTACTGGTACGACTGGGCCAACAGCGCCTATGTCACCACCGTCACGACCGTCCTGTTCGGCCCCTATCTGATCCGGATCGCTGACCGAGCCGCGTGCGGGTTCGTCAGCACCGACGACCGAGACTGCACCCAGGACCTCTCCATCCTGGGTCTCTCCATCGCGCCGGGGGCGCTGCCAGCGTTCATCATCACCTTCTCCACGATCCTCTCCGCCGTTCTCCTCCCCCTCCTGGGCGCGATCGCGGACCGCACGGCCAACAAGAAGGGCCTGCTCGCGGGTTTCGCCTGGACCGGTGCCGCCTTCGCCTCCCTGCTGTTCTTCTGCACCGACGACAACTGGCAGATCGGCGCGATCGCCGTGATCGGCGCCAACCTGTGCCTGGGGGCGTCGACCGTCTTCAACGACGCGATCCTGCCGCTGATCTCCGACGAGGACGAGCGAGATCGGGTCTCGTCCCGAGGCTGGGCGTTCGGCTATCTCGGCGGCGCCATCCTGCTCGCCGTGAACCTGGCCCTGGTGTCCTTCGCGAGCAGCATCCTCCCCGGCACCGAGGACGAGGCCGGCGAGCTCGCCGCCAGGATCTGCATGCTGTCCGCGGCAATCTGGTGGGCGTCCTTCACCTTCATCCCGTTCCTGGGGCTCCGCAACCACGAGCCGCAGCACGTCGTCCCGCAGGGGGGTGGCCTGATCCAGCAGAGCTTCGGCCAGCTGTGGGCCACGCTGAAGGACCTGCGCAACTACCCGATGGCGCTGACCTTCCTGCTCGCCTACCTGTTCTTCAACGACGGAATCCAGACCGTGATCGCCTCGGCATCGGTCTATGGCGAGGAGGAGCTGAACCACAGCACGTCGGTCCTCATCGTGACCATCCTGCTGGTTCAGTTCGTGGCCATCGGTGGCGCGCTCTTCTTCGGCAAGCTGGCCTACCGCTACGGCGCCAGACAGGTCATCCTCGGTGGCCTCGTGGGGTGGATGGCGATCGTGACGGTGGCCCTGTTCCTGCCGGAGGGCAGCCTGGTGCCCTTCTTGGCCCTCGGCGCCGCGATCGGCGTCGTCCTGGGCGGCACCCAGGCCCTGGCCCGCTCCTACTTCTCGCTGCTGATCCCGGCGGGCCGGGAGGGCGAGTTCTTCAGCTTCTACCACGCGATGGACCGCGGTACGTCGTGGTTCGGCACGCTGGTGTTCGGTCTCGTCTACCAGTTCACGGACTCCTACCGACCGGCGATCTTCGCCCTGATCGCGTTCTTCGTGATCGGCGGTCTCCTGCTGCTCAGGGTCGACACTGCGCGCGGGATCCGGGAGGCCGGCAACGACGTGCCCTCGGTGATATGACGGTGATCTGACGGTGATCTGACCCGGCGAGCCGACCAGTGATCTGGGCCACCCCGGCGGGGATTTCCGGAATCTTGCGTACCCCACTAACGTTGAACAGATCAGGCGACCGACGCGGGATGCGTCATGTTCGGGCCGTTCGGCCGTCTCAGAGTCGTCAATCGGGGGAACAAGAAGCCAGGAGGTAGCTCATGGCGGAGCGCACACTACGTGGTGCCCGGCTCGGGGGCCAGAGTTTCGAGGACGAGCGCGGGATCGAGTTCGCGGCTCGTCAGCAAGTCGGATATCGCTGCCCGCAGGGGCACGAGTTCGAGATCACGATGTCGGTCGAGGCCGAGGTGCCTGCGACCTGGGAGTGCCAGAAGTGCGGCAGCGAGGCGCTGAGCACCGCCGGCATCCTGCCGGAGGCCAAGAACGAGAAGCCGGCCCGCACGCACTGGGACATGCTCCTCGAGCGTCGCTCGGAGAAGGAGCTCGAGGACATCCTCAAGGAGCGGCTCGAGCTGCTGCGCGGGGGCGAGATCGGCCCCGCTCACCTGCACCGGGCGTCGGCCAGGAAGAAGAAGGTCAGCTGACCCGCACCTAGTCGTCGACGACTTCGCCCCGGACCACGGATCCCCCGGATCCCGGTCCGGGGCGATTCGCGTTCCAGGCGGCGGCGCCGCCTCCGGCCGCGAGCAGCCGGCGGGTGACGATCCCGGTGAGCAGCCGCCTGGCGACCGGCCGTGTGAACGGCAGGATCAGCAGAATGCCCAGGGCGTCGGTGACGAAGCCCGGGGCGAGCATCAGGGTGCCGCCGATGAGGATGAGCGCGCCGTCGGCCAGCTCGCGAGCCGGCATCCGGCCGGTGTTCAGCGCCGTGGTCAGTGCCTGCCACGCCTTGCCGCCCTCGGTCTTGATCAGCCACACCCCGAAGATGCTGTCGAGCACCAGCAGGAGGATCGTCCACCAGGGCCCGATGACCTGCCCGACCTGGATCAGCACCCAGATCTCGACCAGTGGGACGCCGATGAAGGCCGCCACGAGGACCAGCCGGGTCAGCCGCCGTCGCGGGGCGGTCATCGCGTCCGCCGCCCGATCGCCCGTCGTACCCGTGCCGCGCGGTCACGCACGCCCCACGCGGTGATCCGGCGCAGCGACTCTGTGGCCACCGCCCGGCTCATCTTGGAGTCCCCGCGCACGCGTTCGACGAACTCGATCGGCACCTCGCGCACGGTCAGCCCCGCCTGCAGCGTTCGGGACACCAGGTCGGTCTGGAAGACGTAACCGGCGGAGTGCACGGTCTCCAGGTCGATCTTCTCCAGCGTCTGCCGACGGAAGACCCTGAAGCCGCTGGTCGCGTCGCGCACGTCGATGCCGAGCAGCAGCCGGACGTAGAGGTTGCCACCGCGGGACAGCGCCTCGCGACGTCGCGGCCAGTTGACCACGAGGCCACCCGGGACCCACCGCGAGCCGAGCACCAGGTCGGCGTCCGCCAGCGCCTCGAGCAGCCGGAACAGCTGCTCGGGCTGGTGGGACCCGTCGGCGTCCATCTCCCCGATGACGTCGTACCCGGCGTCGAGAGCAACCGCGAACCCGTGCAGGTACGCCGCGCCGAGGCCACCCTTGGTGGTCCGGTGCAGCACCTCGACCTGGTCGTCGCCGGCGGCCAGCTCGTCGGCGATGGCGCCGGTGCCGTCCGGGGAGTTGTCGTCCACGATCAGGACGTCGACCTCGGGGACAAAGGTGCGGAGCCGGCCCACGATCCAGGCCAGGTTGTCAGCCTCGTTGTAGGTGGGGACGACCATGACCACACGGCCGAGTGACTCGGTGCTCATGCGTCCTCCCCCGCGGCGTGGACCGGTTCGCGCGCTCGGGTGTCGTCTGCGTCGCGACCGGTGGAATTCCTGTTCCGTCGACGATACGTGAGCACGCCCAAGGCCAGCGCGACCACCGTGAGCGCCACGCAGGCACGTCCGATCCAGGGCCCGATCCGGACCGCAGGCGTGAGATCGGTGGACAGGCCGACCTGCTCGACCAGCACCTCCTGGGTGCGCGGGTCGGCCCGGTCGAGGACGGTGCCGTCGGGGGCGATCACGCCGGAGACGCCGTTGGTGGCCGCGACCAGGACGTAGCGGCCGGTCTCGAGCGCCCGGAGCCGCGTGATCTCGAACTGCTGCTCGATCTGGCCGGTGTGGATGAACATCGCGTTCGAGGTCTGGACGACGAGGAGCTCGGCCCCCTCGTGCAGCTGCTCGTGGATGCCGTCGTCGTAGGCGACGTCGAAGCAGATCGCATCTCCGACAGCGGTGCCGGCAACGCTCGAGTGGTTCGACCCGCGTCCCGCTCGATCATGTCGCGCGGAATCAGGGCCAGCCGGCCGAAGTTGTCGCGGAAGACGCTGCGCCACGGGATGTACTCGCCGAACGGGACCGGATGCCATTTGGTGTACCGGTCCCCTGCCCCGGTGGCCGGGTCCCAGACGATGCCCTGGTTGAGCACGTGCTCGGAACCGGCGTCGACCATGCCGCCAACCAGGATCGGCACGTCGATGGCGCTCGACGCGTCGCGGATGTCGGCGTTGACGTCGGCGTCCTCGAACGGGTCGACGGCCGTGGAGTTCTCGGGCCACAGCACGAAGTCCGGCCTCGGCGAGTCTCCCGCGGCGACCTCGTCGGCCAGCGCCACCGTCGCGTCCACATGGTTCTGGGTCACCTGGCGATGGTCCAGCAGGATGTCGTCGCCATCCCCCGGCACGTTGCCCTGGACGACCGCGACGGTGCGCTCCTCGTACGACGTGAACGTGTACGGCGCCAGCGCCGGCACCAGTCCGACCGCCAGCACCCCAGCCGCCGCCGCGGCTGCGGTCACCCGGGCTCGTCGGTCCTCGGCAATGACCACCCAGGCCAGACAGGCGCCCAGCAGCGCGAGCAGCAGGCTCAGCCCACTCTGCCCGACGTACGGCATGGCCGTCTCCCACGGGGTGTCGGCGGTGGCGAACGCGAGTCGACCCCACGGCATCCCCCCGAACGGCCAGGTGGATCGGATCGCCTCCATGCCGACCCAGGCGCACGCGATCCAGACCGGTGCCAGCCGAAGCTTGCCGAGTCTTGCCACGACGGCGCCGAGCACGCCGTAGAACACCGCCTGCAGCCCTGCCAGCGCGAGCCACGCGTCGACCCCGACGACCCGCATCCAGAACATGAGGACGTAGCAGAAGCCGATGCCGAAGGCGAGGCCGGGGAGCCACGCGCGCCTGGCGGGCAGTCCCACGGTGCACACGACGAAGCCGGCGACGGCCACGGGGATCAGCCAGGACGCGCCCACCGGCTGGAATGCGAGGGCCAGCACGATGCCCGCGACGAGGGCGGAAGCGGTCCTGGTGAGCACGGGGGCAAAGGTACCCAAGAGGGTGCAGTAATCCGGAAGGATCCCCAGTCCTTCGTACCAACCTGAGACCGACCGGCTGCCGATTCCGGGTTGTTGTCTAGGGAACCGGAGATCCTTCCGTGTTCACCCTCGAGGAGCGGGACCGACCTCCGCGAACAATGTCGGATGGATGGTGGCGCCCCATCCCCCGACACAGCCACTCGGACGTCGGTCCGCTGGCCACGATCTGCACGAGCGAACAGGCGATACCTTTCAACGTGACCACGGTCACTGTCAAGCCTCTGCTGACCTGCAGGAACGCGCGAAGGTGCAGGTCAGAACGGGGCCGATCGGCAGGAATCTGGACGAAGTTTTCGACGAGCGGCGGCGTGTCGCCACGGACACGCCGGTGCCGGCATCGCTCAGCCGGGAACGACGACGGTGCCGGTCGCCGTGGTGGCCAGGATCGGGTCGTCGAGCAGAGATGCGGCACCCGGTGCTTCGGGGGTGGCGGCACCGCGGGCGACGACGTGCACGGCGAAGTCGAGGACCCGCGACCGGGTGCCGACCCTGGTGATCTCGCAGGTGATCTCCAGGACGTCCCCGGCGCGGACCGGGGCCCGGAACTGCACGTCGGAGTACGACGCGAACAGACCTTCGTCGCCATCGGTGCGGATGCACATCTCGGTGGCGACGTCCCCGAAGAGGCCAAGGCTGTAGGCGCCGTCGACGAGGTTGCCGGCGTAGTGGGCATGGGAGTACGGGACGTAGCGCCGGTGCACGACGCGAGTGCCGACGGCGGGCCCGTCGGACGGGTCGGTCGAGGTCATCCTCAGGAGGCCTTCCGGGTCGTGCTGTCGGTCAGTCGGTGCACAAGGTAGCTGGCGACCTCGCCGGGCGTCGTACCGCGCGCGAAGACGCGGTCCACTCCGAGCTCCTCGGCCATCGCCTCGTCGAAGCGCGGGCCGCCCACCACCAGCGCCGGCCGCTGCTCCTCGGGGTAGGCCTCGCGGAACGCCGCCGACATCTCCCTGGTGTTGAGCAGGTGGGCGTCGCGCTGGGTCACGACCTGGGAGACCAGGACGGCGTCCGCCTTCTCCTCCAGCGCGCGCTCGACGAGCTGCGGGACCGAGACCTGGGCGCCGAGGTTGACCACCTTGAGCTCGCGGTAGTACTCCAGGCCCTTCTCCCCCGCGAAGCCCTTGATGTTGAGGATCGCGTCGATGCCGACCGTGTGGGCGTCGCTGCCGATGCAGCCGCCGATCACCACCAGGCGGCGGCGCAGGCTCTGCTTGACGGCGACGTTGACCTCCTTCGGGGTCAGCAGTGGGTAGTCCCGTTCCACCACCGTCACCTTGCTGGTGTCGACGAGGTGGTTGACCCGGCCGTAGACGACGAAGAACGTGAAGTCCGGACCCATCGGCTTGCTGTGGACCACCAGGGCCGGGTCCATGCCCATCTTGGCCGCCAGCTGGGCTGCGGCACCCTCCGCGACCTTGGAGTGCGCGATGGGCAGGGTGAAGCTGAGCTGAACCATGCCGTCGCCGGTGGTGTCGCCGTACGGGCGGATGATCTGGCCGGTCACTTCTTCTCCTCCAGGATCTCCGCTGCCGGGTTGTAGTAGGCGCTCGACTTCCGGGCCACGCCGTCGAGGCCGCGGCCGCCGTCCGCAGGACGCTTCATCAGCCCGAACGTGCCGTCCGCAATGGAGTCCAGGAGACCCGCCCCGAAGTTCGAGCCCGGGTGGTCGAGAATCTGCTCGAGCAGGTCGATGGACTCCCCCAGCACCTGTCGCGCCCGGTCGGCGATGAAGCCGTCGGGTGCGGGGTGGAAGTCCTCGTGGAGACGACCCGCGGCGTTCATGACATAGCGGACGTTCTGCAGGGCCAGGTCCCGGTCGGAGATCCACGGCGTGACCACCGCCTCGGTCATCATCCCGACCAGGAGGATCCCCTGCCCGGTCATCGCCCCGACCAGGTTGAAGAACCCGTCGAGGAGGTAGCCGCGGAACACGTCGCCGGTCATGTGGCGCGTCGGCGGCATCCACTTCAGCCGGGCCTTCGGGAAGAGGTCGCGAGCGAGCATGGCGTGCGCGAGCTCGAGGCGGAAGGAGTCGGGCACGTCCGGGTCGATCTCGAAGGCGTGGCCCAGGCCGAGCTGCCAGTCGGCGAGGCCGGCCTCCTTGGCGAAGTACTCGTTGAGCAGCTGGCTCGTCGTCACCGTGTGGGCGGCCTCGACCGCGTCGGCAGTGGTCAGGTAGTTGTCCTCGCCGGTGTTGATGATGATCCCGGCCCGGGCGTGCACCTGCCGGCTGAAGCGCTGGTCCACGAACGTGCGGATCGGGTTGATGTCGCGGAAGAGGATGCCGTACATCGAGTCGTTGAGCATCATGTCGAGCCGCTCGAGACCAGCGAGGGCCGCTATCTCCGGCATGCACAGGCCGGAGGCGTAGTTGGTCAGCCGGACGTAGCGGCCGAGCTCCTTGCTGGTCTCGTCCAGCGCGGCCCGCATCAACCGGAAGTTCTCCTGGGTCGCGTAGGTGCCGGCGAACCCCTCACGGGTCGGGCCCTCGGGCACGAAGTCGAGCAGGCTCTGCCCGGTCGACCTGATCACCGCGATCACGTCGGCGCCCTCACGGGCGGCAGCCTGGGCCTGCGGGATGTCCTCGTAGATGTCGCCGGTCGCGACGATCAGGTAGACCCACGGGTCTGCGGGCGCGTCCCCGATCTTCTTCACGAGCCGCTCCCGTTCGCGCCGGCGGGCGTCGATGCGTCGTACGCCGGCGCCGACCGCCTTGCGGGCCGCTGCGCGGGCGCGGATCGCGTCCCGGCCCTCCGGGAGCCGGAACCGCACCGAGCCCGCTGACGCCTTCTGCGCGAGGCTGTCCAGGTCGTCGGCCTCGCCGCGCACGAGGGCGTCCCAGACCGGCAGGGCGACGCCGTGTTGCAGGCCCCCCACGTCGTGCAGGTCGGCCCGGACGCAGTCGGCGAGCCGGTTGACCCATGGGGTGCCGTCGGCGTCGGCTCCCGCGAGCCCGGCCAGCCTGAGGGTGGCTCGCTCGACGGAGACGGTGGTGTGCTGCTTGGCCATGCGGACGATCGGGCGACCCACCTTGGCCGCCAGGGAGCGGGCCTGGCGGACGGTGGTCGCGTCCAGCTGGAGCTTGCCGGTGGTTCGTGCGGTGCTCATGGGTCCTCGTTCAGGTGGATGGTGCGTCCTGCGGCCACGGTGCGCAACAGGCGCGGGAGCTCGGTCCCGGGCATCAGGTCGGGAAGCCCGACCTCGTCGAGCCCGGCGGGAGTGTCCCAGAGGGCGAGGTCGGCCCGCAGCCCGACCGCGAGGGAGCCGCCGTCGTCGTCCCGCCCGGCGTAGGCGCCGCCGCGGGTGTGGGCAAGGAACGCGGCCTCGATCGGCAGCCGCTGGCCCGGCTCCCGGTGGTGAACGGCGGCCTGCACCGCTGCCCACGGACCTTGGGCGGTGACCGGTGAGTCGGAACCGAAGGCCAGTCGGACCGGCGCCTGGTGGAGATCCAGGAACGGATTGGTGCCGCGCCAGCGGTCGCCCAGCCGGGCGGCGTACATGCCGTGGGGGCCACCCCACAGGCCGTCGAACATCGGCTGCACGCTGGCTACGACCCCGAGCCGGGACAGGGTCCGGATCAACCGCGAGGAGGGCATCTCGACGTGCTCGAGCCGGTGCCGAGCCCGGCGGATGGGCTCGGCACCGAGCTCGTGCTCGGCCGCTTCGAATCCCTCGCCGATCGCGTCGAGCACGGCGTCGCCGATGCAGTGGAAGCCGGCCTGGAGGCCGGCGCGGGTGCAGGCGACCACGTGGTCGCGGATCTGCTCGGCGGTCAGATAGGCGTGCCCGCAGGTGTCGGGACGGTCGGTGTAGGGGGCGGACAACGCGGCCGTGCGGGAGCCGAAGGCGCCGTCGGCGACCAGGTCGCCGGCCAGGCCGGTTGCGCCGAGTCGCCGGGCGGTCTCCACCGCCATCAGCTCACCCCAGTAGACGGTGGCCCGCAGCCCGACCTCGGAGGCGGCCTGCCGGACGGTCTCGATCTCGTGCTCAGGGCCGATGTGGGGGGCGGCGTTCTCGTGGAAGGCGGCGATCCCCCGGCTCGCGACCTCGCGGCAGGCGGCGCGGGCGGCGGTCAACCGATCCTCAGGCCCGATCAGTCCCTCCAGGGTGGCACGCACGGCATGGTGGGCGTCCCGCTCGACCCTGCCGTCGGCCGTCCAGCCGTCGAGCGCCTCCAGACCGGGCACCAGGGCCGCCAGGGCGGGTGACACGACCGAGGAGTGTCCGTCGACGCGGGTCAGGTAGGTGCGGCGGGCCGGGGCGGCGCGATCCAGCTCCGCGCCCGTGGGCGGCCGACCTTCGGGCCAGGACGTCTCGTCCCAGCCCTGGCCGACCAGCACCCCCTGCTCGGGCGACTTGTCGGCGAACGCGCTGAGCTCGTCCAGGGTGGCGGCGAGGCTGGTGGTTCCGGTGAGGTCGAGCCCGGTCAGGGCGAACCCGGTGCGCACGGTGTGGACGTGTGCGTCGACGAACGCCGGGGTGAGCAGCGCCCCGTGGACATCGATGACCCCGCCGCCTCCGTCGCCCGCGCCGACGTAGGCGGCTGCCTCGTCGTCGGTGCCGACGAACACGATCCGGGTGCCCTCGACGGCGACACACGTGGCACCTGCCCGGGCGCCGTACACCCGCGCGTTGCGGAAGAGGGTGCGGGTCATCCGACCGTTTCGCTTTCGCGGGGTGGGTCCAGCCGGGACTCGAACAGCTTGCGGACCCCGTCGGTGGCGCGCAGGAGTTCCATGGCGTACGCCGCGTGGCCGGGGACGTAGCCGTTGCCCACGAGCATGGTGACGTCGGCGGCGAGCCCCTCGGCGCCCAGGGCGGCGGCGGAGAAGGACGTCGCCATCGAGAAGAAGATGACCGTGCCCCCCTCGGCGGTGGCCAGGATCGCGCCGCCCTCGCACCCGGGGACGTCCACGCAGACGATGGTGATGTCGGCGGGGCCCCCGGCGCCCACGACGGCGTCGCGGAGCGCTACTGGGTCACGGGCATCGGCGATCACGACCTCGTCGGCGAGCCCGGCGCCGGCGAGCAGGTCGGCCTCGGCGCGGTGCGGGACCACCCCGATCGTTCGGCTGGCGCCGGCGGTGCGGGCGGCGGCCAGGCTGAGCGAGCCGGACTTGCCGGCTCCGCCGATGACCGCGACGGTCGGGTGGCTGTACTCCCCCACCACCCGCGCCGTCAGGGCCGGGGCGCCGCAGACGTCCATGACCGAGAGGGACAGCTCGGCGGGGAGGTCGTCGGGGATCACCGCGGCGATGGAGCGGCCGAAGAGCACGGCGTACCCGTCACAGGGCACCTGCTCCCCCAAGCCGTCCCAGCGCTCGAGGGCGTCCTCGATGACCAGTGGGGTGAGCGTGAGCGAGACCAGGGTGGTGACCCGGTCGCCGACCGTCAGGCCGAGCGGGGAGTCCGCCCCCACCTCCTCGACGGTGCCCACCAGCATGCCGCCGGATCCGGTCTCGGGGTTCTGCATCTTGCCACGGGTGCGGACGATCTCGAGCACCTCGGCACGGACGGAGCCGCCGTCCACGGTCCCGCCGGCCTCTGTGTGCTTCCGCTCCAGCTGTCGGTACGACGCGGCGTCGAGGTTCAGCCTCTCCACGCGGATCCGGACCTCGGTGGGCCACAGCTCGGGGTGGGTGTCCAGGCGCGAGGCGGCCTGAGGCAGGACCAGGGGCCGGTCCAGGACCCGGTGCAGTCCCGTTGGATCACCGTGAGGAGCCCTCATGGCCGATGGTCCTCCGTACGGATGAGACATTGACAGGAAATTCTACGGCGCGGCATTGGACGAGCCGGACGTTCTCCTCGTACTCTGTCAGAGGAGCAGCGCGGCACACAACTGGCGCGCCGCTGGACGACGTACCCGCCCGACCGATGGGCATGACACACAGGGAGCCGACATGAGCATCGAGACTGCGATCGGTCTGGAAACAGGGCAACCCTATCCCTACCAGCGCGTGGAGCTGATCGAGCCGGACTGGACCCGCTTCCCGGGCTGGAAGGACGTCACCACCGCGGAGTGGGAGTCCGTGCAGTGGCAGCGCGCCCACTGCGTCAAGAACGTCAAGCAGCTGCGCGAGCTCCTCGGAGACCTGGTCGACGACCGCTTCTACGCCGACCTCGAGCGGGACCAGGAGGAGCGCGCGACGATGTCGATGCTGGTGCCGCCGCAGATGATGAACACCATGGTCCCGCAGTCGGTGCCGCGCGGCCCGGGCTCGATGACCGACGCGCTGTACGCCGACCCCATCAGGCACTACATGATCCCGGTCTTCTCCGACCGCCGCACCGACTGGTCCTCGCACCCGCACGCGACCCGGGACTCGCTCCACGAGCACGACATGTGGGTGGCCGAGGGGCTGACCCACCGCTACCCCACCAAGGTGCTGGCCGAGCTGCTGCCCACCTGCCCGCAGTACTGCGGCCACTGCACCCGGATGGACCTGGTCGGCAACTCGACCCCGGTCATCGACAAGCTGAAGTTCGTGGGCAAGCCCGTGGACCGGCACGAGGCGATGATCGACTACCTGCGTCGCACGCCGGGAGTCCGCGACGTCGTCGTCTCCGGCGGCGATGTGGCCAACATGCCGTGGCCTCGCCTCGAGGACTACCTGATGAAGGTCATGGAGGTCGACAACATCCGCGATATCCGGCTGGCCACCAAGGCGCTGATGGGCCTCCCCCAGCACTGGCTGCAGGACGACGTCGTGGCGGGCATGGAGCGAGTGGCCACCGTGGCCCGCTCACGAGGGGTCTCGATCGCCATCCACACGCACGTCAACCACGCCAACTCGGTGACGCCGCTGGTCGCCAAGGCCTCCCGGGCGATGTTGGACACCGGCATCCGCGACGTCCGCAACCAGGGCGTCTTGATGAACGGCGTGAACGCCGACCCGCAGGCGCTGCTCGACCTGTGCTTCGCCCTGCTCGACGGCGCCGAGGTCATGCCGTACTACTTCTACATGTGCGACATGATCCCGTACTCCGAGCACTGGCGGGTCTCGGTCGCCGACGCCCAGCGACTCCAGCACCACATCATGGGCTACCTCCCGGGCTTCGCGACGCCGCGGATCGTGTGTGACGTGCCGTTCGTCGGCAAGCGGTGGGTGCACCAGCTCGCCGACTACGACACCGAGCGCGGGATCTCCTACTGGACCAAGAACTACCGCACCTCCATCGAGGCCGCCGACCCGGAGGCGCTGGCCCGCACCTACGAGTACTACGACCCGATCCACACCCTTCCCGCGGCCGGTCAGGCGTGGTGGGCCGAGCACGGCAACCTCGACGAGTCGGCGCTGAAGGCGGCCGAGGTCGCCGAGGCCTCCCGCCGGACGGCGGCTCTCCAGGCGCACTGAGGGGTCGAGGGATCCCCGGCCGACCGGGGATCCCTGAACTTGAAGGCCCTAGCGAGGGCTGACATGTTCAGCGATCGCCCGTCAGGTGTCGTCGGTGGTGCGTTGATGCATCACTTCGAGTGCCTCCGGGTAGTTGTCCACAGGCCCGAGGGTGGTGGGATTAGCCGCATCCCGGCGGGCAAGGCTCTCTGCATGGATCCAGCGCTGAAGAGCATCATCGAGCGGCACGGTGTCTTCCTGCGACGCGAAGCCGAGGCGCTCGGCTATAGCGACCACGCGATTGCCCAACTTGTTCGGCAGGGAGTCTGGCACCGGGTTCGTCGTGGCGCCTACGCGCCCGGCGACACATGGCTCCGACTTAGCGAGAATGAGCGCTACGCCCTCCTGTGCCGAGCGGCAGTACGCCAGGCAAGCACCGTGGTTGCGCTCAGCCACGTCAGCGGCGCCAACGAGTGGGGCTCTCCCCTATGGGAGGTCGACCTCAGCGAGGTGCACTTGACCCGAATGGACGGGAAGACGGGCCGCAGGGAAGCTGGGATCCGGCAGCATCGTGGACGCGTGCTCGACGGGGACGTGGAGGTTCGCAACGGACTGAAAGTCATCAGCCCTACCCGCGCCGCGCTCGAAGTGACCACGATCGCCGATGTCGAGCACTCACTCGTCGAGATCGATGACCTACTGCACCGCGGTCTGACGGACATCGAGCGGCTCACCAGTCGGTACTCGCTGATGAACCACTGGCCGGACACGCTTCGAACCGACCTCATCCTGAGGCTCGTAGATGGGCGTTCGGAGTCCGTGGGCGAGACACGGACGCGGTATCTGTGCTGGGCTCAAGGCCTGCCGGCACCGATCCCGAACTACCCGATCCGCGACCGCCAAGGGCGGGTGATCGCACGTGTGGATCTCGCTTGGCCCGAGCTCGGCCTGTTCCTGGAGTTCGACGGGAAGGTCAAGTATCAGCGGCTTCTCAAGGAGGGTGAATCCGTCACCGACGCCGTCCTGCGCGAGAAGAAGCGCGAGGAGCTGATCTGTGAAGTGACTGGTTGGCGATGCATCCGCATCGTGTGGGCTGACCTGTATCGGCCGGCCGAGACCGCGGCCCGGATCCGCTCCATGTTCCGCCCGGTGGCCGCGTAACTCGTCCCTCGCGTCACACCACCGGTCAGGCGTTCCCTGAACCTGAAGGCCCTAGCACGGCCTGACATGTTCAGGAATCCCCGGCCGACCGGGGAAATCGTGCCTACGTCACCGGGCGGTTCTCGTACGGCGTGGACAGGACGATCGTCGTCCGGGTAGCGACGTTTGCGGCGGCCCGGATCCGGGCGAGCAGGTCCTCCAGGTCGACGGGTGTGGCGACCCGGACCTTGAGGATGTAGGACTCCTCCCCCGCCACTGACCAGCAGGACTCGATCTCGGAGATGTCGCGCAGGTCGTCGGGCGAATCGTCGGGCTCGGAGGGGTCGATCGGGCGGATGGAGATGAACGCTGTCAGCGGGAGGCCGATCTCGTCGTGGTTGACGGTGGCGCCGTATCCCGTGATCAGACCGCGTTGCTCGAGCCGCTTCACGCGCTGGTGCACCGCCGACGTCGAGAGCCCGGTCGCCCTCCCGAGATCGGTGAAGGACATCCGCCCGTCGGCCCCGAGGAGCTTGAGGATCAGGCGATCGGTCCCCTGCACATCAGACGTGTTCACGCCGGACAATGTAGCGGCCCGGGGGCATGGCAGGATGCGCCACGTGAGCGAGCGCCTGATGTTGCTGGACACCGCGTCGTTGTACTTCCGCGCCTTCTACGGGGTCCCCGAGATCAAGGCGCCGAACGGTACGCCGGTCAACGCGGTGCGCGGACTTCTCGACTTCATCAGCCGGTTGGTCGGGCAGTACGGCCCCTCGGACCTCGTCTGCTGCTGGGACAACGACTGGCGGCCGCAGTGGCGGGTCGACCTTTTGCCGTCGTACAAGTCGCACCGGGTCGAGTACGTCGTCCCGGGAGCGAAGCCAGACGTCGAACAGGTCCCCGATCCCCTCGAGATCCAGATCCCGGTGATCGAGGCGGTGCTCGCGGCGGTCGGGATCACCGTGGTCGGCGCCGACGGTTACGAGGCCGACGACGTGATCGGCTCCCTCGCCACCGGGGCGCCGATGCCGGTCGACGTGGTCACCGGCGACCGCGACCTGTTCCAGCTCGTCGACGACGAAGCCGGAGTGCGCGTCCTCTACATCGCCCGCGGAGTCGGCCGCCACGAGCGGGTTACGAACGACTGGGTCCGGGAGAAGTACGGCATCGACGCAGGCCAGTACGCCGACTTCGCCACGCTCCGCGGGGATGCCTCCGACGGACTCCCCGGCGTGGCGGGCATCGGTGAGAAGACAGCCGCCACCCTGCTCGGCCGCTTCCAGGACATCCCCGGCATCCTGGCCGCTGCGCAGGATCCTGACTCCGACATGGGGCCCAACCCGCGCGGCAAGATCAAGAACGCCCTGGACTACCTCGCGGTCGCTCCGCAGGTCGTCGCCGTCGCCCGCGACATCGACCTCGATTCCCCCGACACCGTCCTTCCTGCTGTCCCGCAGGATCCGGACATGCTGGCCGCGCTGAGCGAGGAGTTCGGCCTCGACAGCGCCGTGCAGCGGCTGACCGAGACCCTCGCCGCCGACCGGAGTGGTTCCTGAGGCGGTCGCGCGGCGACACGTCCGCAGGGCTGCCCGGCCGCCACGTACCGTGGCCGGCATGACCAACAACGTTGCCGTCGTCGGTGGCCACGGAAAGGTGGCCCGCCTCCTCCACCCCCTCCTGCTCGAGGCCGGCCGGACACCGGTCGCCCTGGTCCGCAGCGACGCCCAGCGGGCGGCGCTCGAGGAGGGCGGGGCCCACGCCAGGTTGCTGAATATCGAGCAGGCCGAGGCCTCGGCGTTCGCCGACGCGTTCGCCGGCTGCGACGCGGTGGTCTTCTCCGCGGGTGGCGGGCCGGACGGCAACATCGAACGCAAGCGCACCGTCGACCTCGAGGGGGCGCTGAAGTCGATCCAGGGCGCCCACGCCGCCGGCATCACCCGCTTCGTCCAGGTCTCGGCCATCGGTGTCGATAACCCGCTGCCCGAGGACACCTCGCCGGTCTGGAAGGCGTACGTCGAGGCCAAGCGGGACGCCGACGAGGCGCTCCGGGTCAGCGGGTTGGACTGGACGATCCTCCGACCGGGGCGGCTGACCGACGACCCGGGCACGGGCCTGGTGGCGCTCGGCGACGACGTCCCACGCTCGGAGATCCCGCGCGCCGACGTGGCGGCCGTGGTCGCCGCGGTGATCGATGACGAATCCACGGTCGGCAGGCAGTGGAACCTCGTGGGCGGCCGGCTGCCGATCGCCGAAGCGATCGCCGCCGCCGGCGGCGCGGCTCAGTCCGACAGGCCCGAGTAGGCCACGACACCGCGCCGGATCCGGCGGACGGCGTCCCGTGCGGTCTCCCGTAGCGGCGAGTCCCCGGCGGCATCGGCAATCTGCCCCGCCAGGTCCAACAGCTGCTTCATCCAGCGCACGAAGTCTCCAGCCGCCAGATCGGCGGCACCCAGCACGTCGTCCAGCTCATCGCCCTCGGCCCATCGGTAGGCCGCCCACGCGAAGCCGAGGTCCGGCTCGCGGAGGAAATCAAGGTGGTGGTCGCGCTCGAGGGTGTCCAGCTCGCCCCACAGCCGCACCATCTCGGCGATCGCCGGCTTGATCGGGCCGCCGGGGATCCGCGGCGAGCTGGCGTCGTCGGGGCGACGGGCCTCGAACACGAGGATGGACAGGGCGGCGGCCAGGCCGGACGGGTCGAGGTCCTCCCACAGGCCCAGCCGCAGGGATTCCGCGGCGAGGAGGTCGACGTCGGAGTAGATCCGGCGCAGGTGCGCTCCGCGCGCGGTGACCGTGTCGCCGTCGAGGTACCCGAGGGCGGTCAGCACCTCGCAGACCCGGTCGAACTGCCGGGCCACTGTGTTGGTGCGCTTCTCCACGCGGCGCTTGAGGGTGGCGGCGTCCCGGTCGAGCTTGAACCAGCGCTCCGCCCATCGGGCGTGGTCCTCCCGGTCCGGGCAGGCGTGGCACGGGTGGGCCTTCAGAGCCTCGCGGAGGCCGGCCACCTCAGTGCCCACCTCAGTTCCCTCCGTCCGGTCCCGTCGACGGCGCTCGACTCCGCGGGGAGGCGGCGTGAGGTTGTGGGTCCGTGATCGGACGGCCGAGGCAAGGTCGCGGCGCATCTGCGGGTTGCGGCCGTTGAAGTTGCGGGGCACCTTGACCCGGGTGAGGGCCTCCACCGGCGTCGGGAAGTCGATGATCGCCAGTCGCCGAGCCTGGCGCTCGGCGGTCACCACGTAGGGCCGGGGCTCCTCGCCCGAGGTGCCTGGGTCGACGACGACGGCGAAGCCGGCGAACTTGCCCGCCGGCACCTGGATCACGTCACCCGACTTCAGCCGCGACAACGATTGCAGCACCTCCTCGCGGCGATCCGCCCGCCGCGCGCGGGCGGCGCCCTTCTCCACCTCGGAGATCCGGCGGCGCAGCCCGGCGTACTCCATGAAGTCGCCGCGGTCGCATGCGGCCGCGTCGGCGTACCCGGAGAGCGCGTCCTCGCTCTTGCGCAGCTGCCGGGCCAGCCCGACCACCGCCTTGTCGGCCTGGAACTGCGCGAAGGACTGCTCGAGCAGCTCGCGGGCGGTCTCGCGGCCGTACTGGTGCACGAGATTGACCGCCATGTTGTACGACGGCCGGAACGACGAGCGCAGCGGATAGGTGCGGGTGGAGGCGAGCCCGGCCAGCTCGCGCGGGTTCATGCCCGGCTGCCACAGCACCACGCCGTGCCCCTCGACGTCGAGGCCGCGACGGCCGGCGCGACCGGTGAGCTGGGTGTACTCCCCCGGTGTGATGTCGGCGTGGGTCTCGCCGTTCCACTTGCTCAGCTTCTCGATCACCACGGTCCGGGCGGGCATGTTGATGCCGAGCGCCAACGTCTCGGTGGCGAACACGACCTTGCAGAGGCCCCGGACGAAGAGCTGCTCGACGCACTGCTTGAACGCCGGCAGCATGCCGGCGTGGTGCGCCGCCACCCCGCGGGTGAGCCCGTCGAGGAAGTCGTGGTAGCCGAGCACGTGCAGGTCGTCGTCCGGCAGGTGCCGGCACCTCGCCTCCACGAACTCATAGATCGCGTCCCGCTCCTCCGGCGAGGTGAGCTGGACCCGCGCGTTGAGGCACTGGGTCACGGCGGCGTCACAGCCGACCCGGCTGAAGATGAACACGATCGCGGGCAACAGTCCCTCACGGTCGAGGCGGTCGATCACGTCGACCCGGCTGGGGATCCAGACCCGCCGACCGTTGCCGACCGGACGTCCCGACCGCCCTCCCCCGCTGCTCCTGGTGCGGGAGCGGTTGCGCGGCGACCGGCGGTCCCGCATCCGGTTGCTGGCCCAGTCGTCCCTGGCGATGCGCACGAGTTCGTCGTTGACCGGGGCTCCCTCGCGGACGAAACCGGCCGAGGCGTCCACGTCAGAGCCGGCGAAGAGGTCGAGCAACCGGCGTCCCACCATCACGTGCTGGTAGAGGGGTACCGGCCGCCGTTCCTCGACGATCGTCGTGGTGTCGCCGCGGACGGTCTCCAGCCACTCGCCGAACTCCTCGGCGTTCGAGACCGTCGCGGACAGCGAGACCAGGGCCACCGACTCCGGAAGGTGGATGATGACCTCCTCCCAGACCGCTCCGCGCTCACGGTCCGCGAGGTAGTGGACCTCGTCCATCACGACGAAGCCGAGGCCCAGCAGCGTCCGGGATCCGGCGTACAGCATGTTGCGGAGCACCTCGGTGGTCATCACCACGATCGGGGCCTCGCCGTTGACCGTGTGGTCACCCGTGAGCAGCCCGACCCGCTCCTCGCCGTAGCGCGCGATCAGGTCGTTGTACTTCTGGTTCGAGAGCGCCTTGATCGGGGTCGTGTAGAAGCTCTTGCGACCGGTCTCGAGCCCGAGGTGTACGGCGAACTCCCCGACGATGGTCTTGCCGGACCCGGTGGGCGCGGCGACCAGGACTCCCCGACCCTCCTCGATCTCCCGACACGCGCGGATCTGGAAGTCGTCGAGCGGGAAGTCGTAGTGCCCCGCGAAGTCGCGGAAAACCGGGTGCTGACGGTCGGCGCGGTAGGCGGCGTAGCGCTCCGCCGGGCCGGCTCGCTCGGGCTCAGGCAAGGACACTCAGCGCTCCTGGTGCGCATTCGATGGTCAGGGGCAGGGCCCCGAACCGCTCGCCGTCGGCGTACGACACGATCCCCGGTGCCGCGACCGTGACGGTCTTCGCCAGGTGGCGCTCGTACTTCGGATGCGTGACGTGGGTGCCCTTGAAGAGCTTCGGATAGGTGCGGATCAGGTCGATCTTGGACATCGGCTTGATGACGACCACGTCGAGCAGACCGTCGTCGAGGCTGGCGCCCTCCGTGATCCGGAGGCCACCGCCGAACGACGCCCCGTTGCCGACGGCCACGAGCATGGCGTCGAGCTGCCGGGTCTCGCCGTCCAGCTCGAGCGTGTAGGGCAGCGGCTGGAAGGTGCGCAGCTCGGCGATGGTGGCCAGGTTGTAGCGCATCTGGCCCTTCGGCCAGGTCATCTTGTTGGCGCGCTCGTTGACGACGGCGTCGAAACCGGCGGCCAGCACGGTGACGAAGTACTTCGTGCCGCTGCGGGCCAGGTCGATGGTGGTCACGGTCGACGCCACGACCCGATCCGCCGCCGCGAGCGGGTCCTTGCGGGGGATGTCGAAGTAGCGGGCCACGTCGTTCCCGGTCCCGGCCGGGATGATTCCGAGGCTCGTGGTCGTCTCCGCCACCGCCTGCGCCCCGAGGTGCACCATGCCGTCCCCGCCGCACACGACCAGGGCCTCGAGGCCGTCGGCCACGCACTGACGGGCCAGGTCGAGGGCCTCGTCGGGGTCTCGCCCCCGCAGGTCGCGGACCACGAAACCCGCCTCCCGGAGCCGACCCAGGGCCGCGTCCCCGTACCTGGCACCGCGCCCCTTGCCCGCCGTCGGGTTGGTCAGCAAGGCGATCTCGCGGGAGTCTCCGGGCACGCTCAAGACCCTAGTCGTCCGGGTGCACGCGCCGTCTTCCGCGCCGTCACGTGTCCCACGACGGCCGGTCGGACCCGATCCGCAGCCGGGCCGAGTAGTCGTCGGGCGAGGCACCGACCGACTTCGCCAGTCGGCTCAGGGCGTCCAGCACCAGATCGGCGGTGAACCCGGTGCCGGGTACGGCGAGCACGAGTCGGTCGCCGTCGGCAAGCAGCAGGATCTGCCCGTGCCGCCAGGCCAGGTGGGCGTGGGTGCGAGTCGTCTCGTCGGCGACCGGGGCGGGGTGCGCCTCGTCGACGGCCAGGAGGTCGCAGGGTACGTCGTCCCGCCCGGCCGCACTCAGGGCGCCGGACACCCGATGGCCTCGGCGAATGCCGCCCTCGGCCGCCCAGATGACCTCGCCCTCGCCCAGCCAGTCGGGCAGGTCGAACGGGTCCGCCTCGATCACGACGACACCTCGCTCACAGGGCCAATCACGGGGCCACTCACAGGGGCGACATCTCGTCGTCGTCGAGCCCCGCGAGCTGGTTGGCCGCCCGGCGACGACGGTCCAGCATCCGCGCGATCACCTCGGAGATGCCGAACAGCACCAGCATCGGCCCGGCCAGGAAGATCATCGTGAAGGGGTCGGTCGACGGTGTGGCGACCGCGGCGAAGACGAACGTGCCGATCACGATCCACGGCCGGTGCGCGCCGAGGCTCTCCCCACGCAGGACTCCCGCCAGGTTCAGCAGGATCACGAAGACCGGGATCTCGAAGGCGATCCCGAACACCAGCAGGGTCCGGATCAGGAAGGTCAGGTAGTCCCCGAACTCCACGAGGTTGGTCAGGTCGGCCTGGGTGAACCCGATCAGGATCTCCAGGCCCTTGGGCAGCGTGAGGTACCCGACGACGACTCCGGCGAGGAAGAGCGGACCGGCGATCGCGGCGAAGACCCGCGTCCACGTCCGCTCCCTCGCGTGCAGCCCGGGCAGGATGAAAGCCCAGATCTGGTACAGCCAGTACGGGCTGGTCGCCACCACCGCGACCATCCCGCAGAGCTTCAGCTGCAGCATCAGCGGGCCGCCGACCCCCGCGATGGTCGCCTCGGTCGAGACCTCTGAACCGAGCTGTTCCTTGGCCGTCTCGTACGGCGTGAGCACCAGCTGGAAGACCTCGTCGTAGAAGAAGAGGGCCACCACCAGGCCGACCAGCAGCACGAGGACGCTCTTCATCAGCCGGCCGCGCAGCTCCCTCAGATGATCGGAGAGGGCCATCCGGCCGTCCGGACCAACGGGGTGGTGTGGCTTGCCCGCGAAGAGCTGGAGAACTCCGGAGATCGACAACGACGGCTGGAATCAGCTCGTGGTGCCGTCGCGTCGTTCGCGGACGATCGGGTCGGCCGGCGTGGGCTCACCCTCCTGGGGAGTGGCGGGCGGTGGAGTCGACCGGCGCGCCTCGAGCTCCCGCGCCTCGAGCTCGCGCTCCTCCGGCGTCTTCACGTCGTCGGAGACCCCGTCGTCATCATCGATCAGACCCTTGGTCTCGGACTTGAAGATGCGCAGGGCCCGACCGCTGCCGCGGGCGAGTTCGGGAAGCTTCTTGGCGCCGAACAGCAACAGGATCACGAGAACAATGAGCACCAGTTCCCAGCCTCCGGGAACGGCGATGAGCGGGTTCGTCATGACTTCCTCACATCCGGTTGGGCGTCCTTGCGGGCGTCGCTGTCCATGGTACGCCGGGTCAGGTATACAACCTGAGCGCCTCGCGTGCAGTGGCGGTGAACGTCTCGGTGAACTCCTGGGGCGCCAGCACCTTCGCATTCGGCGCGAGCCGGAGCAGCAGTCGCTTCAGCCAGCGCTCGTCGGCCACCAGCAGATCGACCTCGAGGTGTCCGTCTTTCAGGGTACGGACCTGCTCGACCGGGTAGTACTCCACCACCCAACGGGCATCGGGTCCCAGTCGCAGGGTCGCCAGGGTCGTGTCCGCGGCGGCCTGGAACAGGCCGTCCGAGAGGTCCCGGGGCGGCTCGGCCGGTGTCTGCGTCGGCGTGTCGAGGACCTCGGCGTCCTGGATCCGGTCCAGGCGGAACAGGCGCGGGGCCTGGGCGCTGTGGCACCAGGCGTCGAGGTAGGAGAATCCGTGTGCGGTGACGATGCCGCGCGGGTCGACCACGCGGTCGGACTCCTCGTCCCGGGAGGGGACCCAGTAGGTCAGCCGCACCTGGCGTCGCTGCCGGACAGCGCCCTCCAGCGCCATCCGGAACCGGGCACCCCGGTCCTCCACCGGTTCGGCGCCGGGGTCGATCCGGGCGTTGGCCGAGTCCTGGACAGCTGCCTCGAGCTTCGCGACGGTGCGATCCACGATCTCCCGGGTCTCGTCGGCGGCGCCGGTGCGCAGGGCCCGCAGCGCCACGATCACCGCTGTGGCCTCCGTGGGCGAGAGCTGCAGCGGCCGGGCGAGGTAGTCCGCGTTCGAGACCCGGATGACCCCGTCGGCGTTCTCTCCCTCGAGGGCGTCGAGGTCGACGTCGATCAGGTCGTCGGGATAGCCGCCCGGGAGCCCGCACATGAACAGCACCTTCAGGTCCTGGACCAGCTGCTCCGGGGTGACGCCGAGATCCGCTGCCGCCTCGTCCAGCCGGACCGTGCCGCGGGCGTAGAGGTACGGCACCAGCCGGAGCAGGCGCCCGACCTGGTCCTTGGCGGAGCCGCTCGTCGGGGCCGCGCTCACGAGGCCGCTCCGTCGACCACGGCGGTGAGCCGGTCGATGACGGCCTGGCGCAGCGCGGGCGGGGACTCGACGTACACGTCGGGTCCGTAGGACAGCAGCTCGTCCGCGAGATCCATGCCTCCGCGCGGGAGGGTCAGCCGGTCCCATGTGGTCGCGTCGTCCGGACCGTCGACCTCGAGCTCCACGACCGTGGCCCCGCGGCGCAGCGCGAGCCCGGCGTCCCCGCGGACGAGCACCGTGACCGGCTCCCCGCTGGCAGCCGGCGCCAGGCGGCGGGTGACGGCCCGGATGTCGACCCCCGGAGGGATGTCGTACGACGCGGGCCGACCGGTCTTGCGGGCGGCCCCCCGGACCCGCGAGAGCCGGAAGACCCGCTCCTCGCCGCGGTCGGTGTCGAACCCGACGGCGTACCAGCGACCGGAGTACCGCACCACCCCCCAGGGCTGGAGGTGCCGGGTCTTCACCCGGGTCTGACCGGCCCGGACGTAGTCGAACTCGACGGGTGTCCGCTCCTGCATGGCCTCCCAGAAGACGTCGAAGGACGGCTCGTCAGCGCCCAGGCGCGGCTCGACCACATCGAGGGCGGACACGTCCACGGAGAGCCCGAACGCGGTCAGCTTCCGCACCGCCTCGGTGGTCGCCTCGGCCAGCCGGGCGTGCTCCCAGACCTTCGTCGCCAGCCCGATGACCGCGGCTTCGTCGCCCTCGAGCTCGATCCGGGGCAGCTGGAATTCGTCTGGACGAACGCGATATCCCGGCTCGTCGTCGAAGTAGGCGTCCATCTGCCCGACCTCGATCGGGACGCCGATGCTGCGCAGGTCGTCCTTGTCCCGCTCGAACATCTTCTCGAAGGCGTCGTCGGACGCGTCCGGGTAGAGGATCGAGCGGATCCGGTGCTTCGGGACGAAGTAGCGCTGGACGAGCAGCATGATCAGCAGGTTGAGCAACCGCTCGCTCTTGTCCTGTGCCATGCCCACTCCCCTCGGCGGCGTTCCGGATCGGTCCGAGAACGGGTCAGGCGGCGGCGAGGATGTCGACGACGAAGAACAGCGTGTCCGTGCCCTTGATCCCGGCGGACTCGTTGCCCTGCTTGCCGTACCCGTCCTCGGGTGGGATCGAGAGCAGCATCCGGCTGCCGACCTTGACTCCGAGCAGGCTCTTGTCCCAGCCGGGCACGACCTGGCCCACGCCGATGCCGAACGCGACGGGCTGAGCGCCGTAGCTCTCGTCGAAGGGCTTCTTGCCCTGGTAGACCTGGCCGAGGTAGTCGACCGCGATGGTCTGACCCTTCTCGACCTCCGGCCCGGTGCCCTGGATCAGGGTCGCGGACCGGAGCTTCGAGCTGGGCGCGGGCGTTCCGGCGAAGTCGAACCCGGTGGGCGTCCCGCCCTTCTCGACCAGCTTCGGCGCCCACGAGGGTGCGGGGACGGCGTCACCCTCGGGCCCGGCGGGGACGGTGCTCAACAGGTCCAGGATCGCGACGACGCTGTCCTTGTTGCCGATCTGGAGCTGGGGGTTGCCCTGCGGGCCGAACGCCACCTCCGCGGACGCGGCGACGGCGACGCGGGAGCCGATGGTCTGACCCTCGAGACCCTCCACGAAGACCGCACTGAGCTGCTTCTCGTCGACCGTCAGCAGCTCGGCCTTCTTCGCGTCGTAGGTGCTGAACGACTTGTCCTGCGTGAAGCCGTTGCCGATCCAGATATGCGTGAGCACCTGGTCGCCCTTGGCGACCTCGGCGCCGTCTCCCTCGGAGACGACCTCCGTGGTGACCTCGTCGGCTTCCACCTCGCCGTCGAAGGTCACCTCGGGAGCGCTACCGAACTCGCCCGCGATCTGGACCGAGTCGAGGGCCGCCCCTGAGTCGGAGTCGGAGCCGCCTCCCCCGTCGTCGTCGCCGCAGCCTGAGATGCCGAGGACGAGGACAGCGGGGAGCAGCAGCGGGAGGACGCGACGAGTTCGTCGGGACACGATCAGACACCTTCACCTTTGATCATCGAAAACAGCCCGGTCACCCTATCCGGCGGCCCTGAGAGTTCCCGGCAGCGGTCCACCGGCTCGGCGCCGACTGGGTCACATGCCGTCGATGAGCCGTTGCACCCGCTCGTCGTGGGCGCGGAACGGGTCCTTGCACAGCACCGTGCGCTGGGCCTGGTCGTTGAGCTTGAGGTGCACCCAGTCGACCGTGAAGTCGCGTCGGCGCTCCTGCGCCTTGCGGATGAACTCGCCGCGCAACCTGGCCCGCGTGGTCTGGGGCGGGACGGACTTGGCCTGGAACACCTTCAGGTCGGTGGTCACCCGGGCCACGGCGCCGCGCTTCTCCAGCAGGTAGTAGAGGCCACGGTTGCGGTGGATGTCGTGGTAGGCGAGGTCGAGCTGGGCGATCCGCGGGTGCCCCAGCGGCAGGCCGTGCTTGGCGCGGTACCGGTCGATCAGCTTCCACTTGATGACCCAGTCGATCTCCCGGTCGACCAGCCCGAGGTCGTCGGACTCGACCGCCTTGAGGCCGCGCTCCCACAGGTCGAGGGTCTGCTCGATGACCGGCGTGCTGAGCAGGCGGCGGTCGACGAAGTCGCGAGCCTTGGAGAGGTACTCCTGCTGGATGTCGAGCGCGCTCGCCTCACGACCGTTCGCGAGCCGCACCTTGCGGCGCCCCGTGACGTCGTGGGAGATCTCCCGGATCGCCCGGATCGGGTTCTCCATCGTGAGGTCGCGCATGACCACGCCCTCCTCGATCATGCGCAGGACCAGGTCGCAGCTGGCGACCTTCAGCAGCGTCGTGGTCTCGCTCATGTTCGAGTCACCGACGATGACGTGGAGCCGACGGTACTTCTCGGCATCCGCGTGCGGCTCGTCGCGGGTGTTGATGATCGGCCGGCTTCGGGTGGTGGCGCTGGAGACCCCCTCCCAGATGTGCTCGGCCCGCTGGGAGACCGAGTACGTCGCCCCCCGCGGCGTCTGGGTGATCTTGCCGGCCCCGACGATGATCTGCCTCGTCACCAGGAACGGAATCAGCACGTCGGCGAGGCGGGTGAACTCCCCCGCCCGGCCGACCAGGTAGTTCTCGTGGCAGCCGTAGGAGTTGCCCGCGGAATCCGTGTTGTTCTTGAACAGGTAGATCTCGCCCGCGATGCCCTCGTCGTGGAGCCGCTGCTCGGCGTCGAGCAGCAAGCCCTCCAGGACCCGCTCCCCCGCCTTGTCGTGGGCAACAAGCTCGGTGACGTCGTCGCACTCGGGGGTGGCGTACTCCGGGTGGCTGCCGACGTCGAGGTACAGGCGTGCCCCGTTGCGGAGGAAGACGTTGCTGCTGCGCCCCCAGCTCACGACCTTGCGAAACAGGTAGCGAGCCACCTCGTCCGGGCTGAGCCGGCGCTGACCGCGGAACGTGCACGTGACGCCGTACTCGTTCTCGATCCCGAAGATCCGCCGGTCCATGCGTGCAGCCTAGGCGCTGCGTGGCTGCCCGTCCCGGAAGAAGCCCTACGGGATCGTCAGTGTCCTCCTGCGGGCGTCTGCCTCGTGGCGAGTAGCCGCAGGTCTCCCTCGGTGTCGCGGAGCAGCTGCCGGGCCTGGTCCAGGCCGTTGCCCAGTCCCCTAGGCCCCATGGCGGGCGCAATCTTGGGCCCCAGCGCCTTCCCGGCCGCGTGCCTGGTCACGGCCTTGGGCGTGGGTTGCCGGACGGGGGCGTACGGCGTGACGGTGACGGTGCCCTCCACGCGGAGCAGGCGGATGCCGAGCAGCCGGGCGATCAGCGAGGTCCGGATCACCATCCCGTCGGCCAGGCGCGCCGTGCTCATCAGGTCACTGCTGTTCGGTCCGCCGGCGAAGAGCCGACACCAGGGCACTCGCGACCGTGACCCCGACCAGCGTGCCGACCGTCGTCAGACCTCCCTTGACCAGCGCCTTCGGGGCCAGGTCCGGTGCCGCATCGGCGACCTTGTCCCATGTGCTCTTCCGTTTGAGGATGCTCATCGTCCCTTGCCTCCCGCGGTCTTGTTCTTCCTGCTCGCCTTGCGCACGGCGGTGACCAGCTCGGCCTTCGTCATGCTGGATCGCCCGTCCACGTGCTGAGCGCCGGCCAGCTCCAGCAACTGGGCCTTCGTCATCTGGGCAGGCTCGACGGGAAGGGAACCGTTCTCGGCACGCTTCGTGATCCGCCCGGCTGCCTTCGCCGTCCGCCCCTGCACCTGCTCGGCCTGGGCCACCGCCGCCTGCACGGATTCCGCGTCCCTGGCCGCGTCGGAAGCCACCTGCTCGGCCTGCCGCTGCGCCTGCGCGGCCGCCTCCCGAGCCGACGCCGAGGCAGCGTCAGCCAGCCGTCGAGCCTCCTCGAGGTCCGCAGTGGCGGTGCTCAGCCGCTCCTCGGCTCGCCGTTCGGCCTCCTGTGCCTCGTGTCGCGCGGCCTCGATCCGCTTGTCCGACTCCGCCTGGGTATCGCTGATCGTGGCGTCGCCCTCGGCCTCAGCCTCGACCTTGGTGCGCGCCACCCGCTCGTCGGCTTCTTGCTGGGCCCGAGCGACCCGTTCTGCGACCTGGGCCTTGACGTCCTTGTTCAGCTGCCGGACCCGGTCCCGCTCGACGTCCTGGACCTCCTTGGCCTCGGCGGCACGCGCGCGGGCCACCTCGGCGGCTTCCAGTGCAGCCCTCTCCGTCTCGTGGGCCCGTTCGGCTGCCGCGCGCGCCTTGTCGAGGAGATTCTCCACGGAGTCCCCGCCAGAGATTGTCTCGACCGGGTGTGCCGCTCTCCCGGCCAGCCAGGACACGTTCCTGGGCAGGTCGCGGACTCCGTCGAACAGGAATCCTCCGACCCCCGAATGCTTGTCGTTCGCCATGTCGTTCCCTCCCGTGCGGCACGAAGCACCACACTCCCTGCCGACGAGTACCCGGGGGACGGAGTGACAAACGCTGTCGGGAGGGGACGCGACGATCCCGGCTCAGGACAACGGGTCGGAGGGATCCGTCGGCGGCCGTGGCGGCGGTTCCGGAGACGTCGGCGGTGGCTCCGGTCCGTCTGGCTGGGCCGGGTCGCTGGGCTGAGGGGGCGGAGCGACGGGAGGCTCACCGGAGGGTCCCGGCGGCGGAGCCAGCGGCGGCTCACCGGTCACCGGATCCTCGAGGGGTTCCGTGTCGCCGCTCTCCTGATCGGTGGGATCCGTCGGGTCGTCTTGCGTGACGGCCCGGGGGGCCGTGCCCGGCCTGGCGTCCTCCTCGGTCGTGAGTCCAGGCGCCTCCGGTCCGCGGTCGCCCAGCAGCGACTTGAGCCGGGTCGGCCCGATCCGCGCGAACTTGCGCGGCTGGGAGCGCGTGCGGTCGAGCACCGCGACCTCGAGGTCGTCGACCGGGATCACCCGGTCCTCGGTGTCGGAGTGTCCCAGGGCGGCCACGGCAGCGTGCAGGGTGTCGTTCAGGCTGGCTCCCTCGGAGTAGTTGCTCTCGAGGTGCGCCGCCACGGTGTCCGCAGCGCCGCCCATCACGGCGTACCCGTGCTCGTCGGCCACCTGGCCGTCGTAGGTCAGGCGGTAGAGCTGGTCCTCGGCGGCGGAGTCACCGATCTCGGCAACGAAGATCTCGACCTCGTAGGGCTTCTCACCGCCGCTGGAGAAGATCGTGCCGAGCGTCTGGGCGTAGGCATTGGCCAGGCCCCGGCCGGTGACGTCACGGCGGTCGTAGGCGTAGCCGCGCATGTCGGCCAGCCGTACGCCGGCGATCCGCAGGTTCTCGAACTCGTTGTAGCGGCCCACGGCCGCGAAGGCGATCCGGTCGTAGATCTCGGAGACCTTGTGCAGCGCCTGGGACGGGTTCTCCGAGACGAAGAGGACCCCGTCGGCGTACTGGACCGCGACCACGGAACGCCCGCGGGCGATGCCCTTGCGCGCAAAGTCGGCCCGGTCCTTCATCAGCTGCTCGGGCGAGACGTAGAACGGCATGCTCATGGCGATTCCTCGTGGTCAGCGCGGATCAGGTCAGGGCCGCGGCCGGGCCGTCGGGGCGGTTCATCCGGCCGGCGATCATCCGGTCGGCGATCTCGGCGACCTCGGCGTCGGCCATGCGCCGACCGCCGTCGGCGGTGATCACCTGGACCACGGGGAAGATCCGCCGGGTGAGGTCCGGGCCGCCCGTGGCGGAGTCGTCGTCGGCGGCGTCGTAGAGCGCCTGGATCACGGCGGTGACACAGTCGGTCTCGCTGAGATCATCCTGGTAGAGCTTCTTGAGCGAGCCGCGCGCGAACAGGGAACCGGAGCCGACCGAGTGAAACGCGGTCTCTTCGTAGCGGCCTCCGGTGACGTCGTAGCTGAAGATGCGGCCCTGGCTCACGGTGAGGTCGTAGCCGGCGAAGAGGGGGACGACGGCGAGTCCCTGCATCGCCATCCCCAGATTGGCCCGGATCAGCGCGGCCAGCCGGTTGGCCTTGCCGTCCATCGAGAGGGTCGTGCCCTCGATCTTCTCGTAGTGTTCGAGCTCGGTCTGGAACAGCCGTACCAGCTCCACCGCGAGGCCGGCACTGCCCGCGATACCGACGACGGAGAACTCGTCTGCGGGGAAGACCTTCTCGATGTCGCGCTGCGCGATGATGTTGCCCATGGTGGCCCGGCGGTCTCCGGCCATCACCACGCCACCGGGGAAGGAAGCGGCAACGATGGTGGTGCCGTGCGGGGCGAGGTCCCCCGCGTGGCCCTGGGGGACGGCCCGGTGCGACGGCAGGAGATCGGGCGCCTGCGCGGACAGGAACTCGCTGAACGAGGCGGACCCCGGGACGAGGTACGCCGCGGGCAGGCGGGGACTGTCGGCGGTCACTGGCCGCCCTTCTGGATGAACGACTTCACGAAATCCTCGGCGTTGGTCTCGAGCACGTCGTCGATCTCGTCGAGGATCGCGTCGACGTCGTCGTCGAGGGCTTCCTTGCGCTCGGCAACGTCGGACTCGGTCGCTTCCTCGGTCGCCTCCTCGGACTCGGAGGACTTCCGCGGCTGCTTCTGTTCCTGTGCCATGACTCGACCCTATCCGGTCGGGTCGGCTCAGCGAGTGAGTGCCGAGAAGAGGGCTTCGGCGGTGTCACATCGGTCCAGCAGTTCGCCCACGTGCGCCTTGCTGCCGCGCAACGGGTCGATGGTCGGGACCCGCTGTAGCGACTCGCGGCCCGGCAGGTCGAAGATGACCGAGTCCCAGGAGGCCGCGGCGACGTGGTCGGCGTACTTCTCCAGGCAGCGACCGCGGAAGTAGGCCCGGGTGTCCTCCGGCGGCTCGTGCATGGCGGCCTCCACGGAGCCGTCGTCGAGGAGACGCTCGATCCGGCCCATGCCCAGCAGCCGGTGGTAGAGGCCCTTCTCAGGCCTGATGTCGGAGTACTGGTAGTCGATGAGCTGCAGCTTGGCGTCCTCCCACTCCAGACCGTCGCGATCGCGGTAGTGGTTCAGCAGCTTGAGTTTGGCGACCCAGTCCAGCTCCGCGGACAACAGCATCGGGTCGCGGTCGAGCCGGTCGAGGACCGACTCCCACCGGGCCAGCACGTCGACGGTCTGCGGGTCGGCGTCGCTGCCGAACCGGTCCTCGACGAATTTCTTGGCGAGGTCGAGGTACTCCATCTGTAGCTGCAGCGCCGACATCTTCCGGCCGTCCGTGAGCGTGATCTGCTGCTTCAGGGAGGGGTCATGAGAAACGGCGCGCAGAGCCGGGATGGCGCCGTCGATCGTGAACTCCTGGCCCAGGAACCGGTCCTCGATCATGGACAGGACCAGCGCGGTGGTCCCGACCTTGAGGTACGTCGCCACCTCCGCGAGGTTGGCGTCGCCGATGATCACGTGCAGCCGGCGATATCTCTCCGGGTCCGCGTGCGGCTCGTCCCGGGTATTGATGATCGGCCGCTTCAGGGTGGTCTCGAGACCGACCTCCACCTCGAAGAAGTCGGCTCGCTGGCTGATCTGGAAACCGTTCTCACGACCGTCCTGCCCGATCCCGACCCGGCCGGCGCCGCACACGACCTGCCGGCTCACGAAGAACGGCGTGAGGTGCCGCACGATGTCACCGAACGGCGTGGCGCGGCGCATCAGGTAGTTCTCGTGCGCGCCGTACGACGCCCCCTTGTTGTCGGTGTTGTTCTTGTAGAGAGCGATCGGGGTCCCGCCGGGAAGCTGACTGGCGCGCCGCGACGCGTCGAGCATCACCTGCTCCCCCGCCTTGTCCCACCGCACCACGTCGAGCGGGGTGGTGACCTCGGGCGTGGAGTACTCCGGGTGCGCGTGGTCGACGTAGAGCCGGGCGCCGTTCGTCAGGATGACGTTGGCGAGCCCCATGTCCTCGTCGGTGAGCTGGGACGGGTCGGCCACCTGGCGCGACATGTCGAAGCCGCGGGCGTCGCGCAGCGGTGACTCCTCCTCGAAGTCCCAGCGAGCCCGTCGGGCCTTGGCGGTGGCCGAGGCATAGGCGTTGACGACCTGCGAGGACGCGACCATCGGGTTGGCCATGGGCTGGCCCTGCACCGAGATGCCGTACTCCACCTCGGTGCCCATCACTCGCCGGACGCTCATGTCATCGAGCCTACGCGGTGTGGCGCCCGGATCAGTCGCGCATGACCGTGGCCACCGGGCAGTCGAACGGTCCCCTTGCCCGAAGCCCCACGTTGTTCAGGTAGTCCACGACGATGCCGTATGACTTGAGGAACGTGACCTCGGCGTAGCTCACGTCGCGACTGGCGCAGTAGGCACGCACGATGGGCTGCGCCTGTTTGAGGTTGGGCCGGGGCATGCTCGGGAACAGGTGGTGCTCGATCTGGTAGTTCAGCCCGCCCATCGCGAAGTCGACGGCGAACCCACCGCGGACATTCCGGGACATGAGCACCTGTCGGCGGAGGAAGTCGATCGTCGACGTGGCCGGGACGATCGGCATGCCCTTGTGGTTGGGCGCGAACGAGCCTCCCAGGCACACTCCGAAGACCGCCGACTGCACGAAGAAGAAGGCGAATGCCTTGCCCGCCGGGAGCACCAGCAGCAGCACCGTCACGTACGCAGCGAGCCGCGCCACCACCAGGGCGACCTCGAGTCGCTGGTGCGACACCTGACCGGGCTGCAGCCCCGTGCGGATGCTGCCGACGAGCAGGCTGAAGCCCTCCAGGGTGAGGAGCGGGAAGAAGAGCCAGCCCTGGTGCCGCACGAACCATCCCGTGAAGCCGCTGCTGCGGGCCTCGGCGATGTCGCGTGTGAAGGCAATGACTCCGGGGCCGATGTCCGGATCGCGACCCTCCTGGTTGGGCGTGGCGTGGTGCCGGTTGTGCTTTTCTCGCCACCAGCCGTGGCTCAGACCTGCGAAGACGCCGCCGAGGAGGCGCGAGGTCCAGTCGTTCCAGGCCGCTGATCGGAAGATCTGGCGGTGGGCGGCGTCGTGCCCGAGGAAGCCGAACTGCGTCATGAGGACTCCCAGCAGTCCGGCCAGGACCAGCTGGAACCAGGAGTTCCCGAGGATCACCACGCCGACCCAGAGCAGGGCGAAGGCCAGGATCGCGGAGCCGATGAAGGTCCAGTAGTAGCCGTAACGCCGCTCGAGGAGGCCGCTGTGGCGGATGTCGCGAGCCAGATCGGTGTACAGACTCTGCTTCCCGGCACGTGGAACACTCGGCTTCCCCGCACGTGGGGAGCTGGTGAGCTGGTCGGCCACGGTCTACCTCGATGCATCGCGCGGATGTCACCGGGGTCTGGGGCAACGACAGGACACCAGCCTAGAGCATGGGCACAGTCAGCGTCGCCGACGACCTTGGAGTGCGTGGGCGACGTTGACACACGCGATGCCGCCCCATGCCACGACCAGGCTCACCAAGGATGTCTCCCCGCCGTCGGGTGCCTCCAGGGTGATCGCGGAGATGGGGATGCCGACGACCAGGGAGACGATTCCGAGGGCGAGCTGGCGCTTGCCCGCCGCTTCGACCTGGCGCCGTTCCCAGTCGATCGATCCCTGGACCTCGGCCTGCCGCTTCTCGACCGCGAGCTCGATGCGCTCGGCGAACCCGTCGACGAGCTCGGCGTCGTACCTCAGCCCGAGCTCCCGCCGGGTCTCGAGGGCTGCCTCGATCTCGGTGCGCTCGAGCTCCGGGTCGGCCATGTGCTGGCTGCTGTGCCTACAGGTACTGACCGGTGTTCGACACGGTGTCGATGCTGCGTCCCGGCTCGGTGCCCTGCTTGCCGGTGATGAGCGTGCGGATGAAGACGATCCGCTCGCCCTTCTTGCCGGAGATCCTGGCCCAGTCGTCCGGGTTGGTGGTGTTGGGCAGGTCCTCGTTCTCCTTGAACTCGTCCACGCACGCCTGAAGCAGGTGGGAGATCCGCAACCCCTTCTGCTCGTGCTCGAGGAGGTCCTTGATCGCCATCTTCTTCGCCCGGTCGACGATGTTCTGGATCATCGCGCCGGAGTTGAAGTCCTTGAAGTACAGGACCTCCTTGTCGCCGTTGGCGTAGGTGACCTCGAGGAACCGGTTCTCCTCGGTCTCGGTGTACATCCGCTCGACGGTCGCCTGGATCATCCCGCCGATGCAGGCGTCGCGGTCACCGCCGAACTCGGCGAGGTCGTCCGCGTGCAGCGGAAGCGACGTGGTGAGGTACTTGCTGAAGATGTCGCGGGCCGACTCGGCGTCGGGACGCTCGATCTTGATCTTCACGTCCAGTCGTCCGGGCCTCAGGATCGCGGGGTCGATCATGTCCTCCCGGTTCGAAGCGCCGATGACCAGGACGTTCTCGAGCAGCTCGACGCCGTCGATCTCGCTCAGCAGCTGCGGGACGATCGTGTTCTCCACGTCGGACGAGACGCCGGAACCACGGGTGCGGAACAGGGAGTCCATCTCGTCGAAGAACACGATCACCGGGGTACCGCCGCTGGCCTTCTCGCGGGCACGCTGGAAGACGAGCCGGATGTGCCGCTCGGTCTCGCCGACGTACTTGTTGAGCAGTTCGGGGCCTTTGATGTTGAGGAAGTACGACTTCCCCTCCTGGCCGGTCCGCGCCGCGACCTTCTTGGCGAGCGAGTTCGCGACTGCCTTGGCGATCAGCGTCTTGCCGCAGCCCGGAGGACCGTAGAGAAGCACGCCCTTCGGCGGCTTCAGCTCGTGCTCCTTGAACAGGTCGGGGTGGAGGTACGGCAGCTCGACCGCGTCGCGGATCTGGTCGATCTGGTTGACCAGGCCGCCGATCGAGCCGTACTCGATGTCCGGGACCTCCTCGAGCACCAGCTCCTCGACCTCGGACTTCGGCACCCGCTCGTAGACGTAGCCCGCGCGGGAGTCGAGCAGAAGCGAGTCACCGGCGCGGAGCGTGATGTCGCGCAGCGGTTCCGCGAGACGTACGACGCGCTCCTCGTCGGCGTTGGCGATGACCAGGACCCGGTCACCGTCGTCGAGGAGCTCCTTGAACATGACCACCTCGCCGACCTCCTCGAAGTCGAGGGCAGCGACGACGTTGAGCGCCTCGTTGAGCATGACCTCCTGGCCGCGCACGAGCGTGTCGATCTCGACGCTGGGGCTCACATTCACCCGCAGCTTGCGACCGCCGGTGAAGACGTCGATGGAGTCGTCCTCGTTGCGGTTCAGGAAGGTGCCGAAGCCGGCAGGCGGCTGGGCCAGCCGGTCGACCTCCTCCTTCAGCTTCATGATCTGCTCGCGGGCCTCGCGGAGGGTCTCGGCGAGCCGCTCGTTCTGGGAGGTCACCGCGGCGAGCGAGCGCTGGGTGTCGGCGAGCCGGAGCTCCAGACCGCGTGAGTGGCCGGGCGACTCACCGAGCCGCCTGCGCAGGTCGGTGACCTCGGCCTCGAGGAAACGCACCTGGCTCATGAGCTCGTCGGCATTCCTGCCGCCGCCGGCGCTTTCGGATGCAGACATGGTCGTCACCTCCTCCGTTTCGAGACATTACCCGTCCCAGGCAGGGAAGGAAGCGGACTTGCGCAGGTGTTGGTCACGATTTGGTACTCCCGGGTCATGCGCTCGGTGGCCCGCTCACGAGTCGAACGGCTGTTCCAGCACCTGAGGCGGCAGGTCAGCCGGCCGCGGACCGGTGTAGTCGGGGCCGTAGGCGCCCGGGGCGGGTCGCCGCTTCTTCATCGGCGGGCGCTCCCCCGGCGCCATCCGGCGCGCGGTCACCAGGAAGGCGGTGTGGCCGATCATCTTGTGCCCTGGCCGGACCGCCAGGCCCTCGACGTGCCAGTCCCGCACGAGCGACTCCCATACGGCGGGCTCGGCGAACCCTCCGTGCGCGCGCAGGGTCTCCACGAACCGGGACAGCTGGGTCGTGGTGGCGACGTAGGCGCAGACGATGCCCCCGGGTCGCAGGGCTCCGGCGGTGGCGTCCACGCAGTCCCAGGGCGCGAGCATGTCGAGGACGACCCGGTCGACCCGGGTGCCGGTCCGGGGCAGCTCCGCGGCCAGGTCGCCGAGGGTCAGGCTCCAGGCCGGATGGCCCGTCCCGTCGGTGTCCCCGAAGAACTGGGTGACGTTCTGGCGGGCGACGTCGGCGAACTCCTCGCGCCGCTCGTACGACGTCACGCGGCCGTGCGGTCCCACCGCGCGCAGCAGCGAGCACGTGAGGGCGCCGGAGCCGACCCCGGCCTCGACCACGTGGGCACCGGGGAAGATGTCGGCCATCGCCACGATCTGCGCCGCGTCCTTGGGGTAGACCACCGCGGCGCCGCGCGGCATCGAGACGACGAACTCTGAGAGCAGTGGGCGGAACACGAGGTACTCCCCACCGGCGGACGAGGCCACCGTGCAGCCCTCCTCCCGACCGATGAGCTCGTCGTGGTCGAAGTGGCCGCGGTTGGAGAAGAAGCGCTTCCCGGGCTCGAGGCAGATGTTGTGGCGCCGGCCCTTGCTGTCGGTCAGCCGTACCCACTCCCCCGCCCGCAGGGGCCCGCGATGCACGCCCGACCATGCCTCGGGCGCGACGTCGGCGGGCAGGTCCTCGGGCATGTCCCGAACCCTAGTGCTGGACCCCGGTCCTGGAGCCTAGAGGCGGTCGTCCCGGAAGGCATGGTCGACGTCGGAGGTCGCCAGCACGCCGTAGATCGTGCCGTCCGGCTCCATCAGGAGGTACTCCGGCGCCGGCTTGCGGCTGATCGCCAGGATCAGCTCTTCGCCGGTGATGGTCACGGGAAGGCTGAGTCCTGAGTCGAGGGTGCGGGCAACCGTCGAGACGGAGACCCAGGGGCGGCGGTCCTCCGGCGTGGCCAGCAGTGCTTCCTCGTTCACCACCCCGATGGGTCGACCACTCCCCGTCACGGTGACGATGCTGCCGGCCTCGGCCTCCTGCGCGCGGCGCACGGCCTCGCCCAGGGGCAGGTCGTCCGGCACCGTGAGCGTCCTGCGGGCGAGGTCGCGCGCCACCAGGCTCGGCAGGCGCTGGCGGAGCCTGGCCGACGACATGGCCGCCGTCGATCCGGTCCAGAGGAACAGGGCCACGATGAAGGAGAGGACGAAGTCGATGATCTCGGGCGGCTCGCCGACCAGGGGTTCCTGGAGGAGGGGCCAGCCCATCACCGCGACGGCAGTGAGGCGTCCGCCCCAACCCGCGACGATCGTGCCGCGGTGGACGTTCCCCGTGGCGCCCCACACGGCCGACTTCAGGATCCGGCCTCCGTCGAGGGGCAACCCGGGGATCAGGTTGAGCAGGCCGACGAGGAGGTTGCCCCCGGCAAGCGCCCCGACCGCCATCCGCAGCAACCCGTCCGGCATCACCAGCCAGAGGCCACCGGCCGCTGCCCCGACCGCGATCGAGGTGATCGGGCCGACCACCGCGATCATGAACTCCTGGCGCGGCTTCTGCGCCTCCCCCTCGATGGCCGTCATCCCGCCCAGGAAGTGCAGGGTGATCGAGCTGACGGGAAATCCGTAGCGACGCGCCATGAATGCGTGTGACGCCTCGTGCAGCAGCACCGACAGGTAGAGCACGACCGCGAAGGCCACGCCGGCGACGTACTTCCAGGCGCCGAGCCCGGGTTCCGCCTCCTCGATCCGGGGCGCCATCACCACGGCGATCAGGCCGGCAACGACGAACCAGGAGGAGGAGACGAGCACATCGCTGCCAGCGATGGTGCCGATCCGGAACGTGCCCAGCGGGCGCGCCGATATGCCGCGCCGGTCGCCGGACGACCCGGGCTGGCGGGCATCGGGCTCTGGATCGGGCGCGGCCACGCTTCGAGGCTATCCGACCCCGTCGCCACTCCCACCCTCCACTGCGTGGGGGTGTCCCCGGCCTCACCTAGGGTGAACCACATGAGCGTCCAGGGGTCCCCCGCCGAGCGGGTCTCGACCGAGGTCGACGGGGTCGAGGTCCTGGGTGCGCTCTCCCCCAGCCGTGCCGGTGATTTCCTCTCCTGCCCCTTGCTCTACCGCTTCCGCACGATCGATCGGCTGCCGGAGCCGTCCTCGCCCGATGCCATGCGCGGCACCCTGGTGCACAAGGTGCTGGAGGACCTCTTCGACCTCCCGGCGGCCGGCCGGACGCCTGACGAAGCGCACCGGATGCTCGTGCCGACGTGGGAGGCGCTGCTCGCCGAGGAGCCGGAAATCGCTGAGATGTTCGTGGCCACGGATCCCGCAGGATCCGACGTCGACGAGTGGCTCACCAGCTGTCGCGAGGCGCTGGACCGCTACTTCACGCTGGAGGACCCCCGTCACCTCGAGCCGGCCGAGCGCGAGCTCTACGTCGAGACCCTGCTCGACTCGCGGCTGCTTCTGCGTGGCTTCGTCGACCGCATCGACATCGCCCCCGACGGTGCGATCAGGGTGGTGGATTACAAGACGGGGCGGTCACCGGGCGAGCGGTTCGAGGCCAAGGCGCTGTTCCAGATGAAGTTCTACGCCCTGGTCATCTGGCGGATCCGTGGCGTCATCCCGGCGATGCTCCAGCTGGTCTACCTCGGCAACAGCGAGATCATGCGCTACGTCCCCGACGAGCAGGACCTCCTGGCCACCGAGCGCAAGGTCGAGGCGATCTGGAAGGCGATCCGCAGGGCCGAGGAGACCGGTGACTGGCGACCGAGCCCGTCCCGCCTCTGCGACTGGTGCGCACACCACGCCTTGTGTCCCGCGTTCGGCGGGACGCCCCCGCCGCTGCCTGAGCCAGGCACCCGCACCGACCCGGGGGCGCTCACGGCTGAGGACGTCGACTGACCGACCTGGTCAGAAAGCCTCGGCGGCCTCCTCCGGGGTGACCTCGTGTGGCTGGATCTGACCTGAGACGATCTCCTCTGCCCAGTGGCAGGCCACGCGGTGGCCCGGCTCGAGCACTCGGAGCTCCGGGCGCTCGGTGTGGCATTTCGTCTCCTGACGGAACGGGCATCGGGTGTGGAACCGGCAGCCTGACGGCGGGTCGGCCGGCGAGGGCAGATCGCCCTGCAGCAGGATCCGTTCCCGGTTCGCCTCGATCGTGGGGTCCGGCACGGGCACCGCGGACATCAGGGCGCGTGTGTAGGGGTGCAGCGGATTGGCGTACAGATCGTCGGACGCGGCCTGCTCGACGACTCCGCCGAGGTACATCACCGCCACCTCGTCCGAGACGTGGCGCACCACCGCGAGGTCGTGGGCAATCACCAGGTACGTGAGCCCCAGCTTGTCCTGGATCTCCTCCAGCAGGTTGAGCACCTGGGCCTGGATCGACACGTCGAGGGCCGAGACGGGCTCGTCGGCGATCACGAACCTCGGCTCCAGGGCGATGGCGCGGGCGATGCCGATCCGCTGCCGTTGCCCCCCGGAGAACTCGTGCGGGTACTTCTGGGCTGCGCTCGACGGCAGACCGACCTGGTCGAGCAGGTCGCGCACCCGGGTCTTCCGGTCGTACTCGATGCCGTGCGCGCGCAGCGGCTCGGTGAGGATGGTCTCGACGCTCTGCCGCGGGTTGAGGCTCGCCAGGGGGTCCTGGAAGACCATCTGCATGTCCTGACGTATGTGCCGCAGCTTCTCGCCCTTGAGCGATGCCACGTCGACGCCGTCGAACTCCACCGAGCCCTCGGTCACCGGTGAGAGCCGGAGCAGTGCCCGACCCAGAGTCGACTTCCCGCACCCGGACTCCCCGACCAGGCCGAGGGTCTGACCCTCCGCGATGTCCAGGTCGACGCCGTCGACCGCCTTGACCACACCGACCACCTTGTTGAGCACGACGCCGCCCAGGATCGGGAAGTGGACCTTCAGACCACGGACCTTGACGAGAGGCTCGCTCATGCGTTCACCTGCTCCGCGGACGTGTCGGCTACGGCCAACGGGTTGAAGCATCTGAGCTGCCGGTCGCCGAGGTCCTCGAGCGCCGGCGTGGCCTCCGTGCATCGGTCGATCTTGTTGCGGCAGCGGGGAGCAAAGGCGCAGCCTTCGCTCCACGGGATTGTCTGAGTCGGCGACCCAGGAATCGGCCGGAGGGGCGTGCCGCGGGGCGAGTCCAGCCGCGGAATGCTCTCCAGGAGGCCACCGGTGTACGGGTGCCGCGGCTCAGCGAAGAGGAGGCCACGGGACGTCGACTCGACGATCCGTCCGGAGTACATGACGTTCACCTCGTCGCAGAGCCCGGCGATCACCCCGAGGTCGTGGGTGATCATCAGCAGCGCGGCGTCGGTGTCGGCCACGAGATCCTTCAGCACCTCGAGCACCTGCGCCTGGATGGTCACGTCGAGTGCCGTTGTCGGCTCGTCGGCGATGAGAAGCTTGGGCTCGCAGGCCAGAGCGATCGCGATCAGCACACGCTGCCGCATGCCACCGGACAGCTGGTGCGGGTACTCGCGGAGCCGCCGTCCGGGGTCCGGGATCCCGACCTTGCGCAGGAGAGCCTCCGCCCGGTCACGGGCCTCGGTCTTGCCGACCTTCATGTGCCGCTGGATCACCTCGGTGAGCTGCCTGCCGATCGGCACCACGGGATTCAGGGAGGTCATCGGATCCTGGAAGACCATGGCGATGTCTCGTCCACGGAGTGAGGACATCGCGGACTCCCCAGCCGTGATCAGGTTGCGTCCGCCGTAGTTCACCTCCCCGCTGATCTTCACGCCGCGTTCCGGGAGCAGTCCCATGATCGCCAGTGAGGTCACCGACTTGCCGCTGCCGGACTCCCCGACCAGGCCGACGTGCTGCCCGGGGCGGATGTCGAACGACACCTCGTCGACGGCGGCTATTGGCCGTTGGCCCCGGACCCCGAACGTGACGGAGAGGTCGCGAACCGAGAGCAAGGCCTCGGTGGGGCCGCCCTGGTGCCGTCTGGTCGTGGTGCGCACGGTCACTTCCTCGTCCTCGGGTCGAGAGCCTCACGCAGGGCCTCACCGAACAGGGTGAAGCCGAGGGCGGTGATCGCGATCGCGAAGCCGGGCAGAAGAGCGAGTCTCGGCGCGGCGTCGAAGCGGTCCTGGGCCGCGACCAGCATGCGTCCCCACTCCGCAACCGCCGGGTCGGCTTCGCCCAGCCCGAGGTAGGACAGCGCGGCCACCTCGATGATCGCCGTGGCGAGATTGAGAGTGGCCTGCACGATCGTTGGTCCGATGCTGTTGGGCAGGACATGGCCCATGACGATCCGCGACTTGCGGATCCCGAGAGCACCCGCGGCCAGGACGTAGTCCGACTTGCCCTGGCCGAGCATGGAGCCCCGCAACAGTCGCGCAAAGATCGGCACTTGCGCGACGCCGATCGCGATCATCACGGAGTACTTGTTCTGTCCGAGCACCGCGGCGATGCTCACCGCGAGCAGCAGGCTGGGGATCGAGAGCATGATGTCGACGAACCGCATGATGGCGGTGTCGATCCAGCTGAAGCGTCCGCCCAGGGCGCCGAAGCCCCCCGCCAGCGTCCCGAGCATCGCCCCCACCGTGAGGCCGAGGGCGGTCGACACCACGCCGTACACCAGCGACTGCCGGGCCCCGTACACCATCTGGGTCCACATGTCCGAGCCGAACCGGTCCAGGCCCAGCCAGTGGTCCTCCGAGGGGCCTGGGACACTGGTCGGTGTCACCTGTCCGGCTCCCTCCGCCGAGCCCGGCTCGTAGACCGTGAGCAGCGGCGCGAAGATCGCGACCAGGACGAACACAAGGATGATCAGGGCACCCGCGATCGCGGTCGGGTTGCGCCGCATTCGGCGGAACGCGCCCCTCCACAGGCCGCCACCACCACCGAGGTCCTCCGCCATCGTGATGTCCGGCATGGCGGAGTCGGCGGGCAGCGGGCTGCTCATCCCACTCTCACTCTCGGGTCGATGACGCCGTACGCGAGGTCGACGATCAGGTTGATGATCGAGTACATGATGGCGATGAAGATGATGTATCCCTGCAGCACCGGATAGTCGCGTTGGCGGATCGCCTCGAAGAGGTACTGCCCGACCCCGTTGAAGTTGAAGACGGTCTCGGTCAGCACCGCTCCCGAGAACAGCAGCCCGGTCAGCAGGCCGATCACCGTCACGACGGGGAGCAGGGCATTGCGGAGCACGTGCCGGCGGGAGATGGTGCGACGCGCCAGGCCCTTGGCCTCAGCGGTCCGCACATAGTCCTCGTGCATCACCTCGGACACCGATGCCCGGGTGATCCGCACGATGATCGCGAGCGGGATCGTCGCCAGCGCGAGCGCCGGCAGGATCAGGTGAAGGATCGCGTCCCAGGCGGCGTCCCACTCCTGGGTCAGGATGCCGTCGAGAACGTAGAACCCCGTCGGGTGGGTAGCGTCGATCCGGGGGTCCTGGCGCCCGGTGGTGGGCAGCCAGCCCAGCCAGTTGGCGAAGACCAGCTTGAGCAGGATCGCCAGGAAGAACACCGGAGTCACCACCCCCAGCAGCGACCCGGACACCACAACCGTGTCCAAGAGACGTCCCTGGCGGTTGGCGGCGAGGTAGCCCAGCGGAACCCCGACCACGACCGCGATCAGCATGGCCGAGATGCCGAGCTCCAACGTCGCCGGGAACTTTTCGGTGAAGCTGTCGAGGACCGCCTGCCCGGTCTGGATCGAGCTGCCGAAGTCCCCCTGGAGCAGTGCCTTCACATAGAGGAGGTACTGCTCCAGGAGGGGCTCGTCGAAGCCGTACGCCTCGGTGACCCGCGCCAGGCCCTCCGGGGTCGCGCGCTCTCCCAGCAGTGCCCGCGCGGGGTCACCGGGCAGCGCCCGGACCCACGCGAACAACAGGATGGAGAGCCCGATGAGCACCGGGATCATCAGGGTCAGTCGTCGCAGCACGAAGCGCAACATCGGCAGTCCGAATCCGTTCTGTCCGAGCTGTCAGGAGCGATGCCGGGTCAGTTCAGGGTGACGACGTTCCAGACCTCATCCTGGACCGGGCTCTGCTGGTAGCCCTCCACGTCGGGAGAGAAGCCCAGCGACGGGACCGGGTGCGCCAGCGGCACGCCCGGCAGATACTCCATCACCTGCTCGTTGGCATCCTGGTAGATCGGCTCCTGCTCCTCCGGTGTCGGCAACGCACGCGCCTCGTTCAGGGTGCCGAAGATGTCCGGGTTGTCGAATCCCCACTCCATGGTCTTGGTCCCGAAGAACACACCGAGGAAGTTGTCGGTGTCGTTGTAGTCACCGGTCCAGCCGAGCAGGTGGATTCCGTGCTTCGGCGTGCCCTGGATCTTCTCGAGGTAGTCCGGGTCCCACTGGTCCGCCGTCGGCTTGATGTTCAGGCCGACCGCCTCGAGCTGGGTGCGGATCACGTTGAACGTGTCCTCCGGGGAGGGCATGTACGGACGGCTCACCCCGGTCGGGTAGTTGAACTCGATGGTGGCACCCGCGGCGCCGGCGTCTTCCAGCATCTGCTTGGCGAGGTCCGGGTCGTAGTCGTAGGTCGTGACGTCCTCGTTGTAGCCGTTGACGACGGGCGGGATGAACTGCGTGGCGACCTCGGTGCCCTCGGGCAGGGACGCGCTCACGATCTCGTCCTTGTTGAGGGCGTGGGCGATCGCCTTGCGGACCTCCGGGTCGTCCAGCGGTTCCTGAGCCTGGTTCATGCCCAGGTAGAGGATGTTGAACGGCTCCCGGTTGATGATCTGGAAGCCCTCTTCCTGGAGCGGCGCGATGTCGGCGGGCCCGACCAGGTCGTACCCGTCGATCTCTCCGTTGCGCAGGGCGTCGGCGCGGGCCTTGGGGTCCTCGATCGCCACCACGACTGCCTCGTCGATGCTGGCGGGCTCACCCCAGTAGTCGTCGTTCTTGGGCAGCGTGATCCGGTCGCCGCGCTCCCACGAGTCGAACGTGAACGGTCCGGTGCCGGTCGGGTGTGCCGTGGAGTACTCGCTCGTCCTCGGGTCGTTCCCCGCGTCGTCCTGGAACTCCTCGAGTGCGGCCGGGCTCTGCATCGAGAACGCGGGCAGCGACAGCGCTGAGATGAAGCCGGGGAACGGCGCCTTGAGCTGGATGGTCGCGGTGAGCTCGTCGTCAGCGGAGCACGACTCGTAGACCGCGTCCTTCGCGCGGTCACCTGTGGCGAACCCGCGGAACAAGGTGGCGTAGTAGTAGGTCAGGTCGTCGGTCTGAGCCGACTCGGGCATGTTGTACCAGCGATCGAAGTTGAAGCAGACTGCCTCCGCGTTGAAGTCAGTGCCGTCGTGAAACTTCACGCCCTCCTGGAGCGTGAACGTGTGGGTCAGGCCGTCCTCGCTGGTCTCCCACTCGGTCGCGAGCAGCGGGGCCGGCTCGGCCGTCCCCGGCTCGGTGCCGACGAGGCCCTCGAAGATCTGCCGCGCGACGCGGAAGGACTCCCCGTCGGACACGAAGAACGGATCCAGCGCGGCCGGCTCGGCCGAGCCGGCGAACACGAACGTGCCGCCCCCACTCGACTCGTCACCGTCGTCGCCTTCCCGATCACTCTCGGCGCAGCCGGCGAGCACGAGGGCGGCCGCAGCCAGCCCCACCGTTGCGGACTTGATCGAACGTCTTCCTCTGAAACGCACCCTGCCACCTCACGATGTTGTGCCCGGTTCTTCCCTGGGCGGATCGCATGACACTACTGCGACGGGTGCGGCACGTCACGTGGGGCGCCCCGCTTGAAGGGTCGCAATCCGGCAACGATTCATCGGATTCCGGGCAGGGAACCGGCCGTGTGTCCCGCCAGCGACTCACTGAACACCCGCCGCTCCCCCTCCAGCACCGGGACGTGGTTGGGTACGACGAGCACGGTGCAACCGGCGGCCTCCGCCGAGCGGGCGCCGGTGTTGGAGTCCTCGATGGCCAGGCAGCGGGCCGGGTCGACGCCGAGCTGTCGTGCCGCCCTGAGATACGGCTCGGGGTGCGGCTTGCCCTGCAGCACAGCGTCGCCCGTGACGACCGCCGTGAACGATCCGGCCGGCAGGGCCGCCAGGATCGGGGCGACGAAGCGCCGGTACGACATCGTGACCAGCGCGCACGGCACCGCTGCTGCCTGGAGATCCGCCAGCAGGGCCACGGCCCCCGGACGCCAGGGAACCGCCTGCTCCACCCGGGCGATGACTTCGTCGAGGAGCTCCTCGACGATGACGGACGGTTCCACGTCGATGCCCATGTGTTCGCGGATGTAGCGGCCGGACTCGACCAGATCGTTGCCGATCAGGCTGAGTGCCTGCTCGTCGGTCCAGTGCCCACCGTGCTTCTCGGCAAGCGCGTACTCCGCGGCGATCCAGTACGGCTCGGTGTCGACCAGGGTGCCGTCCATGTCCCAGAGGACGGCGTCGAACACCGAGTCATCAGTCATCGGGGTCGTAGCCGAGGTTGGCGGACAGCCAGCGCTCGGCCTCGGCGAGGCTCCATCCCTTGCGTGTGGCGTAGTCCTCCACCTGGTCGCGGGCCAGCCGGCCGACCACGAAGTACTGGGCCTGCGGATGGCTGTAGTAGACGCCGGACACCGACGCGCCGGGCCACATCGCCATCGACTCGGTCAGCTCGATGCCGGCGTTCTTCTCGACGTCCAGCAGCTCCCAAAGGGTCTGCTTCTCGGTGTGGTCCGGGCACGCGGGGTAGCCGGGAGCCGGTCGGATCCCGGTGTAGCGCTCGGCGATCAGGGCCTGGTTGTCGAGGTCCTCGTCGGGCACGTGGCCCCAGAACTCCTTGCGCACCCGCTGGTGCAGCCGCTCGGCGAACGCCTCCGCGAGGCGGTCGGCGAGCGCCTCCGCCATGATCGCGCTGTAGTCGTCGAGGTCGTCCTTGAACTCCTGCACCTTCGCGGGCAGGCCGATCCCGGCCGTGACTGCGAACCCGCCGACGTGGTCGGCCAGGCCGGTGCCCTCAGGGGCGATGTAGTCGGACAGGCAGCGGTTGGGCACCCCGTCCCGGTGCTCGCCCTGCTGCCGGAGCTGGTGCAGGACGGCGGAGACCTCGTCGCGCGAGTCGTCGGCGTAGACGACGACATCGTCGCCGTCCGCGTTGGCGGGGAACAGACCGTAGACGCCGCTGGCCGTCACCCATTTCTCGGCGATCATCCGGTCCAGCATGTCCTGGGCATCGTCGTACAGCTTGCGGGCGACCTCCCCGGTGCCGGGGCTGTTGAGGATGTCGGGGAACTTGCCCTTCATCTCCCACGCGTTGAAGAACGGCTGCCAGTCGATGTAGTCCCGGAGCTCGGCGAGGTCGTAGTCCTCGAAGACATGCACCCCGGGCTGCTTCGGTGCAGGCGGCTCGTACCCTTCCCAGTCGATCGGCGTCCGATTGCCCCGGGCGGCCTCGATGTCGAGTCTGGGGCGGTCCTGCTTGCCCGCGTGCCGCGCCCGGAGTGCGTCGTAGTCGGTGCGCTGGGCGTCGAGCAGGGCGGTGCGCTGCTTCCCGTTGAGGAGGGCCGCAGCCGTCGGCACCGACCGGGACGCGTCCTTCACCCAGACCACGGGTCCGTCGTACCGCGGGTCCACCTTGACCGCCGTGTGCGCCCGGGACGTGGTGGCACCACCGACGAGCAACGGGATGTCGAGCTCCTGCCGCTGCATCTCGGCGGCGAAGTTGACCATCTCGTCGAGGGACGGCGTGATGAGCCCCGACAGGCCGATCAGGTCCGCGCCCACGTCGCGGGCGGTGTCCAGGATCTTCTGCGCCGGAACCATGACCCCGAGGTCGATGACCTCGTAGTTGTTGCACTGCAGCACCACGCCGACGATGTTCTTGCCGATGTCGTGCACGTCGCCCTTCACCGTGGCCATCACGATCGTGCCGTTGGTGTCCTTCTGTGTTGCCAGCGCGGGGTCCTTGGCCTTCTCCTCCTCGATGAAGGGGATCAGGTAGGCCACGGCCTTCTTCATCACCCGCGCCGACTTCACCACCTGCGGCAGGAACATCTTGCCGGCGCCGAAGAGGTCGCCGACGACGTTCATGCCGTCCATCAGCGGTCCCTCGATCACCTCGATGGGCTGCCCGCCACGGTCCGCGATCTCCCCGCGCAGCTGCTCGGTGTCGTCCTCGACGTGGGTGTCGATCCCCTTCACCAGCGCGTGCGTGATGCGCTCGGAGATCGGCAGCGAGCGCCATTCCTCCTCGGCGGCCTCGTCGACCTCGTCGGTGCGGTTGTACCGCTCGGCGATCTCCAGCAGCCGTTCGGCCGCGTCGTCGCGACGGTTGAGTACGACGTCCTCGATCCGCTCCCGGAGCTCGGCATCCACCTCGTCGTACACCGCCAGTGAGCCGGCGTTGACGATGCCCATGTCGAGCCCCGCCTTGATGGCGTGGAACAGGAACACCGCGTGGATGGCCTCGCGGACCGGGTTGTTGCCGCGGAAGGAGAAGCTGACGTTGGAGATGCCTCCGGACACCAGGGCGCCCGGCAGGTTCTCCTTGATCCAGCGCGTGGCCTCGATGAAGTCGAGCCCGTAGGAGGCGTGCTCCTCGATGCCCGTCGCCACAGCGAAGACGTTGGGGTCGAAGATGATGTCTCCGGGCGGGAATCCGACCTGGTCGACCAGAAGTCGGTAGGCACGCTCGCAGATGGCCTTGCGCCGTTCCAGGTTGTCCGCCTGGCCGTCCTCGTCGAACGCCATGACCACGGCGGCCGCGCCGTACCGGCGGCACAGGGTCGCCTGCTCGACGAACTTCTCCTCGCCCTCCTTCATCGAGATGGAGTTGACGATCGGCTTGCCCTGGACGCACTTCAGGCCTGCTTCGATCACCTCCCACTTGGAGGAGTCGACCATGACGGGCACGCGGCTGATGTCGGGTTCGCTGGCGACCAGCTTCAGGAACCGGTCCATGGCGGCGACGCCGTCGATCATGCCCTCGTCCATGTTCACGTCGATGACCTGTGCGCCGCTCTCCACCTGCTGCGCGGCGACGGTCAGTGCAGTGTCGTAGTCGCCGTCCTTGATCAGCTTGCGGAAGCGCGCCGAGCCGGTGATGTTGGTCCGCTCGCCGATGTTGACGAAGAGGCTGTCTTCGTCGATGGTCAGCGGCTCCAGGCCGGACAGGCGCATGGCCGGGGACAGCTCCGCGAACGGTCGGGGTGTGGCCGCCCGCACCGCCTCAACGAGTGCCTCGATGTGGGCAGGGGTGGTGCCGCAGCACCCACCGACGACGTTGACGATCCCGCTGCTCGCGAACTCGCCGACGATCTTCGACATCTGCTCGGGCGTCTCGTCGTACTCCCCGAACGCGTTCGGCAACCCCGCGTTCGGGTGGACGGATACGAACGTCTCCGCGATCCGGCTCAGCTCGGCGACGTACGGGCGCAGGTCATCAGCGCCGAGCGCGCAGTTGAGCCCCACCGCGAGGGGGCTGACGTGGCGCACGGAGTTCCAGAACGCCTCGGTCACCTGACCGGACAGGGTGCGCCCGGAGGCGTCGGTGATGGTGCCCGACATGATCACGGGCCAGCGGCGTCCGTGGTCGGCGAACAGCGTCTCCAGCGCGAAGATCGCGGCCTTGGCGTTCAGGGTGTCGAAGATCGTCTCCACCAGAAGCAGGTCGGCGCCACCGTCGACCAGACCCCTGGCCTGCTCGAGGTACGCCGCCACGAGCTCGTCGTACGAGACGTTCCGGGCCCCCGGGTCGTTGACGTCGGGCGAGATCGATGCCGTGCGGTTCGTGGGGCCGAGGGAGCCGGCCACCCAACGCGGCCGGTCCTCGGTCGCGACCTCGTCGCAGGCCTCGCGTGCGATCCGGGCTCCGGCGAGGTTGATCTCGTAGGCGAGGTCCTCCATGCCGTAGTCGGCCTGGGCGATCGACGTGGCCGTGAAGGTGTTGGTCTCCACGACGTCCGCGCCCGCGTCGAGGTACTGACGGTGGATGGTGTGGACCATGTCGGACTGGGTGAGGTTGAGCAGGTCGCTGTTCCCCTTGACGTCCCGGTCCCAGTCGGCGAATCGCTCGCCCCGGAACTCGGCCTCCCCAGGCGCAAAGCCCTGGATGAGGGTGCCCATGGCGCCGTCGATCACCAGGATGCGCTCGCGCAGGGCCCCGGTCAGCGCCTCCGTGGCATCCGGGCGTGGCGACGAGTCGGGCACGGCCACTCCTCTCACGGCGGGATCACCCAAGCGTAGGAAAGGGGGTTCGAGGTGTGGACGCACTTTCCGCATGGTGACACGACCTGGCAAGCGTGGCACCCGTTGGCGGCAGAAGCGAAATCGTCGGATCTCTGGCGAGTCGCCTACTAGGGTTGGGGAGTGATCGAGATCGAGGACGCCCCGGACCTGGTCGACCCCGTGGTGATCGCCGCCTTCGAAGGTTGGAACGACGCGGCCGACGCGGCTTCGTCGGTGGTCGACCATCTGATGCGCGTGTGGAAGGCCAGGACGGTCGGCGCCATCGATCCCGAGGACTTCTACGACTTCCAGGTCAACCGCCCGGTGGTGGGCACCGACGAGCGGGGGCACCGTCGACTGACCTGGCCGAGCACCCAGATCGCCGTCGCCTCGCCCGTTGATCTGGACCGGGACGTGATCCTGGTGCGCGGCATCGAGCCGAACATGCGGTGGCGCCAGTTCTGTGCCGAGCTGCTGGCGGCATGTGACGAGCTGGGCGGGGGGCTGGTCGTGACGCTGGGCGCGCTGCTGGCCGACACCCCGCACACCCGCCCGATTCCGGTGACGGGGACGGCGACCGAGCCGGAGCTCACGGACCGACTCAAGCTCGAGCAGTCGACGTACGAAGGACCGACCGGGATCGTCGGTGTGTTCCAGGACGCGTGCGTCCGCCTCGACATCCCCGCGGTGTCCTACTGGGCGGCGGTCCCGCACTACGTCGCGCAGCCGCCCTGCCCCAAGGCGACGTTGGCCCTGCTCGGCCAGCTCGAGGACCTGCTCCAGGTGAGCATCCCCCTCGAGGACCTGCCCGAGGACGCCCGGGCGTGGGAGCGCGGGGTGGACGAGCTCGCCGAGGAGGACGAGGACATCGCCGACTACGTGCGGGCGCTGGAGGAGACCCGGGACACGACCGACCTGCCCGAGGCCTCCGGCGATGCGATCGCTCGCGAGTTCGAGCGCTACCTCAAGCGGAGGGGCGACGACGACGCCGGCTGAGGTAGCGCTCAGTGCAGGAACTGCACCTTGAGGATCACGATCACTGCTGCGATGAGAGCGACGACCACGCCTGTCCAGTGGCTGCGGCTGGACACCGGCTGACCGCTGAGCCGGGAGACCAGGGCGCCGGTCCCGGCCAACCTGGCCAGGATCACCGCGGCCGCCGCCAGCTGCAGCACTCTCGTGTCCGAGTCGGTGACCGCGGCGATCACCAGCAGGACCGTGGGCAGCGAGCCCGACGAGATGATCGGCAGCGCGTCGCGCAATTCTTCGACGTTGGTCTCGGGCTTCGGGCCTAGACCGCTGGCCACGGCGAACGCGAGGACGTGCGCGAGGTAGGTGGTCACCGTGGTCGCGATCACCACGAGCGCGGCGTTGCCGTTCTCCACGTACTCCGGAGTTGCCCCGACCACGGCAGCCAGGACCAGGATGTTGCCGTAGACGTAGGCCTGCAACCGCGCCCGAGCACGCTCCAGGGGGATCTGGTGGGCCTCGTCCACCTCGCGCGGATGCCGGCGCATCTCACCCCAACCAGAGGGAGAGCCCGAGCGCGGCGTCGAGGACCGCCGCGATGGTCATCGCCGCGTCGGGGTCGCTGGTGTCGGCGAGACCGTCGGCGCCGAGCGTGGCGGCCACCCAGGCGTCGACGGCGGCCGTCGCAGTGGGGGCGTCGAGATCGTCGGCGAGGGCCGACAGGACCACGTCGACGACGGGTGCGGCAGGGGCACCGGCACCGAGGGCCAGCGCCTTTCGCCAGGACGCGAGCGCGTCGACGGCGTCCCACAGCTCCTGATCCGTCCACTCCCAGTCGGAGCGGTAGTGGTGCCGCAGGAGCGCGAGCCGGATCGCCATCGGGTCGACGTCGCTGTTGCGCAGGTGCGAGACAAAGACGAGGTTTCCCTTCGACTTCGACATCTTCTCCCCGTTGAAGCCGACCATCCCGGCATGGGCGTAGATCTGCGCGAACGGACGCCCCGGCGCAGCGACCTGGGCCTCGCCCGCGCACATCTCGTGGTGCGGGAACGCCAGGTCACTCCCCCCACCCTGGACGTCGAACGCGGATCCGAGGTGCTTCATCGCGATCGCGGTGCACTCGATGTGCCAGCCGGGACGACCGGGTCCGAACGGGCCCTCCCAGGCGGGTTCCCCGGGTCGTTCGGCCCGCCAGACGATGCAGTCGAGCGGATCCTTCTTTCCCTCGCGGTCGGGGTCGCCTCCGCGATTGGGGAAGACCCGGAGCATCTCCTCGCGCTCCAGCCCGGAGACGGCGCCGAATGCAGGGTCGGCTGTGACGGAGAAGTAGAGGTCGTCCTCGACGCGGTACACCGCCCCAGCGGCTTCGAGTCGCTGGATCAGCTCGGTGACCAGTGCGATGGACTCCACCGCGCCGATGTAGTGGTCCGGCGCGATGACCCGCAGGGCGGCCATGTCCTGGCGGAACAGCTCGGTCTCGCGCTCGGCCAGCTCCTGCCAGTCGACGTGCACCTTCTGGGCGCGCTCCAGGAGAGGGTCGTCCACATCGGTGACGTTCTGGACGTACGTGACGGCGTGACCTGCGTTGTGCCAGGCCCGGATGAGCAGGTCGAACGCGACGTACGTCGCGGCGTGGCCCAGGTGGGTGGCGTCGTACGGCGTGATCCCGCAGACGTACAGCCGGGCGGGGCCGTCGGGACGGGTCGGGACCAGTGCGCCGGACGACGTGTCCCGGATCGACACCGCCGGCCCGGGAACGCGCAGCGTCGGGATCTCCGGACTGGGCCAGCTGCGCATGCCGGGAAGCCTATCCGGGTCCCGACACAGTCGCCGCGCGACCTGCTCGACCAGCGAACGGCGTCAGAAGGGCGGCCACGGGATGGCGGGCCAGTCCCCCATCGGCGCCGGCATCGTGGGGACCGCGAGCAGCCGGGAGCAGCGTCGGTCGAACGCGTCGATCTCGAGCTCGGTGAGCAGCTCGGCGAGCGGGTCACCCAGTCGGCCGCGGAGATCTGCCCTCAGGGCTCTGAGGCTCGCGACCTCTTCTTCGGTCAGCGGATCGTCCAGCCAGCCCCAGAGAATGGTCCGGAGCTTGGGATCGGTGTGGAAGGTGACCCCGTGGTCCACGCCGTAGCGATGACCGTTCGCCACCGGCAGCACGTGGCCGCCCTTCCGGTCGGCGTTGTTGACGACGACGTCGAAGATCGCCATCCGGCGCAGGGGGGCGGAGTCCTCGTGGACCAGAGACACCGGCTGGTCGTTGCCGTCGAACCCGTCGAAGACGTGGCACCACCCGGCAGGCACGGCGCCCTCCGGCACGATCCGGACCGCCTCGTCGTCCTCGACCGGCTCCTGCCACACCTGGACCATGCCCGCGCCGTGCGGTCCGTCGCGCACGATGGTGTGCGGGACGATGTTCCAGTCGAGTGCCTCGGAGACGGCGTAGGCCGCCACCTCCCGTCGCGCGAGGGTGCCGTCGGGGAAGTCCCAGAGCGGGCGCTCCCCCGCCACCGGCTTGTACACCACCCGGGTGCCGTCGACCTCGCCGATGAAGGTCGCGTTGGATGCCGGCATGATCCGGCCGTGCAACACCAGCTCGCCGGCAGCGAGCCTTGCCTCACTCTCGCCGCTCGCGTCGACGGTCACGGATCCCGTCGCCGGAAGCCGTTGGCGCGCACACACAGGTGTCCGTCAGGGTCGATCGGGTTGCCACAGAAGGGACAGCTGGGCCGCCCGGCGTCGAGCACCTGGGCGGTGCGTTGCACGAACGCCCTGGCCGCACCGGCCGGGATCCGGACCAACAACAGCTCCTCGGGCTCGGGTTCCTCGAAGTCCTCGTCCACCTGGTCGGGAGCGACCACGGCGGCCTCGGTGAAGGGAAACACCTCGATCACCACGCGGGCGTCCGCGGGGTCCCACGAGAGGGTCATGGTGCCGGCCCGGAACTCCTCCTCGATCGGCTGCTCGAGCGGCTCGGCGTCCTCCAGGTCCAGGGGCGCGACGGCCGGGATCATGGCGTCGCTCTGCTGGCTGGCCATCACCTCGTCGAGCAGCTCGTCGATGCGTTCGGCAAGGGCGGCGACCTGCTGCTTCTCGAGAGCGACGGTCACCAGCCGCGATCCGCTGCGAGCCTGCAGGAAGAACGTGCGCTGGCCGGGCTCGCCGACGGTCCCGGTGACGAAGCGCTCCGGTGGGTCGAATCCGTGGACGAGTGGTGCCATGTCCCCCACTTTAGGGTGTGCCGCTCAACCCCTGGTTCGTCGCGCAGCGGGGCCGGCGCCGCCCCCGACCTGGGCATCGGCGGACCGCCGACGCTTCTTGCCCGCAGGGGGTCCGAGCCAGGCGAGGTCGCCGGCGTGGGTGTTCGTGGCGAGCACGAAGGGGCGGCTGTCGGTGTAGCTGACGATCGACGCCGAGCCAGGGTCGACGTGCAGCCGCTGGAAGAGGTCGAGGTGCATGCCCAGGGCGTCGGCCAGGATGGACTTGATCACGTCGCCGTGCGAGACCGCCACCCAGACGGCGTTCGCTCCGTGTTGCTTCTCGACCGCCGTGTCCCGGCGTCGTACGGCGCTCACCGCGCGCGCCTGCATCTCCGGCATCGTCTCGCCCCCCGGGAAGGCGACCGCCGAGGGCTGCGACTGGACCGTCTTCCACAGCTTCTCGCGAGCCAGCTCCTTGATCGGCCGGCCCTGCCACTCCCCGTAGTCGCACTCCGTGAGCCCGCGCTCGGTTCCCACCCGGAGGCGCTGCGGATGGGCGCTGACGATCGCCCGTGCGGTCGCCCGACAGCGCTCCAGCGGGCTGCTCACCACGGCGGCCAGTGGAACCGCCGCGATCCGGGCACCCGCTCGCGCGGCCTGCTCGGACCCGACGTCGTCCAGGCCGACGCCGGGTAGCCGCCCGGCCAGGGTCCCGCTCGTGTTGGCGGTGGTCCGGCCGTGCCGGACCAGGATCACGGTTGCCATGCGCGGACTCTAGTGCGGCTCACGTGGGGATAGCCTGCGAAGGTGATCGTCGACAACGCGCTCTACCGCGACGGCGTCCGGGTTCCGCTCACCTGTGACCCGTCCGACCTCGGCGCGGCGCGGGCGGAGGCGTCGGGCGAGAACGACTTCCTCTGGCTCGGTCTCTTCCAGCCCACCGCGTCCGAGCTCGACGCTGTTGCGCAGACCTTCGGCCTGCACGCGCTCGCGGTCGAGGACGCCCTGAACGCCCACCAGCGGCCCAAGCTCGACCGCTACGACGACATGCTGTACCTGGTCCTCAAGACACTCTGGTACGTCGACGAGGAGGACGCCGTCGAGACCGGCGAGATCAGCCTGTTCGTCGGCCCCGACTACATCGTCACCGTGCGGCACGGTGTGGGCTCGGAGCTGCACGCGTCGCGCCGCGATCTCGAGGAGAGGGCGCAAGTCCTGAGCCACGGCCCCGGAGCGGTGATGTACGCCGTGTGCGACCGGGTCGTGGACGACTACGAACGGGTGGGCGCGGCGCTCGAGGTCGACGTGGACGAGGTCGAGACCTCGGTGTTCTCTCCCGCACGGACGAACGACTCGGTGCGGATCTACACCCTGAAGCGCGAGATCGCCGAGGTCCGCAGGGCGGTGCTGCCGCTCCGCGAGCCGATGCGCCGGTTCGCGACGGCGACGGTGCCGGGGGTCCCGGACGAGGCGGCGCCGTACTTCCGGGACGTCTCGGATCACCTCCAGCGGGTGTCTGAGGTCATCGACAACCTCGACTCGCTGCTGTCGACTGCCTTCGACGCCCACCTGGCGCAGATCAGCGTCCAGCAGAACGACGATGTGCGGAAGATCTCCGCGGGGGTCGGCCTGATCGCTGCACCGACGCTCATTGCGGCCGTCTACGGCATGAACTTCGACCACATGCCGGAGCTGCACTGGCTGCTTGGCTATCCGTTCGCGCTCTGCCTGATGGCCTTGGCGTCGCTGTCGGCCTTTGTCTTCTTCAAGAAGTCCGGCTGGTTGTGATCAGGGACTCAACACGCCGGCGGCGAGCAGCGCGAGGGTGAGTGAGCCGAGCCCGATCCGGTAGATCACAAAGGGCAGGTAGGAGTTCGTCGACACGTACCGCAACAGCCAGGCGATGGCGGCGTACCCCACGATGAAGGCCACCACCGTCGCCACGATCGTGGGGCCCCAGCCGTAGCGGTTCTCGCCGTTGGGGATCTCGGAGAGCTCGAACAGGCCCGCGCCCACGACCGCCGGGATCGCGAGCAGGAAGGCGTAGCGGGTCGCGGCCTCGCGCTCGTAGCCGAGGAACCGGCCCATCGAGATGGTGGCTCCCGAGCGGGAGACGCCCGGGACCAGCGCGCACGCCTGGGCCACACCCATCAAGACGGCGTCGCGGAGCCGGATGTCGCGAATCTGCTTGTCGTCCGAGCTGATCCGGTCGGCGATGCCGAGGATGATGCCGAGGACGATCAGGGTCGTGCCGATGATCCAGAGGTTGCGGAAGTCGTCCTCGATCGTGTCCTTGAACAGCACGCCGAGGATCACGATCGGCAGCGAGCCGATGATGATGAACCAACCCATCCGCGAGTCGAGGTGCCCCCGGTACTCCGGCTTGACCAAAGACCGCGCCCACATCGAACCGATCCGCCAGATGTCCTTGCGGAAGTAGATGAGGACCGCCAGCTCGGTGCCGATCTGGATCACGGCGGTGAACGCGGCGCCGGGGTCTCCCCAGCCGAACAGCTCCGGGAAGATCCGCAGGTGGGCGCTGCTGGAGATCGGCAGGAACTCGGTCAGGCCCTGGAGGATGCCGAGAACGACGGCGATGAGGAGGTCCCACACGACGCGCAGCCTAGGAGATGGCTGGCGGCGCCCTTGCCTGCGGCTACGGTTGCGCCCATGCAGCAGCGCTCCCTGGGCAGCACCGGCCTCAAGGTCTCGCGCATCGGTCTGGGGACGCTCACGTGGGGGCGGGACACCGACGAGCACGAGGCCCGCGACCAGTTGATCGCCTTCGCGGAGGCGGGCGGCACCCTGCTCGACACCGCGGCCGGGTACGGCGACGGCGCTTCCGAGGAGCTGATCGCCGGCCTCATCGGCGACGTGGTGGCCCGCGACGAGATCGTGATCGCCACCAAGGCCGGGATCTCCCGCCGGCGCGGGACGCGAGAGACGGATGCATCCCGGGGCAACCTGCTCCGCACCCTCGACGAGTCCCTCGGGCGCCTCGGGGTCGATCACGTCGATCTCTGGCAGGTGCACACCTGGGTCGACGACACTCCCCTCGAGGAGACCCTGTCCGCGCTCGACCTGGCCGTGACGTCCGGGCGGGCGTCGTACGTCGGCATCTCGAACTACGCCGGCTGGCAGACCGCGCAGGCCGCCACCTGGCAGCGCGCCGTGCCGGGCCGGGCGGTGCTCGCCTCGACCCAGGTGGAGTACTCCCTCGTCAGCCGGGACGCCGAGCAGGAGGTCATCCCGGCCGCGACGGCCCTGGGGCTGGGCGTGCTGCCGTGGTCGCCGCTGGGCCGGGGCGTCCTGACCGGCAAGTACCGCTCGGGGACGCCCTCGGACTCCCGGGGTGCGTCCTCCCACTTCTCGAACTTCGTCGAGACCTACCTCGGCGAGCGATCACGTGGCATTGTCGAAGCCGTGGCGCGCGCGGCAGACGGACTGGGCTGGTCCTGTCTCGAGGTCGCCCTCACCTGGGTGCGCGATCGCCCGGGGGTCACCGCCCCCATCGTGGGCGCCCGCACCGCCGCACAGTTGCAGGGAGCCCTCGGCGTCGAGGAGCTCACGCTTCCGGACGAGATCGTCGAGGCGCTCGACGACGTCTCGGGAGAGTGACGTGGACACCCGCGCGACAACCCGCCCACTCGGCCGCGGCGTCGAGTGGGAGTTCGACAAGCTGGTCATCTCGCGTGAGTTCCCGCGCCCCGTCGTCACCAAGCTGCTGGTCGAGCGCGCGGAGCACGGCGGCTGGGAGCTGGACCGGGTCCGGATCTCCCCCGACGGCACCCGCCGGGTGGTCCTTCGCCGCCGGATCATCCGGCAGATGAGGACGCGGGTCTGACCAGTCACAGCTCGGCGAGGAACCTGTCCATCACCCGGGCGCCGAACTCCAGGGCGTCGACCGGAACCCGCTCGTCGACCCCGTGGAAGAGCGCGGTGAAGTCCAGGTCATCCGGGAGCCGGAGTGGAGCGAAGCCGTAGGAGCGCATGCCCAGCTTGTTGAAGTGCTTGGCGTCGGTGCCGCCGCTGAACAGGTACGGCGCCACGGCGGCTTCGGGGTCCTCCGCGAGCAGGCTCCGGGTCATTGCGTCGACCAGCCCTCCCTCGTAGGGCACCTCCCACGGTGGCTGCTTCGAGATGTACTCGACGTCGATCCGGTCTCCGCACTGCTCCGCGAGGGTCTCGAAGAACTCGTCCTCGAAGCCGGGCAGGAATCGGCCGTCGACGTGCGCGGTGGCCGCAGTCGGGATCACGTTCACCTTGTAGCCGGCGCCGAGCATGGTCGGGTTCGTCGTGTTCCTGAGCACGGCGCCCAGCATCCGGGTCGCCGTACCGAACTCCTCGACCAGGGCCTCGGCGTTGTCCGGCGTGGCCTCCGTGCCGACCATCTCCGCGACCGACGCCATCAGGACCTTCATCGTCGGGGTCAGCCGCACCGGCCAGTCGTACGCCCCGATCCGGGCCACGGCCGCGGACAGCTCGGTGACGGCGTTCTCGCGGTTGATCATCGAGCCGTGCCCGGCGCGGCCGCGGGCGGTCAGCTTCATCCAGGCCATGCCCTTCTCTGCGGCCTCGATCAGGTAGAGGCGACGGCCCCCGACGGTGGTGCTGAAGCCGCCGACCTCACCGACCGCCTCGGTGCAGCCGTCGAACTCATCGAGATGATGCTCGACCAGGATCTCTGCCCCCTTGTGCCCACCGGCCTCCTCGTCGGCGGTGAAGCAGAGAACGATCGGCCGGTCCGGGGGCTGGCCGGCGCGGGCGCGCGCTCGCACGACCGACAGCACCATCGCGTCGAAGTCCTTCATGTCGACCGCTCCGCGCCCCCAGAGGTAGCCGTCCCGAATCTCGCCCGAGAAGGGGTCGACCTGCCAGTCCTCGGCGGCTGCCGGTACGACGTCCAGGTGGCCGTGCAGCAGCAGCGGCGGCTTCTCTGCGCTCGCCGTCGACGAGTCCGGTCCCCAGTGGGCGACGAGCGACGTCCGCCCCTGGTCGCGCTCGTAGAGGCGGCTCTCGATCCCGACCTCGTCGAGCAACGTGGCGACGTACTCGGCAGCCTTCCGCTCCCCCGGGCCGGGCTCGTCGCCGTAGTTCGTGGTGTCGATCCGGATCAGGTCCCGGCACAGCTCCACGACCTCGCCGGCGGGGTCGTATCCGCGCTCCGCACTCTGTGTCGACATGCCTCCAGCATGACACTTTCCGGAGGTCCTCCCGATGCTGGGAAGAGGTGCCCGCTTTGTTAGAGTTCCTCCGCACTCGTCCGGGTGGCGGAATTGGCAGACGCGCTAGCTTGAGGTGCTAGTGCCCGTATTAGGGCGTGGGGGTTCAAGTCCCCCCTCGGACACTCATCCGGGCCGTTTTGACCCTGAGTCTCCATCCCCCCTTGTAGTAGGCGAGCTCGACCCGTTCAGCAACTGGTCGGTCACGCGCAGGGCGTCGGCATCCGAACCTGCGAGATCCAAGCGCGGCCGACCCTTGTGCGGCCCGAGCGTAACGCGCTCCACAGGCCGTCAGGGCTGCCGCCACTCAGCGGCCGTCCAGGATCCGCTCAACACGATGAACGGTCGTGTGGGCGATGTAGTAGCCGTCGTCCATGGCGTCGCGGAAGTGGATTCCGGCCCAGATGCGGGCGTGGAAAGCGTCGTGTTCCAGCGCTGAGAGGGTGCGGTACCTGCGGTCGGGCGGCGTCACGCCCGGCGACGGGACCGGTACGGACACCAGGTGGAGGGGGACGCGGTTGCCCAGGTACCGGCGAGCTGTCTCCGCGAACGTGCCGGTGACCACCGCGTGACCGCTGGCGTACTCGGAGTACGGCGGGGTGGCTCGGAACGGTTTCCAGTTGACGTCGGGGACGGTCGCGTCCAGCCCATCCTCATCTGCACGCACGATGGCCTCGGACGGCCGCCAGAAGCCGACCTCGAGCTTGAGCAGCCAGATGTTCCTGATCGCGTCCGCCATCGAGGCGTTCATGACCGCGAACATGCGAGCGGCGCGCTCAAGACGCATGGGATGTGTGCGCAGGTACTCGACGAGGGCTCGCTCGCTCGCGACGACCGAGTTGACATAGAAGAAGGCCGCGACCGCCTGACGGCGGGTGGTGCCGGGGCCGGTAGCCGTGAGCGACCCGTACTGCTTCACCTCCTTGAAGTCCCGGACCCACTCCTTGCTCGTCAATGCGGGGTGCCCGTCGACCCGGACGTGGCGGGGAAGGACAAGCGGGTCGACGTGACCGAGCCACGGCGCGAGCATGCCACCCGCAGGAGGAGGCCCCACAGGCGCAAAGATCCCCGGCTGGGTGCCATCCAGCGCATAGATGTATTGAGGGTCGCCGAAGCCGTCGCCGACGCGGCTGGCGATCAGCTCGGCCGCAGCCTTTCGTCCGATGCGGATGCCCTTGCGCTCGGCGCGAGAGTCGGGGATGGCCTCCAGCGTGGCCTCGAGTGCCTCATCCAGGTTGGCCTGAGTATTCGGCAGGTAGTTCGCGAGTACGTCGTGCGCAGCCTGCGCGATGGCCGCGGAGCTGGAAGCGTGACGTCGACGGGCGGCCTGCACGGCGTCGTTGACGGCAAGCCCGGTGTAGCCGAGGAACAGTGTGCCTACCGGAACCGGGACTGGTGCAGGAGCTGGCGGAGGATTGGGGACCGGTGGCAGCACGATGAGGCCGTCGACGAAGATCGTGTCGAGGGCGATCAGCTGCCAGTCGAGCAGGGTCGAAACGGGGGCTTCGTGGCCGCCGCGGGCGTGGCCCGAGGCCGGTGCCGCGCTCGGTGTCGTCATGGGCCCGAGAGGTACGAGGGCGGCAAGCGCGACCGACACGGCCGCGGCGAGCGTACGGCGATGCATCATGGGGCCTCCTAGACTCGAGGGTTGATCCTCCCCACTCTCCGGGAGGCAGGTATCAACCCGGTATTAGCGTTAAGGCGAATCTTTCGACCCGGGCCGGTTCCTGGGCAGGCGCTGCGACTCCCGTCAGGAGTGCGGCTTGCCGTCGTCGTTTCGGTAGTAGCCGGACTGCTGCTGGTCGACCGCATCGTGAACCTTGGGGCCAGTTGCGGATGCACAAAGGCCACTTTCTTTGCATTACGCCCCCTCGCACACCGATCCAGCGCGGGACTTCAGTCGCTGAGGGAGGCGTGCGGTCGCCTTCCCGGTTGGCGTTTCCTTAGGGTCTAGGACATGCCCAGGCTGATACACATCAACGGGCCGCCAGGCGTGGGCAAGTCGACGTTGGCCCAGAGGTAGGCGGAGGACCATCGCGGGGTTCTCAACCTGGACATCGACGTCGTCGTGTCGCTCATCGGTGGCTGGCCGGGTGACTTCTTCGCCGCGCTGCCAGCGGCGCGGGGCATCGCCATTGCCATGGCCGACGCTCACCTACGCGAAGGTCGTGACGTCGTGCTGCCCCAGTTGGTGACGAACCTGGACGAGGCCGTGCGCTTCGAAGCCACCGCCAGGCTGGCAGGAGCCGACTACGTCGAGATCGCGCTGACGGTTGGACTCACGGAACAGGTCCGAAGGTTTCGACTCAAGGCCAACTGTTCCGAGGTCAACGCGGAGGTCGACCGTGTGGTGACAGCGCATGGCGGTCGGGACTTCCTTGAGCGGGTTCGTGGACACTTCGAGCCTACATTCGCAGCGACCCAGGTCACTGTGTCTCTTCACCTCCGGTGTTGACGTCGGGGATTGTACGCACGCATGCTTGCCGCCCTGAATGGCGTTTGAAGCAGCTTCCGACCCCGCGGCCGCAACCGTCCAGCGGCTAGCCGAGAATGCGGGCCTTCTCCCGCTCGAACTCGGCGTCGCTCAGGATGCCCTGTTTGAGCTGGCCGAGCTCCTTCAGCTGGTCCAACCTGCTCTCCGCGGCGGGTGCCGGCGCGGCGGCCGGGGCGGGCTGCTGCTCGTAGGCCTGCTGCGCGTCCTGCTCGGCCCAGCGTCCCGCCTGTCGTCGCGACACGCGGTTGGACACCGACGTCGCCGTACCGGCAATGACGGCCGTCCGTGCAACCCCTCGAAGGAGTCCGGGCATCTGCTTCTCCTCTCGCTAGTTCCTGGCCTCGGCCGCGTCCAGTGATGCCAGCAGCGCCTGCACCGGGATCCGGCCGCTGGCAACCAGCTGGCCACCGCCACGCCGGAGTGCTGCCGCGAGCGGGGCCGCCCACACGTTCTCGTACACCAGGACGCCTGCCGAGCTCCCCGGTTCGAGTACGCCACTCGCCTCAGTCAGGTCCTCGTCGTCGAGGAGGCCCGAGGAGACGCCGGAGAAGACCGCGAGGTCGAGTTCCCCGTCGCCGTCGATGTCGGTGAGCTCGAGCCCGGTGACGGAACCGTCGAGCTCCTTCTTCACGAACGCGAAGTCGAGGATCCGGATGATGCCGCGGTCGACCAGGTCGACGAGGAGCGGCAGACCCTCCCCGGTCATCCGACTCCCCGGGAACTCGACCACCAGGTAGTCAACAGGGCCCATCTCGTCAAGCTCGCCTCGATCGAGTCCATCGGTCATGGCTCATCCTCCCATCGCCTCGACGAATCGGACTCTAGACGAGCGCCGAGCCGGCGCCCTCACCCGTCCCGGGTGAGGTGAGCCAGGAACACTCATCGACCCACGCGGTACACAGCCGCGCCCGACCGGTATCCGCCCGGTACACGAGGCATTGACGTCTGTTGTACGGAGGCGCACTGTCGAAACGTGCGCATCGCCCTTCTCGGGCCGTTGACAGTGGATGAAGGAACCGTCCGGCTGGGCTCGCGCGATCGCACCGTACTGACCGCCCTTGCGATGCGGCCCGGTGAGGTGCTCAGCGCCGCGCGGATCGCCGACGCGGTGTGGCCGGACGCCCCACCGGCGTCGTGGCAGAAGAACCTGCAGAGCTGCATGGTGCGTCTTCGCAAGGCACTCGGGCCGGAGTCGATCGTGACGTCGCCGCAGGGCTACCAGCTCGCACTCCCGGTCGACGCCATCGACGGACAGGTGTTCGAGCGGTCGGTGGCGCGAGGTCGCGAGCTGCTGACCCTGGACAGCCCCGACCACGCCGCGTTCACGCTCCGCGAGGCACTCGCGCTGTGGCGCGGGCATCCCCTGACGGAACTCGAGGAATGGGAGCCCGGGAATCTGGAGGCCGAGCGGCTGGAGGAGCTGCGCCGTGACGCCGAGGAGCTCTGGCTGGACGCGGCACTCCGGTCCGGCCACCACCGCGAGGTGCTGGCCGAGGCGCAGGCCATGGTGCGCGCGGCGCCACTGCGAGAACGGCGTTGGCAGCTGCTGGCACTGGCGCAGTACCAGTCGGGTCGACAGGGCGAGGCGCTCCGCACCCTCCAGGAGCTGCGTCGGCTGCTCGTGACGGAGCTCGGTCTGGATCCGGGGCCCGAGCTCGTCGACCTGGAGGCGGCGATCCTGCGTCAGGACCCCGATCTGCTGGTGGAGACGGCCCCGGCTCACCAGGACGAGGGATGCCCGTATCGCGGCCTGACGCCGTACGACGTGGACGACGCGGACGGCTTCTTCGGCCGCGACGCGGATGTGGCGTCCTGTCTGGAACGACTGGCATCGAAGGGTGTGCTTGCCGTCGTCGGCCCATCCGGGAGTGGCAAGTCGTCCCTGGTCCGGGCCGGCGTTGCGGCCGCGCTGGTGCGCGACGGCAAGGCGGTGGTGGTGATCAGTCCGGGGACGCATCCCGTGGACATGCTCTCTGCCCTGCCGGAGGGGTCCCGGCAGCCGGTCCTGGTGGTCGACCAGTGCGAAGAGGTCTTCTCGTTGTGCCAGGACACCGGCGAGCGCCACACGTTCCTGGACAGGCTTGTGGAGCATGCCCGGACGGCGCCGGTGATGGTGGCACTCCGCGCCGACCGCATGGGCGATGTCTCCGCCCATCCTGCGTTCGCAAAACTGGTGGAGCGGGGGCTGTACGTGCTCGCCGCCATGGGTGGCGAGGACCTCGCGGCGGCGATCGAAGGTCCGGCCAGGCAAGCCGGGCTGGTGGTCGAGCCGGGGTTGACGGATCTGCTGGTCCGGGAGGTCGAGAGCGAACCGGGGGCCCTGCCGCTGCTGTCCCACGCCCTGAGGGAGACGTGGCTGCGTCGCGAGGGCCGCACCTTGACGGTGGCGGGCTATCAGGCCTCGGGGGGAATCCGCGGTGCCGTGGCCAAGTCGGCGGAGGACGTCTACGGGTCGGTGACCGACAGCGAACGCCGGGCGCTGCGCGACATGTTGCTGCGGCTGGTGACACCGGGGCTGGACGGAGAGCCGGTGCGCAGCCGGGTGCCCAGACGCTTGGTCGTCAGCGACCAGGCGCAGGACCGACTCATCGACCTGTTGGTGGGAGCCCGGTTGGTGACCACCGACGACGACGCCGTCGAGCTCGCCCACGAGTCATTGGCCCGGGCGTGGCCGCGCCTCGGAGCGTGGTTGCAGGACGATGTCGACGGTCAACGCATCCTGCACCACCTCACGTCCGCGGCCGATGCCTGGAACTCGCTGGGACGTCCCGACAGCGAGCTCTACCGCGGTGCCCGCCTCGCCCAGGCGCTCGAGTGGCGTTCGCGCCGCGACGCGGTCCTGACTCCCGACGAGGTGGCGTTCCTGGACCGTTCCGAGACTGTCGCCACCGAGGAGCAGCGCGGTGCCGCGGACCGAGCCCGGACCCAGACCCGGTTGATCAGGCGGCTCAGGGTGGTGCTGGCCGGTGCCTGTGTGCTTCTCGTTCTCGCGCTGGTGGCAGGCGCCCTCGCGGTTCAGCAGCAGGGAGAGGCGGAGGAGAACGCCGCCGCCGCGACTCAGGAGGCCACCTCCGCGGACGCACGCGCCGCGAGCGCCAAGGCACTGGTCTCCGAGGACTTCGCCGAGTCGATGCTGCTGGCAGTGGCAGGTGTGCGGCTGGACGGCTCACCGGAGACCCGCAGCAGCCTGCTGGCCGCGCTCGCCAGGGACCCGGAGCTCGTCGCGTCGACGCAGATGGAGGGGCCCCCGGTCACCTGGCTCGACGTGAGTCCGGACGGCCGCACGGTCGCCACGTACGACGAGACAAACCACGTACGGCTGTACGAAATCGGCACCGGGGACCTACTCGGCGACTACCAGGCTGGGACTCAGAGGGGAAGCTGGTGGATCGCCGGGCAGGTGAGATTCAGTCCCGATGGCCGCACCCTGGCCGTGACAGAGGCTCCGCCCGCGCGTAGGCCGGTCACGCTCCTCGATGCCTCCACACTGGAGCCGCTCGAGATCCAGCCATCCACAGCCGGTCGGACGCGTTGGGTGTCCCTGGATCTCGCTTTCAGCCGGGACGGCAGTCGTCTGGCGGCCACGGAGTGGCGCGTCGAGGGCAGCGGGAGCACGCTGGCGCCGACACAGGACGAGTCGACCTCGACCTCGACGTGGGCGTTGTCCTGGTCGCTCGAGCAGCCCCAACTGCCGGTCACCCGGCTGAGGCTGGAGGAGTCCGGCTACTCCTCCGTTGCGCTGAGCCCGGACGGGCAGACCATGTACACGACGGTGCCGTTGACGATCCACGACCTCGCGTCCGGAGCGACCACGGCGCCGGCCATCAAGGAGGAGATGCAGCCCGGGCGCGTGACGATCAGCCCGGACGGTCGCCTCCTGGCCTCGGCCGATCTAGGCGGCCTCCTGTTGTTCGACGCCGAGACCGGCGAACTGCGACGACGGCTGCCCAGCAAGGCGGACTACGGCTGGTACGTGAACTTCTCCAGTGACAGCAGCAGGGTCGCGACCGTGGCGTCCGGCACTCGGGAAGCGCTTGTCTGGGAGATCAGCGACGGAGAGCTTCTGGCTCGGCTGCCGCTCGGGGAGAGCGGGGAGGCCGTCGACTTCGGGGCGGACGCATCAACGGTCCATACCGCGGGAGCCAACAGCTCACTGCGGCACTGGGACCTCGACGGGGAGCGCCGCTTCCTGTCCGAGGTGGCCTCGATCGAACCGGCCGGGTTCGCCGAGAGCGACGTACGCCCGGCGCCTGGCGGCGAGCGCGCCGCGCTCCTCTACGGGGATCAGGTCGCGTTCTTCGACATCGAGTCCGGGACGGTCGGCCCCCACCGCGACGGAGGAGGAGACTTCTCTGGAGTCCAGAGCTGGCATCCCGATGGAATCCACTATGCCACCGCCACCGGTGGCGAGATCCGGGTCTGGGATGCACGGACCAGCCGACTGACCGGTCGAGTTCGGCCGTCCGGGCGACCGGTCAGCCAGATCGACTACAGCACCGACGGCAGCCGCCTGGTGATCGCCGAAGAGTCCGGTCGGCTGACCATGCTCGACTCGAGCGCCTTGACTCCGGTCGGCCGGTCGGTGCGACTCGACGGGTCGGCCGCGGGCCTCTCCGCCGGCCCGGACAACCACACAGTCATCGCGGTCACCGGGCCACGCGACACCTCCGGCTTCTGGCAAGACTCGAGCACCGGCTGGGCACTGGCCGACCTCGACGCAGGGAAGGTTCTCGACGCGGGCGGACTCGGAATTCCCAGCCCGGTGGTCGATTTCTCACCCGACGGGCGCCACGCCGCATTCGGCGCCGAAGACGGTCGGATGCTCGTGCTCGACCTCACGACCGGGCGGCCCGCGAGACCCGCTGTGCCGGGCCACCGGGACTCCGTTGTTTCTCTCAGCTACTCACCGGACGGTCGACGCCTCCTCACCGGTGGCTTCGACACCTCCGTGGGACTGTGGGACGCAGAAGCCGGGGTCCTGTTGGCTCGGGCCAGCACCTCGCAGCGGCTTCCGAACGCGGTGTTCGGGACGGAGCCTGACCAGGTACTGATCGCGAACAACTGGGGGGATGCGCCGGTCCTCGAGTGGAACACGAGCGTCGAGCGAAGCCTCGCGTTCGCGTGTCGAGTCGCCGGCCGTGACTTCACGGAGGCCGAGTGGCAGGCCAACTTCGGCGCGCGCCCGTACCAGGAGACCTGCCCGTCCTGAGGGACCGGCTCGGTCGGACTCAGTCCAGGGCGCTCACGGGCAGGTCGAACCACCGCAGGTGCTCGAAGTCGGCACTGACGTTCGCGGGGTGTCGCGACAGGTCAGGGCCCTCCGCCGCGGCCAGGATGGCCGCTCCGTCGCGGAGGTGCGCGGCGAGCAGCTCCTCGCCACCGGTGGTGTCGTTGCTGGGCATGGCCGCGGAGCCGTCGGCGTACGACACGTCGTGCAGGCTGAGCGGCGGCGCGACCACGCCATCCCGATGCCGCCAGCGACCCGAAGCGGTGTCGAAGCGGTAGTCCCCCAGCAGCCGCCACCCGTCTCGCGCGACCAGCCGCACCGCTTCGATGAGGTAGTCGGCGACCGCGTCGGAGAAGAAGTAGTTGAAGTTGACACGCACCCAGCCGGGCTTGATGCCCTCGCAGCCGCCCACGATCTCGCGCTCGAACTCGTGCGACCGCTCCAGGTCGATCCCCAGCAGCCGGTGGCCGTAGGGACCCGCACACGAGCACCCACCTCGTGACTGGATCCCGAACAGGTCGTTGAGGAGGGCCACCACGTAGTTGTGGTGCAGGTAGCGACCGGAGGGCGACCGGACGACGAAGGAGATGATGGACAGCCGTTCGGCGTCCAGGTTGCCCAACAGCTCGATCCGGGGTTCGGACCCCCAGGCCTCGACGGCGCGGGCGAGGTGGCGGTCCTCCTGGGCCCGGATGGTCTCGGTGCCGACGGCCTCCTTGAGCTGGAAGACCAGCCCGGCCCGGATCGACTCGATGATCGCGGGGGTCCCTCCCTCCTCGCGATGGGTGGGATCGTCGAGGTAGAGGTGCGCGTCGTCGTTCACGTAGCGAACCGTGCCCCCGCCGGGTACGTCGGGCACGCGATTCCCGAGCAGCTCGCGCCTCGCGACGAGCACGCCCGGGGTCGAGGGCCCGCCGATGAGCTTGTGGCTCGAGAGGAAGATCGCGTCCTTGTAGGACAGCGGTCGGGCCGGGTCGACCGGGGCCATCTCGATGTCGACGTACGGCGCTGCTGCGGCGCAGTCCCAGAAGCTGAGCGCGCCGTGTTCGTGGAGCAGGGTCGAGATCCCGGCGGTGTCCGACACGATCCCGGTGACATTGGAGGCAGCGGAGAAGCTGCCGATCCGGAGCGGCCGGTCGGCGTACTTCTCGAGCTGCTCACGCAGGTCCTCCGGGTCGACTCCCCCGTCCGGGTCCTCGTGGATGGTGACCACGTCCGCGATCGACTCCCGCCACGGAAGCTCGTTGGAGTGGTGCTCGTAGGGCCCGATGAACACCACAGGGCGCTCCCCGGGCGGGATGTGCTCGGTCAGGTGGTGGGCGTCGTCGAGGGCGGAGGGGATTCGCAGACCCAGGATCCCGATCAGCTTGGCGATCGCGCCTGTGCATCCGGAACCTGTGAAGAGGACGACGGTGTCGTCATCGCCCCGGACGGCACGGCGGATGATCTCGCGCGCCTCCTCCCGGAGCCGGGTGGTCTGCAAACCAGTGCCGCTGGACTCGGTGTGGGTGTTGGCGTAGACGGGCAGCACCTGGTCGCGGATGAAGTCCTCGATGAACGTGAGCCCCCGCCCCGACGCCGTGTAGTCGGCGTAGGTGACCCGCCGCGCGCCGTACGGCGTCTGCATGATGTGGTCCTCGCCGATGACGGAGTCCCTGATCAGGCGCAGCAGGGCTTGCTTGTCTACTGTCGTCTCCCCCGCGGTTCCCTCCATCATTGCGCCCTCCTGCGCGGCCCCCAGTGGCCAGAATAGGCCCATTCCCGACCAGCAGCGGTGGGCGTTGACCCGACCGACAGAAGAAGGGCCCCGTGTGACACGGGGCCCTTCTCCGACGGTCGCCTCTCCTAGTCGGTCACCACCGCCTTCAGGACGTCGACCTTGGAGGCCGATTGGGCAGGGCCGACGGCGGCCAGCACGCCGGCGACGGCGGCCAGTACGACGTACAGCGCCACCTGCGGGCCGGGGACGGAGATTGCCTTGATCCCCTCGTCCTTCAGCACCTGCGACAAGGCCAACCCGATGCCGATCCCGAGAGCGGCACCGCTCAGGGCGCCGATCGTCGAGATGACCGCCGACTCCCAGCGCACCATGGCGCGCACCTGGCCGCGAGTCATGCCGACCGCACGGAGGAGGCCGAGCTCACGGGTGCGCTCGAAGACCGACAGTGCCAGCGTGTTGACGATGCCCAGCAGCGCGATCAGCACGGCGAGCAGCAACATCACGGTCACGAGGGTGAGCATCTGGTCGATGAACCCGCTGGCTTCCTTCTCGTAGCCTGCCTGGTCCAGCACCTTGGCGTCGGGATGGTCGGCCAGGGTCGCCGCGATGGCGTCCTGGACCTCACCCTGGTCCGCGCCAGCGGCCAGTGTGACCAGTCCGGTCGACACGAGCTGCGGGCCTGCGAACGCGTTCTGCTGGTCCAGGCTCAGGATGAAGTCGTCACCGATCCAGCCTTCACCTTCGTAGATCCCGACGACCTTGAGGGGGTGCTTGCCGCTCGCAGCGAACTCAGCCGTGACGGTGTCGCCAAGCTTCCAGCCGTTCAACGTAGCGGCCGACTTCGCCACCACGACCCCGTCCTTGCCGAGGTCAGCGATCGAACCCTGCGAGACGTTCAGGTTCATGACCTCCTCCGCGTTGGCCGGGTCGACTGAGGAGTAGCTCGAGTCCGCCTTGTCGAAGCGGGCCTGGCCCCAGCCGTTGGCCGACACCTGGTCGACCCCGTCCACGCCCTGGACCGCATCGATGACCGCCGGGCTGAACCCGGGTGCCTGCGTGCTGGACGTGGCGATGTAGAGCTCCGCGTTGGTCTGGTCCGAGATCACGTCGCCGAACGACGCCTTCAGGGACGACGCGAACACGCTCATGCTCACGACCAGGGTGAGGCCGATCATCAGGGCTGCCGCCGTGGCAGAGGTACGACGCGGGTTGCGCTTCGCGTTCTGCTTGGCGAGCTCGCCGGGCATGCCGCGCAGTCGCAGCGGAGCGGAGATCAGCGATGCGAGCGGACGCACGGCCATCGGAAGCGAGATCATCACTCCGACGAGCGCGGCGACCAGGCCGATCCCGAACACCTTGATGTCCGCACCGCCGTACAACGAGGCCACCATGCCGGCGGCACCGGCCGCGAGGATGGCGAGCCCGATGAAGCCACGTCGTTTCGAGGGCTTCTCGGCGCCTGGCGTGGATTCACGCAGAGCCTCGACGGGCAACACCTTGGTGGCGCGGCGGGCGGGAACGATCGCAGCAACCACGGTGACCACGGTGCCCACCAGAAGCGAGACGATCACGGTGCGGGGCTCGAGCTGCAAGGACGTGCTCGGCAGACTGAAGCCGACCTTGTCCATCAAGAACCGAAGTCCCTGGGCCACGAGGACGCCGAGCCCGATGCCGATGGCGGAGGCCACGACCCCGAGCATGACTGCCTCCAGGAGGAGGCTGCGCAGGACCTGACGCCGAGTGGCACCGATGGCCCGGAGCAGGGCGATCTCTCGCGAGCGTTGGGTGACGATCATCGTGAAGGTGTTCCAGATGATGAACGCGCCGACGAACAGCGCGACCCCGGCAAAGATCATGAAGAGGATCCCGACGAACTTCAGGTCCTCAGCAATCGCGTCGGAGTTCTCCTGGGCCACGGTGTCGCCGGTGACGGCCTCGGTCCCGTCCGGAATCACTGCCCCGAGTCGGTCGGCTAGCGCGGTCTGGCTGACGCCGTCCTCGCCGCTGACGTCGATCGCGTCGAAGAAGCCCGGCTGGCCGAGCACCTTCTGGGCGGTGTTGCTGTCGAAGTACGCCGAGGTGGTTCCGCCGAGGTTCTTCTCCCCGCCGAAGCCGACGGTCCCGACGACCGTGAACTCCTGGGTCGACTCCTGGAGCAGGACCTTGATGGTGGAGCCGAGCGCGATGTCGTTCTCCTCGGCGCTCGTGGCGTCGATGGCGACTTCCTCGGAATTGGTTGGCGCGTCACCCGAGAGCAGGTCCACGTCCCCGCGGAGCTCCTCGTCGGCCGACATGCTGTAGCCGAGCGAGGGCGCGCCCCCATTGGTCAGGATGGCCTTGCCATCGTTGTCGGTCAGCAGCGCGTAGCCGCTGACGGAGCCTTCGGCCGCGCGGACGCCGTCGACCTTGCGGACGTCGTCGAGGACCGACTCGGCGATCGGCGCGCGGCTGGTGCTGACGCCCTCGGACTTGGCATAGGGGGCCTCCGTGCGGACGACCGCCTCGGTGCCAGCGGAGACCTTGCCGAAGAGCTGCTCGAAGGCGAGCCCCATGGTGTCGGTCAGGACAAGTGTTCCGGCCAGGAAGGCGACGCCGAGCGCGATCGAGGCCGTCGTGAGGACAAGGCGCAGCTTGTGCGCGATCATCCCCCTGAAAGTGGCAGTAAACATGGTGGTCAGGCTCCTAGGTGCTTCATGTAGTCGAGGACTTCGTCGGCGGTGGCCGCGTGCATCTCGTCGACGATGTGGCCGTCGGCGAGGAAGATGACCCGGTCGGCGTAGCTCGCCGCAGTCGGGTCATGGGTGACCATGACGACGGTCTGGCCGAGCTCCGTCACCGCTTTGCGGAGGAACGCGAGCAGCTCGGCCCCGGACTTGGAGTCCAGGGCGCCGGTCGGCTCGTCCGCGAACACGATCTGGGGACGTGAGGCGAGGGCCCGGGCCGCCGCGACGCGCTGCTGCTGGCCGCCGGAAAGCTCCGATGGCCGGTGCGACAGCCTGCCGGCGAGGCCGACGGTGTCCACGATCGAGGCCACCCAGTGGTCGTCCGGCTTCCGCCCGGCGATCCGCATCGGGAGGACGATGTTCTCCTCCGCGGTCATGGTGGGCAGCAGGTTGAACGACTGGAAGATGAAGCCGATCCGGTCGCGGCGCAACAGGGTGAGTGCTTTGTCTCCCAGCGAGGTGATCTCGGCGTCGCCGAGGTAGATCTCACCGGCGCTCGGACGGTCGAGGCCGGCGAGCACGTGCAACAGAGTCGACTTCCCCGAACCGGACGGGCCCATGATGGCGGTGAACTGGCCGGCCCCGAGCTCGACGCTCACGTCGTCGAGCGCCGCGACTGCGGCATCGCCCTCTCCGTAGAACTTGCTGATGCCCTCGCCGCGAGCGGCTGCGGTGCTCGGGGGGGCGGTGGTGGTCATGACGGACATGTGGTTTCTCCTGGATCTCGCTCCCTGATGGAGCGGTGTGTCTCCAGAAGACGCGATCTGCTCCCCGGTTCCCATCGGGCTGGGCGCACGCCCCGAGCAGGTACCCCGCGTGATCTGGGCGGGCGGCCGTGCGGCTACCCCCACCCCGGGGTTCGGGCAGGCCCCCTCCCCTTCCCGTGCGCCAGCGAGCAGACTGCGGGGATGGACCTGCTGGCGCGTCTGCGACGACGTTCCAAGCGCGAGTGGCTGGCCACCGCACTCGTGGGCGGCGGACTCGCAGGCTTCGTGCTGGTGGTCTACGTCGTGGTGGTGCTGGTCGGCGGCATGCTGACCGGCCGCATCTCGGAGCCCACGATCGGCCTCTCCGTGCTCGCCACAGCCGTGGTCGCACTGGCCTTCGATCCGGTCCAGTCGCGCCTGGAGGAGTTCGCGTCGAGGGTCGTGCACGGGGGCCGCGCGTCGCCGTACGACGTGTTGCGTAGTTTCGCCGGGACCGCGACGGGTGGTCATGCGGCCGAGGAGCTGCCGGCCCGGATGGCCCGGGTGCTCGCCGAGGGGACCGGGGCCGAATGGGTGCAGGTCTGGCTCGTCGTGGACGACCGACCTGCGCTCGCGGCCACGTGGCCGCCGACGGCTCCGGTGCCGACCTCCCTCGAAGAGGATCGCCCCGGAAGGCGGTCCCTGACGGTCCGGCTCGATGCCGAGAAGCTGGGCGTCCTGGTGCTCCAGGAGCGCCCCGAGGAGCCGTTGACCACGGTCGAGGAGCGCCTCTTCGCGGGCCTCGCCGCCCAGTCGCGGCTGGTGTTGCGGGGAGCTCGGCTCCGAGCCGAGTTGACGTCACGAGCCGCCGAGCTGTCGAGTCGTGTCGACGAGCTCCGCGCGTCCCGTCAGCGCCTGGTCGACGCCCAGGACAGCGGGAGACGGCGCCTGGAACGAGACATCCACGACGGCGCTCAGCAGCACCTCGTCGCCCTGGCTGTGAATCTGCGGCTCGCGGCGTCGTTGGCACGGACGGCTCCTGAGCGTGCGGTCGAACTGCTCGCCGACCAGACGGACGCGGCGCGCGACGCCGTCGACACGCTGGTGCGGCTCTCGCGCGGCATCTACCCGCCGTTGCTGGCCGACCGTGGGCTACCCGCCGCGTTGCGGGACGCCGTCCGCACCAGCCCGGTCCCGGTCGAGATCACGGCAGATCGTGTCGGCCGCTTCCCGCCCGGGGTAGAGGCGGCGGCGTACTTCTGTTGCCTGGAGGCACTACAGAACGCTGTGAAGCACGCCGACGCCACCGCCGTGGGGCTTGCCCTTGCCGACGTCTCGGGGAACCTGACATTCGTCATCGCCGACAACGGGGTGGGCTTCGACTCCGCCACCACTCCCCTGGGCACGGGACTGGCGAACATGCGGGATCGTCTCGAGTCGGTGAACGGGACGCTGTCGATCGAGTCCGTGCTCGGCGGCGGGACCAAGGTCACCGCTCGGGTGCCCGGGTCGGGCGGCTGAGGTGCGCGCCCGCGTCGCCTGGGTCCTGGCCGGCCTCACCGCCGTTCTGGTCGCGGCTGACATCGCGATCACCGCGCAGTACCGCTACCTGCTCTCGGAGGACGCCATGGCGGTCCACGGGTTCCCGTTCGTCAACCTGGCGGTCCTGGGGAGCTCGGTGCTGGGTGCGGTCATCATCGCCCGCGACGACAAGCACATCATCGGCTGGCTGCTGAGCGCCATCGGCGTCACCAGCGCGCTGTCGCTCATCTTCGAGGCCTACAGCGTCTGGGTGACAGCCGGCGGCGGACCGGGATCCAGTGCGCTCGGCGGCTTCGCGGGGTGGGTCTCGGTCATCATCGGCGGCCAGCTCGCCTTCGGCGGCCTGGCGCTGCTGTTCCTGCTGGCGCCGGACGGACGACTCCTTTCTCGCCGCTGGCGCTGGCCGGTGGCGAGCCTGGCGGTGGGTGAGCTCCTGTGCTTCGCGGGTCTGGTGACGGTGCACCCGGCGACCTTCGACCTCGACTCCCAGGACCTCGGTCCCGTCCGCGGCTCGGTGTACACAGTCGGGTTCTTGCTGGTCAGCATCGGACTGGTCGCTTCGGTGGTCTCGATGCTGCTCCGGATGCGTCGGAGTCGCGGAGTGGAGCGACAACAGCTCCGCCTGATCGCGCTCTCCGTCGCCTTGGTGGCGACCGGGTTACTGACCCTGTTCCTGGTCCAGTTGGGCAACGGAGGGCGACAGACATGGGCCGCGGGACTCCCGTTGTTCATCTCCTACTTCATGCTGCCGATCCTGTTCGGGTTGGCGGTGCTGCGCTACCGCCTCTACGACATCGACGTGATCATCAACCGGGCGGTGGTGATCGTGGCGGCCACGGCGTTCGCGGCCGTCTGCTACACGTTGCTCGTGGTTCTCGTGGGCAACCAGGTGAACACCCGTGCCGGAGGCTTCTGGCTCTCCCTGCTCGGCATCGCCTCGGTTGCGCTGGCCTTCCAGCCCCTACGCCACGCGGTGGTCCGGCTGGCGGATCGACTTGCCTACGGCGTCCGGGCCAGGCCGTACGAAGCCCTGTCGAGCTTCAGCCGCAGGCTCGCGGAGACGCCGTCACCGTCCACCCTGCTGCCGGCGGTCGCCGAGGCCGCCGGGCGCGCGGTGTCTGCCCGCGGCGCAACGGTGACGCTGGACTCCCCGGGTCAGGCTGCGGCGGTGGCAACGACGTGGGGCGATGCGCCGGACGGCACCACGGTGTCCCACCGCCTGCCGATGCTGTACGACGGAGTGGCGCTCGGAGCGATTTCGGTCCGGCTCCCGAAGGGGCGCGCGCTGCGGACAGCAGACCAGCGGCTCCTGGCTGCCCTAGCCGACCAGACCGCGGTCGCGGTTCGCAACATCTCGATGGAGGTGCAGCTCGCCGACCGCGTTGCCGAGCTGGACCGGACCACACAGGAGCTGGCCCTGTCCCGGTCGCGGATCATCGCCGCCGACGACGCCGCGCGACAAACGCTCGAGCGGGCGATCACCAGTGACGTGCTTCCCCACCTGGCGCCGATGCCGCCGATGATCGCTCAAGCACAGGCCGCCGTCGCCGCGGGCCAGGAGGTGAACGGTCTCGATGAGCTGGTGGCCCAGACCAACACCGCGCTGGAGTCCCTTCGGGAGCTGACCCGAGGCATCTTCCCGACGCAGCTGGCCAGGGCGGGCCTCGCGCCGACCCTGACGGGCATGTTGGCCAGGGCCGGGCGCTCCCCGACGTGGCAGGTCGACGACACCGTTGCGCGGGAGCGGTTCCCGAGTCGGGTGGAGGCGGCGGTGTACTTCTGCTGCAGCCAGCTGGTGCCGGCGATGCACGACGGCGCGACGATGACCTTGAGCCTGATCGGGCGTTCCCTGGTGCTGCGCGTCGAGGGAGTGGCTCTCGACGCGGTGGACATCAGGGCGGTCCTCGATCGCGTGGAGGCGGTCGACGGCGAACTCGCCACGAGTGACCGCACGGTGACACTGACCGTGGCGGTCGCCCAGGAGTCGGCGGACGGTGTGCTAGCCGGGCCGTCCATTGACGGCCGCGGCCCAGGCGGCTGAGAGCCGATCGGGCTCGAGCGCAGCCTTGGCGACGTACGTCGCGGCTCCGCTACCTGCGAGGTCGAACTCGTCAGGGTCGTAGGTCGACAGCAGCACCACTACGGGTGCCTGCGGAGAGGCGGTCAACCGGCGGGAGGCCTCGATCCCGTCGATGCCCGGCAGATTGATGTCCATGAGCACCAGCTGCGGCCGGAGCGATTCGACGGCGGCCAGCGACTCTTCTCCGGAGCCGGCGGAGCCGATGACGACGAACCCGTCGGTGGCCTCGACAACAGCCGTCATGGCGCGCCGATACGGCTCCTGGTCGTCCACGATCAGCACGCGGACGTCGTCACCCTCGGTCACCTCGGCACCTCCATGGTCGACATCGTGCCGCGAGATCCGATGACGGGGAGGGGGGCTGGCCACCCGTCTGGAGGGGGTTGCCCGCTCAAGGTTGCCCGCTCAAGGTTGCGCCGTCGGGCCGCCGGTGGCCTCGAGGTAGGCCAGCACGGCCATCACCCGCCGGTTCACCTCGGCCTCGTGGACCAGTCCGAGCTTCTGGAACACCGAACCCACGTGCTTCTCCACCGCACGTTCGCTCATGAACAGGGCCTTGGCCGTGGCCGCGTTGCTCCGGCCCGTCGCCAACGATTGCAACACCTCCAGCTCTCGTTCCGTGAGTCCGTCGAGAGCGGAGTTCGTCTCGTTGATCTTCCGGGCCATCAGTCCCTCGACGACCTTCGGATCGAGGGCAGAGCCGCCGCGCGCGACGTCGTGCAACGCCCGCACGAGGTCGTCGACCTGGCTCACTCGCTCCTTGAGCAGGTAGCCGAGGCCCGAGACACCGTCAGCCAGGAGGTCGAAGGCGTACTCCTCCTCCACGTACTGGGAGAGCACCACGACCCCGGTCTCCGGGTACTCGGCCCGGATCCGCTTCGCGGCATCGATGCCCTCGGTGGTGAAGGTCGGGGGCATCCGGATGTCGGTGAGGACGGCGTCGGGGCGGTGGACAGCCACGGCCCGGTGCAATGCATCCGGGTCGGCCACCGTCTCGAGGAGGTCGATACCGGCGGTCTCCGTCAGGAGACCGGCCACGCCTTCGCGGACGAGGTAGTTGTCGTCGGCGAAGACGACGCGCACCGTCATGGCCTCACTGTAGGTGCCCGAGTGCCGGAGCCCTACGTCAACCCACAGCTGCTGCAGCGCGTTCTATTGCAGACCGTTGTCGAAGAACTCGGTGACGCGCCGGCCGTACTCCTCGGGGTCGGCGTCGTACCCCTGGATATGGGTGCTGTCGGTCTTCCAGAGCTCTTTCGGCTCACCGGCGACCTCGAAGTACTCCGCCGTCAGCTGCTCGCCGCCTTGTCCCCGCTCGGCGTGGATGAAGAAGACCGGGCGCGGCGAGATATCCGGCACCAGATCCTTGAGGTTGGCAGGAGGCGTCGTGTCGGAGAACAACGCCGTCCCCAGCGCCGTCGATCCCCACAGCGGGAACTGGAGCCACCGTTCGGCACCGTTCAGCTCCAGCGCCTCCTTGTAGGACCGGATGCCGGCGCCCTCGGACACCACGGCTTTCAGGTCGTCATTCGTCGCGGCGGCCTCCAACAGCATCTCGCCGCCGACGGAGTACCCGATGCCGCCGATCCGCTCGGGGTCCACGTCCTCCTGCTGCTGCAGGAAGGCGATGCCGGCTTCCACATCCGTTGCGCGATCCCAGCCGAAGGCATTGGGGTCGCCCTCACTGGCCGCGTCACCACGTGTGTCGAAGAGCAGGACGCCGTACCCGGCCTCGGCCAGGAACCGCGCCGGGTTCTGGGTGTCGTTGCCACGCCCCGGGAACGCGATGACCGCGGCCCCGTTCTTCGAAGGCAGGTACCACCCCTCCAGCTCGAGGCCGTCGCTGGTGTCGAACGAGACATCCTCGTACTCGGCGTCCCCCAGCTCGTTCGGTGGCACCTCCGCGCGGGCGACGTGTGTAAAGGCGTACGTCAGGATGAACGGCAGGACGACCCAGACCAGGACCACGAAGCCGACGACGGCGATGAGTCCTCGTCGCAGGTAGCGCCAGGTACGGCTCCCGTCCGTGCGCCTCGACTGCCACAGGAGTACGACGGCGAGACTCAACAGGACGAGGCCGGCGGGTGCGACCAGCAAACCGGTGTAGTCGTCGCCCGACTGCACGCCTTCGCGGACGGCGTACCACCCCTCGGCGGACACCACCAGGGCGAACAAGCCGAGCACGACGGCAATGGCGGCGCGGACCCCGTCGCGGGACACCAGGTACAGCACGGTGGCAACACCCAGAGCCGCCAGGGTCAGTCCGCCACTGAACACGTGATCCCCGGCCGAGGTGCCGGGCTCAGGGTTGACCCAGGAGTCGTCGATGATGTGCAGGGCGATGATTCCCACCGCCACTAGGAAGACGACGTGTCCCCGAGTCATGATCGATTCGACCACGCCGGTAGGGGCGGGACAAGGTCAGCAGGTGCCCGCTCCGACCAGCATCTCGCACGGGCCCTCGAAGCCGGACGCGCCCTCGAACTGCGCCAGTTCCTCCTCGATCTCTTGCCAGGTCTGGTCCTGCTCCTCAGCCGAGAGGGACGACATCATCTGGTGCAGGGCACCGAACGACTCACGCTCGAACCGCACACACTCGGCCGTGCTCGGCAACCGCACCGGCGACGGCACCGCGACGACCTCGATGTCGTGCAGGCCGGCCTTCGTCAAGGTGTCGGCGAGGACCCCGTCGGCGCCGAGCGAGAACGGACCCGGCTGCCCCGGCAACGGTGGCGGCAGCTGGGCCCGGGACCGGATGATCCGCACCGGGATCGAGAAGAACGCGTTGCGTTCCGGCGTCGAGTAGGAGACCACCGACACTCGGCCGCCGGGTCGCGATGCGTGGATCATCCCGGAGAGGGCCTGCTGCTGGTCGGGGAAGTAGATGAGCCCGACCCGACTTACGGCAGCGTCGAAGCTGTTGGCCGGGAGGGTGTGCAGGGCCTCCCCGTCGATCTCGAGAGTCTCGACCTGACCGAGGCCCTCCGCGGCGGCGTCCGCGGCGGCCAGCTCGAGCAGGTTCGGGGCGATGTCGGTGGCCAACACCCGACCGCTCACTCCGACCCGGCGGGCCGCGCGCAGCGACTGCTCGCCGGCCCCGGCGGCGACGTCGAGCACGCGGCTCCCGGTCTGAACGTGCGCGAGGTCGAGCATGGTCTCGGTCGCGTCTCCCAGCCAGTCTCCGAGGAAGGGTCCCCAGCGGTGCCAGGCCTCCGCGGCCGCCTGCCACTGGGTGCGGGTGGTGGCCTTGAAGGCCGCCGGGTCGAAGGTCGTCGTGGTCATCTTTCTGCCCTCCTGGTCGGTGCGTGAGGGCAGCAGCATGTGCCGACACCGCGATGGCGACTAGTCACAAACCTGTACTTGACCGGCGTCGGGAGGCGGGCTGCGTCAGCACCCCGTTAGGGAAGACGATCTCCGCGTTAGACCCCCGTTAGGACGGGCTGCCGTTCGCGGTTCCGGGCCTTTGATGGATCCATGAACGATCTTCTCTACCTCGGGCTAGTCGTGGGCTTCTTCTGCCTCGCGCTGCTCGCCCTCGTCGCGGTCGAACGCCTGTGAGCGCCGAGAACATCATCGGGCTCGTCGTGAGCGTCCTTCTACTCGGTTACCTCCTGGTGGCCCTTCTGTTCCCGGAGCGGTTCTGACATGACTGACACCACGGCCGGCCTGCTCCAGGCCGGCGCACTCATCGCAGCCCTCGCGGTCTGCTACCGGCCGCTTGGCGGCTACATGGCGCGGGTCCTGACGTCGGAACGCGACCTGCGGGTCGAACGGGTCGCCTACCGCCTCGTCGGAGTCGACCCGAAGGCGGACCAGCGCTGGACCGTGTACGCCGCGTCGGTGCTGGCCTTCTCGCTCCTCGGCGTGGTGCTGCTGTATGTGCTCCAGCGCGTGCAGTCGAGCCTGCCGCTGTCCCTCGGGTTCCCCGGCGTCGAGCCCGCATCGGCCTTCAACACGGCCGCGTCCTTCGTGACGAACACCAACTGGCAGGGATACTCCGGCGAAGCCACCATGGGCCACCTCACGCAGATGGCCGGCCTCGCCGTGCAGAACTTCGTGTCCGCCGCGGTGGGCATTGCCGTCGCAGTGGCTCTCATCCGGGGATTCGTGCGCTCGCGCACGGATCGTCTCGGCAACTTCTGGGTCGACCTGGTCCGCATCGTGGTGCGCATCCTGCTGCCCCTCGCGGTGATCGGCGCGGTGGCGCTGATCGTCATGGGCGTCGTGCAGAACTTCGGCTCGGGCACCGACGCCACGACGCTCACGGGTCAGACCCAGACCCTCACCGGCGGCCCGGTGGCCAGCCAGGAGGTCATCAAGGAGCTGGGCACGAACGGCGGCGGCTTCTACAACGCCAACTCCGCCCACCCGTTCGAGAACCCCAACCCGCTGAGCAACCTGTTCGAGAACTTCCTGCTCCTCCTGATCCCGGTCTGCCTGACCCGCACGTTCGGGCTGATGGTCGGCAGCAGGCGCCAGGGCTACGCGATTCTGGCCACGATGGCCGTGCTGTGGCTGGTGATGGTCACCGCCGTGACCGCGCTCGAGCTCAACCACCCGGGCACGGCGTTCCAGGCCGCCAACTCAGCGATGGAGGGCAAGGAGACCAGGTTCGGTGAGTGGGCCTCTTCACTGTTCGCCGTGTCCACGACGGGAACGTCGACCGGTGCGGTCAACTCGTTCCACTCGTCGTTCACCGGCGTCGGCGGCGGGCTCCTGATCTTCAACATGGGGCTCGGCGAGGTCGCGCCCGGAGGCGTGGGGTCGGGGCTCTACGGCATGCTCGTGCTCGCCGTCATGACGGTCTTCGTGGCCGGGCTCATGGTCGGCCGGACGCCGGAGTACCTCCGCAAGAAGATCACCGGACGCGAGATCAAGCTGGTCGCGCTCTACATCCTGACCATGCCCCTGATCGTGCTGGTCGGCACCGCGATCGCGATGTCGTTCGACACGCCGCGCGAGTCGTTGCTCAACAGCGGCCCGCACGGGCTCTCCGAGGTGCTCTACGCCTTCATGTCAGCGGGAAACAACAACGGGTCGGCGTTCGCTGGCCTGACCGCGAACACCCCCTTCTTCAACGTGGCCCTCGGCTTCGCGATGCTGGTCGGGCGGTTCCTGCCGATCATCTTCGTGCTGGCCCTGGCCGGCTCGCTGGCCCGCCAGCAGCATGTGCCGGAGACCGATGGCACGGTCCCGACCCACGGTCCGCTCTTCGTCGGGATGCTGACCGGCGTCGCGCTGATCGTCGCCGGGCTCACCTTCTTCCCTGTCCTCGCTCTCGGTCCACTCGCGGAAGGCCTCTGATGTCCACCCTGACCCAGCAACCAACCCGGGTTGCCGGGGGTCTGCTCGACCCCAAGATGCTCCTGACCTCGCTGCCGGACGCCGTCCGGAAGCTCGACCCCCGGGTCATGCTCCGCAACCCGGTGATGTTCATCGTCGAGGTCGGCGCGGTGTTCGCCACCGTCTCGGCCGTCGCCGACCCGGGGGCGTTCGCGTGGGCGGTTGTCGCCTGGCTCTGGCTGACCGTCCTCTTCGCCAATCTGGCCGAGGCCGTCGCCGAGGGCCGTGGCAAGGCCCAGGCCGCGACGCTGCGGCGCGCCAAGACGGAGACCACCGCCCACCGGCTGCTGAGCGGCGTGCAGACCGAGGAGGTGCCCGCCACCCGGCTGCGGGTGGGCGATCGGGTCGTCGTCGTCGCCGGACAGGTGATCCCCGGGGACGGTGACGTGGTGGAGGGCGTCGCGAGCGTCGACGAGTCCGCGATCACGGGTGAGTCCGCTCCGGTCATTCGCGAGTCCGGAGGCGACCGGAGCTCGGTCACGGGGGGCACCAAGGTCCTCTCCGACCGCATCGTCGTGGAGGTCACCGCGGAGCCCGGGGAGAGCTTCATCGACCGGATGATTGCGCTCGTCGAGGGTGCCAGCAGGCAGAAGACACCCAACGAGATCGCCCTGAACATCCTGCTCGCCAGCCTGACGATCGTGTTCCTCGCGGCCACGGCGACGCTGCAGCCGTTCGCCGTGTACTCCGGCGCGGAGCAGTCGATCGTCGTGCTGGTCGCGCTGCTGGTCTGCCTGATCCCGACCACGATCGGTGCCCTGCTGTCGGCCATCGGGATCGCCGGCATGGACCGGCTGGTCCAGCACAACGTGCTGGCGATGTCGGGACGGGCGGTCGAGGCGGCGGGCGACGTGAACACCCTGCTCCTGGACAAGACCGGGACGATCACCCTGGGCAACCGGCAGGCGGCCGAGCTGATCCCGGTGCACGGCGTGGCGGTTAGTGACCTGGCCGACGCCGCGCAGCTGTCGAGCCTTGCCGACGAGACACCTGAGGGGCGGTCGATCGTGGTCCTCACCAAACGTGACCACGGGCTGCGCGAGCGCACCGAGGGCGAGCTGGGCGGGGTGCAGTTCGTCCCCTTCACGGCCGAGACCCGGATGTCGGGCGTCGACTTCGACGGCCGCCAGATCCGCAAGGGCGCGGCGTCGGCGGTCATGAAGTGGGTCCGCGACAACGGTGGGCACCCGACCGCCGAGGTCGGCGCCACGGTGGATGCCATCGCCGCCAGCGGTGGCACTCCACTGGTCGTCGCCGAGCGTCTCGACGGGCAGGCCAGGGCCCTCGGTGTCATCAACCTGAAGGACGTGGTCAAGGAGGGGATCCGCGAGCGCTTCGCCGAGATGCGTCGCATGGGCATCCGCACCGTGATGATCACCGGCGACAACCCGCTGACGGCCAAGGCCATCGCCGACGAGGCCGGGGTCGACGACTTCCTGGCCGAGGCGACGCCCGAGGACAAGATGTCGCTGATCAAGCGTGAGCAGGAGGGCGGCCGGCTGGTCGCGATGACAGGCGACGGCACGAACGACGCCCCGGCGCTCGCGCAAGCCGACGTCGGCGTCGCGATGAACAGCGGTACGTCGTCGGCCAAGGAGGCCGGCAACATGGTCGACCTCGACTCGAACCCGACGAAGCTCATCGAGGTCGTCGAGATCGGCAAGCAGCTGCTCATCACCCGGGGCGCGCTGACGACGTTCTCGATCGCCAACGACGTGGCCAAGTACTTCGCGATCATCCCGGCGATGTTCGCGGGCGTCTTCGCCAGCCCGGACCGGCTCAACATCATGCGACTTGCCAGCCCCGAGTCGGCGATCCTGTCCGCGGTCATCTTCAACGCCCTCATCATTGTCGCGCTGATCCCCCTGGCCTTGCGCGGCGTGCGCTACCGGCCGTCGCCTGCCGCCTCGATGCTCCAGCGGAACCTTGCGATCTACGGCCTCGGCGGGATCGTCGCCCCGTTCATCGGCATCAAGCTCATCGACCTCCTGGTGTCCCAGATCCCGGGCATCGGCTGAAAGGCGGATCCCCATGTCCACTCCCATCGCCCGTTCCACCGGCCGGCAGCTGCTGGCGAGCCTCCGTGCACTCGTCCTGATGACGGTCCTGCTCGGCCTCGCCTATCCCCTGGTGATGACCGGCCTTGCCCAGGCGGCGTACCCCGACGGCGCCGACGGTTCCCTGGTCAGCCGGAACGGGACCACCATCGGCTCGTCCCTGATCGGGCAGTCCTTCGCCGGCAGCCCGGAGTACTTCCAGGGCCGGCCATCAGCGGCCGGCGACGGCTACGACCCTCTCGCGACGTCCGCATCCAACCTGGGTCCCGAGAGCGAGGAACTCGTCGCTGCTGTCGAGGAGCGCCGGCAGGCGGCCGCGGAGCTCGACGGAACCACTCCCGAGGACGTCGCCCCCGATGCCCTCCTCGCCAGCGGCTCTGGGCTGGACCCGCACATCAGTCCCGACTACGCCGAGCAGCAGGTCGAGCGGGTCGCCGGGGAGCGTGGCCTCGACGCCGGGGTCGTTCAGGGCCTCGTGGAGGACCACACCGACGGCCGGGTCCTCGGCTTTCTCGGCGAGCCACGCGTGAACGTGCTGGAGATCAACCTCGCCCTGGACCGATTGGCGGCAGACTAGGGTTGTGAACAACCGCGGAAAGCTCCGGGTGTACCTCGGCGCCGCGCCGGGCGTGGGCAAGACCTACGCCATGCTGGGCGAGGGCCACCGCCGCGCCGAACGCGGAACGGACGTCGCGGTCGGTTTCGTCGAGACGCACGGGCGGGTCCACACCAGGGAGATGCTCGACGGCCTCGAGGTCATCCCGCGACACTCCCTCGTGCACCGCGGTGCCACGTTCGAGGAGATGGACGTGGACGCGGTGCTCGCTCGCCGCCCCAAGGTCGCCCTGGTCGACGAGCTCGCCCACACCAACGTCCCGGGCTCCCGGAACGCCAGGCGGTGGCAGGACATCGAGGAGCTGGTCGAGGCCGGGATCGACGTCATCACGACCGTCAACATCCAGCACCTCGAGTCGGTGAACGACGTCGTGGAGAAGATCACGGGCGTCCCTCAGAAGGAGACTGTCCCTGATGCCGTGGTCCGCGCTGCGGACCAGATCGAGCTCGTCGACATGACCGCCGAGGCGCTCCGGCGCAGGCTCGCGCACGGCAACGTCTACGCTCCGGAGAAGATCGACGCCGCCCTGTCCAACTACTTCAGGGGCGGGAACCTCAACGCCCTCCGCGAGCTGGCTCTCCTGTGGACGGCCGACCGTGTCGATGATGCTCTCCAGCAGTACCGTGAACAGCACGAGATCACAGGCACCTGGGAGGCCAGGGAGCGGGTCGTCGTCGCGCTCACCGGCGGCCCCGAGGGCGAGACCCTGATCCGCCGCGCCGCCCGGATCGCCGCGCGCGCCGGTGGCGGCGGCCTGCTGGCGGTGCACGTGGCACGCTCGGACGGCCTGCGGGGTGCCAGCCAGGGCGCTCTCGCGGCGCAACGCCGGCTGGTCGAGTCCCTGGGCGGCAGCTACCACCAGGTGATGGGCGACGACATTCCCGAAGCGCTGCTGGCGTTCGCGCGGGCGGAGAACGCGACCCAGCTGGTGCTCGGCGACAGCCGGCGTACGACGCTCGCCCGCATGTTCTCCCCCGGAACCGCGACGGACACGATCCGCGCGTCGGGCGACATCGACGTTCACATCGTCACCCACGGTCGTGCCGGCCGGGGGCTCGCGCTGCCGCGCGGACACGGGAGCCTCAGCAGGCACCGCCGGATCCAGGGCTACGTGCTCGCACTTGTGATTCCGCCGCTGCTCACGTTCCTGCTCACGCCGTTCCGCGGCGAGCTCAACCTGGTCAGCGACGTCCTCCTCTTCCTGCTCGCGACAGTGGTCGTCGCACTCGTAGGTGGACTGCTTCCCGCCCTGACCGCGGCCGTGGTCGGGTCACTGTTCCTGAACTTCTTCTTCACCCCACCCCTCCACCGGTTCACGATCGCGGAGACCAACAACACGCTCGCGCTGCTGGTGTTCATCCTCGTCGCGGCCCTGGTGAGCTCGGCCGTCGACCTCGCCGCGCGGCGCAGCCGCGAGGCCAGCCGAGCTGCAGCGGAGTCCCGGACCATGGCCAACCTCGCGGGGACCGTCCTCGGCGGCGAGGGGGCCCTCGGGGAGATGCTCGAGCGGGTTCGCGAGACTTTCGGTCTCACGTCGGCCAGCCTGCTGGAGAAGGTCGGCGACGAGTGGACCGTGCTCGCCGCCGCCGGCCCGACCTGCGCCCGGCCCGACGACGCGGACACCACCGTTCCCACAGGTGACGGGCTGGTCCTGGCCCTGCGCGGACAGTCGCTCCAGGCCGAGGACCAGCGGCTGATGGGCGCCTTCGCCGCCCAGGTCGCCGTCGTCCGCGACCGGATCCGGCTCAGTGAGGCGGCCGCGGCGGCGGCGCCGCTCGCCGAGGCGAACAAGATGCGGACCGCGCTGCTCGCGGCCGTCGGTCACGACCTGCGCACCCCGCTTGCAGCCGCGAAGGCGTCCGTGTCGAGCATGCTGAGCAGTGACGTCAAGCTGACGCCCGGGGACCGGCGGGAGCTGCTGGTGGCCGCCGACGAGAGCCTGGACCGCCTCGCCGCGCTGGTGGAGAACCTCCTGGACATGAGCCGCCTCCAGGCGGGTGCCCTGGCGGTCCAGGTGCAGCCGACCGCAGTCGACGAGGTCATGGCGCGGAGCCTGGACGACCTCGGGGCCGACGGACGCCTCGTGACCATCCACGTCGCCGACGACCTACCGCTGGCGATGAGCGATCCCGGGTTGCTCGAACGCGTGCTCGCCAATCTGCTCGTCAACGCTCTTCGCTACTCGACCACCGACTCCCCGCCCCACCTGACGAGCAGCAGCCTCGCGGACCGGGTGGAGATCAGGGTTGTCGACCGCGGCCCCGGTATCCCGCCGGACGACTGGGATCGGGTGTTCCTGCCATTCCAGCGCCTGGGCGACACCGACAACACGACTGGAGTCGGCCTCGGACTGGCCCTGGCCCGGGGACTCGCGGAGGTGATGGGCGGAACGTTGCAGCCCGAGGAGACGCCCGGCGGCGGACTCACCATGGTGATCTCCCTTCCAGCGGTCACCGACCGGCCGACCGCCGCGCCTGGCCGCCGCGAGCGAGAGGCCATCGAGTCGTGACCCGCGTCCTGGTCGTCGATGACGAGCCACAGCTACTGCGGGCGCTGAGCATCAACCTCCGCGCCCGCAAGTACGAGGTGCACACCGCAGCCACCGGCACCGATGCGCTCGCGACGGCGGCCGCGCACCCCCCGGACCTGGTGATCCTCGACCTCGGGCTGCCCGACATGGACGGCACGGAGGTGGTCTCTGGCCTGCGAGGCTGGACCGCCGTCCCCATCCTGGTGCTCTCGGGACGGTCGGACTCCGCAGACAAGGTTGACGCGCTGGACGCCGGTGCCGACGACTACGTCACCAAGCCGTTCGGGATGGACGAGCTGCTCGCCCGGCTGCGGGCAATGGCCCGACGCGGCGCCCCCCAGGAGGACCAACCGCTGGTCCAGGTGGGCGCGGCCACCGTCGACCTTGCTGCCCGTCGGGTGATCCGGGACGGAGCCGACGTACGGCTGACCCCGACGGAGTGGCATCTCCTCGAGGTCCTGGTCCGGCACCCGGGCAAGCTGCTCAGCCAGCGGCAGCTCCTCCAGGAGGTATGGGGTCCGGGCTACGAGACCGCGCAGGGCAACCTCCGGCTCTACATGGCCCAGCTTCGCAAGAAGCTGGAGCCCAGCCCTGCCCGTCCCCGACACCTGGTCACCGAACCAGGGATGGGTTACCGGTTCGAACCCTGAGCCTGTTCGGCTGACAGAGCGAGCTCGGCGGCGAAGAACTCGAGAGCCGACCGGGTCTTCGTCTGTTGCGGGGCGGCGAGGTCAACCCCGTGCGTGGCGATGAAGGCCTTGGTCTCCGCGATTGTCTGGAAGGCCTCCGCCGGGCTGCTCTTCGTGGAGAGCTCGAGGATACGCGACCCGTCGGGGTAGAACCACAGCTCGGCCACCACCCGCCGTTGCAGTGCCTTGGGGGTGAACTTGAGCTTGAAGACCGTGATCGGCCCCAGCGTCAGGAGGTCGTCGAGCTCGATTCCGTCGGGTGCGCGGGCCGTGAAGAACTCCCGCTGATGCTTCGAGAAGACCTTGTGCACGGGCTTGCCGCCGAAGAGAACGGCCTTGATCGTCGCGTCGTCCGCGCTCGCCTTCATGGAGGCAGAACACACGAAGCCACCCGGTGAGGCGTCCACCTCGACCCCGAAGCCGGGCAGCGCCCGGGTCGCGTCGGAGAGCTGAGCGGGTTCGACGGGCCGCAGCTTGATCACCGAGTCACCCTTGCTGCCCTGAATGCGTCTGGCCCGCACGACGACCCCGCCCCGGTCGAGGGCCAGGTCGGCGGTGTCGAAGAAGACGATCTGCCGGATCTGCGCGTCGAGCGGATCCAGGCCGAGCCCGGCCACCGTTGCCCGGCGATCTGCGTCCGGCACCGTCAGCTTCAGCTCGACGCTGTCGACGCTCCGGAGCAGCTCCAGGAACTGCTCCAGCTGGTCCGCGGACATCGACGGCATCGACCCCGATCCAGCGCTGGCGTGTGCCATGTCGGCCTCCTTCATCCGAGGATTCCGGGCACCCACGCCGACCGGACCACCCGTTGTGGGTGAACCGCCGCCATGGCACGATTCCTGCCCATCATGGGCACCGGGTCGGACACAGCACCGGAGGGCACGGCCGCCGCGACCGGAGTCGTTCTCCTGACGCTGGCATCCGGTCAGTTCCTGATGACGCTTGACAGCTCGGTGATGAATGTCTCGATCGCTCAGGTCGCCGAGGACCTGGGCACGACCGTCACCGGGATCCAGACCGCGATCACCCTCTACACACTGGTGATGGCAACGCTGATGATCACCGGCGGCAAGATCGGCAGCATGATCGGGCGCCGACGGGCGTTCAGCATCGGCTGTGTCATCTACGCATCGGGGTCCCTCACGACCGCCCTTGCGCCCAACCTCACGGTCCTCATCATCGGCTGGTCCTTCCTCGAAGGCGTCGGCGCCGCCCTGATCATGCCCGCGATCGTGGCGCTGGTCGCCATGAACTTTCCTGCGCCGCAACGCCCGCGCGCGTACGGCCTCGTGGCGTCGGCCGGGGCCATTGCCGTCGCCGCGGGACCGTTGATAGGCGGCGCCGTCACGACCTTCTGGACCTGGCGCCTGGTGTTCGCCGGCGAAGTGATCATCGTCTTGGCGATCCTGCTCCTGGCCCGCAGGATCCGGGACACCGGATCGGAGGCCCGATTCAGCCTGGACTACGTGGGCGCCCTCCTCTCGGCGGCCGGCCTCGGGCTCGTGGTGTACGGCGTGCTCCGGTCCGGGGAGTGGGGCTGGGTGCTTCCGAAGGCAGACGGCACGTCCCTCCTGGGTCTCTCCCCCACCGTGTGGCTGGTGATCGCGGGTCTCCTGATCGTGCGGGTGTTCATCTGGTGGGAGGAGCGCATGGTGGACGCCGGCCGCGACCCCCTGCTGTCGACGGCCATGCTCAAGAACGCTCGCCTGGTGGGCGGACTGGTCATGTTCTTCTTCCAGTTCCTGCTCCAGGCCGGTCTCTTCTTCACGGTTCCCTTGTTCCTGTCCGTCGCGCTCGGGCTCACCGCTCTCGAGACCGGCGTCCGTCTGCTGCCCCTCTCGGTGACGCTTCTGCTGGCCGCCGTGGGCGTACCGAAGCTGTGGCCAGAAGCGTCCCCGCGACGGGTCGTGACCATCGGGCTGGCCGCGTTGCTCGGCGGCATCCTTGCGCTGATCGGTGCACTGGAGGTCGGCGTGGGGGCGGAGATCGTCACGGTGCCGATGCTCCTCGCCGGTCTCGGAGTCGGCATCCTCGCCTCGCAGCTGGGGGCGGTGACCGTGTCGGCAGTGCCCGACGAGCAGAGCGCGGAGGTCGGTGGTCTCCAGAACACGTCCACCAACCTCGGCGCCTCACTCGGTACCGCCCTCGCGGGGTCCGTGTTGATCGCAGCCTTGAGCGCAAGCTTCGTGCAGGAGATCCAGAACAATCCGGACATCCCCAGCGACGTGGCTTCCGCCGCCGAGGTGGAGCTGGTCGGCGGCATCCCGTTCGTCTCGAACGACCAGCTCGAGACCGCACTGGACGAGGCGGGGGTTCCCAGCGGGACCGCCGAGGCCATCGTCGACAGCAACGAATCCGCACGCATCGCGGGTCTGCGGCTGAGCCTGTCCGTGCTGGCTCTCCTCGCCGGCGTCGCGCTGTTCCTCACGCGTCTGCTGCCGACGGAGGCTGCCGGCACCAGACCTGCTGGGGCGGCGGCGCCGCCCACTTAGTGAAGGCATCGGCGCCGGCCCCCGCTGGGACTCACCCACTTCGGGTGAGGGCAGTCGCCTGGTGCCACAGAAGGATGACGGCATGAGCTTCTGGGACATCATCTGGTTCATCATCATCAGCTTCGCCTTCATCGCGTACCTGATGCTGCTCTTCAACATCCTCGGGGACCTGTTCCGCGACAAGGACACATCAGGCTGGATGAAGGCGGTCTGGATCATCTTCCTGATCTTCGTGCCCTTCCTCGCGGCGCTCATCTACCTGATCGCCCGCGGGGACGGCATGCACAGCCGTCAGATGGCAGCCATGGAGGACATGAGGGCCGCCCAGGACACCTACATCAAGTCTGTCGCGGGCGGCACATCTCCTGCCGAGCAGATCGCCCACGCCAAGGAGCTCCTCGACAACGGCACGATCAGCCAGGCCGAGTTCGACTCGCTCAAGGCGAAGGCGCTCTCGCAGTAGTAGTCCCCGTGCCGTGAGCAGAATCCGCGGCTCCGACCTGCTGCGGATGGTCGTCGCCTGGCTCGTGGCTGCGGTGGCGCTCGCCGTCGCGGTCGAGTTGCTCCCGGAACTGGATGCCGACAGCATCTGGCCTCTGCTGCTCGCGGCCGCCGTGGCGGGCGTCGCCGGGGCCATCATCCGGCCGGTGCTGGTCGAGGTCTCGGCGCGGATCGGATGGCTGGCGGTCGGTGCCGTCGCGGTGCTCGGCCAGGCCGTGGTCATCCAGGTCACGCTGGAGATCGTGCCGGGCATCACCTCGACCTCGTTCTGGTCGAGCCTCGCTGCTGCCTGGATCGCCGCCATTGTCGAAACGATCCTGACCTGGCTGCTGACGTCGACCACGCCCGAGGCCCTCGCCGCTGCACTGCGGCGTACTGGACAACGGCACCCGGCGCCGGCCGACCCGGAGATCGACGGCCTGCTGTTCGTCCAGCTCGACGGCGTCGCGCACCCAGTGATGCAGTGGGCCCTGCAATCAGGGACCATGCCCACCCTGCGCCGGTGGGTGGACGCCGGCTCCCATGTCCTGCATCCGTGGACGGCACAGCTCCCGTGCACCACGCCGGCCAGTCAGCAGGGAATCCTGCACGGCACGTGCGCTCGAGTCCCGGCTTTCCGTTGGTACGACCGCGAGCTCGGCCGGGTGCTCGTGGCCAACCGCCCGGCTGACGCGGCGATCATCGAGGAGCGCGCAAGCACCGGGCGCGGCCTCCTGGCCGACGACGGGATCTCGGTGTCCAACCTGTTCTCGGGCGACGCCCCGCGGAGCTCGATGACGATGAGCAAGATGCACCTGACTCGTGGGTCGCGAGAGACCCGCCGAGCCTTCGGGTGGTTCGTGGTCCGCCCCGACGGGTTCGCCCGGAGCCTGGCCCGCACCGTGGCCGAGGTCGGCCGCGAACGGTTCCAGGCCCGCCGCCAGCGACTGCGCGCGGTGTTGCCCCGGGTGCATCGGTCCTGGTCGTTCGCCGGGATGCGGGCGGTGAGCAACGGGTTGCTGCGCGACATGAACACAGCGGTGGTGGCCGACGAGATGATGCGCGGGACCAAGGCGATCTATGTCGACTACGTCGACTACGACGAGGTCGCCCACCACGCGGGCGGCGTACGGATCGAGGCACTCCGGTCGCTGGAGGCGCTCGACGAGGTGCTGGCGATCCTTGCCAACGTCGCCGCGAACGCGCCCCGTCGCTACCACATCGTCGCCCTCTCCGACCACGGCCAGTCGATGGGGGCGCCCTTCGCCGAGCGGTACGGCGTCGACCTGGCCGGCGTCTGTGCGTCGCTGATGCGCGAGTCCGTGGCCTCGATCGACGAGAACGTCGAGAGCAGCGGGCGGGTCGCCTCCCTGAAGGACGACCTGGTCGGCACCAGCCGGCGTTCCGAGCCAGCCGCCCCGGACGGCGACTCCACCACGGTGGTGCTCGGGTCCGGCAACCTCGGGCTGGTCTACTTCACCGACGGGGACCGGCTGTCTCTGGAGGCCCTCACCGACCGGTATCCCGCTCTGCTGCCCGGTCTGGTCGCACACCCGGGCGTCAGCTTCGTGGCAGTGCTGAGCGAGGCAGACGGTGCCGTCGTGATCGGCGCGGAGGGGACGCGTCGGCTGCGCGACGGGTTCGTCGAGGGCGTCGACCCCCTCCGGCCGTTCGGCGAGTACGCCGCGCCGCTGGTGGCCACGGCCGTCGAGATGGCCGAGGCCCCGGACGTCTACGTGAACAGCGTCTACGACCCCGCCACCGAGGAGATCGCCGCGTTCGAGGGACTGGTGGGGGCACACGGTGGCCTGGGTGGCTGGCAGGACCGCGGCATGTTGCTCGCACCGGTCGAACTGTTGCCCGACCCGCCCCACATCGTCGGGGCCGACCATCTACACGAGCACCTGGTGGGGATGCTCGAGCGTCTCGGTCACCGCGGCAGTCTGCACGCGATCGACGAGCGCTGAGGCATCAGCCCGCCCGAGGCGCCCGCCAGACGTCCCCCGGCCGTAGGTCGATCAGCTCGCAGTCGGGTGCCTCCCTGGCAAGAGCCGTGACGAACTGGTTGTGCGGCCGGTCCATCCAGTCTCCTGCGAACCGGTTGAGCACCGGTGGGTGCAGGGTGCCCCAGTGGACGGCGAGGGCGCGCTTCGCACCGACGCGAGCACAGGCAACGGCGGCCTGATCCCCATCCATGTGTCCTTCCGAGAGGCGGGGCCCCCAGCCGGCGATGGGAACGACGGCGACATCGAGAGGTCGGGCCAGCGGCTCGCTCAGGGTGCGCATCTCGTCGAAGAGGCTGGTGTCGCCCGCGACCCACACGGTGGCAGCGGCGCCGCGGACCAGGTGACCGTTCGCCGCGTTGGGTCGGTGCGGCATCGGCCGGTGCCGGTGGTCGGCCCGGGTCAGCCGCACCTCGACGCCACCGCCGACGGCGGCCCACCCCTCCGGCATCGGGATCGCGGTCTCGATGCCCCTCTGCTGGAGCCAGCGAGCGTTGACCGGCGCGGTGAGCACCGGGACGCCGGGCAGCTTCCGGAGCGAGCGGAGCTCCAGGTGATCGTGGTGCAGATGGGAGATCAGAGCCGCGTCCGGCCCCGCCCACAACCGCGGGTCCGGTCCCGGCCCCCGCCGCCGGAGCAGACCCGCGTGTTCGCCCAGAAGCGGGTCGGTGACCAGACGGATGCCGTCGAGGTCGATGACGACCGTCGAGTGCCCCAGCCAGGCGATGCTGAGCGGGCCGCGCTGCTCGGCCGGACTGCCCATCCGGTCACGCTACCGCGAGCCGTAGCCGCCGGTCTGACTATGCTGCCGTCATGCTCATCATCGGCTTGATCCTGTTCGGCATGCTCGTCGGCGCCGGCGCCCAGTTCATCCTCGGCCGAGCCGCGCACGGCGTCGATTGGAGTCTGGCGCTCGCCGCCGGCCTGATCGGCTCGTTCGTCGGCGGCCTGCTGATCAGTCTCCTCGCCGGAGACGGCCTCGACCTCCGCCCCTCGGGGATCATCGGCTCGCTCGTCGGAGCGCTGATCGTCACCGCCGGATGGCTGTGGTGGCGCGGGCGGAGCAAGGAGAGCACGCCCGGCTGACGTGAACGGCGCGTTCCGGCTCGGCTTCGTCACCGGCGCGACCCCTGACAAGTGGGCCCGGACCTGGCGGGACCGACAACCTCGTACGCCGCTCGAGCTGGTGCCGGTGGACCGTGCCCACCAGGAGGACGGGCTCCGCGATGGCAGCCTCGACATGGCGCTCGTGCGGCTGCCGATCGACCGGCAGGGGCTCCACTGCATCCCGTTGTACGACGAGGTCCCGGTCGTCGTGACGGGCACGGAGCATCTCGTCACCACTGTCGAAGCGGTCGCACTCGACGACCTGGCCGACGAGCAGCTGGTCCTCCCCCACGAGTCGGGCTGGACCCCGACGGCAGCCCAGCTGGACTGGCCACAGATGTCGGTGCAGGAGGCGGTCGAGGTGGTCGCCGGGGGGACCGGCGTCCTGATCGTCCCGATGTCGGTTGCGCGCCTGCATCACCGCAAGGACGTGACCTTCCGGCCGGTCACCGACCTGCCCCCGACCACGGTCGGGCTCTCGTGGCTGGTCGACAACGACGATCCCCACGTCCAGACGTTCATCGGCATCGTTCGCGGGCGCACGGAACGGAGCTCCAGGGGCCAGTGAACTGACGGACCCTAGGAGGCGGCGTCGATCACCGGCTCGTAGCCGCATGCGTCGCGCGCCTCGACCGCCTTGCCGGGGTCGTCCTTGTCGCCGTCGCCGTGGCCCGGACCGGGCTCCAGCGCCTTGTCCACCACCGACTGCATCCACTCGAAGTCCGGGTCGCCCGAGAAGAACTTGTCGGAGCTGACGAAGGCGATCGACTTCACCTTCTTGTCCTTGATCTTCGAACCGAGGTCGACGAAGGCCGGCATCAGCGCCCGGGGAACATCGGTGCGGACGATCTCCTTGCCCGCCTCGGCGAGACCCTGGTAGCGACGCAGGAGGTTGACCGGGTTCGCCTCCTCGATCAGCGCGTCGATCATGCACCGTTGCCGCAGCATCCGCTCGTAGTCGTCGGAGCCCCACCGACCGCGGGTGTACCAGAGCGCCTCGTAGCCGTCGAGGTGCTGGTCCGGCCCCGGCTCGAGGTACCCCTTCGGCGGGATCCCGAGGTCGGTGTTTCCCTCGATCGCCACCGGCTCGTTGATGTTCACGGTGACTCCCCCGATGGCGTCCACGATCTCCTGGAAGCCCATGAGGTTCACCAGCATGTAGTAGTCGACGTGGGTGCCGAGGCTGCCGGCGACCGCCTGCTTGAGCGCGTCAGCGCCCTCGTTGTCGGAATTGCCCAGGATCCCCGGGTACATCGCCGGCACCTGCCCGTAGACGGCGTTGAGCATCCAGGAACCGGGATCGCCCTCGCCGCTGAAGCCGTCGGGGAACACGTCGTGCAGCGGGCTGTCGTCGGGGAACTGCGCGTTCATCATGTTGCGCGGCAGGCTGAACATCACCGACTTGCCGGTCTCGGTGTTCATGCTGAGCAGGATCACCGTGTCGGTCCTGATGCCGGTGCGACCGACGCCACCGTCTCCTCCGAGGAGCAGGACGTTGACCCGGTCCCGGCCGCCCCACGGGTCCTCTTCGCTGACGTCGTCCGGAGCGGTGGCGCTCTCGTTGTCCTCGAACACCGAGGTCACCAGGTCTGCCTGCGTCATGGCGTAGCGGGCGCCGACCGCCACCGGTAGGGCGACGGCCAGGCAGACGGCGCAGACCAGACCCATCCCGAGGCGGCTCTGCCCGCGACGGATCCGCGGGGGCCGCGCCATCAGGTACGTCGTCACGACGGTGAAGGCCCAGACCAGGAACCCGACGGCGAGCAGGACGGCCGCCACCCGCAAGCGGAACGGGTCGAAGGCGACGTCGATCAGGTGACGGAAGTCCCGGGCGTAGACCACGAGGAGGGCGGCGACCACGAGGCTCGGGACCAGGATGACGTACCCCAGCCGCCGCCGGGTCCAGACGTAGCCGGCCCCTGGCACCACGGCTCCGAGCAGGGTGACTCCCAGCGCTCCCGCGAGCGATCGGGCGCGGCGGAAGGCGATGCGGTGGCGTCGCGGACGCGACTCACGAGCGCGTCGACGCGCCTGCGGTTCTGCCCGCCTCGATCCAGCCATGCCAGCCCCTCTCGAGGCGGCAGATTATCAGCGCGAGGGCCCATCGCCGTGATCCTCGCGACGTCGGGGCGGGTCCTCACCAGCTCGTCGCGAGCGGCCGACCCTCATGGAACCCGGCTGCCGACTGGACGCCGACGACCGCCCGGTCGTGGAGCTCGACGAGTGATCGGGCTCCGGCGTACGTGCAGGCCGACCGCAGCCCGGAGCAGATCTCGTCGATCAGGTCCTCCACACCGGGGCGGGTCGGGTCGAGATACATCCGGGAGGAGGAGATGCCCTCCTCGTAGAGCCCCTTCTTCGCCCGGTCGTACGCCGACTCCGATGCCGTTCGACCGGCCACTGCCCGGGCGGAGGCCATGCCGAAGGACACCTTGAAGGCACGCCCGTCCGCGTCGTGCATGAGGTCGCCGGGCGACTCGTGGGTGCCCGCGAACCAGGAGCCGATCATCACCGAGGACGCGCCGGCCGCAAGGGCGAGGGCCACATCTCGGGGATGGCGTACTCCCCCGTCCGCCCACACGTGCTTGCCGAGGGTCCGGGCGGCCGCGGCACACTCCGCGACCGCGGAGAACTGCGGGCGCCCGACGCCGGTCATCATCCGGGTCGTGCACATGGCACCCGGCCCGACCCCGACCTTGATGATGTCGGCTCCGGCCTCGATCAGGGCCCGCGTGCCGTCCGCAGACACCACGTTGCCGGCAGCGATCGGCACGCTCGGCGACAGCGAGCGGACGACCGCCAGCGCCTCGAGCATTCGGTCCTGGTGCCCGTGGGCGGTGTCCACGACCAGGCAGTCGACGCCGGCCTCCAGCAGGGCCGAGGCGTTGCCCTCGACCTCGCCGTTCACACCGATCGCCGCGGCGAGCCGCAACCCGCCGGCCTGGTCGACGGCAGGTCGGTAGAGAGTGGCGCGCAAGGCTCCGGTGGCGGTCAGGACACCGACCAGCGAGCCCTCCGCGTCCACGGCAACCGCCATCGGCGCGTGTGCCGCATCGAGTGCGTCGAAGGCGGTCCGGGGCTCGGTGTCGGCGTCGATTCGGACGAAGTCCTGGTTCATCACGTGCGCCACCTGCGCGAACCGGTCCACGTCCACGCAGTCCGCCTCGGACACGACGCCGACGGGGCGCGACTCCTGGACGACGACCGCCGCCCGGTGCGCCCGCTTGGGGATCAACGCCAGCGCCTCCGCCACCGTCTGGTCCGGCCGCAGCTCGATCGGCGTGTCGTAGACGTGGTGCCGGGACTTCACGAACGACACGACATCGGCCACGACCGGGATCGGGATGTCCTGCGGGATGACCGCGAGCGCTCCCCGCCGGGCCACGGTCTCCGCCATCCTCTTGCCGGCGATCGCCGTCATGTTCGCCACGACGAGTGGCAGGTTCGCCCCGGTGCCGTCGTCTGTCGACAGGTCGACGTCGTACCTGCTGGCGACCGCGGAGTGCCGGGGCACCATGAAGACGTCGTCGTACGTCAGGTCGTGCGGTGGGGCCGCATCATCGAGGAAGCGCACCCACGGGACGCTACTCGGCCGGGCCGGCCCACGTCGTCGCGGCCGCCCTCTACGGGAGGGCGGTTGCCGCCGCGACGACGTCGACCAGGCCTGCTCCCTTGTCGAAGGACGTCGTGACGCCGTCGGGGCCGGGCTGGTACGGCGCCCCGAAGGCGTACTTGTGGGCCGTGGACCGGATCGCGGTCTCCACCTGGGCTGGTGTGGCGCGGGCGACTTCTGGAACAGCTGGGCCACGATTCCGGCGATGTGCGGCGCCGCCATCGAGGTTCCGCTGATCGTGTTGTAGTCCCCGCCATCGACGAAGTCGAGTCCGGTCGTGCAGATCGGGAGGTAGATCCGGCAGGAGGACGTGATCATGTCGCCTGGCGCGGAGATGTCGGGGTAGGTCGAGAAGTCACCGTTCTGGCCGCGCGAGGAGAACTCGCTGACCTCACCGTCGCGGGTGCCGCTGTCGAGGTCGTTGTACGACGCCACGGAGATCACGCCGCCGGTGGGGTCCATGCCCGGCGGGTTGGACAGGCTCGCCGAGCCGTCGCCGCCGTCATTGCCGTTCGCCCACACGGTCACGACACCTTCCGCAGCGAGCTCGCGCTGCAGCTTCACGGTCGCGGAGTTCGGGTCGAACTCCCCGCCCCCGCTGGGACCGTAGGAGTTGTTGGTCACCTTGATCGGCGGGCACACCGTGGCCGGGACGTCGGCGCCGCACGGCGCCTCGTGGTTCTCCAGTACCCAGTTGAGGGCGGTGTCTGCGCCGAGGATGACGAGGGCGGCACCTGTCGACAGGGAGACGATCTTGGACTGGGCGCGGCGCCGTGGAGGGTCTCGCCGGTGCTCAGCTCGGTGGGCCGGCCGGCGATGATCCCGGCCACGTGCGTGCCGTGCCCGCCGACGGAGAGGGTGTCGGTGTCACGCTCGTGCCGACGTCCAGGACCTGGCAGGCAGCCTCGAGCGGGTCGCAGAGCACCTTGTGGTTGCTGACGACCGCACTGGTGCCGCCCTGGTCCTGGAGGTAGGGGTGGGTCGGGTCGACGCCGGAGTCGATGAGACCGACGCTGACGCCCGCACCGCCCAGGGCGTTGCCGTCGGCTCCCGTGAGCGTCCGGAACGCCTCGTCTCCCGCGGGTGGCGGTGTTGGAGGTGTATCCGGACAGCTCGATCGGCTGGTTGCCCTCGAGGTAGGTCACGCCCGGCTGCAGGCGGGCGGCGGTGATCTGCGCCTTGGTGGCCCTGGCCACCACGACACCGATCCCGTCGAAGCTCGACGTTCGGGTCATGCCGGTGGCCGCAACTGCGTTCTCCGCGGCCGCGAGACTGCTGCCGTGAACCAGGACGGTGACCTTCTTGCCGCTGAGGAGGGACGTGAGCCGGCCACTGAGGAAGTCCTGCACGGGAGCGAGCCCAGGAGCCGGGGCCGGTCCTGAATGGGCGGGCCCGGGGAGCGCGGGCACGAACGTGGCGGCAGCGAGCGCGGCTGCGGCGAGAAGGCGCACCGGTCGGCGCATGGATACCTCCTGGGACGGCGGGCGGACATCTCCTCAACGGTCGGGAGCCCTCGAGGTCACGCCGGTTCCCTAGGGTGGCGCCATGGCCTTCGTGGAGCCGGGTACGCCGGCCGCAGGCGCCGACGCCGTGCGCGAGCTGTTCCGAGTCACCTACGACGGCTCCGCAGGCGTCGTCGCCCGGGCGCCGGGCCGGGTCAACCTGATCGGCGAGCACACCGACTACAACGGCGGGCTGTGCCTCCCGCTGGCCCTGGGCCACGCGACGTTCGCCGCCGTCTCCCCGCGCGGGGACCAGGTCGTTCGCGTCAGCAGCCGTCAGGAGCCCGGCGTCGTCGAGGCCGCACTGGACGAGGTCGGACCGGGCGCGGTGCCCGGGTGGGCGGCGTACGTCGTGGGCGTGCCGTGGGCGCTCCGCGAGGACGGGCTCGACGTACCCGGGCTCGACGTCGCCATCGACAGCACGGTCCCGATCGGCTCGGGACTCTCGAGCTCGGCAGCGCTGGAGTGTGCCGTCGCGGTGACCGTGGCCTCGCTGCTCGGGTTGCCGCTCGACGAGACCGGGCGCCGCCGGTTGGCCGCGGCGTGCGTGCGTGCCGAGCGGGAGTTCGCCGGGGCACCGACCGGCGGCATGGACCAGACCATTGCGCTGCTGGCGCGTCCCGGCTCGGCACTGCTCATCGACTTCGCCGATGACAGCACGACCCCCGTTGAGCTGGCGCTCGCGGAGGCCGGTCTCGCGCTCCTGGTCACCGACACCAAGGTGTCGCACGCGTTGGTCGACGGCGGGTACGGCGCGCGGCGGGCCGACTGCGATGCGGCGGCCGCCGAGCTGGGGGTCGCCACGCTGCGCGCGGTAGGGCCCGCCGAGGTCGAGGAGCTTCCCGACGACCGGCTCCGGCGCCGCGCCCGGCACGTGGTCTCGGAGATCGCCCGCGTCGACGCGGTCGTCTCGGCGGTGCAGACCGGCGACTGGGACGAGGTGGGCCGGATCTTCCTCGACTCTCACGTGTCCATGCGCGACGACTTCGAGATCTCCTGTCCCGAGCTGGATGCGGCCGTCACGACCGCCGTCGAGGCCGGCGCGCTGGGTGCCCGCATGACCGGAGGCGGCTTCGGCGGCTCCAGCATCGCCCTGGTGCCGACGGAGAGGGTCGACGCGGTGGCCCGGGCGGTGGATGCGGCATTCGTGGCGGGGGGTTTCCGGTCACCGGCCCATCTCCTCGCCGAACCGGCAGGCGCGGCCGACGTGGTCAACCCGCCCTAGGTGGCCGAGACGCCGATCCTGCCCTCGCGGAACTCGTGCACGAAGAGGGCGTGGTCCTCGCGGACCCGGTTGGCGTACTCCATCCCGAAGTCGGTGACCCACCCTGTGAACTCGCGGCGTCGGCGATCCAGGCTCTCGGCGATCGCGTCCTCGACCTGGAAGTCGACGAGATCCTGCTCGCTGTCCTCGTCCGACGCGCAGTGGATCTTCGCGGTCGCCCGTCCGAGCAGGTCCACGACGGCAGCGATGTCGGCCGGCTCGGTGATGATCGACCAGTCGAGGTCCACCTCGTAGGGCGACACCTCGGACACCACGTACCCCACGCCGTCGAGCGTCGTGTAGCCGAGCAGCGGATCGGTGTGCACCTGCAGGGCGCGCTGGCTGACGACGGTCCGGTGGCCCTCGTGGTCGAAGTACCCGTCGACCTCGTCGGAGTCGACGAAGCGGCTCACCGCCGGAATGTTCGCCTGCTTCATCGACAGCACGACATCGTTGTCCAGGGCCTGGCTGAAGCCCTCCACCAGCACGTTGTAGGCGGGCAGCCCGGCGCTGCCGATCCCGAAGCCGGACTTCCCCACCAGGTCGCGCAGGTCGTAGAACAGTTCCCGGTTGAAGCGCTTGTCCTCCGGGATCGTCTCGAGATAGCGCTCGAAGGCCCGGACCACGTTCGTCCGCTCGGTCCTGCTCAGTCGCCGGGTGGAGTGGCCGTCCCGGAACCTCCGGGTGCCGTCCGCGAGCATGGTCGCGTCATCGAGAAGGTCGGCGCGGCGCCGGCACCGCGCGGTCACCAGCGCGTGGTGGATGGGGCCGTGGGTGTTGTCCAGATGCAGCGCGAAGTCGTCCTCGTCGTCGCCACTGGCGCGGTACTCGTCCACCTGCGAGAGGTACGAGCGGACGTACTTGCCGATGAGCCGGCGCACGGCGTCCTCGGGCAGCGCCTTCTGCCACCCCATGAGAGCCAACGACGCGGCGAAGCGCTGCAGGTCCCACGTGAAGCGACCCAGGTAGGCCTCGTCGAAGTCGTTGATGTCGAAGACCAGCCGCCCGTTGGCGTTGAGGTAGGTCCCGAAGTTCTCCACGTGCAGGTCGCCGTGCACCCAGATCCGCCCGCTGTGGTCGTCGACGAAGGGGTCCTCGTCCTTCGTGACGTCGGCGTAGAACAGGCACGCGCGTACCCCGGTAGAACGCGTGCGGATCCGAGGCCATCTTGCGGTACTTGGCGCGGAACGCCACCGGATCTGCCTTCATCAACGGCGCGAACGCGTCGTCGAGGACAGAGACGATCAGGTCACTGCGTTTCTTCGCCGCCATGCGTGCAGTCTGCCAACCAGAACCTGAGCCGTCGTACTCAGTCGCGATCGGGTACGACGGCGGGTGGCCGCGGCCCGGGTCCGGTGGAGGCTCTCTGCCATGAGCACTCCCAACCAGTCCAAGAACACCAACGCCTTCTTCATGCAGGCCGGAATCTCGTTCGGCGTGGCCCTGCTGACCATGATCTTCGCCGTGATCTACCTGCCGGTCGATCCGTGGATCCGGGCCTTCCTCGGCCTCGGGGTGATGTACCTGACCACGTCGTCCTTCACGCTTGCCAAGTGCGTGCGGGACGCGCAGGAGAACCAGGCCGTCTACGCCCGACTCGACCAGGCCCGCGTCGACAAGATCCTCTCCGAGCACGACCCGTTCCGTACCGTCTCCTGACCGTTCAAGCTCCAGGACCGCACGCGCGACCTCGCGCGTGCGGTCCTCGTGCTTGACTGACCAGAGCATCGTCAGAACCGCGCGAAGGGATTGCACCCGTGGCCCAGAAGCTGCCCCTCGACAAGATCAAGTCCGCCGCCCGCACCACGTTCGAGACCGGACTGGTCGTCGCGGGCCGCGCCACCAAGATGGCCGTCGCGGGTGCCACCAAGGTTGCGGATGCCGCGTCCGAGTACGCCGCACAGCGGAGGTCGGCCAGGGCCACCGCGACGCCGCCACCACCGCCGGCACCCGCCCCCGCGATGCGGGCGGAGCCCGAGCCCGCGCCGGAACCCCCACCCGCTTCCCCGGCCGAGGACACGCCGACGCCGGCCCATGTCGCGAAGGTGGTGGCCAAGAAGGCCCCGGCGAAGAAGACGGCCCCGGCGAAGAAGTCTGCGAAGAAGCCAAGAAGTCAGCCGCCAAGAAGACTCCTGCCAAGAAGGTCACCAAGAAGTCGGTGCCCGGGGACAAGCTTCCGCCGCGCCGGCCGGCGGGCGCACCCACCCCCACGGGAGACGCCGACAAGGGATAGTGCGGGGGTGAGCTCGCGCCTCCCCGATCCCGCCCTCGTCGTCCTGGTCGGCGCCTCGGGCTCGGGCAAGTCCGCGTGGGCCGAGGCTCGCTACCGGCGGGAGGAGGTCGTCTCCTCCGATGCGCTCCGTGGTGTCGTCGGCAGCGGGCCGCACGACCTCGACGCCTCGACGGACGCGTTCACGCTGCTCGACAGATCGTCGCGGCCCGGCTGGGCCGCGGGCTCACCACGGTCGTCGACACGCTCGGTCTCGACGTCGGAGGCGGCGGCGTGGCTGACGACCGCCCGCGACGCCGGCCTGCCGGGGGTCGCGGTCGTGGTCGTCGACCCCGGAAGCGGAGTGCCGGCCGGCGCAACGCCGAGCGGGACCGACCGGTACCGGCGCCGGTCCTCGCCGGCGCAGCTGAAGCGGATGCGGCGGTCCTCGACGAGCTCGCTGTCGAGGGCTGGGACCTCGTCCACGCGTCGCCCGGACAGGCGACACCTCGCGGTCGAGCCAGAACCCCGGGCGAGCGGGTCGAGCCACCGCGGCCGACGCGGGCACGCCAGCGGCGCTACCTCCCAGGGGCTCGAGATCGTGCTCCAGGTGTCGCGGTTCCCCTGGGGCGAGGAACCGGCCGGCTGGCTGCGCGACGTGGCGCTGGCCGCGGACGGGGCCGGCTTCTCGGGGATCGCCCTGATGGACCATCTGATCCAGATCCCGCAGGTCGGCCGGGCCTGGGAGCCGATCCCCGAGCCGTGGGTCACCCTCGGCCTGCTGGCGGCGCTGGACACCCGGCTGCGGCTCGGCACCCTGGTCACGCCGGTGACGTTCCGGCCGGCCGGGATCATCGCCAAGGCGGCGGCCACCCTCGACGCGTTGTCCGGCGGCCGGGCATTCGTCGGGATCGGCGCCGGCTGGTGGGAGCGTGAGCACGCCGCGTTCGGGCTGCCCTTCCCGCCCGCCGCGCGAACGGCTCGACTCTCTCGAGTCGTCCATCGAGACCATGCGGGCGCTGTGGGCCGCCGGGACCAAGGCGTACGACGGCGAGCGGGTCAGCCTCCCCGAGACGACGTCCTACCCGCGGCCGGCCGGCGCCGTCCCGGTCATCGTCGGCGGCGGGGGCGAGCGCGGACGATGCGGATCGCGGCCCGGCTCGGCCGACGGGATCAACGTCGCTGCGACCCGGGCACGCTCGACCGCAAGATCGAGTGCTGCGTCGGCACTGCCTGACGTGGCCGCGACCCGGCCGAGGTCGCCGTGACCGTGCTCGACCTGCCCGTCGTCGGGCGCGACCGCGACGACACCTGGGCCCGGGTGGAGAAGCTCCGCGGCCGGACCGCGGCGGCGGCCTACGCGCGGCGTACGAATGCCGGAACCGTGGCCGACCAGCGCGACCGCTACGGGGAGCTGGCCGAGCGCGGAGTCCAGACCGTGTTCCTGAGCCTGCAGGACCTGGCCGGGCCCGACGACGTCGCGGCGCTGGCGGGGCTGACGGCGTGAGCTACTTGAGCTCGGCGCGACGACAACCCCAGGACCCGACGGGCCACGATGAGCTGCTGGATCTGCTGGGTGCCCTCGAAGATGTCGAGGATCTTCGAGTCCCGCGCCCACTTCTCCAGCAGCTCGGCCTCGCTGTAGCCGACCGAGCCGCGCGAGCTCCACGCAGCTGAGCGTGATGTCGGAGCCCACCCGCCCGGCCTTCGCCTTGGCCATCGAGGCCTCGAGCGAGTTCGGCTTGCCGTTGTCGGCCATCCACGCGGCCTGCAGGGTCAGAAGGTGGGCGGCCTCCCAGTCGGCCTCCATCTGGAGGAACTTCGCCGCCGCCGCCGTCTGGGTCAGCGGCGGGTCGGTCGTAGTCGATGGCGACGCCGGCGTCTGCCAGGAGCTCACGGGTCAGGTCGAGTGCCGCACGCGCGCAACCCACGGCCATCGAGGCGACCAGCGGTCGGGTGTTGTCGAAGGTCGCCATCGCTCCGGCGAAGCCCTGCTTGGGGTCGATATCGGGCGAGCCGAGCAGGTTGGCGGCGGGGACCCGACAGTCCTCGAACCGGATGGTGGCCGTGTCGGAGGCCCGGATGCCGAGCTTGTGCTCGAGCCGCTCCACGTTCATCCCGGGTGTGCCCTTGGGAACCACGAACGACTTGATCGCCGGCCGGCCGAGGTCCTTGTCGAGCGTTGCCCAGACCACCACCGCGTCGCAGCGGTCGCCGGAGGTCACGAAGATCTTCTCGCCGTTGATGACGTAGTGATCGCCGTCCAGCCTGGCCGTCGTCGTGATGCTGGCCGAGTCCGAGCCGGTCCCGGGCTCGGTGATGGCCATCGACGCCCACAGCCCGTCGAACCGCTCGTGCTGCTCCTCGTCGGCGACCGAAGCAATGGCTGAGTTGCCGAGGCCCTGGCGCGGCATCGAGAGCAGGAGGCCGACGTCGCCCCAGCACATCTCGGCGATCGACATCACCGACGCCAGGTTGGTGCCGTTCCTGACTCCCGGTCCTCGTCGGAACCGCCGGTCTCGTCGCGGCGGACTCCTGCCGCTCCGGCGCCTTCGCTCGCCCCGGACTCCGACAGGCCGTCGACCATCGCCGCCAGCATGTCGAGCTCCTTCGGGTACTCGTGCTCCGCACGGTCGTACTTGCGCGAGATGGGCCGCAGCATGTTCATGGCGACCTGGTGGGCCTGCCCCACCAGAGGCCGGAACCTCTTCGGATCGTCGAGGTGGATCATCAGACCAGCACGCTTCCTTCCATGACGCCGATGGCACGCAGGTCGCGGTACCACCGCTCGACCGGGTGCTCCTTGACGAAACCGTGGCCGCCGAGCAGCTGCACCCCGTCGAGCCCGATCTGCATCCCCTTGTCGGCGCACAAATGTGCGGGCGAGAGCGACCTCGCGGGAGAAGTCCTTGCCGGCGGCGGCTCGGCTGGCCGCCTTGTAGGTCAGCAGTCGCATCGACTGCAGCTCGATCGCGATGTCGGCGACCATGAACGCCACGGACTGGCGATGGGCGACGGGTTCGCCGAACGCCTCCCGCTCCTTCACGTACGGCGTCACGTAGTCGAGCACGGCCTGCCCGGTCCCGACGGCGAGGGCGCACCAGGCCAGGCGCGAGAGCCGTACGCACTCGGCGTACGTCGTGCCGTCGACCTCGCCGAGGATGGCGGCCGCATCGACGCGGACGTCGGTGAGCGTGAGCCTGGTCAGCGTCGCCGCGCGGAGCCCCATCGCAGGGTCCCCCTCGACCTGGAGTCCGTCGGTCGCGGACTCCACGAGGAAGAGCACCGGCTCGCCTTCGAGCTCGGCGCCCACGACGAAGAGCTCCGCGTCGGCTCCGCGTGGGACCAGAGACTTGATGCCGTTGAGGACGTACCCGGCTCCGTCCCTGGTGGCCGTCGTCGATGGGCGGAGGACGTCGAAGAGGACCGTCGGCTCGTTGAGGGCCAGGGCCGCGGCCGGGACGTCGTCCTCGCTGAAGGCCGGCAGGTAGGTGCTCTGCTGCTCGTCGGTTCCCCACAGGCCGATCGCGGTGGCGACAGAGCCCGGCGCCAGCGTGGCGACCGCCAGTCCCATGTCGCCGTGCGCCAGCGCCTCGGCGACCAGCGTTCCCGCCATGGCGGAGCGTTCCTCCGAGATGCCACCCAGCGCTTCGGGGATCCCGAGGATCGGCAGCCCGATCTCGGCGCCGGCCGCGAGGACCTCGTCGGGCGCGGCACAGGCGTCATTCGCCTCGGCGGCAGCCGGGCGCACCATCTCCGTCGCGAACTCGGTCACGACGTCGACCAGCATCTGCTCGTCGTCTGTGGGCGTGAGGTCGAAGACACCTCGCGACTCCGTGGCCTTGACCCTGACTCCTCGCTCGCCTCGCCTGCCGGCACGCGCGAAGGTCCGGCTGGCCGTGGTCGCGGTCCGGAATCCGCTGCGGGTCACGGTGAAGACCGTCTGCTCCGCCTGCTTGCGGAGCCCCACCCGGTCGATCAGGTCGCTCTGCGCCAGCTTGTTGAGCGCGGCCACGGCGAACCCGATCGGGTCGCGGGTCTCCTTCGACGACAGGCCGTGCTTGCCGCCCGGCTTGAGGCTCTTGGTCAGGGACATGCGGATAACGTAACTCTGAGTTACACATACCTCTACCACCGTGGGCCGTGTCTCCCCTCACACCGGCGCTGGCTAGGCTCCCGCGCATGCCCGAGCCCAGCACGCGCCGTACGGCCTCCTCCCCGACGGTGGCACCGTGCGCCCGATGACCCGCTGGGGAACCCCGGTCATGCACGTCCCGCAGAAGCGGGTGACGGAGTACGACGACACGTTGCGCGACCTGGTCGCCGACATGGTCGCGACGATGTACGCCGCCGACGGCGTCGGGCTCGCGGCCTGCCAGATCGGGGTCGACCTCGCCGTGTTCGTCTTCGACTGCCTCGACAAGGCCGGTGACCGCACGGTCGGCGTGGTGTGCAACCCGGTGCTGACCCTGCCCGAGGGGCGCGACCGCCGCCTGGACGAGGGCGAGGAGGGCTGCCTCTCGCTGCCTGGTGCCTTCGTCCCCTGTCCGCGCTCCGGCTTCGCGACCGTCTCTGGCACCGGGCTGGACGGTGAACCGGTGACCTTCTCCGGGGACGGGCTGCTCGCCCGCTGCCTTCAGCACGAGACCGACCACACCCACGGCACCGTGTTCGGCGACCGGTTGCCGACCAAGGTGCGCAAGCGGCTCTACAAGGAGCACGAGAAGGCCGCGGAGGAGTATCCGGAGGACTGGCCCGCGGGCTGATCCGGCCGCTCCATTCCCCTACGATGGCTGGCACGCCGCAAGGTGGCTCGTCGGGAGGGACGGATGGAGAAGCCTCGCATCTTCCTTGGCTCGTCGGGGAAGCAGGAGAAGCTGTTGCGGGCACTGACCCGCGGTCTGGGAGAGGTCGCGGACGTCGAACCGTGGACCACCTCGTTCAACCCGGGGACGTCGACGCTGGAGCGGCTCGTCGAGCTCACCCATGAGGTCGATTTCGCCGCGTTCGTGTTCGCCCAGGATGACTGGACGGCCACCAGCCCTCCCGCATCCGAATCCGCAGGATCCGGACAGGCGTCTCCACGGGACAATGTGGTTTTCGAGGCAGGCCTCTTCGGCGGCGCTCTCGGAATGCGCCGAACGTTCATCCTCCACGCCAATGGCGCCAAAGCTCCCCAGCGATCTCCTGGGACTGACGTGCGTGCGGTACGGCGACGCGACGACACCTTCGGAGATGAGGGCCGTCAACCAGAAGCTCGGAAGGCGATCGAGGCCGAGGGTCGTGCCGCGAGCCTGGAAGGCCTGTGGTGGCAGCTCTCGTTGACGGAGCGCAGCCCGGAGGAGCCGTCGGCGGTCAGCCTTCTGCGGATCTCCCGAGGCCGCGACGGGGCTCTGGGAGTCGCCGGCCGCGCCTGGCAGGAGGACGGCACCCTCTCGTCGCGGTACTGGAGCGAGGCGACGAAGGAGAAGAAGGATCCCCCGAGCATCTTCTACTACTGGAACGGCGAACGGCCGCGCCACGCGAATGCGCCTCGGCTGGAGGGAACGGCAGAGATTCGGGCCGAGTCCGCCGATCGCGCCGCCGGGTACTGGACGACTCGTTCCGACGCGAACCGGGAGCTCAACGCGCGGACCGCCGGCGTTTACGTGCGCGCCGATCCCGGGGATCTGAGCATCCTGGATGGGAGCGACGCGCAGAAGCGTGCGGAACTGATCGCTCAGCGACTCGAGGACTGGAAGTCGATCGCGAACGCCTGAGAGTGGGGGCGCGGGGTGAAGGCCGTCGTCTACGACCGGTACGGGTCGCCCGATGTGCTGCGCGTCGAGGACGTCCCGGTGCCGTCACCCGCCACGGGGCAGGTGCGGGTCAAGGTCGCTGCGACCTCGATCAACCTCAGTGACTGGGAGAGCCTGCGCGGATCGCCGGCGTACGCCCGGATCGGCGGGCTGCGCTCGCCCGGCCCGTCGGACTCTCGGATCGGACATCGCCGGCGTGGTCGACGCCGTCGGCGAAGGGGTGACCCGGTTTCGACCCGGAGACGAGGTGTACGGCGACAACCTCGCGCTGATGGGTGGCTTCGCGGAGTACGCGCTTGCCCCGGAATCCGCACTCGCCCACAAGCCCTCCCAGCTCACCTTCGCCGAGGCGTCGACCATCCCGCAGGCGGGAGCGATCGCTCTCCGGGGCACGGAAAGGGCCCTGGCGGGCACCCGCATGCTGATCAACGGCGCAGGCGGAGGGTCAGGATCCTTCGCCATTCAGCTCGCCAAGCGGCTCGGTGCTCACGTGACGGGTGTCGACAACGCCGCCAAGCAGGACTTCATGCGGTCGGTGGGCGCGGACGACGTGGTCGACTACCGCCGGGCCGACTTCACCCGGGCGGCCCAGCCGTACGACCTGATCCTGGATCTGGTCGCGCACAGGTCGGTCTTCGCCTACCGGCGCGCGCTGGCACCTGGCGGCAGGTATCGGTGCGTGGGCGGGTCGATGCGCGCGCTGTTGCGCGTGCTCACCGTCGGCTCGGTGGTTGGGCGGGTCACCGGTCGCTCGATCGGGGTGCTCGTCGTGAAGCAGGGTCCGGCCCACTTCGAGCCCCTTGCCGACCTCTGCGTTGCCGGGGATCTCAGGATCCACATCGACCGCACCTTCGCGCTCGACGAGGTTGCCGCCGCGCTGGCTCACGTCGGCGAGGGACGCGCTCTCGGCAAGGTCGTGGTCACTCCTTCATAGCGCGGGTTCATGGCCACGAGTCGAGAGCGTCCAGGCGATGGGTCTTTACATCTCCCTGCGATTGGGGTTGGGATAGATGAATGTTCGACAACTCTCGGGAACACAAGACCACTCACGCCACGCGCCGGATCTTTCTGGCCGGCACCGCAGCCGGAACCGGTGCCACTCTCGTCGGCCTCCCCACCGCAGCGCACGGCGCCGGCGGCCTCGATTCGGGAGAGGACTGGCCAGACGGCCCCGGCCGTTCGAATCGCCCGCAGGCGCCGGACGCCGAGCTCCGCGGCATCCTGCGCCGCATCGACCGCAAGCGGATCGAGGCCAACGTCCGCAAGCTCGCCTCGTTCGGCACCCGGCACACCCTGTCGTCGCAGGACGACCCGGACCGCGGCATCGGGGCCGCCCGCGACTGGATCTTCGGCACCATGTCGTCGTACGCCGCGGCGTCCGGCGGACGGATGACGGTCGAGAAGCAGTCCTACCTTCAGGAGATCGCTGACCGGATCCCCGCCCCCACGATCATCACCAACGTGCTCGCGACACTGCGGGGCAGTGAGGAGCCCGACCGGGTCTACCTCATCTCCGGTCACTACGACTCCCGTGTCACCGACGTCATGAACTCCACCGACGATGCCCCGGGCGCCGACGACGACGCGTCGGGTGTGGCGGTCTCGATGGAGCTGGCCCGGGTGTTCGCGACCCACAAGCCCAAGGCCACGCTGGTGTTCGCTGCGGTCGCCGGCGAGGAGCAAGGGCTCTACGGGTCCGACCACATGGCGCAGGTCTTGCTGGACAACGAGGCGGACGTGCAGGGCATGTTCACCAACGACATAGTCGGCAGCTCGACCGCCGACGACGGCACCCGCGACCCGCGCAGTCTCCGGCTGTTCGCCGAGGGTGTGCCGACCTCCGAGACCGAGGAGGAGGCGATGGTGCGCCGCTCCGTCGGCGGCGAGAACGACTCCCCTGCCCGGCAGCTGGCCCGATTCGTGACCGAGGTCGCCGACAACGGGGCCACGGACATGCGGGTGCGCGTGATCTACCGCCGCGACCGCTACCTGCGCGGTGGTGACCAGATCCCGTTCCTGGAGCGCGGCTTCCCCGCAGCGCGGTTCACCGAGCCGAACGAGAACTACGCGCATCAGCACCAGGACGTGCGGATCGAGAACGGCGTCCAGTTCGGCGACCTGCCCAAGTTCTGCGACTTCGACTACATCGCCGGTGTGGCGCGCGCCAACGCGGCCACCCTCTGGTCGCTGGCGATGGCTCCCGGCACCCCGAAGAACGCCCGGATCGACACCCGCGCGCTGGACAACAACACGACCTTGTCCTGGGATGAGGTGCCCGGTGCGGCCGGCTACGAGGTCGTGTGGCGACCCACCATCGAGGACGACTGGACGCATGTCATCCGGGTCAGTGGCCTGAGCGAGGTGGTCAATCTGTCGAAGGACAACGTCTTCTTCGCCATCCGTTCCGTCGACGCGAAGGGTCGCCGCAGCCCCGCCGCCTTCCCGACGCCCTGGTCCGGCTAAGGGCCGAACTGCCGGCTCGAGTGCCGAGCGGCTGAGCCTCCCAGGTGTCGCCCGGGAGGCAGGCTAGCCTTGCGCAGCGCAGCCTAGGAGCGGACCGATGCCACGCGATCCCAACATCCCCGACGCGTTCGACGTCTACACGGTCGTGGTCCTGCGGCGGCCGGCAGAAGCGCCGGAGATGTCGGACGAGGAGCTCGACGCACTCCAGGCGCGCCACCTCGCCTACCGCGCCGAGTTGTCACGGCAGGGCGTGGTGGTCGTCAGGGGCCCGTTCGACGAGCAGAGCGACCCGTCGTACCGCGGGATGTCGATCTTCGCCTGCGACGCTGCCGAGGCCGCACGACTGTCGGACGGCGACCCATCCGTCATGGCGGGGCGGCTCGCCTACGACGTGATGGAGTGGTGGGTCCGCGCCGGCTCGCTCGCCTTCCCGCTCACCGACCGCCGGGTCGGCGACCGCCGCTCGATGCCCGACGACTGACCGGCTGTTCATCCCCCTCCCGACGTGGTGGGTGAAGGCTCAAGATCCCGGCAGCTCCCCGCGGGCGGATCGCCGGACTTTCCTTCACGGGCGGCGCGGCCTCGCTCGTCATGGACGCGACGCTAGCAGCGCGTTTCCGCGGCGCGCGTCGCGCAATCTGCGGCCCATCGATGGGTAGGGGCGTTCGACCAGCAACCGCTCATCGGTCGAGATGTTCGTCGTCGTCAGGTGGTGAGCGGAAGCGCCCGGGAGACCGTGATGCCGTGGCGCGTGGTGACGTAGCCGAGGTGTTCGTTGAGGCGCAGCATCGGCGAGTTCCCGGCCTGGGTCCAGGTGTAGATCTCTTCCAGTCCGTTGAGAGCAGCCCAGTGCAGGGTTCGGCGCTTGAGATGTGACGCGATGCCACGGCCGCGCCAGGCGCGGCTGACTGCGGTCAGGGCGTTCTCGGCGCGTTCGGATCGGTCGGTGTCGCGGTTGAGACCAGCGCAGCCGATCACCTCGTCGTCGAACAGGGCCAACCACTTCGGGTTGCCGCTCCAGGTCGTGTTCCACTGCTCGGCACTGATCTCCAGCGGCGCGTACAGGGCGAAGTCGGAGAGCACCTCCTTGCCGAACGTCTCGAAACAGGCGGCCCAGAGATCGGGGCGTTGGCTCGCCTCGACCACCTCGACGCCGGCCGGCAGAGCCAGCGGAGTCGGTTCGTCCGCCACCCTGCGTACCTGTTCGACCTCGCGGTCGACCTCGACGAACCCGAAACGCTCGGCGAACGCCAAGGACCCCTCATCATCGACGCTGGTCCCGACCGCGGAGAGGCCCAGGCCGCTGCAGTGCTCGGCCAGGACGCGCAGGAGCGCCGACCCCACGCCCAGGCGACGATGCCCGGACAGGACACGCGGAGCCACGAACCCCGCCCCGGCGATCTCGCCCCGATCGGCGATGCCGGAACCCACCACGTCGCTGTCCTCGACGGCGAGCAGCAGCAGACGGTCCGACGAGTCCTGCGCACGAAGCTCCTCGACGCTGTGGCAGCGCGATTCAGGCTCGACGGCGAGCCGGACAGCTCGCCACGCCTCGTACTCGTCGTCGGTGACACAGACGGACAACTCCATGAACCGCAATGTAGTCGGCAGGTCACCCGCCTTCAGGGTCAGACCGACTCGCACTCCTCAGCGCTTCGCGCGATTGGCGGAAGTGAGTGCGGTTGCCTGACGCCGTGGGAGCGCCCGCTAATCGGCATCAGCGGTCGGATCGCGGCATGAGAGTGCGTTGCAGGGCGTCCGACTCGCGGCGGAAAGACGCACCTCCTCGCCGGTGGACTGAACCACTGGATCGGTTCAGATGCTCAGGCCGCGGTGGCGGTGACGGCGGCGACGACGAACCCCTGGTCAGCAGTGGGGTGCATCCCGGTCGGTGGAGTGCTAAAGCGAGGTGAACCGTTCGTCCAGCCTGCTTCAGCGACCACGAAGGGGTCTGACTCCTCCTACTCCAGCAGGTGGTTGAGCGCCCGTTCCATCACTGCGTTGCGTTCGGGTTCGGTCGAGACGCCCTCCAGACCGAAGCCCAGCAGCAGCGAGTGCGGCGTGGCGATCGCGTTGCCGACCGGGAAGCCCGATGCGTCGGTTCGGATGAAGTCGTTGACGTTGGGCGCGCTGCCTTCAGGCGATCCGGTGATGTCCCAGCCGTCCAGGCCGGTTTCGAACGACGTGCTGGTCCCGTCGGGGAGCGTGATGTCGTCGATGAAGACGCCGATGCCCTGTGTCGCCCAGTCGCTGGCGTAGGTGATGGAGATCTCGACGCTGTCGCCGGCGTACGCCGAGAGGTCGATGCTCCAGTCCTGCCAGCCGCTGGAGTTGCCACTGGCGGCGTTCCACGCGCCGGTGGTGCCGGTGTCCGTGCACGCGTTGGCGCCGTCCCAGGTCTGGTAGTGCGCGAGCTGCGGGTGCAGCTCGACCCAGCCGGCGGCGCAGCTTTGGCCGGTGTCCGTCGTCGTGTTCCCGTTGGCGTCCGGCAACGTCGTCCAGTTGTCACCGCCGGGTGTACGCGCCTCCACGAACAGGTGGTCCCATTCCGCTTCGGTGTCGTACGACGTCCAGAACGTCATCGACCCGCCTCCTGCTGGCACGGCGATCTCGCGGGTGAGCCTCTTGTACGAGACGTCAGCGATCTGCGAGTAGACGTACTGCTCGCCGGTGTGCGGGTCGAACGGCCCGCCCGGTTTGTCGTACCGCGCCGCGGGCCAGCTCTCGAACTGCTTGTACTGGTCGGTCGGCAGGATGCCGCTGGTGGCAAGGAACGACGACCTCCGGATCGTGTTGCCTGCGAAGACGGGGTCGTCGAGGCCCCACGCGAGGCCCGTGAACGGGTCGTCGACGCCCACCGAGTCGAACGCGGCGCCATCGACGTGACCGTCATTGGCCACAGCGACGTAGCCACCCAGGTAGTACTGCAGCACGTCGTTGGTGGCGTCACCACCGAAGAACGAGCCGAACAACGGCAGGCAGCGCCGCGGGTCCGTACCCGCGGGAAGCGGGCTGCAGGCGATCTCGCCCTTGGGGTCGTAGAGCTGTGCCATGGTGTACTGCTGGCCTGCGGAGTCGCCTGCGAGAAGCACCTTGCCGCCCTCGTTCATGTACGAGCGGAACTCGAGCAGCTCGTCAAGTGCCAGCCGGTCGGCATTGCCGCCACCGCGGCCGGCGATGCGCGTGACCAGGTCGTTTCCGGTCTCCGAGATGACGGCGTCGTAGTGGCTGAGCACTCCGAGGGCGTCCGGGGCGATCCGCTCCGCGGCGTCGATGTCGTAGACGTCGGCCTGCTGGCCGTTGGCGGCCAGGGCGTCGGTGTACGTGTCGACGAAGTGCGGGCCTGCCGGATCCTGCACAGGCGAGGCGCCGGTGTAGTCCTCAGCGGCCACCACGAGCACGCGGTTGCCGGACTCGGACACGGCCTGGTAGGTGAACGACTCACTCCTCTGGCCGCCACCTTCGAACCAGACTTCGACCGAGTCGCCGGGGTCGGTGCCGGTCACTTCGCCTCGCAGCTGGTGGTAGTAGACCGAAGCCGGGTTGTACCTCGACCCGTCATCCCATTCGGACGTGGGTGCCGATTGCGGGTCCTCACCGTTGATGCGGTACTTCACCTCCACGGCGCCGAGGCTGCGCTTGGCGATCACCGCGACGGGCTGTGGGTCGCCGTACGACCTGGCGAAACTCAGGTGGACTCCCGGGTTGCCGCGCTTGTACGGGTCGTCGCTGTCGATGTAGAACGGCTTGGTGGTGATCCCGGTGACCGTCTTCGGGTCGTCGGGGTCGACCGCGGAGCTGGCCACCGAGTGCGCGAACGGCAGGTTCCGCTGGAACTCCGCCTCGACCAGCGCAGGATCGTCGGGGAACACGAAGCCGCAGCCGTCGCACCCCTCGGAGAGCTCCGGCGTCCACGCCAGCGCGCCGGTCACCGCGTGTGCGTAGTCGGTGGTCTCACCGTTGGTGACGTAGAGGACGTCCGAGCTCAGACCCGGGTGGAACTCGTCGATCGCCGGCTCGTCGAGGTTGCCCGACATGGCGTAGTAGATCGGGTCGTCCGCGGTGGGGGTGCCGGTCTGCCAGCCCTCGGCGTAGAGCAGCCACTGACCCGCCGAGTGCCAGTTGACCTGGAAGGCGAAGCCGATCCGGTCGAGCAGCCCGACCATCGCCTGGGTTTCCGGCTCCGACATCGGCGCCGGGCCGCGGTAGGTGTCACTGGACTGGATGGACGACGACCCCTCCTCGTCGTAGCCCCAGTGGTTGGGGAAGTTGCGGTTGGGGTCGACGCCGTCGCCGACCTGGGTCTGTCCGTCTCCGTTGTTGTCGCGGAGGTTCTTCCGCCATAGCCGTTCGTGGTCGAACGTGTACTGGTAGCCGTCGGGGTTGGCCACGAGGATGAACCAGAGTTCGGTCCTCTGCAGCAGCTTGCGGACCTCACGGTCGTTGGCCCGCCACCGATCGATGTAGTGGTTCATCAGCCGCCGGTTGACCTCGGTGGAGATCCACTCACGCGCGTGCTGAGTGGAGCTGTACAGGACGGCGGGGCGCGCACCGTCCGGTGTCCCTCGAGCGCCCTGGGTCAGCTTGACCGCGATGATCTCGCGACCCTGGCCGGTGTGGCCAAGGACCTCGAGCTTCACCAGCTGGGGGTTGTTGCGGGCCGCGGCGTAGAGCTGGTCGCGGATGCCGCCCGCCTCGTCGTACGAGCGCCAGACGGTGAAGCCGCCAGCCGCCTGCTCGGCCGCGAACTGGCGGACGGTCTTGCCTCCCTTGACCCGGGTGAGCTTGACCCCGATCCCCTGAGCCTCGAGCTTGTCGGCCTGCACCCGGTCCATGACGAGGTCGAGCTCGACCCCACCCTTGACCGGACGCTGGTCGCTCACGTCCAAGCCGTGCTCGGCGATGGCCGGCAGCTGGGACGGAGCGACAGTGACCGTGTAGGCATCCAATCGGACCGCATTCCGGTCCGGGGCCGTGGGTGCTGCCTCCGCGAGCGTCAGTCCCGCGCACATGCCGGTGACGACCGCAGCTACCAGAGATCCGATGAACCAGCCGCGCATCCGCTCCACCCTCCCAGTAGAGACCCCCGCAACTGGTCAGTCTTGCACTCGTTTGCGGCCCTCGCAACGAACGTTGAACACACTCATGGGGAGCCGTCAGTTGGACCACCTGGCGCTCGATTGACGGTCCGTCGGAGCCCCAGCGCCGACCTGCGTCTCAGGACTGCAGGCACCAACGTCAATCTGGGCGGAATCGACGCAGCTTGGCTCGAGCTCAGACGCCGGCGACGTAGGCGGTGAGGAAGTGGACGCCGTGTCGGTCGAGGTTGCCTCGGGCCCGGTCGTAGTGCTCGGTGGTGCGTGGGTCGGCGTGGCGGGCGAGGATCTGGGCGTCGCGGAGCGGGACGCCGGCATCGAGGGCGTTAGTGATCGCGGCGTGGCGCAGCGAGTGCGGGCTGATGTGCCGCGGGATGCCAGCAGCCTTCGCGATCCGGGCGACCATGCGGTAGGCGTCGCGGCGGTCGATCGGCCGACCGGAGATCGGGCGCAGGATCAGCGGTCCGGTGGTGCGCTGGCCGCGGCAGGCTTCCAGGACCCGTAGCACCGGCACGGTCAGCGGCATGGTGGCGGGCTTGTTGCCCTTGCCCACCAGGTGCAGCACCCGGTGGCCGCGGAGGCTCTCGGCGTAGTCCTCGATCCGCACGGCAGCAGCTTCGGAGGCGCGCAGTGCGTTGATCCCCAGCAGGTAGGCCAGGGCGCCGTGGTGGACGCTGATGGTTTGGGCGACTTGGAGGAAGCGGATCAGCTCGAGCCGGTCCAGTCCCTGGGTCCGGGACTCGTCGCGGTGGACCTTGGGGAGCCGTGCGTAGACGGCCGGGTCGGAGGGGATGAGTCCGTCGATGTGGGCGAACCGGAAGAAGCCCCGGACGCCGTGCATCATCGTGGTGACCGTGGAGTCCATCAGCCCGGAGTCGCCGAGCTGGCGGATGTACAGCTCGACGTGGGCACGCTGGATCCCGACCAGCGGGTCCAGCCCGTTGCTCTCACACCAGGCGAACCAGCGCTTCAGCTGGTAGGCGTACAAGTGGTGGGTGTGCCCGGCGTACCGGGCCAGGTAAGAGACCGCGGCGAGCTGCGCCGTCGACATCGTGGTGGGTTGGTACGGCAGCAGGACGGTGGTCGTCAGACATGGCGTCACCTCACGCGGCGTCGCGACCTCGCCGGCCCGCCCGCCGCCAACACGACCGGGCACTGGACCAGCCACGCTAGTCACTGCACAGCCATCGGAACTGCGTCCGCACGCGGCGAAAAGACGCTTGTCCCGAAGCGCGGGGACACGCTCCGTGGCGAGGTGACGATGGCGCGTTGTTAGACCCACGCCCCGACGCAGTGCTCCGGATCGCGATCCCGTGTCGCTTGACGGGCACCGGGACCGCCACCACGCTCGGATGGTGGAGACAAACCCACGAGAGCGGAAGTTCAGATTCGGAGTGCTCGCTAATGGTGACCCGGACGGCACCGCACAGCAGTGGAAGGACCTGGCGCGCCGAACCGAGGACGCAGGTTGTTCCACCCTGTTGGTCGGCGACCACTACCTGACCCCGCTGGCTGCGACGGCCCGCCTCGCCATGGCCGCCGCAGTCACCACCACGCTTCGGTTGGGCAGCTACGTGTATTGCAACGATTTTCGCCACCCGGCCTTGCTGGCCAAGGAGGCCGCCGAGCTCGACCGGCTCTCGGACGGGCGGCTCGAGCTCGGCTTGGGTGCGGGCTGGCTGAAGGCCGAGTACGACATGGTCGGGCTGCCGTTCGACGAGGGCCGGGTCCGGGCAGACCGTTTCCAGGAAGCAGTCGGTCTCGTCCGCAGGCTCCTGGCCGGCGAGACCATCACGCATCACGGCGACCACTACGTCCTCGAGGACTACGAGCCGGCGGCCTTCCCCGTTCAGGAACCGGTGCCGATGCTGCTGGGCGGCGGCGGGCCGAGGATGACCCGGTTCGCGGCCCGACACGCAGACATCATCGGATTCGACCCCATGTCCCTGCCTGCGGGTGGCAAGGACCAGCGCGAGTTCGGTCACCAGGCGTTCGAGGCGAAGCTGGCGTTACTTGACGACGCCACCGCGGCGCGCGAAGACGGCGGGCCGGAGCGCAGCATCTTGGTCTTTGATGTCGCCCGCCGGGTTGGGGAGCTTCCCGAGGACGCGTGGATGGGCAAAGAGGTCGCCCCGGATTCTCCGTACGCGCTCATCGGCGAGAGCCACGCGATCGTCGAGACCCTCCTGGAGCGACGCCACCGGTGGGGCCTGACCTACTATGTCTTCACCGATGAGGACTTCGAAGTACTGCAACCAGTCGTGGCCGCCCTTGCTGACTCCTGACACATGCGGCCAGAGGAGCCGGTCTGGGGTACTGCCCTAGCCCTGCCCTAGCCCGGGAAAACCCGCCCGGATCTCACTGAGGGGATATCCAAGGATCCCCGTGCTACGGACGCTCGCATGTGACCCGCAGGCGGCGGTAAGACGCGCCCCGGGCGCTCTCCGGTCCGAGGCATCCGACGGGCGAGTCAGTCCAGGTCGGCCGAGTCGTTGGGAGCATTCGACGCGAAAAACGGCCTGACGAAGGCATTCGAGACGATCGCGCGTCGGCCAGAAGAAGACGCGCGAGTTGATGGCAACGAAAAGTCCTCGAGCGAATGACCAGGCTCGATCTTCTCCCGAACGAACTTCATGGGCTTCTGGTCTCGGAGCAATGCCGGTGGAAGCTCTGGCGCCTGCAGGTACACGGAATGGCGTCGTGGCTGAGTGATCCATTCGTCGCGCTGATGCGGATCGACGCTGTATAGCTCGAGCAAGTGGGCGGTGGAGAGCAGGCCCTGGAGCTGGATCGACGGCCAGGCGACAGCAGATGACATATGAAGACGCGAGGGCAAATGGCTACGAGTTCGGACGCCTCCACGATCCATCATCTCAATCCTCAACGCGCGTGCGGGCTGACGCGGCTGTTAGACGCGCTCACGAATTTCGGCGCTGGAACGAATGGAGCGCGCCCTTCCGCGCGCAGTCAAAGGCGAGGTGTCAAATGTGCTCGCCATCGCCGCCGGCGTCGGTCTCAGTCTCGGTTTCATCCCGGTCTCGTACGAGGCCAGGCCCTCATGGCAAAGCGCCAGCGGCAAAGCAGTCGAACGTTCGACGCGATAGTTCCTGACAGCGCGCCTTGCTCAAGCGGACTCGGCGCGGTTGGCTGGAATGGCCAGACACAGGCGGCACGCACGATGGACGAAGGAGCGGCCATGTCGGAGATGAACGGCAACGACTCGATCGACGACGAAGACCAGCTCCAGCCAGAAGACACCTTGGTTGACCGCGGGGTCGACGACGTCCTCGATGAGGGGTACTCCCCTCCCGACCGGATCCCGGCCAGCCACCGGTACGGCTACACCGACCGAGGAACACGCCGGCGAGACCCTCGACCAACGGCTCGAGCAGGAAGAACCCGACGACACCGACCGCGACGAGCACGACGAGAACCCCGAGTGGCCAGATGACATGGAGCCTGACCGGCGCGCGGGCCGGCTCGTGCGCCCGACGAGGGCATGTACGAGGACGAGGACCAGGCGCCCCTGGCCTACGACGTCGGCATAGACGGCGCCGGCGCCAGTGCCGAGGAGGCCGCGATGCACGTCGAAGGCGACCTAGACGAGTAGCCCAGCCCTGGTTCCGCGGAGCCCCTAATCAGCCTCGTGCCTGACAATGCGTGCGCAGCCTGGAACATGGAGCTCGTGCCGCGCAGCGAGCTTGACCGACGTTGACGCCGGCCCGCACGTCTGTTGATCATGAATCTTCGAGGACGGCCTCGGGGACCGCATCACCACAGCCGTGCGTTCACTCCATAGTGTCTAGTGACCATGCCCCAACTGCGGGTCGCCGCAAACACGCTGAGGCACCCTGCCTGACGCTAGCCCGCCGCTGACACACGTCGCAGGCGGCGTTATGACGGACTTCGGGGCCTTGCTCCTTCGAGCCGGCGACCTTGCGCACATGGTGATGAGGTGTAGGCACGCATTGCCTGGCGAGGTGATCTTGAGTCAGGTCCGGATGCCGCGAGTCAGCGCACTGCTGATCCTGCGGCTTCGGTCTGGTGCGCAACGAAGTTCTTGTCAGTGCACTCGAAGTGAGGCGACTACTGCGCGACGAGTGCCGACCGCTCGGCGATCCCCAGCGGCTGGCGGGCGAATGCGTTCGCCGCGTCCACCTCGTAGCAGAGGTTGCGGCTCGAGTCGCCGAGCGTGTCGTCGACGTACGACTGCACGTCGGCGACGCTGTTCGACTCCCACAGGCAGGTCGCGCCCACCCGTCGCGCGCCGGGTAGAACTGCAGCCCCGTGGTGCCGTCCGGGGCTCCCTCGTTCTTGATGAGCTTCTCGCCGCGGGAGAACGCCTCGGGGGGATTGAGGAATGTGTGCTGAACGACGACGTACATGGCCTGCTCCTCTTCTCGATCGGCTGTTGGACGTCACGACCATACGAACGTGCGGCGGCACCGATCATCGCCGGAACTGACCAACTTGCGACGCCCGACGATGGTGAGAATTCAGTAGTTGCGTCACGCCAGGCGGTGTTCGAAGGCGTATGCCGCCGCCGCCGTTCTCGTGGAGACCCCGAGCTTGCCGAAGATGTTCTGCAGATGGCGTGCCACGGTGTGCTCGCTGATGACCAGTGCGGCCGCGATCTCGCTGTTCGACCGCCCGGACGCCACCAACCGGAGCACCTCGATCTCGCGAGCGGTGAGCCCATGGTCCGTGCGGTCTCGCCCGAGCAGCCCATCGACCCGCGCCTGATCGGGCCCGGCGCCAAGCTGACCGAACGCTGCCCGAGCGGTGTCCAGCTCGAGCTCGGCAGTGTCGTGATCGCCCAGCGCCCGGCAGGCCAGGCCGATCAGAACCCGGGCACGGGCTGCCTCGTAGGGGACCCCCAGACGCTGCCACGCCTCCATCCCGGGTCGCAGTGCGATCAACGCTTCCCCCGGCTCCTCGCGCGCCACCAGGAGCGCACCCTTGGCATATGCCGCCATGGCCGCGAGGGCGCCACCGACCGTGGACGCGATCGCCTCGAGTTCGTCGACCGCGGCCCGTGCCCGATCGTGCTCGCCGACCGCGAGGGTGATCTCCACATAGGCGGGCAGCAGGCGGGCGCGACGCAGCGTCTGCGTCGACTCCCCGGTCGCCCGCCGGATCGCGGCAGCGGCGGAATCACGGTTGCCCTGCATCAGGCGTAGCAGGGCAAGGCCGGGCTGGGGTTCGAATCCGAACGCGTTCGCCTCGCGGAAGGATCGTCTCGGCCGCGGTGAAATCGCCCGCAAGGCGATGCAGCTCGCCCTGCACGTACGCCGCCTTACCGCGAACAAGCTGGTTGAGCTGGCCCGCGGTGTGCGTGGCGGCGGCCGCTCGCTCTCCTCATGGGCAATCGCCCAGGAACCGCTCAGGTGATGCAGTTCAGCCCGGTGCACCAGGCAGAAACCGAAGTGCTCCTCCATCTCCGGCTGACCTTCGCACCATCGGGTCAGCGCCTCGGTCCACTCGCGTGCGTGGTCCAAGGCGTACCCGTCAACGCAATACGCGATCGTGTTGCAGTAGACGATCCCGGTAACCACAGGCGACAACTGGCCCTCGGTGGCGACGACGAACATCTCATCGACCAGTCGCAGCCCGTCCGCGACCCGGCCCATGTTGATCAGGGCTCGTCCCTGATCACCGAGGGCGAGCCAGAGCAAGTCGGCGTCGTCGAAGCGGCGGGCGATGTCTACGGCCTCGCCTGCCGTCGCGTAGCCCGACTCGTAGTCCCCGCTCCCCATTTGCCGCAACCAGGCCGGGATCAGCAGCCAGCCCCGCTCGGCGCCGTCCTCACCGGATTCGTCGAACAGTCGCTGCGCACGAGCGAACCAACCGCCCGCGGGCACGGACTGACCTCGGAACAGCAGGCTGTGGCCGATCCAGAACGCGACCTGGACCGCGGGCAGCACGTTGCCCGCCTCGAGGTGCGCCCGGTATGCCCGTTCGAGGGCGGTCACGTAGGTATCCGTGTCGCCCACCATGTACGCCGACCGACCCAGCGCCTCGAGATCCCGCGCGGATAGATCGGTCGCGCGATCAGCCTCAGACAGCGCCAGAAACGCCTCGCGCCAGGCCGCCCGCACGAAGGCATCCCGTCCGCGATCGAGGAATGCGACGGTGTCCGTCACTGGCTCAGCGTAGCGCCGGAGCACCGCACGACCGGTCGTCGGGCGCGAGTGGAGAGTTGTGCCGGACGGCCCCGCCTCCCAGTCGCGCTGCTTGCCAACGGCCCGCCGTCCGAGGCTTCCGGATCACGGCACTACCCACCCTGTTCGTATCGACAACCTTGAGCGCGGGCCGGCACCAGGGTCCGCCGGCGGCGGAATGCCGTGAGTGCCTCGATGGCTGCCAACAGCCCGATTGTCGCGTCAATCTGGGCGCAATGCCCCCCGTCCGCTCATCGGCATGAGCGGTCGGATCGCGGCATGATCGTGTCCAGGTAGATCACTGGGCCTGCTGTCGGGCCCCGACCGGATGACGGCTCGCTGACGCGTCCACGCCGGGCCGACTGTCGGTGGGCTCGTCTAGAGTCGAAGACATGTTCGAAGAGCGCGTGTTTGACGTGACGGGTGGCCATCAGGCTGCCGCGTCGCGAGCGTTGCGTGCGGAGACGATTGACAGCTGGAAGCGAGCGCTGGCCGAGGTCGAGCGGGAGTTGCCGGATGCCGAGCGGATCGACCTGATCCGCAGCCTCGAGGAGCTCAAGGCGGGTGCGGAAGCCGCTCAAGCCAGGCTCACGGCCGACTTCGACTCCTCGCAGCGTGCGGAGCAGGCGGCCAAGGGCTTGCCGGCTCGCCGTCAGGGCGAGGGCATCGCCGGCCAGATCGCGTTTGCCAGGCGCGAGAGCCCGGTTCGCGGGGGCATCCATCTCGGCCTCGCGAAGGTGCTCGTGCACGAGATGCCGGGCACGCTGGCAGCGATGACCCGTGGCCGCCTCTCGGAGTACCGCGCCACGCTCCTCGCTCGCGAGACTGCCGGCGTCAGCCGCGAGGACCGAGCCACCATCGACGCCACCATGACTGCCGACCTCGACGCCCTGGAGGGCACCGGCGACCGTTCGCTGGTCGATCAGGCTCGGCGTCTGGCCTACGAGCTCGACCCCGAGAGCGTCGTCCGGCGCAACCGCAAGGCCGAGTCCGAACGCACGGTCACCATCCGCCCCGCGCCCGACACGATGTCCTACGTCACCGCACTCGTGCCGGTCGTCCAGGGTGTCGCGATGTACGCCGCCCTCAAGCGCGAGGCCGACAGCGCCCGGGCGTCGGGCGACCCGCGTGCGAACGGGCAGGTCATGGCCGACACCATGGTGCAGCGAGTGACCGGGCAGGCCGCGGCAGAGAGGGTGCCGCTCTCGGTGGGGCTCGTCATGACCGACCGCAGCCTCCTCGGCGGTCACCACACTCCTGCGGAGCTCGAGGCAGCAGGTCCGGTGCCCGCGGCCTGGGCCCGCGAGCTCGTCGCCCAGACCCTCGACCGCGACGCCGGCGTGTGGCTGCGCCGTCTCTTCGCCAACCCCACGACCGGCCGGCTGGTCACCATGGACAGCCGCCAGCGCCGCGTGCCGGGCGCCCTGTCGACCCTGATCCGCACGCGAGACCGCCACTGCCGCACCCCATGGTGCGACGCGCCGATCAGACACGACGATCACGTCGTCGAGTTCGCCGCAGCCGGCCCGACCAGCGAGGCCAACCTCCAGGGCCTGTGCCAGCGCTGCAACCACGCCAAACAGGCACCAGGCTGGCAGGCCCGACCACGCGCCGGGCCGCGACATACCGTCGAGGTGACCACCCCGACCGGTCACCGGTCCCGATCCATGGCACCCCCGGCGCCGGGCACCGACCCGTCGGCCTCCATGCGCGCCCGACCGCGACTCGACGTCTTTGCACTCGACATCGAGCTGGTCATGGCCGCCTGATCAGCGGAAGGGGAACGCCTCTCCCCCACCTTCGGCGAGCGACTCGGCGACGATCTGGAGATGCTCGGCAACCATCTCGTCGGACATCGCCGGCAGCACGTCTTCCCAGAACGCCAACATCGCGCCCCGGCCCTGCATCATCCCCGCGGGCCGGGCCAGTGCCCACATGTGGAAGTGTTCGCTGCCGTCGCCCCAGCGCGCGAAGTGGCACCGGGCGACGCCGGGGATCGACTTCACGGCCGCGCTGATCCGCTGCATGAGCGGTCCCAGCGTGGAGAGCACGTCCAGCGGTGCGTCCTCGAGGCGACAGTGAACATTCGGAGCGAGCCCGCCGATGTACGGGATGCCCATCCGGGTCCATCCCGCGTTGACGTGCCACAGGTCGTCACGCCAGATCGTGTGCTCCGACGGTCGGCAGTGCGAACACGCGGCGCGGTCCAGCTCGCCGGCCCGAGGCTTCTCCGGCACCAGCATCGGTGCCAGCGCCTTGAGGGTGACCGCGTCGAAGCACGACAAGTCGTCCTCGACCAGGGGATCCGAAGCCAGCCGCTCCCCGATCGGCATCGTCCGGTGGTACGGCGAATCGGCGGGCGCGGTCTCGTAGTCGCTCATGGCGCGACAACCTAGCGAGGACCGTCGAGGATCCGGTGACGACCTAGCGCCGCGCGGTCACGTAACAGGCCACCGCCGACGCCGCGGCCACATTGAGTGAGTCGATGCCGGCGGCCATCGGAATGATCGCCCGCCGGTCAGCGGTCTGCTCCCATCGGGCCGACAGCCCGTGGCCTTCCGACCCGAGCACGAGCGCCACCCTGTCCACCCCGGCGACGGCCTCTTCGATCCGGGTCGCGTCGTCGGCGAGGGTGAGCGCCACCGTCGTGAATCCGGCGGCCGACAGCGACGGCAGGGCGTCGTACCAGTCGGGCACCCGAGTCCAGGGCATCGCGAAGACCGCACCCATCGCGACCTTGATCGAGCGCCGGTAGAGGGGGTCGGCACAACGGGGTGCGATCAGCACGGCGTCGAAGCCCATGGCTGCGCCACTGCGGAAGATCGCCCCGACGTTGGTGTGGTCCACGATGTCCTCCAGCACCAGCACCGATCGCGCGCCCTCGAGTACGACGGGCACCGTCGGCAGCGGACGTCGTTCCAGGGAGGCGAGGGCTCCCCTGTGCACGTGGAACCCGGTGACCTCCTCCGCGAGCTCCTCGGTGACCACGTAACAGGGTGCCTGCGAGGCATTCAGCACGTCGGAGAGACCGTCCAGCCACCGGGGAGCCATCAGGAACGAGCGCGGGGAGAACCCGCCCTCGACCGCCCGGCGCACCACCTTCTCGCCCTCGGCGAGGAAGAGTCCGTGCTCCGCCTCGAGGTGCTTGCGCAGCTCCACGTCCCGCAGGTCGCGGTAGTCCGCGAGCCGAGGGTCCCCTGGGTCCGTGATCTCGTGCCGGGTGGCCATCAAGCGAAGTGTGCCGGATGCGCGACCGCGACCACGTCCCCGACCACGATGATCGCCGGCGGCCGCACGGCCGAGTCGGCAAGGTCTTCCGCCAGCGTGCCCAGCGTCGAGAGCACGGTCCGCTCACCCGGCATGGTGCCGTCGCAGACGACGGCGACCGGAGTGGTCGCGGACCGCCCGCCGGCCACGAGCGCGTCCGCGATGAGCGCGGCGTTCTCGACCGCCATCATCAGCAGCACGGTCCCGTCCAGACCGGCAACGGCCTTCCAGTCGACCAGGGAGTCGGGGTGCCCTGGCGGCAGGTGCCCGGACAGCACGGTGAAGTCGTGCGCGACTCCCCGGTGAGTGACCGGGATCCCGGCAACTGCGGGTACGGCGAGCGGGCTGCTCAGGCCAGGCACCACCGTCACCGGGACTCCTGCATCCCGGCACGCGAGGACCTCCTCGAAGCCGCGCCCGAAGACGAAGTTGTCACCGCCCTTGAAGCGCACCACCCGCTGGCCGGCCCGGGCCCGCTCCACGATGATCCGGTTGATCTCCTCCTGCTGCGCGGAGCGACCACGTGGCAGCTTGGCCACGTCGATCAGCTCGACGTCGGCTGGCAGCTCGCCCAGGAGCTCCCGTGGAGCGAGCCGGTCGGCGACGACGACGTCGGCCTCCATCAGCGCCTTGCGGCCGGCAACCGTCATCAGCTCCGGGTCACCGGGGCCGCCCCCGACGAGGACGACGCCCGGAGTGCGGTCACGATGGTGGCGAGCTGTGATGGTGCCCTCGCGGAGGCCCTCGAGGATCTCGTCACGGACCGAGGCCGAGCGCCGTGGGTCGCGGTTGCCGAGGACCGCGACCGTGACGCCCGCGTGCCGACCCACTGCAGGTGTCCAGGCGGTTGCGGCCGTCGCGTCGTCGGCGCGGACACAGAAGATCCTTCGCGCCTCGGCCGCCAGGCTCACCGCCTCGTTCACCGACGGGTCATCGGTCGCGGCGATGACGTACCACGCGCCCTCCAGGTCGTCCTGCCGGAAGCCGCGCTCCTCCCAGGTCACGTCTCCCGCGGACGCGAGTCCCTCGAGGGCGGGCCTGACCACCGGAGACACGACGTACACGTCCGCGCCGGCCGCGAGCAGGCCGGGCACCCGGCGTTGCGCGACGTGACCGCCACCGACCACCACGACGCGCCGACCCCCCAGCCGCAGGCCGGACGGATAGGTCGGGTAGTCGTTCACGGCACCATTCTCGCGACCGCGACCCGTAGCCCGTTCCGATCGTTCAGCCAGCGGACTAGTTTGGTGCCGACCGTCTCGAGTGAGGAGAACCATGAGCCTGGACCGTCCGGTTTCGCCCAACCCCTACGACCTGCTCCCCGAGGTGCCGTCGTTCACCGTCACCAGTGCCGACGTCAGCGAGGGCCAGCCGCTGAAGGACGACCAGGTCGCCGCACAGGGCAACACCTCGCCCCAGCTCAGCTGGGAGGGGGCACCGGAAGGCACGAAGAGCTTCACCGTGACGTGCTTCGATCCGGACGCACCGACGCCGAGCGGGTTCTGGCACTGGGTGCTGGTGGACCTGCCCGCCGACGTCACCGCGCTCGAAACCGGCGCCGCGGCCGGTAGCCTGCCAGGCTCGGCCTTCCACTGCCGCAACGACGGTGGCGAAAAGGGCTTCATGGGCGCGGCCCCGCCCGAGGGCGACCAGGTGCACCGCTACTTCTTCGTGGTGCACGCAGTCAAGGAGGACTCCCTGGGCGTCGACTCCGACGCGTCCCCGGCGGTGGTGTCGTTCAACCTGGCGTTCAAAACCGCCGGACGAGCGATCCTGCACGGCACGTACCAGCACTGATTCCGCTCAGACGTCCGGCGAGCCCCCGGCGCGACGCAACAGCTCCTCGAACGGCGTGGGGTCGGCGAACTCGTCCTCGACGGTACGTCGGATGGTTGCGGCCGGAGCGGCGCCCGGCCGCAGCAGGGCCGCGAGCTCGTCGGTCGCGCGCTCGATCCGCTTGTCGAGGTGTCCGTCGTCGGTGCTGCCGAAGTCCTCGCTCGCCGCGAAGACGCCGGTAGGCACGACGACGGCGTGCAGGTAGGTGAAGAGCGGCCTGAGCGCGTGGTCGAGGACCATCGAGTGCCGTGCGGTCCCGGCGGTCGCCGCGACGAGCACCGGCTTCGCGTCGAGCGAGCCGGACTCGAGCACGTCGACGAAGGTCTTGAACAACCCGGAGTACGACGCGGCATACACCGGCGTCACCACGATCAGGGCGTCCGCCCGGCGTACCTTTCCGAGGACCTCCGCCAGCGCCTCGGACGGGAAGCCGGTGAGCAGGTGGTCGGCGAGCTCATGCGCGAGAGGGCGCAGCTCGACCATCTCCACCTCGATGTGGAGCCCGCGCGCTCCCGCGGCGGCGGTCGCTGCGTCGGCCAGGCGGTCGGCCAGCACCCGGGTGGTGGACGGGACGGAGATTCCGGCGCTGAGGACGAGGATGCGGTGGGTCATGCCGTCACCACCTCGCCCGCCCGCGCCTCGACGAGGCTGGCGTGCGTCGGCGCATCGGGCACGTGCGCCGGCTTGAGGGCCGCGAACTCCTTGCGGAGCGTCGGCACGACCTCGCCACCGAGCAGCTCGAGCTGGTCGAGGACGGTCTCGAGCGGGAGGCCGGCGTGGTCCACCAGGAACAGCTGGCGCTGGTAGTCGCCGACGTACTCGCGGAACCCGAGCGTCCGCTCGATCACCTGTTGCGGCGATCCCACGGTGAGTGGCGTCTGAGTCATGAACTCCTCCAGCGACGGGCCGTGCCCGTAGACGGGCGCGACGTCGAAGTACGGCCGGAACTCGGCGACGGCGTCCTGGCTGTTGGGCCGCATGAAGACCTGGCCGCCGAGGCCCACGATCGCCTGGTCGGCGGAGCCGTGCCCGTAGTGCTCGAAGCGCCGACGGTAGAGGTCCACCATCTGCTTCGTGTGCGACGCCGGCCAGAAGATGTGGTTGGAGAAGAAGCCGTCGCCGTAGTACGCCGCCTGTTCGGCGATCTCGGGACTGCGGATCGAGCCGTGCCATACGAAGGGCGGGACCCCGTCCAGGGGTCGAGGCGTGGCCGTGAAGCCCTGGAGCGGCGTCCGGAACCGGCCCTCCCAGTCGACGACGTCCTCGCGCCAGAGCTGGTGCAACAGGGCGTAGTTCTCGATCGCGAGGTTGATCCCCTCGCGGATGTCCTTGCCGAACCAGGGGTACACGGGGCCGGTGTTGCCACGACCCAGCATCAGGTCCATCCGGCCGTCGGTCAGGTGCTGCAGGGTGGCGTAGTCCTCCGCGATCCGGACCGGATCGGTGGTCGTGATCAAGGTGGTGGAGGTGGAGAGGATGATCCGCTCCGTCTGGGCGCCGATCCAGGCCAGCGTGGTGGTCGGCGACGACGCCACGAACGGCGGGTTGTGGTGCTGACCGACCGCGACCACGTCCAGGCCGACTTCCTCGGCCTTCTTCGCGATCGCCACCGTGTTCTTGATCCGCTCGTGCTCCGTGGGCGTCCGACCGGTAGTCGGGTCCGGGGTGACGTCCCCGACGGTGAAGATGCCGAACTGCATCGCCTCAACCTCTCTCGTTGAATTCGAAACTACCTTCCCAACGCGAGGACCGGGTTGTCTATTCCGGACTGTCTCGAGTGAGATGATGCCCGCTCCCCTAACACGTCTCGGAGGTCGGTCATGCTCTACGTCGCGGTCGCGACGCGGGCCTTCCGCCGGTACTCCACCTACACGGCCGCCACCCTTGCCGGCATCTTCACCAACTGCGTCTTCGGCGTGATCATCTGCTTCGTCTACATCGCCGTCTGGGAGCAGAACCCGACCGCCGGGGGGTACGACGTCACCGACGCCGTCACCTACGCCTGGCTCGGCCAGGCCATGATCATGACGGTGATGGTCTGGGGCGGCGGCAGCCCCGAGGAGCTCGCTGAGCGGATACGCAGCGGCGACGTGGCCATTGACCTCTACCGCCCGGTCAGCCTGCTGGGCTGGTACGCCGCCGCCGACCTCGGCCGGGCGGCGTACCACCTGCTCGCTCGCGGCGTCGGCCCGACCCTGGTCGGCGCCCTTCTCTTCGACCTGCGCTGGCCGGGCAGTCCGGCTGCGGTGATCGGCTTCGCGCTGAGCCTGCCGCTGGCGGTGATGGTCAGCTTCGGGATCCGGTTCATCGTCGCGTGCACGGCGTTCTGGCTGCTCGACGCGACCGGTCCCAGCACGGTGGCATTCGTGCTGGCCCTGTTCTTCGGCGGCCTCACGGTGCCGCTGGTGTTGTTCCCCGGCTGGCTGGGAGACCTGGCGATGGCGCTGCCGTGGGCGGCGTACCTCCAGGTCCCGGCGGACATCTGGCTGGGCCAACGGTCCGGCTGGGAGATTGCCGCTGGGCTCGGCTTCCAGGCGGCGTGGGGGGTCGCGCTCCTCGGGCTCTCGGCCTGGGTGCTGCGCAGTGCCACTCACAAGGTGGTGGTGCAGGGTGGCTGAGGCCGGTGTGGGTGCCGTCCGGGGCTATCGGCTGATTGCGACCATGTGGATCCGGGCGAGCCTGACCTAGCGGACCTCCTTCTGGATCATGGCCGTGAGCAACGTCGCCATCGGCGCTCTGGACTTCGTCGGCATCTGGATCATGTTCTCGGCGGTCGACTCCCTGGGCGGCTTCGACTTGCGCGAGATCGCGCTGTTGTACGGCGCCACGGGGCTCGGGCTGGCCACCGCCGACATGGCCGTCGGCGGTGTCGAGCGGCTGGGCCGCATGGTCCGGCTCGGTCGGCTCGACGCCATGATGGTGCGACCTGTGCCGCTGCTCGCGCAGGTGTGCGCCGAGGACTTCGCCCTGCGGCGACTCGCACGCGTCGTCCTGATGTCGGCGATCTTCCTGGAGGCCACGACCTGGGTGGACTGGACACCGCTGAAGGTGGTGGTGGCGATCGGGATGATTGCCTCGGCGGTGGCGATCTTCTTCGCGCTCTTCGTGGCCTTCGCGTGCATCCAGTTCTGGACCTCGGAGTCCAGCGAGGTCGCCAACGCGTTCACGTATGGAGGCAACACGATCACCCAGTACCCGCTCACGATCTTCCCGCCCGAGCTCGCCAAGACGCTGACGTTCCTGCTTCATCCCGCCCGGCTCGGCCGAGATCGAGGACGTCTTCGAGGACTTCTACTCCGACCGGAACAAGCCGTTCCAGGACACCGAGTTCTCCGGGCGCTCCGACTACGGGCCGTTCATCACCGTGGGCATCCCGGCCGGCGGGCTCTTCACCGGAGCCGAGGTCCCCAAGACGGCGGAGCAGGCGACGGTGTACGGCGGCGTGGCCGACGCTGCCTTCGACCCGTGCTACCACTCGTTCTGCGACAACCTTCGCGGCGACGGTCAGGACGAGGACTTGTACGACCAGCTCAGGGACGACTACCGGCTGGAGGGCAACATCAACGTCGGGGCCCTCGACCAGAACTCGGACGCGCTGGCAGCAGCCGTCGCGACGTTCGCGTTCGACACCTCGGCCGTCGAGAACGCCCGGGTTGCAACACGGGTGAGCGGCGCCGCGACGAACAAGGACGCGATGCGCAACCGCTTCGTGCGGTAGCGGACCGGGCCTGGTCTCGACCAGCAAGACCCGCCGGGCCCGGTCTCGGGGCCGGACCCGGCGGGGTTCTGCCGGTGGGCGCTACAGCGGAGCCTTCAGGGTGAGTCGGACGGGGTAGCGGTCGCCGGCCACGTCGACCTGGTGGTCGCCCTCGTCCAGCCAGGCCTGGGTCACCGGGCCGTCGGCGCGCAGGTAGGCGAGCCCGACGCACGAGCCCACGGTCTCGCCCCAGGCCGCGCTGGTGACCTGGCCGGCCGGCGTCCCGTCGCGGAGCACCAGCTCGGCCCCCCACAGCATCGGTGCGGGGTCCTCGACGACCAGCGAGACCAGCCGGCGACGTGGTCCAGCTTCCCGGAGCCGGTCGCGATGGGTCGCCAGCGCCTCCCGGCCGAGGAAGTCCTTGTCACCCTTGAGCGCCGTCGCGAAGACCAACCCTGCCTCGACCGGCCCGAAGTCGGGGGTGAGCTCGCGCCCGAACGCACGGTAGCCCTTCTCGAGCCTGAGCGACTCGATGGCGTAGTAGCCGGCGTCGACCACCCCGAGATCGTTACCCGCCGCCATCAGCGCGTCATACACCTCGACCGCGGACTCGACCGGAACCATCAGCTCCCAGCCCAGCTCCCCGACGTACGTCATCCGGGTGGCCCGGACACTCGACGCACCGAGGGACAGCCGCTGGCTGGTCGCGAAGGGGAACGACTCCTCGCCGAGGTCGGCGTCCGTGAGGTGCTGCAGCAGGTCCCGGGAGAGCGGGCCCATCACGCCCAGGACGGAGTACGACGCGGTCACGTCCCGCACCCGCGCGTCGCAGTCCGGAGGCAGGTGCCGACGGATCCAGTCCTGGTCGCGGACGGTGGTGGCGGAGCTGCTCACCAGCAGGAACTCCTGCGCTCCGACCCGGGTGACGGTGAGGTCGGACTCGTAGGTGCCACGACGGTTCAGCAGCGGGGTGTAGGCGGCACGCCCGATCTCCACGTCGAGGTCGTTGGCGCACACCCACTGCAGCCCGTCCAGAGCGCCAGGCCCGTCCACGACGTACTTGGAGAACGACGTCTGGTCGAACACCGCCACCGCCTTCCGGGTGGCCCGCTGCTCCGCGGCCGACCACGGCTGCCAGTTCTGCTTGTTCCACGCGTACTCGATCCCCGGTGGCTCCCCGGTCGGGGCAAAGAAGATCGGCCTCTCCCAGCCCATCTTCGCGCCGAAGGCGGCACCCCGGGCCGCCAGCTTCTCGTGCACGGGCGAGCACCGCAGATCACGACCGGTCTCGAGCTCCCGGTTCGGCCAGGGGATCGCGTAGTGCAGGCCGAGGACCTCCGACACCCGGTCGCGTAGCCAGCCGTGGTCCCCGTGGAAGGGAGCGAACCGCCGGATGTCGACGTCCACCAGGTCGACGGTGGGCTCGCCCTCCACGATCCATTCGGCGAGTGCCCGACCGGCGCCGCCGGCGGACGCGATCCCGACCGAGTTGAAGCCGGCGCCCACGAAGTACCCGCGCAGGCCAGGCGCCTCCCCCATCACGAACTGGTTGTCCGGCGTGAAGGACTCGGGACCGTTGTAGAACTTGCGGATCCCGGTGTCGGCGAGCGCGGGCACCCGCACCAGCGCCTGCTCCATCAGGACGGAGAAGTGCTCCCAGTCCTCCTCCAGGAGCTGGAACTCGAACGGGTGCGGAATGCTGTCCGGAGAACGCCACGGCTTGGCCTCGGGCTCGAATCCGCCCACGACGAGCCCGCCGACCTCCTCCTTGAAGTAGGTCCAGCCATCCGGATCGCGGAGGATCGGCAAGTCGGGGTGCACGCCGTCGATGGCGTCTGTCACCACGTAGAAGTGCTCGGCCGAGTGCAAGGGCACGGTCACCCCGAGATCGTCGGCGAGCGCCTTCGCCCACTGTCCGGCACAGTTGACGACCACCTCGGCCTCGATCCGCTGCTCGTCCCCGTCCTGGTCGGTGTGGACACCGGTCACCCGCCGTCCGCCGGGTTCGTCGGCGACGTCCACGCCGGTGACCCGGACCCGCTCGGCGATCCTCGCTCCCCCGCTCCTGGCCCCGCGGGCCAGCGCCATGGTGAGGTCGGTCGGGTTGACCTTGCCGTCGCCCGGCAGCCAGATGGCGCCCAGCAGGTCGTCGGTCGTCATCGCCGGCCACTTGTCGAGAGCCCCCTCGGGCGACAGCAGCTCGCACTCCATGTCGTACACCGCGGCGTTGGCCGCGGTCCGCCTGAGCTGGACCATCCGGTCCTCGGTACGGGCGACGATCACGCCGCCCACCGGCCGGTACCCCGTGGCCAGGCCCGTCTCGCTCTCCAGTGAGGCGTAGAGCTCGGCGGAGTACTGCACCAGGCGAGTCCCCCGCTCGGAGGCACGCAGCGGCCCGACCAGCCCCGCCGCGTGCCAGGTCGATCCGCACGACAACGTGCCCTGCTCGAGCAGCAGCACGTCCGTCCAGCCGGCCCGGGTGAGGTGGTAGGCGACGGAGGCGCCGATGACGCCGCCGCCCACGATCACCACCTGGGCGCGGGCCGGCAGGTCAGTCGTCACGGTGCAGGTCCTCCAGCAGCCTCTCGAAGACCGGTGAGGTGAAGGTCCGGGCCGCCTTGTCGAAACGCTCCTGCCCCCACGTGTAGAAGTCGTAGTCGATCGCACTGGCCGCCGCCTGGATCGCGCCCCAGAGCGACCAGCCGTACTGCGAGACCAGCGACTGGAGCCGGACCCGCGCGACCCGGTGTCGCAGCGGCCGGCCGAAGTACGCCGTGGTGAGCGCCTCGACCTGATCGTCCTCGAGATCACATTCGGTGGCCGTGTTGCCGAGCTCGAAGCAGGCGTCGTTGTTGCCGGAGTACTCGTAGTCGATCAGCCACAGCTTCTCGCCGTCGTCGACGAAGTTGCCGGCCAGGAGGTCGTTGTTGCACGGAACCGTCGGCTCGTGCCGGTCGGCCAGCGCCATCCGCACGCGGTGGAAGGCATCGTCGAAGTCGGGGTAGCCGTCGAAGAGGCGATAGCCGTGCTCATGCACCGTGTCGAGGTACGACGCCTGGCGGCGGAACATGTCGAAGTCACCGGTGAACCGCGGTCCCTCATGCAGCTGGCGACAGGCGGCCGCCACCCGGTCGAGCACGCCGGGCTCGGTGAACGCGTCGTTCTCGTAGGTCCGACCCGAGATGTAGTCGATGACCAGCACGCCGAGGTCGGGTCGGTAGTCGACGACAGCCGGTCCGACCCCTGCCTCCGCAGCGGCGCGGGTGTTGTCGTGCTCGGCATCCCGGTCGATCCCGAGCAGCTCCGCATCGCCCCGGAAAATGCGCACGACCACATCCCCCGCGGAGGTGCTGACGTGCACGTTCCGGTTGGTCAGCCCGCCCCCGAGCTCGGCCACCCTGCGCGGAAGGCCCTGCAGGACCGGGATCCGGTCCAGCAGGGCCTCCAGCTCGGGGTCGTCCTCCGTCACGAGAGGTGGGGTCAGTCGTCGAACGCCTTGACGACGGCCTCGTCGATCGTGTGCTTCGGGCCCTTGAACCAGTGCTTCGCCGACGCGTGCCACCAGATCGTGAGCAGGAGCAACGCGCCCAGGGTCACGATCGGTGAGTAGTTGACGAACTTCCACTCGAACTCGTCGCGGAACGGGTTCGCTGCGGGCGTCGTCGGCATCATCAGGAACAGCGAGACGATGACGATCTCCGCCACCGCGATCGGGTTCATCCACTTGTACTTGGAGCCGTTGTTCCACGAGCCGACGTCGAACTTGTCGCCGTGGCGCCAGCGCAACCAGATCGGGATGGCGAACGCGAGGTACAGTCCGATGACCGCGATGGACGTGACGGCGTAGAAGGCCAGGGGCACCGGGACGCCATTGACATCGACCTCGATCAGGGCGGGCAGCGTGATGACCGCGGCGGCGACGCCGACCATCGCCACTGCGTTCGCCGGCACCCGGCTCGCGGTCAGCTTCTGGAAGATCCGGGATCCTGGAATCGCGCCGTCCCGGCTGAACGCGAACGTCATCCGGGACGCGGAGGTCATGCAGGACGTGGCGCAGAAGAACTGCGCGGACGCTGAGATGAAGAGCACCAGCGTGGCCCAGTTCGTGCCCAGCGCCTCCACGAAGATCCCGGCGACACCACCACCAGCCAGCGCGTTGTCAGGCTGGCCCTCGGCGTTGTCGGGAATCGCGAACACCACGCACAGCAGCAGGATGTAGCCGCCGAGGACGGAGTAGAAGATCGACCGCCAGATACCCTTCGCGGCCGCCTTGGACGCTTCCGCCGTCTCCTCGGAGAGGTGGGCGCAGGCATCGAAACCGGTGATCGTGTACTGGGTCAGCAGGAAGCCGAAGGGCACGATCGCGAACCAGAACGCCAGTGTGGTGGTACTTCCATCGGCATACCCGGAGTTGTTGAATCGCTCCGTGAACACGTAGCTGAAGCTCTGGTGCTGGTCCGGCACGAGGATCAGGATCAACACGATGAGGCTGGCGCCCGCGACGTGCCACCAGACGGACACGTTGTTCATGATCGCCATCAGGTGGCCGCTGAAGATGTTCAGGATCGATGCCAGGGCAAGCACGATCACGAAGATGATGAAGACCCGGGTCAGCGAGTAGTCAGCCGCGAACGACTCCGACCAGGTGCTGAACGTGAGGTCGATGAACGTCGCACACCCGTAGGAGACACCGGCGGTGACTGCGACCAGGCCGATCAGGTTGAGCCAGCCGGTGAAGAACCCGGCGGCGGGGCCACCGAGCTTGGAGGCCCACCAGTAGATGCCGCCCGAGGTGGGGTACGCCGAGACGAGCTCGGACATGGTGAAGCCGATGAGCAGGATGAACAGGCCAAGGATCGGCCACGACCACGAGATCGAGATCGGGCCGCCGTTGTTGAAGCCGGCGCCGAAGTTGGTGAAGCAGCCGGCCAGGATGGAGATGATCGAGAACGAGATCGCGAAGTTGGAGAACCCAGACCAGGACCGGTTCAGGTCCTGTGAGTACCCGAGACGTGCCAGGTGCTTCTCGTCGTCCGTGAGCTGCGCCGCTTGCTTTTCTGGAATCGGTTCGTGTGCTTCAGGCATGGGACACCTTCTCGGGATAACAGCACGGTTCTCTGGGGAGGTTAGACCCGGCTCGTAGCGGCCGTAAAGACACTAGTGAAAATTGGTATGAACTCAGACCTTTGCCCGATTGACACCGACATCACCCCAATCGAGACTTGCTGCCATGACTGCTTCCCCGGCTCAGCCCCTCCCTGAGGCGGTGCTACGGCCGGTGCGGGGGCACCATGCCTTCGAGGCGTGCGTGGAGCAGCTGGCGACCGCGATCCGCCTCGGCGTCTACCCACGCGGGTCGGCGCTACCAGCCGAGCGGTTGCTGGCGACCCGGCTCAACGTCTCGCGTGCGACGTTGCGGGAAGCCATGGCGGCGCTGCGTGAGGCCGGACTGGTCGAGACCACCCGCGGCCGGGGCGGCGGAACGGTGGTCACCCTCAAGCCGAAGACGCCGTCCGGGCGGGCTGCCGCGCGGATCTCCCCGAAGCGCCGGGCGAACTGGCTCGACGCGCTCGAGTTCCGCCGGATCGTGGAGCCCGGGGCCGCCTTCCTCGCCGCCCAGCGCAAGCTCACCGACGCCCAGAGTGCCCAGCTCGAGGCTGCGCACGAGGAGGTCACGAGCGCACACAAGGCAGCCGCACACCGACAGGCAGACTCGCGCTTCCACCTCACGGTGGCCGCGCTGTCCGGCTCGCCTCGCGTGGTCGAGTCGGTCACCTCGGTTCAGTCCACTCTGCACGAGATGCTGCTCGCCATCCCCGTGCTCGACGCGAACATCGCCCACTCCGACCGACAGCACGCAGCCCTGACCCGGGCCGTCCTCGGCGGCAAGGGCGACCGGGCCCGCCGCGTGATGGAGGAACACTGCGACGACACCTCCGCGCTGCTGCGCGGCCTCGTTGGCTGACCCGCCCGACACCGTCAGGAGAACGCATGGCAACCCGCAACGACCGACACCTGACGATGGCCGACCTCGTCGGACGCATCGACGCCGGCGAGATCGACACCGTCGTGATCGCCTTCACCGACATGCAGGGCCGACTCCAGGGCAAGCGCCTGCACGGCCGGTTCTTCGCCGACCACGTGGTCGAAGGCGGCGCGGAGGGCTGCAACTACCTGCTGGCGGTCGACGTGGACATGAACACGGTCGACGGCTACGCCATCTCCTCGTGGGACCGGGGGTACGGCGACATGGAGTTCGTCCTGGACGAGGACACGATCCGGCTCGTGACCCACTTCCCGGCCACGGCCATGGTCCAGTGCGACCTGGTCTGGCTCGACCACGCGCGGGTGCTGCAGTCGCCGCGCTCGATGCTGCGCGGGCAGCTCGATCGGGTGGCCGAGCATGGCTGGACCGCCCTGGCCGGGACCGAGCTCGAGTTCATCGTGTTCGACACGACGTACGAGCAGGCGCACCGCGACCGCTACCAGGACCTGACGCCTGCCAACCAGTACAACGTCGACTACTCGATCCTCGGCACCAGCCGGGTGGAACCGCTCCTCCGCGACATCCGCAACCACATGTACGCCACCGGGATGGACGTCGAGGGCGCCAAGGGCGAGTGCAACTTCGGCCAGCACGAGATCGGGTTCCTCTACGCCGAGGCGATGACCACCGCCGACAACCACGCGGTCTACAAGACGGCGGCCAAGGAGATCGCGGCCCAGCACGGCCAGTCGGTCACGTTCATGGCGAAGTACGACGCGCGCGAGGGCAGCTCCTGCCACATCCACCTCTCCCTGCGCGGTCAGGACGGCTCGCTGGTGTTCTGGGACGAGGACGCAGGCACCCGGACCGCCCTCTACGACCAGTTCATCGCGGGCGTCCTGGCCACGACCGCCGACTTCACGTTGCTGTACGCGCCCAACATCAACTCCTACAAGCGGTTCGCCGCCGGGTCCTTCGCCCCGACGACGATCGCGTGGGGGCTCGACAACCGCACCTGCGCGGTCCGCCTCGTCGGCGCGGGGGGCGCGGCCCGGATGGAGAACCGGATCCCGGGGGCCGATGTGAACCCCTACCTGGCGCTCGCCGCCATGCTTGCCGGAGGTCTGCACGGGATCGAGAACGAGTTGGAGCTCGAGGACGAGCTGGTCGGCAACGCCTACACCTCCGACCGGCCGAAGGTGCCCTCCACCATGGCGGCCGCCCGCGAAGCCTTCGCAGCCTCCGTGCCGGCTCGTAAGGCGCTGGGCGACGACGTGGTCGACCACTACGTGAACATGGCCGACGTCGAGCTGGCAGCGTTCGGGGCCGCTGTCACCGACTGGGAGCTGTTCCGCGGCTTCGAGCGCCTGTAGCCGGAAGGACCCCATGACCGACACCCACACCGTGATCAACCCGGCCACCGCGAGGCCGGTGACGGAGGTACCGCTGTCCTCGGTCGCCGACACCGACGCGGCGGTGGAGCGCGCGCACGAGGCGTTCGCGCGATGGCGCGATGTGTCGCCGGGAGAGCGAGCCGCGCTGCTTCGCCGTTTCGCCGCCGTCGTCGACGCGCACGTCGACGAGCTGGCCGGGCTCGAGGTCCGCAACGCCGGGCACACCTGGGGCAACGCCCGCTGGGAAGCGGGCAACGTCCGGGACTGCCTGAACTACTACGCCGGAGCGCCGGAACGGCTCTTCGGTCGGCAGATCCCGGTCGCCGGCGGCACCGACGTCACGTTCCACGAACCCCTGGGGGTCGTCAGCATCATCGTGCCCTGGAACTTCCCGATGCCGATCCTGGGCTGGGGCATGGCGCCGGCTCTCGCCGCGGGCAACACGGTGGTGATCAAGCCTGCGGAGCTCACCCCACTCACCGCGATCCGGATCGGCGAGCTGGCGCTCGAGGCCGGGCTGCCCGAGCACGTCCTCACGATCCTGCCCGGCAAGGGCTCCGTCGTCGGCGAGCGGTTCGTCACCCACCCCCTCGTGCGCAAGGTGTGTTTCACCGGATCCACCGAGGTGGGCAAGCGAATCATGGCCGGCTGCGCCGAACAGGTGAAGCGAGTGACCCTAGAGCTCGGCGGCAAGAGCGCCAACATCGTCTTCGCCGACGCCGACATCGAGGCGGCGGCCGCCAGTGCGCCGTACGCCGTCTTCGACAACGCCGGACAGGACTGCTGTGCCCGGTCCCGGATCCTCGTCGAGCGGTCGGCGTACGACGAGTTCCTCTCCCGCCTCGAGCCGGCCGTCGGCGGGTTCCGGGTGCTGGACCCGAGCGACGAGGCCAGCGAGATGGGACCGCTCATCTCCGAGCAGCAGCGCGGTGCGGTCCAGGACTACCTCGACGACGTGGAGGTGGCCTTCGCCGGCTCTACTCCCGGCGGCGAAGGCTTCTGGGTGCCCCCCAGCGTCGTGGCTACCGAGGATCCGACAGCCCGGATCTGGCGGGAGGAGGTGTTCGGTCCGGTGGTCGCCGTGATGCCTTTCGACGACGAGGCGCACGCGGTGGAGCTCGCAAACGACACCGAGTACGGCCTCTCGGGCTCGATCTTCACCAGCGACCTCGGCCGCGGACTTCGGGTCGCCCGGGCGGTCGAGGCGGGCAATCTCAGCGTGAACTCCCACGCCTCCGTCCGGTACTGGACGCCCTTCGGCGGCTACAAGCAGTCGGGCCTCGGCCGTGAGCTGGGACCCGACGCGCCGAACGCGTTCACGGAGGAGAAGAACGTGTTCATCGCCCACTGACCAACTGGTGGTCGAGCTTGTCGAGACGACGGACAGAGAGGACCCGACATGGCAGGACGCCTCGAAGGCAAGGTGGTAGTCGTCACCGGGGGTTGTTCGGGCATCGGCCTGGCGACGGTGCGCCGCTTCGTCGAGGAGGGCGCCCGGGTGGCAGTGGGCGACATCGACGACCAGCGCGGCCATGAGCTCGTCGGGCAGCTCGGCGGGGGCGACACGCCGCTGGCGACCTACGTCCGGGTGGACGTGACCGACCAGGAGCAGGTCGAGACGCTCTTCGCAACTGCCAAGGAGACCTACGGGTCCGTGGACGTCGCCTTCAACAACGCGGGCATCTCGCCGCCCGAGGACGACTCGATCCTCGACACCGACCTGGACGCGTGGCGACGGGTGCAGGAGGTCAACCTCACCAGCGTCTACCTCTGCTGCAAGGCGGCACTCCCCTACATGCTCGAGCAGCGCTCGGGCTCGATCATCAACACCTCGTCCTTCGTCGCGGTGATGGGTGCGGCGACCTCGCAGATCTCCTACTCCGCATCGAAGGGCGGAGTGCTGTCGATGTCGCGGGAGCTCGGGGTGCAGTTCGCGCGCGAGGGCGTCCGCGTGAACGCCCTGTGTCCTGGACCGGTGAACACCCCGCTGCTCCGCGAGCTGTTCGCGGCCGACCCCGAGCGTGCCGCCCGTCGCCTCGTCCACGTCCCGATGGGCCGCTTCGCCGAGCCCGAGGAGCTGGCCAACGCCGCCTTGTTCCTGGCCTCCGACGAGTCGAGCTTCATCACCGCCAGCACCTTCCTGGTCGATGGCGGCATCTCCGGCGCCTACGTGACCCCGCTCTGAGCCGGACATGACCACCCCCGTCATCGGACTGACCACGTACCGCGAGGTCGCCGCCTGGGGCGTCTGGCAGCAACGCGCCGACGTGCTGCCGGCTCAGTACGCCGCCGCGGTCGAGGCCACCGGCGGGCTGCCGATGCTGCTGCCGCCCGTCGGACAGGAGGGGGCAGCCGACCGACTGGTCCGCAGGCTGGACGGCCTGGTGCTCAGCGGCGGCGCTGACGTCGACCCGGGCCGCTACGACGCCACGCCACACCCCAGGACCGCCGGCTGGCGACCTGACCGGGATGCCTGGGAGCTGGCCCTGCTCGACGCCGCCGAGGCGATCGACCTGCCCGTGCTCGGCGTCTGCCGGGGCATGCAGGTGATGGCCGTCCACGGCGGCGGACGGCTGGACCAGCACACCCCCGACCTGGTCGATCACCAACGGCACAGCCCCGGCGGGGACGAGTTCGGGGAGATCGAGGTGTCCACCGTGCCGGGGACCCGGGTTGCCGGACTGCTCGGGGAGCGGCTCTCCGTGACCTGCCACCACCACCAGTCGGTGCACAGCCATCCGGGCTATCTCGCCTCCGCCCATGCCGCCGACGGCACCCTGGAAGCGATGGAGCTCGAGGGACGGCGCTTCTGCGTGGCCGTCCAGTGGCACCCGGAGACGGCCGACGACGTCGGCCTGCTGGCCGGACTGGTCCGTGCGGCGGCTGACAGACTGCGGCCATGAATCCCGTGACCGACGTGCTCGGGGCGCCGTACACCGCCGAGACCATTGGCTTCCCGCCCGACGGCGAAGGGCCGGTCGTGGCCACCCTGGTCCACCGCCCGGCGGACGCCGGGACCAGCAGCTCGGCCGCCGGCAGGGCGGTGCTGCACGTCCACGGCTTCGCGGACTACTTCTTCCAGACCGGGTACGCCGACTGGTGGACGGCCCGGGGTTATGACTTCTACGCAGTCGACCTGCGCAAGTGCGGTCGCTCGATTCGGCCGCACCAGACTCCGCACTACGTGACCGACCTGCGGGAGTACTTCCCCGAGCTGGACTCGGCCTGGTGGCGGATCACCGAGCGCGACGGCCACCAGCACATCATCGGCTCCGCCCATTCCACCGGCGGGCTGACCCTCCCACTGTGGGTGAACCAGCGGCGCCGCCCGCTTGCGGGGATGGTCCTGAACGCGCCCTGGTTCGACATGCACGGGCCTCCGGTCGTGCGCGGACTCGGCACCCGGCTGCTGAAGCTGCTCGGGGCCCGCCAGCCGATGCGGGAGATCCCGCGCAGCGTCACCGGCCTCTACGCGCGCAGCCTGCACCACGATCACGAGGGGGAATGGGACTTCGACCTGAGGTGGAAGCCGATCGAGTCGTTCAAGGTGTACGCCGGATGGCTGCGCGCGATCAGGAACGGACACGCGGAGCTCCACGCCGGGCTCGACATCGACTGTCCGGCGCTGGTCCTCTCGTCCGCTACCAGCAAGCATCCGACGGAGATGGGCGATGACGTGCACCGCCACGACATCGTGCTCGACGTGGAGCAGATCCGGGAGTGGGCGCCGGCCCTGGGCCGGCACGTCACGTACGTCGGCGTCGAAGGGGCCAGGCACGATGTCGTGCTCTCGCTGCCCGACGCGCGCAAGCGCGTGTACGACGAGCTCGACACGTGGCTGAGCGCCTACGTTTCGCCCGACCCGGTCTAGACCACCGGCTGACGGTGCCTGGACTCCCCTACGGTTTGACTGCCACCGAACGCAGGGAGCCCAGATGTCCGAAACGCCGCCGCCGTCACCCGAGCAGCAGCCGCAGCAACCCGCGCAGCAGCCGGCGACGCCGGGAGTCCCGCGCCCGGGTGAGCTGCTCGACCGGTTCCTCGCCCGCCTCATCGACGGCATCATCCTCGGCGTCGCCTTCTTCATCCTGAGCTCGATCTTCAACGGGATCTTCATCAGCGGGCTCACCACCTCCGTCGCCGAGTACGTGGTCTACGCGCTCTTCACCTACGTCATCTGGATCGCCCTGGTGATCGGCTACTTCGCGTTCATGGAGACCAGCCGTGGCCAGTCGCTGGGCAAGATGGCACTCAAGCTACGGGCGGTTGGCGCGGACGGCGGCAACCCGACCTTGGAAGAGTCGGTCAGGCGGAACTCCTTCTACGCGATCCAGCTGATCTCCATCATCCCCGTTCTCGGGTGGGTGCTGGGTCCGATCCTCTCCCTGGTCGCGGTGATCATGATCGCGGTCGGCATCAACAACGACACGGTGAACCGGCAGGGCTGGCACGACCGCTTCGCCGGCGGCACGAAGGTGCTCAAGGTCGGCTGAGTCCGGCCGAGGTCGGCTCAGTCCAGCAGGAAGGCCGCGATCGCGGCGACCCCGACGACCATGATGACGCCGCGGAGCACGGCGGCCGGGAGGCGTCGGCCGACGGTCGCTCCGAGCTGACCGCCCACGACGGAGCCCGCCGCGATGAGCCCGGCGACCGGCCAGTCGACATCGGCCACGGCGACGAAGACGACGGCGGCCACCCCGTTGACGACCAGGGCCAGCACGTTCCTGGTCGCGTTGTTCCGCTGCATCGCCTCCTGCAGGCCGACGCCGAGGATCGCCATCAACAGCACGCCCTGCGCGGCGCCGAAGTAGCCGCCGTACACGCCGGCGAGCAGCACCAGCGTCCACACCCACATCGCCCCGTGCTCCGGCATCCCCACGCCTCGGTGCTCGGCACGGCCGACCACCCACCCCCTGATTCGGGGCTGGAACATCACCAGCAGGCACCCGAGCCCGATCAGGACCGGCACGATCGCGTCGAACACTGCCGACGGCAGGACCAGCAGGAGAGCCGCGCCGATGACCCCACCCAGCAGGGATGCGGATCCGAGCCGGAGCAGCCGCGGTCGCTGCCCGGCGAGCTCGCGCCGGTACCCGATCGCCCCCGACAGCGACCCGGGGACCAGGCCGACCGTGTTGGAAACGTTGGCCGTCACCGGCGGCACACCCAGCGCCAACAGGGTCGGGAACGTGATCAGCGTTCCCGACCCCACCACCGTGTTGATGGTGCCGGCCGCGAGGCCGGCCAGGAGGATCGCGACGACCTCGGGGCCGGTCACTGCGTGGGCGGCGCCTCCGGCTCGGGTCCGTCCTCGCTCGGCGGATCCGTGGGCAGCGCCCTGCCGGCGCCGGGGTTGGCCGCCGCCTTGGCTTCGGCGATGGCAGCTTCGACTGCCTGGCTGGTCCTCGTCAGCTCGGCATCGTCGCCACCGGACGACAGCGGCAACTGGGGCTCACTCGGCCCCATGTCAACCCGCGTCCGGGGTCCGTCGACCTCCTTGGGGATGCCGGCGATCTCGTGGATGGACGAGCCGAGGCCTTCGAGGGCCTTGGTGATCTCCGACGGGATCACCCACACCTTGTTGGCGTCGCCCTCGGCGATCTTGGGCATCATCTGCAGGTACTGGTAGGCCAGCAGCGCCTGGTCCGGCTGACCGTCGTGGATGGCCTGGAAGACGGTCTGGATCGCCTGTCCCTCACCCTGGGCGCGCAGGATCGCCGCCTCGCGGTCGGCCTGGGCGCGCAGGATCTGCGACTCCCGGTCACCCTCGGCGTTGAGGATCGAGGACTGCTTCGACCCCTCGGCGGTGAGGATCGCCGACTGCCGCTGACCCTCGGCGGTGAGGATGACGGCCCGCTTGTCGCGGTCGGCCCGCATCTGCTTCTCCATCGAGTCCTTGATGGAGGGCGGCGGATCGATGCCCTTGAGCTCGACCCGGTTGACCCGGATGCCCCACTTCCCGGTGGCCTCGTCGAGCACGCCGCGCAGGCGGCTGTTGATCGCGTCGCGGCTGGTGAGCGTCTCCTCGAGGTCCATGCCGCCGACGATGTTGCGCAGCGTGGTCATGGTGAGCTGCTCGACCGCCTGGATGTAATTGGCGATCTCGTACGTCGCGGCGACCGGGTCGGTCACCTGGAAGTAGATGACGGTGTCGATCGAGACGACCAGGTTGTCCTCGGTGATCACCGGCTGGGGCGGGAAGCTCACCACCTGCTCGCGCAGGTCGATCATGTAGCGGACCCTGTCGACGAAGGGCACCACCACGTTGAGCCCCGCCGGCAGGGTCCCCTTGTACTTGCCGAACCGCTCCACGATCCCGGCCCGCGCCTGCGGGACGATCCGCACGGTCTTGGCGAGAAGCACCACCACGAACACGAACACCAGCGCGAGAAGGATCAGGGCGATCATGAGGCTCCTTGTTGGATTGTCGGGGTCGGATCAGGGCTCGAGCCGCGGCACCGGGTGGACGTAAGCCGTGGCACCCCGAATCTCCCACACCTCGACGGTCTCACCCGGGTCGATGGTGAGGCTCTCGTCGTAGGGCTGGGCGGACCAGATCTCCCCGGCCAGCCGGACGCGTCCGGGCGCCAGCGAGGTGATCGTCTCGGTGACCATTCCTTGGCTGCCGACCAGCTTGCCGTGGCCGAGCCTCAGCTCGGGGCCGCCCTGGAACCGCTTGGCCAGCCCTGGGCGGACCAACGCCAGCATGGCGACCGAGGTGGCAGCGGCGATCAGGAACTGCGCGGCGAAGCTGTCGGTGAAGGCGGAGGTGATCATGCCCGCGATCGCGCCGACGGCAAGCATGATCAAGATGAGGTCCAGGCTGAACATCTCGGCGATGCCGAGCAGGGCGGCGGCTCCCAGCCAACCGGCCCACATGTTGTCCTGGAACCATTCCATGCCGAAACCCTATCCAGTCACGTGGAACGAGAAGGCCGTTTCAGCCTGCGTGGCGACGCGCCCGGCGCCGGGCGGCGTACCGGCCCGCGGTGTGGCTGAGAACCAGCGGCATCGCGAACGTGGCGGACAGGTTCGCCTCGGTGATCACCTCGGGCAGCGGGCCGGTGGCAACGACGCGGCCCTCCCGGAGCAGCATCGCGTGCGTGAATCCGGGCGGGATCTCCTCCACGTGGTGCGAGACGAGCACGGTGGCCGGAGAGTCGGGGTCCATCGCCAGCACATCGAGGGTCGCGACGAGATCCTCCCGCCCGCCCAGGTCGAGGCCGGCGGCCGGCTCGTCGAGCAGGAGCAGCTCCGGGTCGGTCATCAGGGACCGCGCGATCTGCACCCGCTTCCGCTCCCCCTCGCTGAGCGTGCCGAACGTGCGGCGCGCCAGGTTCTTGACTCCGACTTCCTCGAGCAGGTCGGTGGCCCGCTGGTGGTCGAGGTCCTCATAGGCCTCGCGCCACCGCCCGACCACGCCGTACGACGCCGACACCACCACGTCGTGGACGACCTCGTCGCGGGGAATCCGCTCCGCCAGGGCCGCGCTGGTGACACCGATCCGGGGTCTGAGCTCGAAGACGTCGACGGTGCCGAGCACCTCGTCGAGGATCCCGGCCACTCCCGATGTCGGGTGGATCTGGGCCGAGGCGACCTGCAGCAGTGTGGTCTTCCCGGCGCCGTTGGGACCCAGGACCACCCAGCGCTCGTCGTCCTCGACGGTCCACGACACGGCGTCGATCAAGACGGCCTGCCCGCGCCGGACGGTGACGTCGGCGAACTCGAGCACGGCTGGCATGCAAGGAACCCTAACCGGCGTATCGTCTGCCGCCGTGACCGTCCCGCTGCCCGCGTCCGCCCGCCTCGCATGGTGGGGGACGGCGTGGCTGCGCGGCCATGTCGTGACCGACCAGGTGGTCGACGCTGTACTCGCCGACGACGCCACTCACGCCATTGCGGGACCTGACGGCACGGACCCGCTGGCCCTCGGCCTGGGCCGGATCCGCGCCGCCGGCGGCACCGGGATCGGCCTGGCCCTCCCCACCGAGGGCGACCTGCTGGGGCTGGGCGGACCGGGCGCCTTCAACGCGGCGGCGCTGGAAGCGGGCGAGGCTGCCGTCGCGGTCGGCGCCCCACTCGGGCTGGTGCCGGTCCGGGTGGGCGCCGTGGTCACATGGTGTGCGCACCCGGCCGATCGACGCCAGCTGCCGGACGTGGGTGAAGCCGATCGGGCGCTGCGCTCAGCTCTGCTGGAGACGGCCGACGCCCTCGCCGGCCTCGAGGTGGCGAAGTGGCGCCCGGAAGTCGCGGACGAGCTGATGAACCTGCGTCACCCCACTCCGGCCGTGGCGCCGGACGGCGTGCCGGGCCGATGTCTCGACCTCGCCGGCCGCGGGCTCCAGGCCATGACCATCGTCGACCTTGCCCTTGCCGACAACGGTGGCGCCGTCTCCGCGTGGGAGATCGAGCAACGACGCGAGGCATTGGTCCCGCTCGAGCGCGCCGGCCGACGCGCCCTGGTCGCGGCGTGCTCCCCCGAGGCCTGGCCCCTGGAATGACGGTTACGCGGAGGCCCAGACACCCAGCTCGTTGCCGCTGGGGTCGGTGAAGTGGAACCTTCTCCCGCCCGGGAACTCGTAGGGGCCCTCGATGACTTCGCCGCCGGCTGACTCGACCGCACTCACGGTGCCGTCGAGGTCATCGGAGTAGAGCAGCACAAGAGGCCCGCCCCGCTCCGGGGACCTGGCAGGGTTCAGCCCGCCGACCTCACCCTCCCCGTCGGGCGACCGGATGCCTGAGTAGTCCGGCCCGTAGTCGTTGAAGGTCCAGCCGAACGCCGAGCCGTAGAACGCCTTGGCCGCGGGGAGGTCGGACACCATGAGCTCGATGTAGTCGATCGCGTGATGTGTGTGTGCCATGCGGGTCAGCGTACGAACCTCCACCGACATCGTCGCCTGACGGCGATAGCCTCGTCCCGACATGGACGACGCGCACCTCGACGAGGCCCCGAACACCCTCCTGATCACGCTCACCGGCAAGGACCGCCCGGGGGTGACCTCGTCGATCTTCTCCACCCTCGCGACTGCCGGGGTCGAGGTCCTCGACATCGAGCAGATCGTGCTCCGGCGGCGTCTGGTCCTGGGCGTGCTCGTCTCAGCGCCCCGCGACTGGAAGAAGCTGCGCGCCGCCGTGGACGAGACGGCCGCCGCGCTGGGCATGAGCGTCGACGTCGACCGGGGCGTCGGCGACAACAAGACCCGGGGCGAAGGCCGGTCGCACGTCACGGTGATCGGCATGCCGCTCCGGGCGGCCGCCATGGCGGCCGTCGCAGGTCGGATCGCCGACAGCGGCGCTAACATCGACCGGATCGAGCGGATGGCGCGCTACCCCGTTACGGCCATCGACCTGCACGTCTCGGGCACCGACCCCGAAGCACTCCGCACCATGCTCGCCGCGGAGGCCGCGCGACAGGGCATCGACGTCGCGGTCCAGCCGGCCAACCTCATGCGACGTGGCATGCGGCTCATCGTGATGGACGTCGACTCGACCCTGATCCAGGGCGAGGTGATCGAGATGCTGGCGAGCCACACCGACCAGCAGGCCGAGGTCGAGCGGCTCACCGAAGCGGCGATGCGCGGTGAGCTCGACTTCGAGGAGGCGTTGCGCTCCAGGGTCGCCCTGCTCGAAGGTGTCGACGCGAGCGCGATCGACGCGGCGTACGACGCCATCCAGCTTGCTCCAGGAGCCCGGACACTGGTCCGCACACTGCGCCGCCTGGGCTATCGGTTCGCCATCGTCTCCGGTGGCTTCAGCCAAATCACCGACCGGCTGGCCGACGAGCTCGGCATCCACTACTCCCGCGCCAACGAGCTCGAGATCGTCGACGGCAAGCTCACCGGGCGGATCCTCGGGGACGTGGTCGACCGCGCCGGCAAGGCTGCCGCACTCCGGCACTTCGCCGCCGAGGTGGGCGTGCCCGTCGGCTCGGTGATCGCGATCGGCGACGGCGCCAACGACCTGGACATGCTCAACGCCGCCGGACTCGGCATCGCCTTCAACGCCCGGGACGTCGTCCGCGACGCAGCGGACACCTCCGTCAACGTCCCCTACCTCGACGCGATCATGTATCTCCTCGGCATCACCCGCGAGGAGATCGTCGCCGCCGACGCCGAGGCCGGCATCGTCACCCCTTCACCACCTGTGTGATCGTCGCTGGTTGAGGTGCGAGCCAGTCAGCCCCTGCCGACGTGGAAACCGACCAGCCTGGCCCCGGTGATGTCCAGGTCCCGCCACTCCCCGTCGTACTCGAAGACCGCGACGGCGCTGGTCGGGAACCCGGCGGCCATCTCGGCGCCGGCATCGGCGTCCCCGCTGCCGTCGTCCAGCATCTGGGCGAGGTGGCCCATGGTCGGGTTGTGGCCGATCACCACCAGGGTCGCCGTGGCACTCGGGGTCTCGCGGATCAGGTCGAGCGCGGTCTCCGGGCCCGCCTCGTACAGACCGTCGTCGAACCTCGCGCCGACCTCCCAGCCCGCGCCCCCTGACAACGCCGCCCACGTCTGCCGCGTGCGGACCGAGTCGGACACGAGCGCGTGGTCGGGGGCGACGTCCTGCCCGGCGAGCCAGGCACCGGCCGCCGCTGCGTCGTCCGTCCCGCGGCGCGTCAGCTCGCGTGCGGCATCGCTCTCACCGGTCTGCTCGGCCTTGGAATGACGGATCACCACGAGCCGCCGCGTCTGCCCCTGCACCCGGCAACTCTCCCACCGGCTAGCCTCCGTGTCATGCAGCCCGGGCCCCTCATGATCATCGGCGGAGCCGAGGACAAGCTCCGCAAGCGTGCGATCCTCACCGAGTTCGTGGCCGCCAGCGGCGGTGAGCAGGCCCGGATCGCGATCGTCGCGACCGCCTCGTCGCTCGGCCCCGAGGTCGTGGAGGTGTACGACGCGCTGTTCCGCAAGCTGGGCGCCGCCGAAGTGGTCTCGGTGCGACCGGAGAGCCGCGAGGAGGCGCACGATCCCGACCTGATCGCGGAACTGGGCAAGGCCACCGGCGTCTTCATGACCGGCGGCAACCAGCTCAAGCTGTCCTCCGTCATCTGCGGCACGCCATTCGGCGACGCCCTGGTCGAGGCGCACCAGCGCGGCTGCGTGATCGCCGGGACGTCGGCCGGGGCCAGCATCCAGTCCTCACACATGGTCGCCTTCGGCGGCCCAGGGTCCACGCCGAAACAGCGGATGACCCAGGTCGCAGCCGGGCTGGGCCTGCTCCAGTCCGCGGTCATCGACCAGCACTTCGACCAGCGCAACCGCTACGGTCGGTTGCTGATGATCGTGAGCCAGTCCCCCTCACTCCTCGGCATCGGGGTCGACGAGGACACCGCGGCCGTCGTGGAGCAGGTCGACGGCCACGAGATGCTGCGCGTGGTCGGCAAGGGGGCAGTCGCGATCTTCGACCCGGCCCGGATCGTCACCAACGCGTACGAGGCCAAGCGATCCACCCCGCTGCTGGCCAGCGGGGTGACGCTTCACATGCTGCCCGATGGTTCGCACTTCGACCTCACGACGCGAACCCTGGTCCCTCGCCCTCGGGCGGCCGACCCGACCGAGGCAGCGGAGATCGCCGAGGCCGGCCAGGATCTCCGCCAGCTCGCCCGCGACATCGCGGCCGACGACGTGTCGCCCGGCATGCTCCGTCGGCGCCGCGCCAGGTCCCGCAAGAGGACCCCAAGCCCCGAGCAAGACCCCCGCCAGGACCCCCACCCGCCAGGACCCCCGACCAGGACGGAGCCTCCGCATGACCGAACGACCCACCCCGGACCTGCAGATCCTCGAGACCCGGGTCTATCGAGGCGCGAACATCTGGTCCTACGACAAGGCGATTCACCTCGTCGTCGACCTCGGGTCGCTCGAGCAGTTCCCCACCAACACCATCCCGGGCTTCACCGACCACCTCCTCCAGATGCTGCCCGGCCTCCGCGATCATTCCTGCTCTCGAGGCCGCCGCGGCGGCTTCGTGGAGCGGCTCAACGAGGGCACCTGGCTGGGTCACGTCGCCGAACACTGTGCGCTGGCGTTGGAGCAGGTCGTCGGACACGACATCCGGCGCGGCAAGACCCGACAGGTCAAGGGCCAGGCCGGCGTCTACAACGTGATCTTCGGGTACGCCGACGAGCAGGTCGGTCTGGCGGCCGCGAAGCTCGCCGTACGCCTGGTCAACCACCTGGTCGAGGCCGACCCGGACTTCGACTGGGACGAGGAGCTCGAGGCCTTCATCAAGCGGGCACAGCGCACCGCCTTCGGGCCCTCGACCCAGGCGATCCTCGACGAGGCGGTGTCCCGCGACATCCCCTGGATCAGGCTGAACCAGTACTCCCTCGTCCAGCTCGGCCAGGGCGTGCACGCGAAGAGGATCAGGGCGACGATGACGTCGGCGACGTCGGCCATCGCGGTCGACGTGGCGTCCGACAAGGACCTGACGACCCGGCTCCTGGGCGCGGCCGGTCTGCCGGTGCCGAAGCAGGATGCCGTGCGCAGCGCCGACCAGGCCGTCAGGGTGGCCGGGCGCATCGGCTTCCCGGTCGTCGTCAAGCCGCTCGACGGCAACCACGGACGCGGCGTCTGCCTCGACCTGCGCGACGAGAACGCCGTACGCGAGGCGTTCCCGATCGCCGAGGAGCAGTCCCGGCGCGGCTGGGTGATCGTCGAGTCGTTCGTGGTCGGCAAGGACTACAGGTGCCTGATCATCGACGGGCGGGTGGCGGCCATCGCCGAGCGCGTGCCCGCCCACGTCGTAGGTGACGGCAAGTCGACCATCCAGGAGCTGGTGGACCTGACCAACGCGGACCCCCGGCGTGGCGTCGGACACGAGAAGGTCCTCACCAGGATCAACCTCGACGCAGGGGCCGAAGAGCTCCTGGCCACCCAGGGCCACAAGCTCGACTCGGTCCCGGAACAGGGCGAGATGGTCAAGTTGACCCTCACCGGCAACATGTCCACCGGGGGGATCTCGATCGACCGGACCATGGAGGCGCACCCGGAGAACGTCGACATCGCGGAGGAAGCCGCCCGGATGATCGGGCTCGACATCGCCGGCATCGACTTCATCTGTCCCGACATCACCGAGCCGGTCCGAGAGACCGGCGGCGCGATCTGCGAGGTGAACGCCGCCCCCGGCTTCCGGATGCACACCCACCCGACCATCGGGGAGCCTCAGTTCATCTCCAAGCCGGTGATCGACATGCTGTTCCCGCCCGGCGCCCCGTCGCGGATCCCGATCGTCGCCGTCACCGGCACCAACGGCAAGACCACGACCTCGCGGATGATCTCCCACATCTTCAAGGGGATGGGCAACAAGGTCGGCATGACCTCCACCGACGGCGTTGTCATCGACGAGCGGCTGCTGATCCGCGCGGACGCCTCGGGCCCGCGGTCGGCCCGGATGGTGCTGCAGAACCCCCGGGTCGACTTCGCCGTCTTCGAGGTCGCCCGCGGCGGGATCCTTCGCGAGGGCCTGGGCTACGAACGCAACGACGTCGCGGTGGTCCTCAACGTCCAGCCCGACCATCTCGGCCTGCGCGGTATCGACACCGTCGAGCAGCTCGCCGACGTCAAGGCCGTCGTGGTCGAGGCAGTCCCCCGAGATGGGCACGCCGTACTCAACGCCGACGACCCCCTGGTCCGCGAGATGCGACGCCGGTGCTCCGGCCAGATCGTGTGGTTCTCGATGGACGAACCTGGTTCGGAGGTGCGCGACATGATCGACGCGCACTGCCGGCGCGGCGGCAAGGCACTCGTGCTCAACCCGTCGGAGCGGGGCGAGATGATCGTGGTCAAGCACGCACGCCGGGAGATGCAGCTGGCCTGGACCCACCTGCTGCCCGCCACCTTCGGCGGGCGCGCCCGGATGAACGTCCAGAACACCCTCGCCGCGGCCGCTGCGGCCTTCGCGGCCGGGGCCCCGCTGCACGACATCCGCCAGGGCCTGCGGTCCTTCTCGACCAACTACTACCTCTCCCCCGGCAGGCTGAACGAGGTCGAGGTCAACGGCATCAACGTCCTCGTCGACTACTGCCACAACGCCCCGGGCATGAAGGCGCTCGGCGACTTCGTCGACCGGGTGGGCGATTCGCTCGATTCGGCCCACGAGCTGGCTCGACCGAGCCGGATCGGCATCGTCGCCACCGCCGGTGACCGCCGGGACGAAGACATGCGCGAGCTCGGTCAGGTCGCCGCACAGCATTTCGACGTGGTCGTGATCCGCGAGGACGTCGCGCTGCGCGGCCGCGAGCGCGGATCCACCGCGGATCTCGTGGCCGAGGGCGTCCGGTCGGCGATTGCCGAGGGCGCCCGGTGCAAGCAGGTGGAGATCGTGCTCGAGGAGATCGACGCCGTCAGGCACGCGCTGAGCCGGGCGAACAAGGGCGACCTGGTGGTCGTCTGCGTCGACCAGCACGCCGAGGTGATGTCGGAGCTCGAGAACTGGTCCAATCAGGCCCAGGCCGGCTCCGGTGCCAGCGACGAAGCGCCCGCGGCCGACCCCGACTACGCGCCGCCGGTCTCCGCCGACGTCTGACCGTCCGGCACCTCGACGACGGAGCCGAGCAACCGGGGTGGACGGGATCAGCCCTCCCTGGCCGCCCGAACCTTCGCGCGCAGGGCGTCCGGGGTGTCGGGGGTGCCACCCTGGTCGGCGATCCAGGCGCACACCTCCTCGCGTTCCGCGTGGCACATCAGGCCCACCACGTCTCCGGGCTCGGCCTCCTTCATCACGGCGGCCAGGCCCTCCACCTCAGTCGGGTAGGAATCCACGTCGGTCACCCCGACCCGGGCCGCACCGGCCCGCATCAGGCCGTCCAGCTCCTCGAGCGAACGGCCGCGCAGGTAGCGCTGCTTGTGGGCGATCGCGAGCACGTCGGTGTCCCGGGCGGCGATCTCACCGAGCTTCTCGATGAGGTCGTCCTGCCGGTCGCCCACGACGCCGAGGACGAGCAGCAGCCGCGAGCCGGGCCGGCGGATCCCGGCCATGACCTCGAGCCAGCGCCTCGAGGCCGGCCTCGTTGTGGGCGAGGTCGACGACGATCGACACCTCGCCGATCGAGAAGAGGTTCATCCGGCCGGGGTTGTGCTCGACGTCCGGGAGGAACGTCCGCAGCCCCGCGACCACGACGTCCCGCGGGATTCCGACCGCCAGGGCGGCCGACGCCGCGGCGAGCGTGTTCTCGACGTTGAACCGGGAGAGGCCGGCCAGGGTCAGCGGAATGTCGACGAGCTCGATCATGGGGTCGGGATCCCCATCCGCGGGCATGACCGACAACCACCCGTCGATCACCGTCGTCGCCCTGCCTCCCGACGTCAGCACTTCCCGGATGGCCGGCGAGTCCGGATCCCGGGAGAACACCCACGGTCGCGCCTTCACCACGGCGCGCATCGCGAACACCCGCGGATCGTCGGCATTGAGGACAGCCCAGCCGTCCTTGCGGGTGATCCTGGCGACGACCGCCTTCACCTCGGCCAGCTGGTCGACGGTGTCGATGCCCTGGAGCCCCAGATGGTCCGCGGAGACGTTGGTGACCACCGAGACGTCGTTGCGGGTCAGCCCGATCCCCTTGAGGAGGATGCCTCCGCGGGCGGTCTCGGTCACCGCGATCTCGACGTTCTCGTGGGCGAGGACCCGGCCCGCACCGCTGGGCCCGGAGTAGTCCCCGGCCTCGACGAGCTCCCCGTCGATGTAGATGCCGTCGGTGTTGGACCAGCCGACCACCTTCCCGGCGGTGCGGGCCAGGTGCGCGATCAGCCGTGAGGTCGTCGTCTTGCCGTTGGTGCCGGTCACCGCGACCACCGGGATCCGCGGCTTCAGCGTCCGTGGAGCGCTGCCCACGCCGATTCCCCGCACACGTTCCGCTGCGGCTCCGACGGCGGTCTCGACATCGGACCCGGGGAGGGCGTCGAGCACCGCGGCCACGGCGCGACCCATCTCCTCGGCGCGGTCGCGGTTGCGCCAGGGGAAGGCGACCACGATCCGGTGCGGGTCGCTGGTCGGGCGCACGCGAACGGCAAGCCGCGTCGTACCCGACTCCGCTGCGATCGCCCGCACCAGCCGGCCCACCGCTCGCAGGGCGAAGCGCTGCCGGAAGCCGGATTCGGCCGGGCCCGGGCGCGCGTTCCGGAGTCCGATCCGCACCGCGAGCCGGGCGACCGTGGCGTCCGGGGCCGCGGACAGCTCACTGATGTCCAGCGTCAGCTTGATCGCAGCCCGGGGGAAGTAGAGGTTGGGCCCTTCCAGGACCCGCAGCTCGACCAGCGACGACGTCACGGCAGCACGCTAGTGCCTACGCGCCCATCGCGTGGAAGCCACCGTCCACATGCACGATCTCTCCCGTCGTCGCCGGGAAGAGGTCCGACAGGAGCGCACAGACGCCCCGCGCGGTCGGCGCGTGGTCATTCTCGTCCCAGCCCAGCGGCGCCCGGGTCCCCCACATCGCCTCCAGCTCGTCGAACCCGGGGATCGCCTTGGCAGCCAGGGTCTTCAGCGGACCGGCGGAGACCAGGTTGACCCGGATGCCTTCGGGGCCGAGATCGCGGGCCAGGTAGCGCGAGCAGGACTCGAGCCCGGCCTTCGCCACACCCATCCAGTCGTACGCCGGCCACGCCACGGTCGCGTCGAAGGTCATGCCGACGATCGAGCCACCTGCGCCCATCAGCGGCCGACAGGCCTGGGACAGCGACATCAGGGAGTACGCCGAGACCTGGAGCGCCTGCGCGACGTCCGGCCACGGACCGTCGAGGAACTTGCCGCCGAGCAGGGTCTCCGGGTTGCCGAACGCGATGGAGTGGACCACCCCGTCCAGGCCGTCGACGTGTTCCCGCACGGCGTCCGCCAGACCGGCGAGGTGGGCCTCGTCGGTGACGTCGAGCTCCAGCACCGGTGGTTCGGACGGAAGCCGCTTGGCGATCCGGCGGGTGATGCCGAGCGCACGGCCGAAGTTGGAGATCAGGACGGTCGCGCCCTGCTCCTGCGCCACCTTCGCGACGGCGAACCCGATGGAGTTGTCCATCGTGACGCCGGCGACCAGGATCCGTTTTCCGTCGAGAATGCCCATCAGTGCCCCATTCCTAGTCCGCCGTCCACCGGGATGACCGCTCCGGTGACGTACGCCGCGCCCGGGCCGGTCAGCCACACGACGGTGTCCGCGACCTCGTCCGGGGCGCCGTACCGGCCGAGCGGCACCTGCGTCTTGATCGTGTTCTTCTGGTCATCCGTGAGCACCGCTGTCATGTCCGTCTCGATGAAACCGGGGGCCACGACGTTCGCAGTGATCGAGCGGGAGCCGAGCTCGCGGGCCAGCGACCGCGCCATGCCGACCAGTCCGGCCTTCGACGCGGCGTAGTTCACCTGTCCGGCCGAGCCGAGCAGCCCGACCACGGAGGAGATGAAGACGATCCGGCCGCGGCGCATCCGGAGCATGCCCTTCGTGGCGCGCTTGGCCAGCCGGAAGGAGCCTGTCAGGTTGGTGTCGATCACCGACGACCACTCATCGTCCGACATCCGCAGCACCAGGGTGTCGGCGGTGATCCCGGCGTTCGCGACCAGTACCTCCACCGGACCGTGGGCCTCCTCGATCTGCGCGAAGGCCGCGTCGACCGCTTCTGGATCGGTGATGTCGCAGCGCACGTCCAGCGCGCCCTCCGGTGCGCCACCGCTGCGCGTGGTCACCGCGACCCGGTCGCCGTGGGCGAGGAAGGCCTCGGCGATCGCGCGCCCGATGCCCCGGTTCCCGCCCGTGACCAGGACCGACCTGCTCTCCTCCGTCGCTTCGCTCACGACAAGCGACGCTAGCGATTACCCGGCGGTAATCTGAAAACCACCGTGGGCGAGAAGCGTCACTCGTCCTCGAGCCGGAAGCCGACCTTCATCCCGACCTGGAAGTGCTCGACGGTGCCGTCCTTGACCTGCCCGCGGACCTGCGTGACCTCGAACCAGTCGAGGTGCCTGAGGGTCTTGCCGGCGCGTTCTATGCCGTTGCGGACGGCCTGGTCGACCCCCTCCGGGGAGGTGCCGACGATCTCGGTGACGCGGTAGGTGCGGTTGCTCATGCTGCCTCCCGGGGAGCGGGGCCGGAGCCCTCGTGGAAGGCCGATGGTAGCGACGTACGATCGAGGCATGGCCCGGGACCAGCACGGCGACCGGGACGCGGTCCGGATCACCACCGCGTCGGCCAGCCGGAAGGACGACATCTCCCGGCGCCAGCGCCGATATGTGATCTCGATGAGCATCAGGACGGTCTGCTTCGTGGCGGCGATCCTGGTCGAGGGCTGGTTGCGCTGGACCCTGGTGGTGGCCGCGCTGCTGCTGCCGTACGTAGCAGTCGTGATGGCGAACGCGGTGAACTCGAAGGACGACGATTTCGCCCTCAGGGATGCCGAAAACGGACGTCGCGAGCTCCCTTTGCCACCGGATCCGAAGCCCGACACCAAAAGCGACAACATTTGACAACCTGACGCTGCGTGCGAGAATCGCGGGCAGCGAGCTGGGTCTCCCCCGTCCCAGTTCGTCGCCGATGCCGGGACGGCTTCCCCCGTGGTCGTCCCGGCATCGGCCATTTCCGGGCCCGGCACCCTGAGCCTGCGCCGGACGGCGATCCGGCTCGTGACACGATGCGAACCGTGGACGAGCCACTCACCTGCTCCGCCAAGGGCTGCCCGGCGCCGGCGGTGTGGGCCCTGCTCTGGAACAACCCGAAGCTGCACACGCCGGAACGTCGCAAGACGTGGCTGGCGTGCGAGGATCACCGCGAGTCGCTGAGTTCCTTCCTGGGAGCCCGGAGCTTCCTGAAGGATGTCGTCCCGGTCGAGGACCGACCCGAACCGTAGAACCGCGCGGGATGTCGTGTTCGTGACAGGTGGCAGCGACGATCCGCGTCAGCCGCCGATGGCCGACATCGGACGGTCCGGCTGCAGGAAGGTCGGGTCGTCGATCCCATGACCGGCCAGCTTCCCGCGCATCGCCACCACCCAACGCCCGGCGAGCTCCTCGTCGGAGGCGCCCGCTCGCAGCGCGGTGCGCAGGTCGGACTCCTCACGCGCGAACAGGCAGTTGCGGACCTGGCCGTCGGCGGTCAGCCGCACCCGGTCGCAGTCACCGCAGAACGGGCGGGTCACCGACGCGATCACGCCGACCGTGGCGGGGCCACCGTCCACGTTGAAGAGCTCGGCGGGCGCACTCCCCCGCGGCTCGTCGACGGGCGTCAGGAGGAACTCCCGCTCGAGATGGGCGAAGATCTCCTCGGCAGTCACCATCTCTGCGCGGCTCCAGCCATGTTGCGCGTCCAAGGGCATCTGCTCGATGAAACGCAGGTCGTACCCCTCGCCGATCGCCCATCTCAGCAGCTCGGGCGCCTGGTCGTCGTTGACCCCGCGCAGCAGGACCGCGTTGATCTTGACCGGCACCAGACCTGCTCTGCGCGCCGCAGCCAGGCCCTCGACCACGTCGGACAACCGGTCGCGACGGGTGATCGTGTGGAACGTGTCCTGGCGAATCGTGTCGAGGCTGACGTTGACCCGGTCCAGGCCGGCGGCCCTCAGCGCATCGGCGTTGCGGGACAGGCCCAGTGCATTGGTGGTCAGCGAGAGCTCAGGAGTCGGGTCGATCTCCTTCGTACGCCGGACGATGTCCACCAGTCCTCGCCGCACCAGCGGCTCGCCACCGGTGAAGCGCACCTCGCGGATGCCCAGGCGGCGTACCCCGACGTCGATCAGGCGCACGACCTCGTCGTCGGTCAGGATCTCCTCGCCGGGCAGCCAGTCGAGCCCCTCGGCCGGCATGCAGTAGGAGCAGCGCAGGTTGCAGCGGTCGGTCAGCGAGACCCGAAGGTCAGTCGCCACCCGCCCGTAGAGGTCCTCCAGCGCATGTGTCGTCACGGGTTCGAGTCTAGGGGGTGTCCTTCAACGCTCCGTCGGGTGCGTACATTCGCTGCGTGCGGTCGCTGAGGTTCCTGGTCAGTCGCCGCTGGATCCTGTTCGCGCTCGTGGTGGCCCTGCTGGCGTGGGCGGCCTGGCTGCTCGGTGAGTGGCAGTTCAACCGCCTCGAGGACCGCAAGGAGCGCAACGCGATCATCGAGGCCAACGAGTCGGCGCCAGTGGCACCCGTCTCCGAGGTGCTCCGGCCGGGCGCCCCCGTGGCGAAAGGTGACGAGTGGCGGGTGGTCACGGCGACCGGGACCTACGACCCCGCCGACACGGTGACCGTCCGCTACCGGACCCGTGACGGTGCGTCCGGGGTCGACGTCGTGGTGCCCCTCGTCACGAACGACGGCCCGGCGCTGCTGGTCGACCGGGGCTGGCTGGCCTCCGACGACACCAACCCGGAGACCGCAGACGTGCCCACGCCACCGGCGGGCGAGGTCACGGTGACTGGGTGGGTCCGTGCGGACGCGACCGGAGACAGCACCGCCGTGACGGACCAGTCCACCCGGGCCGTGTCGAGCCGCGAGATCGGGGAGGCGCTGGGGCGCGACGTCTACGGCGGCTTCGTGGATCTCAGGACCGAGGACCCGCCGGCGGACGAGCCCCTGGAGCGAGCCGAGCTGCCCGAGCTCGACAACGGACCGCACTTCTTCTACGGGCTGCAGTGGTGGTTCTTCGGGTTGCTGGCGCTCTTCGGCTTCTGCTACCTGGCGTACGACGAGTGGCGCAATCGGGGCTCTAGAGGCTCCGCAGCATCCCGCCGTCCACGGGCACCATCGCGCCGCTGATGAACGACGCCGCAGGCGACAGCAGGAACGCCGCGGCCCGGCCGAACTCCTCGGGCTCCCCGTAGCGCCCCAGCGGGATCGTCTTGATCGCAGCGGCTCGTGCCCCCTCCGGGTCTCCGCCGGCCGCGTCCAGCTCCGCCACGCGCTCGGTGCCCACGCGCCCCGGCATGAGTCCGTTCACGCGGATGCCGCGCGGCCCGAGCTCGTCGGCCAGGGTCTTGGCGACCATCGCGAGCCCCGGGCGGAGCCCGTTGGAGATCGCCATGTCGCCGAGCGGTGCCCGCACGCTGGAAGAGAGGATCAACGCAAGAGAGCCGCCGGGCGGGAGCGCGTCACCGATCACCCGCGAAAGGCGCACGGCGCCGAGGAACACGGACTCGAAGGACGCCGTCCACTCGTCGTCGGTGATGCCGGTCACCGGCCCCTTCGGCGGCCCACCGACGCTGATCAAGGCGCCGTCCACCTGCCCCCAGGTCGTCTGCGCCACAGCCAGCAGCCGCTCCGGGGCGTCCGGGTCCGCGTTGTTCGCAACGACGGACACGGCCGCCTCCCCCAGCTCCGCGGTGGCCGCATCCAGGCTGTCCTGGCTGCGACCGGAGAGCACAACCCGGGCGCCCTCAGCGACCAGGCACTCGGCAGTGGCCCGCCCCAGGCCGCGCGCGCCACCCGTGACGATGTACACCCGGTCCCTGAGCTCGAGGTCCATGTGCCCGACCCTACGTCCGTCAGGTCACCGGGACAGCGTGGAGGAACTGGGTGCGGTAGAGGTCGCCGTAGAGGCCTCCCTCGGCGATGAGCTCGGCGTGGGTGCCCGACTGGACGATGCGGCCCTCGTCGAGGACCAGGATCCGGTCCGCGTTCCGAACCGTCGACAGCCGGTGCGCGATGACCAGGGAGGTGCGGCCCTCCAGGGCGGCGTCGAGGGCGCGCTGGACCGCCGCCTCGGACTCGCTGTCGAGGTGAGCGGTGGCTTCGTCGAGGACCACGATCGATGGTGCCTTCAGCAGCAGCCGGGCGATCGCCAGCCGCTGGCGCTCGCCTCCGGAGAGCCGGTAGCCGCGGTCCCCGACCACCGTGTCGAGGCCGTCGGGAAGCGACCCGACAAGTCCACCGATCTGCGCCGCGTTGAGAGCGGCCCAGACCTCGCCCTCGCTGGCGTCAGGCTTCGCGTACAAGAGGTTGGTGCGGATCGTCTCGTGGAACATGTGCGCGTCCTGGGTGACGTACCCGACCACGTCCTCGAGGGACTGCAGGGTGACGTCGCGGACGTCCTGTCCGCCGACCCGCACGACGCCTGAACCCGCGTCGTACAACCGGGAGACCAGGTGGGTGACGGTCGTCTTGCCCGCGCCGGACGGCCCGACCAGGGCGATCATCTGTCCGGGCTCGGCGGTGAACGTGATGTCCGCGAGCACCTGGCCGGAGTCCCGGGTCTCCTGACGGGCCACGGCCTCGAGCGAGGCCAGGGACACCTCGTCGGCCCGCGGGTACGTGAACGCCACGTGGTCGAACTCCAACCGCGACGCGGTCGGCGGCAGCGCCACGGCGTCCGGCTTCTCGCGGATCATCGACGGGAGGTCGAGCACTTCGAAGACGCGATCGAAGCTCACCAGAGCGGTCATCACGTCGATCCGGACGTTGGAGAGGCTCTGCAGTGGCCCCAGCAGCCGAACCAGCAGGGTGCCGAGCGCGATCACCGTGCCGACCGTGAGGACGTCGCTCAGCACCAGGTGCCCCCCGACGCCGTAGACGACAGCTGTGGCCAGGGCGGGCACCAGCAGCATGGCCGCGATATAGATCCGCGTGACCAGGGCGATCCGGACGCCGAGGTCGCGGACGTTCTCCGCCCGGGACGCGAAGAGCTGGTCCTCTTCATCGCGGCGGCCGAAGAGCTTCAGCAGCATGGCGCCACCGACGTTGAACCGCTCGGTCATCACGTTGCCCATGTCGGCGTTGCCGTCCATCTGGTCTCGAGTCAGGCGGGCCAGACGGGAGCTGACCAGCCTCGATGAGAGCAGCAGGATCGGGAACAGGGCGAGGCACAGCAGGGTCACCTCCCAGCTCAGCGCGAACATGGCGATCCCGACGACGAGGACCGAGATCGCACTCGACACGATGTTGGAGAGGGTGGACGTGAAGGCCCGCTGGGCTCCGATGACGTCGTTGTTGAGCCGCGAGACGAGAGCCCCGGTCTGGGTGCGCGTGAAGAACGCCAGCGACTGCCGCTGGACGTGCCCGAACACGCGGTTGCGGAGATCGAAGATCAGACCCTCCCCGATGCGCGAGGAGAAGTACCCGCCCACCACGCTGAGCACCGCCCCGAGCAATGCGGTGAGGGCCATGCCGAGCGCCAGGATGGTGATCAACCGACTGTCACCGCCCATGATCCCGTCGTCGACGATGCGCTGGACCAGCAGCGGGCTGACCACGACGAGGCAGGCGTCCAGGACGGTGACCGCCAGGAACGCCGCGATCGTGCGGCGGTGCGGGCCGGCGAAGGTCAGCACCCTGCGGACGGTCCGCCGGTCGATGGTGGCCTTGGCCGCTTCGCGGTCGGTCCGCATGTGCCGCCAGGCCGGACCCATTCCCATGCTCAGCGACACGATCGTCTCCTACTCCGGTCCGGCGACCAGCCGGGCCATCTCACGGAACCGGCGGACCTGCGCCTCGCGTTCGAAGCGGCGCTGCTCGTCCAGGGACCGGCTCGACGCTGCCAGCAGCAGCGCCTTCGTCTCTGCCACCGCACCGGGTATCGGTGCGGTGAGGGCCCCCACGAGGTCCGACACGGTGTCGTCCAGCTCCGCGGCGGGCACAGCGGCTGTAGCGAGTCCGATCTGGACCGCTTCCGCAGCACCCACGATGCGTGCGGTGACGCAGATCTCCAGGGCTCTTGCATAGCCAACGCTCTCCACGAGGGGCTTTGTTCCCGTCAGGTCCGGCACCAGGCCCAGGGTGGACTCCTTCATGGAGAGCTGGGCGTCGTCGGCAAGCACGCGAAGGTCACAGGAAAGCGCGAGCTGGAACCCTGCCCCCAGCGCGTGACCCTGCACGACGGCGATCGAGAGGAACCGCGGGTCGCGCAGAAACGTGAAGCCGTGTTGGTACTCATCGATGGTCGCCGACATCTCCTCGTCGGGGAGGGCCAGCAGTCCCCCCACGGACTCCTTGCCGTCACCGCCTGCGGGATCCAGCATGGCGCGGTCCAGGCCCGACGAGAAGCTCTGCCCGGCGCCCCGCACCAGCACGACGCGTACGTCGTCGGGGATGATCCGGCCGATCGCGGCGAGCGCCCGCCACATCGTGGGGGTCTGGGCGTTGCGGACCTCCGGGCGATTCAGCGTGATCGTGGCGACGTGGCCGTCCACGCTGTACCGCAGCCCGGCTCCCTCGATCTGGTCGGGCTCGATCTGGTCCGCGTCGATCCGCTTCGCCGTCATGGGCGGAGTCTAGGAGTCGGCACGGACACCGAGCCGGTCAGGCCAACGACACCAGGTCGGCGTAATCCGCGGTCCAGAGGTCCTCGACGCCGTCGGGGAGGATCAGCACCCGGTCCGGCTCGAGGGCATGCACGGCGCCCTCGTCGTGGGTGACCAGGATGATCGCGCCCTCGTAGGTGCGAATGGCTGCCAGCACCTCCTCGCGCGAGGCCGGGTCGAGGTTGTTCGTGGGCTCGTCGAGCAACAGCACGTTGGCGCTGGAGACCACCAGGATCGCCAGCGCCAGTCGGGTCTTCTCCCCACCGGACAGCACGGACGCGCTCTTGTTGGCGTCGTCGCCGGAGAACAGGAACGAACCGAGCACCGACCGAGCCTGGGTGTCGGTGAGCTGGGGCGCAGCAGCATGGAGGTTCTCCAGGACCGTCGCCCCCGTGTCGAGCGTCTCGTGCTCCTGGGCGTAGTAGCCGAGCTTCAAGCCGTGCCCAGGGCTGACGGCCCCGGTGTCGGGAGGCTCCACACCTGCGAGCAGCCGGAGCAGGGTGGTCTTTCCGGCGCCGTTCAGCCCCAGGATGACCACGCGGGAACCCTTGTCGATGGCAAGGTCGACGTCGGTGAACACCTCCAGCGAGCCGTAGGACTTCGACAGCTCGGCGGCGGTGAGCGGGGTCTTGCCACAGGCCGCCGGTGCGGGGAACTTGATCCTGGCCACCCGGTCGGTGCGCCGTTCGGCCTCCACGCCCGCCATCAGCTTCTCGGCCCGCTTCAGCATCGACTGGGCCGCCTGGGCCTTGGTCGCCTTGGCCCGCATCTTGTTCGCCTGGTCGGTCAGCGTCTTTGCCTTGTTCTCGGCGTTGACCCGCTCGCGCTTGCGCCGTTTCTCATCCGTCTCGCGCTGCTGCAGGTACGCCCGCCACCCCATGTTGTAGATGTCGATCTCGGCCCGGTTGGCATCCAGGTGCAGGACCCGGGTGACGGTGGACTCGAGGAGTGCGGTGTCGTGGCTGATCACCACCAGCCCGCCCTTGTGGGATTTCAGAAAGTCCCGCAGCCACACGATCGAGTCCGCGTCGAGGTGGTTGGTCGGCTCGTCCAGCAGCAGAGTCTCGGCGCCGGAGAAGAGGATGCGGGCCAGCTCCACCCGGCGCCTCTGCCCGCCGGACAGGGTCTTCAGGGGCTGGGTGAGGATCCGGTCCTCGATGCCCAGGCTGTGCGCAATCTGCGCGGCCTCGGACTCGGCGGCGTAGCCACCGCCGGCGTGCAGGTCGGCGTCGGCACGGGAGTAGCGGCGCATCGCGCGCTCGCGGACGCTCGGGTCGTCACTGGCCATGGCGGTCTCGGCCTCACGCAAGCGTCGTACGGCGTCGTCGAGCCCACGAGCCGAGAGGATCCGCTCCCGTGCCGACACGTCGGGGTTGCCGATCCGGGGGTCCTGCGGGAGATATCCGACCTCTCCCGTCCGGAGGACCCTCCCAGCGGCCGGGATGCCCTCCCCTGCCAGGATCTTCGTCAGCGTGGTCTTCCCGGCGCCGTTTCGTCCGACCAGTCCGACTTTGTCACCAGCGGCAATCCGGAAGCTGACGTCGTCCATGAGGAGGCGAGCCCCGGCGCGGACTTCCAGGTGCTGCGCGGTGATCATCAGGGTGGTTAGTGTAGTTGGGGGACCGACGCTCCGCGGTCGGGCACCCCGTCCAGAGAGGGACCGCGATGCGCTTCAACCCCAAGGCCCGGCTCGACCGTGGCCGGGTGTCCGATTCGGGCCGCGGCGGCGGTGGCCGCGGGGGCGGTGCGGGTGGCGGCGGAATGAGGATCCCGATACCCGGCGGCACCGCGGCGGGCGGGGGCATCGGCGGGATCCTGGTGGTCGTCCTGTTCATCGTTCTCACCCAGTGCGTCGGGAGCGGGACCGGCGGCCTGCCGCTGCCGAACGACAGTCTCGACACCGACCGGATGGGGGGCGGCGACAGCGAGCGCTACGCCAACTGCCAGACCGGGGCCGACGCCAACCAGGACGAGGACTGTGCCCGGGTGGCGGTCGAGAACTCGCTCTACGACTTCTGGTCCGACAACCTCGAATCCCAGTCCGGCGTGGACTTCAGGCCCGAGCAAGTGCTGGAGACGTTCTCCGGCGCGGTGGACACCGGCTGCGGCCAGGCCACCGCGCAGGTGGGGCCGTTCTACTGCCCGCCCGACGAGGGCATCTACCTCGACACCACGTTCTTCGACCAGGTCCTCGAGGGCCAGCTTGGCGGGCCTGGTGGCGCATTCGTGGAGCCCTACGTGCTTGCCCACGAGTACGGCCACCACATCCAGAACCTCACCGGGGCGATGGGCCAGGTGCGGACGCAGCAGGGCCCGGAGAGTGACGCCGTACGCCTCGAGCTGCAGGCGGACTGCTACGCCGGCATGTGGGCCCGCGCCGCCACCACGACCGAGGACGCGTCCGGCGAGCCGCTGATCGTGGACATCACCGAGCAGGACATGCAGGAAGCCGTGGCGGCGGCCAAGTCGGTCGGCGACGACCGGATCCAGGAGCAGACGACGGGGCGGGTGAACCCCGAGGGCTGGACGCACGGGTCCGCCGAGCAGCGTCAGCGTTGGTTCCTGACCGGGTACCAGGAGGGCTCGATGGAGGCCTGCGACACGTTCTCGGCGAGCCAGCTCTGAGTCAGGGGTCCCGTCAGCTCGCCTCTAGCAGCGCCTCGATCTGCGGAGACTGGCGCTGGAGCGCGCGGAGGTACGGCGCCACGCTCGGGTGGCGAAACTTCGCGGCCAGGGCTCCCTCACCGCCGGCCACCCTCGCCAGTGCCCAGTCGGCCTGGCTCAAGACGGTGTAGACAGCCGTGACCCGGGCGCCCAGCTCTGCCTCCTCGCGGCTGGCGAGCCCGTCTGGAAGTCCCATCAGGTAGGCCTCCAGCAGCGGCTCGAGCTCCTCCCTGGCAGACAGCATGTAGTAGCCGAGATCCGCCCCGATCGGGCCGTGCCCCAAGGTCCCCCAGTCGATCGCCACGACCTCGTCGCCCTCCCGGCCCGGGAGGTTGGCGGGCACCGGGTCGCCGTGCTGAGGCACCTGGGTGAGTGAGTCCAGCTCATCGAGGAAGGCGTACCGCCGTCGCCACAGGTGGTCGGCGACGTCGGAGACGGTGGTGCGGGTCAGGGTCGTCCATCCGCCGCGCCGAGCCACCCGCTCCATGCGGTCGCGGAGCTGGTCGCGGGCCAGCCAGCTCGCCCCGCCGAGGTCCGCGCCGGCAAACCGCCCCATTGCATGGGCGGCGAACAGTCCGGTGAGGGCGGCGTCCTCGACCCAGTCCCGGACCAGGGTGATGCCCTCCAGGTCCTCCTCGACCGACGCGTCGAGGGGCGAGCGCAGGCCAGGCGTCGCCGCGACGAGGCCCGAGAGGGCCACGTCACCGGCGCGGCGCCAGTACGCGAAGTGCCGTGGGTCGCTGAGCTCCGGCGGGTCGTGCTCACCCGGCGCTGCGTACCGCTTGACCACGACCGGGCGGTCATCGAGGACCGTGCGCCAGACGCCGACCGTGGACGTCCCCATCCCGCCGGGCAACCGGTGCCACCCCGGTTCGGGTTGCCACATGCGTCGGACGCTAGCGCACCGGCGCGTCGGCGTTGTGCACCTCGACCCGGATGGCCTGCGCGTCGGTGATCGCCCGGTCGAGGACCTGTCGCTTGGGGTCGGGAACAGCGAGCCAGGGTTCGACGACGGTCAGGTGACTGAGACGGTCGTCGGCGAGTACCTCGTCGACCGCCTGGTGGTCGCCGCCGGTGACCACGGGCCCGCGCATGTGAGCCGAGGATCCTGGCCGCGTGTCCGGCGGCCGCCTCGTACGCCTGCCGGGCCTGGTTGTCCCGCCGCCGGGCGAAGCGCTGCTGGCTCTGCCCGCCAGCCTTGGTGCGGCCCTGCACGTGACGCTGGCCGATCTTGTGCTCGACCAGATCGGCCCCGGACATCCGGGCCACCGCGAACCCGCCCTTGCGGACGAGCAGGACGCCCCACGCGGCAGGGAGGTCCGCCGCCGCGGCGAAGGCGGCGGCATCCGGCAGGCCGTCGTACTCCCCGTCGAAGGGTAGGCCGGCCGAGAACGTCGATCCGTCGGCTGCTGCGCCGGTCAGCGCACCCCCGGCGACGCCCAGACCGGTCGCCCCGTGCCGGCCGTTGAAGTTGAGCACCCAGCGCTCGAAGCGTCCGCGGGAACCAGGACGGCGGGCACCGGCCCACCCTAGCCGTCGACTTCTCAGGCAATCCCGTCAACTTCTCGGGCAGTGCTACGGCCGAGAAGTTCAGCGAATCCCCGGCTAGCCGGGGATTCCGGCAGCGCACGCGCTCAGACGTTGAACCCCAGCGCCCGCAGCTGCTCGCGGCCGTCGTCGGTGATCTTGTCCGGGCCCCACGGCGGCATCCAGACCCAGTTGATGAGCACGTCGTTGACCAGACCTTCGAGCGCGGTGTTGGTCTGGTCCTGGATGACGTCGGTCAGCGGGCAGGCCGCGGAGGTGAGGGTCATGTCGATGACGGCGTTGGTGTCCTCGTCGACGTGCACGCCGTAGACCAGTCCGAGGTCGACGACGTTGATCCCCAGCTCGGGGTCGACGACATCCTTCATCGCCTCGGTGACGTCGTCCTCCGTGACGGTGGCGGTGCCGCCTCCTGCGGCGGCCAGGTCGACCTCCGGGATATCGCTGTGGTCAGCCATTGCTCTCCTCCTGGGTTTCGACGGCGGATGCTGTGGCGTCCTTCCAGGCCATCCACGACAGTAGTGCGCATTTCACTCGCGCCGGGAATTTCGCGACACCGGCGAAGGCGATCGCGTCCTCGAGCACGTCCTCGTCCGGTTCGACGCTCCCCCGACCCTGCATCAGGGTCAGGAACGTCTCGTGGATCTCGAGCGCGTCGCCGACCTTCTGTCCGATCACGAGGTCGGTGAGCACCGATGCCGAGGCCTGCGAGATCGAGCAACCGACGGCGTCGTACGACACGTCCTCGACCACCCCGTCGGCGACGTGGACGCGCAGGGTCACCTCGTCACCGCAGGTGGGGTTGACGTGGTGCACCTCGGCCTCGAAGGGATCCCGCAGACCCTTGTGGTGCGGGTTCTTGTAGTGGTCGAGGATGATCTCCTGGTACAGGGCATCCAGATCGGCGCTCATCACACTCCTCCTCAGTCCAACTTGAAGTAGGAGCGGGTGTATTCCAGGCCGTCGACCAGGGCATCGATCTCCGCCGGCGTCGTGTAGAGGTACGACGACATCCGGGTCGTGCTCTGGACCCCGAATCGCTTGTGCGCGGGCTTGGCGCAGTGGTGTCCCGCGCGAACGGCGACGCCCCGGGCGTCCAGCACCTGGGCGACGTCGTGCGGGTGGAGTCCGTCGATCTCGAAACTGATCGCGCCGCCACGCCGGGTCGCGTCGAGCGGCCCGAGAACGGTCAGCCCAGGCACGGTGGCCAGGCCCTCGAGGGCGTAGGCCGTGACCGCCTGCTCGTGCGCGTGGACGTGCTCCATGCCGATGTGGGTGAGGTACTCCACGGCCGCGCCGAGGCCGACCGCCTCGACGATGGGTGGGGTGCCTGCCTCGAACTTGTGCGGGATGCCGGCGTACGTCGACCGCTCCATCGCCACGGTCTCGATCATCTCCCCGCCACCGAGGAACGGCGGCAACTGTTCGAGGACCTCACGACGACCCCACAGCACGCCGATGCCGGTGGGCCCCACGACCTTGTGCCCGGTGAACGCCAGGAGGTCGGCCCCGCTGGCCACCACATCGACCGGGACCTGGGGTGCGGCCTGCGACGCGTCCACGACCACCAGGGCACCGACCTCATGGGCCCGGGCGGCGATCTCGGCCACCGGGTTGATCGTGCCCAGCATGTTCGAGATCCACGTCAGCGAGACCACCTTGGTGCGCTCGGTGATCAGGTCGTCGATGTTCGACAGATCGAGCCGGCCCTCGTCGGTCAGGCCGAACCAGCGCAGGGTGGCGCCCTTGCGCTCGGTGAGGAGTTGCCAGGGCACGATGTTGGAGTGGTGCTCCATCTCGGTGATGACGACCTCGTCGCCCTCGCCGATCTCGAGCGGCCCGCGGGCCCACGCCAGCGTGTTGGCGACCAGGTTCAGCGCCTCGGAGGCGTTCTTGGTGAAGACCACCTCGTCGCGGCTCGGCGCCTTGATGAAGGCGGCCACCCGGTCGCGAGCAGCCTCGAACGCCTCCGATGACTCGGCACCAAGCTGGTGCATGGCCCGAGCAACGTTGGCGTTGTGCCGCTCGAGGTGGTCGACCATCGTGTCGATGACCACCTGCGGCTTCTGCGAGGTGTTGGCGCTGTCGAGGTAGACGAGCGGCCGCCCGCCCGCGAGCGTGCGGGTCAGGATCGGGAAGTCCTTGCGGATGACTTCCAGCTCCGGCAGCAGTCCCTGCATCAGGCTTCCTCTCGTCTCACGGGTTTTCGAGGCACGCGTCGCTCGCACCTCAACCAGCGACGGCTTTCACGTACTTGTCGTAGCCCTCCGCCTCGAGCTGCTCCGCGAGCTCCGGTCCGCCCTCCTCGGCGATCCGGCCGTTCACGAAGACATGCACGAAGTCCGGCTGGATGTAGCGCAGGATCCGCGTGTAGTGGGTGATCAGCAGGACTCCCTTGCCCTCCTGGCCACGGAACCGGTTGACGCCCTCCGCGACGATCTTGAGCGCGTCGATGTCGAGGCCGGAGTCGGTCTCGTCGAGAATCGCCATCTTGGGGTTGAGCAGCTCGAGCTGGGCGATCTCGTGGCGCTTCTTCTCACCGCCGGAGAAGCCCTCGTTGACCGATCGCTGGGCGAACGACGTGTCGAGGTTCAGGCCCTCGAGGACGCCGTTGACGTCCTTGACCCAGGTCCGCAGCTTCGGCGCCTCACCGTCGATGGCGGTCTTGGCCGTGCGCAGGAAGTTGGACACGGAGACACCCGGCACCTCGACCGGGTACTGCATGGCCAGGAACATGCCGGCCCGCGCCCGCTCGTCGACCTTCATCGCCAGCGCGTCTTCGCCGTCGAGGGTGACCGTGCCGCGGGTGATCTGGTACTTGGGGTGGCCGGCGACCGAGTAGGCCAGGGTCGACTTGCCGGAGCCGTTGGGGCCCATGATCGCGTGCGTCTCGCCGGCCTTGATGGTCAGCGTGACGCCCTTGAGGATCTCCTTCGGGCCGTCCTCGGTGTCGACCGAGACGTGCAGGTCGTTGATTTCCAGGGTGCTCATGAGGGGGTGACTCCGTTCAGGGTGGTCTCGACGTCGACGTACACGTCGTTGCCGCGTACGTCGACCGGGAAGATGGCGACCGGCTCGGTGGCCGGAAGGTGCGTGGGCTTGCCGGTGCGAAGGTCGAAGCACGACCCGTGCAGCCAGCACTCGACGGTGCCGTCGGCGACCTCGCCCTCACTGAGGGGAACTGTCGCGTGCGAGCACTCGTCCTGGATCGCGAAGAACTCGTCGCCGTCGCGGGCGACGGCCACGTCGAGGTCGCCGATCGTGACGCCGAGCGCCTCGTCGGTCGGGACCTCGGTGACCGCGCACGCTCGTTCGAACGCCATCAGCTCTCTCCCGAGCTTGTCGACGGGGTCCCCTTCAGGACGTTCTTGGCGAGTTCGGCCTCGACCGTCTTGACCAGCTGCTCCTGAAGCTGGGGCACGTCGATCTTGCGGATCAGGTCGTTGAAGAAGCCGTGCACCACCAGTCGGCGGGCCTCGTCCTCCTCGATCCCGCGCGAACGCAGGTAGAAGAGCTGCTCGTCGTCGAAACGACCGGTCGCGGACGCGTGGCCGGCACCCACGATCTCGCCGGTCTCGATCTCCAGGTTGGGTACCGAGTCGGCCTGGCAGCCGTCGGTCAGCACGAGATTGCGGTTCTCCTCGAAGGTCTCGATCCCCTCGGCGACCTTGCGGATCAGGACGTTGCCGATCCACACCGTGTGCGCGCCCTGGCCCTGCAGGGCGCCCTTGTAGACGACGTGGCTGCGGGTGTTCGGGGCGGTGTGGTCGACGAACAACCGGTGCTCGATGTGCTGCCCCTCGTCGGCGAAGTAGAGGCCGAGCATCTCCACCGAGCCGCCGGGGCCGGCGTACTCCGCGGTCGTGTCGTGGCGCACCAGGTCGCCGCCGAAGGAGACCTCGACGTGCTTGAACATCGCGTCACGGCCGACCTTGGCGTGCCGGTGGCCGAGGTGGACGGCGTCGTCGTCCCAGTCGTCCACCGAGACCACCTTGAGCTGGGCGCCGTCGCCGACCACGTACTCCGCGATGTCGGCCAGGGTGGCCGAGCCGCTGAACCGGAACACCACAGTCGCCTTGCTGTGCCGCTCGGCGTTGACCACGCAGTGGATCGCCGTCGCGCCCTCGGTGGTGGTGCCGACCAGGTCGATCACGACCGGCTCCTCGAGCACGGTCTCGGGCGGGATGGTGACGCTGTAGATCTTCGTCGCCTCGTGCCACACCCGGGCACCCAGACGCGAGCCGGGCACGAAGCCGCTGGCGCCGCGCAGGTGGCTCTCGACGGTCAGCTGCTCGATGCGGACACCCTCGGGCGTCTGCGCCTCGGCGCGCACCGTGTCGCCCGACAGGTCCGCGTCGGTGTGCAGACCACGGAGCCGCTTCAGCGGCGTGAACCGCCAGATCTCCTCGCGGCCGGTCGGGACCGGGTGGTCCTCGACCTCGAAGGAGCCCTCGGGATGGAGATGGGAGGACACCTTCGCGGTCTCGATCGCCTCGGCCACGGCCGGGGTCTCAGTCACAGTCACTTCTTTCGCTCTCTCTAGTCACGTCGTCGCAGCGGCCGGTTGTTGCGCGAACCGGCCCCGGAAGGGCGCCTTGCCTACCAGCCCTGCGCTCGTTCCTCGCTCCGGGCGGCCAGTCCCAACCACGGCTGCGGCGCCCTTCCGGGGCCGATCCGCGTAGTCGCCGGCCGCGGCTCAGCCGACTGCCCCCTCCATCTGGAGCTCGATCAGGCGGTTCAGCTCGAGGGCGTACTCCATGGGCAGCTCCTTGGCGATCGGCTCCACGAACCCGCGGACGATCATCGCCATCGCCTCGTCCTCCGCCATACCGCGCGACATGAGGTAGAAGAGCTGGTCGTCGGAGACCTTGGAGACGCTCGCCTCGTGACCCATGGACACGTCGTCCTCGCGGATGTCGACGTACGGGTAAGTGTCGGACCGGCTGATCTGGTCGACGAGCAGCGCGTCGCAGAGCACGTTGGACTTCGAGCCGTGTGCGCCCTCGTTGATCTGGATCAGGCCGCGGTACGACGTCCGGCCACCGCCGCGGGCCACCGACTTGCTCAGGATCGAGCTCGAGGTGTGCGGCGCGGCGTGCACCATCTTGGCGCCCGCGTCCTGGTGCTGTCCCTCGCCTGCGAAGGCGATGGACAGCGTCTCGCCCTTGGCGTGCTCGCCCATGAGGTAGATCGCGGGGTACTTCATGGTCACCTTCGAGCCGATGTTGCCGTCGACCCACTCCATGGTGGCGCCGGCCTCGCAGGTCGCCCGCTTGGTGACGAGGTTGTAGACGTTGTTCGACCAGTTCTGGATGGTCGTGTAGCGGCAGCGACCGCCCTTCTTGACGATGATCTCCACGACCGCGGAGTGCAGCGAGTCGGAGGAGTAGATCGGCGCCGTGCAGCCCTCGACGTAGTGCACGTAGGCGTCCTCGTCGACGATGATCAGGGTCCGCTCGAACTGGCCCATGTTCTCGGTGTTGATCCGGAAGTAGGCCTGCAGCGGAATGTCGACGTGGACACCCTTGGGCACGTAGATGAACGAGCCACCCGACCACACGCTGGTGTTGAGCGCGGCGAACTTGTTGTCGCCGACCGGGATGACGGTGCCGAAGTACTCCCTGAACAGCTCGGGCTGCTCGCGCAGCGCGGTGTCGGTGTCCAGGAACAGCACGCCCTGCTTCTCGAGGTCCTCGCGGATCGAGTGGTAGACGACCTCGGACTCGTACTGCGCGGCGACGCCCGCCACGAGGCGCTGCTTCTCAGCCTCGGGGATGCCGAGCTTGTCGTAGGTGTTCTTGATGTCCTCGGGCAACTCCTCCCACGAGGTCGCCTGCTTCTCGCTGGAGCGGACGAAGTACTTGATGTTGTCGAAGTCGATCGTGGACAGGTCCGAGCCCCAGGTCGGCATCGGCTTGCGGCCGAAGAGCTTGAGGCCCTTCAGGCGCAGGTCGAGCATCCACTGCGGCTCGTTCTTCTTCGAGGAGATGTCTCGGACCACGGCATCGTTCAGCCCGCGCTGCGCCACCGATCCAGCGTCGTCGCTGTCGGCCCAGCCGAACTCGTAGCGGCCGATGCCCTTGATCTCGGGGTTGAGTTCTTCGATGGAGGTCATGTGGTGACCTGCTCCTTCGTCTTCTCGGTGGTCGAGCGTGTCCGTTCGGGGGTCGAGCTTGTCGAGACCACGTGTACGTCGGGGATGCACGTCGTGCACACCCCGTCGCCGTGGGCGATGGTGGCCAGCCGCTGCACGTGGCGGCCGAGGACCCGGCTGATCGCCGCGGTCTCGGCCTCGCAGAGCTGGGGGAACTCGTGGGCGACGTGGGCGACCGGGCAGTGCTGCTGGCAGAGCTGCTCCCCCACGGGGATCCCACGGACGGCCGCGGCATAGCCCTCGTCGGTGAACACCTTGGCCAGCGCCTCGGTCGGGCTGAGGTGCGGGTTCTGCTGCACGGCCGTCTCGAACCGCTCCTCGATGAACGCCATCCGTCGGTTGGCGAACTCGCGGACGGCGTCCGGCCCGCCGGTCTCGTCGAGGAACCGGAGCGCCTGCACGGCCAGGTCGTCGTACTGCTGGTCGAAGTGGTCGCGGCCGGCTTCGGTGAGGGCGAACAGCTTCGCCGGACGACCGCGGCCCCGGGTCGTGCCGGCACGCGGCTCACGGGTCTCGATCAGTCCCTCCTCGAGGAGCTGGTCGAGGTGCCGGCGGACGGCTGCCGGGGTCAGGTCGAGCCGCTCGGCGAGGGCCGCTGCGGTCGACGCCCCGTTGACCAGGATCGACCGAACGACGCGCTCACGCGTCGGCTGGTCGTGCCCGGCAGATGACCCAGCCGAGGACGCAGCCTGCAGTCCGTCGATTTCCACAACAACAGTGTGACGTTAATAGTCCTGATGCTTCAAGTAAGGCAGCCCTAAGCCGACACCGGTCAGACCTGCCGGAGTGGGAGACGACGCGGCCGTCGTGGCCACGACCATCGCGAGCGAGGCCCGAACCTAGACTGTCCGCGTGTCCGTGCCCCCGTCTGCCGTCGAGCCGGCAGTCGAGATCGACGGCCTGGTGATGCGGTACGGCGACAAGGTCGCCGTCGACAGCCTCTCGCTGTCGGTCGAGCGCGCGACGATCACTGCCGTCCTCGGCCCCAACGGCGCCGGGAAGACGACCACCCTGGAGACCTGCGAGGGCTACCGGCGACCGCACGAGGGACAGGTGCGGGTGCTCGGGCTCGACCCGATCGGCCAGCGCAAGGAGCTCCTGCCCCGGATCGGGGTGATGCTGCAGGACGGTGGGGCCTGGAGCGGGGTGCGGGCCATGGAGATGCTGCACTTCGTCGCCCGGCTGCACGCTCATCCGCTGGCCGTCGACCTGCTCGCCGATCGGCTCGGGCTGGGCGACTGCGGGAGCACGCCGTACCGCCGACTGTCCGGCGGTCAACAGCAACGTCTCGGGCTCGCGATGGCCCTCGTCGGTCGTCCCGAGATCGTCTTCGTGGACGAGCCGACGGCGGGGATGGACCCGCAGGGGCGGCGCTCGACCTGGGAGCTGTTGGAAGAACTGCGGGGCGGCGGCGTGACGGTCGTGCTCACCACCCACTACATGGACGAGGCCGAACGACTCGCCGACCGGATCCACATCATCGACCACGGTCGGCTGATCGCCAGTGGTACGCCGCTGGAGCTCACCCGGGGCCGCGGCGAGGCGACCATCCGACTCGTCGTGACCAAGCCGTTCCCGCCAGGGGCCCCGGAGTCGCTGCGCCGCGCCCTGGGCGACCTCACGGAGGTGACGCAGCTCGACGAGCGGAGCCTCCTGGTCACCGGACCAGCCGACGCGTCGACGCTCGCCCGGATCTCCGGATGGTGCGAGGAGAACGGCGTCCTCCCGGAGTCGCTGACGCTGGGCCAGCGCAATCTGGAGGACGTGTTCCTCCAGCTCACCGGGCGGGAGCTCACATGAGCGGTCTCGAGCACCGGGTTCTGGACCTGCGACCGGCCCCCGGGTCGGCCTCGCTCCCCCGCATGGTCGCCGCCCAGGCCCGGATGGAGGCGCGCCTCCTGCTCCGCAACGGCGAGCAGCTGCTGCTCGCCGTCGTCATCCCGGTCATCGTGCTGATCGGGACGGTCAACGGCGCCGACGCGCTCGACATCACCTTCGCCCACCCGGCCGTCGACGTGTTCACACCAGGGGTCCTCGCCCTCGCGGTGATGTCGACGGCCTTCGCCTCACTGGCGATCACCACCGGCTTCGAGCGCCGCTACGGCGTCCTCAAGTGGCTCGGGACGACTCCTCTGCCGCGCTCCGGGCTGCTGGCGGGCAAGGTCGGGGCGCTGCTCTTCGTCGAAGCGCTGCAGATGGTGGTGATCGGGGCCGTCGCCCTGACCCTCGGCTGGGACCCCGCAGCCGGGCTCGGCCCCGCCGCCCTGGCCGTCCTGTTCGGCACCGCGGCCTTCGCCTCGCTCGGGCCTGTTCGTCGCGGGCGTGCTGCGCGCTGAGGCGACGTTTGCGGCCGCCAACCTCGTCTACCTCCTCCTGTTGGCCGGTGGCGCCGTGGTCATCCCGGCCAGCGCGTACGGCGCCTTCGGCGATGTCGCCAGATGGCTCCCCTCCGGCGCCCTCGGAGACGCGATGCGCAGGGCGCTCATCCACGGAGGGACACGTGGGACAACCTGGCGATCCTGCTGGCCTGGGCCACGCTCGGGACGGTCCTGACCGCAAGGACGTTCAAGTGGGAGTGACCGACCGCCTCCGGGTCGCCCTGCGTCCGCTCGCGTGGGCGACGTTGGTGGCCAACTGCGTCCTGGTCGTCACCGGTGGCGCCGTGCGGCTCACCGGGTCGGGCCTGGGCTGCCCCACCTGGCCGCGGTGCACCGACCGCTCGTTCACGCCGCACGGCGCTCTCGACGTCCACGAAGCGGTCGAGTTCGGCAACCGGATGCTCACCTTCGTCCTGGTCGCCGTCGCGGTCGCGACCTTCTTGTCGGCCTGGCAGACCGGCCGACGGGACCTGCGGGTCCTCGCCCTGGTGCTGGCGTTGGGCATCCCGGCCCAGGCCGTGATCGGCGGCATCACGGTCCTGTCGAACCTGAACCCGTGGGTGGTCTCGTTCCACCTGCTCTGCTCGCTCGCGATCATCGGACTGTCCGTGCTCTTCATCTGGCGGCTCGACCACCCCGCCGGGAAGCCGGCCCGTGGGCCGCTGGCCATCCTGGCGGGCGCGACGTTCGTCGCGGCCTGGGCGGTGCTGTACGCCGGGACCGTCGTCACCGGATCCGGTCCGCACGCCGGCGACCGTGACTCCCCGCGCAACGACCTCGACCCGCTCCTGGTGAGCCAGATCCACGCCGACCTCGTGTTCCTCTTCGTCGGCCTCACCGTCGGGCTGCTGTTCGCGCTGCGGGCGGGCGGCGGCTCGGCACTCGCCCGGCGTGCCGTGCTCACCCTGCTCCTGCTCCAGCTCGGGCAGGGCGTCGTCGGCTTCGTGCAGTACTTCACCGACCTGCCGATCGTGCTGGTCGGCATCCACATGCTCGGCGCGGCGCTGATCTCGGCCTGCGTGACGTGGGTGTTGATCACCGTGCGGGAGACGGCACCGGACCTGTCGGTCAGGGGGTCGATCAGGGGGTCGATCAGGGGGTCGATCAGGGGGTCGATGAGGGAGTCGACGCGGTGGTCGATGAGGTGGACGACGAGGGCTCGGCCCATACCCCCGTGGCCAGGCCGAGCCACTCGTCTACTGGATGAGACGCAGTGGCGGGCGATTTGGTTGCCGACGACGGCGAGAGATTTTCGGTCAGCCGATGAGCGGGTCCAGCGCGACCGCGACGAACAGCAGTGAGAGATACAGGTTCGAGGAGTGGAACAGCCTCATCGGCTGGATCACGCTCAGGTCCTCCGTGCCGCGGGCGCGACCCCACATCCGGTACGCCTCGACCAGGAAAACGGCTCCCAGCACCGCCGCGGCCAGCGGGTAGAACAGCGACGTGTCCGCCACCGGCCACAGGAGCAGCGAGGTGGCCACCATGACCCAGCTGTAGATGACGATCTGCCTGCCGACCGTCGCGGCCGGGGCGACCACGGGCAGCATCGGCACGTCCACGTTGGCGTAGTCCTCGCGGTAGCGCAGGGCGAGGGCCCACGTGTGCGGCGGGGTCCAGAAGAAGACGACCGCGAACAGCACGATCGGCACCCAGGACAGCTCGCCGGTGACGGCGGTCCACCCGATCAGGGCCGGGAAGCAGCCGGCGAGGCCGCCCCACACGATGTTCTGCGTGGTCCGCCGCTTCAGGATCATCGTGTAGACGAGCACGTAGAACGCGTTGGCCAGCACCGCGAGAGCGGCGGACAGCCAGTTCACCCAGACCGCCAGGATGACCGTCGAGACCACGCCCAGCACCAGACCGAAAACCAATGCGGCTCGGGGCGACACGATGTGGCGTGGAAGTGCCCGTCTTCGGGTACGCCGCATCTGCTCGTCGATGTCGCGGTCGTAGACGCAGTTGAGCGCCGAGGCGGATCCGGCCGAAAGGGTTCCGCCGACCACCGTTGCGACGACGAGACCCAGCTCCGGGACCCCCCGGGCGGCGAAGAACATCACCGGGACGGTGGTCAGGAGGAGGAGCTCGATGACTCGTGGCTTGGTCAGGCCGACGTACGCTGCGACTACGTCCCCCACGCTCGCCGGCGACGGCTCCGGCTGCGAGACAGCGGAGGCCGAATGGCCGACGTACGTCACGGGGATTTCCTCGGGTGGAGGGGCGATCGATGCACGTCGCAGTCTATCGCCACGGGTGAGTAGGCTCGACGCGGAGCCAAGGCCCCCGTTCGCATCACCGAGAGGACCCTCGTGACCACACTCAACTGGACCGAACTCGACGCGAAGGCCGTGGACACCTGCCGCGTGCTCGCCATGGACTCGGTGCAGAAGGTCGGCAACGGCCACCCCGGAACGGCCATGAGCCTGGCCCCAGTCGCCTACCTGCTGTTCCAGAAGAAGATGCGGCACAGCCCGGCCGACCCGCACTGGCCCGGCCGGGACCGGTTCGTGCTGTCGTGTGGGCACTCCAGCATCACGCTCTACACCCAGCTGTTCCTCGGAGGCTTCGGCCTGGAGCTCGACGACCTCAAGTCGCTGCGCACCTGGGGATCCAAGACGCCGGGTCATCCGGAGCACGGGCACACCGCAGGCGTCGAGACGACGACCGGTCCGCTCGGACAGGGCGTCGCGAACGCCGTCGGCATGGCGATGGCCGCCCGTCGGGAGCGCGGACTGTTCGACCCCGACGCGCCCGAGGGCACCAGCCCGTTCGACCACCACATCTACGCCTTCTGCAGCGACGGGGACCTCGAGGAGGGCGTGAGCAGCGAGGCCTCCTCGATCGCCGGCCACCAGCAGCTCGGCAACCTCACGATGATCTACGACGCCAACCGGATCTCGATCGAGGGCGACACCGACATCGCGTTCAGCGAGGACGTGGGCAAGCGCTACCAGGCCTACGGGTGGCACGTGCAGACCGTCGACTGGACCAACGACGGCAAGGAGTACGTCGAGGACGTCGAGGCGGTCTGGAAGGCGCTGGAGAAGGCCGAGAAGGTCACCGACCAGCCGAGCCTGATCGTGCTGCGGACGATCATCGCCTGGCCGGCGCCCAACGCGCAGAACACCGGCAGCGCGCATGGTTCGGCCCTCGGCGACGACGAGGTCGCGGCCACCAAGGAGATCCTGGGGTTCGACCCGTCCCAGACCTTCGAGCTGCCCCCGGAGGTGCTCGAGCACACCCGCGGCCTGGTCGAGCGCGGCCGGGCAGCCGCGGCCGAGTGGCAGGACGCGTTCGACGCCTGGGCGGCGCGCTACCACCAGCGCAAGGCGCTGTTCGACCGCATGGCCACCCGGAGCCTGCCGGAGGGATGGGCCGCGAAGCTCCCGTCGTTCGACGCCGACGAGAAGGGCGATCGCCACCCGCAAGGCGTCCGGCGAGATCCTCGGCGTGCTCGCGGCGGAGCTTCCCGAGCTGTGGGGCGGCTCCGCGGACCTCGCGGGGTCCAACAACACCACGCCGAAGGGGGAGCCGTCGTTCGTCCCGGCGGAGTTCTCGACCAAGGAGTTCCAGGGCGACCGATATGGCCGGGTGCTGCACTTCGGCATCCGCGAGCACGCGATGGGCTCGATCATGAACGGCATCGCCCTGCACGGCGGCACCCGCGTGTACGGCGGCACCTTCCTCGTGTTCTCCGACTACATGCGCCCGGCCGTCCGGCTGGCATCGATCATGGGACTCCCGGTGACCTACGTGTGGACCCACGACTCGATCGGGCTCGGCGAGGACGGGCCGACGCACCAGCCGGTGGAGCACCTCGCCGCGCTGCGGGCGATCCCGGGCCTCGACGTGGTCCGCCCCGCCGACGCCAACGAGACCGTTGCTGCCTGGCAGACCGTCTTGTCCCACACCGACCGCCCGGCCGGGCTCGCCCTCACCCGCCAGAACGTGCCGGTGTTCCCGCGAGGCACGGACGCCAATGGCGAGCTCTGGGCAGGCACCGAGGGGGTCGCCCGGGGCGGGTACGTCCTGGTCGACGCCGACAGCGGCTCGCCCGACGTCATCCTGATCGCCACCGGGTCCGAGGTGCAGCTTGCCGTCGAGGCGCGCCGCCAGCTCGCCGACAAGGACATCTCTGCCCGGGTCGTCTCGATGCCGTGCCGGGAGTGGTTCGACGCCCAGGACCAGGCCTACCGCGACACCGTGATCCCACCGATCGTGAAGGCGCGGGTGAGCGTCGAGGCCGGCGTCGCCATGGGCTGGCGGGAGCTGGTCGGCGAGCACGGTCGCAGCGTCTCCCTCGAGCACTTCGGCGCCTCGGCCGAGTACGCCACCATTTTCCGCGAGTTCGGCATCACCGCCGAGGCCGTCGTCCTCGCCGCCGAGGACAGCCTGCGGGCTGCGGAGAAGGCTGCCCGCTAGACCCAGACCACGCACGCACTGACCGGGAGGTAGAAGAGATGTCCGAACGCCTGCAGCAGCTCTCCGAGGCAGGAGTGTCGATCTGGCTCGACGACCTGTCCCGGGAGCGGATCGAAACCGGAAACCTGGCCGAGCTGATCAAGGACAAGTCCGTCGTCGGGGTGACGACCAACCCGACGATCTTCCAGGGCGCGATCTCCGACGGTGAGCGGTACGACGACGAGGTGCGCTCGCTCGTGGCCGATGGCGCCGACGTGGACAAGGTGGTCTTCGAGCTGACCACGACCGACGTCCGCGCGGCCTGCGACGTGCTCCGCCCGACGTACGACGCCACCGACGGAGTGGACGGGCGGGTCTCGATCGAGGTCGCCCCCGCGCTCGCGTTCGACACCGACGCGACCCTGGCTTCCGCCCGGGAGCTCTGGGCCGAGGTCGACCGGGACAACCTGTTCGTCAAGATCCCGGCCACCACCGAGGGCGCGCCCGCGATCACCGACGCGCTCGCGGACGGCATCAGCATCAACGTCACCCTGATCTTCGGGCTGGGCCGGTACGCCGAGCGTCATGGAGGCCTACGCCGCCGGGCTCGAGAGCGCGCTCGCCAACGGCAAGGACATCTCGCGGATCCACTCGGTGGCGTCCTTCTTCGTCTCCCGCGTCGACACCGAGATCGACAAGCGACTCGACGAGATCGGGACGGACGAGGCGCTTGCGCTGCGCGGCAAGGCCGGGGTCGCCAATGCCCGGCTGGCCTACCGCGACTACCAGCAGTTCTTCTCCGGGGAGCGCTGGCAGAAGCTGGCCGAGGCCGGCGCCAACACCCAGCGCCCCCTCTGGGCTTCCACCGGCGTCAAGAATCCGGATTACCGCGACACCATGTACGTCTCGGACCTCGTGTCGCCAATACCGTCAACACGATGCCGCAGAAGACCCTCGAGGCATTCGCGGACCACGGCGAGGTCGACGGAGACCAGGTCACGACGAACTACGACGACGCACAGCAGGTCATGGATGAGCTGAAGGCCGTCGGCATCGACTACGACGACGTGATCCGGGTCCTCGAGCAGGAGGGCGTCGACAAGTTCTCGAAGTCGTGGAACGAGTTGACGGAGACCGTGACCGACCAGATGGGGGCGGCAACCACGTGACGGCGTGGAACACCGTCAGCGGAACGCCGTCGCAAGCCCCGTTCGAGCTGTCCTTCGGGTACCCCGACGAGACCGTGTTCGCCGCGGCCGTCGAGAAACTGGTCGCGGACCGCGTCGCCAGCGGGGTCGCCGCCCAGGATCCGACCCTCTGGGGCCCGGCGGCAGAGTCGGAGGCCGGCAAGCGACTCGCCTGGGTGGCTCTGCCCGAGTCGTCGCGCGACCTGGTCACCGAGGTCTCCACGCTCGAGGTCGAGTTCCGCCAACGCGGGATCACCAAGGTGGTGCTCTGCGGCATGGGCGGCTCCTCTCTGGCGCCGGAGGTCATCTGCGGCGCTGCCGGCGTCGAGCTGCACGTGCTCGACTCCTCCGACCCCGACTTCGTCCGGACCGCTCTCGAGGACCGGCTGGCCGAAACGGTCGTGGTGGTCTCCTCGAAGTCCGGCGGAACCGTCGAGACCGACAGCCAGCGCCGGGCCTTCGAGAAGGCATTCACTGACGCCGGGATCGAGCCCGCTGAGCGGATCGTCGTGGTCACCGACCCCGGATCGCCGCTCGAGGAGTCGCCCAGAGGGCCGGGTACCGGACCTTCCTGGCCGATCCCGGGGTCGGCGGCCGCTACTCGGCACTCACCGCGTTCGGCCTGGTCCCCAGCGGCCTGGCCGGGGCCAACGTCGCCGGTCTGCTCGACGAGGCTGCCGAGATCCGATCGGCCCTGGAGGAGGACTCGGTCGACAACCCCGGACTCCGCCTGGGCGCCCTTCTAGGCGTCGCCAACGCCGCGGGCGTCGACAAGCTCGTCCTCGCCGACGCCGGATCGTCGTACCCCGGCTTCGGCGGCTGGGCCGAGCAGCTGATCGCGGAGTCCACCGGCAAGGACGGCCGCGGGATCCTGCCGGTGGTCGTCGACGCCCTCGACGCCCCCAACTTCTCGCCGAGCACCCCCGACGAGGTGCTCGGCACCTACGGCCCGGACTTCCGCTTCACCTCGGTGCGCCCGGCCTCCGGGTTCGGGGTGAGCGTGGACGCACCCCTGGGCGCGCAACTCCTCCTCTGGGAGTACGCCACGGCGGTCGCGGGACGGATGATCGGCATCAACCCCTTCGACCAGCCCGACGTGGAGAGCGCCAAGGCGGCCGCCCGCGAGATGCTCGAAGGTGCGGCTGCGACCCCCACGCCTGCCTTCGTGGACCAGACGGTCACCGTCTACGCCTCCGATGGCTGGTTGCCGGAGGGCAGCGACACGGTCGGGGCGGCGGTGGCGGCGCTGTTGGCTCGGCTCGACGATCGACACGGGTACCTCGCCGTGCAGGCGTACCTCGACCGGCACCGCGACGCCGACCTCGAGTCGGTCCGCGACGCACTCGCGTCCGTACCGGCCGACCGGTCACGTTCGGATGGGGGCCGCGGTTCCTGCACTCCACCGGGCAGTACCACAAGGGTGGGCCAGGCACCGGTGTCTACCTCCAGGTCACCGCCCAGCCGGACGCAGACCTCGCCGTGCCGGACCGGCCGTTCACGTTCCACGAGTTCCTCACTGCGCAGGCCGTCGGTGACGGGCAGGTGCTGGCCGGCCACGGGCGCCCCGTGCTCCGGCTTCACGTGTCGAGCCCGGGCGACCTGGCGGCCCTGCGCGAGGCGCTCGCGTGACCGCCACGCGTCCCTCCCATTGGGACGAATCCGCTGCGCGACCCGGAGGACCGGCGGCTTCCGCGCGTTGCCGGGCCATGCGGGATGGTCCTCTTCGGCGTCACCGGTGACCTCTCCCGCAGGAAGGTGATGCCGGCGGTCTACGACCTCGCCAACCGTGGGCTGCTGCCGCCCGGCTTCAGCCTGGTCGGCTTCGCCCGCCGGGACTGGGCCAACCAGGACTTCGCGCAGATCGTGCACGACTCGGTGAAGCAGTACGCCCGCACGGAGTTCCGCGAGGAGGTCTGGAAGCAGCTCGCGGAGGGCTTCCGGTTCGTGCCCGGGGACTTCAACGACGACATCGCCTTCGAGCACCTCGGCGCACGATCGACGAGCTGGACCTGGTGCGCGGCACGGGCGGCAACCACGCGTTCTACCTGGCGATCCCCCCGGCGTTCTTCGGGGACGTCGTCGGCCAGCTCCAGGAGCACGGGCTGGCCCAGCCGTCGGAGCAGTCCTGGCGGCGGGTGGTGGTGGAAAAGCCGTTCGGGCACGACCTCGAATCGGCACGCGGCCTGAACGCGGTGCTGGCCAAGGTCTTCCCACCCGGCGAGATCTTCCGGATCGACCACTACCTCGGCAAGGAGACGGTCCAGAACATCCTGGCCATGCGCTTCGCGAACACGATGTTCGAGCCGCTCTGGAACTCCAACTACGTCGACCACGTGCAGATCACGATGGCCGAGGACATCGGCATCGGCGGGCGCGCCGGCTACTACGACGGCATCGGAGCCGCCCGCGACGTGATCCAGAACCACCTCCTGCAGCTGATGGCCCTGATCGCCATGGAGGAACCCGCGGCGTTCGACGCGGAGAGCCTGCGGATCGAGAAGCAGAAGGTCCTGCGCAGCGGGTCCTGCCGCGTCGACTCGACCTCGCGACAGCCCGAGGCCAGTACGCCCCCGGCTGGGCAGGCGGGCAGAAGGCGAACGGCTTCCTCGACGAGGAGGGCATCAAGAAGAGCTCGATCACGGAGACCTACGCGGCCATCACGCTGCACGTGGACTCCCGCCGGTGGGCCGGCGTGCCGTTCTACCTGCGGACCGGCAAGCGCCTGGCGCGACGGGTGACGGAGGTCGCGGTGATGTTCAAGCGCGCGCCGTGGTTGCCGTTCAGTGCCGTCTCCACCGAGGACCTGACGCAGAACGCGCTCGTCATCCGGATCCAGCCCGACGAGGGCATGACCTTGCGCTTCGGCTCCAAGGTCCCGGGAACCGCGATGGAGATCCGGGACGTGAACATGGACTTCGCGTACGGCGGCAGCTTCACCGAGGCCAGTCCCGAGGCCTACGAGCGACTGATCCTCGACGTCCTCCTCGGCGATCCCCCGCTCTTCCCGCGGCACGAGGAGGTCGAGCTGTCCTGGCAGATCCTGGACCCGGTCCTGGAGCACTGGGCGCGCAAGGGCAAGCCCGACCAGTACCCGTCGGGGACCTGGGGCCCCGCGTCTGCCGACAAGATGCTGGCCCGTGACGGCCGGGCCTGGAGGAGGGCGTAAGGAAATGATCGAGCTCACCGACACCAACTCCGCCCAGATCGCTGCCGAGTTCATCCGCGCCCGCACCAGGGCCGGCAGCCCGGCGATGGGCATGGTGATGACCCTGATCGTGGTCGTCGACGAGGACGAGGCCGAGGCGGCGATGGAGGCCGCCCGCCAGGCCGCCCACGAGCACCCGGCGCGGGTGCTCGGGGTGATCCTCGGCGACGGCCGGGGCGTCCCGGTCGTCAACGCCCAGGTGGGCACCGGCGCCGGCTGGACCGGCGAGACCGCCCTGATCCGGCTCCAGGGCGAGGTGGTGAAGCACCCGGAGTCGGTCGTGCTGCCCCTCCTCCTGCCCGACTCCCCGGTCGCCATCTGGTGGCCGGCGAACCCACCCGTCGACCCGGCCGCCGATCCACTCGGTGCTCTCGCCCAACGCCGGATCACCGACGCCGCCAGCACCTCACGGGGCAAGACCAAGGCGATCCACGTCCAGTGCTCGTCGTACGCCGTCGGGAACACCGACCTGGCGTGGACCCGGCTCACCCCGTGGCGGGCGCTGCTGGCGGCGGCCCTGGACCAGCACCCGCTCAAGGTGACGTCGGCCTCGGTGAGCTCGGAGCGGATCAGCCCGAGCGCGGACCTGCTGGCGGCCTGGCTCACCGACCGGCTTCGGGTGTCGGTCGAGCGATCCAGCTCCTCCGGCCCGGGGATCACCTCGGTCGTCCTCGAGACCAGGGACGGACCGATCAGCATCACCCGCTACGACGGGCGGCTGGCGACGTTCGCCTCGCCCGGTCGACCGGATCGGCCGATCGCGCTCAAGCGCCGTGAGGTGCCGGAGCTGCTGGCCGAGGAGCTGCGTCGCCTCGATGAGGACGACGTGTACGCCGCGACGGCCCGCCGACTCGCCAAGATGCAGCACAGCTCGCCATGACCAGTCCCCGGATCGAGGTCCACGAGGACCCGGACGTGCTGGCCACAGTTGCCGCGGGAGCCCTGGTGGCCCGGCTGGCGGACGCCCAGGCGGCGGGCCGGGATCCGCACGTCGCCCTGACCGGGGGAACCATCGCCGAATCGATCCACCGACGGCTGGCCCAACTCGCTCCCGACTCCGAGGTGAGCTGGTCGCAGGTGTCGTTCTGGTGGGGCGACGAACGCTACGTGGCCCGCTCGTCGCCGGACCGCAACGCCGTCCAGGCCCGGGCCGCCTTCCTCGACCACGTCGGAGTCAATCCCGCGCGCGTGCACGAGATGGGATCTCCGGAGTCCTACGAGTCCATCCGGCTGGCCGCCGCGGCGTACTCCAACGAGTTGCGCGACAAGGGCAGCGGAGAGTTCGAGGTCGTCATGCTCGGCATCGGGCCGGACGGCCACATCGCGTCCCTGTTCCCGGGCTCGGCCGCGCTCGACGCCGATCTCATCACCGTGGCGGTCACCGACTCCCCGAAGCCGCCGCCGGAACGGCTGACCCTGACCCTCGGCGCCCTGAACCGCGCCCGCGCAGTCTGGTTCGTCGCCAGCGGGCAGGAGAAGGCGGATGCCGTAGCACGCGCACTGGGTGACGACGCCGACCCGCATGACGTCCCGGCCGCCGGTGTCCGTGGCCGCGAGCACACCGTCTGGTTCCTCGACCGGGCGGCTGCCTCCGCGCTGTGAACGGCGGGTCGGCTCAGAAGATGATGTCGCCGGCCTTGCGTCGGGTGCGCAGCAGCTGGATGGCCTCGTCCAGGATGTCGGCCGCCTCGGCGTCGGAGCGACGCTCCTTCACATAGGCCAGGTGCGTCTTGTAGGGCTCGATCTTCGGAGCCGGCGGCGGGTTCTCCGAGTCCATGCTCGCCGGCAGCCCGCACTTGGGGCAGTCCCAGGAGTCGGGCGCCTGGGCATCGACCGCGAACGTCACCACCGACCTGTGCTCGTGCGAGCAGAAGTAGGTGACTGCCTGTCGGGGCGCGGCCTCACCGCGCTCGGCCTCCCCCATCGGGCCGGCACCGACCCGACTACCGCGAATTGCGTTTCCTCCACCAGCCACGCGAGTGAACCTTTCTCAGCTCTAGTAGGCCATCAGCAGGCCAAGGGCAAGGATGCAGGCGAACCAGATGACCCCGATCCCGATGGTCAACCGGTCGAGGTTCCGTTCCGCGATCGACGAGCCACCCAGCGAACTGGAAACCCCGCCGCCGAACATGTCGGACAACCCACCGCCGCGGCCCTTGTGGAGCAGGACGAGAAGGATCATGATTGCGCTCGAGATCACGAGCATGATGGTGAAAAGCAGAATCACGGACGGAAGCCTACGTCACGCTCTGCCGGTTACAGGAGCGGCATGTCGTAGAAGCGGCAAATCCCGCCGAACTCGTCGGCCTGGAGGCTGGCACCGCCGACGAGAGCCCCATCGACGTCGGGTTTGTCCATGATCCCGGCGATGTTCGCGGCCTTGACCGAGCCGCCGTACAGGACGCGTACGCCGCCCGCCGCGGCGTCGCCGTGGACCTCCCGGATCCGCTCCCGGATCGCGGCGCACACCTCTTGGGCGTCGTCCGGGGTGGCGACCTCCCCGGTCCCGATCGCCCACACCGGCTCGTAGGCGACCACCAGTTCGGCCACGTGCTCGGCGGTGAACCCGGCGAGGGAACCGTCGACCTGGGACAGCGTGTACGCGACGTGCTCGCCTGCCTGCCGGACCTCCAGGCCTTCGCCGACGCAGACGATCGGGGTCATCCCGGCGGCCGACGCCTTGTGCGCCTTGGTGTTGACCACGTCGTCGCTCTCTCCGTGGTGCTCGCGGCGCTCCGAGTGCCCCACCACGACGTAGGAGCAGCCCAGCTTGGCAAGCATGGCGGCCGAGATCTCGCCCGTGTAGGCGCCGTCGTCCTGGGTGGAGACGTCCTGGGCGCCGTATTTCACCAGCAGCCGGTCGCCGTCGACCAGGGTCTGCACCGAGCGAAGGTCGGTGTATGGCGGAATCACCGCGACCTCGACCTTGCTGTAGTCGTGCTTCTTGTCGGCCAGCGTCCAGGCCAGCTTCTGGACCAGGACGACCGCCTCCTGGTGGTTCAGGTTCATCTTCCAGTTCCCCGCCATCAGCGGGGTGCGGGAGTGCGCCATTCAGTTCCTTTCGGGACAGTTCCTTCGGGCGAGTGGGTCAGCGTTCGAGGACGGCGATCCCGGGCAGTTCCTTGCCCTCGAGGTACTCGAGGCTGGCACCGCCACCTGTGGAGATGTGGCCGAAGGCGGACTCGTCGAAGCCGAGCTTGCGGACCGCTGCCGCCGAGTCGCCCCCGCCCACGACGGACAGCCCGTTCACCTTCGTCAGCGCATCGGCGACGGCCCGGGTGCCCTCGGCGAAGGCGTCGACCTCGAAGACGCCCATCGGACCGTTCCAGAACACGGTGCGGGCCTCCGCCAGCTCCGCGGCGAACGCCGTGCCGGACTCGGGACCGATGTCCAGGCCGAGGCTGTCTGCCGGGATCCCGGAGGCAGGTACGACGACCGGTTGCGGCGAGACGTCGTCGGACGGGAAGGCGGTGTCGACCACGATGTCACTCGGCAGCACGATCTCGACCCCGGCCTTCTCCGCCCGGGCGAGGTAGTCGCGGCATCGGTCCAGCTGGTCGTCCTCGAGCAGGCTCTTGCCCACCTCATGGCCCTGGGCGGCCAGGAACGTGAACACCATGCCGCCGCCGATGAGCAGCTTGTCCGCCTTGTCCAGCAGGCTGTCGATCACACCCAGCTTGTCGGAGACCTTCGAGCCACCCAGGACCACGACGTACGGCCGCTCCGGGTCGACGGTGAGACGGCGAAGGACGTCGATCTCGGTCGCCACCAGCGCCCCCATCGCGTGCGGCAGCCGGAGCGCCACGTCGTACACCGACGCCTGCTTGCGGTGCACGACGCCGAACCCGTCCGACACGAAGGCGTCGGCCAGCTGGGACAGCTGGCCGGCGAACGAGGCCCGGACGTCGTCATCCTTGCTGGTCTCGCCCTCGTTGAAGCGGACGTTCTCGAGCACCGCCACGTCACCGTCCTCGAGCCCGGCGACCGTCTCCGTGGCGCTCTCGCCGACGGTGTCGGTGGCGAAGGCCACCGGCTTCCCCAGGAGGTCGCCGAGGCGCTCGGCGACCGGTTTCAGGGAGTACGCCGGGTCGGGCTCGCCCTTGGGCCGGCCCAGGTGGGCGACCACCACCACGCGGGCGCCGGCTTCGCTCAACCGGGTGATGGTCGGGGCGCTGGCGCGGATCCGCCCGTCGTCGGTGATCGTGCTTCCGTCGAGAGGCACGTTGAGATCGGAACGGACCAGCACCCGCTTGCCGCGGAGGTCGCCGAGAGTCTCGATGCCCCCGGGGAGGTGGCTCGTGGCGTCCGGCACGGTCAGAGCGACGTGCCGATGTGCGTGACCAGGTCGGCGAGGCGGTTGGAGTAGCCCCACTCGTTGTCGTACCAGCCGATGACCTTGACCTGGTTGCCGATGACCTTGGTCAGCGGGGCGTCGAAGATGCAGGACGCCGGGTCGGTGACGATGTCTGAGGACACGAGCGGGTCGGTGGAGTAGCGCAGGTAGTGCCCGTCGGCTACGGACTCGATCGCCGCGTTGACCTCGTCGACGGTGGTCTCGCGACCGGCCTCGAAGGTCAGGTCGGTGGCCGACCCGGTCGGCACCGGAACCCGCACCGCGAACCCGTCGAGCCTCCCCTTGAGCTCGGGCAGGACCAGGCCGATCGCCTTGGCCGCGCCGGTGGAGGTGGGCACCAGGTTGATCGCGGCCGCCCGGGCCCGGCGCGGGTCCTTGTGGATGTTGTCCTGGAGGTTCTGGTCGGCGGTGTAGGCGTGGATCGTGGTCATCAGGCCCTTGACGATGCCGAACTCGTCGTTCAGTGCCTTCGCCATCGGGGCCAGGCAGTTCGTCGTGCAGGACGCGTTGGAGATCACGGTGTGCTCCGCCGCGTCGTACTTCTCGTGGTTGACGCCCATCACGACAGTGATGTCCTCGTTGGAGGCGGGCGCGGAGATGATGACCTTCTTTGCGCCGGCGTCGACGTGCGCGCGGGCCTTGGTCGCGTCGGTGAAGAAGCCGGTGGACTCGATGACGACGTCGGCGCCGACGTCGGCCCACTTCAAGCTCGCCGGGTCACGCTCGGCGAAGGCGGGGATCTCCTGATCGCCGACCTTGATGGCGGTATCGGTGGAGGTGACGTCGGCGTCGAGCCGACCCAGGATCGAGTCGAACTTGAGCAGGTTGGCCAGGGAGGCGTTGTCGGTCAGGTCGTTGACGCCGACGATCTCGATGTCGGCGCCTGACGCTCGGACGGCGCGGAAGAAGTTGCGGCCGATCCGGCCGAATCCGTTGATGCCTACGCGGACGGTCACTTGTGGCTCCTCTGACATGGGGTACGTCGAAGTCCTGTTGACCTCGACCCTAACCGTGGCCCTTCCTCAACCCCATGCCTGCCCACCGGATTTCGACCGCGGCTGCTCAGGCATCCTCCGCCAGCATCTCGGGCGTGAGCGAGGACTCGGTGTCGGGGATGCCCAGCTCCTCGGCCCGCTTGTCCGCCATGGCCAGCAACCGCCGGATCCGGCCCGCGATCGCATCCTTCGTGAGCACCGGTTCGTGCAGCTGGCCCAGCTCCTCGAGCGAGGCCTGCTTGTGCTCCAGCCGCAGGTGGCCGGCCAGACGGAGGTGGTCGGGGACCTCGTCGCCGAGGATCTCCAGGGCCCGCTCGACACGGGCGCCGGCCGCCACGGCGGCGCGGGCGGAGCGGCGCAGGTTGGCGTCGTCGAAGTTGGCGAGCCGGTTGGCGGTGGCCCGGACCTCGCGCCGCATCCGGCGCTCCTCCCAGGCCATCAGCGTCTCGTGCGCGCCGACCCGGGTGAGCAGGGCGCCGATGGCGTCGCCGTCGCGGATCACCACGCGGTCGACCCCGCGCACCTCCCGGGCCTTGGACTGGATGCCGAGCCGGCGGGCCACGCCGACGAGCGCCAGGGCGGCCTCGGGACCGGGGCAGGTCACCTCGAGCGAGGAGGAACGGCCTGGCTCGGTGAGGGATCCATGGGCGAGGAACGCGCCGCGCCATGCGGCCACCGCGTCACAACCGCCGCCCGACACCACAGCGGGTGGAAGACCACGGACCGGTCGACCGCGCTGGTCGAGCAGCCCGGTCTGGCGGGCCAGAGCCTCACCGTCCTTGGTGATCCGCACCAGGTAGCGACTGCCCTTGCGGATCCCGTTGCCCTGGACCATCACCACGTCGGACTGGTGGCCGTAGACCTCGGCCACGTCCTTGCGCAGGCGCCGGGCAGCGGCCCCCGTGTCGAGCTCGGCCTCGACGACGATCCGGCCGCTGACGATGTGCAGTCCACCGGCGAACCTCAGCATCGAGGCAACTTCCGCCTTGCGGCAGCACGTCTTCGTGATCTGGGTGTTGGCGAGCTCCGCCTTCACCTGTGCCGTCATCGCCATAGGGACGATCCTGCCACGTCCGTCAATCACCCTCGGGCGGTCAGGTGAGCAACTTTGCGTACGCCTCGGCGAGCTTCACAGGGTCGTGCCGCGCCGTTCCGTCCCCGACCGCCACGTCGGCCACCACGAGGCTGGCACCGTACGAAGCCACTGCCTTCTCAAGACGTGCGACGTCCTTGATCGCGGTCCCGTCAGCCAGCACTGCGTTCACCTTCAGCTCTGGTGCGTGCTCGACGAGCGCGGCCAGGTGGTCCTCGGGCCCGTAACCGCTGGTCTCACCTTCCTGGTCCTCGAGGTTCAGGACGACGATGACCCGGGCGTCGGTCTCGGCGATCGCAGCACGCAGCTCGGGCACCATCAGGTGCGGGATCACCGAGGTGAACCACGACCCGGGGCCGAGGACCACCCAGTCGGCCGCCCGCACCGCCTCGACGGCCTCGGGGCACGCCTGCGGATCCGCGGGGTCGAGGCTGACGGAGACGATCTCGCCCTCGGTGGTGGCGACCGCCACCTGGCCGCGCACCGTGGTCCGGGAATCGGGGTCGGCCGGATCGAGACCCCGGACGTCCGCGGTGATGTCCATCGGGGTGAGTGCCATCGGCAGCACCTGCCCCTGGGCACCCAGCAGGCGCCCGACCCACTGCAGCGCCCGGACCGGGTCGCCGAGGAGCTCCCACAGGCTCACGATCAGCAGGTTCCCCACCACGTGGCCGCGCATCTCCCCGTCGCCGGCGAAGCGGTGCTGCACCACCTGCTCCCAGGTCCGCCCCCACTCGTCGGCCCCGCACAGCGCGGCCAGGGCCATCCGCAGGTCACCGGGGGGCAGCACCCCGAACTGGGCGCGGAGCCGGCCCGACGAGCCGCCGTTGTCCGCGACGGTGACCACCGCAGTCAGGTCGTCGACGGTGAGGTCGTCGACGAGGTGTCGGAGCGCGGTCAGCGAGGCGTGCAGACCGTGTCCGCCGCCGAGCGCGACCACCGACTGGGCGCGGCCGCGCATCACTCTCGTCCGAGGTCGCGGTGGATGGTGCGGACCTGGTGCCCGTGGGCAGTGAGCCGGCCGGCGATCTCCTCGGTCATGGCCACGCTGCGGTGCTTGCCGCCGGTGCAGCCGATCGCGATCCGCATGAACCGCTTGCCCTCGTTGAGGTACCCCTTCGCCACCCCCTCGAGGACCGGCAGATAGCCGTCCAGGAACTCCGCGGCACCCGGCTGGCTCTTGACGTACGCCGCCACCTCGGCGTCCCGGCCCGTGCGTGGGCGCAGCTCCGGCACCCAGTGCGGGTTGGGGAGAAATCGCATGTCGGCGACGAAGTCGGCATCGACGGGGATGCCGTACTTGAAACCGAAGCTGATCACCGTCACCTTCAGACTGGTGGACTCCGGGGACCCGAAGGACTCGGCGATCCGGTCGGTGAGCTGATGGACATTCAGGTCGGAGGTGTCGATCACCAGGTCGGCTTCGCTGCGCAGGTCGCCGAGTACTTCTCGCTCCCGCTGGAGCCCGTCGAGGAGCCGGCCGGTGCCCTGCAGCGGGTGCGGTCGCCGGGCGGCCTCCTGTCGGCGTACGAGTACTTCGTCGGTGGCCTCGAGGAAGAGAAGCGTGGTGTGCCGCCCGGTCGCTCCCTGGGCGAGATTGGTCCGCAGGGCGCCGAAGAAGGAGCCGGACCGGACGTCGACCACCACGGCGATGGGCTGCTCCAGGCCACGGCTCTCGTCGACCAGTCGTACGACGTCGCGGAGCAGGCTGGGCGGGAGGTTGTCGACGACGTAGAAGCCGAGGTCCTCCAGCTCCTTGGCCGCGGTGCTCCGGCCGGCACCGGTCATCCCGGTGACCACCACGAGCTCGCCACGGGCAGAGGGCTCCGGTGCCATCAGCCTTCCTCGATTTCGCCGGTCGCGGTGTTCACGCTGACAGTCTGGCCGGTCGTGGAGGCCACCGCATCCTTGATCGCGGTGGCCGTCCGGGTGCCGATCCCGGGGACCTGGGCGATCTCCTCGACCGACGCCGCGCGCAGCTTCCGGAGCGACCCGAAGTGCTTGAGCAGCGTCTTCCGGCGGATCTCACCCAGGCCCGGTACGTCGTCGAGGAGGCTCTCGACCATCGACTTCGAGCGGCGGCTGCGGTGGTGGGTGATCGCGAACCGGTGTGCCTCGTCGCGGATCCGCTGCAGAAGGTAGAGGCCCTCGCTGGAGCGGGCCAGGATCACCGGATCCTGCTCCCCCGGGACCCAGACCTCCTCCAGCCGCTTGGCCAGCCCGCAGACCGGGATGTCGTCGATGCCCAGCTCCGCGAGCGCGGCCCGTGCCGCCGCCACCTGCGGCGGCCCGCCGTCCACCACGACCAGGCCCGGCGCGTAGGCGAACTTCCGCGGCCGCCCGGTCTCGGGGTCGACCAGCATCGGGCCTTCCTCGGTCATCACCTCGCTGCTTCGGGCCTGTTCGTCGAGCAGTCGCCGGAACCGCCGGGTGATCACCTCGTTCATCGAGGCCACGTCGTTCTGCCCCTCGACGCCCTTGATCACGAACCGCCGGTACTCACTCTTGCGGGGCAGACCGTCCTCGAACACCACCATCGAGGCGACCACCTCGGTCCCCTGGAGGTTCGAGACGTCGTAGCACTCGATGCGCAGCGGCACTTCGTCGAGGCCGAGCGCCTGCTGGATCTCCTCCAGCGCCCGGTTGCGGCTGGTCAGGTCGCTGGCCCGTCTCGTCTTGTGCAGGGCCAGCGCCTGACCCGCGTTGCGGGCCACGGTGCCCTGGAGGGCCTTCTTGTCCCCGCGCTGCGGGACCCGGATCCGCACCTTGCTGCCGCGCAGGTCGCCCAGGAGCTGTTCGAAGGTCGCGACGTCAGGTGGCAGGGCGGGCACCAGGATCTCGCGCGGGATCGTGTCCCCCGCCGCATCGGGCGGAGTGCCGGCGTACAGCTGGAGGAGGAAGTCCTCGACCAGCTCGGCCGTCCCGCCCTCCTCCACTCGGTCGGCGACCCAGCCGCGCTGACCGCGGATCCGGCCGTCGCGGACGTAGAAGATCTGGACCGCCACCTCGAGTGGGTCCTCGACCAGAGCGATCACGTCGGCGTCGGTGCCGTCCCCGAACACCACGGCCTGCTTCTCGAGCGCCTTCTTCATGGCTGCCAGGTCGTCGCGGAGCCGGGCGGCCTTCTCGAAGTCCTCGGCCTCGGAAGCGGCGTACATCTCCTTCTCGATCCGCTTGACGAACGCGTTCGTCCGGCCGCCGATGAAGTCGCAGAAGTCGTCGACGATCTTGCGGTGGTCCTCCGCGCTGATCGACCCCACGCACGGCGCCGAGCACTTGTCGATGTAGCCGAGCAGGCACGGGCGTCCGATCTGCGAGGACCGCTTGAAGACCCCGTTGGTGCATGACCGCATCGGGAAGACCCGCAACAGCAGGTCCACGGTCTCGCGGATTGCCCAGGCATGGCTGTAGGGGCCGAAGTAGCGGGTGCCCTTCTTCTTCGCGCCCCGGCCGACCATCACGCGCGGGAACTCATCGCCCACGGTCACCGCGAGCCACGGGTAGGACTTGTCGTCGCGGTACTTGACGTTGAAGCGCGGGTCGAACTCCTTGATCCAGGAGTACTCCAGCTGCAGGGCCTCGACCTCGGTGCTGACGGTGGTCCACTCGACGCTGGCGGCGGTGGTGACCATCGCCGCCGTGCGCTGATGCAGGTTGCCGATGTCCTGGAAGTACGACGACAGCCGGGCGCGCAGGTTCTTGGCCTTGCCGACGTAGACGACACGGCCCTTGGCGTCCCGGAACCGGTAGACACCCGGCTGGGTCGGGATCGACCCGGGTTCGGGGCGGTACGACGCGGGGCTGGACACCCCTCAACCCTACGGTCCGGCGGGGACGGCCCCCGGCTCTCCCCAATCCGGGCGAAGTCCGGCGTGGCACTCCCCTTTCTTTGTCGAGTGTTTTACTGTACTTACATGATGAGCCGGGACCTTTATGGATACGCCCTCAGCACCGGACCCGCGGCGGGGTTCGCCTACTCAACCGGGATTCGCGACCTCCTCCGGCTCCGCACCGGTGCCGTGGAGTCGGTCGCTGAGTCGATCGCCCACGATCCCCGGTTCGCCCTGGGGCACGCGGCCCTCGCCCTCTTCGGCCACGAGCTGTGCGCTCCGGTCGACGTCTCGGCCCGGCTGCAGGACGCGGTCCTCCACTCGGTGCGCGCGACCGTCCGCGAGCGCAGCCACGTCCACGCCGTGGTGGCCCATGTCCAGGGCGATCCGCAGCCCCTCGTGCGGCACCTCGCCGCCTACCCGCGCGATGCGTTGCTCCTGTCGGTCGCGGTCCCCACCATCGCGTTCGCGGGGGTGACCGAGGTCCCGGAGCAGGCCTGGTCCATCGTGGAGCGCGCCACCCCGGCCTACGGCAACGACTGGTGGTTCACCGGGTTGCTGGCCTTCGTGCGCCAGGAGCAGTGTCGCTTCGACGAGGCCATGGAGCTCTCGTGCCGGTCGCTGGCCGAGGAGCCGAGTGCCGGTCACTCGGCCCACGCCCGGGCCCATGCCCACTACGAGACCGGGGACCACGAACGCGGCCTGGACTGGATGGACGACTGGGTGACGGGCGACGGCGCCGCGACCGACAGCATCAGTCACTTCTCGTGGCACGCCGCGCTGCACGAGCTCTCCCTCGGCGACCTGGAGGCCGTCCGCCGACGCTACGACGCCCAGTTGCGGCCAGAGCACGGCGTCGGTTGCCGAGCGCTGGTGGACAGCGGCTCCCTGCTCTTCCGGTGGGCGATCACACCGGGCGCCGAGTCGGTCCCGGACCTGCGGGAGGTCGTCGCGGCCACGTCGCGCGACGTACTCGAGCGGCCGGCGACGCCGTTCCTGGCTATGCATTCCGCGGTCACCATGCTCGCGACCGGCGACCGCGACGGCCTGCTCAACCTGTTCCGGTGGGCGGCGGGCCACTCCCACCCGGTGCAGCGCGAAGTCGTCACGCCGCTGGCCCGGGCCCTGCTCCGGATGCAGGCCGGCAACCACTCCGAGGCCGCCGACGCGCTGGCGCGACTGCGACGTCAGATCCCGCGGCTGGGTGGCTCGGACGCGCAGCGGGAGATCGTGGAGGAGACCTGGATCTGTGCGTTGCTACGGGCTGACCGGTTCGACGAGGCCCGTCGGATCCTCGACGACCGGCTCGACCGCCGCCGTTCGCCCCGGGACGCGCGCTGGCGAGCCGGTATCTCCGTGGATCCCCTCCGGATCGCTCAGGTCTGATCCGGTGACCCGGTGATCGCGTCCTGGACCGCGATGACCTCGTGCACGTTCGTGAGCTCGATGACCCTGCGGATGGGCGAGTCCGTCGGGACCACGAGGCGCAGCTCCTGCCGGCTGTGCTTCAGCCGCTCGGCGAGCCGGAAGATCATCGCGATCCCCGAGCTGTCGAGGTAGGAGGTGTCGCCGAGATCCACCACGACCCGGGCGGCGTCCCTGGGTACCGCAGCGAGGATGGCATCCAGGACATGGCGCGCGTTCGAGAGGTCGATCTCCCCGATGATCCGCACCAGCCGCGCACTGTCGAGATCTCTCGTCTCGATCCGGGCGAGCTCGCTCACGTGCCCACCCGGATCCGGACCCGGCGACGCATCCTCACTTCGGTCCCCTCCGGACCGCGGTCCACCTCGACCACGTCCATGAGGGATCTCATGAGCTGAAGCCCCCACCCTCCATCCCGGTCGGCCGGCGGCCGCCACTCTCCCTGGTCTCGCACCGAGACCTGCACCGACGCGTCCACCAGCCGTGCCTCGACCTCCATGTGGCCGGGACTGGCGTGGTAGGCGTGATGGACGACGTTCGCACATGCTTCGCCGCAGGCCACCAGGATCTCGTTCTCGTCGGCGTCCGTGACCTCACACTCGCGAAGCCACCTGCGCAGCGGACTCCGCATCTGGATGAGCATCCGCGGCTCCGCGGGCAAGCGGAGCCGCAAGGGTCCGCCCGCGAGGGACACGGGTCGCATGGCCACCAGTGCGATGTCGTCAGCGACATGGCCGGGCTGCAGGAGGGTGGACAAGAGGCGATCGCAGAGCTCTTCGAGATCACAGGCCGCGTTCGCCATCGCCTCCGCCTCCAGGCGATCGAGGCCCACCTGGATGGACATCCCGCGCTGCTCGACGAGCCCGTCGGTGAACAGCAGCAACGTCGCCCCCGGCGCGAGCGTGTGGCTGGCCTCCACGAACGTCGAGTGCGCGGTCACCCCCAACGGAGGGGCGAGGCCACCCTCGAGGTAGGCACTCTCTCCGTTGCCGAAGACCAGGGCCGGAGGATGTCCGGCGTTGGCGAAGCGCAGTGTTCCCGTGGCCGGATCGAAGACCAGGTACATCAGGGTCGCCATCTCAGGACCGGGAAGCTGGTCCACGAGACGGTGGACTCCCGTCCATCACCGAGACCGGCGACGGGTCCTGCAGCGCATAGGCCCGCAGAGCCATCCTGAGCTGCCCCATCGTGGCGGCGGCCTGGAGCCCGTGGCCGGCCACGTCGCCGATGGCAAACCCGACGAGCCCCCGTGGGAGCTGGACGACGTCGTACCAGTCGCCTCCCACCTGAACGTCAGTCGTAGCCGGCACGTAGCGCGTGGCCACGGCCACGTCGACCATCTCGGGCATGCGCTCCGGAAGCAGGCTTCGCTGGAGCGTCGCGGCGATCTGGTGCTCTCGACGGGCACGCGCCTCTTCGTGGCTCAGCTGTTCCTGGGCATCGGACCGCTCCTGGATCTCCAGCAACAGTCGGGCGTTGGCCGCGGACAGCTCGGCGGTGCGCTGCAGCACGCGCTCCTCCAGTTCACCAGCCGCGGCCACCAGGTCGTCGGCGGCCCGCATCCGCTCGCTGACGAGTGCGGCGAGGAAGAAGGACGTGAGGGCCACGCAGGCGTTGAAGGCCTGCAGAGTGAACATCTGCTCGAACAGCGACCCGCGCCCGAACGGTCCGAGCTCTTGAGCCGCTGCCCACGTGGCCGCCAGGGACGCGATCAGAGCCGCCGGTGCGGCACCCCGGAGCTGCAGGCGCCAGGCGGCCCAGCCCAGCAAGGGCAGAGCCAGGAACAACTGGTGGGGCTGGGAGGAGGCCGCCCACGTGGCCACCCCAGCGGTCACGACCAGGATCACCCCTGCCTCGACCCAGCGCCCCAACGGCCAGGGTTCTTGCTCCCAGAACAACGGAAGACACAACAGGAAGGGGGCGACCGCCAGGATCCCCATGGCATCTCCGGTCCACCAGACCGCCCAAGCTGTGAGCAGCTGGTCGTCGGCAATCGCTCCCGACACGATGAGCGTCGCTGCTCCGATGGTGGCACTGATCAAGGTGCTCGCAAGCGCCCCCAGGAACACGATCAGCAGCGCGTCCTTGCGGCGGTCCAGCTGTCGCCGGAACCCCACGCGGGTCAAGAGCGTCACCGCCAGCAGCGGAGCCAGCGTGTTCCCGGCGGCAGTGATCGCCGCCGGGAGCGGTCCCTCGCTGATCGGCAGATTCACCGCGAAGGCGGCCAGGGCGACGCCGGGCCACATCGATCTGCCCAGGAGCAGGAAGGCCGCCACGGCGATGCCGGTCGGCGGCCAGAGTGGCGTCACGTTGTGCGCGACCAGCGACAGGTTCAGGCCGAGCCGGGCGCCCAGGTAGTAGGCGATCCCGACCAGGACGAGGGAGGCGACTGGGCCGAGAAAGTGCGCTGGACGGTGCAGCAAGGCATCACCCGAGGTCGTCTGCGTCCTGCCGCGACCTGCCATCGTCCTTCCGACGTGTTCCCCACCTGCAACTGGCTGACAGCGTAGAGCACCGACGCCGCCGGGGGGAGCACGAAGGAATCAGGCCAGGTTGATGTTGTTCCCCTGGACGTCGAGCGCGAACTCCTCCAGGGGCGCCGGGGCCGGGCCGCCCTGAACGGAGCCGTCCTCGATGGAGAACTGGCTCCCGTGGCAGGCACAGTTGATGGTGCCGTCACTGACATCGTTGACGATGCACCCCTGGTGGGTGCACACAGCGGTGAATGCCTTGAAGTCACCTGCACTCGGCTGGGTGATGACGACCTGCTCCTCGCCGAAGATCGTGCCTCCGCCGACCTCGACGTCGCTCGTCGTGGTGAGCGCGTCGCCGCCTCCGCCTCCGCCTCCCCCGCCGGAGGTGGCCCCGCCGCCGGGCGAGGACTCCTCGGCCGCGGTGGTGGGGTCGCTGGCGGTCTCGCCGCCGTCGTCACCGCAGGCGGCCAGAAGTGGCGCTCCGAGTCCCACGGTCGCGGCTCCGGCCAGCGCGTGCCGGCGGCTGAGTCCTTCTCTGGTCATGCCGAGACTCCTCCGGATCAGGAACAGGTTGAAAGCGACATTACTCAGGAAGCCTGAAAGGCTGATGAGAACGTCGGGTCGTCCTTGCGTGCTGTCGGCCCGGTCCCCCACAAGGACCGGGCCGACAGTCGAGATCCGGTCAGGGCCGAGCGTCCAGCACGAGGTTGGTCGCCGTCGCGATCGCCACCTGCGCGGTCGCGAAACCCGCGTTCCGGAAGGCACCGGTGAGCTTGGCCGGGCCGGCCTGCGCGCCCAGTGCGGCGCCACCCTCCGACACGCTGTGCGGGACGCACAGCGCGGAGCTTCCGACATAGAACACCGCCGCGATCGGGTTGGCGAGGTTGGCCTCGAGGGAGTCCTCGGCGTACGGCTCGACCGCGACGACCGAGCCACCCGGCGCGAGCACGCTGCGGGCGTGGGCGAGGGCACCGACGGGGTCGCCGAAGTCGTGAACGGCGTCGAAGAAGAGGACCAGGTCATACGTCCCGGTGTACGACGTGCTCCCGGCCACCCGGAACTGGACGCGGTCGCTGACTCCGGCCTCGACGGCTGCGTCCTTGGCCAGCCGGATCGACTCGTCGTGATAGTCCACGCCGACGAAGGTCGAGTTCGGAAAGGCCTCCGCCAGCATGATCGTCGGGACGCCCAGGCCGCAGCCCACGTCGAGAACGCGGATGCCCGACTCGAGCCGCTCGATGAGACCGTCGACCGCGGGCAGCCATTCGGTGATCAGCGAGTTGCGGTAGAGGGTGCCGTAGAAGCGGGCGACGGCACTGAACAGGCGCGGGTCGTGCTCATGCCAGCCCAGGCCTTCACCACTCGTGTAGACGCTGGCGAGGTTGTCGACGGCGGCCCACACGGCGGAGATGAGCTCGAATCCGGACATCAGGGCGGCGGGGCTCTCCTCCTCCGCGAGGACGGCTGCTGCCTCGACGGACAAGGTGAACGCCTCGGTCGCACCGTCGTACGTGACGTAGCCGTTCGCCGCCTGCGCAGCCAGCCACTCCTCGGCGTACCGACGGGCGATGCCGGAGCGGTCCGCGAGCTCGGTAGCGGTGGCGGTACCGGCGGAGGCGAGTGCGCGCCACAGCCCGAGGCGGTCGCCGAGGTAGACGAGGATCGCGTTGTAGGCGGCGGCCTGGTCGGCCGCCACCTTGCCGGCGAACTCCTCGAGCTTGCCGAAGTCCAGGACCGGTGCTTCCAGCTGGGCGGTCATGGTGGATTCCTTTCTCGATGGGCACCCGGGTGGCGCCGTCGATGACCACGGTCCGGGAGGCGGCTCACACCGCCCTGTCACGACGAATCCGCGTCCGTGACAGGCACCTGACAGCGGATCGGGCCAAGGTGGAGACATGGACGACCTCGGCACCGTGCTGATGATCTGGGCGCACCCCGACGACGAGGCCTACCTCGCAGGCGGACTGTCGCGCTCCCTGACCGAGGCGGGGCACCGGGTCGTGTGCGTGACGGCGACTCGCGGCGAGGCCGGGGGAACAGCGGACGGCCTCGGCGAGATCCGCACTGCGGAGCTCGAGTCGGCGCTCCGCGTGCTCGGCGTCGACGAGCACCACTGGCTCGATCATCCCGACGGTGGGTGTGCGGCCGTCGACCCCGATGAGGCGGCGGTCACGGTGGGAGCGATCCTCGACGACGTACGACCGGACACCGTGATCACCTTCGGTCCCGACGGGTTCACCGGCCACCCCGACCACCAGGCCGTGAGCGCCTGGACGGACCTCGCTGTCGAGCGGGCCACCCAGCGGCCGCGCGTGTTGCACGCCGTCCGCGGCGAGAACGTGGTCGATCGGGAGCTGGACGAGGACTTCGGGGTGTTCGACCTCGGCCAGCCCCGCGTCTGCTCCGACAGCGAGCTTGCGGTCCGGCTGGATCTGGACGATGCCTTGCTGGACCGCAAGGTCGAGGCGCTGCTGCAACAGGTGTCCCAGACCGATGCGCTGGTCAAGGCGGTCGGGGTCGACCGATTTCGTGCCTGGGTCGCTACCGAGTCCTTCGCCGACCCCCGGGACGGATGACGACTGAGTCAGTTCTCGGGCACAGTTTGGTGGTGGACCGGACCAGCCTCGCTCTCTGCGTGGACCTGTTGGGTCCGCTGGTTCTCCGCCTGGACGGCCGGGCGGTCGACGTACCCGGCGCGCGGAGACGCGCCCTGCTGGCGCTCCTGGCGCTTGAAGGCGAGCGCGGGATGAGCACGGATCGGCTGATCGACGCGTTGTGGCCCGACGACCCGCCTGGCAACGCCGTCCAGGCGCTCTACAACCATGTCTCCCGGTTGCGCGGCCACCTCGGGCCGTACGCCGACCGACTCGAACGGCACGCAACCGGGTACCGCCTCCGGCTCGCGCCGAACGAGCTCGACGCAGACGCGGCTCGACGCCTCATCTCGGTGGACCCCGACGCCGCACTGGCGCTGTGGCGAGGGCCTGCGCTGGTCGAGTTCCGGGGGACGCCGGCACTGGAGGCAGAGTCCGTCGGCCTCGACGAGCTACGCCTGCAGCTGGTCGACGACCTGCTGGAGGCGCGGCTGGCGCGAGGAGACCGAACGGCCGTCATCGACGCGACCGCGGCGGCCGCGGCGTCACCACTGCGTGAGCGGACAGCGCTGCTGCACGTGCGGGCTCTGGCGATAGACGGACGTACCGCTGAGGCCATGACCGCCGCGCAGGCCTTCCGACGACGACTGGTCGGGGAGACCGGCCTCGACCCCACACCCGCACTCGCCGATCTCGAGCAGCTCGTGGCCGCTGGCGACGTCGAGCGTCCGCCGGACGTCACCACTCGCAGGATCGCCAGGCCGGACTCGCCGATGGTCGGACGCCAGCACGACCGCGAGGAGGTGATGCGCCTGATGCGCGCCAACTCGATGGTGACCATCACCGGCCCCGGTGGCGTGGGCAAGACCCGGCTGGCGCTCGACATCGCGGCCGACCCCGTCCACGGAGCGGATGTGCTGGTCGTCCACCTCGCTGCGGTCGACCGGCCGGAACGCGTCTGCCAGGCGGCCGCCTCCACGCTCGGCCTGCGAACCACCGGCGACGTCCTGCCGGCGGACGTGGCAGCGGCGCTGGAAGACCAGAAGCTCCTGCTGGTGCTCGACAACTGCGAGCACGTCGTCGACGTGTGCCGTGACCTGGTGACCGCCGTCCGTCGACACGCGCCGCAGGTGCAGGTGCTCACGACGTCGCGTACGACCCTGCACGTGCCGGGCGAGTACGTCGTCCGGCTGCAGCCGCTGCCGGTACCCCGGGACGGCTCCGACCTGGACGCGCTGCCGCGGCACCCCGGCGTCAGGGCTTTCGTCGAGCACGCTCGCCGCCGTCGACCGGACTACGAGCTGGTTGCGGAAGACGCGAATGACCTGGTCGAGGTGCTGCACCGGCTCGACGGACTGCCACTCGGCATCGAGCTCGCCGCTCGCCAGGTTGCCGTGATGCCGATGCGTGCGGTGCGTGAGCGGCTCGACCGGGCGCTCGACCTGGCCACCGGTCCGAAAGCCCACGCCGACGAGCGGCACCTGACGCTCCGCGCCACCATCGACTCGTCGTACCGGCTCCTCGACGATGCGGAACAGCGGCTGCTGCGCGCGATCGCACCATTCCCCGGAGGGGTGGACCTGGGGACGGTCGAGGCGCTCGCCTCGCCCACGGGGTCGGGTGACCCGCTCGACCTGCTGCATCGGCTGGTCGAGTCCTCGCTGGTGGTGGCGGACGCGACGGATGGCCGCTATCGGCTCCTCTTCACCGTCCGGGCGTTCCTGCTCGACGAGCTCGTGGGGCGAGGCGAGATCGAGGATGCGCATGGGCGATTCGTCGCCCGCTGCGTCTCGATCGCCGCCGAGATCGACGAGCGGATGTTCGGACCCGACGAGGCGACGACCGACCGGCGACTGCGCTCGGAGCTGGCCAACCTCCGGGCCGCCCGGGACCTGGACGCAGCCGACGCCCGGGTGCGGATCACCGTTGCCGTGAACAGAGTCGCCACGTGGCGCGACCTGCGCGAGATCTGGGCCTGGGCGGCGGAGCTGGCCGAGGACGCGGCACTCGTCGACCACCCGCAGCGGGTGGCGATCCTCGCCGGCGCAGCGGAGGCGGCAAGGCTCGTCGGCGATTTCGAGGCCGCGGAGCGACACGCTCGAGAAGCCATCGCCCTTGCCGAGGCCGACGCTCGGTCCGGTGCGCCGCACCGAGCTCGGAGCGTCCTCGGCGTCGTCGCTCACTTCAGGGGCGACTTCGCGACCGCTCGCGACACCTGGCTTCTGGCAGCCGAAGGCTCCACCGGCGACGAGAGCGCCTTCGTCGGCTCCGCGGCCCTCGCCTCGGCGTACGACGGCGACCTGGCCACCGCTCGCACGCTGCTGGATCGCGCACGATCGATCGCGAGCTGCGGTTCGCATCACGCGTTCGTCGCCTACGTCGAGGGTGAGCTGCGCGCATCGGCCCGCGCCGAGGACTCCATCCCGTTCTATCTCGACGCCATCTCCCAGGCCTCGCACGTCGGCTGCACCTTCGTGGAGGGTGTGGCCCGGGTGTCGCTCGCCTCCGCTCGCAGCCGCATCGGCGATGTTGCCGGCGCCGCGGAGGAGTATGGGTACCTCCTCGAGGCGTGGCGCCGCACCGGCCAGGCCACGCAGCTGTGGACCACCGCCCGCAACGCCGCCCACCTCCTCGCGTCAGCGGGCCGGACGGAGACGGCCGCGCTGCTGCTGATGTCCGCCGACGCGCATCCGGGGGCGGCAGCGGTGGGGCCCGAGATCGCCCGGTTCAGCGGGCGGTCGTTCACCCCCATGAGCGACCTGGTCGACGGCGCGCTCCTCGAGGACCTGCGCTCCCAGTTCAGACAGCTGGGCTCGGCGGACGTGCTGGACCGGGCGGTGGCGGAGCTCCGCGAGCTTGCCGACCAGGGAACCCTGAGCTGACCTGGTCGTCTGGGCTTCAGCGTGCCCTGACGGGCCTCTTGCCCTTGCCAGCCGCGGCCTTCTTCTGCGCGACCGCCTTCTTGGCTGGCGTCCTCTTGGCCGTCGCCTTCTTGGCCGTCGCCTTCTTCGCGGACGCCTTCTTGGCCGGCGTGCGCCGTGCGGGCTTCGCGGCTCGTCCCTCGAGAAGCGGGGCGAGGAAGTCGCCGGTGTAGCTGTCCGGATGCGCCGCCACAACCTCGGGCGTGCCCTCCGCGACGACGGTGCCCCCACGGGAGCCACCCTCCGGACCCATGTCGACGATCCAGTCCGAGGTCTTGATGACGTCGAGGTTGTGCTCGATGACCAGCACTGTGTTGCCCTGGTCGACCAGGCGGCCCAGGACCAGCAGCAGCTTGCGGATGTCCTCGAAGTGCAGACCCGTCGTCGGCTCGTCGAGCACGTAGACGGTGCGGCCCGTCGACCGCTTCTGCAGCTCGGAGGAGAGCTTCACCCGCTGCGCCTCGCCACCGGACAGGGTCGTCGCCGGCTGGCCGAGCCGGACATAGCCCAGGCCCACCTCGCCGAGGGTCTTCATGTGCCGCGAGATGGCGGGGACGGCCGCGAAGAACTCCGCGGCCTCCTCGATCGGCATGTCCAACACCTCGGCGATGGTCTTGCCCTTGTAGTGGACCTCGAGAGTCTCCCGGTTGTAGCGGGCACCGTGGCAGACCTCGCACGGGACGTAGACGTCCGGCAGGAAGTTCATCTCGATCTTGATCGTGCCGTCGCCGGCGCAGGCCTCGCAGCGGCCGCCCTTGACGTTGAACGAGAACCTGCCCTGCAGGTAGCCCCGCATCTTCGCCTCCGGGGTGGAGGCGAACAGCTTGCGGATGTGGTCGAAGACCCCGGTGTAGGTCGCCGGGTTTGACCGTGGGGTCCGCCCGATCGGCGACTGGTCGACGTGAATCACCTTGTCGACGTGCGACAGGCCGCTGATCTTCTGGTGCCGTCCGGGCACCGCCCGAGCGTTGTAGATCTGCTTGGCCAGCGCCATGTAGAGGATGTCGTTGACCAGGGTGGACTTGCCCGACCCCGAGACGCCCGTCACCGCAACGAACAGACCCAGCGGGAAGGTGACGTCGATGTTCTGCAGGTTGTGGGCGCGAGCGCCGTGGACGGTGAGGTCGCGACCCGGTGTCCGGGGCCGGCGCACCTCGGGGACCGGGATCTCGCGTCTCCCGGAGAGATACTGCCCGGTCATGGAATCGGGATGATCGAGCAGCCCCGCCACCGCGCCGCTGTGCACGACCTGCCCGCCGTGCTCGCCGGCGCCGGGACCGATGTCGACCACCCAATCGGCGGTGCGGATGGTGTCTTCGTCGTGCTCGACCACGATCAGGGTGTTGCCCAGCTCCTTGAGCCGCACCAGGGTCTCGATCAGGCGGTGGTTGTCGCGCTGGTGCAGCCCGATCGAGGGCTCGTCGAGGACGTAGAGGACCCCCACCAGGCCGGCCCCGATCTGGGTCGCCAGCCGGATCCGCTGCGCCTCACCGCCCGACAACGAGCCCGAAGGGCGGTCGAGGGAGAGGTAGTCGAGCCCGACGTCGAGCAGGAAGTTCAGCCGCTCCTGGATCTCCTTGAGCACCCGCTCGCCGATCTGCTTCTCGCGGGGCGACAGGTCGAGGGTGCGCAGGAAGTCGGCGGTCTCGTTGATCGGGAGCCGGCAGACGTCGGCGATGTTGCGGCCACCCATGGTGACCGCCATCGACACCGGCTTGAGGCGCGATCCCGCGCAGGTGGGACACGGCACCTCGCGCATGAACCCCTCGAAGCGCTCGCGGCTGGTGTCGGACTCGGCCTCGCGGTGCCGGCGCTCGATGTAGGTGCGCACGCCCTCGAACTCGGCGTAGTAGGCGCGCTCGCGACCGTAACGGTTGCGGGTGACGACGTGCACCTTGGTCGGGTGGCCCTGCAGCAGGGACTTCTGGGCCTTGCCGGACAGGTCCTCCCAGGGAGTGTTGAGGTCGAAGCCGAGCTCCTCGCCGAGCGCCCCCATCAGGCGCAGGAAGTAGTCGGCCACGTGCGCCTGGCTCCATGGCTGGATGGCGCCCTCGCCGAGGGTCGCTTGGGGATTGGGGACGACGAGCTCCGGGTCGACCTCCATCCGGGTGCCCAGACCATGGCACGCGGGGCAGGCGCCGAAGGGCGAGTTGAACGAGAACGACCGTGGCTCGAGCTCGTCGGTGTCGAGGTCGTGCTCGTTGGGGCACGCCATCCGCTCGGAGAACCGCTGCTCGCGGCCGGGGTCCTTCTCGTCGAGGTCGACGAAGTCGAACAGCACGAGCCCACCGGCGAGGTTGAGCGCCGTCTCGACGGAGTCGGTGAGGCGGCGCTTGGAGGAGTCCTTGACCGCCAGCCGGTCGACGACGACCTCGATCGTGTGCTTCTTCTGCTTGTCGAGCTTCGGCGGGTCGTCGAGGGCGTGTGTCTCGCCGTTGACCCGGGCCCGGGAGAACCCCTGCGTCTGCAGCTGGCGGAAGAGCTCGATGTACTCCCCCTTGCGGCCGCGGATGACCGGAGCGAGTACCTGGAACCGGCGCCCCTCCTCCATGGCGAGGACCTTGTCGACGATCTGCTGGGGCGTCTGCCGCTCGATCGGGGCGCCGCAGACGGGGCAGTGCGGGTGGCCGATGCGGGCGTAGAGGAGGCGCAGGTAGTCGTAGACCTCGGTGATGGTGCCGACGGTCGAGCGCGGGTTCTTCGACGTCGACTTCTGGTCGATCGAGACCGCCGGCGACAGGCCCTCGATGAAGTCGACGTCGGGCTTGTCCATCTGGCCGAGGAACTGGCGGGCGTACGCCGACAGCGACTCGACGTACCGCCGCTGGCCCTCGGCGAAGATCGTGTCGAACGCCAGGCTCGACTTCCCGGACCCGGACAGGCCGGTGAACACGATCAGGGAGTCCCGCGGGAGGTCGAGCGACACGTCCTTCAGGTTGTGCTCCCGGGCACCCCGGATGATGAGCTGATCCGCCACGTCGTTCCCTCGACACTCGACCTGATGATGTTCGAACAAGTGTTCGTCATCGTAGCGTGGCGCACAAGCCGCCACGCCACGGATCTCACCTTCTCACGGCCCACCGACAGTGCCGTTGTCGACGATGGGCGGCGATCGGCGAGGATGGGCGCATGGCCCACGACCTGACCCACGAACTGGATCTCCTGCACGGCGCGACGAACCGGCTGGTCCGCACGGTGGACGGTTTCCACGGTGCTGACTGGGACAGGTCCACGGACCTGCCCGGCTGGACCAGGGCCCACGTGGTCGCGCACCTGGCGCTGAACGTGGAGGGGCTCACCGGCGCACTGTCCGGGATCGTCGAGGCCCAGCCGCGATCCATGTACGCCTCCGATGAGGCGCGCGGCGACGACATCGCCGCGCTGTCGGCGGCCGCGACGGATGTGCTGCGAGGACGGCTGATGGCGGGCACCACGGCGTTCATTTACGCGGTGGCGGCAATGCCCGAGGACGACTGGGGCGTCGCCATCGAGCGGACTCCCGGGGGCCGGACGTTCCTCGCCGCCTCTGCCGTGGGCATGCGGTTGCGGGAGGTGGAGATCCACCACGCCGACCTCGACGCCGGCTACACGCACCACGACTGGCCGACCGACTTCTCCGCCGTCCTGCTCGACGCGATGGCGAAGCGGGAGTGGACGGAGTCGTTCCAGGCCTCCCCCACCGATCTCGACCGGACGTGGTCGTTCGGCGATGGGGGCCCCACGGTGACCGGACCGGCGGCCGACCTCGGCTGGTGGACCACCGGCCGCGGCGACGGCGAGGGGCTGACCAGCTCCAGCGGAACGCTGCCGAAGGTCGGCGCGTGGTGAGCTACCACGGTGCGGTGAGCCCCGGCGGTCCCCACGATGTCCGCGACCTGACTCACCTCACCGTCACGAAGGTCGCTGTCGACCCCGAGATGTCCAACAACTGTTACCTCCTCCGGTGCCGCCACACGGGCGACCAGGTGCTGATCGATGCCGCGGCCTCGCCGGAGACGCTGCTGCCCCTGATCGGCGACCGCGGCCTCTCGACGGTCGTCACCACCCATCAGCACTGGGACCACCACCGGGCGCTCGCCGACGTCGTGTCCGCGACCGGCGCCTCGGTCGTCGCCGGCACGCCGGATGCGGACGAGATCACGAAGCAGACCGGGATCGACGTCGACGTACGCGCCGAGCACGGCGACACGGTCGCGGTCGGCGACTGCACGCTCGAGGTGATCGCCCTCGCGGGCCACACTCCCGGCTCCATCGCCCTGCTGTACGACGACCCCGACGGCCACCCGCACCTCTTCACCGGCGACTCGCTCTTCCCGGGGGGTCCTGGCCGGACAACAAACCCTGAGGACTTCGACTCCTTGATGGGCGACCTGCAGGCCAAGGTCTTCGACCGACTCCCTGACGAGACCTGGTTCTACCCCGGCCACGGAAACGACTCGACGCTGGGCGCCGAGCGGCCCCATCTCGGTGAGTGGCGCGAGCGCGGCTGGTGACCCGCGTCGGCTTCACCGAAGCCCACGAGCGGGCAGCAGCTGAACCGCCAGCGGCCAGAACGTCCGTGACATGAACAATGCGCGAAAGGTAGTTCGCGCCTCTCCACGGCCGCTCCCGCGAGTGATAGGCCTGCAGGCACTGGCTGGCTGGGTCCCCCGCGGCGAGCCGACTGGAAGGGGCAACCGTGCAATTCATGGCCAACTCTCGACCTGCCGACGGCGTGACGCCTGAGCAGCTCACCGAGTACTTCGAAGCCAACGGCGTCTCCTCCGAGGCGTGGGAGCTCGTGCGGCACCGCATCGTGACCGACTACGCCTTCAAGGTCGGCGAGCAGCCCGGCGTCGTCCTCTTCCTGCGTGCCGACTCGGAGGACGAAGCCCGGACGCTCGTCGACTCGACTCCCATCGTTCAGCAGGGACTGCTGAGGTTCGAGGTTGAGCCGCTCGGAGTCGTGATGCACCTCTGAACCCGGGTTCCCGGGCGGTGATCGCCCGACTCGAGCAGATCGCGCACCGCCGTGTCGAGACCGGGTAGATCTCCACGCATCTGCTGCAGGAAGATCTACCGCAACAGCGTCAAGTGCCCACTCGCTCACCACTCGGGAGCCCGCGTGACTGCCCGCAGCCATGAGATCTACGCCGACTTCATGCTGCCCCACATCCGCGCCGACAGCCGGTTGGTCGACGTGGGCTGCGGCTCGGGCGAGCTGTCGATGGGCCTGGCTTCGGTCGTGGCCAGTCTGGTCGGGGTCGACAACGACGCGGACGAGATCGATGCCGCACGCCGCGCGGCCGCCGATGCCCGGATCGACAACGCGACCTTCGTCGTCGGCAGCGCCTACGACCTGGCCCTGCCCGACGGCGAGACCGACGCCGTGATCGCACACTCGGTCCTGGAGGCCGTGGACGAACCGGGCGCAGCGATCGTCGAGGCGCGCCGGGTCCTGCGACCAGGCGGGATCCTGGGGGTCGCGAGCGTCGAGTACGCCGGGCTCATTCTCGGCGGACCCCACGAGCTGCTGACCCGGCGCTTCTTCGAGATCCGTGAACGCCTGTGGCTGGCCGAGGGAGCCGACCCGTACCTCGGCCGACGTCTCCGCGGGCTTCTGCTCACCCATGGGTTCGTCGACGTGGAGGCGACGACCCGCGCCATTCCCTACGGAACCATCGACGCCGTCCGCGAGTTCGGCGCCGGCAGGGCAGACGACTGCGAGGACGAGTGGTACGTCGAGGCCGCGATCCGGGAGGGGCTCGCCACGCGAGCCGATCTCGAGGCGATGCGGGAGGCCTGGCTGGAGTGGTCGGAGGCACCGACGTCCTACGCGGCGTTCACGTGGTGTCGTGCGTTGGGGTGGAAACCGCGGACGGACTCCACCGACTGAACCAATTGCCGGGATCGGGCGGAGAATGGACGTCATGGACGCGGTGGAGGTCGACGGTCTGCGCATCGCCTACGAGCGGGCGGGGTCGGGGCCTGTCCTGGTCCTGTTGCACGGGTACGTCGGCGACGGTCACGCGACGTGGCGCCCTCAGCTCGAGGGTCTGAGTGCCGAGTTCACCGTCGTTGCCTGGGATGCCCCCGGCGCCGGGAACTCCGCTGACCCTCCGGAGTCGTTCGGCATCGCCGGCTACGCAGACTCCCTGGCCGGATTCGTCGCCGCCCTGGATCTCGGCACCCCGCATGTCGCCGGGCTGTCGTTCGGGGGCGTGCTGGCCATCGAGCTCGCCCACCGTCACCCTGCCGTCGCCAGGTCACTGGTTCTTGCCTCTGCCTACGCCGGTTGGCGCGGCTCCCTCTCCCAGAGCGCGGCGGAGGCGCGGTTGGCGCAGGCTCTCGAGCTGAGCCGCCTCTCCTCCGACGAGTTCGCGGACACCCTGCTCCCGACGATGTTCTCTGCAGGCACACCGCAGGCGACGGTCGACGACTTCGGTGCCAGTGTGCGCTCGTTCCACCCGTCTGGCTTCCGGGCGATGGCCAACGCGTCGGCAGAGGACCTCCGTGATGCACTTCCACACATCGAGGCGCCGACGCTGCTCATCAGCGGCGAGAATGACGTGCGGGCGCCGATGGGCGTCGCCCGGCACCTCGAGGAATCCATTCCCGGAGCGCGGCTGGTGGTGCTTCCAGGCGCGGGTCATGTGTGCAACCTGGAGGCGCCTGAGAGCTTCAACGCAACGGTGCGGGAGTTCCTTCGCGCCGTCTGAGGCGCCTCAGTGGTAGGTGATCGACACCGAGTCGGTGACCGGCAGTGACTGGCAACCCAGCCGGGGACCCTCGCCAGTCGCGTCGCTCGCATCAGGGCCCTTCGTCGGCGTCGCCCTCGTCGGTCTCGGCAGCGGTGATCTCCGCCTCCGCGATCTCGACGTCGTGCAGGTCGCCGAACGGGTTGCCGCCAAGCGAGATGAACTTCTCCTGGTGCCGCCGCACGCGTGGGAACTCCAGCTCCTTGAGCGCGGCGACCGTCGCCTTCATGAACGGGGCCGGCCCACAGACGAACGCGTCGTACGACGGGTAGGTTGCCGCGAACGACCGGAGCTGGTCCTGGTTCGGCAACCCCTGGACCGACTCCAGCCAGTGGATGACCAGCAGCCGATCGGGGTGGTTGGCGGCGAGCGCTGTCAGCGCGGAGCCGAAGATCACGGACTGCTCGTCGCGGTTGGCGTAGAACAGGACGATCTTCCCGCTGCCCTTCGCCAGCGCCGTCCGCGTGATCGACATGATCGGCGTGATCCCCGATCCGCCGGCGAACAGCAACAGATCCGCGTCCAGGTCGGCCGGCGTGAAGATCCCGCTCGGCGGCAGGACGCGAAGCGTGTCACCGGGCTTCAGGTGTTCGACGAGCCAGTTGGAGGCGTAGCCCTCCGCGGTCCGCTTCACGGTGATCGTTGGTGGCCCGTCCTCGACCGGGCTGCTGCACAGCGAGTAGCAGCGCGCCGCGATCCCGGTCTGGTCACTGGGGACCGCGACGGTGAGGAACTGGCCGGGCTTGTAGTCGAACTCCTCGGCCAGGTCGTCCGGGATGTCGAACGAGACGGACCGCGCGTCCGCGGTCTCCTCCACCACGTCGAGGACCGTGAGCTCGAAGGAGCGCTCAGTACCCATCTTCGGCCCCGATCGACACCTGACCGTCGCGCACGGCCGCATCGATGCTGGGCCCGAAGTACGTCGCCTCCGACTTCAGCACGAGGTCCTCGTCGCCGCACGCCTCCGCCTGCATGTAGGGACGGCCGGTCGACTCCATGAACTGGGTGGCCATGTGCCCCTCGAACACATTGCGGAAGTTCGTGGGGAACGCGAAGTGGATATAGAAGAAGTGCGTCATGTCGACGACATTGTCGATGATCTCGCGGCAGTGGGCGACCTGGAACGTCGATGACGTTCCAGGTCCAGTCGGTCCACTCGTCGGTGCCGATCCCGGGCAGCTCGGGGGCAGGATGTCCAGGTCCGCCTTGCTGCCCTCGGCGTCGTGCCAGACCAGCAGCTGACCGTTGCGGACCACGGACTCGTAGCGCAGCGTGCGCGCCCGCAGCGGGACCCGGCGCGCGTAGGGGATCTGCTGGCACTCGCCGTCGCCGGCGGGGCCCCTGCTAACCGGTAGGCCAAGATGCTGGCTCGCCCCGATGTGGTGACCATCGGCTCTGGGGCACGATCCTGACATCGGGAACGGACGGAACTCAAGAAGAAATTCTCCAGGTCCGGCGATGAGTTCCGCAGGCCCACCCGGTCTGTATCTGCATCAGAGCAACGCACCACCAAGGGAGGTGAACACCATGGCCGCATCGATCTTCGTCGAGGTGGAGTCCGGCACCTACAGCGGCCGTGTCCACCCCCACAACGGCTACTACGCAGGCGACTTCAGCACCCCGAGGCACGAGTCGACCCACGCGCAGTCGTCCCAGTAGTCCGACACCAAGCGCTGGGCTGATGGGCCCCAGTTCCGAGTGAAATGTTGACTCGGAACTGGGGCCATCACCGTTGATCGTGACCTCACAGACCGGCGAAGAACTCCGCGATGTCGCGCGCCAGCAGGTCCGGCTGTTCGGCCGACGCGAAGTGTCCACCTCGGGGCATCGGAGTCCAGCGCACGACGTCGTAGATCCGCTCGACCCACTCCTGCGGCGGGTCCCCGTCGTCGACGAACTGGCGGGCGAAGTTCGCGAACCCGGTCGGCACCCGCACCCGATCGTCCGGTCCGAGGGCAGTGGCGCGGTTGTCGACGTAGTCGCGGATCGACGTACCGATCGTGCCCGTGACCCAATAGAGCGTCACGACGGTCAGCAGCAGGTCACGGGGCACGACCGACTCCAGGTCGCCGCCCGAGTCGGTCCAAGCCCGCCACTTCTCCGCGATCCAGGCGGCCAACCCTGTCGGGGAGTCCTGAAGGGCGTAGGCGAGGGTCTGCGGGCGGGTCGCCTGGATCACGCCGTAGCCCCGGTCGTCGGCGGCCCACTGCTCGTACTGCCGGACGTAGGCACGTTCGGCCTGGGAGACCGCACGCGTGCCCGGTCCGAGGAACGGCGCCAAGTCGAGGTTGCTGAGGTGCAGCCCGATCATCGACTCCGGGTCGTGGAGTGCCAGGAACGAGGAGACGGCGGAGCCGAAGTCGCCGCCCGTCGCGCCGTATCGCTGGTGGCCGATCCCGTGCATCAACCGGTGCCAGAGGCGCGCGGTGTCGCGGGTGGTGACCCCTGGCCGGGGTGGACGGTCCGAGAACCCGTAGCCGGGAAGGGACGGGATCACCAGGTCGAAGGCCGGGCCCGCGATCCCGTGGGCCGCCGGATCGGTGAGCAACGGGACCAACGAGAGGTATTCCACGAAGCAGCTCGGCCAGCCGTGGGTCAGCACCAGCGGGATGCCGTCACCGTGCACTGCCCGCTGGTGCACGAAGTGGATGCGGGTGCCGTCGACGTCCGCCCGAAAGTGGGCGAAGCCGTTCAGCCACCGCTCCTGGGCACGCCAGTCGAAGCGGTCGGCCCAGTACCCGGCGAGGTCGCGCAGGTAGGCGAGGTCCGTGCCTTGCTTCCATGCGGCCGCCGGCGAAGGTTCGGGCCACCGCGTGTTGCGGATCCGATCAGTCAGGTCGGTGAGAACCTCGTCGGGGACTTCGATCGTGAACGGTTCGACGTCCATGCGAGGCAGGGTTGCACACCTCCGGGTCAGGCCCAGCCCTCCGACGGAGTGACCGGACGGTCCGGCGAGGCCTCCTGCACCGGCCGGCCGTCGTACTGGGTGGACATCACGATGTGAGTCCGAAGCTCGCCCAGCTCCCCCAGCCTCTCGAACAGGCCCTCGAGGTGCGCCAGCGATGCCGCTCGCGCCTTGAGCAGGGTGCAGAACTCGCCGGACAGCTTGTGTACCTCGACCAGCTCCGGGAAGTCCTCGGAACTGGTGGTGCGCAGCAAGCAGCTACCCATCCGACATCGCAGCTGCACGAAGGCGAGAAGTGGCTGGCCAGCACGACCGGCATCGATCCGAGCGGAGTAGCCGGCGATCACCCCGGCCTCCTCCATCCGTCGGACCCGCTCGGCGACGGCCGGCGGTGAGAGGTGGACCCGCCTGGCCAGCTCGTTGAAGGAGAGCCGGCCGTCGGCCTGCAGCTCTGACAGCAGTCGCCAGTCCATGTCGTCCAGTTTCAACGATCGCAAGGTGGCCATGCCGAACATTGTCACGGTTGCCAAGCGAAACCACCAGAACCCCGTTGATCGGCCCTTCATCGCTACGTCTCGGCTTTCTAGCGTTTTGGTCATGACCTACGCACACCAACGCACGACCACGGTGCCTCTTCGCTCCCTCTGGGTCGCGAGCGCCGTCGGTGGCCTGTCCCAGTCCCTTGCCGGCTCCGCCGGTGCCGTCGGCGCTGCCGTCGTGGTGGTGAGCACGCTCGGCGGGCAGCTCGCTGGGATCCTGGCGGGGAGTCTCCTGTTCGGGGCGGGCAACACGGCCGTGATGCTCGGACGCTACGCGGCAGCCGATCTCGGCCGCGAGGCCGATCGTGCCCGGGCGATGGCCTCCGTGCTCGTGGCCACCACCGTCGGGGCTGTGGCCGGCCCCAACCTGCTCGCCCCGGCGGGAGCGCTCGCGACCGGCCTCGGGCTTCCGCTCCTGGCCGGCCCCTACCTGGTCGCCGTGGTCGGCTTCGCCGCCGCCGGCCTCACGCTTGCAGGCGGCCTCCGAGTCGCCGTGCCCGACCGGAGCCAGGCGCCGCAGACGGCGGACACCCCGCTCGGGCGGGACGGAGCCGCCGGACTCGTCGTGCTGGGCCTCGTCAATCTCGTGATGGTCGCGGTGATGACGATGGCACCGGTCCACCTGCACAACCACGGCGTCGGCCTCGGCATGATCGGACTCGTCGTCAGCGCACACATCGCGGGCATGTTCGTCCCCTCTCCACTGAGTGGATGGCTCACCGAGCGGGTCGGCCCCTCGCGTGTCGCTCGGTTGTCAGGGGCGACGCTGCTGGCGGCCTGCGTGCTTGCCGCGGTCTCACCGACTGCCTGGCTGCTGGCCGCCGCCCTCCTCCTCGTGGGCGTGGGCTGGAATCTCGGGCTGGTGTCCGGCAGCGTCCTGCTCACGGCCCACGTTCCGGAGCATGCCCGGCCCCGCCGCGAGGGATGGGGCGAGGTCAGCATGGGCGCCGCAGCCGCGTCCGGAGGGGCTGCCTCGGGAGTGGTCGCCACCGCGGGTGGGTACCCCACGCTCGCGGCCACGACCGCGGCGATTGCCGTGCTGCTGGTCCCGCTCATCGCTTGGCTGCTCCCCGGCCGAACCGGTCGCAGTTCAACCGGAGATCGTCCCGAGCCGACCCACGGCCTCGTCGAACTCGGCCAGCAGCCGGGCCATGACGTCGGCGACCGGCCGGACCTCGTTCATCCGGCCGACGATCTGGCCGACCGGCATCGAGATGGTGTCGGGGTTGTCCCCCCGATTCAACCGGTTGTGGGCGTCTGCCACGAGCAGGTTCTGCAGGGGCATCGGCAGCGGTGCCGGGGCATCCTCTGACTCCCAGGCCTCGGTCCACTTGGTCTTGAGCAGCCGGGCGGGCTTGCCGGTGTAGATCCGGGTCCGGACGGTGTCGGCCGACCCTGCTCGCAGGAAGGCGTCGCGGATGCCGACGCCCGCCGAGAGGTCGTACTCCGCCACCGTGAGCCAGATCGACCCGGTCCACACGCCTTGCGCGCCGAGCGTCATCGAGGCCGCCATATGGCGGCCGGTGCCGATGCCTTCGGCGCCGAGGACCGGCACGTCGGGGCCGACGGCGTCGACGACCTCGGGGGTGAGGACCATCCCGGCGATCTCGCCGGTGTGGCCACCGGCCTCATAGCCCTGGGCCCACGATCACGTCCACCGGCGGCGAACCGAGGGCGTTGGCGATCAGCACCGGCCGATGCCCGAGCGCGACGTCGACGCGGGAGCGGGCCACCGAGTGCAGCCAGCCGAGCACACTCTCGCGGCCCTCTCTCTCCGGGAGCGGCGGTACGCCGAGCTGCTGCGGCATGCGCTCGACGAAGCTGATGTGCTCCCGCGGGATCATCGCCTTCAGGTCGGTCGACGTGCCCTCGGTGGGGATCTTCATCGGCAGGACCACGTCGACGCCGTACGGCTTGCCGTCGGTGGTCCCGCCAGGCCAGGGTCCGGTCCAGTTCGTCGGGCTCGTTGAACCGGACGCACCCGAGCACGCCGACGCCGCCGTCCCGGGAGACCGCGGCCGCGACCTTCTCGCTCGGGGTGAACGCGAAGATCGGGTGCTCGATGCCGAAGGCGTCTGAGAGAGGCGTGCGCATCGTGCGTTCTCAGCCGACCAGAGCCGTGGCGAGCTCCTTGGCCTTCGGGTAGTTGGCCTCCCGGACGAGCGCAGGAACGAGCGCACATCCTCAAGTCCCGGGGCGGCGCCCTCGCGGGGCTGGATCACGGCGGTCACCGACTGGCCGTACCGCTCGTCCTGGACACCGACCAGCAGCACGTCGTACACGTCGGGGTGCCCCTTGATCGCCATATCCACCGCCGTCGGGACCGCTGACTTCGCGTCGAACGACGCGAAGGAGGGCCGAAGGCGTTCATGGAGAAGCGGGTGCCCGACTTCAGCGGGACCTGACCCGCTCGCACCTCCGACTCACAACATCCGCTGTAGCTGCCGGTCGCGTTGCACGACCGTGTGCTTGAGAACGAGTCCGATGTGGAGTCCGACGGTGACGAAGAACAGGATGTGGGCCGTGATGTGCACCCTCAGCCAGTCGTCCTGACCCGCGACGAGGAGCAGTCCGGTGCCGGGCACCACGAAGAGCAGCGTGATCAGTGCCTTCTCCAGCCAGCCCTCGATCCGCCGTTCGGCCGGACTCAGGGCGTCCGCCCACGGCGGCAGAGGCGTCGTCGCCCGCCAGAGCACCCGCACCAGGCCGAGCCCGATGATCAGCAGTCCGAGGAGCACGTGCACATCCGGCTGGGACAAACCGTCGGCGAACAGGTCTCCCGACTTCAGGTCGTCGAAGGACGACCAGACGTCCTCGTCCGCGCTATCCTCGCGTGCGTCCTGGCGCTGCTCGCACTCTTCCTCGAGCCGGTCCAGCCGCGCGTCCTCCGTGTCTGACGTCTCCCCACCACCGGCCGCCTCGCCGCTCGCGTCGCACTCCCGCTCCCGGACGTCGGCGTCGTCGCCCAAGGTGTAGCCGACCACGAACTGGGTGGCGATGGCAGCGACGGTCACCCAGTGCAGGAGCTTGGTGACGAGCCCGTAACCGGACGGTCCGTTGCGCAGGCGCATGCCTCAGACGATAGGTGTCCCCCGATTTTGCCCGGTCACACTCCGGGCACAACCACCGAGCTCATGCGAGCACCTCCGCGATCCTCCGCACCTCATCGGGTGTGCGCAGCGTCAGCAGCAGCATCGTGACCCCGGCCGCCTCCCAGCGCGCGACGCCGGCCCGCACCTCGTCGGGCGTGCCGATGATCGTCACCTCGTCGATCAGCTCGTCGGGGATCAGTGCCGCCGCCTCGTCCTTCCTGCCGTCGAGGTAGAGCTCCTGCACCTCGGCCGCGAGGTCGCCGTACCCCATCCGCTCGAAGACGGCCTTGTGGAAGTTCTGTTCCTTGGCGCCCATGCCGCCCATGTAGAGGGCGAAGACCGGACGGAAGAAGTCGTACAACCCGCGCTTCTCCTCCTCGGTGTCGGCCACCATCACCTGACTGGTCGCCGCGACCTCGAAGGTCTCCCGCGTGCGGCGCGCGCCGGGGCGCGCGAACCCCTCGTCCAGCCAGCCGTTGTACATGTCCGCCACCTTGGGGCTGAAGTAGATCGGCAACCAGCCGTCGGCGATCTCGGCGGCGAGCGCGACGTTCCGCGGGCCCTCGGCACCCATCCAGATCGGTACGTCGGCCCGCAGCGGGTGCACGATCGGCTTCAGCGGCTTGCCCAGTCCGGCGGCGTCCTTGCCGGCGTACGGGAGCGGGTAGTGCGGGCCGTCGCTGGTGACCGGCTCGTTCCGGGCGAGCACCTTGCGGATGATGTCGACGTACTCGCGAGTGCGGGCGAGGGGCTTCGGGAACGGCCGGCCGTACCAGCCCTCGACGACCTGCGGTCCGCTCACGCCGAGGCCCAGGATCACCCGGCCGCCGGTGAGGTGGTCGAGGGTGAGCGTGTGCATCGCGGCGGAGGTCGGGGTGCGGCCGGACAACTGCACGATCGCGGTGCCGAGCCGGACCCGCGAGGTGCGGCTACCCCACCAGGCCAGCGGCGTGAAGGCGTCAGAGCCCCACGCCTCTGCGGCGAAGATCGAGTCGAACCCGGCCTGCTCGGCCGCCTCGACCAGCTCCCCGACCCCGTCCGGAGGCTGCGCCCCCCAGTAGCCGAGCTGTAGTCCGAGCTTCATCCGCATCCCTTCCGAGTCGATCGCCACCTTGCCACCAATATTAGAACGTGTTTCACGTTTGTGCCTTGCCCCGCACACTCCAGGCACCGGTCACATGCACTCGGAGCCCACGACCGCCGCCGAGCGCGACCAGGTGAACCCGCAGGCCGGCCGCGAGGCCGCGGCGGCGCTGTGGAAGCAGGCCGGCATCACCGATCCGCTCCACGAGATCGACGCGGCCGAGATCTACGTGCCCTTCTCGTGGTTCGAGCCGATGTGGCTCGAGAACCTCGGATTCACCCCCGAGGGTCAGGGCTGGAAGCTGACCGAGTCCGGCGGCACCGCCATGGACGGCGTACTCCCTGTCAACTGCTCGGGCGGCGTCCTCTCCTCCAACCCGATCGGTGCGTCCGGGATGCTGCGGTTCGCCGAAGCCGCCCTCCAGGTGCGCGGCCAGGCCGGCGAGCACCAGGTCGACGGGGTACGCCGCGCACTCGGACATGCCTACGGCGGCGGCTCCCAGTTCTTCGCGATGTGGGTCGTGGGCGCGGAGCCCCCGGGCACCTGACCCGTTCGCCGGTCGCGAACAAGGACCCACGATCGCGCCGCCCCGCCTAGGCTCCAGACATGGGCGAGCTCATCGCATTTCCGGCACCCGAACGTCGCGACGCCACTGCACCCAAGCCCCCGCGGATCGAGCCACCGCGGATCGCGCCCCCGCCAATCGAGCCACTGTGGCGCGAGGCGGTCGGCCAGGAGCTGCGCGAGGAGCGCCAGCAGGCCGGACGGACACTGTCGGATGTCGCCGAGCGCGCAGGCGTCTCCACGCAGTACCTGTCCGAGGTCGAGCGGGGCCGCAAGGAGCCCAGCTCCGAGGTGCTCGGCGCCGTGGCCGGTGCCCTCGGCCTGCGGCTGGTCGACCTGACCAGCCGGGTCTCGCGCACCCTCAGCTCGCGACCGACCGGCCCGCTTGCCCTGGCTGCATGAGGGCGTGTCTGCTCACCCTCGGCCGTCGCGAGCGCCGTCCAGCGCGTGCGATGGCAAGGCGGAGGAGCGAAGGCGGGGTGGATACCCCGTCGAGCCGACGACAACGCAGCCAGCGTGCGTGATGGACGACGCGCAGCAGGCCATGGGGTGGGCGGACACGCCCTACAGCTTGCGGCTGTCCAGGACGGCGTCGACGACTCCGTAGGCCACCGCCTCCTCCGCCGACAGGATCAGGTCCCGGTCGGTGTCCGCACGCAGCGTCGCGACGTCCTGCCCGGTGTGCCGGGCCAGGATCTGCTCCATCTCCGCGCGTACCCGAACGATCTCCTTGGCCTGGAGGGCGAGGTCGGGCAGGGTCCCCTGGCCGCCTCCCGACGGCTGGTGTAGGACCACCCGAGCGTGCGGCAGGACCGTGCGCTGTCCGGGCTCACCGCTGGCGAGCAGGACGGCGGCGGACGAACCTGCCTGGCCGACACACGTCGTACCGATCGGCGATCGGACGAACTGCATGGTGTCGTAGATCGCGAGCATCGCCGTGACGGAGCCGCCCGGCGAGTTGAGGTACAGGTTGATCGGCGTCTCCGGGCTCTCCGACTCCAGGTGCAGCATCTGCGCGATGACGACGTTCGCGACCCCGTCGTCGATCTCGGTGCCGATGTAGATGATGCGGTCGCTGAGCAGCCTGCTGTAGATGTCGACGGCGCGCTCGCCGTGCTGGGTCTTCTCGACCACGCTCGGGATCGTGTAGGTGCTCATCGCGGCTCTCCGTTCTCCTGGCTGATCTGCTGGCCGGCCCGTTGACTCAGACCAAAGCTGCCGCCCGTCCGGACCGGCGTGACCGAGGCGACGTCGGTCAGGATCTGGTCGACGAACCCGTAGTCCCTCGCCTCCTCGGCGGTGAACCAGCGGTCTCTCAGCGAGTCCTGTTCGATCGTCTCGACCGTCTGACCCGTGTGCTCTGCGATCAGCGAGGTCATCACGTTCTTGGTGTGCTCGAGGTTCTCGGCCTGGATCTCGATGTCGATGGCGGTGCCACCGATGCCGGCAGAGCCCTGGTGCATGAGCACCCGCGAGTGCGGCAGCGCGTACCGCTTGCCCGGGGTCCCGGCCGAGAGCAGGAACTGGCCCATGCTCGCCGCGAGGCCCATGGCGAGCGTGCTCACGTCGTTCGGGATCAGCCGCATCGTGTCGTAGATGGCGAGTCCGGCCGACACCGAGCCGCCTGGCGAGTTGATGTAGAGGCTGATGTCACGGTGCGGGTCCTCCGCGGACAGCAGGAGGAGCTCCGCGCAGAGGCGGTTCGCGATCGCGTCGTCCACCTCCTGGCCGAGGACCAGGATGCGCTGGTGCAGGAGCCGGGCGGTGAGCTGGTCGTCGATCGATCCGGTCGGTCGTTCGGGTGCGGTCTGGGTCATGTCTCGAGCGTGCGTCGCGCGACCTCCCGATCCCAAGCGATTCCGCTCTGGGCTGCTCTGCCCTGGGCAGAGGAGGCGACTAGCGCGAGGCGTCGAGAGCCTCGAGCTCGTCGTCGGCCAGCTCGAGGCGGGTCGTCGCGAGCGCCGAGTCGAGCTGTTCGACGGTGCTCACACCGACGATGGATCGCCAGCCGCGAGCGGACAACCAGGCCAGCACCACCTGCGACGGCGCGACGCCGTGCCGATCGGCCACCTGTCGGAGCGTGGCCAGCCTTCCGGCCGTGCCCGGGTGGTCGTAGGCGTCCGGGAACGGGCGGTCGGCTCGGTCGAAGCTTCCCTGGATGAGGGGGCTGTAGACCCAGAGCCCCAGCTCCGGGTGGGTCTCCAGGTAGTCGACGGTCTCCTCGTTGGCGAAGCCGAAGCGGTGGTCCTTTCCGGGGACGTGCGCCCCCGGTCTCGGGTCGACGTACGACGTGGTCAGCTGCAGCAGCGTGTACGGCTCGACCCCCTGCTCCGCGGCGAGCACCCGGGCCCGCTCGACCCGCCAGGTCGGGTGGTTGGAGACGCCGAGGCGTCGAACCGTTCCACCCGAGACCAGCTCGCCGAAGGCGGCCACCGTCTCGGCCAGGTCGACGGTCCGGTCCTCGCCGTGCGCCCAGTAGACGTCGATCTCGTCGATGCCGAGCCGCTCGAGGCTGCGCCCGGCCTCGCGCCGGATCACGGGCTCGCTCAGCCCCTCCGTGCCGGCGCCGTCGACGGGCTCCATGCCCACCTTGGTGGCGATGACGAGGTCGTCACGCAGGCCGGGGTTGGCGGCCAGCCATCGGCCCAGGACCGACTCGCTCTGGCCGCCGTGCCCGGTTTCCGACGTCCAGAAGGCGTAGCAGTTGGCGGTGTCGAGGGTGCGTCCGCCGGCCTCGACGTACCGGTCGAGGAGCGCGTACGACGTGGGCTCGTCGGTGCGCGTGCCGAAGTACATCGTGCCGAGAACCAGGTCCATCCCGGCGACGATAGCCGGTCAGGTGTAGTCGACCTGAAGGTCCTTGATCCCATGGGGCAAGACCGGATCGTCAGCAGGCGGTCGCCGAGCTCGGGCGCGCCGGGTGCCTCGTGCTTTAACGAAACCGCCGTCAGATGTCGCGCTGGAACTCCAGGCCGCGGCCCATGATCCGGTAGGCCAGCAGCTCGTTGATCGCGATCATGTGGTGGTTGGACTCGGTGTTCCAGGTGTCGATCGACTCGATCTGGGGCTGCTCGTCCCGAAGCCAACGAAGCATGTCCGTCTTCAGAAGCAACCCCAGCTTGTGCCCCCGATGAGAGCGGGCAACGGACGTGTCGTGCTGGTGGCCGTACATCGGCTGTTCGCGCTCCACGACGACCACGGTGTGACCGGCGAGCTCGCCGGTCTCGCCGTGCCGGGCCACGATCCGGTAGAGCGCGCAGTCGCGGGCGAGCTGGGCCTTCTCGTAGTTGCCCACCCGCTCGGCGGTGAAGACATCATCCTCGATCTCGAGGGCGTCTGTCGGCGCGTCGTTGATCGACTCGCTCAGGTGGGCCAGGGCCTCGAGCTCGATCCTCAGGTGTGGCGCCCGCGCGCCGGACCAGCTCGTACGACGAGGCCGCCGTCGCCGCCTCGTCATACAGCTTTTCCACGACCGACCAGTCGACCTCGTCGAGATGCTGTCGGCGCTGGATCGCCTGGGACTTCTCCTCGAACCCGTGCTGCCGTGCGAACGCCCGGGTCGCGTCGGACTCCCAGCCGTCGATGATCGCGCTGGTCCGGCCCTCCGACCGGGCCCGGTCCAGGAGGTTCGAGATCAGCTCCGACCCGTGTCCGCGCCGCCGGTGCTCGGGGTGGACCGCCACCCACAGCCCGACGATGTGCTGGTTGTCCCATTCGCTGGTGTGGTAGACCGCCTGGGCGACCGGCTCGCCGTCGGCCAGTCCGACGAACGGCCGGGCGGGCTCCAGGTCCCAGCCGTAGCGGAGCTGACCCACGAGCATGCGTTCGGTCATGGGGTGCCCCCACGGCGAGTCGACCGCGCTGACGGTGTTGGTCAGGCCCACGGCGCGGCGAACGTCGTCCGCGTCGTCGGGCCCGAACTCCCGGATCTCCATGCATCGAGGATCCCGCCAGAAGCCCCGGCTCGCCACTGGTTATCCGGGACGCTCGATGATCGCAGCAGTCTGGTCATGGTCCCAGCAGTGCTGGCTGCCACAATGCCGGGGTGGCAGACTTCGACGGTGCTGACCTCCGCGGGGCCAGGTTCAACGAGTGCCAGCTCGACGGTGCTGAGTTCCGCGAAGCCACCATGTCCCGGGTGCGGATCATCGGGTCGGTGCTGGAGGACGTGGAGATCGACTCCTACGTCAACCGGGTGACGGTGAACGGCGTCGACGTCGTCCCGCTCGTCGAGGCCGAGCTCGACCGCCGACACCCGGAGCGGCTTGCCCTGCGACCCACCGACGCCGAGGGTGCCCGGGCCGCCGTCGAGGTCGTGGAGGAGATGTGGCGGCCGACCGTGGAACGGGTGCGCCGGGCACCCGACGCCATCGCGCACGAGCGCGTCGCCGACGAGTGGTCCTTCGTGGAGACGCTCCGGCACCTGGTCCTCGTCCACGACGGGTGGTTCGTGCGCGCCGTGCTCCGCGACCCGTCGCCGTACCACCCGTTCGGTCTGACCGCGGCATTCCTCGACCCGACGGAGCTGGGCATCGACGAGTCGATCCGGCCCACCCTCGACGACGTCCTCCTCGTCCGCGACGAGCAACGGCAACGACTGCGCGAGTTCCTCGCCCCGATCACCGACGACGATCTCGTCCGCACGCTCGAGCCGAACGCGGCATCCGGCTTCCCGCCGCCGGAGGCCCGCACGACTCTCGGCTGCCTGCGCGTGCTCTTCGGCGAGGAGTGGGCACACCACCAGTTCGCGGTCCGGGACCTGGACGCCCTCGAGGGGTAGCGATGGTCAGGGGGTCCGTGGCCGAGGCGTGTGCGGGTGCGCCGAGTCCGCAGCGAGGATCCGCTAACGGCCGTCAGTCGGCCGTGGTGCGGTACCGGCCGCGGTAGAACAGCAGCGGAGCGTCGTCCGCGGACACCTCGAGCTCCTGCACCCGCCCGATCACCACGAAGTGGTCTCCGACCTCGTGGACGGCGTGGATCGTGCAGTCGACGTACCCGAGGATCCCGTGGATCAGCGGGGAGCCCGTGGCCGCAGAGGGTGACCAGCCGATGTCCGCGAACTTGTCGACGCCCCGGCTCGCCATCGTGGTCGAGACGGGCTCCTGGTCGTCGGCCAGGAAGTTGACGCAGAACTTCCCCGATCGCTGGATGGCCGGCCAGGCCCGCGAGGTCTTCGCCGGGCAGAAGAGCACCATCGGCGGGTCGAGGGACACGGAGGTGAAGCTCTGGCAGGTCAGCCCGACCGGTGCCCCCGCACTCATGGAAGTCACGACGGCGACGCCGGTCGCGAACCTGCCCAGCACGTCACGGAACCTCCGGGCCGCCCGCGCCTGCTCCTCGGTGTCGACGTGGATCGTCTCGCCCGGCCGCAGCTCGAAGTCGAAGTCGCCCAGGAACGAGTCGGTGAGCTCGCGGCTCGGCCGCCAGGTCTCGCGCGCGTCGTCGCGCATCCCTTCCGGGATCTCGTGGCCGGCCACGAGAAAGGAGTCTGTCACTAGCACCCGATACAAGAACACGTTCTCGTGGTTGACGTTCGTGGGTTACCCCGACCCCGCCGCGTCCCGCGCCGCTTGTTCGACCCGAGCGCGGTGTGCAGCCCAGTCGTAGCCGGCATCGGGCAGGTTGCTGTTGTCCGCCCGAACGCCGGCGGCGCCGTCGATCGACTCCCGGACGATGTCGGCATGTCCGGCGTGCCGACAGGTCTCGGCCACCATGTGCACCAGGATCTGGTGCAGGGTGACCTCACTCTCCGGCGACCACCACGGCACGCTCGCCCGACTGCGTCGAGGTCGAGGGCATCGAAGGTTCCAGCTGCGTGGGCCCAGGCGCGGTAGTAGAGACCGATGATGTCTGAGCGGGTCTCCTCGGCGGTGGCCCAGAGGTCGTCGTTGTGGTCCGCGTCGTCGGCGTGCCACCGCAGGTGCTCGCCGTGCGGGCGGCCGAACGTGTCGCCGAAGTAGCCGAGCTCCACACTGGCGAGGTGCTTGATCAGGCCGAGCAGGTTGGTGCCGGTGGGCGTCAGTGGGCGGCGGACGTCGTACTCGGAGAGCCCGTCGAGCTTCCAGACCATCGCGTTTCGCGCATTCTGGAGATAGCGGACCAGGGTCTCCTTCGGGTCAGCCGTGCTCACGCCTCGGACCCCTCCGGCTGATAGCGGGTCAGGACGCAGAACTCGTTGCCCTCGGGGTCGGCCAGGACCACCCATCCCTTGTCGCCCTTGCGGAGGTCGTTGACCAGAGAGGCGCCCAGGCCAAGGACGCGATCGAACTCCTCGTCCCGGGACCTGTCGGTGGGGCGGAGGCAGATGTGCATCCGATTCTTGACGGTCTTCGGCTCGGGGACCTTGAGGAACAGCAGCTCACGGCCGTCAGGACCGATCAGGCCGCATTCCTCATCGCCGGGGCTCTGTTTCCACTCCTCCTCGGCGGGGACGGTGAAGTCCTCCAGGACCTTCGACCACCAGGTCATCTGGGCGTACGGGTCAGCTGCGTCGATACAGAAGTTCGAAGCGCGGGAAGCCATGCACCCACCCTCTCGCAGAGCGCGACCGAGACGCGAGCCGGTTTTGGCCGGGGAATGCCGGGGTGAGGTCAACGAGCAGCATCCGCCACCGGAGGAGTCGTACCGCTCGGCGGCGTTGTCGGCGTGCTCGCGGAGCAGACCACTTGCGAAACGGCTAGTAGACGCCGGCGCACCCGATCATCAGCGTCATCCGGTCCAGCCGGGACTCCTCGGGCATCGCCGGTCGGATCACGTCCTCGGAAGCGTCGACGGTCTACAGGGCGACGGGACTCCGGCGCTCAGCGACTGCGGCCGGACCCGACCTGACCCCGGGCCGCGGTGGTCTGGTCCACCGGAGGCGGAGACCGTGACGTGGTCGATCCGCGCCACCGGTACCGCTACCTTCCTCCAGTGACGACGACATCCCCCTCCGCGACGGCGGAGCAGGTCCGCCCGGACTGGCGGACGGCGGCGGCCGAAGGCATCCGACGGCTGGCCCCGGTCTCGATGGCGGGCGCGCTGCTCGGTGCGCTCGTCGGCGGAGTGGTCGGCCGACTCGCCATGTCGGTGCTCGCGCGGGCCAACCCGGAGGACACCGGGGTGATCAGCGACGACGGGTTCCCGATCGGTGAGTTCACGGTGGCGGGGACGGCCCAATTGTTCCTGGCGACCGCGCAGGCCGGGCTGACCGGCGCTGTTGTCTACCTTGCGGTGCGCCGAGTCGCGTTCGGGCCTGCCTGGTTCCGGGTGCTCAGCATCAGTGTGGGTGCCGGCATCCTCGTCAGCTCGTTCGTCATCCATCCCGGCACGGACTTCAGCGTGCTCGACCCGGACTGGCTCCCGGTTGCAATCTTCCTCGTCATCCCGGCGCTCTTCGTCGCTCTGCTCGTGTTGCTGGCAGAACGCTGGCTCGCGCCCACGGCCTGGTTCGCGACCGCCGACCTGCGCGCCGTGTCGGCCACCCTCCTGGTCTGGCTGCTTGCAGGGCCGATCGCCGTACTCCTCGTCCCGACGGTCGGAGTCTGGGCCATCTGGAACCGGTGGTTCCGCGGCCCGAACGCAGCGGGGCGTCGGGCGGCTGTGGTCTGGGTGGCCCGGGTCGGCCTGGGCGCGCTTGCCGCCGCAGCCTCGGTCCTGCTGGTCCACAACATCGCCGCCGTGACCTGAGGAGGTTCTTCGGTCGCGGCCTCGACTCCGCTGGCTCTGTCAGGCCGGCTTCCGGGCCAGGACATACAGCCGCTCGGTCGTCTCCTCACGCTGAGCGACCGGCCCACGGTGGTACCACTCGACGTCGACCAGCCCCGCACTGTCGACGACCGCGCGGACGTCGGCGGGGTCGTGGAGCACGAAGTCGAGGTCGACGTCGTGGCCGAACCATTCGTCGACGTGCCGCACCTCGCCACCTGCGTGCATGGCCAGGACCAGCCAGCCGTCCGCGCGCAGCGGCCTGGCCAGCGCGGCGACGGCCGCGGGCAGCTCGGAGCGGGCCAGATGGATGAGCGAGTACCACGCGAGCACCGCACCCCACCCGTCGCTCGTGGCCGGGCGCATCAGGTGACGGAGGTCGCCGACCTCGTAGGAGACGTCGGGAAACCTGCGCATGGCTTCGGCGACCATCCCCGGCGAGAGGTCGAGACCGGTCGCGTCGGCACCGGCCTGGGCGAGGAAGCCCGTCACGTGGCCAGGCCCGGAGCCGACCTCGACGACCGGCGCACCGTGGGCGAGGTCGACCACCCGGCGCAACAGCCAGCGCTCGAACGGCAGATCCTCGAGCTCGGCGGCCAACCGGCCGCCGTACGTCGCCGCCACGGCGTCGTACGACGCAGCGACCCGGGCGTCGCGGGCGTCGGCGCCGTCGGCGAGGACCGCGTCACGATCGGCAGGCGGCTCCGGCGCGGGGCCGGCCGACTCGTCCGGCATCGGACCGAGGAGGTGCGCCCAACGGCGGTGCTTCTGCCCGGGCTGCCGCTCCAGCTCGCGCACCAGTGGCGCCGGCCGGGCCGCCATCCTCGTGAGGCAGGCCTCGACCTCGGCCCGATCGGTGAACGGGTGCAGCCGGTCGGTGCGGGTCTTCAGCTCGCCGGGAGCCTGAGGTCCGCGCAGGAGCAGCACGGTCATCAGCGCCCGTTCGTCGGGGTCCAGCCCGAGCCGCTCGTCGAGCAGCTGGTGGTACTTCAGCGTGCGCCGCCCCGTGTCTGCCCAGACGATCCGCGTCAGCTCGCGCTGCTTCAGGCCGCGGGCAGTGGCCTCGACGAGCTGCTCGTCGTAGTCCGCCACCGGGTCGCGGCTGCTGGTCTGGTTGCAGGCCGTGCGCAGGGCGTTCAACGTGAGCGGGTACGACGCCGGGACGGTCACCTGCTTCTCCAGCAGGCTTCCGAGCACGCGCTGCTCGACCGCATCGAGCTCGGGCAGGTCGGACACGAGGGTGACCCTAGCCGTCCTGGTCCGCGAGGATCGTGGCGATGGCGCGCCGCGCTCCCTCGGCGATCGCCGGCGATCGCTCCCAGTAGTACGGCAGCTCGATCAACGACACCGACAACGCCCAGCCCCGGCCGCGACGCCATGCGGCGTCGTCCGGACCGGCTTCCTCACGGAACGCCTGCCGGGCCTGCTGCTGGAGAGCCAGCCACGCGGGCGTCAGGTCGACGGCGGGGTCGCCGAGACCCAGCGCCCCGAAGTCGATGACGCCGGTCAGTCGGTCGTCGTCGACGACGAGGTTGCCCGCCTTGAGGTCACCGTGCAGCCACACGCGCTCCCCGGACCACGGCGACGCGTCCACGGCGTCCTGCCAGATCGCGAGCACGGCCTCGCGGTCGACCCGCGAGCCCAGCTCGTCCACGGCTTCCCGGGTGATGCGATCCCGATTCGCCAGCGGGACCCCGCGTTGGAGGCCGGTCTTGACCGGGCCGCCGTGCGGGTTGACCTGGCGCAACGCCGTCACGAACCTTCCGAGATCACGACCGACCGTTGGTGACGTTACCGAGCACGGCTCCGGCGCCGTCCCCGGAATCCACCGCACCACTGACCACCCCCACGGGTAACCCTCCCCGGGTCGGCCATCAGCGACCTGTTCCGGGATCTCGACAGGAAGTCGCGGGCCGAGGACCGGCAGCCACCGCTCATCGCTCGCCACCTGTTCGAGAGCATCCTCGATCCGGGGCATCCGGATCAGGAACTCCTCGCCGAGCCGGTAGAGCAGGTGGTCGGTCCCGAACTCCCGCACCGGGGTGATTGGCAGGTCCGCCCACTGCGGGAACTGGGCGTCGACCAACCGGCGCACCTGCTCGGCGGTCGTCACGACGTCGTTGGCGTGCATCGCCCAGCAGGCTAGACCCCTTCTGGCCGATCGGCCGACGGGATTTCGTCTCAACTGGCGCCGGCTCGGCTCCTGATCTGAGTCGGACAACGAGAGATCTGAGGTGGCCGCCCGATGCCGCGATCGGCCATCACGGCAAGGCTGGAAGCACTGACCAGAACACCCGAGAACGACACCAGGGGGACCCCCATGAACACGATGCGCACCTACCGATGCCGATGCGGCCAGCCACTGGGCGGCTTCGCGGCCGGCCTGCCCGGACTGGGACTGGTGATCCCGCAGGAGCAGATCCACAAGCAGGTCGACGCGGCCATGGCCCGGCACCGGGCCCGTTGCCCTGGTGCGCCCGGGAGGCATGAGCTCGCGGCCTGAGCTCGTCACGTGAACGGGCCATACTCACCGCATGAGCCTCCTGGACAGCTGGAGCCGCGTTGAGCACACGGCCGACGGCGTCACCCACCTGACGTACCGCAAGGGCTCCGGCCCCGGCGTGATCGTGATCCACGAGATCCCCGGCCTCACGCCTGAGGTCATCGGGTTCGCCGAGGAGGTCGTCGCGGCGGGCTTCACCGTGGTCCTGCCGCACCTGTTCGGGACGCCCGAGGCACCGGCGAACGCGAAGAGCCTGCTCAAGGTGTTCCCGCGGGTGTGCGTCAGCAAGGAGTTCACGACGCTCGCCACCGGCCGGGCCTCGCCCGTCACCCGGTGGCTGCGCAGTCTCGCGTCGTCCCTGCACGACGAGCTCGGCGGTCCGGGGGTCGGCGCCCTGGGCATGTGCCTCACCGGCGGCTTCGCCCTGGCGATGATGGTCGACACCTCGGTCGCCGCGCCCGTCGTCGCCCAACCGTCGCTCCCGCTCCCGGTGGGCAGGAAACGCGCCGCGGACCTCGGTCTGTCGCCGGACGACCTGGCGACCGTGAAGGAACGGGCGGCCGCAGGTTGTCCCGTCCTCGGACTGCGGTTCGAGCGGGACCCGGCGTCGGGCGGCCGCTTCGACACCCTCACCGCCGAGCTCGGCGACTCCTTCATCCGGGTCGAGTTCCCCGGTCGGAAGCACTCCACGCTCACCGAGGACCGGCAGCAGGAGGGCGTGGACCGGGTGCTCGCCTTCTTCGGGGACAGGCTTCGCGACTGACTCACCTCGAGCGGGCCCGCGCCGCCCGCCCGGACTCGGCGTATCGTCGATCCAGGAGGTCCCGATGGCAACGGTGACGGTCGCGGCCGTGCAGGCGGCCTACGTGCTGATGGATCGCGACGCGACGCTCGCCAAGGTCGAGGACCTGATGTCCCGCCCCGACGTGCGCTCAGCAGACCTGGTCGTGTTCCCCGAGGCCTTCGTGCCCGGCACCCCGATCTGGATCGACTCGACGCCGATCTGGGACGGTGACGAGGCGTGGTTCGCCCTCCTCGCCGACCAGGCCATCGTCGTGCCCGGCGAAGCGACCGATCGGCTCGGTGCCGCAGCCCGCGAAGCGGGTGTCTACCTGGTCATCGGGGTCGAGGAACGCGATCCCACGGGCAGCACGATCTACAACACGGTGCTGTACTTCGATCCCGACGGCGCCCTCCTCGGCAAGCACCGCAAGCTGATGCCGACCGGGTCGGAGCGCACGGTGTGGGGAATGGGCGACGGCTCGACGCTCGACACCTACCCGACTCCGTTCGGGCGACTCGGTGGGTTGACCTGCTGGGAGAACTACATGCCACTGGCGCGGTTCTACCTGTACTCGCAGGGGGTCGACATCTGGGTCGCGCCCACACTGGCGCAAGGCGACGGCTGGGTCGCCACCATGCGGCACATCGCCCGGGAGGGCCGCTGCTTCGTGATCGGTGTCAATCCGTGCCTCCGCGTCGACCAGATCCCGGCGGACTTCCCCGACCGGGAGCGCGTATGGCGCACCGACCCGGACGACCCCGAGTGGGTGGAACCCGGCAACACTGTGATCGTCGGGAGCAACGGGGAGCTCCTCGCCGGACCCGCTCGTCACTCCGAGACCGTCCTCGTGGCGGAGCTCGACCTCACCGATATCAAGTCGGCGCGACGCCTCTTCGACCCTGTGGGGCACTACCACCGTCCCGATGTGTTCCGGCTCGCCGTCGACACGGCACCGCGGCCGATCGTCACCACCCTGCGCAACGGGCTGGACCAGAGCTGACCGTCGCCGGCAGGACAGTCCGGTCACCCGGTCGTGCTTGCCGGCTCTGGTCGCAGGTCCAAATCCGATTGAACGGGGCTGCCGCCTCCATTGAACGGGGCTGCCGCCTCCTTCGTCTCTCAGACTGAGGAGAGGGGTTTCATCATGACCAAGTGGCGTCACACATTGTTCGCGGTGCTCGCGGGCCTTCTGATCCTCGGCGGCTCTGCCGCGTCGGCTCGGGGCGGCGGCGACACCCGCACCCACCTGACCGGCTACGAGGAGGTCCCGGCCATCTCGACCACGGGCGAGGGCAGCTTCCGGGCCGAGTTCTCGACCAGGGACGACAAGCTCGACTTCCGCCTGTCGTACGGCAGGCTGTCCACGCCGGTGGAGCAGGCACACATCCACTTCGGACAGCTGAGCGTGAACGGCGGGATTGCGATCTTCCTGTGCAGCAACCTCGGCAACGGCACGGACGGCACGCCGCCCTGTCCGAACTCGGGCGTCGTCAGAGGCACGGTCACGGCCGACGACGTGGTCGGGCCGGGCGGCCAGGGCATCGACCCCGGCGAGTTCGACGAGGTCGTCGCTGCCATCAAGGCAGGCGTCGCCTACGTGAACGTGCACACCAACATGTTCAAGATGGGCGAGATCCGCGGCCAGCTGGACTGAGGCGCTCACTAGCATGAGCGCGTGTCCTTCCTGCGTTCACGGGTCATCACCGCCAGCCTGACCGCCAATTCGATTCGCCCTTTGCCCGGCTTCTTCGACATCCTCCCGTCGATCCCGAGCGCGCACATCGTGCGAGCGATCGACAGCTACCTGCCATGGCACTGGAACGCCTGGACGTCGAAGAAAGAGTCAGCGGAGCCGCGGGCCGCGTCGGTGCGCCCATGAGCCCCGAGGAGGTCGCCGACCACGCCGCGAGCCTGCCCGGGTGCAAGATGAAGGGCACCACAGCCCGCCCGGCCTGGTACGTCGACAACCGATTGGTCGCCCGCCTCGAAGACGCCACCACGCTGACTATCAGATGCCGCTTCGGAGACCGCGAGCGGATGTTGGCGTCCCATCCCGAGACGTTCGGGGTCCCGCCGGCCATGGAGGCGCACATGAAGGTGCAGGCGGTGCTCGACCACGGCAACGACGACGCCATCCGCGAGGCCATCACCGGGGCCTACGACTTGCAGCGCAGGGGGTGAGCGCCCGTGCCCGACACCACCGCCCTGCCCGCCGACATGCCCGCCGACCTACACGAGCGCGCCCGGGCGGCCAAGGGCTTCATGCCCGACGAGGAAGGCCTGTTGCTGCACCGTCTGGCGCGGTCCAGGCTGCCGCACGGGCCGGTGCTGGAGGTCGGTACCTACTGCGGCAAGTCGGCCATCTACCTCGGCGCCGCTGCCCGGGAGGTGGGCGGGACGGTGTTCACCGTCGACCACCACCGCGGTTCGGAGGAGAACCAGGCCGGCTGGGAGCACCACGACCCGTCACTGGTCGACGAAGAGTTCGGGCTGATGGACAGCTTGCCGGTGTTCCGCAAGAACATCGCCCGCGCACGACTCGAAGACCAGGTGGTGGCGATCGTCGGCACGTCGACGACGGTGTCGGCTTCCTGGCGCACTCCGCTGTCCCTGCTGTTCATCGACGGCGGCCACGCAGAGGTGCACGCGCACAACGACTACGACGGATGGGCGCCGTGGGTCATGCCCGGTGGATTACTGGTCATCCACGACGTGTTCCCCGACCCGGCCGACGGTGGGCGACCGCCGTACGACGTCTTTCGACGGGCGCTGGACGGCAGGAGCTTCGACGAGGTCGACGAACTGGGTTCGATGCGGGCCCTGGAGCGAACGAGCGGCGGCGCCGGGGACCGCCTCCCCTGACGCCTCCCCAGACGTCTCCACTGACAACTCACGCCACGCCGACAGTCGCGGGGCAGTCGCACTCCAGCGCAATCTCCGCGAAGTCGGCCGGCAGAGACGCGCCCCGCATAATGTCGGACCCGGCGGACCCGTGGCCCAGCGCATCGGTCGCCAGGATCACCGCCGCGGCCGTGTAGGTGGTGTGCTCCCCCGGCCAGTTCACGTCGTCCGGGAAGACGTACCCGGTCCAGTACCTGCCCTCCGAGTGGCGCAGGTGCTGCATGTCGGCGAGGAGACGGAGCGCCCGGTCGCGGTCACCGACTGCGTCCAGGGCCATCACCAGCTCGCAGGTCTCGGCGCCGGTCACCCACGGGTTGGTGTCCACGCACCTGATCCCGAGCCCGGGAACCACGAAGTCGTCCCAGCGGTCCTCGAGCAGTCGACGGCCTCGATAACCACGCACCGCCCCGCCGAGCACCGGGTAGTACCAGTCCATCGAGAACGTGCGCTTGTCGAGGAACAGGTCGCGGTGCTCGCGGATCGCATGGCCCAGCCTTCCTCCCGCGAGCTCCCACTCCGGCTGTGGCTCGTCGAGCAGCTCCGAGAGCGCGACCCCCGCTCGCAGGGACTGGTACACGCTCGACGACCCGGCCAGGAGCGCCTCGCGATTCACGCACGCCGGGTGGCCGTCCACCCATTCCTGCGACCAGGCGATCCCGCCGAACGGCAGCTGCATCGAGACGACCCAGTCGAGGGCGCGGCGCACGGCCGGCCAGTGCCGGCGTACGAACTCGAAGTCGCGACGCACGAGCCAGTTGTGCCAGACGCCGGTGGCGAGGTACGCCGCCATGTTGGTCTCGCCGCTGTGGTCCTCGACCTCCCCACCCACGATCTTCATCGGCCAGGAGCCGTCGGCCCGCTGCTGGTCCAGGCACCACCGGAACGCCCGGTCAGACGCCGCGATCTGCCCGCCGACGAGCAGGGCCATCGCCGACTCGATGTGGTTCCAGACGTCGGTGTGCCCCCCGATCGTCCACGGCACGGCCCCGTCGGGCTCCTGCATCGCAGCGATCGCGCCGGCCGTCTGCTCGATCTCGGGGACGGTCAGGATGCCGTCCACCGACGGCACCCAGGGCGCCCGGTCAGGCTGCATGCGACTTCCGGAAGTACAGCACCATGCTCTTGCCGACCAGCGGGTTCAGCACCTTCTCGGCCACCTGGGTGGTCCGCGGGCGCTTCATGATGTCCCACACCAGCAGCCGGTGATAGGTCCGCACCAGCGGATGGTCGTCGTTCTTCACGCCGACCGCGCACTTGAGCCACCAGTACGGCGTGTGCAGGCCGTGCGCGTGGTCCTTGCCCTCGAACACCAGGCCCGCGTCGGTCGCCTTGGTGACCAGCTCCTTGTCGGTGTAGATCCGGATGTGGCCGCCGGGGGTGTCGTGGTAGTCCTCCGACAGCTTCCAGCAGACGACTTCGGGGAACCAACGCGGGACGGTGAGCGCGATCGTCCCTCCGGGGCGGAGAACCCGGACCAGCTCGCCGATGGCCCGGATGTCGGCCGGGATGTGCTCGAGCACCTCAGCGGCCACCACCCGGTCGAACTCGCCGTTCGCGAACGGCAGCGCGAGGGCGTCGCCCTCCTTGACGTCCGCGTCGGCGCCAGCGGGCACCTCACCCGCCTCCCGCATGGCGGCGAACAGCTCGCGTACGCCGGCGAGCTCGTCGGCGTCCTGGTCGAACGCGATGACGTCGGCACCGCGGCGGTACATCTCGAAGGCGTGGCGACCGGCGCCGCAGCCCATGTCGAGCACCCGCTCGCCGGGCCGCAGGCCGAGTCGGTCGAAGTCAACGGTCAGCAAGGTGGCGCTCCTTGTGGTAGTCCTCGATCACGTCCTCGTAGGCACTCGCCGTGGCCCGAGCGACCGCACGCCAGCTGAACAGCTCCTGCACCCGCTGTCGGCCGGCCACGCCCATCCGCCGGCGGCGTTCGGGGTCGTCGAGCGCCCGCTCGAGCGCCAGCTCGAGCTCGCCCACGTCGCCCGGCGTGACCAGGTCGGCGCAGAGACCGTCCGGGCCGACCACCTCCGGGATCGCGCCGGCCCGCGACACGACCAGGGGGGTCGCGCAGGCCATCAGCTCTGCCGTGGGCAGGCTGAAGCCCTCGTAGAGCGACGGCACGCAGGCGACCTCGGCGGAGCCCATCAGCTCGACGAGCTCCGCGTCACTGATGCCGTGCACGAAGCGCACCGAGTCGGCGATGCCGAGACGGTCCACCAGCTGTTCGGTCCGGCCGCCGGGCTGCGGCTTGCTGACCAGCACCAGCTCGACTTCGCGTTCGGTGCGCAGCTTGGCGAAGGCCTCGAGCAACGTCGCGATGCCCTTCATGGGGGCGTCGGCGCTGGCCATGGCCAGGATCCGGCCGGGCACCCGCGGGGCGACCGGCGGCGCGAACCCGTCGTCGACGCCCAGGAGGATGACCTGCATCCGGGCCGGGTCGACCCCGAAGTCCGTGGCGATGTCGCGCCGGGACGCCTCGGACGGCGTGAGGATCTTGCGTGCCCGGCGGGCCACCTTGCCCTGCATCCGGAGGAAGCCGTACCAGCGGCGCAGGACGAGCTTGCGCCGCCAGTTGGGCGCCGCCGCGAGGTCGATCCGGCGGTCGAACGTGATCGGGTGGTGGAGGGTCGTGATCAGTGGCAGCCCGAGCTGCTCGATGTCGAGCATGCCGTGGCCGAGGACCTGGTTGTCGTGGACGATGTCGAAGTCGTCCACCCGGTCCGCCAGCAACCGCGCCACGCGCTTGCTGAACGTCTTGGGCTCCGGGAACCCGGCCAGGCACATGGTGAGGAACTCCTCGACGTCGATCCGGTCGCGGAACTCACGCGGCTTCGGGACCCGAAAGGGATCGGGCTCCCGGTAGAGGTCCAGGCTCGGCACCTTCGTGAGGGAGACTCCCGCATCGAGCTCGGGGTAGGGCTGGCCGGAGAAGACCTCGACCTCGTGACCGAGGCTCACCAGCTCGCGACTGAGATGGCGGACGTAGATCCCCTGCCCACCGCAATGGGGCTTGCTCCGATACGACAGCAGTGCCACGCGCACGCGCCTCGACCCCTCTCTGGACCATCCGGACATGCGACCGGATGCCCCCGAGGAGGGCTGACACGCCGGCTGGACAAAGTGAAACGTGTTCCTATTATGCCTCAAGCGTTGTTAGCCTAGACGAGTGACTACCGCGAACTCCCTGGCGGTCGAGGACCTCGGGTCCGCCGCTCAGCGTGACCGGCGCAAGCGAATCCTCGACGCCACCATCGACCTGGCGTCGAAGGGTGGCTTCGACGCGGTCCAGATGCGCGCCGTGGCCGAGCAGGCCGATGTCGCGCTGGGGACGCTCTACCGGTACTTCCCCTCCAAGATCCACCTGCTGGTCTCCGCCCTCGGGCGCGAGTTCGAGAAGGCGGAGGCCGCCAGCCGGGACAAGCCGGTCCCCGGCGACACCCCGCACGAGCGGGTGATGACGGTCCTGAGCAGGACCACCCGTGGGCTCCAGGGCGATCCGCACCTCACCGAGGCCCTCACCCGCGCCTTCATGTTCGCCGACGCCTCGGTGCAGAGCGAGATCCACCACGTCGGCATGCTGCTCACCTCGATGCTGACCCGGGCCATGCACCCCGGGAAGACCGAGCTCACCGACGACGACGTCGCGATCGCGCGGGTGATCGGCGACGTGTGGCTCTCGGCGCTCGTCGGCTGGGTGACCGGTCGCCTCACCGCCGCCGACGTCACCAAGCACATGGACGTCGCGGTCCGGCTGCTCCTGCGCTGACCGGCTCGCCCGTTATGCATCGCTCGAGTGCCCGGGGAACACGTGGGCGGACGGGTCGACGGCCACCGCCGCGTTGTTGACGGCGGTGGCGGCCTCGCCGAAGCCGACGGCGATCAGGCGCACCTTGCCGGGGTACTCCGTGATGTCGCCAGCGGCGAAGACCCGCTCCAGGCTGGTCTGCATCGTGGGTCCCACGACGACGTGCCGCTTCTCGACCTCGATCCCCCATTCCTGAAGCGGGCCGAGGTCGGCGATGAAACCCAGCGCCGCGACGACCGCCTGGGCGGGCCGGCTGGTCTGCTCGCCGTCGACGTCCAGGTCAACCGACTCGAGGGCGCCGCCGTTCGAGGAGTTGCCGTTGAGTGCTGTCACCTGCGCCTTGGTGACGATCTCGACCGAGGAGTCGCGGACCGCGTCGACCGTGCGCTGGTGGGCGCGGAACGCCTCTCGTCGGTGCACGAGCGTCACCGACTTCGCCACCGGTTCGAGGTGGAGGGCCCAGTCGAACGCGCTGTCGCCACCACCCACGATCACGACGTCCTTGCCGGCGTACGGCGCGAAGCTGGGCACGAAGAACTCGAGGCCCTTGCCGAGCCACCCGTCGCCCGCCGGCAGCGGCCTCGGGCTGAACCGGCCGATCCCGGCCGTGATCAGCACCGCCTTCGCCGTGATCTCGGTGTCGTCGTCGAGCCCGATTGTGACCGTGTCGCCATCGTGCCGGAGGGTGATCGCGGTCCGGTCGAGGAAGTACTTCGGGTCAGCCGTGGCCGCCTGCTCGACGAGACCCTCGACCAGGTCCCGGCCCTTCACGTCGGGGAAGCCGGCCACGTCGAAGATCGCCTTCTCCGGGTACATCGCGGTGATCTGGCCACCCAGCTCGGGCAGCGAGTCGACGACGGCGACGCGGAAGCCCCGGAAGCCGGCGTAGTAGGTGGCGAACAGGCCGGTGGGGCCCGCTCCGATGACGAGGAGGTCGGTCTCGACGTGAGATTCCTGGGAGGTCACGTCGGCGATCCTTCTCCTGACTGGGGGCGGGCTCAAGTCCGAACAATACTGAAACGTGTTCTAGTTTGGCAGAAGTGGGACCCCGTCGGCTACCTAGTCTCGATGTTCGACACGAGCCACCCCTGATCCGTGTGCACCACGGTCACCAGGGCCCGGTACGGCGTGACGTCGGTGCCCTCGCCGTTCTCGGTCACGAACTGGTTGAGGAACAGGAGTGCCTCGACCTGCTCGGAGGACGCCCGAACCACGCTGCTGGCGACGACCTTGAACTGCTGTTCTCTCTTCGCAGCCACGAAGTCGGCCTCGATGTCGGAGGCGGTCGCGCGGAACTGCTCGGCGAACGAGTCGGTCATCTTGCTGGTCGCCTGGTCCACCTGGGCGTCGAAGTCCTGATAGCCATAGCTCAGGATCTCGCTGGTGCTCTGCGCCGCCGCCTCCACTGCAGCCCGGTGCGCGATCTCGCCGGTGACCACGGGGCGGGAGGCGGACACGGTCGGTTCCTCGCGGAGCCAGAGGTACCACCCCTCGGCTGCTGCCACCGCGATCAGCAACACGATCGCGGCCACGAGCGTGATGGTGGTGCCCGCGCCGCCGAGCCGACGGGGGCGCGCCGGTGCTGGCTCGTCGGGTGCCGGCTCGTCGGGTGCCGGCTCGTCGGGTGCCGGCTCGTCGGGTGGCTCCGCGACCGGCGTCTCCACGACCGGCGCCTCCTCGACCGGCGCCTCCTCGACCGGCGCCTCCTCGACCGGAGCCTCTTCGACCGGAGGGACGTCCGCCGGTGAGCGGGTGTCGCGGCCGGCCACCGTCCGGGGGCGGGCGGTGGGACTGCGCGAGCCGACGACGGGCCGACGGGGACGGGGGCGCTCGGGCATCGCGATCAGCCCACGAACTGGAGGTCGCGGGTGAGCCAGGCGCCGTCCTCCAGCACCAGCTCGAGCTGGAGCCGGAAGTGGCGGGCCACCGGCTTGTTGTCGGTCGACACGTTGGCCACCGTGCCGGTCGTGGCCGCGATGACCGTGGCGTTGTCCTGGTCGACATTGACGACACCGGCCCACGTGACCTCGCCGTCCATCACCGACTTGTTCTGCTCGAGCACCTCCAGGACGCCCTTGGTGGAGGAGTCGTACTGGTCACGGAACTCGCCCGTGGCGCCTGCTGCCACCTTGTCGATGCTGTCCTGGGCGTCGTCATAACGGATGTTGATGAATGCCTCTGCTTCGGTCGTCGCCGCCTCCAGCACGTCGCCGTAGACCTCCTGCCGCTCGGCCTCGGCCTGTCGATCGTCGTGGGTGCGCCACACCATCACGCCCCCCACCACACAGGCGGACGCGAGCAGCAGCGTCACGACGCACAGGACGATGTTGAGGCGGGCCCGGGAGCGAGGTTCCCGGCTCACGGCTTGGCCACCAGCCCCACCAGCAGCCACGTCCACGAGTCCCCTCCCAGGTTCGACAGGTTGCCCTGATCCCGGAATCGTACGAGGTCGTGAGGAGTTGCTCCACGCCAGCCAGGGGAGTAACCGCGGCGAACGGGTCGCCCGCTCGCCGTTCGTCACGCGCGCGGGACTCCGGCGGGGTCGGGGCCGGGACCTTAGGATGCCGGGTGTGGAGGCGAGCGCGGGATGACCGATCCCGGTGAGGTGTGGGCGTCGTTCAGCCACGATCCGCGGCACCCCGAGTACGCCGCACTCCGGGCCGGCGACCAGGACCGCAACGTGGTCCACCAGGTGCTGGCCGAGGCGTACGCCGACGGCCGGCTGGACCGGGAGGAGTTCGAGTCGCTCACCGGCGAGGTTGCGGCCGCGAAGACGCTGGGTGAGCTGGCCTCACTCGTCGACGGCCTGGTGCCCATGGCCTCCTCTCTGGCGCGGCCGGCCCTGGGACTGTTGACCGAGTCGGAGCTCCAGCAGCGTGCGGTCGCCGACTGGGAGGGCGACAGGCGCGACGCGATGTGGGGGTTCATCTCCGCATCGGCGATCTGCTGGGTGATCTGGTCGATTATGGGGATGGACGACTTCCCGTGGCCGCTGTTCGTGATGCTCGGCACCGGGCTGAACGTCGGGCGCATCCAGTTCCAGCGCCAGTCGATGATCGAGGCCGAGCGACGCCGGCTGGAGAAGAAGCAGCGCAAGCAGCTGGAGCAGCGCCGCAAGAAGGACGAGGAGGATGAGGAGTGAGGCGGCTGCTCGTCCGGGTACGCGACCACCCCTCCGCCGTCCTGCTCGTTGCTCAGCTCCTCGCCGTCCTGGCCTACCCGTTCTTCGCGGGGTCGGCCGCGGGACGCGCGGGACTCGGAGTGGTGCAGATCGGGATCGTGCTGATCGCCGTCTACGCCGTACGCCGCACGCCGGCGCTGAGCTGGGTCGCGGTGTTGATCGGCCTGCCTGCCATGGTCTTCACGGTGCTTGAGGCAATCTGGCCGGACACCGACGGCATCGTGCTCGCTTCGGCGCTGCTGCATGCGCCGTTCTACTTCTACGTCTCCTACGCGATGATCCGGTACCTCTTCGACGACGACCGGGTCACCCGCGACGAGCTGTTCGCAACGGGCGCGGCGTTCACGGTGGTCGCGTGGGGCTTCGCCTACGTGTACGCCGCGGCGCAGGTGATCTGGCCGGGCTCGTTCGTGGGCGCGGGAGGCGCGGGCGACCGCTCCTGGTTCGAGCTGCTGTTCCTCTCATTCACCACGCTCACCAGCGTGGGTCTCTCCGACGTCACCCCGGTGCTGGCTCATGCCCGCTCACTCGTGATGATCGAGCAGGTGGCCGGAGTGCTCTACATCGCGCTCGTGGTCGCCCGGCTGGTGGGTCTGACCTTCACCCGGGCCCGGCTCTGACTGGGTGCGTGATGTTCCAGGGAGACACACATGCGTGAGCTGAACTTCGTCCGGTCTGGCCACCTGGAGTGGCGGGAGCGCCCGGACGCCGTCCTGGCGGCCGGGACCGACGCCCTGGTGCGGCCGTTCGTGGCCAGCCGGTGCGACGGTGACGTCCTGCCGATCCACCGGCCCGTGTCGCGGGCGATGCAGGCCGGCCTCGGCTGGGCCTGATCGACCCGGTGGTCGCCGCCATCCTCGGACCGGTCCCGTTCCAAGGGCCGTTCGGGATCGGCCACGAGTGCGTCGCACAGGTGACGGCGGTCGGCGACGCGGTCACCGACATCCGGGTCGGCGACGCTGTCGTGGTCCCGTGGGCTATCTCGTGCGGGCCTGCGAGTCGTGCCGGCTCGGGCTGACCGAGAAGTGCACGACGATGCGCGCCGACAGTCCCGGGCAGACCCTCGCGGCCTTCGGGTTCGGGCCGGCCACCGGCTCATGGGGCGGGATGGTCGCCGACTCGCTCCGCATCCCACACGCTGACCACATGCTCTTGCGCCTCCCCGACGGCGTCGATCCGCTGCGTGTGGCGGCGGCCGGCGACAACCTCAGCGACGCCTGGCGGGCGGTCGTCCCTGCGCTCCGCGAGCGGCCCGCCGGCTCGGTGCTGGTCATCGGGGGAGGCGCGCAGAGCATCGGGCTCTACGCGGCCGGCCTCGCCGTACGCCACGGTGCCGCGGTCGTCGACTACCTCGACCACCGCGACGAGCGCCTCGCCGTCGCGGACGCCTTCGGCGCCACCACCCGCAAGATCGGCGCGCGGCGCCGCACGTCGGTCCTCGACGGAGTCACCCGCCGCTATGACGTCGTCGTCGAAGCGTCGTCCCAGGCGCAGGGGCTGCGCGACGGCATCCGGGCGCTTCGGCCCGGTGGCATCTGCACGGGCACCGGCTACTACCTCGCACCCGGCACCAAGGTGCCGGTCATGGACATGTACGCCACCAGCGCGACTCTCAAAGTCGGCGTGTCCCACGTGCGGCCCGTCCTCCCGGAGCTGCTCGACTTCATCGCCACCAGCGGGTTCCCGGCCGAGCAGGTCACCAGCCTGCTGGCCGACTGGGACGACGCCCCCGAGGCGTACGCCGCCCGCGCCACCAAGCTCGTCCTGCACCGGCCGCCGCTCGGCGTCGGCCAGAACTGACATCTACAAGCCCGTGCTACCCCAGCCTTACGACGTCGCCGCGGACCGTCACCGGGTGCGGGGGCAGCGGGTCCGGGGCCGGCCCGGCGACGACTCCCCCGTCGTCGACGCCGAACCGGCTCCCGTGGCAGGGACAGTTCACGGTCCCGTCCTTGACCTCGCTGACCAGGCAGCCCGCGTGTGTGCACACCGCCGAGAAGGCGACGAACCTGCCGGCCTCCGGCTGGCACACGACCACCCGCTCGTCGGCGAGCACGACTCCCCCACCAACCGGGACGTCGCTGGCTGCCACGGTGGCCGACCGGGCCGGGCCATCTCCGCTCGCGGCGCCTGCGGGCTCGCTCGCCCCCTCGTCGCCGTAACTGGCACAGCCTGCAGACGCGAGGCCCAGGCCGGCGAGGCCCAGCCCAGCCAGAGCGGTGCGGCGGGTGACGTCGCTTTCCATCACGTGTCCCTTCAAGTCGAAATGCTGATCAGCGAACGACGCCGAACGTCGTGAAGAACCAGAGCGCGGACGTGAGCCAGAGGCCAACCAGGGCGGTGAAGACCGCGCCGCCGGTGAGCGGCAGCAGCCAGCGTGGAGATCCGTCCCTGGCCAGCACCAGCATCTTCACGACGAACACGCCGTAGAAGAAGCAGCCGAGCAGGGAGTGCACGATGACCCGGGCATCCGTCGACTGGAAGCCGAGCGCATAAAGGCAGTGGGCGGCCACGGGAACGGAGACGACGACCGCCGTCCGGCCCGACCAGCGGTGCATCACTCCGACCAGCTGACCCGGACGGAGCCCGGGGATCCGGCCGTACATCGCCAGGGCCGAGCCGAGCTGTACCAGCGCCAGCAGCAGGACGACCGTGGTCAGCCAGGACTTGACGGACATCGGGCCGGAGAATCCGGCCAGGTTGACGGCGACCCCGGTCGGCTCGTGCATCCGGCCGTACACGCCGAGGCCTACGGCCACGGCCACCCCGGCCGATGCCGCGCCCAGCAGGTAGCCGCCGGTGCGGGTCGGGGCGGTGACGCTCATCGGGCGGCCTCGAGGGCCGCGTCGACGAAGCGGTCGGAACGGACCAGCCCGGTCAGGCGGCCATTCCAGTCATCGACCCAGCGCGCCGGCGCCGCGGGCTCGGCAGTGAAGCCGACCCGCCGCTTGTCGTACCGAACGTGGCCGAGCACCTGGTCGACGAAGTCGACGGCACGGAGCTCGGCGCCCGAGTTCGAGCCGTGCATCAACACCTGCCCGCGTGCCGGCACACTGCCGTCCAGCCACAGCTCGACCCCATCGCTGTAGCACACGTAGGCGCTCGCAACGGTCTCGCCGACCACCATGGCGACCGAGGCGCCGCCGTTGTCCAGGTGGCCGTAGTAGACCCGCCAGGGTCCTGCCGCCTGGGACTCGGTTGATCGAGACCCCGGCGCGCGGTCCCCCGGGGTCGCCTTGCCCTGCGCTTCGACCTGCGCCTCGGCCGGCGCGGGCTCCGGGTCGTCACGGATCAGCGCACTTGCGGCGGTGACGGAGCCGAAGACGAGCACGGTTCCCAGCACCGTGACCAGCGGGCCTGGACGGAATCTGCGGGAAGTGTTCATGCGGCAACTGTGTGCCTCAGGGGATGCCGGAGGCATCGGGTGTGCGCCTCAGATCCAGGGGTTGGTGCCTTAGATCCACCCGGCGGCCCCGAAATGCCCTAGTGATCCCAGTTGTCGGGGCGCTGCCGCTTCGGCAGTTTCGAGACGACCAGACGGTAGGACTCGTCCACGGCGTCGAAGAGCTCGTCGTCGGGGATGGCGCCAGTGAACGACAGGTCGTTCCATCCGGAGCGGCCGATGTAGGCCATCACCGAGGCCTCGCCGGGATAGCGGTGCAACCACTCGTCGGCGACCTCCCGGGTGGCGCCGCCCTTGACGCCGACCCCATCGTCCGACAGGAACGCGAAGATCTTGCCTGGATCGTCCCCCACCTTGATCACCAGGTGGTCCTCGCTCCACGGGTTGTCCGGCCACGCGCCGGGCTTGGCCAGGCAGTGCGCCTGCATGGTGGCGGTGTCCACGGGCTCAGCCCTCGTCGTCCTCGTCGTCCAGCAGCCCTTCTCGGCGAGCCTTGCTGACAATCCGGCGGACGTTGGTGAGGCTGCCGCAGCCGTCGTCGACCTGGGCGTTGCGCTCGCGGGCGAACTGCTCTCCCAGCTCGGTCCGCACCTGCTCCGAGACCTCCTCGCGGGCCGGGTTGAGGATCGTCAGCTCCTCCTCGGTGAGGTGATGGTTGACCACCTTCGCGAGCTCCTCGACGGCGTCCTCGAAGGCCTGCGTGTCGGTGCCCTTGAGTTCGAGGACGGCGAGCAGCGCCTGGTGGCCCTCGGCGTGTTCCTCCTCGCCGTGCTCGGCCTCGTGCTCGCCGACGGCGTGCTTGCGTCGGAGCTTCGGGTAGACGTACTTCTCCTCGGCCTCGGCGTGCGCGACGTGGAGGGTGGCGAACGCCTGGCGCACGGCGTCGCGATCGGAGCTGCTGTCCCGCAGGTCGCGCAGCAGCGTCTCGAAGCGGCGATGGTCGTCGAGGATCAGGTCCACGACGTCGCCGGAGACCGGCCTGCCCAGATCAATGTTCGTCATGGGGGAACTGTAGGACGCGACCGGACCCTGCTCGGCTGCGAGTCGACCTCGTCGAAGCAGCCCCGATATGCGTTCGTGCCACGCCCGCCACACCTGCAAGGGTCGACCCATGATCGGAACCCTCAACTGCCTCGTCATCGACTGTCCCGAACCGCGGTCGCTCGCCCCGTTCTACGAGCACCTCCTAGGGTTACGTCGCGTGGAGGACAGTGAAGATTGGGTGACGTTGGGCGACGCGACGCAGCCACCAACGATTGCGTTCCAGCAGGTCGCCAACTTCATGCCGCCCGACTGGAAGGCATCAACGGTCCCTCAGCAGATGCACGTCGACATCCTGGTCAAAGACTTGGACGTAGCGCAGGCGGCGGTCCTCAGCCTCGGAGCGACGCTGCTCGACGGTTCGGACAAGCCCATCGGCTACCGGGTGTACGCCGACCCGGTTGGACATCCGTTCTGCCTGGTCACACCGGAAGGCCTGACCTGAGGTCTCCTCCTCAGTCGAGGCAGAACTCGTTGCCCTCGGGGTCCTGCATCACGATGCACCCGCCGTTCATCGCGTCGGGCTCCAACCGCCGGAGCCGGCTGGCACCGAGCCCGACAAGACGCTCGCACTCCGACTCGAGAGCGGCCATCCGATCCTCGCCCTCGAGCCCGGGGGCGGCCCGGACGTCGATGTGGACACGGTTCTTGGCGGTCTTCCCCTCGGGGACCAGCTGGAAGAACAGACGCGGACCCTCGCCGGTCGGGTCGACCGCGGGCGGAGGCCGTCGTTGCGATGCTCCTCCGGGACTCCCGAAGGCCCCGAGTGCCTGGTCCCAGGTGTCGAACCCGGGCGGCGGCGTAGTCGAGCTGGTAGCCCAGCACCTCGATCCAGAATCCGGCGAGCGCACCCGGGTCGGCACAGTCGAAGGTCACCTGGATCTCGAAAACGCAGTGTGCTCACTTGACACCTCGCTTCCATCATCTGACGTAGCTCCTTCTTCAGGTCCGAGATCTCGTCACGCAGCCGCGCCGCCAGCTCGAACTGGAGCTCCGCTGCCGCTGCCTTCATCTGGTCGGTGAGCTCCTGGATGAGCCCGGCAAGCTCGGCGCTGGGCAGCCCCGCGAGGTCCTCGGCGTGCTGGCCGGAGGCCGCCCTCGACAGTCCCGGGACGGGAGCGGTCTTGCGCGCACCGGCCACGACCTTGGGGTCGAGGTTCTGCCAGGTCTCGAGGAGCGCCTTGGTGTTCTCGTCCTCGCGCGCGAGCATCTCGGTGATGTCGGCGATCTTCTTGCGCAGTGGCTGCGGGTCGACCCCGTGCGCGGTGTTGTAGGCGACCTGCTTGGCGCGCCTCCGGTTGGTCTCGTCGATGGCCGACTCCATCGACGGCGTGATCCGGTCGGCGTACATGTGCACCTGCCCGGAGACGTTGCGGGCCGCGCGGCCGATGGTCTGGATCAGCGACTTGTCGGAGCGCAGGAACCCCTCCTTGTCGGCGTCGAGGATCGACACCAGCGACACCTCGGGGAGGTCGAGTCCCTCGCGGAGCAGGTTGATCCCGACCAGGACGTCGTAGTCACCGAGCCGCAGGTCGCGGAGCAGCTCGATCCGCTTGAGAGTGTCGACCTCGGAGTGGAGGTAGCGGGTGCGGACGCCGGCGTCGAGGAGGTAGTCGGTCAGGTCCTCCGACATCTTCTTGGTCAGCGTCGTCACCAGGATCCGCTCGTTGCGCTCGGCGCGAGTGGTGATCTCGTGGATCAGATCGTCGATCTGCCCCTTGGTCGGCTTGACCACCACTTCGGGGTCGACCAGACCGGTGGGCCGGATGATCTGCTCGACCGTGTCGCCGCCGACCTTGTCGAGCTCGTAGTCGCCCGGCGTCGCCGACAGGTAGATGGTCTGGCCGATCCGGTCGAGGAACTCCTCGAACTTCAGCGGCCGGTTGTCCATGGCGCTGGGGAGCCGGAAGCCGTGGTCGACCAGGTTGCGCTTGCGGGACATGTCGCCTTCGTACATGCCGCCGATCTGGGGCACCGCGACGTGGGACTCGTCGACGACCAGCAGGAAGTCTTCGGGGAAGTAGTCGAGGAGGCAGTTGGGCGCCGATCCACGACTGCGACCGTCGATGTGCATCGAGTAGTTCTCGATCCCGGCGCAGGAGCCGACCTGGCGCATCATCTCCACGTCGTACGTCGTGCGCATCCGCAGCCGCTGGGCCTCCAGCATCTTGCCCTGGCGCTCGAAGGTCGCCAGCTGGTCCTCCAGCTCGGACTCGATGCCGTTGATCGCCCGCTCCATCCGCTGCGGGCCCGCGACATAGTGGCTGGCCGGGAAGATGTAGAGCTCCTGGTCGTCGGTGAGCACCTCGCCGGTGACCGGATGAAGGGTCATCAGCCGCTCGATCTCGTCGCCGAAGAACTCGACCCGGACCGCCAGCTCCTCGTAGACCGGGAACACCTCGAGGGTGTCGCCGCGGACCCGGAACGTGCCCCGCGTGAAGGTCATGTCGTTGCGGGTGTACTGGATCTCGACGAGCCGCCGCAGGATGGAGTCGCGATCGTGCTCCTCCCCGACCTTCAACCGCACCATCCGGTCGACGTACTCCTGCGGCGTGCCCAGGCCGTAGATGCAGGAGACGGTCGACACCACGATCACGTCGCGGCGGGTCAGCAGCGAGTTGGTGGCGGAGTGCCGCAGCCGCTCGACCTCCTCGTTCACCGACGAGTCCTTCTCGATGTAGGTGTCGGTCTGCGGGACGTAGGCCTCGGGCTGGTAGTAGTCGTAGTAGGAGACGAAGTACTCGACCGCGTTGTTGGGGAAGAGCTGCCGCAGCTCGTTGGCGAACTGGGCCGCCAGCGTCTTGTTCGGCTGCATCACCAGCACCGGGCGCTGCAGCTGCTCGGCCACCCATGCCACCGTCGCGGTCTTGCCGGTGCCGGTGGCGCCCAAGAGGACGACGTCCTTCTCGCCGCCCTGCATCCGCTTCACGATGTCCGCGATCGCGGTCGGCTGGTCACCGGACGGCTGGTAGTCCGACTCCACCTTGAACGGCGCCACGCGGCGCTCCAGATCGGTCACTGGTCGCATGGGGCGAGCCTACGACCCAGCGCCGACAGCACCCTCGTGGCGGAGTCCAGAGCCAGGCGTCCGCCACCAGCCGGCGCGGCCGTGCAGGTTCCCCGGCGGCGCTAGATTCGCGGGGTGAACGCCCGTCCGCCACCACACGTGTTGGACCTCTTCGCGGCCCAGGGCCCCGTCGTCCCCCTTGCCGGTGGGCAGGGGCGCAGCGTCCGAACCGGCGATCTCGTGCTCTCACCCGACCGCGACCCGAGGGTCAACGACTGGCTCAGCCCCATTCTTGCGCCCCTGGCCGTCCGGCTCGACGAACAGGCGGGCAGGGCCCGCCGGGATCTCCGGATCGCCGTACCGGTGCCGGCACGGGACGGATCCTGGGTCGTGGACGGTTGGTCGGCCTGCCGGTACGAGCCGGGCAGCTCTCCGTGCCAGGATCTCGACGTCCTCGTCGCGACCGGTCGGCTCCTGCACGCGCTGCTGGACGCGGCGGTCACCGCAGCACCCCCGGTGTTGAACGACCGGGAGGATCGGTGGGCGGTGTCGGACCGGCTGGCCTTCGGGCCGGGAGATCGTGCAGTCGCAGCGGCGGCCGGTCGGGCGGAGACCGCGCTCGCCGAGCTCGTGGAGAAGCTCGTGAGCGAGCTCTCCGGCGCGCCGATCGGACCGAACCAGCTCGTGCACGGCGACCTCGCAGGGAACGTGCTCCTGGACGCCGGTGGCGCACCCGTCGTCATCGACTTCGCGCCGTACTGGCACCCGGCACGCTGGGCGGAGGCCGTCTGTGTGCTGGACGCCGTTCTGTGGCAGGGCGCCACGCCTGCGGCCGTGGCCGCGTGGTCCGGTGCCGGTGACCGCGATGCCATGATCCGGGCGGCGCTGTTCCGGGTGCTCAGCGACGTGCCCTGTGACGTCGAGGCCTACCACCGTGTTCTCGTGGGAACCATCCTTGACCCAGTCCGCTTGACCCATCCGCTTGACCCATCCAACGGGTGAGTTGTGCGCAGGAACGGGGCCGGCCGAGGCTCCCAACTCACCCGTTGCCGGCGACCTCGCTAGATTGATGCGCGTGAGCGCCAGCAGCGGGTCCGGCCTCGAGCGCGCGGTGCGTGTCCTGCGTCGGACGCTGCTCACCGTCCTGGGCGCCCAGCTCGCTCTCGCGGTCGGCCTGACCCTGGTGGACTCCTACCGCCGCCGTGGCAAGAAGCCCAAGCCATTCCCGACCACGCCTCCGCGCGAGGTGCAGATCGGCGACGGCGCGATCACCACGTACACCTACGGTCGAGACCTGTACGACGACATGATCGCCGCCATCGACGGGGCGAAGCGGCAGATCCTCCTGGAGACCTACATCTGGAAGGGCGACGAGGTCGGCGAGCGGTTCAAGGCCGCCCTGGCCAGGGCGGCCGATCGCGGGGTCGAGGTGTACTGCGTGTACGACGGGTTCGCCAACCTCGTGGTCAGCCCGCGGTTCAAGCGGTTCCCCCCCAACATGAAGGTGCTGCGCTACCCCGTCTACTCCGCCGGCTGGCGGTTCTTCGACCTGCGTCGCTACGGCCGCAATCACCGCAAGATCATGGTCGTCGACGACGAGGTCGGCTTCGTCGGCGGCTACAACATCGGCACGCCCTACGCCACCGAGTGGCGCGACACCCATGTGCGGATCACCGGGCCCGGCGTCTGGGACCTGAAACGCGCCTTCGCGGACTTCTGGAACCTCAACCGGCGCCGCCGCCTGGGGCCAAGCGAGCGTCCGCTCCTGATGGAGACCCCCTCGACGTGGGAGCCGCGGATCAGGCTGCACCGCAACGTGCCGCGGCTGTGGATGTTCCCGATCAGGGGCATGTACCTCGAGGCGATCGCCCGCTCGAGCCGCAACGTCTGGATGACCCACGCCTACTTCATCCCCGACCAGGACTTCGTGGACGCCATCAAGGAGGCGGCTGGGCGAGGGGTCGACGTACGGCTGCTGGTGCCCCTGAAGTCGAACCACATCGTGGCCGACTGGCTCTCCCGCGGCTACTTCTCGCAGCTGCTGGACGCCGGCGTGCGGATCTTCCGGTTCCGCGACGCCATGGTCCACGCCAAGACCTCCACCGTGGACGGCACCTGGTCGACGGTCGGGACCGCCAACATCGACCGGATGAGCCTGACCGGCAACTACGAGGTCAACCTCGAGGTCATCGACGAGTCCCTGGCCAAGAGACTGGAGGAGATCTACCGGGTCGACGAGACCAACTGCCTCGAGCTCACCAGCGCCGAGTGGGAGGCGCGGGACCTGCACCGCAAGTTCACCGAGTTCGTGCTGGCCCCGCTCCGCCCGCTCCTCTGACCACCTGACCGGTCACCCGGGCGAGCCGTCGCCAGTTCTGGGGACATCGGGCAGCGACTCCTCACCGCCCGGCTCCCGGCCCACACACTCGACTTCCGGAGCCCTCGACCGAGGCCGGAGGTGCTGTCGTGCTGGTGCCCACCCTCGGTCGTCTGTTGGCGCTCAGCGTCGTGGGCGTGACCCTCGCTGCCGCGGGCTCTGCCACCTCGGCCCCGGCGCCACCACCCACCGACGAGGCCGCGTGGAAGGTCAGCAGGGCGATCTGCTGGGTGCGTGGGGACCGGGTGGACGTGGGTGGACAGATGGTGCTGCAGGAGCGCCACGCCCAGGTCGTGGACCAGGTGCTGGTGACCTGGCTGCTGCACACGCGTTCGGACCCGACGTGGACCACCGCGCCCTACCGCTGGCGAGCCGAGGCGAGCGTGCCGTTCCCGGACGAGGCGCGCCCGCACGAGTACGTGTCGCAGGTGCAGCGGTGGCAGAACCTGGAGTTGCCAGACGACGGTTTCACTCTCGTCGCCGAGCTCACCTGGAAGCGCTCCGACGGCCCCGACTGGGAGCACCGGGTCGTGGTGACGCACTGCCCCTGACGCTCCCGCGCCCTCGGGGTCGCAGGCGGAGGCTCAGTAAGGTGGCCTAGTACGCAGGAAGGTGGGTGCGCGGCGCCATCCGCGGGGCCCGGCGCGGGCGTCGTACGCCGTTCATCGCGACCAGGGCCTGGATCCGTCCGCGGTGAGGTCGCCACGGCTCGAGGTAGAGCTCGAGCTCGTGGTCGTCCATGGGCTCTCCCGTGAGCGCCCACCCGATGTCCTTGGCCACGTGGTAGTCGCCGAACGACACCGCGTCGGCGTCGCCCAGCACCCGGGCCCGCACCTCGGCGCTGGTCCACATGCCGATGCCCGGGCGGCTGCGGAGCCGGTCGTCGGCCTCGTCCGGGGGCAGCCCCGTGATCCGCTCCAGCGACTCCGCCACTCGTGCGGCGAGCACCACCGCGCGCGACCGGGCGGGGTCGATGTGCAGCTTGAGCCATTCCCAGGACGGGATGGCTCGCAGCGTCGCCGGCGTCGGCTGGATCCACAGGTCGAGGTCGTACCCCGGCCCGGGAGCGCGCTCGCCGTGCCTCCTGACGAGGGAGCGGAACCCCGAGAAGGCCTCCTGGCCGGTGACCTTCTGCTCGATGATCGACGGCACCAGCGCTTCCATGACCAGGCCGCTGCGACCCAGCCGCCAGTACGGGTGCCGCCGGGCCAGGGTGGCGAGGACGGGATGCCGGGGCTCGAAGCCGGACGGGTCGTCGCTCGCGCCCAGCAGGTCAGGAACCGACTCCAGAGCCCACTCCGCACCCGGGCCCCAGGCCGCCGCCACGACCACGCCCTCGGCCGCTCGGTCGTCCAGGGCGAGGGTGGCCGGCCCGAGTGGGGTCCGCAGCCCGCGCCAATGTCGGCCCGAGAGGTCGGTCCGGTAGGTCGGATCGCCCTGGCCCCGACGGTGCTGGGAGAGGATCTGGCCGACGGGGCACGGCCAGTCCGGGCGCCACCGGCGCACCTTCCGGACGGTCCCTCCGACGGCAGTTGAAGTCACTTCCTGACGGTAGCCCAGGCTCCCACTCCAGCGGTACCAGCCGATCGGACAGTCGTGTCGTAGGTTGGCGAGCGTGACGACCAGCGAAAACAGGAGCCGTCGCGACCTCGAGCCGGAAGTGGAGCGCGACCTCACGGGCCGGATGTCGTACGGCGACTACCTCCGTCTCGATCGGCTGCTGTCGGCGCAGCAGCCCCAGAGCGACCCACCGCAGCACGACGAGCTGCTGTTCATCATCCAGCACCAGACGTCGGAGCTGTGGCTGAAGCTGATGGTCCACGAGCTCCGCTCGGCCCGGACCCTGCTCGCCGCCGACGACCTCGCTCCCGCCCTCAAGCGGATGGCCCGGATCAAGCACGTGCAGCGCATCCTCACCGACCAGTGGACGGTGCTGGCCACGCTCACACCGAGCGAGTACGCCGAGATCCGGCCGTTCCTCGCCACCAGCTCGGGCTTCCAGTCCGCGCAGTACCGCGAGGTGGAGTTCCTGCTCGGCAACAAGAACGCCGACATGGTCGACGTCTTCGCGCATGACCCCGCCGCGCAGGCCGAGCTGCGTGACCTGCTCGGCGAGCGGAGCCTGTACGACGAGTTCCTCGCGTACCTGAGCCGGTCCGGCTACGCCGTCCCCGACGAGCTGCTCGACCGCGACTGGTCCCAGCCCTACCGCCTCAACCCGGCGCTCGTCGACACGATCGCCCAGGTCTATGCCTCCCCGCACGACCACTGGGGCGTCTACGAAACCTGCGAGGAACTGGTCGACATCGAGGACAACTTCCAGGAGTGGCGGTTCCGGCACCTGCAGGTCGTCCAGCGCACGATCGGTCAGAAGAGCGGCACCGGCGGGTCGTCCGGCGTGGGTTTCCTTCGCCGGGCGCTGGACCTGACGTTCTTCCCCGAGCTGTTCGAGGTGCGCACCCGGATCGGGAGTTGAGCATTGCTCCTCGCCGACGTCGTGTCCGCGTCCCGGGACGTCGCCGCGACCCGCTCCCGGAAGGCCAAGGTGGCGGCGCTGGCCGAGGCGCTGGCGCGGGCGGCGCCGGAGGAGATCGAGACCGTGACGTCGTACCTCGCCGGCTCGCTGCGGCAGCGTCGCACCGGGCTCGGCTGGCGCGGCGTCAGCGACCTGCCCGAGCCTGCCGACTCCCCCAGCTTCACCGTCCTCGAGGTGCACGAGCACTTCGAGACGATTGCGGCCCTCGCCGGCGCCGGCTCCCAGGCCGCCCGCAAGGCGGCCGTCGTCGACCTCTTCGGGCGGGCAACAGAGGCGGAGCAGGCCTGGCTGCGCGGCGTGGTGACCGGAGCGGTCCGACAGGGGGCGCTCGACGCACTCGTCCAGGAAGCGATCGCCGCCGCTGCAGAGGTACCGCTGGCGGCGGTACGCCGGGCCGCGATGCTGGCCGGCTCGACCACGGACGTGGCGGTGGCAGCGCTGACGGGCGGGGAGGCCGCGCTGGCGGAGTTCGGGCTCGAGGTCGGGCGACCGGTACTGCCGATGCTGGCCTCGAGCGCCCCGGACATCGGTGCGGCGATCGCCAAGGCGGGCGGCGGTGACGTGGCCGTCGACGTGAAGCTCGACGGGATCCGGATCCAGGTGCACCGCACGGGTGAGGAGATCAAGATCGCGACCCGCACCCTCGACGACATCACCCACCGGTTGCCCGAGGTGGTGGCCGTCGCGCGAGCCATCCCGGCCACGAAGTTCGTCCTTGACGGCGAGGCGATCGCCCTCGACGAGGACGACCGGCCGCGGCCGTTCCAGGAGACCGCCTCGCGCACGGCGATGGGCGAGGGCGTCGAGGTGACGCCGTACTTCTTCGACGTCCTGCAGGTGGACGACACCGACCTGCTGGATGCGCCCGGGCAGGAGCGGGCCGCCGCGCTCGACGCACTCGTGCCGGAGAAGCACCGGGTGCCACGGCTGGTGACCGCGGATCCCGCGGAGGCGCAGCGGTTCGTCGACCAGGCCCTGGCGGCGGGACACGAAGGGGTGGTGGTGAAGAACCTCGCGGCTACCTACGCCGCCGGCCGACGGGGTTCGGCCTGGGTCAAGGTGAAGCCGGTGCACACCCTCGACCTGGTCGTGCTCGCCGTCGAGTGGGGCAGCGGACGACGCGAGGGTTGGCTCTCCAACATCCACCTCGGCGCCCGCGATCCCGAGACCGACGGCTTCGTGATGCTGGGCAAGACGTTCAAGGGCATGACCGACGAGATGCTGGCCTGGCAGACCGAGCGGTTCACCGAGCTGGCCACCTCACCGACCGACCGGTCGTCGTACGTCGTGGAGGTCCGGCCGGAGCAGGTGGTGGAGATCGCCTTCGACGGGATCCAGCGGTCCAGCCGGTACCCGGGCGGCATGGCACTCCGGTTCGCCCGGGTGCTGCGCTACCGCGACGACAAGACCGCCGACGAGGCCGACACGATCGCCACGGTTCAGGCCCTGATGTAGGGCTGGATTCTCCGCCCCGTCTGTCTGTCAGACTGGACGACTCGACCGAGCCGGAGGCTGGCGAGTGTTCGCTCGCCGAGCCGCAGCGAACGGGAAGGGCACGCCCATGGCTGCTTACGCGGTTGCGCATCTGGACGAGATCGAGGAATTTGCCGACGCAGGCTGTCACTATCGGCCGATCCGACACCACCTGGGCATCACGGCGTTCGGAGCGACTGCATGGACTGCCCGTGCAGCGGGAGACCTCGTCATCAACGAGCACGACGAGGGCGACCCCACCGCGGACCAGGAGCTCTTTCTCGTGTTGCGCGGCCGCGCGGTGTTCGAGCTCGACGGTGACCGGGTCGACGCGCCGGCCGGAACTCTCGTCTTCGCCCCTCCCCGCACGAAGCGGATGGCCACCGCCAAGGAGGAAGGGACGACCATCATCGCGCTGGAAGGCACGCCGGGACAGGCCTACGAGCCCCGCGGCTGGGAACTGTGGGCTCCGCTTGCCCCCCTCTATGAGGCAGGCGAGTACGCCGAGGTCGCCGATCGTCTTCGCGCCCTGGTCGCAGCAAATCCGCAGTACCCCATGTTGTTCTTCAACCTCGCCTGCTCCGAGAGCCTCTCCGGCCGGACAAGTGAGGCGCTCGATCACCTCCGGCAAGCCGTCGAGATGTCGGAGGAGTTTCGCCATTCCGCGAAGGCCGACTCCGACCTGGATCCGATCCGCGACGAACCCGCGTTCAAGCAACTGATCGGCGACTAGTTGCCCCTGCCCTCGATCTGATCCGTAACACGTGTGCAACCAGGAGTTGCACTTGTCTACGATGCCGGTCATGAGCCCTGTCGGCGCGAACGACGGGCGTCGTACGGCGGCGGCCGCGCGGCGTCGTACCCGGGAGCAGGCGATCCTCGCGGCGACCCGCGCCCTCTTCGACGAGAAGGGGGTGGCCGAGGCCCAGATCGACCACATCGCCGACGCGGTCGGGATCAACCGGGCGATCGTCTACCGCCACTTCACCGGCAAGGACGAGATGTTCGCGCTGACGCTCGTGGGCTACCTCGACGAGCTGGCGATCGAGCTGTCCGCTGCCGCTGCCCGGCACGACTCGGCGCGGGACCGGCTCGCAGCCCTGACCGGGGCCTTCTGCGACTACGGGCTGGCTCACCCCGCCTTCGTCGACTGTGCCCAGGCCCTGATGCGGCGCAGCGGACCGGACCTCATCGACGAGCTGTCGGAGTCCGCGCTCCTCCGGCTGGGTCGGGGTATCTCCTCCTGCCTGACCCTGCTGTCCGCTGCCCTCGAGGACGGGGCCGAGTCGGGCGAGTTCGTCGTCGACGACGCGGACCTGCTGGCGAACACGCTCTATGCCAGCGGCCTCGGTGCCCTTCAGCTCGCCCGGGTCGGCATCCTGGTCAAGGAGGAGGCTCCTGGTGTGCCCTTGGTCGGCTCGATCTCACCCGAGCAGGTCAGGGACTACCTCGTCGCGTCCGCCCTGGCCCTTGCCACAAGCCCTCGTTGAGTTGCGGGGTCACTTCTCCAGGATCGCGGTGACGCCTTGTCCGCCGGCGGCGCAGATCGAGATCACGCCGCGGCCGGAGCCCTTCTCGTCGAGCAGCTTGGCGAGGGTGTTGAGGATCCGGCCGCCGGTCGCGGCGAACGGGTGCCCAGCGGCGAGCGAGGAGCCGTTGACGTTCAGCTTCGACCGGTCGATCGAGCCCAGTGGCGCGTCGAGGCCGAGGCGCTCCTTGCAGAAGATCGGGTCCTCCCACGCCTTGAGGGTGGCGAGCACCTGAGAGGCGAAGGCCTCGTGGATCTCGTAGAAGTCGAAGTCCTGCAGCGCGTGGCCCTCGCGCTGCAGCATCCGGGCCATGGCGTAGGCCGGAGCCATCAGCAGACCTTCGGCGCCGTGGACGTAGTCCACGGCGGCGGTCTCGTACGCCGTGAGGTACGCCAGGACGGGCAGGTCGCGCTCCTCCGCCCACTCCTCCGAGGCGAGCAGCACCACCGAGGCGCCGTCGGTCAGGGGGGTGGAGTTCCCGGCGGTCATGGTGGCGGACTCGCCCTTGCCGAACACCGGCTTGAGCTTGGCCAGCTTCTCCGCCGTGGAGTCCGGGCGCAGGTTCTGGTCGCGGTCGAGGCCACGGAAGGGAGTGATCTGGTCGGTGAGGAACCCGGCGTCGTACGCCGCGGCGAGGCGCTGGTGCGACGCGGCCGCGAGCTCGTCCTGCTCCTCGCGGGCGATCTGCCACTCCACCGCGGTCAGGGCGGCGTGCTCGCCCATCGACAGCTTGGTCCGCGGCTCGCCGTTCTGCGGGATGGCCGGAACGATGTCGCCCGGTCGGACCTTGGCCACCGCAGCCAGTCGACCCTTCAGGTCCTTGGCCCGGTTGAGCTCGAGCAGGATCTTGCGGAGGTTCTCGCCGACCGCGATCGGCGCGTCCGACGTGGTGTCGGTCCCGCCGGCGATGCCGACGTCGATCTGGCCGAGCGCGATCTTGTTGGCGACCTGGATGGCCGCCTGCAGGCCGGTGCCGCACGCCTGCTGGATGTCGGTGGCCGGGGTCTCGGCCGCGAGCTTCGACCCGAGCACGCTCTCGCGGGTCAGGTTGAAGTCGCGCGAGTGCTTGAGCACCGCGCCGGCGACGACTTCGCCGACCCGCTCCCCCTCCAGGCCGAAACGGGTGACCAGGCCGTCGAGCGCGGCGGTCAGCATCTCCTGGTTCGAGGCCTCGGCGTACGCGGTGTTGGACCGGGCGAAGGGGATCCGGTTGCCGCCGACGACGGCGACCCGGCGAGTCTGGGAGTTCATGCTCCTATCCTTGCCCCTGAGCCGGCGCCAGCAAATGCAATGAGTGCCACATCACGAAATGTGGACTCCGAGTTACACACAGAGTTACATGACCTTCGACGCGCTCCTCGAGTGGAGCCTGTCCCCGACGACCACGAAGGAGTCACGTGAGCGACCGCTACCAGGACTTCGTGCAGACCCCGATCGGCAAGCTGCTGGTCAAGAACCTCGGCCTCCCCAACCCCGTCGAGCTCGAGCGGTACGCCGAGGGCGAGCCGCTCGTCGATGGCACCGTCGTGGTCGGCGGCAGCGGCCGCCTCGCGGAGTCGTTGCCAAGCCTGCTCGACGTACTCGGCGTCGCATCGACCCAGAGCACCCAGGCCGAGGAGAAGTATCGCGGCCTGGTCTTCGACGCCACCGGCCTCAGCAGCACCACCGACCTGGTCGCCCTGCGCGGCTTCTTCGGCCCGCTCCTCCGCAGCCTCGAGCGCTGCTCCCGCATTGTCGTACTCGGCACGCCGCCGGAGTCGGTCACCGGTGGAGAGCGGGTCGCGCAACGCGCCCTCGAGGGCTTCACCCGCAGCCTCGGCAAGGAGGTCGGCCGCGGTGGCACCGTCCAGCTCGTGTACGTCGCGGACGGCGCCGAGGCCGCTGTCACGTCCACCCTGGGCTTCCTGCTCTCCCCGAAGTCCGCCTACGTCTCCGGTCAGGTGGTCCGGATCGGCACGACCGGGACCACCAAGGCGACGGCGGTCAAGGACTGGCAGCGGCCACTCGCCGGCAAGGTGGCTCTGGTCACCGGTGCCAGCCGCGGGATCGGCGAGCAGATCGCCCGGGTCCTGCACCGGGACGGCGCCACGGTGCTCGGCGTCGACGTCCCCCAGGCCGCGAGCGAGCTCCAGTCCCTGATGAAGGAGCTGGACGGAGACCACCTCTCGCTGGACATCACTGCCAAGGACGCCCCGCAACGGATCGCCCGGCATGTCAAGGAGAACCACGCCGGGGTCGACGTCGTGGTCCACAACGCCGGAATCACCCGCGACAAGAAGCTGGCGAACATGGACGAGGAACGCTGGACCTCCGTCCTCGACGTGAATCTCGTAGCGCCCGAGCGGATCACCCGCGAGCTGCTCGACCAGGGTGCGATCAACAGGAACGGACGGATCGTCGGGGTCGCCAGCATCGCCGGCATCGCCGGCAACCTCGGCCAGACCAACTACGCCGCCTCGAAGGCCGGCGTCATCGGGCTCGTCGACTCGCTGGCGGGCGAGCTCAAGAACGGCATCACCATCAACGCGGTCGCGCCCGGGTTCATCGAGACCAAGATGACCGCCGCCGTCCCCTTCGCCACGCGCGAGGTCGGTCGCCGGCTCAACGCGATGAGCCAGGGCGGCCTGCCCGTCGACGTCGCCGAGACGGTTGCGTGGTACGCCAGCCCCGGGTCGACCGCCGTCAACGGCAACGTGGTCAGGGTGTGCGGCCAGATGATGCTGGGAGCCTGACGTGGGGCACGAGGTCGTCGGCGATTCCGGAGGCTTCAGCCTCCTGCTCAGGGCAGCGCTCCCGTCGGTGCCGGTGGTCAACCAGCTCCCCGGGATCCGCAAGCAGCCCGCTGAGGACCTGTCCACCCTCGGCTTCACCAGACCGGACGTCGAGGTACGCCGCGACCACGTCGCCGCCTACGCGCGGGTCTGCGGATTCCCGACCAAGGACACCGCTCCCCTGCCCTACGTGCACGTGCTCGGCTTCCCGCTGCACATGCGGATCATGACCGACCCGGGGTTCCCGTTCCCTGCGGTGGGGACCGTGCACCTGGAGAACTCGATCACCGGTCACCGCCCGATCGGGATCGGCGAGTCCGTCTCTGTGAGCGCGCACGCCCGGTCCCCCCGACCCCACCCCAAGGGACGCACGGTCGACTTCGTGACCGAGGTCAGGGTCCGCGACGAGCTCGTCTGGGAGTCCACCTCGACGTACCTGCGCGTCGGCGGTTCGGACGGCTCCACCTCCGAGGGCGAGAGTGCGGGGTCCGGCCTCCGCGTTGCGGAGGCGCCTTCCGGCGGCATCGAGTGGCGGCTCCCAGGCGACCTCGGCCGCAGGTATGCGTCCGTGTCCGGTGACCACAACCCGATCCACCTCTACCCGTTGACCGCGAAGGCCCTCGGCTTCCCACGCCAGATCGCTCACGGCATGTGGAGCAAGGCCCGCTGCATCGCAGCCATCGAGAACCGGCTGCCGGATGCGGTCCGGGTCGATGTGGCCTTCAAGAAGCCGATCCTGCTTCCCGGCACGGTGTCGTTCGGCACCGCCGCCACCGCCGACGGCCACGCCTTCTCGCTGACCAGGCTCAAGGACGGGTCGCAGCACCTCATCGGCCGGGCGAGCGCGGTCCGGGGCTGAAGCGAGGGGTCAGCGCGGGTTGCCGAACCGCACCTGGGTCACGGCCCGCACGCGCGCGCCGGTGGGGTTCGCGGCCAGCCGCTTCGAGAACACCCCGGTGTCCGGGTCCCAGACCCCGAGGTCGGTGCGCCCGTTTCCGTCCCAGTCCGCGGTCACCGGCAGGTCTCCCGGCTCGCCGAAGGGCACCCGTGCCGACCAGGCAAGGCCTTGGTCGTCCACGAGCCGCAACGTGAAGGAGGCCGTGGCCTGGTCGAAGACGCCGAGGTCGGTGACGGCGTCCCCGTTCCAGTCGCCGGTCACCGGGATGTCGTTGGCGTCGCCGAACAAGGCCACCGAGACGGTGCCGTCGGCGGCGCGCAGGCGGAACTTGCCCAGCTTGGCTCTCCTGACACCGACCTCCCAGTCGCCGTCGCCGTCCCAGTCCCCGGCGATCGGCAGGTCCGTCCGCGTCCCGAACACGACCGTGCTCACCGTGGGCGCGGTGCGCAGGCTGAAGGTCTTGGTCACCGGGTCTCGCACTCCGATGTTGCTCTTCCCGTTGCCGTCCCAGTCCCCCACGACCGGCTGGGCGGTCGAGGTGCCGAACCGCACCACGAGCGGATTCTTGCCGGGGCGCTGGATCCGGAAGCGCGAGGTCGTCGCCCGGCGGAAGGTGGCCACCTCCGCCTCGTCGGTGCCGAGGAAGTCACCGGCCAGTGGCACGTCGACGCAGTTCTCCGAGGCCTGGGTGCTACCGAACACGAAGCGCACGCCTCCGAAGAACGGCGCCATCACCCCGCCCGCGTTGCGCTCCTCGAAGTGCAGGTGCGGACCCGTGGAGTTGCCGGTGGACCCGACAGTCCCGAGCCGGGCTCCCTGGTCGACTCTCTGCCCGACGGCCACGCTGAGCGTGTAGAGGTGGGCGTAGAGCGTGGACTCCCCGTGGGCGTGGGCCACTCGCACATGGTTGCCGTAGCTGCTTGCCGACCGCGTCACCGAGCTCACCGTCCCAGGTGCCGATGCCACGACGTCATCACCCACGTCGTCGGGCCGGTTCCAGTCGATCGCCCTGCTGTCCGGGCTGTGGCTAGGCCTGGTCGAGCCGGTCCACTCCTGGCCGCACGGGAAGGGCATCTCGTACCCGTTCATCGGAGCGGCGTAGGCCGGCGCGCCCGTCAGCAGTACGGCGGTCGCGACTGCGGTCACGACTGGCCCGCGACGGCGGACCCACCCAGGGTGATTCTCATGGCGGCACCTCGTTCATCGGGGCGGTACCTCGCGAGTCACATCAACAACACAAGTGATCAGCCGCCACAAAAGTGCTCAACCGTAACCCCACCTCGGCGTGTCTGTCACGAAACTACATCGATGTAGTGCTATTGGGCAGGTCACCGCGGGGTCGACGCGGTGTGACGCGGGTCCGATCAGTCCCTGCGCAGCCGGATCAGGCCCTCCTGCGCCACCGACGCAACCAGCCGGCCGTCCTGGGCGAAGACCTCGGCGAAGGCCAGCCCGCGGCCGCCCTGGGCGGATGGGGAGTGCTGGTCGTAGAGCCACCACTCATCGGCCCGGAACGGCCGGTGGAACCAGATGGTGTGGTCCAGGGAGGCCATCAAGATGTCCGACGGCCCGGTCTCGTGCGCGGCAAGGGTCGCTCCCAGCAGGCTCATGTCGCTGGCGTAGGTGAACGCTGCACGGTGGAGATGGGGATCGTCCCCCAGTCCCTCCTGCACCCGGATCCACATCTGCGCCCGAGAGGGTCGCCGCGGGTCGTCGGTCAGGCCGTGCCGGGAGTCGCCGACGTACCGCGCGTCGAGAGAGGCCCACTCCTTGGCAAGGGCATCGGCATCCTCGTTCCCGTGCTCGCGCATCAACGTGACGATGTCGAGGCCTTCCTCCGGGCCGGGCACCTCGGGCATGACGTCCTGGTGCTCGAGACCCTGCTCCTCCCGCTGGAAGTTGGCGGTCTGGTAGTAGATCGGCCGGCCGTGCTGGCGGGCCACGACCCGCCGGGTGGCGAAGGATCGGCCGTCGCGCAGCCGCTCGACGTCGTAGACGATCGGGACGGCGGTGTCACCAGGTCGCAGGAAGTAGGAGTGCAGCGAGTGCACGACGTACTCCGGGTCCACCGTGCGCACGCCGGCCACCAGGGCCTGGGCCGCGACCTGGCCACCGAAGACCCGCTGTCGGTCGGTGTCCGGCTGGCGGCCGCGGAACAGGTTCTTGTCGATGGCTTCGAGGTCGAGCAGCGCGACCAGCACCTCAGCGGACGCGGGCACCGGCTACCTCTCGTCGTTCTCGTCGGGGTCCGGCGGCCCGTCGAGGCCCGCCAGGAACTGCTCGAACTGCTCACCGATCTCCTCACCCGTGGGCAACGGCCGGTCGTCGGCCAGCAGACTGCTCCCGGACTCCTCGGCACGCTCGAACGCGTCGTACTGCTGCTCCAGCGCGGAGACCACGTCGCCGACCTCCTCGTTGGCCGAGAGGTAGCGAGCGATCTCCTCCTCGCGCTCGGCAGCCTCCATGTTGAGGGCGGACAGGTCGATGGTGAGCCGGCCCCCGCGCTCGACGTTCTCGAGCAACGACGCGGACGCGCGGGGGTAGTCCAGCTGCGCAAGGTAGTGCGGGATGTGCGCGACGAAGCCCATCGCGTCGTGACCGGTCTCCCCCAGCCGGACCTCCAGCAGGGCCTGGGCGCTGGACGGGATCCGCAGCTCACCGCGCCACGGGCTCTCGCCGGTGAGCAGGTCGGGGTTGTTCGCGTGGTGAGTGATCGCGATCGGCCGCGTGTGCGGCACCGCCATCGGGACCGATCCCATGCTGACGACCCGGGTCACGCCGAAGCGGTCGACCACGTCCACGACGGCACGGGCGAAGGCCTCCCAGCGGTTGTCCGGCTCGGGGCCGTGCAGGAGGAGGTACGGCGTCCCGCCGGAGTCCCGCAGCAACCGCACGACCAGCCTCGGCGGGTCGTAGGACTCGTAGTGGTCGCGGACGAAGGACATCGCCGGACGTCGGGCCCGGTAGTCGTGGAACTGGTCGACGTCGAACGTCGCCACGACCGGCCCGTCGGAGAGGCTGACCAGGTGTCGGACGGCGATCGCGGCGGCGTTGCCTGCGTCGAGGAACCCGTCGAGGACCATCACCATGGTCAACGACGAGGCGTCGTCCAGCTCGGGCACGTCGTCGACGATGTGCACGAGACGGGGTTCCTGGGTCACGCGGGCCGTCCTTCCGGTCGAGGCTGGTGTCCTGCCCAGCGGCGGCGCCGACCACACTATTCCCCGCGCCGAGGCAACCCTCGGTGGGGATGAAGCGTCACCATGGCGTCGGGCCGCACCGGTCCGGCATCCCTGAGGTTCGGAGGAGCCGATGCACCGCCTCTTGTCGTACGCCGTCGCGCTGGCCGCAGTGTGCGCGCTGACGCTCCTCCCGGCACCGGCCCACGCCGGTGGGGCTGGGGTCGAGAAGGCCCAGCGTCGGCTCAACCAGCTCGACTGCAACGCCGGCCCGGTCGACGGCCAGCTCGGCCGGTGGACCAGGTCGGCAGTCGTGAGGTTCCAGACCCGCCACCACCTGGTGCCGAACGGCAAGCTCACCCGGGCCACTCGACAGCGCCTCCATGCGGCTGGGGCCCGGCAGTGCGACCGACGGCCGGTCCCCGCCGGAACGGGGCGCGGCCGCCGGATCGTGATCAGCCAGCGACAGAACTGGGTGTGGCTGGTCGGCCCGCAGGGCAAGGTCGTGGACCAGGGCGGCATGATCGACCTGCCCTCAGAGCTGTCCCGGGGCTGGCACCGCTCGGGCTCCTACTGCGGCCGGGCCGCCCGGATCAAGCGCAACACCACCACCAACCGAGCGGTGTGGCTGCACAACTTCGTCCGGTTCGCACCGTGCGGGATCGGCTTCCACCGGGTCCCCACCTACCGCTCGAACGGCAACCAGATCCACCCGAACTGGTACCTCGGCACCAACTTTGCGAGATCCCACGGTTGCATCAGGCTGAGCCAGTCGCTGTCGGTCCGGGTGTGGAAGTTCACCACCAGCCGGACCCGGGTGCGGGTCGTCTGACCTCAGGTCAGGCCAGGCTCCACAGGGCCGCCACGTGCCGGGCGTCCGTGCCGCAGCAACCGCCCACTAGCGACACCGACGGGAGCAGCGTCCGCAGCCTCTCGAAGGACGACGACAGCTCGGTAGGATCCCCGGCGTCCAGGTCCTCGGCCTCGTCGAGCTCCTGGTGCGTCCGCTTCGATGCGTTCGGCCGGAAGCCGACGATCCGCTCGCGCCACCCGCCGCCGTTCTCGTCGGTGAGGCCGGGCAGCACGTGTTCCGGGTGCGCGCAGTTGAGCAGGTAGTGGTCGGGTCCACCGTCGGTCTCGACCTGGGCGACTGCGTCCGCGAGCGTCGTACCGTCGGGCAACCGCCCGTCGGTCTCGACCGTGAACGAGATGCCCACCGGCAGGCCGACGCTCCGGGCGGCCCGCACGATGCCGATCGCCTCCTCCGGCCCGGTCATGGTGAGCGCCTGGGTCAGATCGGCGCCGGCAGCGGCGAAGGACTCGATCTGCGGCTTGTGGTAGGCCGCGGCCTCGTCCGGGTCGGCCTTCTCGCCCGCCACGTAGCCGTCACCGCGCGGACCGATCTGCCCGCTGATCAGGACGTCGGAGAGGTCGTACCCATCACGCTGCTGGTGCATGAAGCGCACGGCCTCGCGGTTCGCCCGGTCGAGCGCGGCGGCGTCGTAGCCGACCTTCGCGGCCCAGTCAGGGTTCGCACGCCAGGTGGGTGACTCGAGCACCAGCCCGGCGCCGGCCTTCTGGGCCAGGTCGGCGTACGCCGCGTAGTAGGCCGCGAGCGCTTGCCGCCCGGAATCGTCCTCGACGAGCGGGAAGGCGGCGAACTCGGGGAGATCGATGCCGTGGTTGAAGATCAGGTCGGTCTCGAGGCCGCCGTCGGTCAGGTACGGACGGCCGTCGAGCAGTGGTCGCGTGGCTGCGGCCATGGTTTCCCTCCAAAGTGGTAACAGACTGAACGGTCTGTTTGTATCAGACCGTTTGGTCTGGTACAAGGTATTTCATGCCAAAAGACGGAACCGCGACCCGGGCACGGATCCTCGACGCCGCCGAGCAGCTCGTCATCGAGAACGGCTACGCCGCGACCTCGGTCGACCAGGTGCTCCAGGCCGCCACGACGTCGAAGGGGGCGTTCTTCCACCACTTCGACTCCAAGCTCGCCCTCGCCCAGGCGCTCGTGGACAGGTACGCCGACGCCGACGTGGTCCACCTCGAGACTGCACTGGCGAAGACGGCCTCCGTCACCGACCCGGTGGAGCGTGTGATCGCCTTCCTGCGCTACTTCGAGGACGAGGCGGACGAGATCATGTCCGCACAGTCCAGCTGCCTCTACGTCGCCGTGCTCACCGAGCGGCAGCTGGCCGTGAGCGGCACGAACGCCCGGATCGTGGCCGCCATCGACGCCTGGCGCATCGCCATCGCGGATCTGCTGCGTGCGGCCGTGGCGGAGCGGCCCTCGGCCCGCGGACGTCGACGTGGACGCGTTGGCGAACCACGTCTTCGTGACCTTCGAGGGCGCCTTCCTGCTGTGCCGGTCGATGGAGGACGGCGGCCACATGCGCGCCCAGCTCAGGGTCCTCCGCCAGTTGGTCGCGGCCCTGCTGGCCCCATGACGGTCCGACAGTGAGGGGTCAGACCGAGTCGGCCGTCGGCTGGGACGTGGTCTCCCCGCGGCCGAGCCTGCTCCTCCGGTAGCCGTAGGCGAAGTACACGACCAGGCCGATCGCCATCCAGACGATGAACCGCACCCAGGTGCCGCCGGTCAGGTTGAGCATCAGGTAGAGGCACAGCAACACCGAAAGCGTGGCCACGACCGGCGCAGCCGGGACCCGGAAGGCCCGCGGCAGGTCGCTGCGGGTCCGCCGCAGGATCACCACGCCGATGCTCACGAGGATGAACGCGAAGAGGGTGCCGATGTTGACCAGCTCGGCCAGGGTGGTGAGCGGGACGAAGCCGGCAATTGCGGCCACCGCCACGCCGGTCACCGCCGTGATGACGTACGGCGTCCCGAACGTCGGGTGCACCTTGGCCAGGCCCCTGGGCAACAGGTTGTCGCGGGCCATGGCGAAGCCGACCCGGGTCTGGCCGAGCATCAGGATCATCGCGACGACGACGAGGCCGATGCAGGCCCCGATCGCGATCACGTCGCCCATCCACTCCACGCCCACGGAGTCGAAGGCCGTCGAGAGCGGCGCGGCGTCCTCGGGGTCGATGTCGCGGAAGTCCTGCATGCCGGTGATCACGAGGCTCACCGCCATGTAGAGGACGGTGACGATGGCCAGGGAGCCGAGGATCCCGCGTGGCACGTCGCGCTGGGGGTTGTGGCACTCCTCGGCGGTGGTCGCCACGATGTCGAACCCGATGAAGGCGAAGAACACGAGCGCGGCTCCGGCGACCACGCCGGCGAACCCGTAGACGCTGGGATCGAGACCGAAGATGGTCGAGATCAGCGTCACGTCCATGAAGCCACCCTCCCCTTCCGCGGCCCCCTCGGCGGGCGGAATGAACGGGGTGTAGTTGTCGGCGTCGATGTAGCCGATTCCGGCTACCACGACGAGCATGATGACCGTGAGCTTGATCGCGACGACGATCTGGTTGATCCGGCTCGACAGCTTGATGCCGAGGATCAGGACGGTCATCACCAGGAGCGCGACCAGCACCGCAGGCAGGTTGAACAGACCGTCCTCGGCAGTGGCCAGCGACTCCGGGATCTCGAACGCCGTCCCGTCCAGCACGGTCTGCAGGTAGCTCGAGAAGCTCGTCGACAGAGCCGCCGAGCCGATCGTGAACTCCAGCACCAGGTCCCAGCCGATGATCCAGGCGATCAGCTCGCCGAACGTCGCGTAGCTGAACGTGTAGGCGCTGCCCGCGACCGGCACCGTGGAGGCGAACTCCGCGTAGCAAAGAGCCGCGAGCGCGCAGGCGAGGCCGGCGATCGCGAACGAGATCGCGATGGCCGGTCCGGAGTTGGTCGCGGCGACGGTGCCGGTCAGAACGAAGATGCCGGCGCCGATGATGACGCCCACCCCGAAGATCGTGAGGTCGAGGGCCCCGAGGTTCTTCTTCAGACGGTGCTCGGGCTCTTCGGTCTCGGCGATGGACTGTTCGACGGACTTCGTGCGGAACACGTTCATGCGCAGCAACCTAGTCAATCCTGCTGGTACGTCGCCAGCATCAGCCGGCCGGCCCTGCGGGCCAGGGCGGCCTCGTCGGTCACCAGCAGGTCGGCCAGGGCCACCTCTGCGCCCTTCTCGGGCATGACCTCCAGGAGACTCCACAGGATGGACTCGCTGTAGGCGTTCGCGAGGTACTCGCACACCCACCAGGCCACGCCGTAGCTGGCCGCCGACGTCGGACCCGCGAACTCCTCGTCCGAGGGCAGTTCGGAAAGGCCGGCCACGGCCGCGGAGAGCGCAGCCTCGGAGATGGCCCGGTCCTCCGGCGGGAGGGGCCGCACCGAGACGTACTCCGCCAGCCCCTCGCTGAGCCAGGTGGGCACGCCGGCGGCGCGGTCACCGACCGCGACGTGGGTGCAGCTCATGGCGGACCAGCCTCCCGCGGCCGGGCTCGGCGCCGGCGACCATGCGCGGGTTCAACACGATGCGGGTGTCGGCGATCCGCCTGGAACCCGGGCGGGCCGGCACCTGGAAGGTCACCGCGTCGAGGTTGAGCGGCTCGCCGCCCGGCACGTCATCAAGGGCGGACATGAAGTCGGCATCGGAGAGTGCGAACACCACGACGTTCGGGTCCCAGACGAACGGGATCTCGGCGGCGACCTCGGTGATCCCGCGCTCGGCCTCGGACACCAGGCCGTCAGCCTGCGCGGCGCTCCCGGCGTCGAAGACACCGAGGACGCCGCCGCCGGAGCGAACCGTGATCGGGCCGAGGTCCCACGGCTGCGGGTCGATCCGGTTCTGACGCTCCCAGGCCGGGTTGGTGACCGACGCCAACGCAAACCGGCCGTCTGCCTGCGGTTGGAACAGGAAGCGGTCGCGGGTCACGACGGGCCGCTCGTCGTACCCCTCGAGCTCGAGCGTCACGTCGACGCTCGCCCAGTAGCCGCCGGCGGATCGCACGATGCTGTTGCGGTCGAGCCGGTAGTCGAACTGGCCCAGCGGGAGCTGCTCGAGGTTCGCCAGGTACGTCGACTGCGTCCGGACGAAGTCGGGATCGGCGGCGGAGACGCCGGCCTCGAAGGCCGCCTGGTCCCCGCTGCGTACGGCGTCCGCGCGCTGTCGGAGCGCCCGGGCGATGGCCGCCGCCACATCCGGAGCGGGATCCGTCTCGCCGGTGCGTTCGTCGTCGTTCGTGTCGGCGGACGGGGCGGGCGGGTCGTCCTGCTCGGCCGAGCACGCCCCCAAGGGCAGCACCAGGAGCAGCGGGAGGAGGGCCGTGATCACCGCCCGGATGGTGGGCCGTGGGTCAGACCGTGTGCTCGGCATCGACCAGTGAACGACCCTCGGCGAGGGCCGTTACGTCTTCGACGATGCCGAGGGCCAGCGCCTGCGGGGTGAGGCCGACCCGCTCGAGGATGGCCGCGCGCTTGGCGTGGCCGAGGAACTCCTGCGGGATGCCGTGCAGCCGGAACGGGGTGTCCACCCCGGCGTCGTTCAAGGTCTGCAGCAGGACGGCACCGCAGCCGCCGACCCGGCCGTTGTCCTCGACGCTGACCACGAGCTTGTGTGTGCGGGCGAGCTCCACGATGGCGGGGTTCACGGGCTTCACCCAGCGCGGGTCGACCACGGTGACCCCGATGCCCTGCGCGACCAGCCGACCGCCCACGTCGACGGCGGTCTCCGCCATCGAGCCGGCCGCGACGATCAGCACGTCGCGGGTCCCGTTGCGGACCAGGACGTCGGCCCCGCCCGCCGTGTCGACGGCGTCGATGTCGGCCGGTGGCGGGCCCTTGGGGAACCGCACGATCGTCGGCGCGTCGGAGACCTCGACCGCCTCGTTGAGGAGCTCGCGGAGGCGGGTGGCGTCGCGCGGCGCGGCGATGCGCAGGCCGGGCACCACCTGGAACACCGACATGTCCCACATGCCGTTGTGGCTGGCCCCGTCGTCGCCAGTCACCCCTGCCCGGTCGAGCACGAACGTGACGCCGCACCTGTGCAGGGCCACGTCCATGAGGACCTGGTCGAAGGCCCGGTTCAGGAAGGTGGCGTAGACGGCGACGACCGGGTGCAGGCCCCCCATGGCCAGGCCAGCGGCACTGGTGGTCGCGTGCTGTTCGGCGATGCCGACGTCGAGCGTGCGCTCGGGGAACCGGGCCTGGAAGAGGTCGAGTCCGACCGGATGCACCATCGCGGCGGTGATCGCGACGACGTCCTGGCGTCGCTTGCCGATGTGGACCATCTCGTCGGCGAACACGTCGGTCCAGATCCGCCCGCGGGGTTTCTCCTCCCCCGTCTCGACGTCGAAGGGCTGCGGTGAGTGGAACTGGTCCGCCTCGTGCCGCTCCGCGGCGTCGTACCCGAAGCCCTTGCGGGTGATCGCGTGCACGATGACCGGCCCACCGAACCGCTTTGCCTGGCTGAGGGTCTGCTCCATTGCCGCCCGGTCGTGCCCGTCGACGGGGCCGACGTACTTCAGGCCGAGGTCCTCGAAGAGCCCCTGCGGAGCCAGTGCGTCCTTCATCCCCTTCTTCATCGCATGCAGCACGTCGTACGCCGCCGGGCCGATGCCCGGGACGGCGTTGAGCCGCTTCTTGACCAGGTCGAGAACCTGCTCGTAGCGAGGGTTGGTGCGCAGCGTGGTGAGGGCGTTGGCCAGGCCGCCCACGGTGGGCGTGTAGGAGCGGCCGTTGTCGTTGACGACGATCACGAGCCGGCTGGTCTGGGCGACGGCAATGTTGTTCAGGGCCTCCCACGCCATGCCCCCGGTGAGAGCGCCGTCGCCGATGACGGAGACCACGTGCCGGTCCTCGCCGCGGATCGCGTAGGCCTTGGCCAGGCCGTCGGCGTAGCTGAGGGCGGTGGAAGCGTGGGAGTTCTCGACGATGTCGTGCTCGGACTCGGCCTGGCTGGGGTAGCCGCTGAGGCCACCCTCCTGCCGAAGCTCCTGGAAGGCCTCCAGCCTCCCGGTGAGCAGCTTGTGGACATAGGCCTGGTGGCCGGTGTCGAACACCACGCGGTCCCGCGGGGAGTCAAACACCCGGTGGATGGCCATGGTCAGCTCGACCACGCCGAGGTTGGGCCCGAGGTGGCCGCCGGTGCGGGAACAGGTCCGGACCAGGACGTCGCGGATCTCGCTGGCGAGCGCGTCCAGCTGGTCGCCCGAGAGATCACGCAGGTCCCGTGGGGACGTGATCGACTCGAGGTGGCCCATGTCGAGGAGTGTAGACGTGAGGAAGGGGGATTCAGGGGTCCCCGGGGAGGACAGGACGGCGGACGTGCCGGGTCACGGCTCGAGGAGCGCGATCGCGGGTTCGTGAAGGCTGCCCATCCAGATGCGGCCGTCGTGCTCCCGGACGCCGGTCACCATGTGATAGCGATCTCCGTGCTCGGTCGCAGCCACGTCGCAGTCGCGGACAAGGGTCCCGCTGTCGTCGTACGCCTGCACGCGGACGGTGCGCTTCGGCTTCGGCTGGAGCGACTCCGGGATCCGGGTCACCTGGCGGCGTAGCCACCTCGGGCCGGACTGGAGCCGCTCCACCAAGGGGTCGCGGGGGCTGGCGATCGTGACCCAGATCAACCCGTCGCTTCCCCGGGCGATGTTGTCGGGGTAGCCGGGGAGGTCTGTGACGAGGTAGTCGCGTTCGCCCACCCGGTCGCCGGTGAGCCAGTGCCGCGCGACCGTCCGGGCAGCGGTCTCGGCAACGGCCACGAAGTCCTCGCCACGACTGAGGGCGACGCCGTTCGCGAACGCCAGCCCGTCGAGAACGACGTCGATCGCGCCGTCGGTCCGCAGCCGGAGGAGGCGACCGGTGCGGGTGTCCTGGACGAAGTCGGCCTTCCACTTCTCGAGGCCGAACTTCGTCGAGGAGTCGGAGAACCACACGGTGCCGTCGGTCGCGACCGCGGCGTTGTTGCAGAAAACCATCCGGCGACCGGCGACGGAGTCGGTGACGCCCTCGACCGACCCTGTCGTGGGGTCCACCCGGAGCAGGCCACGGTGGCCGTCACAGACCACCAGGCGGCCGTCGAGGTCGATCTCGAGGCCGAGTGGTCGGCCGCCCGTGTGGGCGACCCGGTCGATCTTCTGGCCGTCGTGGGAGACCCGGAAGATGCTGCCGTCCTCGGTACCCGTGTACACCACGCCCTCGTCGCGTCCGTGCGTGCCGACGACGACGTCCTCGGCACCAGGCTCGGGAACCGGGAACACGTGGAATCCCATTGCAGCAACGTAGCGAGTGCCCGCTTGCCCAACGTCAGGAGGTCAAGGCGGCGTAGGTGTCGGAGTCGAGGAGGCGCAACGCAGGCGGGGCTAGTTTCCGCCCGGCACCACGAGGCCGGCCTCGTAGGTGAGGATGACCGCCTGGACCCGATCGCGCAGCCCGAGCTTGGCCAGGATCCGACCGACGTGGGTCTTGACGGTCTTCTCACTGAGGACGAGGCGCTCCGCGAGCTCGGCGTTCGAGAGCCCGTGACCGATCAGCTCGAGAACCTCGAGCTCACGAGGCGTGAGGGCGTCGAGCTGCGGAGGCCTGGTCGCCTCGCGGGCTGCGGGGCTGACGAAGTGCTCGATCAGCCGACGTGTGACCGAGGGGGCGACCAGCGCGTCTCCCTCGGCGGCAGCATGCACCGCCTCCAGGATCCGCTCCCGCGGCGCGTCCTTGAGCAGGAAGCCACTGGCACCCGCCCGGAACGCCGCGAAGACGTAGTCGTCGAGGTCGAACGTGGTCAGGATCACGACTCGCGGGCGCTCGTCCCGCGCGCTCGATCGGATCCTGCGAGTCGCCTCGATCCCGTCCACCCCGGGCATCCGGACGTCCATGAGCACGACGTCCGGATCGTGTTGCTCCGTCATCCGGACCGCTTCGAGGCCGTCGGCGGCATGGCCGACCACCTGGACGTCCGGGTCACCCGCGAGCAGCATGTCGAGGCCGGCTCGGACCAGCTCCTGGTCGTCGCACAGCAGAACCCGCACCGGCGAACCCTCGACACGCATCACAACGGCAACCTTGCCCGGACCCGGAACCCGGCCTCGTCTGCTCCGGTCTCGACGGTGCCGCCGAGGACCTCGGCGCGCTCGCGCATCCCAAGCAGGCCACGGCCGTCGCCGGGAGAGACGTTGCCGGCGCCGGCGCCGGCCCCGTCGTCGGACACCTCGAGGTCGACCCACTCGCCGTCGGCGCGGACGACGACCCAGGCGCGGCATCGCCCGGCGTGCTTCATGACGTTGGTGAGGGCCTCTTGCACGATCCGGTACGCCGACACGTCGACCCCGGGCGAGAGGGCCTGGTCGATGCCGGAGATCTCCAGCTCGACGTCGAGACCGGCCCTCCGAACCTCCGCCACCAGGTCACCGATCTCAGCGACGCCGGGTTGCGGCCCGAGGTCCGCCTGCTCCCCGAACAGCCCCAGCAGCCGACGCATCTCGGCCAGGCCGCGCCGCGCGTTGTCCTCGATCGAGCGCAGGCTTTCCCGGGTTCGCTCGGGATCGTCGTCGAACACGTTGCGGGCACCACCGGCCTGCATCACGATCGCCGCCAGGCTGTGCGAGACCACATCGTGCAGCTCCCGGGCGATCCGGTCCCGCTCGGCGGCAACCGCCTCCTGTGCGTGCTGTTCGCGGGCGTCGTGAAGCCGCATGGCGCGCTCGTTGCGGACACCGACCACACGGCCGATGAGCCACACGGTGCCGAACAGGATGGCCGACGCCAGTGGATCCGGTGCGGCATCGGTGCCACTGCCTTCCACGACCGCCACGGAGATCGCGAGTCCCGAGAAGGCGGCGGACAGAAGCGCATCGCGCAGGGGCGCGTATGACGCGACCGTGTAGGTCGCAATCAGGACGGCGAGGAAGGTCGGATAGAGCTCGAGGGGCTCGGCCGCGAGGGCGCGACCGGCCAGGACGGCGTACACCGTCATGGCGACCCAGAACGGCGCCCGGCGGCGCCAGGCGAGTGGGAGCGTCATGCCCGCCACTGCGAGGAGGTTGAGCCACACCGGTCCGCCGACAACGTCCTCGGCCAGCGGGTCTGCCAGTACCTCCCACCAGCCGATGACGGCGAGCGCCAGCGCGAGCGCGATGTCGAACAGCTGGCTGCGGGAAGGGCGGAGGCGGTCCATGGTGCGCACAATCTAGGGCGCTTCCGACGAGAGCGTCGTCAGTCCGTGGTCCTACGTCGAGTTCGGCCCACGGTCCGACGCCCCGGAGCCACGCACGGACCTAGCGTTCCCGGACCGACGTCGATCAGCGACGTACAAGAGAGGAACCGACATGACCATCACCACTCGCCACCTGGCTCTGGTCGCCGGCGGCCTGTTCGCCGTGACCGCCGCGATCGACGTCGCGGTCGACCAACCTCGGGTTTTCACGAGCACGGCCGACTACCTCCTCGAGGCGGTCTTCGGCCTCGCCCTGGTGGCAGGTGCCGCCACGCTGGGGTCACTTCTGCGTTCGGCGACGGGGTGGGCCGCCCGGACCGGCTTCGGCCTCGCCTGCCTCGGCACCGCCACGCTCGCATTCGTCGCCGGCGCCACACTGGTGGACGGGCGCGAGGTCCTCGACGCCGTCTTCCCGCTCGGACTGATGGGCATCCTGCTCGGCTATGCCGTCCTGGCGGTGGCGGACCTCCGCCGGAGGGTCACGCCGCGGTTCGCCGGCCTCGCCCTCGTCGGCAGCGTCATCGCCATGATCGCGCTCGGGGACGGATACGGCGTCATCGCGTGGTCGGCCGGCTGGTTCGCGGTGGCGGCGCTGTTGTCGCCGGCCCCGGTGGGGCGCCGTCAGGAGGCCATCGCGGCGTAGGCGTGGGAGTCGAGGAACTGCGGCAGCACGATCCGGGCGGCCGCCGTGAGGTCGAGCTCGCGGATTCGGCCGGGTGCGACGAACACGATCTGGCGGCCTTCCTGGCAGTCGATGTCATCGTCTGACAGGTCGACACGCATCGCGAAGAGTGCGAGCTCGTCGTCGGTGCCCGTGTGGTCATGGAAGACGGTGAAGGTTCCGAACAGCTGCAGCCCGCCGTCCAACCGCAGTCCGGTCTCCTCCTCCAGCTCGCGGTAGGCGCAGGTCACGTAGTCCTCACCCTCGTCGAGGTGGCCGCCCACGAAGCCCCACTTGTCGGGATCGATGTCCGGGAACTCGTCGCGCTCCTGCAGCAGAACCCACCCCCGGGAGTCGACGAGGACGATGCTCGAGAAGCGCTGCACGGGGACCGACGCTACAGCCGCGCGACGTACCGTCGCCCGCGCAGCGCGTCCTCGACCAGCCCGACCGCGCGCCGCAGGCCGATCAGTCGGGCCTCCTCGAGCTGGAAGGTCTGCACGGCGGCCTCGACCACCTCGAGGGTGGCGACGTCCCGGAGATCGGACCGGGCTTCGCTCAGACCCCTGCGGCAGGCGGCCTGGCTGGCTTCGACGTGGAGGACCGCGAACCGCGCCAGCACCACGACGTGGCGGCGCAGGCCGCTGTAGGCGCGGTACTCCGGCGGGCAGATGTCGAGCAGCCAGTTGGCGGCGGTGCGCTCCCAGGCCGGGGCGTCGGGAGGGCGGACCTGCGGCGGCCAGCCCGGCGGAGCGACGTACGTTGCCATCGCACCATGCTACACCTGATTCGAACATGTGTTCTAGTCGCTTTCGCTCAGCGCGGCTGGTACTCGGAGATCAGGACCGAGATGGTGACCGGCCCGGGGGACGGGCGGGAGGGAGCCGGCGCGCGGTCCAGGTGGTGTGCGGTTGGGCCCATGTCCAGCAGGTCCTGCGCTTGTTGGCCGGTCAAGGGCGCGGAGTACTCGACACGGTCGGTGGCCGCCGCTTCGAAGAACGGGCTCAGCGCTTGGTGCAGCCTCTGTTCCTTCGCCGGGTCGACGGCCACCATGGTGGGCACCTGGTCCCGAAGCTCGGCGAGGTGCCGGTCAGTTGGGCGTACCACGATCAAGCGACCGGCCGGGCGGAGAATCCGGAGAAACTCGGCAGGGTTGCGCGGTGCGAACACGTCGAGGACGAGGTCGGCGACCGCACTCGCCAGCGGGAGCGGACGAAAGATGTCCCAGGTTGCAGCCGCGGCACGCTCATGTACCCGTGCCGCTGCGCGCAGCGCGAACGCGGAGGTGTCCAGGCCGAGCCCCCAGAATCCGGGCAGGCGGTTCAGCACACCGGCCAGGTAGTACCCGGTTCCGCACCCCGCATCCACCAGAGCGCCACCCTCCGGAGCGGTTGCGGCCGCCTTCTCGACCACCGCCCGACGCACCGCTTCGTAGCAGCCGCTGCTGAGGAACCGGCCGCGTGCCGCGACCATGGCGGCGTCGTCTCCACTGATGGGTCGCCTGCCTGCGAGCAGGCTGACGTAACCCTGGCGGGCGACATTGAAGGTGTGACGCTTCGGGCACTGAACCGCTCCCTCGCCCGCGTGGAGTCGACCACCGCACGTGGGGCAGCGCAGCAGTCGCAGGAGATGCTCGTTGAGTGCCGGAGGGAGTGACACGGGACCGCGAGCGTAGCCCCCGGCCACGTGTCCACGCTCGCCTCAGGCTCGGCTTGTGACGCGGGCCGGTGTGGCGTCGGTCGGGTATCCGGTCTAGCCGAGTGACCGCTCCGTCTCGGCCAGTAGAGGGTCGCGAAGCCCGACGCAGTCCTGGGCCCAGAACGCGTCGCAGTAGACGAGCGCTCCGGTCATCCACTCCTCGTGTGCCTCGAGCACGGCGACCTGGAAGGCAGCTTCCGGGATCCGCACCGAGGGCCGGGTGAAGCCCCGGTCGCTGGCCCGCTCGAACCCGTGCCTTGCGTAGTAGTCCGGCGAGCCCTCGAGGAAGACGGCCGGCGCTCCCTCCTTGGAGGCTGTGGCGACGGCCGTCTCGATGAGCTGGCCGCCGATCCCCTGCCGCTGGTGGGCCGGGTCCACGGACAGCGGACTGAGCACGAGCACGTCGACCAGCGACTCGCGGGCATCGAGCCAGCTCCGGTTGAGCTGGACGTGCCCGACCACCGCCCCGTCGGCCTCGGCCACCAGGCTCAGCTGAGTCCGTTCGGAGGCGTCAAGGGCCCCCAGCAGCTCGACGACCCTGGGGCCCTCGTCACCGAAGGCGGCCTCCGTCACGCGGTGGACGGCCGTGCGGTCGGCCGGTTGGGCGGGCCTGATCTCGATCATCCGCCCAACCTAGCCAGTCGCCCGTCCCGCTCAGGTGGGTGACCCGGCATGGCCCGCGAGGTACGCCGCGACCAGGCCGCCGAGGCTGGGCAGGTGGTAGCCGCCTTCCTGGACAGCCACGGTCGGCAGGCCGAGACCGCCGAGCAGGCGACCGGCCTCGCGATAGCCGTCGGCGGTGACCAGGAGCGGGCTCTCCGGGTCTTCCGCAGCCGCATCCACGCCGAGCGAGACCACCAAGGCCTCGCCGCCCTCGCTGCGTACCCAGCCAGCCAGATCGGCCACGGCGTCGAGCCAGCCGTCGTCCCCGGTGCCCTCGGGGAGCGGCTGGTTCCGGGTCGCACCGGTGCCCGCATACGCACCGGTCTCGGTCGCATGACCGAACACGTGGGGGAACCAGCCCGCGGCCGGGTCCACATGCACCGAGCCGTAGAGCACGTCGGCTCGCTCCCAGAAGATCGCCTGGGTGCCGTTCCCGTGATGCGCGTCGACGTCGACGACCGCGACCCGGGCGTGACCACTGCGACGCAGGCCCTCTGCGGCGACGGCTGCGTTGTTGAGGTAGCAGGAGCCGCCGTAGCCGGCCCGAGTGACGTGGTGACCGGGCGGCCGACACAGGGCGTACGCCGCCCGCTCCCCTGCCCCGACCACGTCGACCGCTGTGAGCGCGCAATCCACGGCAGCCCGAGCCGCCTCCCAGGTGCCGGGCCCGACCACCGTCATCGTGTCGTAGCACCAGCGCCCGGTCTGCGCATGCACCGCCGCCGCGGGAGACGGCTCCATGCCCGCGACCAGGGCAGGGGTCGGGAAGAAGTAGGGCACGACCCGGTCCTGGCCCACCAGCTCCTCGTAGGGGCCCCTCGCCCAGACCTCGCTCGCCCCGGCGAGGAACGTCAGGAACTCCGGGTCGTGCACCGCGCGGAGCACCTCGTCGTCGTACGACGTGGCGTGGTGCCGCGGGTGCCCGTCCAGCGCCGCCAGGATCGCGTCGACCCGGGCCGGGACCTCCGTGCCGGTCGTGGGGACGCCGACCCACACCTCGTGCTTCGGCTCGTGCCGGCGGGTCTCGGGCGACCAGACCACCGGGATGGGCGAGGGCGTCACGGCGTCAGCATCCCACCCCATGACATCGGCAGGGTCGGGCAGGATGTGCGCATGCCGCGCGCTCGTGACCTGGGGATCCGGATCGGCACCTTGCCCACCGGCCCGACCAACTCGGTGCTCGACGTCGCCGGGGTCGGCGTCGGGCACGCCACGATCCACCGGGACGAGCCGCCGCCGCCGACCGGTCGCGGGATCGCGCGGACCGGCGTCACGGCGGTCGTGCTCGCCGAGGACGCCTACCAGCGACCGGTCCCCGCGGGCGGTGCGGTGCTCAACGGCGCCGGCGAGTGCACCGGCTTCCTGGCCGCAGGCGAGTGGGGATGCGCGGAGACGCCGGTCTACCTGACCTCGACCATGCAGTTGGGCCGGGTGTACGACGCCGCGTGCGAGCTCGAGATCGAGTCGAACTCGCAGGTCGCGCAGGAGGTCGTGATCCCCGTGGTCGCGGAGTGCGACGACTCGTTCCTCAACGACTGTCGGCGGATGCAGGTCACCGCCGACGACGTACGGACCGCACGGCAGGCCGCGCTCGACGGGCGAGGCGCCTCCGTGGCCCCGGACGAGGGCGCCGTGGGGTCCGGCACGGGCATGTCCTGCTTCGAGTACAAGGGCGGGATCGGCACGTCGTCCCGCGTCACCGCCGACGGGCACACGGTGGCCGTGTTGCTGATGACCAACTTCGGCGTCCGCGACCAGGCCGTGGTCGCCGGGGTGCAGGTCGGGCGGCTGATGTCGGATCGCGGTTCGCGGCCGCCGGGTCCACCCACTCCGGCCGGATCCTGCATCGGCCTGGTGGTCACGGACGCTCCCGTCGACGGCGCGGCCTGCTCGCGGCTGGCCCGGCGGATCGGCCTCGGCCTGGCTCGCACCGGCTCCGTCGCCCATCACGGGAGCGGAGAGATCTTCCTCGGCTTCGGGACCGGGATGCGCCTCGACCGCGGGATCCAGCCCGACCGCACCGACCTGGTCGCGGGCTACGCGCTCGACTCGCTCTTCGCGGCAGTGGTGGAGGCCGCCGAGGAGGCCGTGCTCAACTCGATGTTCACCGCGCCCACGACGGTCGGCAGGGACGGCAACGTCAGCGAGTCGCTGCACTCTCCCGAGGTGCTGGCCCTGCTGGACGGCGTCCGGTCGTGAGCGGCTCGCAGCGAGACGTCCGGATCCGGATGCGCGACGGGGTCGAGCTGGCCGCCACGCTCTTCCTCCCGGCGTCCGAGGCAGGGCCGCAGCCGTGCCTGCTCGAGGCGCTGCCCTATCGCAAGGACGACCTCACCTCGTCGTACTCATCCGGGTACGAGGACCTGCGGGACCGGTTCGGGTACGCCGTGTGCCGGCTCGACGTGCGCGGCACCGGCTCGTCGTCGGGCGACGCGACCGACGAGTACCCACCCGCGGAGCAGCGCGACCTGGTCGAGGTGATCGCCTGGTTGGCCGACCAGGAATGGTGCTCGGGCCGGGTCGGGATGTTCGGCACGTCGTACTCCGGCTTCAACTCGCTGCAGATCGCCTGCGAGGACGCCCCGGCGCTGGGCGCCGTGTTCGCGATCTACTCCAGCGACGACCGGTGGACCGACGACGTCCACTGGCGCGGCGGGGCGCTGCGGCTGGTCGATCTCGTGGACTACTGCCACTACATGACCCCGATGTGCGTGCTGCCACCCGTCCCCGCGGTCTGGGGAGACGGTTGGGAGGAGGAGTGGCGGCGCCGGCTGGAGACCAACGAGCCCTGGGTGCTGACCTGGTTGCGCGAGAACGCGCACGGCGACTACTGGCGCGGCGGCTCGGTGCGGCTGGGCCCGGACGGGTCGGGCTACGAGCGGATCGACATCCCGACGATGCTCGTGGCCGGGTGGGCCGACGGCTACCGCAACAACTCGTTCCGGACCGTGGCCGCCTTGGCCGAGAACGGCGTTCCGCACCGACTGCTGGCCGGCCCGTGGGCGCACGCCGACCCACGCACCGCGATGCCCGGCCCGCGCATCGACCTCGACGTCGAGATGGCTGCCTGGTTCGACCGCTGGCTGCGGCCGGACGACTCGACCACGTACGAGTCCCACTGCGACGTGTTCGTGCGCAGTTCGACCCGCCCGGAACCCGATCTGGACCTGCACGAGGGCTACTGGCTGCGTCTCCCGTCCGTCCCGCCCACCCGGCCGCACCCGGTCGAGCTCGGCGGCCGTCGCTCCCTGCCGGTGATCCCGGACGTCGGGACGACGGCCTGGATCGACTGCGCCGGTCACCTGCCCTGGGGTCTCTCCACCGACCAGCGCCTCGACGACACCCGCTCCCTGACCTGGGACGTGAGCCCTCCGGCCGGTGCGATAGTCGGCCAGCCTCGCGTGGGGATCCGGGTCAGCGCCGACGCGCAGGCAGCGTCGCTGTCGGTGAAGGTCTGCGACGTGTTCCCGGACGGCACCTCGGCACTGGTCACCCGCGGCACCGTCGACCTGGCGTTTCGGGATGGCGTGCACGGCCGGCCCGATCCGCTGGTCCCGGGCCGGGAGTACGACGTCGTCCTCGACCTCGACGCGTGCGCCTACTCCTTCTCACCCGACAACACCCTTCGGGTGAGCGTGGCCGGCTGCGACTGGCCGAACACGGTCGCTCCTCCCGCTCCGGTCACCCTCACCATCCACGGCGGGTGGCTGGAGCTGCCGCTGCTCGAGTCCGGGGAACACCCGGCGCCAACCTTCACGCAGGGGGCGGAGCACTCGTCCGAGAGCCTCGAGGGGGTGGCCTGGGAGATCCGGGACGACGTCCTCCGTCGCACGACCCATGCCCGCACCCGGACGGTCTCTGACTACGAGACGCCGTACGACGGGTGGGCCCGCGAGGACTACCGGGGCGAGGTGAGCGTCGACCGTCGTACGTTCGAGCAGCGGGCGACCGCCGAGACGATCTTCGACCTGACCTGGCCGGGCATGGTGGTCAACGTGCGCTCGACGATGGAGCTCCGCGTCTCGCCGAGTGGAGTCGACGTCACGATCGACACCTGGGCGACACACGACGACCGGGAGGTCTCGAATCGCGCCTGGCGCGAGCGGATCCCTCCGCCGTAGGACGTGCTGCTACGCGCTGAGGACCACGCACTCGACGTCGAAGAACTCTTCCTCGTGCTCGTCGCACAGGAGGAGGTCTCGGGAGATGATGCCCGTCGGCTCGAGGCATTCGAGCTCGTGGGCGGCGGCGTTGTCGCAGCCGTTGAGCTGGCAGGTCGTGCGGGACGAACGGTGTGCCACAGCTCCACTGTCGCACCAACACACGCCCGGGCCGCGCACGACACGCGGAACTTGTCTGCGCCCGATCCGTATGAGACCTGACGGGGGGCTCACCGCGTCTCTACGGTGAAGGCACCCCGCGACCAGGAGGCACGCGTGCGACGACGGGAACGACAGGATGCGGAGTTCACGGAATTCGTGGCTGCGCGATCGGCGCAGCTCTACCGCAGCGCCTACCTGCTCACCACCTCGTCGAGCGCGGCGGAGGATCTGCTGCAGACGACCCTCGCCAAGGCGTACGCCGCGTGGCCGCGGGTCCTGTCAGCCGAGGACCCCGTGGCCTATGCGCACGGCATCCTGACCAAGTCCTTCATCTCCGAGAAGCGGCGCCGCAGCAGCCACGAGCTCCCGCAGGCCGACCCGACGACGGGCAGGCAGCCGACGACCGCGCACGCCGACCCGACCGACCGGATCACGCTGATGGCGGCTCTGCGCCGGCTCGGCGAACTCGACCGGGCGGTCGTCGTGCTCCGCTACTGGGAGGACCACAGGGTCGCCGAAACCGCCCGGCTCCTCGGCCTCTCCGAAGCCGCCGTGAAGAACCGCAGCCTGCGAGCACTGCGGGCGCTCCGCAGGCTCCTCGACGAGCCACCGGAGCCGCTGACCACCTCGCCCGCCACCTCAGCCACCACACCCAGGAGGACCCGATGACCACCGACCTCGACGACGGCGCCGACCTGACCGCCGCCATGGAGCGCGCACTCCGCGACGCCTACCCCGCCACCGACCCGGGGCCGGCCGCGATCGCGGCCGGCCGGCGGATCCAGGGCCGCCGACGCGCCGCCCTCGCGGCCACTGGCGCCGCGGTGGTCGCGGCGATCGTCGTCCTCGCCGTGCCCCTCGTCGGCGGCGCCACCGAGTCCACGGTCGACCGCACCGGCGGCGTCGCGGCTGCCGACCCGAGCCCGACACCGGACCCCGCCACCCCGACGACCGCGGACCCCGACGACCCGTTCGACGTCGAGCTCCCCCGTGGCTGGTGGGACATGCCGGCCGACCAGATGCTCGCGGAGCTCGAGGACCGGCTCCCGGCCGGCGTGCGGATCGTTGACGCCGACCCGCTCGGCGAGGGCCGAAACGGCACCGGCGCCGTCGACGTGCTGATCGAGGGCCCTGACGGAACCGGCCGGCTCTCGCTCATGCTCCGGCCTCGCCAGTTGACGGCGGACGAGATCCCCGACCCGGTCACCACCACCGACGCGGACGGCAACGAGGTCACCAGCGTCATGGCGGAAGGCGTGCCCTACGCGCGCAACATCGGCTGCCGCGACAGCTATCTCGCGTGCGAGTTCCTCGAGAACGCGGCGGGCGAGCGGATCGGCGACGTCTCCACCGAGCTGGACGGCGGCACGACCTACCACAACGCCGACCTGCTCGGTCCGGACGGCGGTGCGATCAACCTCTACGTCGCCGACTCGACCGGGGAGAAGCCCGGCTACGAGCCGCCGTCGGCCGCCGCCCCGCCACTGACGTTCGCTCAGGTTCGGGCACTGGTCCTGGACCCGATCTGGACCAGCTACCGCCCCTGAGCGACGGGCCGGGGCCGGACCAGGCGTCAGCGCCCACCGAGCGGGTTGATCCCGGACTTCCTCCCGGCGAACGCGAAGAACAGCAGGTCGGTCATCTCGAACGTCGTGTCGTCGCGCCCGTGGCGGGGACGGAAGTCCGGGTCCCGGACGATCGAGAACCTGCTTCCCTGCATGGCCCGGTGGATGGTTTCGGCCACGATCCGGGCGCCGACCCTGCGCAGCCTGCCGTCGCCCGTCTCGGCCTCCCGCAGGATGTAGAACCACAGCGGCGTCCTGGTCGCGATCGTGTCCTTCTCCGCCGAGGTCAGGGAGTCGAGCCGGGCGCCGCCTCGGCCGTCGAGGATCTCCGACCGGGTCAGTGGCTCCACTCCGACCCCCAGCTCGTTGAGTCGCTCGACCATCTGCTGGCCGCTGGCGAGCTTGAGCATCCCGCCCCGGGTCAGGTTGCGGAAGGCGAGGCTCCGTCGCGGATCGTCGAACGGGATCCGCGGGCCTCCGCCGAACGTGCCGGGCGGAAGGTTCTTCAGCGGGTCGGTCAGAGTGCTGTCGATCCGGAGCGCAAGGTTGACGTCGTTCGGCGACGCGAGTGCGGGACGGCCGCCCGCGGGGAAGTCGTACATGCGACGCCAGTCGGCGAGCCAGTTGCTCAACAGCCGATCCTCGCCGCCGAGATCGCCGCCGACCGCCGAGAACTGGAACATGTAGTCGAGGAACCCGCTGTCGCCTGCGAAGCGGCGGTTCCAGTCGTACGCCGGGCGGACCATCGCGTGCCCCAGGCGGAATGCCGCCACCGAGAACTCCACCGGCATCCGTGGCACGTCGGTCGGAAGTGCGGTCGGCTCGACCAATTTCCGTCCGTTGTTGAACACCTCGTCGAGGGTGTTCTTCTGAAGGACCCGCGGGAGGTAGTCGTGCCGGATCAGCCACTGGTAGTGGAGCGTCACGGACTTGCGCGCCCGACGGAACTTCTGGGCATCCGGCACCGACGCGGGCAGCCTGTCGACGACCCGGTTGTGGAAGCGGATCATCGCGAGATGGGTCTGCGCGACGATCAGGTTCTCGTCGTTGCGAGGATCGGGGATGAGCGCCTTCCGTCGTGCCTTCCTGGATCCGGTGCCCGCCCTGGGCAGGTCGTGGGCGACCTTCGCCCGGTCGGGACCGATCCTGATGCTGGTGCCGGTCTTGAGGTGCATGCCGTCGTCGTCGTAGAACTTCGCGGACTCGCTGTCGTCCGGCCCCGCGCCGTACAACGAGTCAAGGTCGAGGCTCGGCGACCTGGCCTGCAGCATCTCTGCGGGCGTGATGTCGGTGCCCAGGCTGACGTCGGTGACGTCCATGGTGAGGTCGTGGTCGACGAACTGGCCGAAGTAGGTGTACCCGGCCGGGACCTTGCCCGCGCGGGTCCGGCCGCTGATCATCGCGTCGGCCAGCTTCGCGATGACCGGGTCGCCGAGCCGCCTGCCTCTCGGGCCGACCCGAATGAACCGGAACGGTGGGTCTTCGTCCGCGGCCGGGGCGCGGGCGGCCGGTGCCTCCGGATCGGTGATCGGGTCGGGCTCGTGGTCGGAGCGGCCACCCAGCTGGGTGTTGATCAGACCTTCGCCCTCGATGAAGAAGCTCTCGGAACCGTGTCGGGCAGTCATGAAGTCACGGTATAGCCGCTGGCTACCCCTCGTACGGGACCTCGGTCTGCCAGTCCGCGTCGTCTTGGAAGGCCGCGGCATGGATGGCCTTCGCCACCCGGTCCGGGGTGAACGGGCCTTCCTTGCCCAGGCTGCCGCGGACGGTCACGGACACGGCCCGGATGCCGTCGGGGGCCAGAGTGGTGTCGATGCTGCGGACCAGGTTGCGCAGCCCCGCCTTCTGGACGCCGAGGGAGGCCGCCTCGTTCCACGGCTTGTCGGCCGCCATGCTCCCCGTCGCGGTCACCCGGGCGCCGTCGCGCATGAACGGGCGGGCCGCCTGGAGTGCGGTCAGGAGCGCGCCGACGCCCAGGCCGACGTCTTCGAGGAGCTCCTGGACGGTCAGGTCAAGCGGGTGCTTCTGACGGAAGGCACTCGGGTTGAAGTGGAGGACGTCGATCCGCCCGAAGTGATCACCCACCCGGGTGATCGTGTCGGTGGTCGCGTCGACGTCGGTGATGTCGGAGACGGCGTACTCGACCTCGCGGCCGGCTGACCGGAACTCGTCCGCGAGCGCGGTCAGCTGGTCCTCGTCGATGCCCAGCAGCGCGATGTCGTACCCGTCGCGCGCGAACAGGCGGGCCACCGAGCCGCTGACGCCCGGGCCGGCTCCGACAACGAGGATCACGGGTTTGCTCATGGCCGCCACCCTAGGGGTGGGCGCCGCTGGAGCGGGGTCAGTACCGCTCGCCGAGCGGCACTTGCCCGGCGCGGCGTGCCTCGGCTGGGGGGATCCGGGTGACGGACAGCAGCTCCTCGCGGCCGCCCGCCTCCTTGTCGATGGTGAGAACCAGTCCGACGCCGTCGGCGTAGTACTTGTGCTCGAGCACGTCGGGCTCGAGCGGGATGGTGTCGGCGGTCTGCACCAGGCCGTCGTAGTCGCCTGCCGGGACGCTCGCGTGCTGGCCGAGTGCGAGCACCTCGCCGCGGTCCTCGGCTTCGCCCTTGTAGTACTCCTGCCGGTAGGTCATGCCCACTTCGGGAGAGGCGGGCATGATCACTCCTGCCTGGGCGCCGTCGACACCGGCCTCGAAGGACCCGTCGCGGGTGGAGACCTCGCCGTTCTCGAACTCCGCGGTGTCCTCGCCGAGGTACCAGACTGTTCCGTCGGCGTCCTGGGCGTACCAGTCGAGGGTGTCCTCGAGGATCTCCCCGTCGAGCGTGACGGTGTCGCGGACGATGCGCGCTGTGACGCCGTTGGCGATCTCGCGGGTCACTGCGGTGGCGGTGACGACGACGCGCACCTCCTCGCCGTCCTCGGTGGTCTCGCGGTAGATCCAGCGGGTGCCCGGCTCGAGCGGGAACCACGGGTTGGTCACGTCGGCGGTGAACTCGGCGGGGTCGAGGTCGACCGGTTCGTCCGACTGCGGGAGCGCCAGTGCGGGCGTGCTCTCCACGGGCTCTTCGGGCTGCTGAGTCGCCGCCTCGTCAGCGCCACAACTGGCGAGCATGACGAGGATGGCCACGCTCGTCGCGGTGAGAAGGGCACGCACGACACTGGCTCAGTCGTCGGACTCGGCGCCGCCGGACTCGTCCTCGTTGCCGTCGCTCTCGGTGCCCACGACCTCGAAGTCGGGGTCGAGCTGGACGTCAACCTGGGTGCCGTCGTCGAGCGTCACCTCGACCTCGTACTTGCTCTCCTCGTCGTCGACCTCGGTCCCGGTGACGGTGCCGCCGCCGGTCTCCTCGAGCGCCGCTCGCTCGGCCTGCTCGAGGTCGGCTGCGGGGATGGGGCGCTCCTGCGCGTCGTCGTCGCCGGCGATGGCGAAAGCGCCGCCAACGGTGCCAGCGATCACCACGGCGGTGCTGCCAAGCACCACGGCGATCCGCTTCGGTGTCAGGTTCAGGTTCATGTGCCCACCGTAGGGCGGCGAAGATGAGGACTCCGTGAGCTTCTCATCTGGCCCTCATCGACCTCCCTAGCATGGACGGATGCGGGTGCTGCTGGTGGAGGACGAGGCGAAGCTCGCCGCTCTGGTGGCCCGTGGGCTCAGCGAGCGTGGCGACGTGGTCGACGTGGTCGGGACCGGGTCTGAGGCGGTGACGTCGGCACTCGGAGGTGCGTACGACGTCGTCCTGCTCGACGTCCGGCTGCCCGACCTCGACGGCTTCCGGGTGTGCCGCCGTCTGCGGGAGGAGCGGGTGTGGACGCCGGTCCTGATGCTGACTGCCCGCACGGCGGTGGCCGACCGGATCGCCGGCCTGGACAGCGGAGCCGATGACTACCTGGCAAAGCCCTTCGCCTTCCAGGAGCTGTTGGCCCGCATGCGCGCCCTCGCACGTCGCGGCCCGGTGCCGCGCCCGACCCAGCTCGAAGTGGGCGACCTGCGCCTCGATCCGGCGGGACGACGGGTCTGGCGTGGCGCGAGCGAGGTGTCGCTGTCGGCACGGGAGTTCGCGCTGCTGGAGGCGTTCATGCGTCGCCCCGGCCAGGTCCTCACGCGCAAGCAGCTGCTCAACCTGGCCTGGGGCGACAACCACGAAGTCGCCTCCAACGTGGTCGCCGTCTACGTCAGATACCTGCGGGCCAAGATCGACCGGCCCTTCGGCGTCACCACCCTGCACACGGTGCGCGGAGCGGGCTATCGGCTCACCGGAGAGACCCCTTGATGCGATGGGCGCCGGCACGATGGCCGTTGCGGTTGCGGGTCGCATTGGCGTTCCTCGGCACCACCGCGGTGGCGCTGGCCGGACTCGGGGTGTTCGTCCACGTGCGCATGAGCGACGCGCTGGACGAGCGGCTGCAAGACACTGTCACCGCCGAGGCCGACCGGCTCGCGGCACTGCCGGCCCCTGCCCAGTTCGAGGCGGTACGCGCCCTCGGCGGCGACGTCCACGCCCAGGCGCTGACGCCCCAGGGCGACGTCCGGGCCTCCTCGACGCTCGTTGCCGCCCCTTTGCTCGGGTCCTCGTCGACCGACGAGACGCTCGAGGGCGCCCGGCCCGGTTATCGCGAAGGCATCGTCACGGTGTTCGACGACGACGCAGCTGACCGGGAACGCGAGGCCGAACGTGAGATGGCGCTGCTGCTGGTACGGCGCACGGAGGACGGCTATCTCGTCGTCGGCACCTCGCGAGAGGACGCGGACGAGGCTCTCGCACAGCTACGCGCCCAGCTGCTCGTCGGAGTACCGCTCGCGCTCATCGTCGCGGGAGGCCTGGGGTACGCCGTCGCCGGAGCGGGCCTGCGCCCGATCGAGCGGATGCGGACCCGGGCGGCCACGATCTCCGACCGCAGCGCGGGGGAGAGACTTCCGCTGCCCAGCGCAGACGACGAGCTGCGCCGGCTGGCGGTCACCCTCAACGCCATGCTGGAGCGGCTCGACGAAGGATTGCAGCGCGAGCGGAGGTTCGTGGCCGAGGCCAGCCATGAGCTGCGCACACCGCTGACTCTGATGCTCACGGAGATCGAGCTGGCGCTGGCACAGCCCCGGCAGCCGGAGGAGTTGACCCAGGCGCTTCACTCCCTCAACGACGAGGTGCGGCGACTGATCGCGCTGGCCGAGGACCTGCTCGAACGCGCAGGCGCCGAGAGGGGCGGCCTGCCGATCGAGGCCCGCCCGGTCGACCTGGTGGAGCTGGCCACCGGCGTCGCCGACCGGTTCCGGGCGGCCGCAGGGAACCGGTCCATCAGCATCACCGCACGACGGCCCATCGAGGTCCAGGGCGACGCCACACGGCTCGACCGGGCGCTGTCGAACCTCGTCGACAACGCGCTCCGCCACGGCGCCGGCGACGTCGCGATCGAGATCCGCGCCGTCAGTGGGGACGCAGTCATCACGGTCACCGACGAGGGCGACGGATTCCCACCGGACGACACGGCGCACCCCGAAGGGACCGGTCTTGGGCTGACCATCGTCAGGGAGATCGTGCGTGCACACGGCGGCACGGTCGAGGTGCTCCGCGTCGATGACCGCACTTGCGTCCGCGTGGAACTCGCTTCGCCGAGCGAGTGATCGCCCCGCAAGCACCCCGGTGGCGCGAGCGGTTCAGTCCTCGGGGGCGCCCGGACGGGTCATCCATTTCGACCATGCGAAGGCGAGACCAAGCATGACGAGGAGAAACCCCGCAATGCCGAGCCCGATGATCAACCAGTCCGGCACAGCAACCACCTCGTCCTCAACGATACACGCGCTCCGGCAACAGCTAGTTGATGTCGAACTCGTTTCCTTCGGGGTCGGTCAGCGCCACCGCGTAGTGGTCCAGGCCCTCCTCGACGATCGTGTGCAGCCGCGTTGCACCGAGTAGACACGAGACGCGCCGCCTCGGCCTCGACCCGCTCGCGCCGGGTCTCGAGAGGCGCATCGCGGCCTCCGCTGGCGTGCACGTCGATGTGGATGCGGTTCTTGATCGACTTCTTCTCGGGGACGACCTGGAACCAGATCCGCGGACCCTCGCCATGGGGATCCGCGATGCTGTCGGCACCGATGCCGAGCTCCTCCTCGGCGACGCCGATGGACCGGTAGAAGTCGTCCCACGAGTCGAACCCGGATGGTGGGGGTTCGATGACGTAGTGCAGCGCCTCGGCCCAGAAGTGCGCGAGCGGCTCGGGCGACGTGCAGTCGATCACCAGTTGGTACGACACGGCCATCTGACACCTCCAGGATCGTGGGGTGGGAGCCAGACCGACACCCGAACGTCGTGAACCCGAACGTCAGCCGCCGAACCGCGCCTCGACATCGGGCAGGCGTTCGAACCTCGTGAACGTTCCCGCGTCAGCGATCTCGCCCGCGGCCTCCAGGAGTCCACCCCATGCGGCGCGCGCGAGCGTGCCACCGACGCTGATCCGCCGGACTCCCAGGTCTGCCGCCTCTGCGACGGTGGTGAACGGAGCGTTGATGAGGAGGTTCACCGGCTTGGGGGAGACCGCGTCCACGATCGCGACGACGTGCTCGATCTTCTCGATCCGCGGGGCGTAGAGGCAGTCGGCCCCCGCCTCGGCGTACGCCCTCAGCCTCCGGATCGTCTCGTCGATGTCCGGGCGCCCGCACACGAATCCCTCGGAGCGACCCGTGAGGACGATCCCCGACCCGCTCTCGTCGATCGCCTGTCGCGCGGCGCGCACACGATCCACGGCCAGCTCGAACTCGAAGAGCGGATCGGCCTCGTCTCCCGAGGAGTCCTCGATCGAGAGTCCGGCGATCCCCGTCGCCGCCGCCAGCTTGACGTTCACTCCGACCTGGGCAGGCTCGACCGCGAAGCCACCCTGGAAATCGGCGTTCACCGGAACGGTCACCGCTCCGGCGATGGCTCGCAGGTGCTCGAGCGCCTGATCGAGGGTGACCTGGTCGTCCGCGCGACCCAGCGTCCAGGCCAGGCCGGCACTCGTCGTCGCGAGCGCCTGGAAGCCCAGCTGCTCCAGGACCCGTGCGGTCCCGATGTCCCACGGGTTCGGCATCACGAAGCATCCCGAGGCATGCAGGCGGTGGAATGCGGCAGGCGAATCGTTGGGAACGTTCATGCGACACCTCGTCGTCGGACCGGGGTCTGCACTCTATTCCGATCGGCAGGCCGACGTCGTGCGCCCAGGCAACGTCACACCAGCCAGTGCGCGGCGTACGCCGGGTCGGACAGGGCAGGGCGGTCGAGGGCGAACGTCGGCGACGCGCGATCCAGCTCGCCCGTCGCGAGGTCGGCCAGCAAGCGGCCGAAGGTGGGCGCGAACTTGAACCCGTGGGCTGCGCCCAGGCCGACCACGACGCTCGGGTGGCCGGGGACCCGGTCCAGCACGAAGTCCCGGTCGGGCGTGAGGGTGTACTGGCAGCGCAGTGATCGCACCGGAGGGCCGGACCCCGGCAGGGTCCGGGCCATGTGGCCGGCGAGCAGGGCCAGCACCCGTTCGTCCACCGCGGTGGTCCGGTCGTCGGGCACCACCTCCGGACCCCCGCAGTCCTGTGCCGCCTTCACGGTCGCCTCGCCGTAGCAGGGGAAGCCGTAGAAGGACGGCTCGTCCATCCAGATCCACAGTGGAAGCCGGCCCGGCGCGAACGGCTCGGGATCCGATGGCGCGAAGTACGTCGCCTGCTCCAGCGTGACGGTCAGCGGGATCTCGTGATCGAGGTGGCGGAGGACGTCGTTCGTCCAGGCGTCCGCGCAGACGACGACGGCGCGGCAGTGGTACGACGCACCACCAGCGCGCACCTCGACCCCGTCTCCGTGGTCGCGCAGGCCGGTGACCGGCGAGTGGTCGCGCAGGACGGCGCCGTGGGAGCCGGCGAGGCGCTGCATCAGTGCGGTTCCGCGGCCCGCGGGCACGATCGCACCGCGTTCCTGGTACAGCCCCACGGTCCACGCAGGCAGCGAGAACTGCGGCCACCGGTCCGCGATCGCGGAGGTCGACAACAGCTCGAACGGGATCCCGACCTCACCCAGGCTGTAGCGTGTAGTCGGCCATCGGGATCGCCGGATCCGGCGGGAACAGGTCGAGTCCGCCGACCACCGTGACCAGGGACTCCCCGCTGTCGGCCTCGAGCCGCGCCCAGTCGTCGTACGCCTCGAGGGTGAGCCGGACGTACTCCGGGGTGTGGTAGCTGTGCCGGAGGATCCGGCTGGTGTCGTGGCTGGCGCCGCGGTGGTGTCCGAGCTCGAACCGCTCCAGGCCGACGACGGTGTGGCCGCGCCGCGCCAGCTGGTACGCCGTCGCGCTGCCGAGCGCTCCGAGCCCGACAACGGCGTAGTCGAAGGGCTCAGTCATCGGGACGGTCGCCGCCCTGCTCACCTTCAGGGGTTTCGAGGCTCGGCGCTGGCGCGCCTCGCACCTCAACCTCCGGAAGCCGCGGGAGCAGCCAGCGACGGATGTCGGCGCTGTCGTCCTCCATCGGCGCGAACCACCCGTGCCGGTAGGAGCGCGACGACATCCCGCGTTGCACCGACTCGCAGATCGCCCAGTCCTGCTTGTTCACCAGATCCCACAGGTCGCCGGCATCGGACGGGTCGAAGTCCGCGTCGGCGACTGCGGAGGCCTCGAACAGCAGGGTGCAGACGATCCGGGTCCGGTCCACCGCCTGCGGCAGCAGCACGAACGCCGCGACGTGGTCGGCCGAGCACGACAGCATCAGGTTCGGGTGCACCAGCTCGCCCTTGTGCCGTGTCCGCTCGACCTCGTCCAGCCCGGGCAGCGGTGCGCGCGTCGTCGTCCCGGACATGGTGAACGTCCAGGCACCCTCGCGGTGCGGTACGCCGCCCGCCCAGTCGATGTCGCTGCCCCCGCCACCGAAGGCCGGTACCAGCCGCGTGAGCTCCGGGTGCACCGGCCCGCAGTGGTAGCACTCGTTGTAGTTCTCGGCGATCACCTTGTAGTTGGCCGCCGCCTCGTAGACGAAGGTGAGCCCGGTGACGAGATCCCCCATCGCGTAGTTCGCCAGGTTCTGCTGCGCGCCGGCCATGGCGTCGGCCAGCGGCGGTGGGCTCGACGAGCGAGGACCGCCCAGGTGGACGAAGACGAACCCCGCCCAGGTGTCGACGCCGACCCGGTTGAGCCCGAACGCCGACATGTCGTCGTCGGTCAGCTCGGTGTGCGGCGCGCGCAACAGCTCGCCCGACAACGTGTAGGTCCACGAGTGATAGGGGCACCGGAGCGAGCCGGCGACCGTGCACAGCGGTGCGGCGCCGGGCTCAGCGGCGAAGAGCTGGGCGCCGCGGTGGCGGCACACGTTGTACGCCGCGTGCAGGGCACCCTCCGGGTCGCTCGTGACCAGGATCGACTCCCCCACCACGTCCACCACGGCAACGCGTCCGGGCTCGGTCAACCCGAGGTCGGCCAGCCGGCCGACACAGAACCACTCGCCGAACAGCACCACGTCCCGCTCGCGCGCGAACGCCTCGGGGTCGACGTACATCTCGCGGGGCAGTGCGGCCTGCAGCCCACCCGGCCCTTCCAACGGTTGGCGCTCCGGGCTCACGACGGCTTGCCCTCACGCGCCGCCACCAGGTGACAGGCACTGCGGTGCCCCTCGCTCGGCGGGAGCACTGCGAGCGGCACCGTGTGACACGCCTCCTCGACACCGGCAGCGGCCGCCGACCCATCCGCGAGCGACTGGCACCGCGGGTGGAACCGGCACCCGGCCGGGATGTTGGTGGGATCAGGGATCTCGCCGGCCAGCACGACCGGCTCGAGCCGCTCGATCTCGGGTACGACGGACAAGAGCGCCTGCGTGTAGGGGTGCTGCGGTCGCTCGAGCACCTCCTCGGTGGGCCCCGCCTCCACGATCCGGCCGAGGTACATGACGGCGGTCCGGTCGGCGATGTTCCAGGCCAGGCCGAGGTCGTGGGTGACCACCAGGACGCCCAAGCCGAGATCCTCACGGAGCTTCAGCAGCAAGGCCAGGATCTCGCCGCGGATCGAGGCGTCCAGGCTGGAGACCGGCTCGTCGGCGACGATCAGGTCTGGCCGGAGCGCCAACGCTCCGGCGATCAGCACCCGCTGCCGCTGGCCGCCGGAGAGCTCGTGCGGATAGGTCAGGAACAGCGGTTCCGGCGGCCGCAGCCCGGCCGCGGCAAGCGCGTCAGAGACCTGCTGCTCCTCGCTGCGGCCGTCCGGGTCCGTGTTGGAGAGCCCGTGCAGGCGGAGTCCCTCGGCGACGGAGTCGTAGACCGTGTGCCTCGGGTTCAGGGCACCCGCCGGGTCCTGAAGGATCATCTGCACCCGACGCCGGAGCGCGCGCAGCGACTTCGAGCCGTAGCCGAGCGGCTCGCCGTCGAGCAGCACCTGCCCCCGCACCGGCGTCTGCAACCCGGTCAGGGTGCGCGCGAGCGTGGTCTTCCCCGAGCCGGACTCCCCCACCAGCGCGACGATCTCGCCAGATTTCACGGTCAGGTCCGCACCGTCCAGCGCCGTCGCGACGGCGCCGCCGCGAGAGACGAACTCGACCGCCAGGCCTCGTCCCTCGAGGCTCATCGTCCGCCGGTCCGGCTGCACCGCCGTCATGACGAGACCGCCTCCACCTTGATGCAGGCCGCCTCGCGACCGGGCCGCTTCTCCAGCAGGGCCGGCTCCGCGGTCCGGCACTCGTCGACCACCAACGGGCACCGGGGCGCGAACGAACATCCCGGGGGCAGCTCCCGCGGGTCGGGCGGATCGCCGGCCAGGCCGGCCGGGGCGTAGCGCGCGGCCGGGTCACCGATCCGCGGGAAGGACGCCGACAAGGCCGCTGCGTAGGGGTGCAGCGGATCGGTGAACAGCAGATCAGCCGGGCCCTGCTCGACCACGCGGCCGCCGTACATCACCACGATCCGGTCGCTCGTGTCGGCGAGGACGGACAGGTCGTGGCTGATGAACACCATCCCGACGCCGAGCTCCTTCACCAGTCCGGCGAGCACGTCGAGCACCTGGGCCTGCACCATCACGTCGAGGGCGGTGGTCGGTTCGTCCGCGATCACGAGCGAAGGCCGGCAGGCCAGAGCCATGGCGATCATCACCCGCTGCCGCTGGCCGCCCGACAGCTGGTGCGGATAGGCCTGGGCGCGCGCCGCCGGCAGTCCCACCTGCTCCAGCAGCTCACCCACCCGGCGCCGCAATGCGGCCTGCCCGACCTTCGGCTCGTGCAGCCGGATCGGCTCCTCGAGCTGCTGACCCACGCGGCGAACCGCGTTGAGCGAGTGCAGTGCGCCCTGGAACACGATCGAGGCACCCGCCCAGCGCAGCGCCCGCAGGTCGCCCCACCGCATGGTCATCACGTCCGCGTCGTCGACGAATACCCGGCCACTCACCTCGGCCGATTCTGGTTGGAGGCGCAGGATCGTGCTGGCGAGCGTCGACTTGCCGCAGCCGGACTCCCCCGCGACGCCGACCACCTCGCCGCGCTGGACCTTGAGGTCACGCTGCGCACGGCGGGCAGGTCGCCCGCGATCGGTGCGATACGTGACCGACAGGTCCTCGATCCTCAGCAGCTCGCTCATTGCGACCTCACCGTTGCTCCCGGAGGCGCGGGTTGAGCACGTCCTCGAGCGCCTGGCCCACCAGCGTGAAGGCCAGCACCACCAGTACCACGCACACGCCCGGCGGGATGAAGAGCCACCACGACCCGGTGGTCATCGCCCCGACCTGGTAGGCGTCCTCGAGCATGCTGCCCCATGAGACCCGGGTCGGGTCGCCCAGCCCGAGGAAGCTCAGGGTCGTCTCGGAGAGGATCGCGATCGCGACCGTCAGGGTGGTGTTCGCGAAGACCAGCGGCATCACGTTGGGCAGGACGTGGCGGCGGACCAGGTGCGAGTGGCCGGCGCCGAGGGCGCGCGACCGTTCGAGGTAGGTGCGCTGCTTGACCGACAGCGTCTGGCTCCGGATCAGCAGCGCGGTGGCCGGCCAGGACGTCACCCCGATCACGATCACGATGTTGAGCAGGGACCGACCCAGCACGCTGGCCAGGACGATCGCGAGGGGCAGGAACGGGATCACCAGCATCCACTCGGTGAACCGGAACAGGATCGCTCCCGGCCACCCACCGAAGTAGCCGGACGCGAGGCCGATGACCGTGCCGATGACCATCGAGATCACCGTGGCCATCAGGCCGACGAAGAGCGAGATCCGCGCACCCCAGATCAGCAGGGTGAGCACCGAGCGACCGTTGGCGTCGGTGCCGAGCCAGAACTCCGACGACGGTGGCTCGAGCACGCCCCCGGTGGCCTTGGTGACCTCCAGGCCCTCGGCGTCGGCCAGCAGGGGGGCGCACAGGGCGATCAGCACGAACAGGGACAGCACCACCAGTCCGGCCATGCCCGCGCGGTTGGCGCGGAACCGGCGCCATCCGCGCGCCCAGCTGGCCCGGCGACGCCGACGCGCGAGCTGCTTCGCGTAGACAGTGGTCGGACGGCCGTCGTCGTCATGCCCGCACCCGGGGGTCGAGCCAGCCGTAGAGCAGGTTGGCGACCAGGTTGGCGAGGATCACACCAGCCGATGACAGCAGGAAGACGCCCTGCAGCAGCCAGAAGTCCGGCACTTCGAGCGCTTCCACGGTGAGCAGGCCCAACCCGGGGATCGAGAAGATGGTCTCGATCGTGATCGCTCCGGTGACGACGAACCCGAGACTCAGCGCCGCCACCGTGGTCGTCGGCAGCAAGCGCGTTGGGTACGGCGTGCCGGTTCCGGACGGCGACGTCGCGCAGCCCCTTGGCTCGTGCGGTGGTCAGGTAGTCCGATCCGATCTCGTCGATCAGCGAGCCGCGCATGATCAGCGTGTAGTCGGCCAGGTAGGCCAGGGTGAGGGTGATCACGGGCAGCGTCAGGTGCCAGGCGGTGTCGAGCACACCCTGGAGCGACGACGGATCCGAGTCCACCGAGTGGAGTCCGCCGGTCGGGAACAGCCCGGGCAGCGGCCCCGCCCCGACCGCGAAGACCGCGATCAGCACCAGCCCGAGCCACCACTCCGGCATCGAGTAGAGCGTCAGCGAGCTGCTGGTCGAGAACTTGTCGAAGCCGCCCCCGCGCTGCCACCCGCTGCGGATCCCGAGCCACACCCCGATCAGGGCCGCGAACACCGTCGAGGTGCCGACCAGAAGCAGCGTCGGCCACATCCGATCGGCCAGGACCTCCGACACGGGCTGTCGGTAGAGGAGCGAGTAGCCGAGGTCGCCGCTGAAGGTGTTCTGCAGGAAGGTCACGAACTGCTCGCCGGTCGACTGGTTCAGTCCGTAGGTCTCGTTGAACTCTTCGATCTGCTCGGCGGTACGGAGCCGACCGCGCCCGAGGGTGCGCGCGGGGTCGCCCGGGAGTATCCGGAACAAGAAGAAGTTCACGACCAGCACGAACGCGAGGCTGCCGATCGACCCCACGACCTTGCCCGCGGCGTACCTCGCGTAGCCGCCGCCCCGTCGGCCTTCCGGCCGTGCTTCCGCTGCCGCGGTGGCCGGATCGGCGGCGGCGATGGTCATCTGCGGCCTGCCAGTGAGGTCACTCCCGGTCTCCGACGGTGCGGCGGCGCCGCATCATGACCACGCCACCAGCAATGACGATCACGCCCGCCGCAACCCCGAGCCCCACGAGCAGCCCGGTACTGACACCACTGTCGGAGCCGGCCTCGGTCGCCTCCGTGACGCCCTCGACGCCGCCGCAGTCGCCGGCCTCGTCCGCCGGTCGCATGTTGAGGTAGTTGTAGACGCCGTACTGGATCAGGTAGACGCCGCCCGGGTCCGGCTGCTGCCGGAGGCAGGCGAAGCGGTCGCTGCGGAACGCCTCGCCGACCGAGCTGTACGCCGTGAGCAGGTAGGGCGCGTCCTCGTAGATGATCTGCTGCATCTCCTTGACCTGCTCTTGCGCGGGCCTCGGGATCGGTCTCGGTCTGCTGCTGCTCGAGAGCGCGTCGTACTCCTCGTTGCAGTACCACGAGTCCGACCAGCTGCCGAGCTGGTCGCAGGTCAGGTAGTGGAGCATCGAGCTCGGATCGGGCTCGACGTACCAGCCCCACTCGAAGGCGTCGAAGTCGCCTTCGAGGATCTTCTCGGTCAGGTTGCTGGACTCCACCGCTTCGACCTCGGACTTGATGTCGACGTCGGCCAGCCACTCCTGGAAGTAGTCCATGACGTCGACCGAGTAGGTGCCGTCCGACCGTGCGAAGAGGCGCAGGGTCCCGATCGGGTCACCGTTCGGCAGGGTGCGGAAGCCGTCGTCGCCCACCGTGTATCCGGCTTCATCGAGCAGCTGCGCGGCCCGGTCCGGGTCGTAGGTGAAGGCCTCGTCCTCGGGTGGCTCCCAGTGGAAGTCCGCGTAGGCCGGCGGGATGATCGTGGTGCCCGGCTCTCCGGCTCCCTGGTAGACCTGTTCGACGATCTGCTCCCGGTCGATGGCGTACCCGAGTGCGTGCCGGAAGTCGGCGTCGAGGACGGCCGGGTTCGGGTCGCCGATCGGCTCCCCGGTGTCGAGATCGACGGATCCGGTGTTGAAGGCGATCTCGTCGAAGCCGGGAGAGTCCCCACTTTGGGCCGTGATGCCGGCCTCCCCCTGGAGCGCCTCGACCTGGAGCGGCGTGATGTCCTCCACGAAGTCGAGCTCACCCTTGATCAGGGCCTGGATCATCGGATCCTCGCTCTTGTAGATCCGGAAGATGACCTCGTCGATGTGCGGGGCCCCCTGCCAGTAGTCGGGGTTGGCCTCGAATCGGTAGGTCGAGCCGCCCGCCTGACCCTCGACGAAGCGGAACGGTCCGGAGCCGACCACAGGCTCGCCGCCCTCGGGCTCGGCCTTGTAGCTCTTCACCTCGTCCTCAGGCACGTCCTTCCACACGTGCTCGGGGACGATCGGGATCGGCAGCAGAGGCAACGACGAGTTCGGCTTCTTCAGCTCGAGCACCACCGTGGTCTCGTCGGGCGCGGTGATCGAGGTGACCTGGGCGAGGTAGGACCCCCAGGTCGCCGCTTCGGGGCCGCCGTCGAGCACCCGGTTGTAGGTGTAGGCGATGTCGTCTGCCGTGAGTGGCTCCCCGTCGGAGAACACGACGTCGTCACGGATGTCGAAGGTCCAGGTGAGCCCGTCATCGGACTGCTCCCACGACGTCGCGAGCCCGGGTTCCGGTGACATGTCCTCCATGCTGTAGGTGATCATGTAGTCGTAGGTGAGCGCCCATGCCTCGAAGGACTCCGCCTCGATCCCGACGAACGGGTTGAAGGAGTCGGCCTCGTTCGTCAGGCCCACGGTGAACGTGACCTTCTCGTCGGACGCGTTCGCGGGACCGCTCGAGAGAGCCAGGGCCGGCACCAGGCAGCCCAGCAACAAACCTGCGGCGACGACCAACCGCCCGGCGGTACGTTGGCGCCCGTGAGCCAGCCCCCGCCGAGCCCCCCGCCGGTCGCCCCGCCCGTCGCCCCGCGTGAGCCGTTCGAGCACACCGAGCACGGCGTGACGCGCCCCGACCCCTACCACTGGATGCACGCCGACACGTCCGCGTTGACGGCTTACCTTGCCTCCGAGCGGGCCTTCTATGACTCGTCGTGCGCCCATCTGAACCCCTTGGTTTCCGCCCTCAAGTCCGAGATGTTCTCCCGGCTCCCACCGGCCGAGGACTCGGCGCGGTGGCGGCGTACGAGGTTTTCCTACTACACGCACCACCCCGCGGGGAACGATTACGCCCTGTTGATCCGGGAAATCCGTAGCATTGCAACCGATTTGAAACAGATTTCCCCGGTCAACGGACGATCTGTCGACGAAAATCGCACATCTGGGGTATCCGGCGAGGTCCTCCTCGACTTCGGCTCGCTGGCCGACGACAGTGGCTACCTCGAGCTCGGCCTGACCATTGTCAGCCCCGACGAGGACACGCTCGCCTACTCCGTCGACACGACAGGGGACGAGGTCTACGAGCTGCGCTTCCGCGACCTGCGCACGGGCCGCGACCTCGACGACGTGGTGCCGCGCACCTATTACGGCGGGGCGTGGAGCGCGGACTCGCAGTGGTTCTTCTACACCGTCCACGACGCGCTCTACCGACCGCACGAGGTGTGGCGGCACCGGATCGGGAGCCCCTCGTCCGACGACGTGCGGGTGCTGGTCGAGCCGGACGAGCGGTTCGACCTGAGCCTGCGAGCCAGTCGGTCCGAGGACGTCGTCCTCATCCTCAGCGAGAGCCGGGACACCGGGGAGACCTGGGTGGTGGACGCCCACGCCCCCGAGGGCACGCCACGGTCCGTGGGCGGCCGCCGCAGCCGGGGTGCTCTACCGGGCCGAGCACGTCCGGGGTGCGGACGACGCCGGTCCCGGTCACCTGCTGCTGGTGACCAACGACGACGCCGTCGAGTTCCGGCTGATGCGCTGCCCCGTGCCGGCGGGGGACGACCTGGACCACCGCGTGTGGGAGGAGGCGCGCCCTGAGGACTCCGCCGAGCGGCTCGAGCAGGCCGACGCCTTCTCGGGCCATGTCGTGCTCAGCGTGCGTAGCGAGGGTGAGCACCGGCTTCGGGTGCTGGCTCACGACGACCTCGCCGCCGACGGATGGGTGCAGCGGAGTCGCTTCCACGGTGGAGCGCTCCATCTCGCCCGCAACAAGGAGTACGACGTCACTGCCGCGACCGTGGTCGACCGGAGCTACACCCAGCCTCCTGTGTGGTCCGAGGTCGACCTGGGCTCGAGCGCGTCGACGGAGCTGCTCCGCCGCGAGGTGCCGGGGCACGACCCGGGCGCCTACCTGACCGATCGGATGGACTTCCCGGCCCCGGACGGGACTGAGGTGTCGGCCACGGTGATCCGGCGTCGCGACACGCCCTTGGACGGCACCGCGCCGGCCCTCATCTACGGGTACGGCGCGTACGAGTACTCCTTCGAGCCCGAGTGGGAGCCGGAGCTGGTCAGTGTGCTCGACCGGGGTGTGGTCTACGTCCACGCCCACGTGCGTGGCGGCGGCGAGGGCGGCCGGCGCTGGTGGCTGGACGGCCGGATGGAGCACAAGCAGAACACCTTCACCGACTTCATCGCGGTCGCGGACGGGCTGGCGGAGTCGCTGGTCGACGGCAGCCGGATCGCGGGCCGTGGCCTGTCCGCGGGCGGGCTGCTCCAGGGTGCCGTGTTCAGCCAGCGCCCCGACCGCTGGCGGGCGATCGTGGCCGAGGTGCCTGCCGTCGACATCGTCACCACCATGCTCGACCCCTCGATCCCGCTGACCATCAACGAGTGGGACGAGTGGGGCGACCCACGGCGACGAGCCGACTTCGACTGGATGCTCGCCTACTCGCCGTACGACAACCTCCCGCGGGCCGGCACCCGCCCGGACCTGCTCGTCACCGGCGCCGTTCACGACCCCCGGGTGATGGTCCACGAGCCGGCGAAGTGGGTGGCTGCCCTCCGGGCGAGCGACCCGGACTGGTCGCCGCGCTGCCTGTTCCGGTGCGAGCTCGGGGCCGGCGCGCACGTCGGGCCGTCCGGCCGGTTCGGGCACCTGGCCTACGAGGCGGAGGTCTACGCCTGGGTCCTGGACCGGCTCGGAGTCAACACGTGACGTCGAATGGCTCGACGACCGAGGGGCTGCACGAGGAGGTCATCCGGGTTACGCGGGACCTGATCCGGATCGACACCAGCAACGCACCCGAGCGCCTGCTGGGTCGCCGCCCGGGGAACGAGACGGACGCCGCGACGTACCTGCACGACCACCTCAGCGCAGCCGGCGTCGAGTGCGAGCTCGTCGCCCGCGAGGACCACCGCGCGAACCTGGTCGCGCGCCTGCCCGGGACGGGCGAGTCGCCCTCGCTGGCCTTCGTCGGGCACACCGACGTGGTGCCCGCGGACCCCCGCGACTGGACGCACCCGCCGTTCGAGGGCGTCGTGGACGACGACGGCTACTTGCACGGGCGGGGCGCCGTGGACATGAAGAACGAGGTCGCCGCGCGAGCCGTCGCCATGGCCGAACTCGCACGGTCCGGCTTCCGGCCCCAGGGCGACCTGTGGCTGCTCGCCGTCGCCGACGAGGAGGACGGGATGGCCGACGTGGGCATGCGTTGGCTGCTCGACGAGCGACCCGACATCCGCCCCGACCTGGCGGTCAACGAAGGCGGCAGCCAGCGGCTGCTGCTCGTCGACGGCCGCACCGTGGTGACTGTCGGTGTCGGCGAGAAGGGCACGTATCCGGCCCGGGTGACCGCCGTCGGTGAGGCAGGGCACGGCTCCACCCCCAGCGTCGGGCGTAACGCCGTACCGATGCTCGGGGAGCTGCTGCGGAGGGTCGGGCTCGGGATGCCGGAGCCGCAACCCTCGCCGCTGCTGCACCGCACCCTCGAGATCCTCCTCGGTGGGCCGGCTGGCGATCTCGACCTCGCCGTCCACCGGGCCGCGGCGCTCCACCCCGGGTTCGAGCACCTGCTGCCCGCCCTCACCGGGATCACGATGGCGCCGACCATGCTCGAGGGTTCGAACAAGCGCAACGTGATGCCGGCCCGGGCCTCGATGGAACTGGACTGCCGGATCCTCCCGGGCACCAACGAGGCCGAGGTGGAGGCGGCGGTGCGCGCCCGCCTCGGCTCCGACCTCCCCTACGAGCTCACCTGGCCGGAGGACCTCGTGGCCGGCAGCGCCTCCTCCCCCGACTCCCGGCTGATGACGGCGATCGAGGCCTTCTGGGTCGGCCAGGGGGAGGACGTCACTGTGCTGCCGATGCTGGACACCGGCTTCACGGACTCCGTCTTCCTGCGCGCCGCGGCCGGGACCACGGCGTACGGCTTCAACCCGTGCGTCCACACGCCGGCAGAGGTCTACGCCGCCGGGCCCCACAACGCCGACGAACGCGTGCACGTCGACGACCTGCTGCTCTCGGTCCAGTTCCACCTGGACCTGGCGCACCGACTGCTCACACCGATGGTTGAGGTGCGAGCGAAGCGAGCCTCGAAACCCCGCAAGCCATGCAGGGCCTCAGCCGGCGAGGAACGACAAGCGCACCTCTCGCTCGGTGTTGTCGACGTTCAGGTCGACCAGGCAGATGCTCTGCCAGGTTCCCAGGGCCAGCCGACCGCCCAGGACCGGCACCGTGGCGTACGGCGGGATCAGCGCCGGCATCACGTGTGACCTGCCGTGGCCGGGTGTGCCATGGCGGTGCCGCCAGCGGTCGTCGGCCGGCAGCAGGTCGGCGAGGGCGGCCAGGAGGTCGTCGTCGCTCCCGGCACCGGTCTCGATGATCGCGATCCCGGCCGTGGCGTGCGGGACGAACACGTGCAGGAGACCGTCACCCCTCCCGGAGACGAAGTCCGCGCAGTCCGAGGTGAGATCCCGGACCGTGTCGGCGCCACCGGTGCGATAGCTGCGAGTCTCGCTGTCCACGGCACGATCCTGTCATTCCTCCTCGGGGTCCTGTCCCTGGGCGGCGCGGCCACCGTCGACGGGCAGCACCGCACCGCTCACGAAGGAGGCCGCGGGAGACAGCAGGAAGGCCACGACCTCGGCCACCTCGTCCTCGGCGCCGACCCGACCGAGGGGGTGCAGGCGCGCCATCTGGGCTTCGACAGCCCGCCGCTCGTCCGGGCCGGCAGCGCCCAGCAGGTCGTCGTACCGCGCGGTGGCGATCGATCCGAGCGCCACGGCGTTCACCCGAATCCCGAGGGGACCGACATCGACCGCGAGGGCCCGGGTGAGCCCTTCGACGGCCGCCTTCGCGGTGGCATAGGGCAACGCGCCCCGGACCGCCCGCTGAGCCTGGTGGGAGGAGACGTTGACGATGGAGCCCGGGCGGTCGTGGGCCTCCAGGTGGCGCGCTGCCACCGAGCAACCCACGAGCGCAGGTGCGAGGTTCGCCTCGATGATCTCGAGGACCCGAGCGGGATCGTCCTGCAGTGCCGCGTCGCGGAAGACCGCAGCATTGTTCACCCAGCCGGCGAGCGGTGCCAGCCGCTCGGCGCGGTCGGCCGCGGCCCGCGCGACCTCAGCATCGGCGGCGCTCCCGACGACGACGTCGACGCGAGGCCGGTCCTCCGCGTCGGCCCACGACAGGTCGGGCTCCTCGAGGTCGAGCACGACCACGGCGGCGTGCGCGGCGAGCAGCCGGCGGACCACGGCCCGGCCGATCCCACGGCCGCCACCGGTGACGACGATCGACGTGCGTTCCATGCCCGCGATGCTGTCACGGTCAGACGTTGGTGCCGGGTTGCTCCGACATCAGGATCCGAGCACGCGCTCGACCCGCTCGACCTTGGCGGTCAGCTGGCCGTCGTACCCGGGCCGGATGTCGGCCTTGAGCACGAGCCCGACCCTGGGAGACACCTCGGCCACCACGTCGACCGCACGCTTGATGACGGCCATGACCTCGTCCCACTCACCCTCGACGTTGGTGAACATCGCGTTGGTCTCGTTGGGTAGCCCGGACTCGCGGACCACGCGGACCACCTCCGCCACGGCCGCACTCACGCTGCCGGTCGCGTCGGACGCAGTAGGGCTGATGCTGAAGGCAATGAGCATGGGGCAACCGTAGCCAGTGGACAGAGCCGGCTCACACGGAGGCGACCCAACTCATCACGTGCATGGGCTCTGGCCGGCGCGAGCTGCGACGGTCGTGTCTAGGCTGGCCCGGTGCGCTATCCAGCGAGGGCCGGACCCGGAGACCAGGTGGCCATCCTGTCGCCGGGGGCCGCCTTGCCCGCGGACTTCCCGGCGCCCTACGAGCTGGGCGTGCGCCGCCTCGAAGAGGAGTACGGCGTCCGGGCGGTCGAGTACCCCACCACCCGGGTCTGGTCGAGCCCCGCATCGCGGGCGGCCGACGTCAATGCCGCCTTCGGCGACCCGGACATCGCGGCGATCCTCACGAGCATCGGCGGCGAGGACCAGATCAAGATCCTCCGGCACCTCGACGCGGACGTGATCACGGCCAACCCGAAGCCGTTCTTCGGGCTCAGCGACAACACCAACCTGCACAACTACCTCTGGAACCTCGGGATCGTGTCCTACTACGGCGGCACGATCATGACCGACCTCGGGCGTTGCGGGTCGGTCAACCCACACACGGCCGAAGCGTTCCGCGTGGCGTTCGTCGAGGGCGGGTGGTACGACCTGCGCCCCGCCGAGACGTTCACCGACATCAACCTGTCCTGGGACGACCCGGCCAACCTCGAGCGCGAGCCGGAGATGATGCCCGGCACCGGCTGGACCTGGGCTGGGGCCACCGGTGGGGTCGTCGAGGGCCGCCTGTGGGGCGGATGCCTGGAGATCGTCGACTTCAACCTGCGAGTAGGACATCACCTGCCCGACGACTCGGCGTATGACGGTTGCGTGCTCTACCTCGAGACCACCGAGGAGCTACCCACCGCCCAGTACGTCGGCGAAGTTCTCATGTGCATGGGTGAGCGTGACCTGCTCCGACGGTTCGGTGCGCTCGTGATGGCGCGAGCGAAGGCCTGGAACTTCGACACCCAGGTCACGCCAGACCAGCGCCGCGACTACGTCGACGCTCAACGCAACGCGGTGCTCGCCGTACTGGGCGAGTACGCACCAGCCATCCCCGTCGTCTTCGACGTCGACTTCGGACACACAGACCCGCAACTGGTCATGCCGAACGGTGGCGACGTGCGGATCGACACCGCAGCACGGACGATCTCCGCGCGGTACTGACCCACCAGCGTTTGCCCGGGTTCGGCCCTTCTGCAAGCGTCGAGACATGCACGTGGGTCAGGTCAGAGTGATCGCGATCTCAGACGGGACCTTCGCTGCTCGCCCGAGCTACTTCGGGGACGACCTGTCATCAAACGTGCGCCCGGACTTCTTCGACCGAGACGGCGCGGCCTTCCTCCCGATCGGTTGCTTCGTGGTGGGAGCGGGCGACAGGGCAGTGCTCGTGGACGCCGGGCTCGGACCCCACGCGCAGCAGCTACGGGACGGGATGCTCCTGGTCGGCGGGCAGCTCATGACCGGACTGCGCGCTGCCGGCGTGGAGCGATCCGAGATCACCGACGTCGTGTGCACGCACCTGCACTCCGACCACATCGGCTGGCTCTTCGATCTCGACTCGGCCGCGGTCTTCCCCAACGCGACGATCTGGCTCGGTGCCAGCGACTGGAGCTACTTCATCGACGCGAACAGCAACGAGATCGCGCCCCACATCCTTCGCGGCCTCGTGAAGCTTGCCGACCGGGACGGGGTCCGCCTCATCACTGCGGACAGCCCAGTGGCCCCCGGCCTGATCGCCCGGCTCGCGCCCGGGCACACACCGGGCAGCCTGTACGTCGACGTCGTTTCCGACGGCGACCGGTTGCTGCTGCTCGGTGACGCCATCACCTGCCCCATCCAGTTGGAGGAACCCGACTGGCACTCCTTCGGGGACGTCGACCCTGCTCGTGCCGCGGCCACTCGGCACCACCTCTGGCAAGAGCTCACACGTGAACGCACCCGAGGAGTCGGCGCCCACTTTCCCGAGCTTCGGCCCGGAAGCGTTGCACGGACATCTCGGACTGCGTGGCTGCCGGACTGACGGTCCGCGGCGCTTGACTTCAACCGAACTTCAACTTGCACCCTGAGTGGGACAGACCGGTCGCCACGACCGGCCCCACAGACTCAGGAGAAGCAGATGCCTGTCGCAGTGATCACGGGCGCATCCCGCGGTCTCGGCCGCGCCCTGTCCAGCGCCCTCGCCGACCGCGGGTGGCGCATCGTCGTCGACGCCCGTGACGCCGGGGCACTCGACCGGGCTGTGGCGGCGTTCCCTGGGGTCCGCACCACGCCATCGCCGGCGACGTCGCCGACGCCGACCACCGCGAGGCGCTCGCCCAAGCCGCCGCCGAGCTGGGCGGGGCCGACCTCCTGGTGAACAACGCCAGCACGCTCGGCGCCGTTCCGTTGCCCTCGTTCGCCGAGCTCTCCCCCGCGACCTACGCCGAGGTGCTGGCCGTCAACGTGGTCGCACCGATGGCACTGGCGGCCACCCTCCTGCCGCAGCTGCGGGCACGAGGAGGCCGCGTCATCGCGATCAGCTCCGACGCCGCGGTCGAGCCCTACGACAATTGGGGCGCCTACGGCTCCTCCAAGGCCGCCCTCGACCACGCCACCCGGATCCTCGCTGCCGAGGAGCCCCGGCTCAGGGTGTACGCCGTGGATCCGGGCGACATGCGGACCGACATGCAGCAGGCCGCATTCCCGGATGAGGACATCTCCGACCGGCAGCCACCCGAGACCGTCGTACCCGGCCTGCTGCGGCTCGTCGAGGAGACGTTGCCGTCCGGCCGCTATCGCGCGGCCGAGCTGCTGACCGCGGGGACCCCGGCGTGAGCGCCCGCGCGAGCGAGCGCTTCCTGCTCCCCGACGCGAGCGAGGCCACCGCGCCGCCAGAGGAGCGCGGGCTGGCCCGGGACGAAGTCCGGCTGGCGGTCGCCACACCGACCGGAACCCGTCACACCGTCGTTCGGGACCTACCGGAAGTCCTCCATCCCGGAGACCTGGTGGTGGTGAACACCAGCGCGACCCTGCCCGCCGCTGTCGACTTCACCAGGCACGGCTGCGCGGCGGTCCTGCACGTCTCCACGCAGCTCGACGACGGGAGCTGGGTGGTGGAGGTTCGACGGGCCGACCAGGCCGGACCGTCCACCGTCGAGCCGGGCGAGGTGCTGCACCTTCCGGGCGGGATCCGGCTGCGGCTGCTCGACGCGCACCCCGAGGGCCAGCACCGGCTGTGGCGGGCGGTCGCCCTGCCGGCACGGAGCACCGTCGACTACCTCGAGGACCACGGCCGCCCAATCCGCTATCCCTATCTCGACGGCGCGTGGCCGCTGGACCTCGTCCAGAACGTGTACGCCGACTCGCCCGGCAGCGCGGAGATGCCCAGCGCAGGGCGCCCGCTCAGCGAGAGGGTGCTGGTGCGGCTGCTCGCGCGCGGCATCACGGTCACGCCGGTCGTGCTGCACACGGGCGTGTCCAGCCAGGAGTCGTTCGAGCCGCCCCAGCCCGAGCAGTTCACCGTGCCGGAGGTCACCGCCCGGTTGGTCAACGGGTCGCGTGCGGCACGCCGCCGGGTCGTCGCGGTCGGAACCACCGTCGTCCGTGCCCTGGAGTCCTCCCTGGCTGGCGACCGGGTCGTGCCCACTGCGGGCTGGACCTCGCTGGTGCTGCACCCCGATCGCCCGGCTCGGGTCGTCGATGGCCTGATCACCGGCCTCCACGACCCCCGCGCCAGCCATCTGGACGTCCTCGCCGCGGTGGCTGGGCGGGCACTGGTCGACCGGGCCTATCGCGACATCACCGCACCCGGTGCGCCGCCGTACCTGTGGCACGAGTTCGGCGACTCGATGCTGCTGCTGCCGTAGCCACTTAGGCGTAGCCACTTAGGTCAGGGACCGGACCAACAGGGCGACTGCCGAGGCTCCGCACACGGCCAGCACGGCGTACCGCACCTGGTCACGCGGCAGGACACCGCCCAGCAGCCTGGCCACGCCCAGACCGGCGAGCAGACACGGCGACAGGACGAGTGCCAGCACCAGGACGTCGACGTCGAGCCTGCCGGCCACCCACAGCCCGACCAGGCTGAACGCAGCCCCGAGCAGGAAGTAGACCGCCAGGGTGGTGCGAATCTGCCGCGGGGTGCGGTGTTGCAGGAGCACGGCCAGAGGCGGACCGCCGATCGAGGAGGCCGTCCCGCTGACACCGGAGATGAAACCGGCACCCAGCAAGGTGCCCCGGTTGACCGGGATGACCACGGTGTGCACGGTCAGAAGCACACTGACGAGCACGACCAGCCCGACGGCCACGCCGAGCCAGCGCACGGAGATGGCCGCGACCAGCGCGACACCCACGACGGTCCCCGGCACCCTGGCCGCAAGTGACCAGCCGAGGCCCGGCCAGTCGATCTCGTCGTGCTCACGGAGCAGTGTGGCCATCGGCAGGAGCATCGCAAGCAAGAGCAGCAGGTCCGGCATCACGGACGGCTCGAGGAGCATGGCCACCGGCGCAGAGATCAGCCCAAGCCCGAGTCCCACCATGCCCTGCACGGCGGCACCAACCACGAGCGTAGTGGCCAGCACGGCAACCACGCCCGGGTCGAGGTCGGGGAGGGTCAGGTCCAAACGACCGGGGTCAGCCCTTGCGCAGGTTCCGCAGGACGTACTGCATGATCCCGCCGTTGCGGTAGTAGTTGGCCTCGCCCGGGGTGTCGATCCGGACCACCGCGTCGAACTCCGTGTCGCCCGCCTTGACCTTCACCGTGTGCGGCGTCTTGCCGTCGTTCAGCTCGGTGACTCCGGTGATCGAGAACGTCTCCTCACCCGAGATGCCGAGGGACTCGGCACTCTCTCCCTCCGGGTACTGCAACGGCAGCACGCCCATCCCGATCAGGTTCGACCGGTGGATCCGCTCGTAGGACTCGGCGATCACCGCCCTGACGCCGAGCAGCGCCGTGCCCTTGGCGGCCCAGTCACGCGACGAGCCGGAGCCGTACTCCTTGCCGGCCAGGACGACCAGCGGCGTTCCGGCCTCGAGGTACTTCTCGGACGCCTCGAAGACCGTGGTCACGCTCTGCTCACCATGGGCGTTGCTCGTGAAGTCGCGGGTGACCCCGCCCTCCGTGCCGGGCGCCAGCTGGTTGCGCAACCGGATGTTCGCGAAGGTGCCACGGATCATCACCTCGTGGTTGCCGCGGCGCGAGCCGTAGGAGTTGAAGTCGCGGTGCTCGACGCCGTGGTCGGCGAGGTAGGCGCCGGCGGGCGAGTCCTTCTTGATCGCCCCCGCCGGGCTGATGTGGTCGGTCGTCACCGAGTCCCCGAGCTTGAGCAGGACCCGGGCTCCTTCGATGTCGGTGACGTCCTCGGGCTCGTCCGGCATGCCGTCGAAGTACGGCGGCCGCCGGACGTACGTCGAGTCCTCGTCCCACGCGAACGTGTCACCCTCGGGCGTCGACAGCGAGCGCCATCGCTCGTCCCCGGCGAACACGTCGTCGTAGGAGGAGCCGAACATGTCGGCGCTGATGGACTCCCCGATGACCCGCTCGATCTCGGCCGGCGACGGCCAGATGTCCTTGAGGTACACGTCCTTGCCGTCCTGGTCGGTGCCCAGTGGTTCGTCGAACAGGTCGACGTCCATCGAGCCCGCCAGGGCGTAGGCGACCACCAGCGGCGGCGATGCCAGGTAGTTCATCTTCACGTCCGGGTTGATCCGGCCCTCGAAGTTCCGGTTGCCCGACAGCACCGAGACGACCGCAAGGTCGTTCTCCTGGACGGCGGCCGACACCTCGGGGATGAGTGGGCCGGAGTTGCCGATGCAGGTCGTGCACCCGTAGCCGACCAGGTTGAAGCCGAGCTTGTCGAGGTACGGCGTCAGGCCGGCCCGCTCGTAGTAGTCGCTGACCACCTTCGACCCAGGGGCCAACGTGGTCTTGACCCACGGCTTGCGCTGGAGGCCCTTCTCGACCGCGTTCTTGGCCAGCAACCCGGCGCCGATCATCACCGACGGGTTCGACGTGTTGGTGCAGGAGGTGATCGCCGCGATCGTGACCGCGCCGTGGTCGATCTCGAACTTCGTGCCGTCGGAGAGCTCGACCTGAGCCGGGCTGGACGGCCGCCCCTTGGCCGTCTCGGGGTTGAGATGCCAGTCGTTGGGCTCGCCGCCTCCGTTGGAGTCCTCGGAGTAGGCCGGGGCGTCGCTGGCGGGGAACGACTCCGCCGACGCCTCGTCGGCCGACGACACCACGCCGAACGGCTTCTCGTGCCCCGGGTCGCCGGACTTGCGGTCCTCGCCTCCGGTCTCGTCCTGCTGCACGAAGTCGCCCAGCGCCGCACGGAAGGCCTCGCGGGCCTCGGTGACCTCGACCCGGTCCTGCGGCCGCTTCGGCCCGGCCAGCGACGGCACCACGGTCGCGAGGTCGAGCTCGAGCCGCTCGGAGTACCGGGGCTCGGTGTAGTCAGCGCTCTCGGGGTCGTGCCACAGGCCCTGGGCCCGCGCATACGCCTCGACCAGGGCGAGCTGCTCGTCGGTGCGACCGGTGAAGCGAAGGTACTCAACCGTCTGCTCGTCGATCGGGAAGACCGCGATCGTGGAGCCGAACTCCGGGCTCATGTTGCCGATCGTGGCCCGGTTGGCCAGCGGCAGTGCACCGACTCCGTCGCCGTAGAACTCGACGAACTTCCCGACCACGCCGTGCTGGCGCAGCATCTCGGTGATGGTGAGCACCAGGTCGGTCGCGGTCGAGCCCTCCGGCAGTTCGCCGGCAAGCTTGAAGCCCACCACCCGCGGGATCAGCATGGACACCGGCTGGCCGAGCATCGCGGCCTCGGCCTCGATGCCGCCGACGCCCCAGCCCACGACGCCGATGCCGTTGACCATGGTGGTGTGAGAGTCGGTGCCGACGCACGTGTCGGGGTAGGCCGTCAGCTGCCCGTCGATCTCCCTGGTGAAGACCACGCGCGCAAGGTGCTCGATGTTGACCTGGTGCACGATCCCGGTGCCGGGCGGCACCACCTTGAAGTCGGCGAAGGCTCCCTGGCCCCAACGCAGGAACTGGTAGCGCTCCCGGTTCCGCTCGTACTCGATCTCTACGTTCCGCTCGAACGCCTCGGGCGTGCCGAAGACGTCCGCGATGACGGAGTGGTCGATGACCATCTCCGCGGGCGCGAGCGGGTTGATCTTCGAGGCGTCTCCGCCGAGCTCCTCCATCGCCTCGCGCATCGTGGCCAGGTCGACGACGCACGGGACGCCGGTGAAGTCCTGCATGATCACCCGGGCCGGCGTGTACTGGATCTCCCGGTCCGGCTCGGCGTTCTCATCCCAGCCGGCCAGCGCCGTGATGTCGTCGGCGGTGATGTCTGCGCCGTCCTCGGTGCGGAGCAGGTTCTCGAGCAGCACCTTGAGGCTGAACGGCAACGACGCGACGTCGAGGCCATCCCCGCTCACCGCGTCGAGGCGGAAGTACTGGTAGGACGTGCCGTCCACATCCAGCGTGCTCTTGGCGCCGAAGCTGTCCTGACTGGCCATCAGCCGTCTCCTCGTCGGTTGCTCACGTCGTCTCGTACCCATCTTCCCGCCGGGCTGTCTTCCTCCGGAAGTGAGGGCTGCCTAACGCAGGTGGTCGTCACGAGCCCGTCGAGACCTTTCTCTTGACATCAAGATACATGACGTCGAGTGACGGGACCAGACGGGGTCCGTGGCACGATGCGCGCATGGCCCGTGACCGCATCCTCGCCATCATCCAGGCCGGAGGCGCCGGCGGGCGGATGGACGTGCTCACCCGCGAGCGCGCGAAGCCGGCCCTCCCCTTCGCAGGCATCTACCAGCTGATCGACTTCCCGCTCTCGAACCTCGCCCACAGCGGGATCCGGGACGTGTGGCTGTCGGTCTCCTACCTCGGGTCGACACTCGAGGACGAGGTCGCGAACGGGCGGCCGTGGGACCTCGACCGCAACCAGGGCGGGCTCCGGCTGCTGATGCCCCAGGAGGGCACCGGGAGCACCGACGAGGAGGGCTTCGCGCGCGGCAACGCAGACGAGCTGTACCGACTCCGCGACAAGATCGCCTCGGCCGACCCGGAGGTCGTGGTCGTGATGAGCGCCGACCACGTCTACCGGTTCGACTACCTCGACGCCGTCGGGACCCACCGGGACGCCGACGCGGACTGCACCGTGGTCACCACCGAGGTCCCGCTCGACGAGGCCTCCGACCATGCGACCGTGAGTGTGGACGACTCGGGCGCCGTGGTGGGCTTCGCCTACAAGCCGGAGGATCCCGAGACCACGACAGTGGCGACCGAGATCTTCGTCTACTCCCCCGATGTCCTCGTCGAGACCCTGGAGCAGCTTCATCGTGAGCTCGGACCGGCGAGTGGCCCCGGAGACAGCGGTCTGGGCGACTTCGGAGAGCACCTGCTCCCACGACTGGTCGACAACAGCCGCGTGGTGGCACACCGGCTGCCCGGCTACTGGAAGGACCTGGGCGAACCGCACAAGTACCTCGCGGCGCATCGCGACCTGCTCACCCACAACCTGGGCGTCTTCGCTGACCCGAGCTGGCCGATTCTCACTCGGCAGACGCAGCGCGTGCCTGCGCGGGTCCTGCACGGCGGGACGGTCACCGACAGCCTGTTGAGTCCGGGCAGCCGCGTGTCGGGCACCGTGCTTCGCAGCGTGCTCGGCCCCGGGGTCGTGGTGCAGGCCGGGGCCGTCGTTCGAGACAGCGTGGTCTTCGCGGACACCGTCGTCGAGCGCGGCGCCAGCATCGACTGGGCAGTGGTCGACCGCGAGTGCGTCGTGGAGGCGGAGGCCCGAGTCGGCGAGGACCACCATCAGGACCCGGATGACGCCGATGCCGTCACCCTGGTCGGGATGGGCTCGAGGATCCGGTCCGGCGAACGCGTCGCCGGCGGTGCCCGCGTGGAGCCCGGAAGCTTCGTGTGACTGAGGCCTGTTGCTCTGCGCGCCTCAACCAGCGGTGGCGTCCAGGTGCTGGAGAAGGTCGTGCGCGGCCAGCTCGACCTCCTTGTGCCGCCACTCCGCCGCCCGGTAGACACAGGCGATGAGCGCCGTCCGGTGCACCCGTCGCAGGTCTCCGCACACGAAGGCGTAGCGGGCCTTGGTCTCGTCGTTGGCGCCGTCGGTCAGGCCGAGATGCCAGGCGGCGTACTTCTCCCACGTGTGACGCTCCAGGAACGCGTTCTCTGCTGCGGCGTCGGGCTGCACCTCTCCCCAGTCGCTGTCGAGGACGTACTGCCGACTGTCGATGAGCTGGGTCGCGTGTTCCACGGCCGCAGGGTTCACGGTGTAGGAAGCCATGCCCAACTCTTACAGCACCAAGACGTCGGTGGCGATGAGGACGACGCCGACCACGGCGGCAGCGGCGACGACCAGGAAGACCGCCGCCTCGGCAGGCGCGAAGACCCGCGCCCGTTGCTCACGGCGGGCGACGACGTAGAGCACGGTGCCCGGTGCGTACACGATCGCGGAGACCAACAGGTACTCCGGCCCCGCGGTGTAGAGCAGGAACACGGCGTAGATGACGGCGAGCGCCGAGATCAGCCGCTGCTTGCGGCGCTCCCCATCCTCGTCGCCGCCGTACGTCTCCCGCGTGATCGTCAGCTTGAGGGCGAACCCTGCAGCCAGGAGGTAGGGCACCAGGGCAAGCGCCGTGTCCAGCTTCAGCATGAAGTCCAGAGCGTTGTCCACGAACAGCACCAGGACCAGCAGCAACTGGACGGCCAGGCTCGAGAGGACCAACGCGGCGATCGGGGTGCCGGCGGCGTTCTCACGGGCCAGGAACCTGGGCATCACCGCGGTCCGGGCCGGCATGTAGATGACCTCGGCGTTGACCAGGGTCCACGCGAGGTATGCCCCGAGTACGGACACGATGACGCCGACGCTCACGAAGTCCTCGCCCCAGGGGCCGACCACCGACTCGAGCACGACCGCCACCGACGGCTGGTCCGCCTTGGCGAGGTCCGAGCGCGGCATCACCCCGTAGGAGACGAGAGTGACCAGCGAGAAGAGCGCCAGCACGCTGAGAAACCCGAGCAAGGTGGCCCGGCCGACGTCCTCACGGCGCCTGGCCAGCCGCGAGAAGACGCTGGCGCCCTCGACGCCGAGGAACACAAATGTCGTCACGAGCATCGTGTCGGACACCTGGTCGAACAGTGAGCCGAGCGTGCGCGGCTCGCCGCCCCAGATGTTGTCGCTGAAGATCCCGGCGTCGAACGCGATCGCCACCACCACGACGAAGAGCAGGATCGGGAGCAGCTTCGCGACGGTGACGATGCGGTTGATGACCACCGCCTGACGTACGCCGCGCGCGATCAGGACATGGAAGATCCACACGCCAGCCGACGCGAGGGCCACGGCGAGGACCGTGTTGCCCTGCCCCAGCCCGGGGAAGAACGCGCCGAGCGTGGTCATCGTGAACACGAGGAAGAAGACGTTGCCCGCGACGTTGCTGGCCCAGTAGCCGAAGGCGGAGCTGAATCCGAGGTAGTTGCCGAAACCGGCCCGGGCGTAGCTGTAGATCCCCGCGTCCAGGTCGGGCCGGCGCACGGCGAGCGACTGGAACACGAAGGCCAGCATCAGCATCCCAGTGCCGGCCAGGGCCCAGGCGATGACGGCGCCCAGGACTCCGGTGGCGCCCCCGAAGGCGGCCGGCAGCGTGTAGACGCCGCCGCCCACCATGGAGCCGACCACCATGCCGGTCAGGGTCAGGACCGAGACCGACCTGATCGTCGTCGTACGGTCTGTCGTCAACGGAGCCTCCTCAGGCCGCGGATGAACCGTCGGACGACCGACCGGCGTACACGTTCACCGTCTTGGGCACGAACATCTCGCCGAGGCCGGGAATGGCGAGGAACCCCTCCGCACCGGCGTACAGGAGGCCGACCCGCGGGAGGTCCACCGGGTCCTGGTACACGAGGTCCCTGGACACCCACTCGGGGTGGAACTTCTCGTTGAAGTCGTGCAGGGACTTGATCTGGAAGTACGGGTTCACCAGATCTATGCCGCGCTTGGCGAGGCGCTGAGGGAGGCTGTAGTGCACGTCCTCGTCGAACAGCTTGCCCCACATCGCGAAGTTCATGGAAAGCCGACCGACGCCCTCGCCGCCCAGCGCCAGGGCGGTGTTGGCGAGCAGGAACTCGGTCAGCCCGTTCGGCGCGTCGGGACGGTGCCGCATCAGGTCGAGGGTGTAGCCGAAGTCCTCACCGTAGACCGGCACGATTCTCAGGAACCCGCCCGGGGCATCGTCATCCCCGAGAGCCACGCAGAGCAGGAACTCCGGGTTGGCGCCGTCGCCTTCCACGTCCTGCGAGAGCGCCATCGTGAAGCCCCGCTCCGGCGCCTTGCCGCGCCATTCCTCACTGATGGCGTTGAGCTGCCGCACCAGCCCGGGATTGGCGTCGGACTCGCGCATGATCTGGAACCGGTGGGTCCGGGCCACCCGGCGGGTCGCGGACCGGACGGCCTTCATCCCTGGCGCGTCCAGACTGAAGGTCGGGCAGCGCAGGACCGCCTCGTCCCCCAGGTAGAAGTGACGCAGGCCGCGGGCGGCGTACTGGGTTCGCTCGCTGCTGCGTGCGGCGAGCAGCGCGACATGCCACGACCGCTCCTCGCAGAAGTCCAGGAACTCGTCGAGGACCCGGTCCACCGACGCGGGCGCTCCGATGGGGTCACCGGACACAAGGGCGAACCGACCCATGTAGGTGTACGCGACGAAGGCCCCGCCGTCGGACCCGAAGAAGAAGTTCTTGTCGGGACGCAGGGCGAAGTAGGCCAACGTGTCGTGGCCGTAGCGACGGACCAGGTCCTGGGCGCGTTGCCAGTCGCTGCGGTCCACCGTGGGACGACTCGCCAGCGGTCGGAGCAGGAGGTAGACGGCGCCGATGATCCCGGCGACGCCGAGCGCGAGCAGGGCCGCGGGGAAGAAGTCGCGGAAGAACGGCTGCTGATAGTGGAGGGGACCGTCCACGCCGACGAGGCCAAGGGCGATCGTCTCCAGGGCCCGATCCACGGTCACGTCGGGCACGATCCGTTCGCGCTCCAGGTACAGGCTGACGAAGCCGAACAGGAGCACCGCACCCAGGTACAGGGGCGCCAGCAGGAACAGGCGGAACAGCGACGGCGGGTCGGAGCGGCCACGGAAGTCACGCCGGAACACGAGCAGCGCCACGAGCATCGCCAGGCAGTACACCCCAGCGAGCCAGTGCCACTCCCGCCAGGCGTTCGCGACACAGCCAGCCGCGAAGATCGCCAGGCACAGCTGCCACGCCCTGCGCTTCCCGCGGGCGAGCTGTCCCGCGAGGACGATCAGGCCCAGGCCGAGCAGCACGGTCACCAGGTGAGCGGCCACGAGTCGTCCGGTCGCGGGCTCGCCCGTGACCTCGAACCACAGCTCGCTCACCGGGTCTGAGATCCCGAGGTGGGTGCTGATGAACCGGTTCGGAGTGAGCAGCATGACCACCCCGCCGACGGCGGCGAGCGCGCCGATGGCCGTCCTGGCCCGGCGAGCCTTCTGCGTCCTCCGCTCCCACCGCGACGGCGAGTCCGACGGGTCAACCTCTCGACGCGGCAGGGCCACGACCGTGTCCACTGCCGGGGCCGCTGCCGGCTCCACCGCACCGGCGGGCGGTACGGCGTGCAGGGGGCCGAGGCCACGGGTGCCGGTGGACGGTGCGGAGATCGCGCCGCCGTACCCGGGCTCGGGCCGCATGGTGGGGAACAACAGCACCTCGCGGATGTTGCTGGACTCCGAGAGCAGCATCACCAGCCGGTCGATGCCCACTCCGAGGCCTCCGGTGCACGGCATGCCGTACTCGAGCGCGCGGACGTAGTCGTAGTCCACGTCACCGGCCTCGACGTCGCCCTCACCCTTCGCGCGGGCTTCGTCGAGGAACGCCTCCAGCTGCATCGCGGCGTCGTTCTGCTCGCTGTAGGCGTTGCAGAGCTCGAAGCCGGCCACCATCAGCTCGAACCGCTCGACGTAGCCGGGCCGGGATCGATGGACCCGGGCGAGGGGGGAGACCTCCTGCGGGTAGTCGAGCACGAAGATCGGCTCGACCACCTCGTGCTGGATCTTCTCGTCGACGACCGCCTTCATCAGCTTGCCGGACCCCCAGTCGTCCTCCCACTCGACACCGAGCCGGTCCAGGACCGCCCGGGCGTCGGCCACCGGCATGACCGCATCCATGGTCACCCCGAGCCGCTGCTGGATGAGGTCCGACAGCGCGATCCGTGGGTACGGCGGCGACAGATCGACCCGGGTGTCCCCGACTCGGACCACCAGGTCCTCGCCCCGGGTCTCGGTCGCCGCGTTGCCGACCATGGCCTCGACCAGGTCCATCATGTCGTTGTAGTCACCGAACGCCTGATAGGCCTCGAGCATGGTGAACTCGGGGTTGTGCCGCACGTCGATGCCCTCGTTGCGGAACACCCGCCCCAACTCGTAGACGCGCTCCATGCCGCCGACCACGAGTCGCTTGAGGTGCAGCTCGAGCGCGATCCTCAGGTACATGTCGAGGTCGAGCGCGTTGTGGTGGGTGATGAACGGGCGCGCGGTCGCGCCGCCCTGGATGTTGGACAGGATCGGGCCCTCGACCTCCCAGAACCCGTGCTCCTCGAGCGTGCGCCGGATCGAGGCGATGGCGATCCGCCGGACGTTGAAGACGTCCCGGGTCCGCTGGTTCGTGACCAGGTCGAGGTAGCGCTGTCGGTAGCGGGTCTCGAGGTCGGTGAGCCCCTTGTCCTTGTCCGGCAGCGGCCGGATCGCCTTGCCGAGGATCCGTAGCTCGGCGACCGCCACCGACGGCTCGCCCTTGTCGGTGCGGACGACCGACCCCGCGGCACCGACCAGGTCGCCACGGTCGAGGTCGCGGAACCGGTCGTAGGCCTCGGTGCCGACGACATTGCGGTCCACCATGAGCTGGACCGCGCCGGACCGGTCGCGCAGCACTGCGAAGGTGAGGCCGCCGTGGTGCCGGATCAGCTCGAGCCGTCCGGCGACGCGGACCACCCGGTCGGTGCGCCCACCAGGTTCGAGACCCTCGCTGGCCTTCCGGACGTCGACCGCATGCGCGTCGACCGTGTAGGAGTAGGCGAGCCGCCACTCCTCGGACTCCTGCAGTGCGGCAAGCTTGGCTCGTCGCCGGTCCATCGTGGCCTTGACCGTCCCGGTCTCGGGCGGCGGCGCGACGGTGGCGTCCGGAACCGACCCTCCACCGCCGGGTTGTGTGGGTTCTTCGGTCATGACGGCACAGACCTCCTGAGTCGCTTGGTACCGGGACGGGTTGTCAACCGTCGCGGAGGGCTGCCGCCGGCCAGGCCTACGGTGCCCGCGAGGACGATCAGGAAGCAGGCGGCGAAACCCAGCCCGCTCCAGATCCCGACAGTGACGTTCTGGTCGAGAAGTGCGATGCCCAGCACCACGGCGATGAGTGGGTCGGCCACGACGTTGGCTGGCGAGCTCGCCCTGAGCTCTCCCAGGCCGAACGAAAGCTGCGTGAGGGCAGTGGCGGCAACCCCGAGGACGACCAGGCCGGCCAGGGACACCAGCCCCGCCGCACTGGTGAGGACGGACCACCCGATCTCCTCCCAGAGATTGGAGACCGAGTCCATGAGCACCGCCGCGACACCGAACCACGCGCCTGCGACCGTCCCGTAGACCGCGGCCTGCACAACTCGTGGCAGAGGCTGGACGATCAGCAGGGCCAGGAGACCGACAGCGGCTGTGACGCCGATCGTGACCAGCCCGGCGGTGGTCCCGAGCGCCGACCCGTCCCCCGGGTCACCGATGAAGAGGAAGAAGACCCCCAGGCCGAGGACGATCAGTCCGCAGCAGTAGTAGTCCCGGCGTTGCGGCTTCGGACCACCGAGCAACCACCCCACCGGCAGCGAGATCGGCAGTGCCAGGATCAACAGTGGCTGGATGATGATCGCCGGGGCCAGGGCAAGCGCCACCACGTGCAGCGCCAGGCCGAAGGAGTCCCCACCGATCCCGAGCATCCAGCGCGGACTGCGGACCAGGTCGACGAAGCCCGCGGCGGACACGTCGGCGAGTGAGGACTTGGCCACGGAGTGCTGGACCGCGGTCGCCGCGCCGTACGCCACGGCGGCTCCCAGCCCGACGAGGACCCCGATCCACACGCTCACGGATCACCACCACCGACCGGTCCGCCGAGCCGTCCGCCGATCCTCGACAGTGTCCGACGGGCACCCGGGTCACTACGGTGGTGCCTGTGGTGGCCGTGGTTGAGGGGAGCAGCCGTCGCGAACGGTGGTCTCCACTGGCAACGCTGGACACCCTGCTTTTCTGTTTTTGCGGGCCTCGCCGCACTGTGGCTGGCGGTCCTGCTGCTGCGCGACGGACTGCGCTTGGGCCGTGACGCGCTGCTCCTGCTGACCTTCTGGCCGCTGGTCGCCTATCTGCTGCTGCCGCGCTTCCACCGCATCCTCACCGGCGTGTACCTGCCCGACTACTTCATCGGTCGGGCGCGGACGAGTGACGGACTGCTCGGCGACCCGGTCAACCTGGCGCTCCTCGGATCCGAGGAGCAGGTGCACCAGGCGATGGCGGCTGCCGGCTGGACCCGCGCGGACGACCTGACGCTGCACAGCGGCCTGGCAATCGTGTCGTCGACACTGACTCGCCGCAGCTATGCCGGGGCGCCGGTCAGTCCCCTGCAACTGTTCGACCGCCAGCAGGACTTCGCCTACCAGCAGGAGGTCGCGGGCAGCCCCTCGCGGCGACACCACGTCCGGTTCTGGAGGTGCCCCGACGGGTGGATGCTGCCAGGCGGCTTCGCGGTGGACTGGGTGGCGGCCGGCAGCTACGACCGCTCGGTCGGTCTGTCGACCTTCACCCTCCAGGTCACCCACCGGATCGCAGCCGACATCGACGCCGAGCGCGACCACATCCTCGGCACCGTCACCTCGGCGGAGCCTCGCGTCCGCGTGAATGTCATCCAGAACTTCTCCACTGGCTACCACGCCCGCAACGGCGGTGGCGACGCGATCGCCACGGACGGCCACCTCCCGGTCCTGGACGTGCGAGGCCTCGCGCCGGACGCGGCCGCCCCGACTCGGTCGACCCCGGTCGTTCGGCGCACAGCGCCCCCGCCCACGGTCTTCGGTGCCGGTGCGGCGATCGTCAAGGGACTGGTCTGGCTCGTCTCGGCGGCCTGGCTGCTGGTTGACTCCGGCGCCCTCGCCGACGTCACCGGGCCGGATGGTCCGTCTGCGGTCGTGGCCGGGATCACGGCCACCGTCTCCGGCCTCACCGACATCACCCTGGGCGTGCTCACCTGGCGCGGACGCAACCTGCCCCGCTTGGTCCTGATGTTCTGGACGGCGCTCACCATCGGCCTGGTGTTCGGCGCCTGGGCGCGCCGGGACGACGCGCTGACCATGGACAGCGGACTGATATCGGTCGCGCTCGGGATCCTGATCCTGCTGGCCCTGACCAGCCGGCGATCCCGGGACTTCGCCCAGGGACGTGGCCACCCAACGCACGCCTGACCGGCGGCGCGTACGACGGGTCCACACGGTGCTCATTCGTCCCCTCGAGATGGGCGCAGCGGGTCGCGGCGCCACGTGCGGGCACGCGCGCGGGCGCGACCACGTTGACATGGACCCTCGGGCCCGGCACCACCCGATTCGGGTGAGGGCCTCAGCGGCCGCCCGCCCTCGGTCGCGGTTCGAGCAGTGCGACGCACTCCACGTGATGGGTCATCGGGAACAGGTCGAACGCTCGGATCCGCCGTAGTTCGTAGCCGCGCTCGGCGAAGATCGCGACGTCGCGCGCCAGAGCCGCCGGGTCGCAGGCGACGTAGGCGACGGCCCGCGGCGCGCGCTCGGCGACCTGGTCCACCACCTTCCGCTTCGCGCCCTCCCTCGGCGGGTCCAGTACGACGAGGTCGAACGGCTCGTCGTACGCGGTCGCGAGTATCCGGTCGACGGTCCCGCGCTCGACGACCACCCGGCTCCCGTGGTTCTCGCGGGCGTGCACGCAGGCGGCCCAGTCTGCCTCGATCGCCACGACCCTGGCCTCGGGGCCGACCGCGTCCCCCAGGAACCGCGCGAACAGCCCGACTCCGGAGAAGAGGTCCAGAACGCTCTCCCCCGGCTTCGGGTCCAGGAAGTCCAGCACCGTCTCGACGAGCACCCGCGGCGCTCCCGGGTGCACCTGCCAGAAGCCGTTCCTCGCCACCGCGAACTCGTGGCGGCCGTGGGTGGTCTCGACAAGCTCGACCACCGGAGGGGGCTGGACCGAGACCTTGCCGACCAGCGAGATGGCGTCCGGGTGGGCGATCAGGCAATCGTCCACCGGCACCACGTCGTGGGACCGGTGCTTGCGGAGGCCGCGCCTTCCGTCCGGCGTCGTGGCGTACTCGACCCGGGTGCGCCAGCGCAGCCCGTCCCGGTCGCCAGGGACCTGCTCGACGGCGAGCGCCGCCACCAGCGGATCTCGGGGGTCGAGTCCCCCGAGCCGGACGAGCTGCTCGCGCACGACGTCGGCCTTGAGCAGGCGCTGCCGGGCCACCGCGACGTGCTGGAAGTCACAGCCGCCACACAGCCCCGGTCCGGCAACGGGACACGGAGCCGGTACCCGGTCGGGCGAGGCTTCGAGGATCTCGACCGCGTCGCCTCGCCAGAACCGGTCGCCCTCCGTGCCCTCGGTGATCGCGATCATCACTCGCTCACCCGGGAGGGCGTGACGAACGAAGACCACCCGACTCTCGGGCTCGGGCAGGCGCACGACGCAGTGACCGCCGTGCGCGATCGGACCGACCTCGACGTCGAACCGCTCCCCCACCCGGGAGGCACCGCGGGCGACGCGCCGGCGCGGGTTCCTCACCGCTGGATCTGCCGCCCGGATCCGGGTCCTTCGGAGACGTTGCCGCGGCGCAGATCACCGGCCCGGGCCCGGCCTCGCTCGCGCTCCTCGCGGTCGCGCGCGATCTGGGAGGACCGCAGCTGGAACGGCACCGACGTCACCATGACTCCCGGCGTGAACAGCAGCCGGCCCTTCAGGCGCAGGGCGGTCTGGTTGTGGAGCAGCTGCTCCCACCAGCGCCCCACGACGTACTCCGGGATGTAGACCGCGACGACGCCACGCGGGTTGGCCCGTCGGATCTCCATCGCGTAGTCGACGATCGGCCTGACGACCTCGCGGTACGGCGAGTGCAGGACCTTGAGTGGGACGCCGATGTTGCGCTCGTCCCACTCGGTGAGCAGCCGGCTGGTGGTGTCACTGTCCTCGGCCACGTAGACGCCCTCGAGCACGTTCGGGCGGGAGGCCTTGGCGAACGCGAGCGCTCGCAACGTCGGCTTGTGCAGCTTCGAGACCAGGACCATGGCGTGCACCCTCGTGGGCAGAACCTTGTCCTCCTCGTCGGCGGCGAGCTCGAGCGCGACGTTGCGGTAGTGCCGGTTGATCCCCTTCATGATCAGGAAGAAGATGATCATCGCCAGGATCGCGATCCACGCCCCCGCGAGGAACTTCGTGAGCAGCACGATGACGAGCACGACGGCGGTGAACGCGAGGCCGATCGAGTTGATGGTCCGGGACCGATGCATCCGGCGTCGCGCCGCCGGGTCCTTCTCGACCTTCAGGTGCCGGGTCCAGTGCCGGATCATGCCCAGCTGGCTGAGGGTGAAGGACACGAAGACACCAACGATGTAGAGCTGGATCAGCCGGGTGGTCTCCGCGTCGAACGCCAGGATCAGGGCGATCGCCATGACGGCGAGGAAGACGATGCCGTTGCTGTAGGCGAGCCGGTCACCACGAGAGCCGAGGGCTCGCGGGGCGAGGCCGTCCTCGGCCAGGATCGAACCGAGGACCGGGAAGCCGTTGAAAGCGGTGTTCGCCGCCATCACCAGGATGACGCCGGTGACGGTCACGACGAAGTAGAACCCGGGTGAGAAGTCGCTGAAGACCGCCCTCGCGATCTGGGCGATCACCGTGTGCTGGTCGAAGTCGGCGGGCAGCTGCTCGCCGTCCCGCGTGAGTCGGTCGAGGTCGTGCGGGTCGACGTACTTCAGGCCCATGTGATTGGCCAGCACGATGACGCTCATCATCATCGCGATCGCGATCATCGCCAACAGGAGCAGCGTGGTCGCCGCGTTGTCGCTCTTCGGGCGCCGGAAGGCGGGGACGCCGTTCGAGATCGCCTCCACACCGGTCAGCGCGGCACAGCCGGAGGAGAACGCCCGGGCCAGGAGGAACATCAGTGCGACAGTGGTCAGGGACCCCTCATAGCCCGGTGCCTCGGAGATCTGGAGGTCGGCGCTCTCCACGTCCGGCAGCGTTCCGTTGAGCAGGCGCAGGAGTCCCCACCCGCACATCGCGCCGATGGCGACCATGAACGCGTAGGTCGGGACGGCGAAGAAGGTGCCCGACTCCCGGATGCCGCGCAGGTTCATCGCCATCAGCAGGAGCACCATCAGGCTGGCCACGGTTGCCTCGTGGCCGCTCAGGACCGGCAGGGCCGACGCGGCGTACTGCGCCCCCGACGAGATCGAGACCGCGACGGTGAGCACGTAGTCGACCAGCAGGGCGCTCGCCACGGTGACGCCGGCGTTCCGGCCGAGGTTGACCGTGGCCACCTCGTAGTCGCCGCCACCACTCGGATAGGCGTGCACGTTCTGGCGGTACGACGCGACGACCGCGGTCATCACCAGGGCGACGGCGATCCCGATCTTCCACGACCAGACGTACGCCGACGCGCCGGCGAGGGACAGCATGATGAAGATCTCGTCCGGTGCGTAGGCCACCGACGACAACGCGTCGCTCGCGAACACCGGCAGCGCGATCCGCTTCGGAAGCAGCGTCTCGCCCGATCTGGGAGCTGCGCAGCTTGCGCCCGAGCAGGATGCGCTTGGAGACATCGCCGACACCCACGATCGGACAGGCTAGACCTTGGGAGCCGTGAATCGGGTATCGGCTGGGATACGGTTTCCACGTGCACGTCGTGATCATGGGATGCGGTCGGGTCGGCTCGACCCTGGCCCGCAGCCTCGAGGACCGCAATCACACCGTCTCCATCATCGACAGCGAGCCCGACTCCTTCCGCAGGTTGGGCCCGTCCTTCAACGGTGACAAGGTGACCGGCTTCGGCTTCGACCAGGCGGTGCTCGAGAAGGCCGGCATCCGCCGCGCCGAGGCGTTTGCGGCGGTGTCGAGCGGCGACAACTCCAACATCATCGCGGCCCGCGTGGCGCGCGAGACCTTCGGCATCGAGCAGGTCGTTGCTCGCATCTACGACCCCGGCCGCGCCGAGGTCTACCAGCGGCTCGGCATCACGACCGTCGCCACCGTGAAGTGGACAGCCGACCAGGTGCTCCGCCGGCTGCTGCCCGCCGGCGCCGAGCCGGACTTCCGCGACCCGTCGGGCACGATCCGGCTCGACCACGTGCCGGTGGCGGAGGCGTGGATCGGGCAGCGCACCATCAGCTTCGAGGAGCAGACGAAGAGCCGGATCGCCTGGCTCGACCGACTCGGCGAGGGCATGCTGCCCACGCACGAGAGCATCCTCCAGGAGGGTGACCTCATCCACCTGGTGATGCGCGAGGAGAACGCCGCAGACGCCTACGCGGTCATCGACAAGGGCCCGGAGGAAGAGGCATGAGAGTCGCCATCGCCGGAGCAGGGGCGGTCGGGCGCTCGATCGCCCGCGAACTGATCCACAACGGCCACCAGGTGCTCCTCATCGACAAGTCGCCGAGCGCGATGAAGCCCGAGCGGGTCCCCGACGCCGAGTGGCTCCTGGCCGACTCGTGCGAGATGTCCTCGCTCGAAGAGGCTCGCCTCGACCAGTGCGACGTCGTGATCGCGGCCTCCGGCGATGACAAGGTCAACCTGGTGACCTCGCTCCTGGCCAAGACCGAGTTCGGTGTCCCCCGGACGGTCGGCCGGGTCAACCACCCCAACAACGAGTGGCTCTTCACCGAGGCCTGGGGCGTGGACGTCAACGTCTCGACGCCACGGATCATGTCCGCGCTCGTGGAGGAAGCAGTCACAGTCGGCGACCTGGTGCGGCTCTTCACGTTCCGCCAGGGCAACGCCAACCTGGTCGAGCTCACCCTCCCCGAGGACTCGCCGTACGTCGGCGACCCGGCCGGGCTGATCCCGTTCCCCGAGAACTGCGCCCTGGTCACGATCCTGCGCGACGGGCAGGTCTACACCCCGACGCCGAGCAGCCGATCGAGTCCGGCGACGAGCTGCTGTTCGTGGTGTCAGCCGACGTCGAGGACGAGCTCGAGCGGTTGCTCGCCCCCAGCCTCCACGGCGGCTAGATCGCACGGCCCCCCGGGCCGGGGCCGGGCCGGCGGCGGAGCCGAGGCCCCCCGCAGCCGTGGTTGGGACTGGCCCCCGCGGAGCGAGGGACGAGCGGAGCGGGTGGTAGGCAAGGGGGGCCTCGGCGCAGCCGACGGACCGGCCCACACCCGACGCGGTCTCGACAAAGCGCGACCACCGAGATCAGGCCCTACCAGTCTCCCCGGGTTTCGAGGCTCGCTTCGCTCGCACCTCAACCACCGATCAGGCGGTGTCTTCCTCCTGGGGAGCGCCGAGCACGACTGCGGGGTCGCTGCCCTGGACCGGGGTGTGGTTGCGCGCCAGCACCCAGACCATGCCTGCCAGGGCGGCGAGCTGGAGCGGCCAGCCCATGGCGATCTTGAGGACTCCGAGGATGGCGATCGCGACATCGGCGTCGAGGGCGCCGGACTTGCCTGCGAACCAGATGGGGGCCTGCCCGATCACCCGCAGGATGCAGGGCAAGGCCAGCAACCAGGTCAGCAGCGAGCAGAGCCGCACCACCTGCTTGTCCTCGTGCCAGGCCGTGGGGTCGCCGGTGACGCTCCCGACCATGAACCCGACGAGCGGCCAGCCGATCAGGCAGGTGAACGCCAGGACGATCGTGTAGCCGGTGTTGTAGATGATGCCCGGCAGGAAGTAGGCCAGCGCCTGGTCGTCCTCGCTCCCGCCCGACCGGGCCGGACATGGTGATGAACAGCCACCCGATGCCGATGCCGAACAACGCGTTGAGGACGAACTGGACCGACGACCGCTGCACGATCCGGACCACCAGCAACAGCACGGCCACGGCCACACTGACGAGCAGCGCCGTGGGCAGCTCCTTGGTGGTCAGCCAGGTGACCGTGAACAGCACCGTCGGAACGGCGGCTTCGACCATGCCGCGGCGCCCCCCGAGCGCCTTCGACAGCTGGGTGCGAACCACCGCTTCCACGGTGTCGACGGAGGCCTTGGGCGCGGGGTCACCCGCGGGGTCACTCACTGGGTCACTCACTGGGTCACTCACAGGTTCACTCACGGGATGAGCTCGTAGCGTGGGTTGTACATGATCCGGGTCCCCTCGGCCACGCCGATCCGGCCCTCGACCTGGACCGAGCGGCCGGGGCCGATCCCGGCGATCCGGCGCCGCCCGAGCCACACGATGGTGATGACGCCGGAGCCGTCGGTGAGCTCCGCCTCAAGCGCGGGTACGCCGCCGCGTGGGCGCAGGGTGACCGTCTTGAGGGTGCCGCGCAGGCGCACCCGCTCGCGGTCGGGTGCCTCGCCGATGGTGTCCAGCCCGGAGTCGGCGTAGATGTCGCGCAGGTCGCGGTCGTGCTGGTCGGCACTGTTGGCCCACCTGCTGATGGTCCGGCGCAACCGGCTCTTCTCGGCCACGGACCCTACGTTCCGGGCGGCGCGGCCCGACGGGCCGTCTGCGGCAGCACGACGGGGAGGGGGTCGCCCACGGGCATGGCGTGGTCGCCGCGGCGGACGACGATCTTGGTCAGGGTGTCGTCCCAGGCGGCCGCGTTGTCGGGGTCGGTGGCCGGTCGGCCCATGAAGGTGCCACGCAGCATCCAGCGCGAGCCGTTGATCCCGACGATCCGGGAGTCCTGGCTGGCCGAGCGACCGTCCTGGGTCTTCACGGCCAGCTTGCACACCAGCTCGGTGCCGAACCGCCCCTCGCGCTCCGTGGCAGTGCCGCCGCGCTGCGCAAAGTCGGCCGCGAGCTGGGGACGGACGTCGGTCCAGAGGTCGCCGTTGCGGGGCGCCGCGAAGGCGCGGAGCTCCAGCGCGCCGTCAGGGCCGGCCAGGACGACGGACTGGATCGCCTGGGTGTTCTCGTCGACCTGGATTCGCAGCTCGCGGTCGGGCTCCGGTGCGATCAGCATGGAGCCGAGGTCCACTCGCTGCACACCGTCGTCCGCGACGTCCTCGAAGTTGAACGGCCCCACGGCCGCGGCCACCTCTTCCGGGGCTACCTCGGCCTCGGTGGCCTCGGGCTCCGGATCGGCAGCGGCGGACTTGCGGCGGAACTTCACGACGTCTCCTCGGCTCGGGGCTCGCCAGCGGCGAATCCTCCAGTAGAACCGTAGCCCCCGGCGCCACGAACGGACTCGGGGAGTTCGGCGACTTCGACGAAGCGGACGCGCTCGAACTTCTGGATCACCAGCTGGGCGATGCGGTCCCCCCGGCGCAAGGAGATCGGATCGGCGGGGTCATGGTTGATCAGCAGCACCTTGACCTCGCCGCGGTAGCCGGCGTCGATGGTGCCCGGAGTGTTCACGATCGACAGGCCGTGCCGCGCCGCGAGGCCGGATCGGGGGTGCACGAAAGCGACGTACCCGTCCGGCAGAGCGACCGCCACACCGGTCGGCACCATGGCCCGCTCCCCCGGCTCCAGGGTCAGGTCGACGGCGGTCACGAGGTCGGCGCCGGCGTCGCCGGGGTGCGCATACGCCGGCAGCGGGAGGTCCGGGTCGAGGCGGACGACACTGACGTCGAGGTCCCCGGCGGCGGGGCCGGGGCGGTCGGGTTCGCGGGCAGGCACGGCCGGACCCTACCCGCACCCTCGGTGGTCGAGCAGGTTCGGACCGCACCTACGCTTTGCCCGTGGAGTACGACGAGCGGCTGAGCGTGCCGTTGCGCTGGTGGGTCCAGGGCACGATGCTGGTCGCGAGCCTCTGGCTGGCCGTCGTCGTGGCCCTCCCCCAAGCGGCTGCCTGGGCCATCACGGCCGTCGCGATGGGGTGCCTGACGGTCGGCCTCGTGGCCTACGGCGCCCCAAGAGTGACCGTGCGCGACGGGATGCTCCTGGCCGGCCGGGCCCGGATCGGAGCCGCCCACCTCGGTGCCTCGGCCGCGCTCGACGCGGAGGCGACCCGGCGGACCGCCGGAGTCGATGCGGATGCCCGGGCCTACCTCCTGCTGCGGCCCTACCTCAAGCGCGCGGTCCGGGTCGAGATCACGGACCCGGCCGACCGGACGCCCTACTGGCTGATCGGCAGCCGCCGTCCCGACGAGCTCGCTCGAGTTCTGACGCGCCTGACTGAGTCGTCCCCCGCTGGGTAAGGTCAGGACATGGCATCTGGATCGAAGGTCTGGTCGGCATTCTCGCTCGCTGCCGCTCTGGGCGCGGCCGCGCTCGCGAAGAAGGGCCTCACCACCTCGTGGCGGGCAGCGACCGGCAAGAACCCCCCGGCGAACCCGGCCGACCCCGATGTCGAGATCTGGGAGGCCGTGCTCTGGGCAGCGGTCAGCGGCACGTTCATCGCGCTGGCGCGGATGCTGGCGACCCGGAAGGCCGCCGACTACTACGCCAAGTCGACCGGACACCTGCCGCCCGACCTGGTCAAGGACGACCAGGACGCCGACCGGGCCTCGGCACCCACGACCTGACGCCCAGCAGGACCTCAGGAGACGCCTCAGCAGACTGGGCTCGTGCCTACGCGCAGTCCTTGCAGATCAGTCGCTTCTCGTCCGCGAGCTGTGAGCGGTGGTGAACCAGGAAGCAGCTCATGCACGTGAACTCGTCGTTCTGCTTGGGCTTGACCTCGACGGCCAGCTCCTCGTGCGACAGGTCGGCTCCGGGGAGCTCGAACGACTCGGCGGCTTCGGCCTCGTCCTCGTCGACCTTGCCGGAGTTCTTGTCGTGGCGACGCGCCTTGAGCTCTTCGATGCTCTCCTCGGACTGGTCTTCCTCGGTTTTGCGCGGCGCATCGTAATCGGTCGCCATCAGCCCCTCCACTCCCCTGCACCCGAGCCACTGCCTGCGTAGCCATTAGACGTCGTCGTCGGCGCCAGATTGTGCACCATCAAGGGGTGCTAGCGCACACCGGTTCCGCGATGTGTCCGCACAACACGGTACGAGCGGGCGCTATTCCCGGGTTTCGGCCGTGAATCCGGCGGCTTCCACAGCCGCCCGGAGCTCGTCGAAGCCGTGCTTGGGGGCGCACAGGACCAGGTCCCTCCCGCCCACGCCCGGGAGTGAGCTCCCAGCGGGCGCCGGCGGCCTCGGCGACGAGAGCTCCGGCTGCGTGGTCCCACTGGTTGACGCCCTCCTCGAAGTACCCGTCGAGCCGCCCCTCGGCGACATGGCAGAGGTCCAGCGCACACGAGCCCATCCGCCGGATGTCGCGGATCCGGGGCAGCAGCCGGGCGAGGGCTTCGGCCTGCAGCGCCCGATACCCCTCGTCGTAGCTGAAGCCGGTCCCGATGAGGCGCTGGGACAGGGGCGCGGGACCACGCACGGAGTTCGGCTCACCGTTGCGTCGCGACGCCAGGGTCTCGCCGCCGTCGGCTGCCGTACGGCGTTCGGCGGTGTACTCGGTCCCGGCGGCCACGTCGAGCACCACGCCGGCCACCACGAGGCCGTCGCGCTCGGCCGCGATCGACACGGCGTACTGAGGGATGCCGTAGAGGAAGTTGACGGTGCCGTCGATGGGGTCCACCACCCAGCGGATCCCGGAGGTGCCGGCGTCGTCGTGCCCCTCCTCTCCGAGGAATCCGTCGTCGGGACGTGCCTCGGCGAGGATCGACCGAATCAGCTCCTCGCTCTCCCGGTCGGCCTCGGTCACGATGTCGACGTCGCTGGACTTGGTTGCTGCGACCGTCACAGTTCCGGAACGCCGCTCGCGGACCAGGGCCGCGGCCGACCTCGCCGCGTGGAGGGCAAGGCCCAGCAGGTCGTCGGTCATGCGGGGACCCCGCCCACCGCGGGGCGATCCCCGCGCGGGTTCGGGCAGCAGCCGAGGCCGCACAGGTCCCACCATGCCTGGAGGCTGCCCACGGCCTTGCGCTGCGGCTTCTCACCGCGTTCCGTGGCCGCCCGCTCGACCAGGAGATCTCGCACCACGGCCACGAACCGGGGGTCGATGCCGGGGGTGGCCGCGCGGACGGTCGGCAGGTCCAGCTTCTCCGCGGTCGCGAGAGCCTCGGTGTCCAGGTCGTAGAGGACCTCCATGTGGTCGGACACGAACCCCACCGGGACGAGGACCACTCCCGGGGCCCCCCGACGCGACAACCGCTCGAGGTGGTCGTTCACGTCGGGCTCGAGCCACGCCACGTGCGGCGGTCCGGAGCGCGAGCAGAACACCAGGTCGTGAGGGTTGCGGCGACCGGTCTCCTGACGGACCCGGTCGACGATCTCGGCCACCACGCTTCGGTGCTGGTTGACGTAGGCGTTGCCCTGGCGTCCGCTGGTCTCGTTCATCGAGTCCGGGATGGAGTGGGTGACGAAGCACAGGTGCGCACCCTCGCGGACCGCCTCCGGGAGCTCGGCCAGGGCCGCCAGGGTGGCGTCGACGACGGGCTCGACGAATCCCGGGTGGTTGAAGTACTGCCGCAACCGGTCGAGCTGCGGCGCTCCATCGACCGCGGCGCTCGCGTCGGCCAGGTTCTCGCGGTACTGCCGGCAGCCCGAGTACGACGAGTACGCACTGGTCGTGAAGCACGCGGCCCTGGTCACCCCGTCGGCGGCCATCTGGCCGAGCGCGTCGACGAGGTACGGGTCCCAGTTCCGGTTGCCCCAGTAGACGGGCAGGTCGATCCCGGCTCCGGCCAGGTCCTCCCGGATGGCCGACAGGAGCTCCCGGTTCTGGTCGTTGATGGGCGAGCGTCCACCGAAGAGGTGGTAGTGCTCGCCGACCTCCACGAGTCGCTCACGCGGGACCCCGCGACCACGGGTGACGTTCTCAAGGAACGGCATCACGTCGTCCGGGCCCTCCGGTCCGCCGAACGACACGAGCAGGAGTCCGTCGTACGGCGAGACGTCGGGAGCCATACGACCCATCGTAGGGAGGGATAACGGTTCGTCGTCGGCCGTCCCCGGTCCTACGCTCGTTCCGAGATGTTGACGTCGTACCGCCGGATCCTGGCCGAGCCCGGCACCCTCCTGTTCAGCGCGACCGGACTCGTCGGTCGGCTGCCCATCTCCATGGTCGGCCTCGGCATCGTCCTGTTGGTCTCCTCCGTGACCGGTTCCTACGCCCTGGCCGGCTCGGTCTCGGCCGCCTATCTCGTGGCGAACGCGCTGTTCGCGATCGTGCACGGCCGCTGGGCCGACGGGTGGGGGCAGTCGCGCGCGCTGCCGGTGGCGATCATCCTCTTCGGCATCGCCACGGCCATGCTGGTCGTGGCGGTCCAGGCCGAGTGGCCGACCTGGACGGCGTACGTCTTGGCCGCGCTCTCCGGAGCGTCACTCCCCTCGGTCGGATCCTGCGTCCGGGCCCGGTGGTCACACGTCCTGGAGTCCCCGTCGCAGGTGCAGACGGCCTACGCCCTCGAGTCGGTGAACGACGAAGCGGTGTTCATCCTCGGCCCGATCCTGGTGACCGTCCTCGCGACCGGCTGGCACCCGACCGCCGGGCTCGCGGCGGCGATCGTGGCCGGGGTCGTCGGGACCCTCCTCTTCGCGGCTCAGCGGGCCACCGAGCCCCCTGCGCACCGGCACCACCGGACCTCGGAGCCTCGACCCGGCCTGCCCTGGCGCACGGTGGTCCCGCTCCTCCTGGTGTGTGCCGGGCTGGGGACGCTGTTCGGCGCCGCCGAGGTCACCACGGTCGCCTTTGCCGAGGAGCAGGGCGCGCAGGCGGCCGCCGGCGGGTTGCTCGCGCTCTGGGCGCTGGGCAGCCTGCTCTCCGGCATCATCACCGGCGCGATCGCCTGGCGCCGCGGCCCGGCCATCCGGCTGCGCTGGGGTGCCCTGGGGATGGCCGTGGCGATGAGTCCCCTCACGTTCGTCGACTCGATCCCGGTCATGGGTGTCGCCCTGTTCATCGGCGGCTTCGCCATCGCGCCCACCCTGGTCGCGACGATGTCCCTCACGGAGCAGACCGTGCCGGCATCTCGACTCACCGAGGGGATGGCGATCATGCACACCGGCCTCGTGGCGGGGGTCGCTCCCGGAGCAACAGTCGCTGGCGTGATCATCGACGCGTCCGGCGCCTCGGCGGCGTACCTCATCTCCCTGGTGGCCGGCGTGGTCTCCGCGGTCGCCGCCCAGGCCCTGCCGCGCGAAGTACAGGGCATCGGGGCGAGCGGTCTCGAGACGGACGCCAAAGCGCCCTCGTCAACGCCCTAGTGTTCCTCCGTGACCGAGTGGAGGAACTGGTCGGGCCTTGAGTCGGCCCGCCCCGACGAGGTGGTGCACCCCCGGGACACCGAGGGCGTCGTCGCTGCCGTGACTCGGGCCCGAGCCACCGGAACCACCCTCAAGATGGTCGGCGCCGGGCACAGCTTCACGGCCATCGGCGCTCCGGAGCACACCATGCTCAGCCCCAAGCGGCTGAGCGGGATCGTGGCCGTCGACCGGGACGCGATGACGGTCACCGCCTGGGCCGGCACCAGGCTGCACCACCTCAACGCCGAGCTGGAGCGGCTCGGGCTCTCCCTGCACAACATGGGCGACATCGCCGAGCAGACCCTCGCCGGCGCCATCTCGACCGGCACCCACGGCACCGGTGGGCTGGCCGCCGGTCTGTCGGCCCAGGTCGCCGGTGTGGAGCTGGTGACCGGGACCGGCGAGGTGCTGACGGCGACGCCTGAGGAGAACCCGGACGTGTTCGACCACGTGCGGCTGGGCCTCGGAGCGCTGGGGATCCTGACGGCGATCACCTTCCGGGTGGAGCCACTGTTCCTCCTGGAGGCGACCGAGCAGCCGATGTCGTGGGACGAGGCTCTCGGCTCCTTCGACGAGGTGGTGGCCGACAACCACCACGTCGACATGTACTGGTTCCCGCACACGGACCGGATGCTCACCAAGCGCAACAACCGGCTCGCCGCGCCTGTCGACGAGGCCGAGCCGCTTCCGGCCTGGCGGCGCTGGATGGATGACGACTTCTTCTCCAACACGCTCTTCGGCGTCCTGACCACCGGTGCCAACCGGGCCCCCGCGTCCATCCCGAGGATGAACAGGTTCTCGGCTCGCGTGCTGTCGGCCCGCTCCTACAGCGACGTGGCGCACCGGGTCTTCACCTCTCCTCGCCGCGTGGTGTTCCGGGAGATGGAGTACGCCGTCCCGCGCGAAGCCGGCCTGACCGCCCTGCGCGAGGCCCGTCGCACGGTCGAGGCCTCGGACCGGCGGATCAGCTTCCCGGTCGAGATCCGGGTCGCCCGGGCCGACGACGTCCCGCTCTCCACGGCGTACGCCCGGGACGCGTTCTACCTGGCCTTCCACACGCACCGGGACGCCGACCACACGGCGTACTTCGCGGCGATGGAGCAGATCATGCGGGCCCACGGCGGCCGCCCGCACTGGGGCAAGGTGCACACGTTGGGGGCTTCGGACCTGGCGACGCTCTACCCGCGCTTCGGCGACTTCCTCGTCCTGCGTGACCGGATGGACCCGGACGACGTGTTCAGCAACGCCCACCTGCGACGGGTCCTTGGCCGACCGTGATCCACCCCGGGCGCGCCGCACGCGATAGCCGCATGCACGCGTCACGCTGGCGTAGGCTCAGGCCACCGGAATCATGGACTGGCGGGAGCAGGACGACCGATGGCGCACCTCACGCTCGCGGGACTGAGCGACGACGGCAAGCGCCTGCTCCTGGTCAGCGACAAGGGGGTCGAGTTCACCCTCGACATCGACGCTCGGCTCCGGGCCGCCCTCCGCGGTGAAGGGCAACGCCGATTGGAGATTCAGATGGACAGTTCACTCCGGCCCCGCGACATCCAGGCCCGGATCCGGGCCGGGGAGACGCCGGAGGCCGTGGCCCAGGCCGCGCACACCACCGTCGACAAGATCATGCCGTTCGCCGCCCCCGTGATCGCGGAACGTCAGCACGTCGCCGAACGCGCGCAGCGCTCGTCCGTACGCCGCAGGCCCGACTCCGCCGGGTCCTCGGGGGGCGCCCGCACCCTCGGCGAGGCCGTCTCGGGACACCTCCGCTCGCTGAACGTCGATCCGCAGACCGTCGAGTGGGACGCCAGCCGCCGCGAGGACGGCCGCTGGACCCTGACCGGGATCTACTCGGCCGGGGAGCGCGACGGCTCGGCCACCTACATCTACGACGGCCCCGGCAACTACGTCACCGCCGAGGACGACGACGCCCGCTGGCTGGCCGGCGAGGGCGCTCCCGGAGCCCCGGCCGCCCGGCCGGCCCGCGACGACCTGCAACAGGCCCGCGAGCGCCGGCTGACCGCGCTCCCCGGCCACGACGAGCTGCCGCTCGGGGACGACGCGATCGAGATGGTCACCGAGCCGGACGAGACCGCCAGCCTCGGAGCCGAGCAGCCGGTCGAGGCCTACCTCGACGAGCCCTTCGAGACCTCGCCCGCTGCGCAGGAGCCACCCGCGGCGCGCGACGAAGCGCCGGAGGCCGAGCCAGAGGTGGACGAGGAGCCCGCGCCACGTCGCCCGGCCAAGAAGAAGGGCCGGGCGTCCGTTCCGAGCTGGGACGAGATCATGTTCGGCGGCGGCAAGAGCGAGTGATCTTCGCCAGATCATCCCGGCGATAGGGTCCGGGCATGTCGTACTTCGTCACGGGCGCGACCGGTTTCATCGGTCGACACCTCGTCGAGGAGCTGCTCGACCACCGCGACGGCGACATCTTCGTCCTGGTTCGCAAGGAGTCGCTGCCCCGGATGGAGGCGCTGATCAGGAGATGGGACACCAACCGGGTCATTCCGGTCAACGGCGATCTGGCCAAGGCGAATCTCGGGGTCGCCAAGAAATGGCGGACTGAACACCGGGGCGAGATCGACCACTTCTTCCACGTCGCGGCGGTCTATGACATGACCGCCGACGACGAGACCAACCAGACGATGAACGTCGACGGCACGCGGTACGCCGTGCGTCTCGCCGACGCACTCGACGCGGGCTGCTTTCACCAGGTGTCGTCCGTGGCCGCTGCCGGGGACCACCTCGGCCCGTTCGACGAGGCCATGTTCGACGAGGGCCAGCACCTGCCGTCGCCGTACCACCGGACGAAGTTCGAGTCGGAGAAGATCGTCCGCGAAGAAGCGACCGTGCCGTGGCGGGTCTACCGACCGTCCATCGTGGTCGGGGACAGCCAGACCGGCGCGATGGACAAGGTCGACGGCCCCTACTACTTCTTCCCGATGCTGAAGGTGCTCCGCGATCGACTGCCGGCCTGGCTTCCGCTGGTAGGAGTCGACCTCGGAGACACCAACGTGGTGCCGGTCGACTACGTCGCCAAGGCCATGGACCACCTCGCGCACCTGCCGGATCGCGACGGTGAGGCCTTCCACCTGGTGAACCCCGAGCCGCAGCCCGTGGGCGACATGGTCAACCTCTTCTGTGCCGCCGCCGGGGCGCCGCAGTTCGCCACGCCGATCGATCGCCGCCTGACCGCGTCGCGACCGTTCGCGGTCGTCCCGCGGCAGCTTCGGCTGTCCTCGATCCTCACCGGGCTGGTGAGGTCGGCACCGGTCCGCGCCGTGCTCGACCAGACCGTCGGTCGGCTCGGGGTGCCGGCCGAGGTGCTCGCGCACACGAACTTCTTCGCCACGTTCGACTCCCGCCGGACCGAGAAGGCCCTGGCCGGCTCGGGCATCGGAGTCCCCGACCTCGAGTCGTACGCCCGGACCCTGTGGGGCTATTGGGAGGAGCATCTCGACACCTCCACGGGCCGCGACCCGGAGATCCGGGAGGCGCTCACCGGCAAGTACGTCGTCATCACCGGCGCCTCGTCCGGCATCGGCCAGGTCACCGCCCTCAAGGTTGCCCAGGCCGGGGGCGTTCCCGTCCTGGTCGCCCGCGGGAAGGACAAACTGGAGGACACCAAGGCCACGATCGAGATGCGCGGCGGGACGGCGTACGTCTTCCCGTGCGACCTGTCCGACCTGGAGGCCATCGACCGGCTGTGCACGCAGATCGCCTCGGAGGTCCCGGCGATCGACTTCGTGGTCAACAATGCCGGGCGGTCGATCCGCCGCTCGCTGAAGCTGTCCCAGGACCGGTTCCACGACTTCGAACGGACCATGCAGCTCAACTACTTCGGCGCGATCCGCCTGGTCATGGGGCTGGTCCCCAAGATGCGCGAACAGCGCCGCGGGCACGTCGTGAACATCTCCTCCATCGGGGTCCAGACCAACCCGCCGAGGTTCTCGGCGTACGTCGCGTCGAAGGCGGCGCTCGACTCCTGGAGCAACGTGGTGGCCTCGGAGCTGGTGGGTGACGGGATCACGTTCACCAGCATCCACATGCCGTTGGTGAGGACGCCGATGATCGCGCCCACCAAGCTCTACGACAGGTTCCCCACGATCTCACCCGCCCAAGCTGCGGACCTGGTGATCGAGGCGATGGTCGAGCGGCCGCACGAGATCAACACGCTGCTCGGCAACGCCGGGGCCGTCGCCCACACGGTTGCGCCGAAGCTGGCATTCCGGATCCTGAACATGGCCTACCACGTCTTCCCCGATTCCGCGGCCGCGCGGGGCGACTCTGATGGCGGCACCCGGGAGTCGGAGCAGATCATGCTGGCCCGGGTGTTCAAGGGCGTGCACTGGTAGACGCGCCGTAGCACAGCACCACGTTCTGCGAGCCGTCGAAGCGGCGGACCTCGAGCAGGGCCAGGCCGTCCACGGCCCCGGTGAAGATCGGGATCCCTCCGCCGAGCGCGACGGCCCCCACCATCAGGTGCAGCTCGTCGACCCTTCCCTCGGCGAGGAGGCTGTTCCACAGGGTGTGGCTGCCGTACATGACGATGTCCCGGCTCCCGCTCCTCCGGGCTTCTTCAAGCCAGCGACCGACCTCGCTGCGTCCGATGACAGTGGTGGTGTCGTGCCAGGGGTTGTCGTCCGCGGGCGAGTAGCCGTCGGTGACCACGACCTTCTCGAGGCCGTTGTAGATCCGGCTCAGCTCCCGGTTGTCATCGCTGAGCGCCCGGTTGTCCGGGTCGGCGGGCGCATCGGCGACACCGGGCCAGTACGAGCTGAACCCTTCGTACGACGCCCGGCCGAGCAGCACCGTGCCCGCACGTCGCATCCGTTCCACGTTGTAGGCGTCGAACGCCTCGTCCATCGGGAGCGCCATGACGTTGCCGCCCGGACCCTCGTAGTAGCCGTCCAGGGACATGATGTTGCAGACGATGACCTTGCGCATGCTTCTCCTCTCTAGCCGGACCCGGTCACGGCGCGACCGGGCGGTCCGGGTCGGCGATCCACTCGCTCCAGCTTCCGGGATACAGGGCGGCCCGGATGCCCGCCACCTCCATGGCCAGCACGTCGTGGGCGGCTGTGACCCCGGAGCCGCAGTACGCCGCCACGTCGGCGCCTGGCACGGCGCCGACCTCTGCATAGACCTTCGTCAGCTCCGGAACTGATCGGAAGCGCCCGTCGGAGTCGAGGTTGCGCTCGGTGGGCACGTTGACCGCCCCGGGGATGTGCCCGGCCACCGCGTCGATCGGCTCGACCTCGCCGCGGTATCGCTCGGGCGCCCGGGCGTCGATGAGCACGTCGACCCGCGGGACCGCGTCCCCCTCGACGACCGGCATCGCCGGTTTCACGGTGGTCGAGCCTGGTTTCCCGGTGGTGGAGCCTGTCGAGACCACGAACTCTCCCTCGCCCGGCACGACGGTCGCCGTCTCGACCTCTCCCCCGGCGGCCACCCATGCCGGCCAGCCACCGTCGAGCACCCGCACGTCCCGATGGCCGTGGAAGCGCAGCAACCACCAGGCACGTGCGGCGGCGCGCCCGCCCCAGTCGTCGTACACCACCACCGGCCGGGCGCCGGAGACGCCCGCTCGACGCATCGACGCCTCGAACTCCCGGGGAGCCGGCAGCGGATGGCGCCCACGCGTCCCGGGCGGCGCTGCCAGCTCGGTGTCGACGTCGACGTACGCCGCGCCCGGGAGGTGCCCCGCCGCGAATTCGGAAGGTCCCGACGGACCGCCCGTCCGGTAGCGCACGTCAAGAAGAGTCGGTCGCGGCCTGCCGTCCCCGGCGGCGAGCGCGGCACGGAGCTCGTCGGCCGAGATCAGCGGACCAGAGGTCATGGCACTCATCCTGCCCGGTCGGTCTGTGACAGGATCTCCCCCCGTGGCTGAACTGCACTTCTTCACCGGCACCATGGACTCGGGCAAGAGCACGCTCGCCCTGCAGACCAACCACAACCACGCCGCGCGTGGTCGGGTCGGCCGGATCTTCACTACCCACGACCGCGCAGGGGAGGCCATCCTCTCCAGCCGACTGGGCCTGACCCACGACGCGCTCGAGGTCGCCGACGACTTCGACTTCTGGTCCTACGTCGTGCAGCAGCTGACCCAGGGCGGCCGGATCGACTACCTCATCTGCGACGAGGCCCAGTTCTACTCCCCCGACCAGATCGACCAGCTGGCGAAGGTGGTCGACGAGCTCCAGATCGACGTCTTCGCGTTCGGCATCCTCACCGACTTCAGGAGCCAGCTCTTCCCGGGCAGCGGTCGGCTCGTGGAGCTTGCTGACCGGATGAACGTGCTCCAGGTCGAGGCACTGTGCTGGTGCGGCAAGCGGGCGACGCACAACGCGCGCACCGAGAACGGGGTGATGGTGGTCGAGGGCGAGGTGATCGTCGTCGGCGACGTCGACACCGCGGGGAGCGAGCCGGCCGAGGTCGCCTACGAGGTGCTCTGCCGCCAGCACCACCGGCGTCGGCTCACCGCCGACCGGGCCAAGGCGGTCAGTCTCGCTCCCGAGCCGTTGCCGTTCGGCTGAGCCCGAGGCGCCGAGAACCGGTATAGACCACTTCTCACAAACCTCGGCGATTCCCTCGTTTTGTGCTTGCACACGCGTGCCAGCGCGAGGATCCTCATCCCTCGACACGCAGAAACCGCGGCCCAGGCCGCGGGCGACCCTCGATTGCTCCCGGAGGATCAGATGCAGAAGACCTACCGATTCCTTGCGTACACCATCGCGGTCCTGGTCGTCGTCCAGGCCGGAGCGATCGCGTACGCGTTCTTCGGTCTCAGTGACTGGATCAGCAATGACAACGGCGTCTTGAACAAGCAGGTCCTCGAGTGCGAGTCGGACTGTGAGTCACTGTTCACCGCGGAGTGGGGCTTTGCGATCCACATGTTCTTCGTCGGGCTCCTGCTGATCCCGCTGGTCTCCCTGATCCTTCTGATCGTCTCGTTCTTCGCGAAGATCCCGGGCGGCATCAAGTACGCCGCCGGCATCTTCGTGCTGATCGTGCTCCAGGTGCTCATCCTCCCGGCGCTGTCCCGCGAGGTCGACCCAGCCTTCGGTGCCCTGCACGGCATCAATGCGCTGGTCCTCCTGGGGGCCGCAATCCAGGCCGGCCGGCGTGCCGGCACCCACCGGGCGGACGCGGCTCCCGCGCCCGTCGCCGCCTAGTGGCGGGGCCGGTGACGTTGCCCGTCGCGAGCGGCGTCCAGCGCGTGCGCTGGCAAGGCGGAGGAAGGAAGCTGTGGCAGCGCCACTGCGACTGACGACAACGAAGCCAGGGTGCGTGATGGGCGGCGCGCAGCAGGGCAAACGTTGCCGGCCACGGCACTAGGGGTGTCCCTGCGGTCCAGGTGGCGGCTGTGGCTCGCGATCGCGGCCACGGCCGCACTGGTGCTGCCCCTGGGCTGGTTCTGGCAGGCGAGCCTGCTGCCCGACACCTACGACATGGCCTCGATGGGCTACGAGGACTGGGGCGGCGGGCCCAGTAGCCAGCACGGCGGGGAGCACGGCCACCACGGGACTCCGGTCATGGACCTGGCCACGGATCCGGACCGGCCGGCCGACGTCACCGAGACCCTCACCGTCCGCGATGACGGTGACCGGTACACGGTCAACGGCACCTCCCCGGGGCCACTCCTCCGCGCGAGCGAGGGGGACCTGGTCGAGGTGACGCTCGTCAACGAGAACGTCGCGGACGGAACGACGCTGCACTGGCACGGCGTCGACGTCCCGAACTCAGCCGACGGCGTCGCCGGCGTCACCCAGAACGCAGTCGGCCCGGGCGAGGAGTTCGTCTACCGGTTCGTGGCCGACCAGGTGGGGACCTTCTGGTACCACTCCCACCAGGTCTCCCACGAGCAGGTCGTGGGAGGACTGTTGGGGGCCTTCGTGATCGACCCCGCAGATCCCGACCCGGAGTTCCGCGACGAGGTGGCCGTCCTGCACCAGTACGACGACGGCGCCACTCTCAACGGAGAGCCCGGGACCACCGTCGTCGATGCCGCTCCGGGCGAACAGGTACGGGTGCGCGTGATCAACACCGACAACGGGCTCTCCACCGGCTGGGTGCGGGGGGCGCCGTACCGGGTGCTGGCCGTCGACGGCACCGAGGTCAACGGCCCGGGTGAGCTCACGGACGAGGGGTTCGAGATACCGGCCGGCGGCCGGGTCGACCTCGGCTTCACCGTGCCCGAGGGCGGCTTGCGGGTGGACTTCGCCGGCACGACGGCGATGGTCTTCGGCCAGGACCCCGGCGACGGGGACTCAGGCGTCGCTCCGGAGGAGCTTGTCGACCTCCTCGCGTACGGCGAGCCGGCCGACGTCGGGTTCGACACTGACGACCCGGACCGGAAATTCGACTACCGCATCGGGAAGCGGCCGGGCTTCCTCGACGGTCGCCCGGGCATGTGGTGGACCATCAACGGCCACCTGTTCCCCGACGTCCCGATGTACATGGTCGCCGAGGGCGACGTCGTCGTGTTCCGGATCGAGAACGACAGCGGCGAGACGCATCCCATGCACCTGCACGGACATCACGCGGTCGTGCTGTCGCGCGACGGCGAGGCGGCCACGGGCAGCCCGTGGTGGGTCGACTCGCTCGAGGTGGGCGAGGGCGAGTCGTTCGAGATCGCGTTCCTGGCCGACAACCCCGGGCTCTGGATGGACCACTGCCACAACCTGCCGCACGCCTCCGAGGGACTGGTGGCGCACCTGATGTACGACGGGGTCACGTCGTCGTACCGGGTCGGCGACGACGCCGGCAACGAGCCCGAGTGACCCCCTGCTGCCCTCACTGACCCCTACTGACCGCTGAGCTGGCTCAGCAGACGAGCATGGGGATCAGCATCTCCTCTGGCGTGAGCGACCCGTGCAGGCCGACCAGCGTCGCCTCGTAGGCGAAGTCGGCGGTGGAGACGACCGCCGTGTCGTCGCGGCAGGCGACGACGACGTCGCCGATGCGAGGGCGCACGGTGGGCTGCAGGACGCCGAACCAGCCCCGCCCGGCCGCTTCGTCCCTGGTCAGCACCTCGGCCCGGTCACCGAGCACGGACCGCCAGGTGGCCGCCACGTCCTCGACCGCACCGCCGCGGCAGTAGAGGTGCCGGAAGCGGGCCTCACCCCCCAACAGGGCAAGGCCGTCGCGCAGCTCGGTGATCTCGTCGACGTCGACCCGTCGGTCGGGCGGGCTGTCCACCATGCCGTGGTCGGCGACCACGACCAGGCGCGCGTGCGTCGGCAGGGCCTCACGGAGCTGCTCGGCCTCGGCGTCGATGATGGTGAGCTGCTGGAGCCAGTGGCTGGAGTCGACCCCGTAGCGATGCCCGGTCCAGTCGAGGTCGCCGTCGTACATGTAGGTGAGGGACGGTCCGACCTGGGCTGCGGCCACCACGGCGGCGATCCGCTCGCCCACCCGGTCGGCCCCGACGAAGTCGGCACCGCGATGCGCGGCCAGTGTCAGCCCGCTCGACCGGAACTCCCGCTTGTTGACGCTGGTGACGGTGACGCCCTTCGCGGCCAGCCGGGTGAACGCGGTGGGGTGCGGCTGCCACTCGAGCGGGATCGACGGACTTGTCCCAGAACAGGGCGTTCAGCAGCCTGTCGGTGCCCGGGATCCGGGAGGTGAACCCGACCAGGCCGTGCATCCCGGGTGTGAGCCCGGTGCCGAGCGAGGTCAGGCTGGTCGCGGTGGTCGACGGCACGCCGGCGGTCGCCACGTCCTGGCCGGCCAGCAGTGAGGAGAGGAACGGCGCCGCGTGCGCGTGCCGGCGCAGCAGCTCGGCCCCGAGACCGTCGACCAGGAACACGACGTACGACGCCGCGTCCGGGAAGCGCCAGCCGGGTCGGGGGGTCACCGATCGGGCTGCCCAGGGCGGAGGCGACCGCCGGCAGGACGTCGCCGAGCGAACGAGCGCCGTACGCCGGCTCGACGAAGTGGTGGTCGGTGCTCACTCCGCGCGGGTCCGGGCGGACAGGGACTCGGCGAACGACGAGCAGGCCGGCCACGGCGTCGGAGCCGTCGGCGGCCGCGGAGACCCGCAACGAGAAGTCGTCGGAGGCGAACACTCCGGTGTAGCCGTGGTCGGCGTCGCACTGCGGGTCGGAGCAGGTCGCCGGCTCGAGGTCGATCCGGCTCACCCCACCCCACCCGATCGGTCATGACGGCCTCCGCCGGGCGGCTCGGCCCCGACGTGGGGTTCGCCGATCATCCGGGTCACGACCACCGACCGCACCGACGACAGCCGGATCGCCTCGGTGGAGGTCGAGGTGTACGGCTCGGGCAGCAGGTCGTCACCGGCGTGCTCGTCGGTGTGCGCGAGGATCAGCCGGCTCGGGGTCAGGACGACCACGGTGAGGTGGCGGCGTACCTCGTCCCGCTCGAACGTCGGCTCGTGGTGCACGTAGTAGGAGACCACCTGCTCCCCCGCGACCGCGCCCTCGACGCCGTCGGCGACGACCTCGGGGTAGTAGCCGGTGCGGTCGATGGCCTTCCGCAACTCCACGGTGCGGTCGCGGTCATCGGTGGTGCTCGTGCGCATGGCGGCAGTCTGTCACGCGGTCAGTCAGACAGGGTGTCGCCCGGGGTCCGCGACATCCGGCGTACGAACCAGTCCGAGCGCGGGTCCAGCACCGGATCCACCCGGCCGGCGGCCGTCAGGACCTTCACGCCGTCGGCCCCGGCGAGCACCAGGGAGAGGTCGAGCGAGCTGACCTGAGGCAGGTCGTTCTGCAGCTGGGCGACCCTGAGGATCAGCTGCTCGACGGCGGCGACGTCGACGACCTCGCTGCCGCGGTAGCCGAACAGCATCGGCGACGACTTGATCTCGCGCACCATCGCTGCGGCGTCGCCGGCCACCAGCGGTGGGATCCGGAAGGCCTGGTCCTCGAGCAGCTCGGTCAGCGGACCGGAGATCCCGAACGACACGACCGGACCGAAGAGGGGGTCCTCCACGGTGCGGATCGCGACCGGCACCCCGGGCGGAGAGTTCTTCTGGACCACGAACCCCGCCTTCTCGGGCTCGGTGATCAAGGCGTTGAGGGACTCCCACGCGGTCTTCATCTCGGCGGCCGAGTCGACGTTGCGCCAGACGTGGGCAAGGTCCGGACGCTCTCGCAGGTGGTCGGCGGTCGCCTTGAGGACGACGTCCCAGCCGAGCTCCCGACCCGCCGTCTGTGCCTCGCGGGCACTGCTGACCGGGCACGCCTCCCACAGGTCGATGCCGTACGCCGCGAGCAGCTGCGTGAGCTGTTCCTGGTCGAGAACGGCCCCGTCGCCGTGCTTCGTCAGCACGCCGTTGACCAGCTGCCTTGCCGCGGCGGCGTCGACGTCGCCGACCTCGTCGTGGAGCCCGTCGGGGGTACGCAGCCAGACGGCGTACCCCACGACCCGGGCCAGGGCGCGGACCGCCGCCTCGACGGCAGGGTACGACGGCACCGAGCCGCGACCGGCGGTGTGCCCCGCGACGTCGGGCACCCGGAGCAGCTCCGGCACTCCTTCTGCGCCCAGGAACGAGGAGACCAGCGGCTTGTCGGACTGCTCCCCGACTGCTGCGAGCACATTGGCGACGTCCTCGCCGGAGACGTTCAGCGGTGGGATGTAGACGGCGACGACGGAGTCGACGTCGGGGTCGTCGATGGCGCCGTCGAGGGCGTCCTCGAAGTCCTCGGCCGTCGCGTCCGCACCCAGCGCCACCGACTTGTTGACGACGAGCCCGACCGAGGCGGCGGCGTCGGCCGCCAGCAGGCCGAGGGCGTCGGAGTTGCCGACGACGGCGACCCGGCGCCCACGCGGCAGCGGCTGGTGCGCCAGCAGCTGGGCGACGTCGAACATCTCCTCGAGGGTGTCGACCTGGATCACGCCCGCCTGGCGGAACATCGCGTCCACGGCCTGCGAGGGTGCCGCGATCTGGCGCACCGCGTGCCCCATCGGCACGCCCTGGGTGGTCCGACCCGAGCGCACGGCGATGATCGGCTTGCGCAGGGACACCCGGCGGGCGATCCGGGAGAACTTGCGCGGGTTGCCGATCGACTCCAGGTAGAGCAGCACCACCTCGGTCGCGTCGTCCTCCTCCCAGTACTGCAGGAGGTCGTTGCCCGAGACGTCGGCGCGGTTGCCGGCACTGACGAACGTGGAGAGCCCGAGACCGCGGTTCCTGACCTTCTCGAGGATGGCGGAGCCGAGGGCGCCGGACTGGCAGAAGAACCCGGCCCGGCCGCGCGGCGGCAGGACCGCGCGCCAGGGAGGCGTTGAGCGACCGGCTCGGGTCGGTGTTGATGATGCCCAGGCAGTTCGGGCCGATCAGGCGCAGTCCGTAGGACCGGGACAGCCCGACCAGGCGACGCTGGCGCTGCCGGCCCTCCTCGCCGGTCTCGGCGAAGCCCGAGGAGATCACCACCAGCCCGTGGACGCCCTTGGCGGCGCAGTCGAGCACCACGTCCTGGACGGCGTCGGCGGGGACGGCCACGATCGCCAGGTCGACGTCGCCGGGGATGTCGCCCACGGAGGCGTACGCCGGCAAGCCCGACACCGCCTCGGCGACCTGGTTGACGGCGTACACCCGACCGGTGAAGTCGCCCATGACCAGGTTGCGCACCAGCGCCTGGCCGATCGTGTCCTGACGGCGGCTGGCCCCGATCACGGCCACCGACTGCGGGTTGAAGAACCGCTCGATCGAGGCAGCCTCGGCGCGGTGCTCCCGCCCGGCCATCACGCCCCATCGCCGTGTCGGTCGGGTCGATCGGGAACTCCAGCAGCATCACGCCCTCTTCGTAGCTCGCTGACCATCCGGTAGCCGGCGTCCCGGAAGGTGTTGATCATCTTGTGGTTGTCGGGGAGCACCTCAGCGAGGAACCGGTCGACGCCGCGCTCGCGCCCGGCCTGCGCGAGGTGCTCGAGCAGGATCTGCGCGATGCCGCGCCCCTGGTGCCGGTCCTCGACGAGGAACGCGACCTCCGCCTCCCCGGGCTTCACGAGGTCGTAGCGGCCGACGGCGATCATCTCGCCGGAGAGGAGCAGGACGAAGGCGACCCGGTCCACGTGGTCGACCTGGGTGAACCTGGCGACGTCGCGGTCCGACAGCTTCGGCATCGGGCTGAAGAAGCGGTAGTACTTCGACTCGTCCGAGACCCGGCTGTAGAAGTCGACCAGGATCTGCGCGTCCTCCGGCTGGATGGGCCGGATGTGCGCCGTGCTCCCGTCGCGGAGCAGGACGTCGGCCTCCCAGTGCCGCGGCGCTGCTGAGACGTCCTCGTTGCCGGTCACCCACGAAAATCTATCGTGGCGACCATCCGGGCGGCGTGGCCGCCGATGAACGTTGGGCGGCGCCGGGGAGAATGGCCCGTATGGCACGACGCACGAAGCAACCCGTCCCTGACGACTTCGAGGAGCACATCCTCGACATCGACGTCGGCGACGAGATGCGCTCGTCGTTCCTGGAGTACGCCTACTCCGTCATCTACTCCCGCGCGCTGCCCGATGCCAGGGACGGCCTGAAGCCGGTCCAGCGCCGGATCCTCTACACGATGAACGACATGGGGCTGCGCCCCGACCGCGGCCACGTCAAGAGCGCGCGGGTCGTGGGCGAGGTCATGGGCCGGCTCCACCCGCACGGTGACGGAGCCATCTACGACGCCCTGGTGCGGCTGGCGCAGCCCTGGTCGATGCGGCTGCCGATGATCGACGGGCACGGGAACTTCGGCTCGCCCGACGACTCCCCCGCAGCGATGCGCTACACCGAGTGCCGGATGGCGGCACCGGCCGTGGCGATGACCGCCTCCATCGACGAGGAGACCGTCGACTTCAAGCCCAACTACGACAGCCGGGAGCTGGAGCCTTCGGTGCTGCCCGCGGCGATCCCGAACCTGATCGTCAACGGCAGCACCGGGATCGCCGTCGGCATGGCCACCAACATCGCTCCGCACAACCTGATCGAGGTGGTGCAGGCCCTGCGACACCTGATCAACCACCCGAACACGACGGTCGAGGGGCTGATGAGGTTCATCCCCGGGCCGGACCTCCCCACCGGCGGCAAGATCGTGGGCCTGGACGGCGTCCGCGACGCCTACGAGACCGGCCGTGGCACCTTCCGGATGCGGGCCACGGCCCGGGTCGAGACGGTCGGGCGGCGCAAGGGCATCGTCGTCACCGAGCTGCCCTACGGCGTCGGCACCGAGAAGGTCGTGGAGCGGATCAAGACCCTCGTCCAGGGCAAGAAGCTGCAGGGCATCTCCGACATCAAGGACCTCACCGACCGGGAGAAGGGGCTGCGGCTGGTCATCGAGGTCAAGAACGGCTTCCACCCGGAGGCGCTGCTGGAGCAGCTCTACAAGCTGACTCCCATGGAGGACACGTTCGGCATCAACACCGTCGCCCTGGTCGACGGGCAGCCGCGCACGCTGGGCCTCAAGGAAATGCTGGAGGTCTTCCTCGGGCACCGGTTCGACGTCGTACGACGCCGCTCGGTGTTCCGCCGCGGCAAGGCCGCCGACCGGCTGCATCTCGTCGACGGGCTGCTGATCGCCATCCTCGACATCGACGAGGTGATCCAGCTGATCCGGACCTCCGACAACGCGGCGGCCGCGAAGGAGCGGCTCATCACCGTGTTCGACCTGAGCCCGACCCAGGCCGACTACATCCTCGACATGCCCCTGCGACGGCTCACGAAGTTCTCCCGGATCGAGCTGGAGAAGGAGCAGGAGGAGCTGAAGCGGACCATCGAGGAGCTGGACGCGATCCTCGCCGACGACACGCTGCTCCGGAAGGTGGTGTCCGACGAGCTGTCCGAGGTGGCGAAGACGTACGGCACACCCCGCCGGACGGTCCTTCTCGAGTCAGCCGGCACCACGGTGACCTCGGCCGCCGTACCCCTCGAAGTGGCCGACGACCCCTGCTTCGCCTTCCTGTCCTCGAGCGGCCTGCTGGCCCGGTCCGCCAACGACGAGCCGGTCGGCTCGGGAGGGGGCCGGACCAACCACGACGTGATCGTCTCCGCCGTCCGCACCACGGCCCGGGGCGAGGTCGGCGTGCTGACCTCTCGGGGTCGACTGCTCAAGCTGGGCGTGCTCGACCTGCCCGCCCTGCCGGCCGCCGCCAACGACCCCAACCTCCAGGGTGGCCTGCCGCTGAGCGAGGTGCTGTCGATGGAGACCGGCGAGCGAGCCCTGGCCTTGACCGGGCTGCCCGCGGACGGGCCCGGCCTGGCGCTCGGCACCCGGCACGGGGTCGTGAAGCGGGTGAACCCCGAGGTGCTGGCCAAGGACGAGTGGGAGGTCATCTCCCTCAAGGAGGGCGACGAAGTGGTCGGGGCCGTCGACCTGTCGACGGGTGAGGAGACGCTGTGCTTCATCACCGCCGACGCCCAGCTCCTGCACTTCGGGGCCGGCGCGGTCCGACCCCAGGGTCGGGCCGGCGGGGGGATGGCGGGCATCAAGCTGACCGCCGGCTCCACCGTGACCTGGTTCGGAGCCCTGGGTCCCGCCGACTCGGTGGTGGTCACGTCGTCGGGATCCTCGACCGCGCTGCCCGGGACCGAGCCCGGGGCGGTCAAGGTGACGCCGTTCTCGGAGTACCCCGCCAAGGGCCGGGCCACCGGCGGCGTCCGGTGCCACCGCTTCCTCAAGGGCGAGGACGCCCTGGTCTTCGCCTGGGCCGGCGATGCTCCCGCTCGGGGTGCGGCCGCCAGCGGCGCCCCGGTCGACCTGCCTGACGCGACCGGGCGCCGGGACGGCTCCGGGACGCCCGGAAGTCAGCCGATCGCCGCCTGCGCCGGGCCGGTCGGGCTCCGCCTCGGCGGCTCCGCCAGTTCGTCTGCCTGACTGTGTCAGGCTGACACCATGTCGACCCTCCGCCGCGGCAGCGCCGTGCTCCTCGTTGCCGCTGCCGCCCTTCTCGGGGGATGCAGCGACGACGACGGCGCGGTCTCCGATGACCGCGATCCCGAGGAAGTCCTCCAGCTCGCCAAGGACACCCTCGACGAGACCACCGGGGTGAACCTGACACTCGACTCCGAAGGTCTCCCGGACGGCCTCACGGCCCTCAAGGCCGCCGAAGGCGTCGGGGTGCACCCGCCGGCGTTCGAGGGCGAGATCACCGTGGTCCTCTCGGGCACCGACTTCGACGTGCCGGTCGTCGCCGTCGACGACACGGTCTACGCGCAGATCCCCCTGACGCCCGGATGGTCCGACGTCGACCCCGAGGAATACGGCGCCCCGGACCCGGCGCAGCTGATGAGCCCCGACTCCGGGTTCTCGTCCCTGCTCACCGGCCACGACGGACGTCGAGGAGGGTGACAGCGTCCGCGGCGGCGAGGACAACAAGGAGGTGCTGACCGAGTTCAGCGGCACCGTGCCCGGCGACGTCGTCGCGAACGTGATCCCCAGTGCCGAGGGCGACTTCGACGCGACGTACACGATCAACGCCGACGGTGAGCTGCGCGAGGCGGTGCTGAACGGGGTCTTCTACCCCGACACCGAGTCCATGACCTACACCATCGGCTTCCAGGACTACGGCACGGAGCAGGAGATCACCGCGCCATGACGGCGCAGCCCCGGCTGCTGCTCGGGCTCGCGGCGGTCGCCGTCGCGTTCGCGGCCGCCGACACCTATGTGGTCGTGCTTGCGCTGCCGGAGATGATGAACGCGGTCGGGATCCCGATCAACGAGCTCCAGCGGGCGGCGCCGATCGTCTCGGGCTTCCTCCTCGGGTACGTCGCGATGCTGCCGCTCATCGGGCGGATCGCGGACCTGCGCGGACGGGTGCCGGTGCTGGTCGCCGCCTTGGTCATCTTCGCGGCCGGATCGCTGGTCACGGCGCTCGCCTACGACCTGCCCACGATGGTCAGCGGCCGCTTCCTGCAGGGCGTCGGCGGCGGCGGGCTGGTCCCGGCGACGCTGGCGCTCGTGGCCGATCTCTATCCGGTCGACCGCCGCGGCGTACCCCTCGGCGTGGTGTCGGCCGTGCAGGAGATCGGCAGCGTGCTGGGCCCCCTGTTCGGCGCGCTGGTGCTCGCCTTCGCCGACTGGCGGGTCATCTTCCTCATCAACCTCGTCGTCGGCCTAGTCCTGGCACTCGCACTCCACATGAGTGCCAGACAAGGAGCCGACCCGTCGGAAACTCCCCGGAGGAGCGAAGCGGGGGAGGAGTTGCGACGGGTCGGCGACCCGGCGACGCCGGAACGCCGAAGCGGACGGCGACCAGAGAGGGTTGGAAGTAACCGCACCAAGCCTCGCCCCGACTACCTCGGCGCGCTGCTGCTCCTGATCACCCTCGTCGCCGGGATCCTGACCTTCACCCAGCCGTCGTTCCTGCTGCGCGACCTCACGTGGGGCCAGGTGTTCATCCCGTTCGTGTCCGACGGGCGCTGGCTGAGCCCGGTCGGCGTGGTCGCGATGGCGGCCGCCGTCCTGTTCCTGCTCCGGTGCGCCACTGCCCGACGCCCCCTGGTCGACCTGCGTGGCTGGGGACGGACCATGCGCGAGGCGGACCTCGTGGGGGCGCTGCTCCTCGCGGCGGCGTTGTCCGGCGTGATCCTCGCCTTCGGCACCGCCGACCCCAAGGTCCAGGTCTTCTCCGACCAGGGCGTCTCGTACCTCCTCGGGTCCGCGTTGGCCACGGCCGCGCTCGTCTGGCACCTCCGGCACGCCGAAACCCCGCTGATGCCACGCGGCGCGATGCGTCGTACGCCGGCCTGGGGCTCGCTGCTCGTCAGCTTCTTCATCGGCGCTGCTCTCATCGCGGCGCTGATCGACATTCCCATCTTCGCCCGCACCACCGTCCACGACGACAGCCAGCTGATGGCGGCGCTGGTGCTGGTCAGGTTCCTCATCGCGCTGCCGGTCGGCGCCGTGGTCGGTGGGTACCTCACGCGGCGGCTGCCCTCCGGGCTCATCACGGCGGTCGGCATGGCCTGCGCGGCCGTGGCGTTCGTGCTGATGAGCCGCTGGGGCCTGACCAGCCTCGACGACGCGTCGTCGAACATCGCGCTTCTGCTCGGGGGGTTCGGGTTCGGCCTGGCCCTGGCGCCGGTGAACGCGGCGGTGCTCGCCAGCACCGAGCATGCGGTGCACGGCCTGGCCACAGCGCTGGTGGTCGTGGCCAGGATGGTCGGGATGCTGGTCGGGATCTCCGCCCTCACCACGATCGGGCTGCGCCGGTACTACGCGGAGCAGGCCGACCTCCGGAACGTGCGCGAGGTCTGCGACGGCGAGAGCAGGTGCGCGGAGTTCACCGAGCTGCTGAAGGTCGCGGGCATCGCCCAGGAGCAGACGGTCTTCCTGGGGGCAGCCGTGTGCGCCGTCATCGCCGGCGTCCTTGCCCTCGTCCTGTTTCGTTCCGCCCGCACCCGGTCGGTGGACGCGAGCGAGATGCTGCGCTCGGCCGGCTGACCCTCCGCTAGCGTCCTCTCCGTGGGTGACTTCGACACGCCTCGTTCCTCGGCTCCTCAATCCAGGGCCTTCGACGACCTGATCGCCGCGAACCGCGAGTTCGCCGCCGACTTCGACCTGGGCGGCTTCGACGGCGTCGCCCACGCGGGAGTCGCGGTCGTGACCTGCATGGACTCGCGGATCGACCCGTTGCGGATGCTCGGCCTCCACCAGGGCGACGCCAAGATCTTCCGGAACCCCGGCGGGCGGGTGACCCCCCAGGCCCTGGAGGCGCTGGTGCTCGGGGTGCACCTGCTGGGGGTCGAGCGGATCCTGGTCGTCCCCCACACCCGCTGCGCCATGACCGCGAACACCGAAGCAGAGCTGCGGGCCCAGGTCGAGGAGTCCGCCGGCCAGGATGCCTCTTGGCAGCACTTCGACGTCATCACCGACCAGGTGGCGGCGCTCGAGGAGGACGTCGCCAAGGTGCGCTCCCACCCTCTGATCCCGAAGACGGTCGCGGTGGGGGGATTCCTGTACGACGTCGACACGGGGCTGCTCGAGCAGAAGTTCTAGGCGCCGCCCGCCCGGGATCTGCCACACTCAGGTCATGTTCGGTCTGGGGTTGCTCGAGGTGGTCATCTTCCTGGTCCTGTTCTGCCTGGTCGTGTGGGCAGGCGTGAGCATCCTGCGGCGATGACGACGACCGGGACGCGTGGTCCGGGTCAGGCGTCGAGCGCCTCGACGTCGACGTCGTAGGCCCCCTGCACGATGAACTCCTTGCGCGGGGCCACGTCGGACCCCATCAGCAGCTCGAACACCCTGGCAGCCTCGTCGGCGTCGTCGAGGGTGATCCGCCGAAGCGTGCGGCGGCGCGGATCCATCGTGGTCTCGGCCAGCTGGTCGGCGTCCATCTCGCCGAGTCCCTTGTAGCGCTGCACGGGGTCCTTCCAGCGCACGTTCTTCTTCGTCAGCTCGGCCAGCTTCCGCTGCAGCTCGTCGTCGGAGTAGGTGTAGATGTACTTGTCCATCCCCTTTTTGGGGTTCGACAGCTCGATCCGGTGCAGCGGCGGGACCGCGGAGAAGACCCGGCCCTCCTCGATCAGCCCCGGCATGTACTTGAAGAACAGGGTCGCGAGCAGGCAGCGGATGTGCGCGCCGTCGGAGTCCGCGTCGGCCATGAAGATGATCCGGCCGTAGCGGGCGGCCTCGAGCTCGAACGTCCGGCCCGTGCCGGCACCGACCACCTGGATGATCGAGGCGCACTCGGCGTTCTTGAGCATGTCGCCGACCGACGCCTTCTGGACGTTGAGGATCTTGCCCCGGATCGGCAGCAGCGCCTGGTACTCGGAGTTGCGGGCGAACTTCGCGGTGCCGAGGGCGGAGTCCCCCTCGACGATGAACAGCTCGCTGCGCTCGGTGTCGTTGCTGCGGCAGTCGGCGAGCTTGGAGGGCAGGGCGGATGACTCCAGGGCGTTCTTGCGGCGCTGGGTCTCCTTGTGCTGCCGGGCCGCGATCCGGGTCTTCGAAGCCCCCACGACCTTCTCCATCACCAGCCTGGCCTGGGCCTTGTCGGCTCGCTTGGTGGAGGTGAGGAACTTCTTCAGCTCCGCCGACACCACCTTGCGTACGACGGTGCGGGCGGCCGGGGTGCCGAGGATCTCCTTGGTCTGGCCCTCGAACTGCGGCTCGGCCAGCCGGACGGTCACCACGGCGGTGAGCCCCTCGAGGACGTCGTCCTTGATCACGTCGGCGTCGTTGACCTTGAGTGCCTTCGCCGACCGCATCACCTCGTTGAAGGTCTTGGTCAGCCCTTGCTCGAACCCACTCAGGTGCGTCCCGCCCTTGGGCGTCGCGATCACATTGACGAACGACCGCAGCTCGGTGTCGTAGCCCGTCCCCCACCGCAGCGCGATGTCGACCTGGAGCTCGCGCTCGACCTCCTGCGGGGTCATGTGCCCCTTGTCGTCGAGCAGCGGCACCGTCTCGGTGAAGGTGTCGGCCCCCTGGAGCCTCCGGATCTCGGTCACCGGCTCGTCACCGGCCAGGAATTCGGTGAACTCCCCGATCCCACCGTCGTGGCGGAACTTCTCCTCGACCGGGTCCGGACCGCGCAGGTCGCGGATCACCAGCTCCAGGCCAGGGACGATGTACGACGTCTGCCGCGCCCGGGTGATCAGCTCCTCGTAGACGAAGCGGGCGTCCTTGGTGAAGACCTGGCGGTCCGGCCAGAACCGGATGATGGTGCCCGTCTTCGTCTTGGCCACCCGCTTGCCCTTGCGGGTGAGGCCGGACTTCTTCTCGAACTTGCCGCCTGGTCCGTCGGCCGCGAAGACGCCCGGAACGCCGCGCTGGAAGGACATCCCCTGCTGCGACGGCGACCGGTCCACATCGACGTCCAGGCGCGCCGACAGCGCGTTCACGACCGACGCGCCGACGCCGTGCAGGCCGCCCGTGGCGACGTACGAGCCGCCACCGAACTTCCCGCCGGCGTGCAGCTTGGTGAAGATCACCTCGACGCCGGGCAGCTTGGTCCGCGGTTCCTTGTCGACCGGGATCCCCCGGCCGTCGTCATGGACCTCTGCCGAGTCGTCGGGGTGCAGCGTGACCTCGATCCGCTTCGCCGCGCCGGCCAGGGCCTCGTCGACGCCGTTGTCGATAATCTCCCACAGGCAGTGCATCAGGCCGCGGGTGTCGGTCGACCCGATGTACATCCCGGGGCGCTTGCGGACGGCTTCGAGCCCCTCCAGGACGAGGAGATGTGCCGCGTTGTACGTGTTGTCGATCGTGGTGCTCCTGATGGTCGTGACGCGAGTAACGAGCCGTCTGCCGGATCGAGACCGATCCGGTTCCGGTGCAGTTCCGAATCTACCTGCGACACGCCGTACGCCGATGCAGGCTCGCCTGCCGGTGAGCGGCGCGGACCGGGTCTACGTTGGTCGACAACACGGTGAGTGGTTCACGTCACGAAGTGGAAACAATCGGGCTCGGGTCCCGGAAAACGCAACGAGGCGACCCACGCACGCGTCACACTTCCACAGTGCTCGTCTATACAGGGCTCGTCCTCAGTTCGGGGGTTCTTGATGATTGGAAACTCCGGACGCCGGGTAGGGACTACATGATTGGATGACGTGTCCGGCACCACGTGGGTTCGGGAATGTTTGATCCCCGTCGCTACGTTGGACCAGACAACGGATGATCAGGAAATGAGGCCGAAGTGACCACTGCCGTTGCCCCCGCCGCTCGAGTGCTGGGCGCCTCGGACCGCTGCGACCGCTGCGGAGCCCAGGCCTACCTTCGCGTCGAGCTCCAGTCAGGTGGCGAGCTCCTCTTCTGCGCGCACCACGCGCGCGAGCACGGGGACAAGCTCCGCGAGATCGCGGTGAACCTCGTGGACGAGACCGACAAGCTCGCCGAGACGCCCACGTCAGTGCCCGACACCGAGCGCTGACCGACCCGAACTTCGAGTCGACCCCGGACCGTGAGGTCCGGGGTCGTTCTCGTCTCCGGACCGTACGATCCGGGCCCCGTCGGTGTGGGCCGGTATGGGAGGGTGTGCCGCGTGATCGCGCCATGAGCCTCACCGAGTTCGTCGTCGCCCTGGCGATCCTGGTTGGGATGATCGGCGTCGTGGTCCCGATCCTGCCCGGGATCCTGCTGGTCTTCGCGGCGATCCTGGTCTGGACCATCGAAGTGGGCGGCGCCACCGCGTGGGCGGTGTTCGGGGTCGCCACGGCGTTCCTCCTGGTCGGCACCGTCGTGAAGTACACGGTTCCCGGGCGCCAGCTCAAGGACGCCGGCATCCCGGCCTCGACGCAGTGGACAGGGGTCGCGCTGGCCATCCCCGGGTTCTTCGTCATCCCGGTGATCGGCCTGTTCGTGGGGTTCGTGCTCGGTGTGTACCTCGCCGAGGTGCGGCGCATCGGTCCCGCCGCAGCCTGGCCGTCCACCATGTCCGCACTGAAAGCCGTCGGAGTCAGCATCCTCATCGAGCTCGCCGCCGCGACCCTGGCCGCGCTCACCTGGGTCGCCGGGGTGGTGGCCACCTGATGGCGATCGTCCTGGCCATCATCTCGGCGCTCGCGTACGGCCTCTCGGACTTCATCGGGGGGATCCTCTCGCGGCGAATTTCGGCGTGGTCGGTCGCCGTGATCGGCGCCGCGGTGGCCGCGGTCTCCACGGCCGTGGTCGCGGTGTTCGTGACCGGCGACCCGACCGGCGCCGACTTCGCCTGGGCGGCCCTGGCCGGGGTGGGCAGCGGAGCCGGGGCCGGCTTCCTCTACCGGGGCTTCGCGGCCGGGAGACTCGGTGTCGTGGCGCCGGTGTCCGCGGTCGGCGCCGCCCTGGTCCCCCTCGTCGTGGGCGTCGCAGCCGGGGAGCGGCCCAGCGCCCTCGCCTGGCTGGGCATCGTCGCCGCGCTCCCGGGCATCTGGCTCGTGTCCCGGGAGCCGTCGCCCGCGGGTGGTGGGGACCGGCGCACCGCCGCTGGCGTGGTCGACGGCCTCCTCGCCGGCGCGGGGTTCGGGATGCTGTTCGCCGCACTGGGCCAGATCCCGGACACGGCCGGTCTGTGGCCACTCGCCGTGACCCAGGTGGTCTCGGTCCCGGCGGTCGTCCTCATGGCGACCCTGATGCGGGAGCCCTGGGTCCCGCGGGACCGATCCGTCGTGCCCGCGGCCTGGTGCGGCCTGCTCAGCACCGTGGCGACGCTGACCTTCCTGCTCGCGACCCAGCGCGGCTACCTCACGGTCTCCGGCGTCCTGGCCTCCCTCTATCCCGCGTTCACGATCCTGCTCGCCGCGGTGATCCTGAAGGAGCACATCCACCGGGCGCAGGGCGTCGGCCTGGTCCTGTGCGGCCTCGCTGTGGGCCTGGTCGCCGCCAGTTGATCACTCGCCCGCCTCGGCGATCGCCTTGATCTGCGCCAGCCGGACATCCCAGGCGGAGGCGATCCGGTCCAGATCGCGGGCCAGGCTGCTGAGCCGGGCCCCCAACGCGTGGTGCACGATCTCTCGTCCGTGCTGCTCGGACTCGACCAGACCAGCGGCCCGGAGGATCTCCAGGTGCTTGACGATGGCCTGCCTGCTGATCGGGAACTCCGCGGCGAGCGCCGAGGCGGACGCAGGTCGTTGGCCGAGGCTGGCGAGGATCCGCCACCGGTTGTCGTCGGCGAGCGCTGAGAACACGGGAGCCAGCTCCCGGGTCACGGGCGGGGTCACCGGGCCCCCACGCCCGACTCGACGTACTCCCGGGCGACGGCGAGCTCCTTCTCCCAGCCATCGACGTTCTCCTCGCGCCGGGCCAGCCAGTACTCGCGGTCGGGGCTGAGCGTGGAGAACCCGCTCTCGGCCACCCGGAGGGTGACGCCACCGGGACGCTCGTCGATCCAGAACTCGACCAGCGTCGAGATGCCGGAGTCCTCGGCGTCCGGTCGCTCAGCCAGCGGAACGCTGCGTACCGCGGCGGGTCGACGTCGACGGTCTGGATCCGGAAGTCGCCGTACTCCGGGTGGTGTACGACGTCCAGCCCATCCCGGCGCTCCACGTGCTGGTCCGGGGTTATCCGACCAGTGTTGATCCACCAGCCGGGGCGCGAGACCAGGCTCCAGACCCGCTCCGCGCTCGCGTCGATGTCGATCTTCCGGTCGATCCGGTCCAACTCGTCCATGGGTTCCTCCGTAGGGTCGATGTGCAACCAGATGCTTGCACATTGAAGCCACAGTTGCAACCCTTCGGTTGCAGGTCAGGTGCTGGCCCACCCACGCCGTAGACGCGTCGCGCATGTTGCACGCCCGGCCCGGCGTGCGACCTGAACGTCGTACCGTTCGGGTATGGCCGGGCTGGTACGCCGCGTGGTCGCCGGCGGGCTGCTGGCGACGGTCGTGGCGTGCAGCACGGACGATCAGCCCGAGCAGCCGGGAGCGGCGGCACCCTCCGGCTCGCCCTCGTCGGCTTCAGGCGAGTCTTCCGCTGACTCGCCCACGGGGTCACCGACACCGGCGACCACCGAGCCGGTGGTGCTGGCCGTGCACCACACGCGCGGCCCGATCCGGGTCTCACCCCGCGTGGCCCGCCGGGTCGCCGACGGACGGGTGCAGACCTGGCGACCGCTGGACGGCTCCGACGACCCGCTCGACCTGGTCGCCGTCGGTCCGAGCCGTCGCGTCGGACCCTGCGGCGCTGGCCGCCATCCCCGCCTCCCGGGTCGACGCCTCGGTCCGGGCCGTCGTCGTGGGTGGGGTCGACCCCCTGCGCCGGCCCGCGGCGTACCCGATCCGGACCAGCGGCCCCGAGCCCGGAGACGTCACCACCCTGACGGTCGCCGGTGACATCATGCTCGACCGCGGAGTCGAGGCCGCGGCGCCGCCCGGCGATCCGGTGGCTCCGCTCCGGCCGCTCGGGGCGCACCTGGCGGCCGCCGACCTCACCGTCGGCAACCTCGAGAGCACCCTCTCCGACGACGGCACACCACAGCAGCAGCCGAGCACCGACTCGTTCGAGGTGCGCTCCGCGGGTCGCCGACGCCCTGGCCGGACTCGGGTTCGACGCGATCTCGCTCGCGAACAACCACACGGGCGACTACGGGGACGGAGCGCTCCTGGACACCGTGGCGATCATGCGCGGCAGCAGGCTCGACGCATTCGGGGCCGGCCGCGGACCTGGCGGCCGCAAGCCGGCCGGTCGTGCTCGAGCGCAAGGGGGTGCGGTTCGGGTTCGTCGGCTTCAACGCGATCGGCGAGACGTCGCAGGCCGGGCCCGGGCGGCCGGGCGCGCTGTCGATCCGGATGCCGCCCCGGACGGGGCCGCTCAACCCGGCGGACCTCGCGCACGTCCGGCGCCAGGTGCGGCGGCTCGACCGCGACGTCGACGTGGTCGTCGTGCTGCCGCACTGGGGCGAGCAGTACACCCACGTGGCCGAGCCCGTGCAGGGCGTGGTCGCTCGCCGGCTGGTCGACGCCGGCGCGGACCTGGTCGCCGGCGGCCACCCGCACTGGGTGCAGGGCCTGGGCAGGTACGGCGACGCGGTCATCGCCCACTCCCTGGGCAACCTGGTCTTCGACATGGACTTCATGGAGCAGACGATGCAGGGGGTCACGCTGACGGCGACGTTCTGGGACGACGAGCTGAAGGCCGTGGCACTGGCGCCGTACCAGATGGACGCCGGCTTCCGGCCCCACCTGGTCCGCGGCGAGGCCGCGGACGCGATCCTCGGCGACGTCTGGGCGAACAGCACGGGTCCGTTCCGGTCCGACTGACCGACGCCTGGCGCGCACGTCCCTCGGTGGTCAGGGGCGCGCGAGCCAGGCGAGGACGAGGCGCCCCGTGCGTTCCAGCTGGGCGGGTTGCACGACCCGCGGGAGGTCGGCGGCGCTGTGGTACTCGGCGTACGGCGTGCTGCCGATCCGCACCCCCGGCATGCCCTCGCGGACGAACGACCAGTGGTCGCTCGAGAGGTTCTCCTCAGCCGCCACGCGCACCCCGGCCCGCCGCCCGGCTCGCAGCGCCTGCTCCTGCGCCCGCGCATCGCCAGCGCTGCCCACGGGCAGCACTCCCCCGACACCCACCCGGTCCAGGGACAGCATTCCGCGCACCGCTCGTCGCTCCGCGGGGCCGAGGGACGCCACGTAGGCCCGGGACCCGTAGTGGTGATCCGCGTCGGTCGACCCCCGGGGCTCCTCGGCGCCGAACGCGACGAGGACGACCGGGAGCCGGGCTCGCCGCGCGAACATGGCCTCAGCGACCGCCAGCAGGACACCCACCCCGGACGCGTTGTCCTCGGCACCCGGCGCCTGCGGCACCGTGTCGAGGTGGGCTCCCACCACGAGGTGAGGCCGGCGCGGGTCGAACCCGCGCCGGCTGGCGATCACGTTGAACGACGTCCCGGGCGCCACCGGCACCCCCCACGAGTTGCCGCCGGGCACGGCGACGGGCTGGCGTCGTACTTCGTAGTCGAACGCACGGAACCGCGACCCCACCCAGGCCGCCGCGCGCCGGTAGGCGGGGCTGGTGGCGTGCCGGGGGCCGATGGTGCCGGCCAGGTGGTCGACGGTCTCCACGGCGGTCCGGAGCCGGAAGTCCTCGGGCGCGACGGGACCTCGGGGCTCGGACCCGATGCCCTCGGACGGCTCTTCGGTCGGGACGGTCGGGGTGACTGGCTCCGATGGCTCGATGGTCGATCCTGTCGAGACCGCCCCGGGATCTGCGGCGTCGTCGGCCGTGCAGCCGGTCGCGACCAGCCCCAGCACGAGCAGGGACGCCGCGAACCGCACGTCAGTCCAGGTAGTCGCGCAAGACCTGGGACCGGCTGGGGTGCCTCAGCTTGGACATGGTCTTGGACTCGATCTGGCGGATCCGCTCGCGGGTCACGCCGTAGACCTTGCCGATCTCGTCCAGCGTCTTCGGCTGGCCGTCGGTGAGGCCGAACCGCATGCTGACCACGCCCGCCTCGCGCTCCGACAGGGTGTCGAGCACAGCGTGCAGCTGCTCCTGGAGCAGCGTGAAGCTGACCGCGTCGGCCGGGACGATCGCCTCGGAGTCCTCGATCAGGTCACCGAACTCGGAGTCGCCGTCCTCACCGAGGGGCGTGTGCAGGGAGATCGGCTCACGGCCGTACTTCTGGACCTCGATGACCTTCTCGGGGGTCATGTCGAGCTCCTTGGCGAGCTCCTCCGGCGTGGGCTCGCGGCCCAGGTCCTGGAGCATCTGCCGCTGGACACGGGCCAGCTTGTTGATGACCTCGACCATGTGCACCGGGATCCGGATCGTGCGGGCCTGGTCGGCCATCGCGCGGGTGATCGCCTGCCTGATCCACCAGGTGGCGTACGTCGAGAACTTGTAGCCCTTGGTGTAGTCGAACTTCTCGACAGCGCGGATCAGGCCCAGGTTGCCCTCCTGGATCAGGTCCAGGAAGAGCATGCCGCGGCCCTGGCTCGTCCGCGTCTTCTGCCTCGTCTACGTTCCAGTTCGTCCGTTGTCGCCGACGCCACAGCCCCACCTCGTGATCGGTTGGGCGACCACCCCACAGTTCAATCAGATCAGCCGGAGTGGTTGCCCCGAGTTCCGGTTGCCCAGAGCGCGTATATCGATGAGCAGTTGGTCCGCTGACACCGAAGCCGCGCTGTACACGCCGGTATCGATGGATTCCCTGGTGAGCAGCTCGCACAACGTCTGCTGCACGGTCAGTACGGGATGGCCTTGGCGAAGCTTGTCCGCGTGAGCTTTCGATAGCCGCGTCATGCACCGGATGGTGTCGGATTCGCCTTTGACCAGGCGCCGGCAGCGTTCAGGGTGTGGATACATTCTGCGGTTGAACCAGTCGGGTGCGACTCGCTGGATCTGCGCGCACTCCGGACACGTGTCTACGAGAAAACATCGGTGCTCAGCGCAGGTGCTGATCCACGGGAGGCGCCATTCGAGCTTGCATCGCCCGGGTGCTGCCTTCATGCAAGCGGGCAGAAGCGCTGTCGGTATACGAGACCCCACGGGGTCCGCGCGCGGCGAGTGACGGAGTCGATGGTGACGACCTGGCTGGTGTACCGCTCTGAAAGGTCATGGCATCGAGCTCGGCGGTCCATGCCCGTGGCTGCCGATATGCAGTCCCGCTCCCTGTCCGACAGACCGGCCGTCAAGATTGATTCGCGGTAGCTGCCGGCAATACCGTGGGTGGAGACCGGTAGTACGGCATCGAGGATTTCGCCCCATGTGGCGTCCATGCGGGTGGCGATTGCCGCCATCCAGGACTCCAGGGCTTCACCGGGAACCGGATCGACTCGCACCGGCAGTGTACGTTTCACCGCTGATCACACCTTCGGGTCGGTTTCGGTCCGGGAAACCCCTGCCGATTGGGAGCAGATCTCATCCGGCTCCCGAGCGCCGTCATCTGCTCGACGTGGTTTTCTGGCTGGCCCGGTAGGCATCACGGATCTTGACCCGCATCTCCGGGCGTTGCTGCTCGGATGCTGCATCGATGGCGGACCTTTCGAGCAGTTCCTTGTCGATGTATTCGGTCCCGGTGCGAACGGCCCGTTGGCAGGCGCGATTGATCAGGGTGGTCAGGGGTCCGATGCGGCCCGAAGCTCCGCTCGAAACAGGTAGTCGGAGTAAGTCAACCAGCATCCCACGATGCTTGTGCGCCAGCACAACTCGCTTCTCGATAGCGAAGCAGCAGTTGGCTCCATTCCCGCCGATGCTCCGCGGTGTCGATGGTGAACTCCCGCAGACGAGCGGGGTGATGCGTCGTCCGCTTTGGCCGAGGATCCCGTCGGCGTAGGCGCCGTCGCTGTACAGGCCCCGTTGTCTCAACCCAATGCCGATGAAAATGATGGTGAGCGGAAACTCGTTGCTGATGTACTTGAACTGTTTGCTGATCTCGCACACTCGTGGTGCGTTGTTCAAGAAGTGCAGGTCGTCGACAATCAGTAGCTTCGTCTCACAGGAAAGCACACAGTCCAGGGCGCGATTGGCGAAGTCGGCAGCGGTGCCCCGTTTGGTTCCCGCGTGGTTGTAGAAACCCAGCATCGCCCTGTTGAAATCTTTGATGCCAGTGTTGCCAGGTCATACCCGACACGACAGACGGGCCATCGTTCGTTGCCGTCCTCGGTCAGCCGGCCGAATTCCGCGATCTGGTCGTTGGTGGAAGTCGTAAGCGAAATCCAGTGTCCCAATCGTTTTCCCGACTCCCGCGCTGCCTTCAATGCGATAGCACCTTTGGCTTTGTCACCGTCCTGCTGGTTGCTGGCCACGATATCGGCGAGATCCTCGTACAGTTCGAGAAGTTGCGCGGTCTTGATGGTCGGGCAGGTTCGCATGCCAGATGCTGCGCTGTCGATCGTACTCGCCTCGCGCCTCCTCGCTGAGAGCCTTGATCTGCCTAACTGTCAACAGCTCCGGTTGTTTCTCGCCTGGGTGCTTCAGCCTTCGCCTGGAATCCTTCCTTGCGCGACAGTGTCAGGTTGTCAAGAGTGATCGTCTTCTTCGGTGCGTCGGGGTCTTGACTGGCTTCGGTTGCTGTGCCGAGAGGAGTTCCTTATCGGCTTCCGGCAGGGGGTTCGGGCTTTGGTGGTTGTGGCGGTCATGATTCCTCGAATGCGTCGGCGTAGTAGGCCGTCGATGTCCTCGTCTTCGTTGGGTTTGCTGATGTCGTCGTCATAGTTGTCGAGATCGTCTTCGTTTTCCGCGGGATCGGATTCCGTTGTCGCCGAGGCGGGTTTCTCGGTTGTCGCCTCTCGATACGCGTCGATGAACGCGCGAGCGTCCGATTCGTCGTCGGTGGTGAGGTCACCGAGCAGGCCTGCACGTTCTTTCGCAAGACGCAATGCAATCCGCCGTTCAGCGGCACTTAACCCCAACCCCAGATTCCACTGCTCGAGCATCGCTGCCAACGCAGCGTCGGGCTCGGTTGAGGTGCCACGTACCATGCGCAAGCCGTCGGGCGTACTTGACCCCGTCCTCGTTCATCGGCGGATCCAACCCCGGAGCACGCGTCCACAGCAGGGTGCACCATTGACGGGTGTCTGGGCGACGGATGTAGACGCGTGCGATGTCGTCGGGGTTGACGTGGATGTGCCAGCGCCGCTGGGCTTCTCCGAGATACGGGCTGTCGCTCTCCCGTAAACCATCTAGCCCGGGGCCGTTGTAAATGCGACTGTTGTAGTCCACGCCGTAGTGGTGGATCCGCCGCTTGACCGGTCGGAGAAACTCGAACGCGAGATCGGGATCACGTGGCGCCTCGATGTAACCGGCACGTTCCACCCCATGCTGGAACATCTGTGCGGGCGTGAGGTGGTGTCCAGGCACGCTGGGGTCGAACAGGCTGTCGTGGGGACGGTGGTGATAGGCAACCCGCGATCCATTGGCGGAGCTGAGTGTGGTCACCTGACTTGGCCCCACTTTGGTCGTCGTTCTTCACGAATTCTGGCCCCAGCGGGGTGGTGATCATTCCCGGCCGGGTGGGCGCGGTGTGTCGTCACCAATGTTGGCCCCACCCTCGTTCAGATCGTTCCTGTCGCCCGTCGTCCTTGGCGGTCGCCGTCAGGGAGGTCGGTCAGGATGCGGTCACGCGTGGAACTGTTCGAGAAGATCAGGAGAGACCGACGGCTCGATGACGTGTCGATCCGTGAGTTGGCGGATCGTCATGGGGTGCATCGTCGGACGGTGCGCCAAGCGCTCGATGACGCGGTCCCGCCGCCGCGGAAGGTGTATCCGGCGCGGCCCCGCCCGGCGATCGACGGGTGGGTGGCGGTGATCGACGCCTGGCTCATCGCCGACGAGGACGCCCCACGCAAGCAACGCCATACCGCACGGCGGATCTGGCAGCGGCTGGTTGCCGAGCACCAGGCGACCCTCTCGGAGGTGACGGTGTCGCGTTACGTCGCGCGTCGTCGGGTGGAGCTCGGGCTGCTGACCCATGAGGTGTCGATTCCGCAGACGCATCTGGCCGGTGCCGAGGCCGAGGTCGACTTCGGCGAGTTCTACTCCATGATCGCCGGACTGGTCGTGAAGTGCTGGATGTTCGTGATGCGACTGTCGCACTCGGGCAAAGCGTTTCACGTCACGTTCGCCACTCAGGCCCAGGAAGCGTTCCTGGAGGGTCACGTGCTGGCCTTCGAGTACTTCGGCGGTGTGCCCGGCCGGATCCGGTACGACAACCTCAAACCCGCCGTCATCCGGGTCCTCAAGGGTCGTGATCGCACCGAGTCCGAACGGTTCACCGCGCTGCGCAGCCACTATGGGTTCGACTCGTTCTTCTGCCGCCCCGGCATCGACGGCGCCCACGAGAAGGGCGGTGTGGAGGGCGAGATCGGCCGCTTCCGGCGGCGCCACCTCGTCCCAGTCCCGAAGGTCGCCTCACTGGCAGAGCTCAACGAGTTGATCAGCTCTGCTGACCGGGTCGACGACGACCGGGTGATCACCGGCCGATCGATCACGATCGGCGCGGCGTTCGCCATCGAGGCCACGGAGCTGATGGGGTTGCCGGCCGAGCCGTTCGACTGCGCCCGGCTGCTCCATGCGCGGGTCGACAACCGGGCCAGAGTGTCTGTGCGGCAATGCTTCTACTCCGTGCCGGCCCGCTACGCCGGGCGACGCCTACCGGTGCGCCTGGCCGCCTGGACCGTCGAGGTCTACGACGGACCCCGGCTGGTGGCCCAGCACGAACGGGCGGTCGGACGCTACGTCGAGGTCCTGTGCCTGGATCACTACCTCGAGGTCCTCAAGACCAAACCCGGCGGCCTGCCCGGCGCGACCGCCCTGGCACAAGCCAAAGCCCGCGGCGTGTTCACCGCCTCGCATCAGGCCTACTGGGATGCCGCCCGACACGCCCGCGGAGACGCCGGGGCACCCGCGCCCTGATCGCAATCCTGCTGGCGCACCGCACCATGGCCGCCGCCGCGCTCATCACTGCGATGAACCGGGCCGTCGCCTCGGGATGCCTGGATCCCGAGACCGTGCTCATCGACGCCCGCCGTGACACCAACCAGATCGCGCCGTGGCAGCAATCGGCGCACTGGCCCGCTACGACCGACCGCCACCGTCTCTGACCGACTACGACGACCTGCTCACCGGAAGCGAATCATGACCACCACTGCCAATGCGGCGACCGTCGATGCCGCCGCGCAAGCCTCCATCGGCGCCGCGGCACGCGAGCTGCACCTGCCCACCGTGCGTACCGAAGCGGTCCGCCTGGCCGAGCTCGCCGACCGGGAACGCCACACCCACCTGCGGTACCTGGCCGAGGTCCTGGCCGCCGAGGTCGACGACCGCACCGAACGGCGCCGCGCGCGGCGCATCAATGACGCCAAGTTCCCCAGGCTAAAACGGTTGGCAGACTTCAACATCGACGCCGTCCCCGGCATCGCACCCGCCATCCTGGGCCACCTCGCCGGTGGGCACTACATGGATGCCGGCGAACCAGTCGTGCTGCTCGGTGACTCCGGCACCGGCAAGTCCCATTATGCCGACCATCGGATTATGCCGAGGTGGTCGTGGAAGTGGGCCGCGCAGGGTGAGCGCGCTCGCGAGATCGGCATAATCAGAGTGAGTCGAGGAAGGCAAGGACAGTGTCTGTGGGGCGATAGCGCCCGGGCTCGGATGTTCGCGGTTTGGTCCGCGCGAGCGCTCGTTCCTTGATGGTGAGGTCGGCGTGAAGGTAGATCTGGGTTGTGTCGACCTTCTCGTGCCCGAGCCAGAGAGCGATCACGGTGGTGTCTACCCCGGCGTGGAGGAGCTGCATCGCGGCGGTGTGCCTCAGGGCGTGTGCGGTGATCTTGCCGGACAGGGACGGGCAGGTGGGTGCGGCGGTTTCGGCGTAGGTCGCAAGCCGGTGCTCGACGGCGTCGCGGCTGAGCTGCCGCCCGGTGCGGGTCGGGAACAGCGGATCGCCTGGTTGACCGGCGCGCTCGGTGGGCACCCGTAGGACTGAACGGTTTGCTGGTGAGCGGAGTGATCCGTTGCTTGCGCCCTGCCCCCGCTATGCCGAGCGCTGGTTTATGCCGAGCTGCCCAGCGAGCGGTGTCGATTTGCCTTGCGGGCGGGGCGGATCGCGGCTGTTGAGCCCCGAGCTGCTCGGCATAATCAGAGGCCGTCGAGGAACGCGAGCAGCGTGTCGGGTGCCCGGTAGCGGGAGGTGCTGGTGCCCGGCGGTGCTGCGCGCGAGCGCTTGTTTTTTGATCCGCAGGTCTGCGTTGAGGTAGATCGAGGTCGTCTCGATGCCTTCGTGGCCGAGCCAGAGGGCGATCACGG
>CAVTEY010000006.1:0-187803 GCA_963733895.1 uncultured Actinomycetota bacterium
AGCGAGTAGAGGACGATCGTCTGTTCCGCGGACATGCCGGCCACGAGCGTCCGTCGGGGAGACGGCGAACGCGCGCATGCCGCCGCTCCAGATGTTCTCCGGCGAGATCGGCTTCGCGGTCTCGTCGAGCGTGTCGATGACGTACAGGCGATAGCCGCCGTTGCCTGACGACGCCGCCGACGACGGCGCGCCGCGAGTCGGGGAGCCACGCCGCGCCGCTCTCGAACGAGCCGTCGATCTTCAGCTCGCGCGCGCTCGCCGGTGCCGGTCGGGACGATCACGAGCTTCGGCGCCCTGATGCGCGAGCGCCCACTTGCCGTCGGGCGAGAGCGCGTCGCCGATGCCGTCGGCGAGGCGCAGCGGCGCGGGGTCGTCGGCGCGGCGGAGGTAGACGGCGCTCTTCGCGCCGCCGCCTTCGCGCGTCTCGCTGAAGAGAATCGCGCGGCCGTCGGGCGAGAGGTCGGCGAGGATGGACCAGTCGAGCCAGGAGGCGTCTTTTTCCGAGTCGACGAATCGCGAGTCGTCGAGGGTGTCCGCGCGTGGTTGTCGACATCGACCGTCGCCGGCGCTCGGCGACTCGGCGACGTCGACTCCACATCAGCGCCGCCCGCCACGTCCCGTTCGACAGCAGCGCTTCGCCGTTCGGCGACAGGTCGAAGATGCGCATCGCGCCGGTGAGGCGCGTGACGAGCCGCATCGTGCCCGTGTTCGACGTTCACCGCGTACAGCGCGGGCGGCGCGCAGCTGTTCGTGCCGGAGACCCACACCTCCGTCCCGTCGGCCGACCAGGCGATGCCCGGTCGCGCCGCGGGCCCAGCCGCGCGCGATCGTCACGGGCTGTGCCGTCTGTCGATGATGGCCACGTCCCACTCGCCCTCGACGGCTCGAGGATCGCCAGCCGCTTGCCGTCCGGCGAGACGCGCACGTCGCGCACGTAGTGCGGCGTCTCGTAGCGCACGCGTGCCGATCGGGTACTCGACGCGCGTCTCGTCGCCTTGCTGGCGGATGATGGCCAGCGTCTGCCCGTCCGGCGCCCAGTCCGCCTGCAGCACGTTCTCCGCGATCTCGCGCGGCATGCCGCCGGCGAGCGGCACGCGCGCGAGCGTGCCGAGGTTCGAGACGCGGTCGCGGCGCAGCAGGATGGCCAGCTCCGCGATCTGCGACACCGCACAGCATCTCGCTGTCCGGCATGCCCAGCGGCCGCGCCTCCGTGGCGACCGCCGGCTGGCGACGAAGATCTCCGGCGGCTGCCCGTCCCACGCCGCGCTGTAGACGATCGTCTCGCCGTCGGGCGAGAAGCGCGCGTTGCGCACTTCGCCGCGGCGGAACGTCAGCCGGTGGAACTGCGGCTCGACGACGTCTTCGCCTCGCGCGATGCGCCCACATCCACGCCGCCGTACGCCGCGCCGGCGATCGAGACGAGATAGAGCAGCGCGAGCAGCACCGGCGACACGCGCGCGTTTCGGCTTCATGAGCGGACGCGCCGATCGTGCGCGGTCGGCGGTGGCGAGGTCGCGCGCACGTGGCGGTCGAGCGTCGCGGAGCGGTGCGTGCGCGCGGCGCGCGGTCGGCGTCGCCGTGCGCGTCTGCGCGCGGGCAGCCGGTCATCGACACGCGCGCGGCGCTCGAGAGCGTGTCGACGCGCCGACATCGCCGCCAGCGTCTCCAGGTTGAACGCGAGGTCGCGCGCGGACTGGAAGCGCATGCTCGCGATCCTTCTCCAGGCAGCGCCGCACGAGCCGCTCCAGCGGCGGCGGAATCGTCGGCAGCAGCTCCGTCAGGTCCGGCGGCTCTTCCTTCAGGATCGCGCTCAGCGTCTCGATCGCCGGAGTTGCGCTTGAACGCGCGCGTGCCGGTGAGCATCTCGTAGAAGATCGCGCCGAGGGAGAAGATGTCGGAGCGGTGATCGACGGCCTCGCCGCGCACCTGCTCGGGCGACATGTAGCCGACCGTGCCGAGGACCATGCCCGGCTCGGTCGCGGCCATCTCGAACGTCGGGCCGTCGGCGACGGCGCGTGCCGGTGAGCTTGGCGATGCCGAAGTCGAGGATCTTCAGGCGGCCGTCGCGCGTGAGGAAGATGTTGTCGGGCTTGAGGTCGCGATGGACGATGCCCTTCTCGTGCGCGGCCGCGAGTCCCGAGCGCCATCTGCAGCGCGGCATCGACGGCCTTGCGCGGCGAGAGCGGGCCGCGCTCGAGGCGGCTGCGCAGCGTCTCGCCTTCGAGCAGCTCGGTGACGAGGAACGGATTGCCGTCGTCGTCGCGGCCGACGTCGTAGACCGTGAGCAGGTTCGGATGATTGAGCATCCCGGTCGCGCGCGCTTCCTGCTCGAAGCGCAGCAGGCGCTCGCGATCGCTGAAGGCGACGTTGGTCAGGACCTTGATCGCGACGTCGCGCCCGAGGCGCGTGTCCTTGGCGCGATACACCGCGCCCATCCCGCCCTCGCCGATCAATCCGACGATCTGGTACGGGCCGAGCATCGCAGTTCGGCTGCAGCGGCATGGCGCACATTGTAGGAGTCGGCGGTCGCAGTCGCGGTCGGCAGTTGTAATGCCGGTCGCCGCCGATTGAGTCAGGGCCTCGCAGCCTCTGCTACTGCCAACGCCGATCTCCGACCGCCGTCGTCGTCCGCGTGTTAGTCTCGCGCACGTCTTGAACGCATCCCCACTTCTCAAAATCTGGCTGGCTCGTCGTCGTGATCGCGCTCGCGATCCACCTCGGCGGCGTTCCGCTGCTCGACGCGGACGAGGGGCGGAACGCCGAGGTGGCGCGGGAGATGGCGGAGACGAACGACTACGTCATGCCGCGGCTCAACGGGCTGCCGTATCTCGACAAGCCGATCGTCTACTTCGCGGCCGAGGCCGCGGCGATGGAGGTGCTCGGGCCGACGGAGCTCGCGGCGCGGCTGCCGGCGTATCTCTTCACGCTGGCGACGGCGGCGGTGCTGTTCTGGTTCGCGCGGCGCATCGGCGTGCGAATGCCGTACGTCGACGGCGATCGTCGTTTCTGGCGATGCCGCTGACGGTCGCGTTCGCGCGCACGGTGATCTTCGACAGCGCGCTGATGTTCTTCGTCGTCGTCGCGCTGGTCGGCGTTCTACTGCGCGATCGAGGAGCGCAACGCGCGCTGGTCGATCCTCGCGTGGGCGGCGATGGGCCTCGGCGATGATCACGAAGGGGCCGGTCGACGTTCGTGCTCGTGCTGTTCGTGGTCATCCCGTACGCGTGGCGGCGCAAGGCGGTCGGCGTCGTGTTCCCGATCCTCGGCATCGTGCTGTTCGCGGCGGTGATCGCGCCGTGGGTGTGGGGCGTGTCGCAGGTCGTGCCGGAGTTTCTGCGGTACGTCTGGTCACGGAGACCGCGGAGCGGATGGCCACGAAGGCGCTGCAGCGCACCGGACCGCCGTGGTACTTCATGCCGTATCTGATCGGCGGCGCGCTGCCGTGGTCGATCGTGGCGCTCTTCAGCTGGAAGCAGCGTTCGCGAAGCGCGACGACCCGGCGTTGCTGTTCTGTCTGCTCTGGCTCGTGATCCCGTTCGTCTTCTTCTCGCTCTCGCAGTCGAAGCGGCCGCAGTACATCCTGCCGCTGATGCCGGCGATCGCGCTGCTCGTCGCGCGGATCTGGGACGAGGCGCGGACGCGCGCGCGCGGCGATCGTGCGTCGCGGTCTTCGGCGGCGTCCTGCTCGTCGGCGCCGCTCTTCTTTCATCGCACGAAGATGAAGCCGGAGATCGCCGCCGTCGCGGACGAGACGGCGATCGCGCTCGGCGTCGCGTTCGCGATCGGCGGCCTCGTCGCGCTGTTCGCGAAGCGGCGCGAGCTCGTGCTGATCGCGCTGACGCTGCCGGTGATCGCGCTTGCCGCTCGTCGCCGATCCGCTGCATGCGCGCGCTCGCGCGAGCGGCGCTCGACGAAGTCGTTCGTCGCGGAGCTGCAGCCGCACCTGACGCCGGACACGGAGGTGATCGGCGTCGAGGCGTTCACCGGCTCGATGGCGTTCTACCTGCGGCGCCCGATCATCGTCGTGACCGAGGACGCGAGCGAGCTGACGAGCAACTACCTCATCCGCCGCTACGACCGCTACATCGACGCAATCCCGCCTCGCCGCTCAAGCCGCTGCCGTACTTCGAGCGATCGCTCGCGAGCACCGACGCCGCGCGTGTACATCGCTGCGCAACAAGGACGCGAAGCGGCGCGCGCTGCTGGAGTCGCGCGGGTGGCGGATGGTCGCGGACGGCGCGCATCACGTGGCGTACGCGAGGTAAGTCGAGCTGGTCCGGCGGTACGCGCGAGCTGCTGGCACGGAGTGCGCCGCAGAGCCACAGCCTCGGCCATTGCGGCTCGACTGCCGCTGCCAGGCGTGCCGACCGCCGACCTGCCTGTACAATGCGCGCCGCGATGTGCGGCATCTACGGAATCGTCGAGCGCGGCAGCGCTGCGTCATCCCGCGGTCCTCGACGAGATGGGCGAGGCGCTGCGCCATCGCGGGCCGGACGGGCAGCGCGGACGTTCACGCAGCCGCACGCGCGCATCGGCACGGAGCGGCTGCGCATCATCGACCTGCACGAGCGCGCCGATCAGCCGTTCGCGTCGCCGGACGGTCAGGTCTGGCTCGAGGCGAACGGCGAGATCTACAACGCCGCGGAGATCCGCGCGCGCTACGCCGACTATCCGTATCGCTCGCACTCCGACGTCGAGACGATCCTGCCGCTCTATCTCGAGCACGGTCCGAGCGCGGTCGAGAAGCTCGACGGCATGTTCGGCCTCGCGATCTGGGACGACCGCACGCAGCACGCTGCTGCTCGCGCGCGACCGCGCCGGCGAGAAGCCGCTGTTCTACGCGCGCGTCGGCGGCGAGGTGCTCTTCGCCTCGGAGCTGCAATGCCTGCTGCGCCATCCCGACGTCTCGCGCGAGCTCGACCGCGTCGCCATCGACGAGTACCTCGCGCTCGGCTACATCCCCGAGCCGCGCACGCCGTTCACCGCGATCCGCCGCGTGCCCGCGGGAACGTACATGCTCTTCCGCGACGGCGGCGAGGAGACGGTTCGCTACTGGGATCCGGCGACGTTCGCGATCGAGCCGATCGATCCGCGCGAGGCCGTGCGCGAGACGCAGCGGCTGATCGAGAACGCCGTGCACGAAGCAGGTGATGTCGGACGTGCCGGTCGGCGTCTTCATCAGCGGCGGGCTCGACTCGTCGATCCTGGCGACGCTGGCGTCGCAGGCGATCGGCGTCGACAAGGTGCACACGTTCTCGGCGCAGTTCGCCGAGGAGTCGTATGACGAGAGCGGGGACGCGGCGGTGCTCGCGAAGCAGATGCGCACGAAGCACGTGCCGGTGCGCACGGACGAGGAGACGCTGCTCGAGGCGCTGCAGCAACGTGACCACGCGCGTGGCCGAGCCGCTCGCCGATCCGGCGATCCTGCCGACGTTCCTGCTGGCGCGCACGGCGCGCGAGCACGTGAAGGTGATCCTCAGCGGCGAAGGCGCCGACGAGTTGTTCGGCGGCTATCCGACCTACCTCGGCCACAAGATCGCGCCGATGTACGACGCGCTGCCGTCGTTCGTCCGCGCGCGGCGTGCGCAAGCTCGCGTTCGCGCTGCCGCCGTCGGGGAAGAAGGTCACGCTCGAGTATCTGCTCAAGAGGTTCGTCACCGACGCCGAGCGGCCGTGGATCGAGCGCCACCTGCGCTGGTTCGGCACCGGCCTGCCGCGCGAGCGCGCTGCCGCGACGTGCGAGCGCCGAGCGGCGACGATCCGCTCGCGGGCGCGATGCTGCTCGACTACCGCAGCTATCTGCGCGACAACCTGCTCGTGAAGGTCGACCGCGCGACGATGCTGTCCTCGGTCGAAGCGCGCGCGCCGTATCTCGACCGCGACGTCACCGCGTTCGCGCTGTCGCTGCCCGACGGAGCTGCGCGTGCGCGGACTGACGACGAAGTGGGTGCTGAAGAAAGCGGCGGAGAAGTGGATCCCGCGCGACGTGATCTATCGCCGCAAGCGCGGCCTCAGCGTGCCCGATCGCGAGCTGGATCAACCGCGGCCTGCGCGCCGAAGTCGACCGCCTGCTCGCGCCGGAGCGCCTGCGCGAGCAGGGACTCGTCGACGAGACGCGCGTCACCGCAGCTGCTCGCCGAGCACCGCGCCGGCCACGCGAATCACGCCAAGCCGCTATGGGCGGTGATCATGCTGCAGTACTGGCTCGAGAGCTGGGCGTAAGCTCGCCCGAGCCGATGAGGCGTAGCGGTCGAGCCTGATCACGCTGCGCGGTGGCAGCTGATCGGCATCACGCCCGTCGCAGGGTGCTGCAAGCTTGACCACGGTCGCCTCGCGCAGCGGTTGAGCTTGACGCCGGTCACTCGACGACGACGCCGACACGAGCCGACACCGCCCACCGTCGCCGCGCGGAACCAGCGTGATCCAGTACCAGCGACGGTGCTCGCCGCCGAGGGAGACGCGGGCGAAGATGCCGGCTTCGTTGCGGCGTCGAAGGGGTTGAGGCGCGGGGCGGAGAGCTCGACGACCATCTCGTCGCGATGCTGCGTCGAGGTCGGGACGTCGATCGCGATGCCACGCGCAGGCGCCCGCTCCGATGATCGATCGGAATGGCGCGATTGCGTCGCCGCGCTGCGGCCGCGCGATCGCCTTCGCACGTCCGCGCGCGGCGGTCGACCGCCAGCGCGCGCAGCGACTGCGGCGTCGCGAGCGGCTGCGTCGTCTTCACGATCGCGACGTCGCGCCGGTCGCGATCGCGTCCATCTGCAGCCGCGCGCAGAAGCGCGTCGAGCACGCCCGCGCGGGATCGACGTCCCACTCGGGCGCGGCGGTGAGGCGTGGAGCTGGGGTGCGGTCGCAGCAGGCGGCGAGGAGAAACGAAGCAGAACGGCAGATCCGTTTCAAAACAGCATCCTCAACTGCGGCGTGCGCCTTCGCTTCGAAGAACGAGCGGATCTCGCTCGCGGGCTTGCGCGAGACCAGCTCGCGCGGCGACTCCTCGTACCAGTCGGCGGGGAAGTAGCGCGTGTAGCTCTCCTGCGTGAAGCGCTTGCAGAGCAGCGCGATCACGCCGATGTCGGTCTCGCTGCGGATCACGCGTCCGGCCGACTGCACGACGCGGGTCATGCCCGGGATCAGGTACGCGAACTCGAAGCCCGCGCCGTACTGCTCGTCGTAATACTGCTTGAGCAGCTCCTGCTCGAAGCTCACCTGCGGCAGCGCCGGGCCGACGACCATCACGCCCGAGAGCATGTCGCCCTGGTAGTCGATCCCTTCCGCGTACATGCCGCCGGACACGGCCAGGATCAGGTTTCCCTTGCGCTCGGCGCGGTCGCGGAGGATGTCCAGGATGGCGTTGCGCTCGTAGTCGGTCATGTCGTTGCGCTGGACCATGACGCGCTTGCGCGATCGGCGGCATGCGCTCCGCGACTTCGCGCAGGAACGCGTAGCTCGGGAAGAGCGCCAGGAAGTTGCCGTCGCCGGCGTCGGCGATCTCGGCGACGTTCTCGGCGATGCGCGTCGTAGTGGTCCGCGCGGCGCTTGTACGTCGTGTCGACTTCGGAGACGACGACGATCTTGCGGTTGTCGCGCGGGAACGGCGAGGGGAGCGACAGCTCGGCGGTGCGGTCGTCGGGAAAGCCGAGGGTCTTGCGATAGAACTCGAACGGCTCGAGCGTCGCGGAGAGCGCGACCGTCGCGTGCGCGGAGTCGAAGATCTTGCCGAGGAAGCGCGACGGGTCTTTGCAGAAGATCTTGAGCGGATGCCGTCGTTGGTCCGCTCGACGATGTGCGCGAACTCGTCGCCGTCTTCGGCGAGCAGGTTCGTGAACTTCACCAGCTTGAAGTAGAAGTCGATGAGCGGGTCGTCTTCCTCGGCGATCCGGTTGTCGATCTTCCAGCCGATGTACTCGAGGACGATGCGCTCCCACTCCGTCGCGCTGTTCGAGGAACAGCTCGCGGCTCGGCGCGCAGAGCGCCTGCTTGACGTCGTCCTCGAGCACGCTCGCGCGAGCTCGTGGAAGTGCTCGCGCAGCATCTCCAGCAGCTCTTCCCAGCCCTCAGCCAGCAGTTGCGCGTCATCATGATGCTGCGGATGTCGTCGAACGACTTCTCGTGCAGCTCCGGCGAGTAGTAGCCGCGGCCGCGGTCGACGAGGTTGTGCGCCTCGTCGACGACCAGCACGCAGTCGCCGTAGTCGTTCTCCTGCGAGTACGCCTTCAGGCCGACGTACGGATCGAAGATGTAGTTGTAGTCGCAGACGATGACGTCGGCCTGCTCGATCAGCTCCAGCGAGACCTCGAACGGGCAGACCTCGTGTCGACTGCGACGAGCTCGAAGGTGATGTCGGGATCGAAGTAGCTCATCGACGTGACGAGGTGCGCGAGCAGCCCGCTCTTCTCCATCTTCGCCGAGTACTGCGCGGCGAACGGGCAGAAGTCCTCGTGGCAGATCATCTCCGTGTGCGCGCACATCTTCTGCTTCGCGCGGATGCGCAGCACGCGGAACGAGCCGTCGTTGAGGCGGCGCAGCGCCTTCGACCGCCGCGTCCTGCTGCAGCGTCTTCGACGTGAGGAAGAAGAGCTTCTTGCCGAGCTTCAGCGACTGCCTCACGGCCGGGTAGAGCACGGCCATGGTCTTGCCGATGCCGGTCGGCGCGGAGACGAGCAGCGAGTCGCGCTGCCAGATCGCGCGCGCGCACGGCGGAGACGATCTCCTCCTGTCCGGGACGCATCGTCGTCGAACGGGAACTGCAGCGTGTCCGCGAACGCGCGCTTGGCGACGCGCAGCGCGGCCGCGGTGTCGAGGTCTCTCGATCGAGCTTGGCGAGGCTGGCGTGCAGCGTCGCCGCGACGCGCTCGCGATCGAACTCCGTGTCGATGATCTTCGTCTCGCCGGAGACGAGATCGATCAGCACGAGCTGCGGCGCGAAGGTGAAGCCGTCGAGGTCGGGCTGGCTCGGAGAGGAAGTACGCGTAGAGCAGCAGTTGGTAGAGGTGCCGCTGCAGTTTCTCCGAGCGGTAGAGCGCTTCGAGCTCGAGGTCGAAGTGGATCGACTTCACTTCCTCGATGGCGACGCGCTTCGCGTCCTTGTCGATGGAGAGCCCGTCGATGCGGCCGGTGATGGTGACGCTCCACCCGCCGAGGGTCAGTCCGATGGACGACGTGCACCTCGGCGCGGTAATGCGGGTCCTCATTCGCGCGCTGCTCGGCGCGGCGGGTGTGGATGTCCTGCCCGATCCACATCCGCCGGAAGCCGTCGCCGCGCTCCACGCCGATGCGGCGGTAGGTCGACTCGTGGACGAGATCGCCGACCGAGCAGACGATCTCCCGCTTCTCGTAGTCGACGCGCACTGTTTTTGTAGTGTAACCCTGAGCGAAGCGAAGGGTCAGGTTAGAGTTAGTACCAACGCTGATGATGCCACCTTGCGGTTCGGGAGCGGCCGTAGTCAAGGAGTGAAGCTGGCAGTCAACGGCCTTTCGCTTTGGCGGCCGTGTCGGCTACCGAGCAATTCTGACGGCAGCTGCGCTTGAGCAGGCGATCGGGATCTCCCGACCGATTGCGCTCGAATTAACCAGTGGATCGCGATCAGTCATTGCCGATTTCCTTCAGCTTCCACCGCTTCCCGTTGTGGACGAAGCGCGCAATTCGCTCGATAGGCTCAGTCCGGATGGGTATGAATCCAAGTTGTTCAACGCGCCGGTAGAAGGGTGTTGTGTCCGTGAACTGCATCGTGAAGTACACAGTGGCCTCGTCTTCCTTCGTGCGGATCTTCGTGACTTCCTTTACCCGATACCGGCCAAGCCGAACAGCTTGGAGCTCGCCGACTTTCTATGCTCGACGTACCGGCGTCCCTCATCCGTGAACGTGATCGTGTACATCGCGAGTCCGCGGTCAAATCCGGCATCCTCGACGGCGATGAGACCAAGGTCGCGCAGCTCGCGCTGAGTCACGCACTTCGGCAGGGTGCATTTGTTAAAAAGATCCAGACCTCGAGGCTCGTTCGCGTCGGGCCTCAAGAAAAATGTCGGAGCGATGACCGCGCCTAGCACGGGATCGTCGATCCTGAGATTGATTGATTTTGTGACGCCCTCTTTCGTGGGTGCGGCGCCGCATGCGGACAAGAAGCGTACGGCTGCGAGCGCGAGACGGACGCGCCTGCTGCGACGCAAGGTGGGGGAACCCGGACTGCGCAGTTGGGTGCCGAAGCATAGAGTGAGGGCATCGGGAGGAACGGCGGTTCTCAGTAGACGAAAATGAGTAAAGGGGTCAAACGACGTTAATACTAACAATCTTGTCGGAGAGAAGAGCCTCCTCATAACTAGCCTCCCTACGCTTGTTGGTAAACGGCAACCACGATGTTTTTGATGGTCGTTGATCCTTCGCTTCGATCAGGATTGGCTTCGTTACAGCAAGTCAGGTTAGCACCAACGCTGATGGTGCCGATGAGCGGCAAGTGGGCAGCCGCAGCGTTGGTGCTAACTTGATCCTTCGCTTTGCTCAGGATTAGAGGCCGCGTGGTATTGTCCTGTTTCAGACCATTAACCGACTGGCGCCGCCGCTCGTCATCCGACCAACGTACAGGGAGGGTTGGATGAGGTCATCCGTAAGTCGTGGCTTGCTGCAAATCGCCGCCGCCGTCGTACTGGTCTTCATTCCATGCTTCGCCAGCGCGCAGACGACGCATTGCGTTCCCATCTCGTTCTCGGGCAGCTGCGACGACAACCACCCCACCATCCAGGCCGCCATCACGCACAGCGTTGCCCTCGACACGGTCCTCGTCGCTCCGGGGACCTACGTCGAGAATCTGACGATTGGCGTCGACATCGCCTTCGAAGGCGCACAGGCCGGAGTGGATGCGCGCGGGCGCGTGGTCGGCGCCCCCAATCCCGTGACCGAATCGATCATCGCCCCGGCGGCCGGCGTGGCCTTGTGGTCGCGGAAGCGCCGGCACGACCATCGACGGGTTCTCCTTCCTCGGTGGGACAAGGGCCATCGAGTCGACGGGAGGGCCGATCGACAACCTGCTCATCCAGAACAACCACATCGCCAGCTTCACCAACGCCGGCATCTTTCTCAACAACAGCGGCATCGACATCCGCGTCGCAGAATGTGATCGACGGAACGTTGAAGACCGGAGGCGGCGGTCTTTTCCATCTGGACACCGACAACTTCTCCGGGTTCCGCTTCGAGGACAACATCATCAACGGCGAGAAGCTCTTACACGACTGACCCGGACAGTCGCGACACTGGCCGCCCTGACACTCGGCTTCACCGGCGCGATCACACTGAACTCGGACCGGGCGGGGGCCGTGACGGCCGAGCGCGCTCCGACCGTCACCACCGCCGACGGCAAGGTGCGCGGCGTGGCCACCGACGGCGGATACGCCTTCCGCGGGCTGCCCTACGCCGCTCCACCCACCGGTGACCTGAGGTGGAAGCCACCGAGTCTCCCGCCAAGTGGGCCGGGGTCCGCGACGCGACCCGGTTCGCGCCCAGCCCCATCCAGCCGGGCCCGACCCCGTTCACCCCGGCCGGACCCCAGTCCGAGGACTCGCTCTACCTGAACGTGTCGACGCCCCGGCTGGGTGGTCGTCAGGCAGCGCCGGTGCTCGTCTGGTTCCACGGCGGCGGGATGACCCTCGGCGGCGGCCGCTACTACGACCCACGAAGCTGGCGGCCGACGGCCTCGTCGTCGTCACCGTCAACTACCGTCTCGGAGTGTTCGGGTTCCTGTCCCACCCCAACCTGGCCAGCCGTCCCGGCGGCGTCCGGCAACTACGGACTGATGGACCAGCAGGCATCCCTGCGCTGGGTGCGCGACAACATCCGGCAGTTCGGCGGCGACCCCAACAAGGTCACCATCGCCGGACAGTCCTCCGGAGGCCTCAACGTGCTCGAGCACCTGGTCGCACGTGACTCGCGCGGCCTGTTCGACCGGGCGATCGTCCAGAGCGGCGCGTTCGCGCTGACCCAGCAGTCCCTGGCTCAGGCCGAGGCGGCCGGGGTGGCGTTCGCGGACTCGCTCGAGGGCGACGACCAGTCGGCGGCCTTCCTCCGGCAGGCGTCGGCGACTGAGCTCGTGAGCAAGTTCCCGTTCTTCGCCATCCCCGGGTACGTCGACGGGAAGGTCCTCACCGAGTCCGTCGGCACCGCGATCGCCGGTGGTCGGTTCGCCAGGGTCCCGATCCTTAACGGGTCCAACCACGACGAGGAGGCGACGTTCGTCGCCTCGCAGCTCGCCGTGAGCGGAGGCTCCTTCGCCCAGGTCGGCGAGATCACGGCCGAGAACTACCAGGCGAAGATCGCCTCCACGCTCGGCGTCCCAGAGTCCCGGGCGGTCGCGATCGTAGCCAAGTACCCCCTCGACGAGTTCGACTCACCGACCGCCGCGTTCAGCACCCTCATCGGGGACGCCAACTTCGCGTCCACGGCGTACCAACTGGAAAGTGGACCGCCAAGCGGGTGCCGACCTTCGCCTACGAGCTCAACGACGACGCGGCGCCCACGCGGTTCCCGCCGGTGCTCGACCCGCCGGTCGCAACGCACGGGTCCGAGCTGGCGTATCTGTTCGACCTGCCGGACGCTCTGGTCCAGGATCCGTTCGGCCCGGAGCAGGAGAAGCTCGCCGACACCATGCGGACGGCGTGGGTCAACTTCGCCGCCAGCGGCAACCCCTCGTCGTCGGCGCTGCGCTGGCCGTCGTTCAACAGCAGCCAGCGGGTGATGTCCCTCGAGACGCCTCACCCGCGCGTCGACGCGACATTCGCCGCCCGGCACCACGTGGCGTTCTGGTCCGGCAACTGACCGCCATTCGACACAGCACCCCACGATTGCCAGGCACTGGTCCGACGGCCAGTGCCTGGCATCGTCGCGACATGGCACCGGCCTGCCCTCAGGACCGCCCTGGGTCGCCCGTCCGCCGTTCGATGCGCCGGGAAGGTACCCGGGTGGGTTCCACGGGCGCGACAGCCGCCGGTGACACCCGGCAACGGGTGCATGACCACGACAACCGTTCCCCCAGGTCCGATTCCGCAATGTCGACGGGTCGGGATCCCATGCGCCGACATCGGCGGCGCGCAGCAGCCAACAAGCCTGCTCACCAGCCGCTGGCCCGAGAGCCTGCCCGCTGTCGCAGCTACGCGGGCCTCCCTCGCCGAGCACGCCGGCCTCTTCGCCGCCGATGGCGCTGGGCAGCTGAGGGCGTCGCTCTGCGGTCAACGCCGCCGTTCGCGTCAACCGACCCCAGCATCAGGCGTACTACCAGGGGTCCGACTGGGGACTACTACGGGCGCGACGGGGCGCCGCCGGAGCGATGGTCGTCCCATCAACCGCAACCGATGGGAGTGCATCCCGTCCGAGAGGAAGGACAACCGACATGACGACGCGCATCGACAAGGTCGCGGTGCTCGGAACCGGCGTCCTTGGTTCGCAGATCGCGTACCAGACCGCGTACTCCGGCTTCGACGTCACGGCATACGACATCAGCGACGAGATCCTCGAGAAGGCCAGGAACGGGTTCGCCGGCCTCGCGGCCCGATACGAGCAGGAGGTCGAGGGTGCGTCCGACGGCTCCGCCCGGGCGGCCCTGGCGAGGATCACGTACTCGTCGAGACTCGACGACGCGGTCCGCGGCGCGGACCTGGTGATCGAATCGGCGCCCGAGCGCCTCGACATCAAACTCGAGCTCTACACAAAGCTGGGCGCCGCTGGCGCCGAAGAAGGCCATCTTCGTCACCAACAGCTCGACGCTGCTGCCCAGCGACCTGGCGGACGCGACGGGCCGGCCCGACCGGTTCCTGGCGCTGCACTTCGCCAACGAGATCTGGATCCACAACACCGCTGAGATCATGGGCCACGCCCAGACGCACCCGGACGTCTACGACGCCGTGGTCGACTTCGCGCGCCGGATCGGCATGGTGCCCATCGAACTCCGCAAGGAGCAGCCCGGCTATGTCGTGAACTCACTCCAGGTCCCGTTCCTCCAGGCCGCCCAGGCGCTCGTCGTCAAGGGCGTCGCGGACCCCGAGACGGTGGACAAGGCCTGGCGCACCGCGACGGGAGCGCCGTACGGCCCGTTCCAGGCCCTCGACGTCATCGGGCTCACCACCGTCTACAACATCGACGCGGCCGGCGACGAGGAATCCCGGGCCAACGCCCGCTACCTCAAGGAGCACTACATCGACCAGGGCAAGCTCGGCCGAGCCACCGGCGAAGGCTTCTACAAGTACGACACCGTGGCTTGAAACGATCGTGAGCGAGCCGGGCCGCGACCTTGGCCCAGCCTGGCATCACATAAGCTCGACCGAACCACGCAGGGCGCAGTCGTCGTGGCTACCGCCGCGCTGCATGCCCGGCCAGCGCCGCTTCGACACCACCGCGTCCGTCAAGGCGTCACATGTTCCGATGATGTCGCAGCCGGAGACGACCACGAGGCAGATCTCCGGGCCGCCAACTCGGCCGGCCAAACGCTGTTCCCTCGGCCGGGCGGCACCTCCCCGCCCGGCCGAGGCCTGTCCTGGAAGGTCGGTTGCTGCTCGCGTCGATGACCGCGTCTGCACTCCAGCGGCGAACGCCTCGGCCCATTACTCGTGGTCCGTGTGCCGCACCGGCTCTGACCGCTCCTGCCGATGAGCGGACCGCCCGGTCGGACTCACTCTTGGGGGCCGTCTCCCGTTCGAGCCAAGCGCTCGCGACTCAGATACCGAACCGGCTTGCCGAGCGACTCCGCGTAGGCAATCTCCCGTCGGGTTGACTCACCTACGTAGCCGCCCGGATCCACGATGTACACCTCGTCAGCCATGCGAATCTTTTGGAAGTGCACGCCGCCGAGCCGCCCCTTCAGGTCCGAGCTGTCGGCTGTCCAGTCGTAGTCCGGCAGATCGGGGAGGCTGAACATTCCGAGGCTGATCACGACGCAACCTTCCATCGTGAGCCGCTGGTTGACCTCCGCGAACTCAGCCTCAAACTTGGTCGAGCCGCAGAGCGTGATGACCTTCGCCTCACCCTCGGCCGACTGCGGCGCCTGCTGGTCCTCCATGAGGTTCATGATCGGTGAACGGCAGGACGAGTCTATCGCCGCCCCCTGGACGTCCGCTCTATGCCGCGATCCGGAGCAGCGTGGTGGCCGTGAGCAGACTCTGGCGCGCAGCCCAGATCGACATCTTCTCCGTTCGCGCAGCCCTACTGAAGCCCAGGGATAGAGACGCTGGGCCTACTGCGCAGTGGTTGATCAGGGCAGAGTTGGAGAGCTAGAAACCTCATTAGCTTCACCGTCCACCAGACGTCGCGGAATGGAGCACCCATGACAGAGCCCTCCGACCCCCAGATCGACTTCGCCAACCTGCCTACTCCCGAGGAGGGGATCCTTGCGACGGTGTTCATCACCGTCCGCAAGGTTGCGCGCTCCCGGGACTTCTATTCGCGCGTCCTGGGTGGCACCGTCGTTCTGGAAGAGAACCCATGCATCGTCAAACTGTCCAACTCATGGATCATCATGAACCCGGGCGGGCCGCCCACCCCGGACAAGCCAGGCATCTCAGTGGTCGACTACCAACCCGGGGATACCACCTCGATCTTCCTGAACCTTCGCGTGGCTGACATCCAAGCCTGCTACGAGGAGTGGACGGCCAAGGGTGCAGAGTTCGTGACGCCGCCGATCGACCGCGAATCGGAGATCCGCTGCTACATGCGTGATCCGGATGGGTACCTCATCGAGGTCGGCCAGGCCACCGGTCTCCTCCGAGGCAAGCTCGCCAAGAAGCGCCCCGAGGATCTCCCGGGCTGAACGCGCAGCCGCTGCTCGGGGGCAAGAGCCAGACGCCCTTGTAGGGATCGCGCCAAGCGATGGCAGCGACCTTCGCCGGACCACCCAGCTGACACACATGCACGCTCACGCCGTTGCGGGCGGAGCCCGACCATGCCGCGATCCGCTCGGTTACAAGGGTGGCGGTCCCGCCGCAGCGACGACGGCCGTCGTTTCATCCGCCGCCCTGCCTCGACGCCGCACTCGATCAACCACGAAGGGAGCCCACGCTGCGGTGTACAGCAGCATCGCTATGTAAACGTATGGCTGGCTTTCGGTCATCATGAACGCCCCGCAGTCGTCGCAGTCGTACCAAGCGCGGTCTGCGTTCAGGGCGATGTACACGGCATCTGTCACGAAGGCCACCAACACCAGACCGGCGAGGAACATGATGGAGTACCAGAGGGCGTAGGCCAGAACCCGGAGCGTTCGCTTCATGTGCAAATGATGCACGGTCCGGACCTTGGTCTGCGCGCAATCCGTCCGGATCTGCCTGTGGTCTCAAAAGGTCATCGCAACACTTCCTGAGATGAGGTCAGCGAAGGGAGTGGTTGTGGTGGGAAGGGCGTTGAGGCTCACGCCGGCGGAGGTCGACGAGGTCTGGGCCCGGTGGCGTTCGGGTCAGGCGGTGAAGGTGCTGGCCCGTCAGATGCGGGTAAGCCCCTCAACGGTGCGGGACCTGCTGCATCGCACCGGCGGGATCAGGCCTTCGCCGCGGCGACGGTGGGAGGTGCGGTTGTCGCTGGCCGAGCGGGAGGAGATCTCACGCGGCCTGGCCGCGGGGCTATCGCTGCGGGTGATCGCCGCCGGCCTGGGTCGGGCGCCCTCGACGATCAGCCGCGAAGTGCTCGGCAACGGCGGCCGAGCGAGGTATCGAGCGGCGGCTGCGGATCGGGCGGCGTGGTCGCGGGCGGCCAGACCGAAGGCGACCAAGCTCGCCACCACACCGGCACTGGCCACGCTGGTGACCGCGAAGCTGGAGGCGGACTGGTCACCGCAGCAGATCGCGGGTTGGCTCAAGATCGAGTTCCCCGATGATGGACGGATGCAGGTCTCCCACGAGTCGATCTACCGGTCCCTGTTCGTGCAGACCCGCGGCAGCCTCCGCAAGGAACTCACCACCCACCTGCGCACCAAACGCGCCACCCGCCGACCGGCCGGAGCCCGGCAACCTGATGGTCGAGGCGCTCGCCCGGGCATCCTCAACATCTCCCAGCGGCCGGCCGAGGTAGCCGACCGGGCGGTGCCCGGACACTGGGAGGGCGACCTGGTGTTCGGCAAGTACATGAGCCCGGTGGCGACCCTGGTCGAGCGGTCCACCCGGTTCGTGATGCTGGTGGCGCTGCCCGAGGGCCACCGAGCGGAGGTGGTCGCCGACGCCTTGGCGGCGAAGATCACCACCCTGCCAGCCGCGTTGACCCGGACCCTGACCTGGGACCAGGGCCACGAGATGGCCGCCCACACCCGGTTCACCGAGGAGACCGGGATCGAGGTCTACTTCTGCGACCCCAAGTCACCGTGGCAGCGCGGCAGCAACGAGAACACCAACGGACTGCTGCGTCAGTACCTGCCCAAGAGCATGGACTTCCGCACCCTGACCCAGGCCGACTTCGACGCCATCGCCGACCGACTCAACGGACGACCTCGACAGACCCTCGGGTTCAAGACACCATCACAAGCACTAGCCGAAGTGTTGCGCTGACCGCCCGAGCCCGCACCGCGATCCGCGCGGTCCGAGGCCGATCGGGTTCCCTCCGCCGATGCCTCGGTGTTGCCGCAGATCAAGGTTGGGGTTGCAATGCGTTTCGGCATCGAAACGCCCGTTCAAATCCTGGTCCACTCCACCGGCAATGGCGTTTGCCGCAGCCAGTCCGCATCCCTTCCCGTGGCCCAGACGAAGGGCCCAGATTGGGATTGACGGCTCAAACATCCCTAAATGTCGAGCTGGACCACGATCGCGGCGTGGTCAGAAGCCTGGTGAACGGATTCATCCCGGTCGTAGCGTGACGCGCGTCCCCCTCGGATCGGAGAGGTACCCGTAGGACAGCTGGTCTGCCCTCACGAGCTCTGCCTGAACGCTTCCCTGATCCTGGCCAGCGCCGCCAACGCCCGGGCATCGGAGTCACCCATCGCATCCACGTAGTGCATGGTCGTCGACATCTGCTCGTGTCCCACGCGCTCCATCACCGCGACCACGTCCGCGCCGCCGGCCAGCAGCCAGCTGATGTGCGCGCCCCGCAGATCGTGGAACCGGCGTTGCTTGACGCCGGTGGCTTCGTGCGTCGGCAGCCAGATCGAGTCCCGGAACGGGGTCCGACTGATCGGCTTCCCCTGCGGCCACTCCGGGGTTCGCAGCGGCAGTGACCAGTCGCCGGTTCTCAGCATGCCCTGCCCCTTGCCGTTGCGGGACGCGCCCTCGGGCATCGAAAATAGCCGGTCGCCGGGGAACAGGGCTCGCGCCTTGACCATGCCGGCAACTAGCGTTGCCACCTCCGGGGCGATCCGCAGCTTCCGGTCCTTGCCGCCCTTCGGGCGATTCTTCACCTTGAACGGGGTGCCGTTGCCTGTTCGGGCCTTGGTGGTCTCGGTGATCGTGCGCTGCAGGTCGATCACTTCGAAGTCGTGGCTGAAGTCGCGGACCTCCAGACCCATCAGCTCGCCCCATCGGAAGCCGGTCTCCGCGGCCAGGATCGGGATCGGTCGCCACCACGCGGCGATCTCGGCCATCAGGGTGTCGGTCTCCGGCACCGTGTACACGTCCGCCTTGCGTCGCTTCGTCGGCGGCAGGGTGACACCCTCGCACGGGTTCTTGGCGATCAGCCCGTCCCGGACCGCGGAGATCCCCTTGCGCCCGCCCAGGCAGGTCTGCAGGGTGGTGAACTTGTTGCGGAGGGTCTTGGGGTGGGCGCCGTCGTTGTCCATCCGGACCACCCATCGCTGGATGACCGGGCCGGTGATCTTGCGGACCTCCATGTTCCCGAACTCGGCCCTCAGAGTCTTGTTGTAGTGCGACAGGTAGCCGTCGGCTGAGGTGTCCTCCAGCACCCGGTTCGGCAGCCAGTGCTCCTCGAAGTAGACCGAGAACTTGATCTTGCCGGCCGACGGGTCGTGCCACGTCCCCTGCCGGATCTTGGCTTCCTGGTCCTCCGCGAGCTTCTTCGCCTCGCGCTTCGACGTCGACGAGCCAGCCGTCTTGACCTTGCCGTCCTCGTCGCGGTACTTGCCCTGCCACTTGTTGTGGTGACGGACTGTCCATGCCATCTCGGTTCCTACTCTCGCGGGCCGTACCCCTCATCCTCGGCAGCGGTTCAAGACCTTTTGCTACCCGTTTGCTACCCGATTGCCGTTTGCCTGACATAACTGCTGAACGCCATTCGGGGCGAAGAGATCCCGGGGAATGGAAAAACCCCCTCTGACCTGCGCTTTCGCGATCAGAGGGGGTTCTCGAACTTGGTAGCGGGGGCAGGATTTGAACCTGCGACCTCTGGGTTATGAGCCCAGCGAGCTACCGAACTGCTCCACCCCGCGTCGTGCCGCAAACATTACGGGATGGGTCCGAGCGGCTCCAAATCGGGTCTGCCTCACTTGGGCTCGGTGGAGACGAGGTGCCCGAAGGCGATCATCCGGTCGTCGGTGTGGAAGAGCTCGGCACACGTGGTCAGGGTCAACAGGCGCGGATCATCGGCCGGCTCGACGCCGTCCTCGTCGGGATTCGCGGGTCGCGGTTCCACTACCCACACGTCTTCGAAGTCCACGACCAGCTGCTCCGGGTCGGTGTCCAGCTCGTAGGTGTAGATCTGGTCGCGGGTCTCGACCTGCACCTCGTCCCCGGGTTCGAGGTCCGGCATGTCCTGCAATGGCTGGCCATGGGTGATGCGGTGGGCAGCCAGCGCGTAGTTGCCCCTCTCCCCCGGGTCAGCTGAGTCGGGGAAGTGCGCGTAACCGCGGGACAGGACGTCGTCGTCGGTGCCCTCGAGGACGGGTACGACGTAGTCATCGCCGAAGCTCGGGATCCGGATCAGGGCCGACGCCTCGCCGAGCGCGACTTCCTGGGCGGAACCGGCGGGAGCGGGGTCGCGCCACTCCTCCTCGAGGTCCTCGATCTCCGCCCGCTGGTGCCGTTCGCTGATGATGTTGGTGGCGAACAGCTGCCAGCAGACGTACCCGATCAACACCAGGCCGGCACCGACGCAGAGGATCCCCAGCCAGGTCAGGACGCGACGTCGTCCACTCCGCGGCTGCCGGTCCTGGTCCATGTGCGGAGTCGACACGTCAGCTCCCGGCTCGTCCTCAGTCGGACGCGCCGGTCGGCCTCGCCTGCTCGGAGAGGCGGACGGCCTCGTTGATGTAGCCCTGGGCCTCCTCCACCTTCCGGGCCCAGCGCACGGAGTTGCCTTGGGCCTGGGCCGTCTCGGCCTGGTCGAACGCCGTCTGGGCTTGGCCGAGGAGTGTCTGGATGCGCTCCGCAATGCTCGCCGGCTGCCCGTCTCCGTCACCGCCGCCGCCACCACCGGGCTCCTCGGGCTCCGGCTCGGTGTCGACCGGTGCCGTGCCGGGGTCGACGCCGAGCACGTCGGCGAGGGCCTCGTGCAGGGTCGGCCGATGCCGACCTGTCGCCGTACGACACGATCACGAACTGCGAGCTCGGGGAAGCTGGCGTCGGAGAGCTGCGCGGGTCGCGTAGACCGGTTGGACGTACATCAGCCCGTCGTCGACCGGCAGCGTCAGCAGGTTGCCGTACACCGGTTCGGCGTCGCTGCCGGCTGGAACGCCAGCAGCGCCTCACGCACGTTCTCGCTGGTGGCCATCTCGTTGGCGACCTGGCCGGGACCGGGCGTCTGCTCGTTCGGGCAGCTGCGAGGACCTGCATCTTGCCGTAGTTGTCCTCGTCGGTCGCGTCGGAGTTCACCGAGACGAAGGCCGCCAGGTTGTTCTTGCCGCGCGGCACGTACGTCGAGGTCAGTCGAAGGACTGCTCCCCGACCCGTCCGGTCGTCGACGAACAGCCGGTACGGCGGCTGGTAGTGGCTCGGCGACGTCGGGTCCTCGGGGACCTCCCAGCGGTCGTTGCCCTGGTAGAAGTCGCCGGCGTCGGTCACGTGGTAGCGCGCGAACTGGTAGCGCTGCACCTTGAACAGGTCCTCGGGGTAGCGCAGGTGCTCCAGCAGCTCGTCGGGGATGTCGTCCTGGTCCTGCACCGTGCCGGGGAACGCGCCGCGCCAGGCCTTGAGGATCGGGTCCTCCTCGTCCCACGCGTAGAGGTTGACCGTGCCGTCGTAGGCGTCGACGGTCGCCTTGACCGCGTTGCGCATGTAGTTGATCTCGTCGGTCGGCAGCGTCCCGAAGGCCGAGTCGTCGGCCAGCGAGTCGTCGGTCATCGTCCTCGAACGACTCCCGCTGCGCGAGCGGGTAGCGGTCGGTGGTGGTGTAGCCGTCGAGGATCCAGACGATCCGGCCGTCGACGACCGCCGGGTAGGGGTCGCTCGTCGAGGGTCAGCCACGGCGCGAGCTTCTCCACCCGCTCGAGCGGCTCGCGGTAGTAGAGGACCTTGCTGTTGTCGTTGACCCGCTCCGACAGCACGAAGTTCGGGTCGCCGAACCGCACGGCGTACAGCACCTGGCTGAAGAGGCTGCCGACCTCGACGCCGCCGTCGCCGTCGTACGTCGTGGTCTGCGCCGGCGTCGGCCGTCCTCGCCCTCGCGCCGACGTTGCCGAGGTCGAGCTCGACGTCGGGCGAGTCGCCGGCCTTGCCGACGATCGAGTAGTCGGGGCTCTGCTCGCCGTAGTAGACCCGGCTCTCGTACCCGTCGGGGAACAGCTTGGACAGCGCGTCCTGGTTGGCCTCCTGGCCCTCGGCCCACTGGATCTCCACGTGGCTTCGGTGCGTGTTGTCCGCGGGGCGCTGGTTGGCGTACGCCGCGATCACGCCGTTGCCGTGGGTGTAGACGGTGTGCAGGTTGGACCAGTTCCGGTCGCGCGGCGGTGATGCCGTTCTGGTCGAGCTCGCGGACGCCGAGCACGAGCGCGCGCTTCTCGTCCGTCGATCGCGTAGCGGTCGACGTCGAGCACCGGCGCGACGGAGTAGTAGGCGCGGACCTGCTGCTGTCTGCTCGAAGGTCGGGCGCGACCAGCTTGCGGGTCGACCAGCGGCACCGACGACGGTCTGCGCTGCCAGCCGTGGCAGCTGCGCCGCGGCGGCAGCGTCTGCCTGGCTGGTGAACTGCTCGACCTCGACGTCCTCGAGGTCGTACGCCGCCCGGGTGGCGTCGATGTTCCGCTCGATGTACGGCGCCTCCTTGTCCGCCTCGGTCGGGTCGACCTGGAACTGCTGGACGATGCCCGGCCAGATCAGGCCGAGCAGCACCGCGGACAGCGCGAGCAGGGCCAGGCCGACCGACGGCAGCATCCAGGTGCGCCGCCAGCACGTTGAGGAAGAACAGCACCGCGCAGATGACCGCGATGCCCATCAGGATGTTCTTGGCGGGCAGCACGGCGTGGTCGTCGGTGTAGGTCATGCCGGTGATCAGGCGACCGCTCTGGTGCACCAGGTCGAAGCGGTCGAGCCAGTAGTCGGCGGCCTTGGCCAGCACGAACAGCCCGAGCAGCACCGACAGCTGCGCCTGCGCCGCGCCGGAGAGCCGGTCGCGACTGGTCTGCAGCCGGATGCCGCCGTACAGGTAGTGCACGAGCGCCGGCCATCAGCAGCGCGACCACGATGAACGCCATCGCGGAGTCGACGAGGTAGTGCAGCCACGGCAGGTCGAAGACGTAGAAGCCGATGTCGCGCTCGAAGTAGGCGTCCTCGGTGCCGAAGTCGCCGCCGTTGCGCCACAGCAGGTACTGGCGCCACTGGCCGGTGGCCGAGGTGCCGGCGAAGAGCCCGAGCAGCGACCGAGACGCCGACCAGCAGCCAGGTGCGGATCGGGGTGACGGCGTCGCGGTAGCGGTCGAGGCCGGTCTGCTCCGGCGAGCTCGGCCGGAACATCGGGCGCAACCGGTAGGCGAGGTACATGTTGACGCCGACGACCAGCGCCATCACCGCGGCGAACACGAGGAACAGCCCGACCCGGGTCCAGAACAGCGTGCTGAAGACGCTCGGAGTAGCCGATCGGCGTCGTACCACATGCCGGTCGGTGAAGAAGGACGGCGAACGTGGTGAGCGAGAAGAACCCGACCACCAGCACCGCGGCCGTGATGATCAGCGCGCGCGAGCGGCGCGGCGGTGCTGCGGCGCGGGCCTTCTTCCGTCGCGCGGGTCCTCGTCGAACAGTTCGCTCACTCGTCGTCCTCCAGCGTGGCGGCCAGCAGCTGCAGCAGCGCCGGGCACCAGGTCGTTGCCGCCGACGACCGACTGGTCGTCGTCGTGGGCGCGCAGCCGCAGGGCACAGTACGTCGCACCCGCAGCGCGTGGCGCCCGCGACGATCCGGACCTCCTGCCGGTCGGGGTGCTCGCGGGCGAACTCCTCGGCGCCGGCGGGGTCGTCGGGGATCTCGGTCGTCGGCCTCCGGCGGCAGCACCAGGCGCTCGACGACGGCGGCACAGCCGGCGACGCCCTCGGGCCAGGCGATCGACTCCAGCACCTCCTCGAGCGGGCGGTCGGGCGCCAGCTGGTCCTGCTCGACCGGGCGTCAGCGATCCCTGTGCCGCGGACGAGTCGAGGCCCATCGCCGCGGCGAGGGCTGGCTCGCGCTCCACGAGCCGGGCGGTGTCGACCAGCGCGTACAGCCGGGCCGGCTGGTCCCAGCCCTCCTCGGCGATGTGGTTCTCGATCTCGAGGACGGCGGCGGCGAGGGCAGGGTCGAGGTCGAGCTCGAGGTCGCGTCACGACGCCGCCTCCTTCTCGCAGCTGCGGCAGGTCGGCGTCCGGGTCGTCGACCCAGGCCTCGATGGCGTCGACCGCGTCGTGCATGGTGTCGGCCCGGACCAAGCTGCATGTCGCCGTTCTCGGCGCCCAAGGCCTCGTCGCAGTTGTCCGGCGGGACCAGGAACAGCTCGGCGCCGGTCTCCCGGGCGCCGGCGATCTTCTGCTGGATGCCGCCGATCGGGCCGACCTGCCCGTCGGCGTCGATGGTCGCCGGTGCCGGCGACGATCGCGCCGCCGGTCAGCGACCCGGGCGTCAGCGTGTCGTAGATGCCGAGCGAGAACATCAGCCCGGCGCTCGGGCCGCCGATGTCGCGTCGATGCCGACCGTCGACGTCGAACGGGAACCGGTAGCGTCGGCAGCGTGCTCGATGCCGAGCCGTGGGCACGCCGTCCTGCGACTGCCGGGGTCACCGTGACCGTCTGCGCTCGTCGCCCCTGCGCACGACCTGGAACTCGACGTCCTCGCCCGCCGGCGTGGCCTCGACCGCGTCGCGCACCTGTCGGCGCGTGGTCGATCGGCTTGCCGTCGACCGCCGAGAACACGTCGCCCGACTCGAGCTTGCCCGTCGGCCGGCGCGCCCTCCACGACCTCGGCACACCTTGATCGCCTCGTCGACGTCGATAGCCCAGCTCGGTCAGCGCCGCGGCGACCGCGGGTCCTGGGAGGACACCATCGCGTCCGCGCCCTCGGCCTCGTTGGACTCCCGGGTCGTCCTCGGGCGGTAGACGGCGTCGTACGGGATAGACCGCGGCGTCGGGGCTGATCCACGCCTCCATCAGCTCGAACAGGTTGACGTCGGTCGGCTTCGGCTGGGAGACGAAGACGGTGGTCATCCGCAGCTCGCCGTCGTCGCGGTAGGTCTCGGTGCCCGCGACCTGGATGATCTCCTCGCCGTCGGGGTCGCCGAGCACGTCGACGGTCAGGCCGGGCTCGTAGGTGACGAACGGGCAGCGGCGTGAACGACCGCCACCGCCCACAGCCCGAGCAGCAACGGCACGGCCAGCAGGCCGGCCAGGGTGCGCTGCGTCATGGCGCCAAGTCTCCCACCCGTGAAAAGTCAGGCAGACCGGCGGGGGCGCCGCGGGGACGAGTCTGACGGGCGGGCCACCCGCGAGGGGCGTACGGCGATGCCGGTGCTGCGGTCCCGGACGTGGATCGGCCGGACCTGGGTGTGCGCCGGCGGGTCCTTCTGCAGGGCCTGCGCCAGCCGGCGTACGGCGACGTCGCGGTCCACCTCGCCGCGACCCTCGCGGCCCAGCCAGCCGACCCACAGCATCGCCACGACCGTGACGACGGCGGGCGGCACCAGCCAGAGCAGGATCTCCACGGGATCAGGGTAGGCAGCAGCGACCCCGGAGCCAGGCAGGCTCGCGGGTCCACGACGCAGGTCTAGGGCGCGCAGGGCTACGGGGTGCCCACCCACTCCTCGGTGCCGTCGGTGAACCGCTGGTGCTTCCAGATCGGCACCTCCGCCTTGAGCGTGTCGATCAGCGCCCGGGAGGCGTCGAACGCCGTGTCCGCGGTGGGCGGCCGCGGTGGCGACGACGACGGCGATGTCGCCGATGGCGAGGCTGCCGGTGCGGTGGACGGCCGCCACGCCCAGCACGTCGTACTCCTCGGCGACCCGTTCGCACACGTCGCGCATCCGGTCCAGCGCCGTCGGGTGCGCGGAGTAGTCGAGCCCGAGGACTCCCTTGCCTCCGTCGTGGTCGCGCACCCGGCCGACGAAGAGCGTCAGTCCCCCGGCGTCCGTCGTCGAGGGCGGCGACCACCTCGGCGACGTCGAGCGGCGCCTCGCGCAGGTCGACGAGGCGGACGACGGTCTCGGATGGGCCCACGGTGCGACCCTACGTCGGGGCGTCACCGCGGCTTCCCCGCGTCCTGGTCGCGTCTTGGTCGCGTCTTGTCCACGACGCGTACCGTTACGGCATGAGCAACAACCCCGGCGGACCGCCCGATGAGCGGCCAGAACCCCTTCAAGGGCACGCCGTTCGAGCAGTTCTTCGGCGGCAGCGGCTCGCCCGACCTGGGCGCCCTGTTCAGCCAGATCCAGTCCCTGATGCAGCCGCACGACGGCCCGATCAACTGGGACTTCGCGATCGACATGGCCCGCAAGGTCGTGGCCCAGAAGCCCGACCCGTCGCCGAGCCAGAAGCAGAAGGACGCCGTCGCCGACGCGGTCACGCTCGCCGACCACTGGCTCGACGAGGCCACCGCGTTCCCCTCCGGCGTCACCTCGACCGCGGCCTGGAGCCGCGCCGAGTGGATCGTCGGCACCACCGACGTCTGGAAGGTGCCTGGTCGAGCCGATCGCCGAGAGCTCGGTGAGCTCCCTCAGCGGCGCGCTGCCCGAGGAGGCCAAGGCGATGGCCGGCCCGATCATGGGCATCCTCGGCAAGGCCGTCGGCGCCATGCTCGCCTCGCAGGTCGGCTCCGGGATCGGCGCGCTCGCCGGCGAGGTGCTCACCGCCTCCGACATCGGGCTCCCGCTCGCGAGCCCGCGGCCGCGCCGCGCTGGTGCCGACCAACGTCGCCGCGTTCGCCGAGGGCCTCGACGTGGGCGAGGACGACGTACTCCTCTACCTCGCGCTCCGCGAGGCCGCCCACCAGCGGCTGTTCGCGCACGTGCCGTGGCTGCGCGACCACCTGATCGGGGCGGTCACCGACTACGCGCGCGGCATCGAGATCAACACCGAGGGCATCCAGACCCGGATCGAGGAGCAGATGCGCGGCATCGACCCGACCAACCCCGAGTCGATGCAGGAGCTGCTCGAGGGCGGCCTGTTCGACCTGCCCAAGTCCCCCGCCCAGGACGCCGCGCTGCAGCGGCTCGAGGTCACCCTCGCCCTGGTCGAGGGCTGGGTCGACGAGGTGGTCGGCCAGGCCACCGCCGAGCGGATGCCGTCCGCGGCGAAGCTGCAGGAGGCGGTACGCCGCCGCCGCGCCGCCGGCGGTCCCGCCGAGCAGACCTTCGCGTCGCTGGTCGGCCTGGAGCTGCGCCCGCGCCGGCTCCGCGACGCCTCGACGCTGTGGGGCTCGCTCCGCACGCGGCAGGGCACCGAGGCCCGCGACGGCGTCTGGATGCACCCGCACCTGCTGCCGACCGCCGCCGACCTCGACGACCCGCTCGGGCTTCCGTGAGGACGCCGCCGCGCCCGAGTCGATGACCGACGAGGACTTCGACGCCGCGCTGAAGGAGCTGCTGGAGGGCAAGCCGGACGACGGCGAGCCCGACGCCGAGTGACCCTGCACGCCGACGCCCTCGCGGCGCTCACTGCCTGGACAGCCGCCGACGGCCGAGCAGGCGTCGCTGCGGGACCGGTACGTCGCCCACCTGCGCGCGCACGCGGACGGCATGACCCGGGCCTGCTTCCCCGACCACCTGACCGCGAGCACCCTGGTGCTCTCCGCCGACGGCGACCGGGTGCTGCTGACCCTGCACGCCAAGGCGCAGCAGTGGTTCCAGTTCGGTGGCCACTGCGAGCCGGCCGACGCGACGCTGGCGGGCGCCGCGTTGCGCGAGGCGTCGAGGAGTCCGGCATCGACGACCTGGTCCTCGACCCGGTGCCCGTCCAGCTCAGCGAGCACGCCGTGCCGTTCTGTGACCCGCGCGGCAGCGGTGCACCACCTCGACGTGCGGTTCGTCGCCGTCGCCGAACGACGACGGCGGCCACGCGGTCAGCGACGAGTCGCTCGACGTGCGCTGGTGGCCGGCCGACGAGCTGCCCGACCCGAGCGGACCTCGCCGAGCTCGTCGCACGCTCGGCCCGGCGGCGGACGTCAGTCGACGTCGGAGCCCGGCGGCGACTCGAGGTGGGCAGCCGCCGACCAGCCGAGCAGGTAGCCCTTGGCCCGCTCGGCCTTCGGGTAGCGGTCCACCCACGCCCAGAAGTTCTCGTCGTGGCCGGGCTCGAGCAGGTGGGCGAGCTCGTGGACGAGGACGTAGTCGATCACCCACTGCGGCATCCCCTGGAGCCGCGCGGAGAGCCGGATCGTCCGGTCGCCGGGCGTGCACGACCCCCAGCGGGACTTCTGGTTGTCCACCCAGCGCACCGACTCCGGGGTCGGCAAGGCCGCCGAGGTAGCGGTCGCTCAGCTCGTGGGCGCGCTGCAGCAGGTCCTCGTCGGTGGACTGGCGCCGGCGCTCGGACCGCTCGAGCCGGGCGACCATCGGTCTCGACCCACTCGGCCTCCTCCGCACGGGTCAGCGAGTTGCGGGGATCATCACCACGATCCGGTCTCCGTCGCGGTACGCCGAGACGGTCCGGCGCCGCCGCTTCGAGCGCCGTACCTCGACCTCGGGGCGGCCGTTCATGCCCGGAGCCTATCGTCTTGTCGTTGGCCCAGCCCAGCGAGCCGGTCGCGCGGCCAGGTGTTCACGATCCGCTCCGGGTCGATGCCGGCTGCCTCTGCGCGCTCGCAGCCGTAGACGAGGAAGTCGAGCTGGCCAGGGGCGTGGGCATCGCTGTCGATCGAGAACAGGCAACCCGATCTCGCTCGCCAGCTCGAGCAGCTTGGTCGGCGGATCACGGCGCTCGGGCCGGGAGTTGATCTCGACGGCCACGTCGTGCTCGACGCAGGCCTCGAAGACCGCCCGCGCGTCGAACTGGCTGCCCGGGCGGGTGCCGCGGTTGCCGGTGACCAGGCGCCCGGTGCAGTGGCCGAGCACGTTCATCCGCGGGTTCGCGATGGCGGCCGTCATCCGCCGGGTCATGGCGGCGGGTTCCATCTTCAGCTTGGAGTGCACGCTGGCCACGCGGAGGTCGAGCCGGTCCAGCATCTCCTCGGTCTGGTCGAGCCCGCCGTCGTCGAGGATGTCCACCTCGATCCCCTTCAGCAGGGTGAAGCCGCTGCCGGCGAGGTGGTCGTTGATCGCCTCGACCACGCCGAGCTGCCGGGTCAGCCGCTCGGCGCTGAGCCCGCTGGCGACCGTGAGCCGGGGCGAGTGGTCGGTGAGCACGAGGTACTCGTGGCCGAGCTCCATCGCCGTGAACGCCATCTCCTCGATCGGCGAACCGCCGTCGGACCAGTCCGAGTGCGAGTGCAGGTCGCCCCGGAGCCGGGACCGCAGCCCGGTCCCGCCGCTCGTCAACGGGCCGGCGTGGTCGCGCTCGGCTCGCGCGAGGCGCTCGGGAACGACGCCGCGCGCGGCGTCGGCGATCACCGCGGCCGTGCTGGCGCCGACCCCCGGCAGGTCGGTGAGCGTCCCTGCCGCGGCCCGCTCGGCGACCTCGTCGTCCGACAGCGGCAGGATCGCCGCGGCCGCGTTCCGGAACGCCTTGACCTTGTAGGTGTCCTCGCGGCCGCGCTCCAGCAGGAAGGCGATCCGCCGCAACGCAGCGACCGGCCCCCCGTCGTACGGGCTCCCGGCATCCGACTCCGCCACCTGATTCCGCCTCGACTTTCTTTCGTCCACACCCGGTTGATGACCATTGTTGCTGGTCAGCGCGCGTGCCCGTCGCCAGCGCCCGGCCGTGATCATCCACAGCCAGATCCCGCGGATTCCGCCGGTCGTCCACCGGATTCGCCCTTCGTCCACATGTTTGTCCACAACGTTGTCCACAGGGGTGACCGCTCCCACGTTGACCAGGGTTCCGGCGGGCTCCTAGCGTGGCGGCAGACGAGGCCCCGGCCGAATTCTCGTCGACACTCGCAAGGGGAAGGCAAGTGTCGACGAGGAGGATCCGGGGCCTCTTCTGTGCTCCGGTCTATCGCCGCCGGTGAACGCCGGCGTGCGCTTCTCCCGCGCGGCCCGGATCCCCTCCTGGAGATCCTCGGTGGCCAGCGTCAGCGGCTGGGCCATCGCTTCCCACTGCAGCCCGCTCTCGAAGTCCGCGTGTCCGCCGTCGGCGAGAGCGAGCTTGGTGAGCCGGCTCGCGATCGGCGCGGTGGCGGCGATCTCCCGAGCGGTCAGCGAGCACCTCGTCGAGGAACCGTCCTCCTCGAGGACCCTGGAGACCAGGCCGAGCCGGAGCGCCTCGTCGGCGTCGACGATGCGACCGGTGAGCAGCAGGTCCCGTGCATGAGCGGGACCCACCGCGTCGGGCAGCAGGTAGGTTCCCGCCATCCCCGCATGCATCCCCAGCTTCACGAACGGCGACCCCGAGGCGGGCTCCGGTCGCGGCGTAGCGGATGTCGCATGCGAGGGCGAGGCACAGACCCGCCCCGATCGCCGACCCGTTGATCGCGGCGATGGTGGGCACCTCGAGCCGCCGGATCGAGAGCCAGGCGCGGTAGAACGGCAGCATCCGGGTCCGCAGCTCGTCGACCGTCGCGTCCGGCTCGCTGGCGATCCACGACGTGTTGCCGCCCGAGCAGAACGCCGAGCCCTGACCGGTCACGACCACCACCCGGACCGACCTGTCCGCCGCCAGCTCGTCGATCGCAGCGACCCAGGACGTGGTCATCGGTTCCGACATCGCGTTGCGCTGGTCGGGGTTGTCCAGGGTGAGGACGGCGACGCCCGGCGAGGGACGTTCGAGCCGCAGATGTGTGAGGTCAGCCATGCGCGCAGGCTACTGAGGGGCCAGTAACCCCTGCCGTAACCCGTTCAGCTCTCACGCCTTACGGTGCGCCTGCCGCACGCTCGCTCCCCCGTGTCGTAGGCTCAGAACTGGTTCCGACGTCTCGACTGACGGACCTCCGGCGGGCTTCCCCCAAATCCCCGTCGCGACGACCGAGTCATCGAGAAGCAAGGAGGCCGTCATGGCGGAGACCTGGAGCGGCGAGTTCTACTGCGTGAAGTGCAAGGAGAAGCGCGAGGCTGAGGGCGAGGTCAGGGTCAACGACAAGGGGACCCGGATGGCCAAGGGCGTGTGCCCGGTCTGTGGCACCAACCTCAACCGCATTCTCGGCAAGGCGTAGTAGCGCCCCCACAGCTGGTGCGGCGACGCGCGGACCGATCAGGTCCGTGCGTCGCCGTCGGCATCGTTCCGGGGCTGTGTGCACGAGCCGGCTGCGCCGGGGCTGTGTGCATGACCGGCTGCGCCGGCTGTGGATGACCCACCCCGCCGGGGGCATTCTGTGTCAGGGTCCCGGGGATGGACACCCATGACTGGCTCCCGGACCGCCCGGCGCTGCGTCCCGGACTGGTCGCCGTGCGCCGCGACGACCGGCACCTTCAGGTCGGCGTGGAGGCCGGGGACCGGCTGGTCCTGCCCGACGACGAAGGCGTACGCCGACTCCTGGCCGACCTGACCGTCGGCCGCCAGCCGGCGCTCGATGTACCCGGGTGCCTCCACTGGTACCGGCAACTCGTGGCGCGCGGGTTCGTGGTCGACGCCGATCTGCTCGACCGTGCGCTGTGCGGGATGTCCTCGCGGGCCGCGGTGCTGGCGACCTTCGCCCGTTGGGGACCAGAAGCCCCACCCCGGCTCGAGGCGCGCGCCAACGCCGTCGTGGCCCTCGACGCGGACCCGCCGTGGCGCCCGGCGGCACTGCGGCTGCTGGCGGCAGCCGGCCTCCGCGCGGCGACCCAACACGACATCGTGGCGGTCCGGCTGTGCATCAATCGCGACTTTGCGCACCACGACTCGCTCATGGCGACGTCGGCGCCGCATCTCGTCGTGAACGAGCTGGGCGGGAGGATCACCGTGGGACCGTTCGTGGCACCCGGTCTGACCGCCTGCGTGCGCTGCGTGGTCGCCCACCGCTGCGACGGCGATCCCGGTCATGCCGCCATCGTCGAGCGGCTCCGATTCGAGCAGGCGCGCGTCGGGACCGGGCCCGGGTCCGTCGATCCGGTCCGGATGCAGCTGGCCCTGGCCTACGCCGTGCAGGACCTGGTGGCGTTCGTCGAGGGAGACCCGCCGGCCACGTGGTCGGCCACCGTCCGGGTCGAGGCCGGCACGGATCTGACCCGGCAGGAGTGGCTGCGGCACCCGCGCTGTGGCTGCTGCTGGGGTGACCGTCTGGCCCTCGCCGGCTAGGCAGGCCCGGACGATCCGCGGGGCGACCTCACCAGTACTCGCTGTCCAGCTTTCCCTCCATGGCCCGCAGATGGGTGCGCGAGCACTCCTCGCAGTAGCGCCGGAGCCGGTCGTTCTCCACGGCGGTGCTCCACGTGAGGGTCTTGGACTCCTCAGCCTCCTGCCGCCCGCAGAAGTCGCAGGTGATCACGCTCCGAGGTTACTCGCGACCGGTCCTCGACTCCTTCGATGAGATGCCGAGAGCCGGGTACGACGACCGGAATCGTCGTACCCGGCTCTGCTCTGGTTCACCCGCGATCAGGGCAGCAGGGGTGGTGGTCTCCACCACTGCGATCAGAGCGCGCGGGCGATGGCGAGACGCGCCTGCTGCGCGGCCTGCTCGGCCTTGCGGCTCAAACGACGAGCCTGGGCCAGCTGGTGGCCACGCCGCATCTGCTGCGCCTCTCCCAGGCGCGCGGACATCTGTGCGCGTGCCAGGTTTTCATGCATGGTGTTCATCTCAGTACTCCGATTCGTGTGAATGTTCGTGTGAAGGTTCATGTGAGTTCGTGAAGCTTTCGTTGTCGGGACTGCGACCGCCTACGCGGCCGCTTCGTTCTTGCGGGGTCGGCCGCGCGGCCGCTTGCGGGGGATCACCACTCCCTGGAGGAAGAGCTCACCACCCCAGACGCCCCAGGGCTCGCGCCGCTCGAGGGCACCGTCGAGACACAGGGAGCGGACTGGGCAGTCCACGCACAGCGTCTTGGCGAACTCCACGTCGTTGGGAGACTCGGCGAACCACAGCTCCGGGTTGTTGACCCGGCACGGCAGCTGCTCCACGTCCACCTGCCCGGCCACGTCGTGCAGTTGACCCAGGCTTGCTTCGGCAGTCCCATCAGTTCTGTCGAGGACGCTGATGGTCATGTGTTTCACCTCCTTCTTCTGACCTGATCGCTGGTTGAAGCTTTTGAGAAACAGAAAGGCCGCGGATCCCGGTTCGGGTCCGCGGCCTGGAGGCTGCCGATGCTGTTGAGGTCAACAGTTCGGTGGTCTCCAGGCAGAGGTCCCCGGGAAGGCTCCCTTGACGAGGGCAGCCACGTAGCGGTCACGGGAAATGGACACACTGGTGGCGCAGACCGTCGTACCCCGGGCAGTGCCGAAGGCGGAGCCGTCAGCGGGCATGCCGAAGCGCGACGGGGTCTGACCCATCGTCTGGTACTTGGTGCTGGCCATTCGGTCCACCTCCTTGCGGCTTCGGGCGCCGACCCTTGCCAGGGGCCGTGTGTGCGCGGTTTGGTTCCAGAAAGATACTGCGCGCGGGCGGTAATGGGCAAACGATTTAATGGGTATTTCGCGATTCGATTTCATCGCGGGGTCATCGGGGCACCCATCCCCGGCCACCTACGTCACCAGGCTGAGGACGTCCTCGCCATAGCGCTCGAGCTTGGTCCGGCCGATCCCGTTGACCTTGAGCAGCGCCTGCTCGGTGCGCGGTTTGTGCTCGGCGATCAGCTGCAACGTGGCGTCGGTGAAGACCACGAACGCGGGCACGCTCTCCTCGCTGCCCGGGCCTTGCGCCACTCGCGCAGCCTCTCGAAGAGCTCCTCGTCGTAGGACGCCGGGCAGTCGGCACACCGCCCCGTCTTCAGGGCCCGACCGATGAGTGGCTTCCCGCACTCGCGGCAGTTGACCACCCCGCGGCGGCTCGGGCGCGCGGGGGGCCGCGCCTCCTGCGGCAGCAGGGCGTCGAGGAACCGCGACGGCTTGCGCTGGGTCCGGCCGCCAGGGTTGCGCGCCAGACTCCAGGACAGGGTCAGGTCGAGGCGAGCCCGGGTCATGCCGACGTAGAGCAGCCGGCGTTCCTCCTCGATCTCCAGGAGCGACTCGGCGTACGTGAACGGCATGGTGCCCTCCTGCAGCCCGGTCAGGAAGACGGAGTCCCACTCGAGCCCCTTCGCGGAGTGAAGGGTGGCGAGCGTGACGCCGTCGGCAACCGGCGCGTGCTGCTCGGCGGCGCGCCGGTCGAGATCGTCGACGAAGTCCCCGAGCCCGGCACCTTCTGTCTTCCCGAACGCCGTCGCCTGGTCGACCAGGGCCTGCAGCGACTCCCACCGGTCGCGGGTCTGCCCCCGGGAGGTCGGGGGTTCCGGGCTCCAGCCCATGCCGGCGAGAGTCGCGCGCACCGTCTCGGTCATCCCGTCCGTCGCCTGCCCGGAACGGGCGGTGCCTCGCAGGAGGGTCACGGCCTGCCGCACCTCAGGCCGGTCGAAGAAGCGCGCCGCGCCGCGGACGACGTAGGGGATGCCGCGGCCGGTGAGAGCCTCCTCGAAGACCTCGGACTGGGCGTTGATCCGGAAAAGCACCGCGACCTCGCCGGGCGGACGGCCCTGGTCCCGCAGTTGCGCGATCCGGGCCGCGACGGCCTCGGCCTCCGCCACCTCGTCGGGGTGGGAGGCGTAGGAGACCGCCGGGCCGGGCGGCCGTTGCGCCACCAGGGCGACGCCGTGGCTCGGGGAGCCGGCGAGCAGGGTGTTGGCCGCGGCAATGACCTCGGGCGAGGAGCGGTAGTTGCGGACCAGCTCGACCGCCGTCGTGCCGGGGAACTTGGCCGGGAAGGCGCGCAGGTAGTCGGCGTTGGCGCCGGCGAAGGAGTAGATGGTCTGGGCCGGGTCGCCGACGACACACAGCTCGTCTCGGCCCCCGAGCCACAGGTCGAGCAGCGCGGACTGCAGCGGGGAGACGTCCTGGAACTCGTCGACGACGAAGCGTTTGTACTGCCGGCGGACCTGGGCGGCGACCCGTTCGTCGTCGGCGAGCAGCCCGGCGGCGAAGAGCAGCACGTCCTCCATGTCCATGCGGGACTGAGTGCGCTTGACGTCCTCGTAGGTGCTGAACGCCCGGGCGACGGTCTCGTGGTCGTGCCCCGCCACCGAGCGGCCCCGGGTGGGGGCGATCCGCGCGTAGTCGTCGGGGTGGACGTTGCTGACCTTGGCCCACTCGATCTCCGAGGCCAGGTCGCGCAGCAGTGCCTGGTCGGCGTCGATCCGGGTGCGTCGGGCCGCGGTCGCGAGCAGTCCGAGCTTGGACTCGGTGAGCGTGGGCAGCTCGCTGCCGTGCACCTGGGGCCAGAAGAACCGGAGCTGCCGGAGCGCGGCCGAGTGGAAAGTGCGGGCCTGGACGCCCGGCGGCGCCGAGCAGGCGCAGCCGGCCGCGCATCTCTCCGGCGGCGCGGGTGGTGAATGTCACGGCCAGGATCTCCGAGGGTTGGTAGACCCCGGTGGCCACGCCGTAGGCGATCCGGTGGGTGATCGCGCGGGTCTTGCCGGTGCCTGCTCCCGCCAGGACCCGCACCGGGCCGCGCAGGGCCTCCGCGACTCGACGCTGCTCGGGATCGAGCGCGGCGAGCAGGTCGTCGGGGCCGGGCATCCGGGAACAACTCCTCCGCCGGCGGTGTTCTACGGTCTAGACAAAGTGGAGCGGCCTGCTGAGAGGGCCGGGTCCGCCGACGCGCCACACACTAGACGGCCAAGGGGACAGTCCTGAGATGAGTTCGTTCACGATGTACACCACTCCATGGTGCGGCTACTGCCACCGACTGGCGGGACAGCTGGACCGGGAGGGGATCGACTACGACGTCGTCGACATCGAGCGCACCCCGGACGCGGCCACGATCGTGGAGTCCGCCAACAACGGCAACCAGACCGTGCCCACCCTGGTCTACACCGACGGCACCGCCCACACGAACCCGTCGCTCGCGCAGGTCAAGGAGAAGCTGACCGCGCTGGCTGTCCTGACCGGGGTCGGGTGTCCTGACCGGGGGTGTCCTGACCGGGGCTGTCCTGACCGGGCTGTCCTGACCCAGCGGTGGGCTCACCGCCCGCCGCCCGTGAGCGGGCCGCCGTACCAGTGCTCGAGCAGTGAGCTCGAGATCGAGACGCCGGTCGGGATGATGACGCGGCCGGCTTCGAGGTCGGCGCGCATCTGGTCGCGGGTGAACCACCGCGCCTCCTCGATCTCCGCCCCGTCGACATTGATTTCCCGGGTCCGGGTGCGAGCGCGGAAGCCGACCATCAGGCTGGCGGGGAGTGGCCACGGCTGGTTCCCGAAGTACTCCACCTCGTCCACGGTGACGCCGACCTCTTCGGCGACCTCGCGGCGGACGGTGTCCTCGAGGGTCTCTCCCGGCTCCAGGAAGCCGGCAAGGGTCGACCATCGCCCGGACGGCCAGCTCTTCTGGCGGCCCAGCAGGATCGCCTCCTCGGCGCTTCCGGGCTCGCCGTGCGTCACGGCCATGATCACCGCGGGGTCGGTGCGCGGGAACTGAGACTTGTCGCACGACGTGCACCGCAGCTCGTGGCCGGCCGCCCGGGACACCAGGTCGCCGCCGCAGCGAGGGCAGAACCGGGTGGCGAAGTGCCACTCGGCGAGACCCACCGCATGCAGGACCAGCGGCGCCTCGTCGCTTGCCCCGGCCAGCGCCAGGAGCACCGCGCGGATGCTCACCCACTCGTCCTTCGACCCCGGCGCCGACGCGGGATCGACGATCACGGCGAAGTGCGCCCGGTCGTCCCGCTCCCCCAGGAGCACCCGAGTCCCCGCTGGCGCCTCGTCCGGCGAGATCCAGTCGACCTGCCCGTCGACGGCGGGGTGCAACCTGGAGCCGGCCAGCACGAGCACACGAGTGGCCGGATCGGCCCAACGCGCATCGAGCCAGGCGTCGTCGGTCCGCAACAGGCCTTGCCGGTTGTGGGCATGCGCCGAGAGCGCGAGGTGCGGGAAGGTCCGTTCGGAACTCGTCACGTCGATGAGGTTACTTGCCCGCCGACGCGGTAACTTTTCGTGCCGTGAGCACCCATATCGGAGCCCGGCCGGGCGACATCGCCCCCACCGTCCTGATGCCCGGTGACCCCTTGCGGGCCAAGTGGATCGCGGAGACCTTCCTCGACGACGCCAAGTGCTACAACGAGGTGCGCGGGATGCTCGGCTACACCGGCACCTGGCGCGGGGAGCGGGTCTCGGTGCAGGGCTCCGGGATGGGCCAGCCGTCCCTCGCGATCTATGCCAACGAGCTGTTCACCGACTACGACGTGCAGTCGGTCATCAGGGTCGGGTCGTGCGGCGCGTTCACCGAGAAGGTCGCGCTCCGCGACCTCGTCATCGCCTCGGGCGCCTGCACCGACTCCTCGATGAACCGGGTCACCTTCGAAGGCCTGGACTACGCCCCGGTCGCCGACTTCGGCCTGCTCCGGGCGGCGTACGACGCCTCGACGCAGCTGACTGACGACGTGGGTGTCCACGTCGGCCTGATCTTCAGCAGCGACTCGTTCTACCCCAGCCGTCCTGAGCTCACCGCCCGGATGGTCGCCCACGGCGTGCTCGCCGTCGAGATGGAGGCGAGCGCGCTGTACACGCTGGCCGCGAGGTTCGGTCGGCGGGCGCTCGCGATCTGCACGGTCTCCGACCACCTGGTCACCGGGGACCAGACGACGGCCGAGGAGCGGGAGAAGACCTTCGGGACGATGGTCGAGATCGCACTGACCGCCGGGCTGACCACGGGGCTCAGCCAGGGCTGACCAGGGACTCGAGCTCCGCCCGGCCGGCAAGACCCTCGGGCTCGACAACCTCGCTGGTGCGGACGTAGTAGAACACCGCCCGCACCCGCTCCAGGGGGACCCCCGCGAGCTCGGCCCACGCCAGCCGGTAGATCGCGAGCTGGAGGGGATCGGCCGTCTGGTGCCGGTTGGTCTTCCAGTCGACGACGAGGTACCCCGGCTGGCCGCCGACCTCCTCCTCGTAGACCGCGTCGATCCGGCCGCGCACGACCTGGCCGTCGAGCACCAGCGCGAACGGCGCCTCGACCGCGAAGGGACGCCGGTCGGAGAACCCACCGGACTCGAACGAGGCGATCAGTTCCTTGAGATCGGTCTCGTCGTCGATGTCCGGGTCGGCCCGCCCGGGCAGCTCGTCTGGATCGAGCAGCGGTTGCTGGCCGAGCCTGGCCTCGACCCACGCGTGGAACCTGGTGCCGAAGCGGGCTGCCGGCGAAGGCGGCCGCGGCATCGGACGGGCGAGGTCACGGGCGAACGTGTCCGGGTCGTCGCGCAGCCGCGCCAGGGCGGTCGCCGACAGGCTCGACGGGAACGGGACGGCGATGTCCCGGGACCGGTCGCTCCGGGCCTCCTCTAGAAGGCGGGCCATCTCGTCGTCCCACTGCTGGACCCGCTCGAGGAGCAGCATGTCGTCCAGCTGCTCCTCGACGTGTCCCGTGGGCGCCTCCGTCACCCAGAGGGCGGCCTCGAGCCGGCGGTCGACCTCGGCGGTGTGATGGGAGATCGGCCACGGCAGGTCGATGGACCGCTCGGCGTATGGGTTCGGGTCGCCCTTCTGCACGGGGTCCAGCCAGGCCAACGGTTCGCCTCCCCCCTGCTCGATCGCCTCACGCGTGCGCAGCAGGTAGGACGAGGGGCCCGATCCCGACTTCAGCTTGGGGGACCAACGCCACGCCGACACCGACAGCAGGTGGCGAGCGCGCGTCCACGCGACGTACCCGAGGCGCAGCTCCTCCTCTGCCAGATGTTCCTTGGCGTCGACCGCCAGCCGGGTGATGTCCTCCGCGCGGTGCCCCTTCAGGGCGGGTCGGTCCCGGGCGTCGCCACGGAGCTCCGTCGGCATGACGGAGGGCAGGGTGAGCCAGCTCGACCGGCCGCGGGTGTTCGGGAACTTCTTGTCGGTGACGCCCACGACGAAGACCGCGTCCCACTCCAGGCCCTTGGCCCGATGGACCGTCAGGAGTTTGACGGAGTCGGCCTCCGACGGGGTCGCGACATCGAGACCCTGCCCGAACTCGTCTTCGGCCTCGAGCCAGGCCAGCAGGGCCGCCAGGGTCACCTGGCCGTCGACCGCCTGGAACTCCGCCACTGCCTGCACGAACAGGTCCAGGTTGTCGCGTCGGGCCGCCGCGGCAGGGCTGACCGACGATGCCAGCTCCACGTCGATGCCGGTCGTGTCGATGATCCGTCGGACCAGGTCGAGGATGGGTTCGCCGACGGCGGCGCGGAGGCGACGCAGCTCAGCTGCCAGGAGCGTGAATCGCTCGCGGGCCTCGTGCGAGTAGGCGAGGTCGCCGGGGTCCTCGAGTGCGTCGCCGAGCGAGGCGATCTCGGCCGGGTCGGCACCGGCGACGGCGGCCCGCAGTTCGACGTCGAGGTCGAGCGTGGTCCCGCGCTCGGCGCGGCGGCCGGCCAGCTGCTCCGCGCGTCGACCGAGCAGGGCGAGGTCGCGCGGACCGATCGCCCAGCGCGGGCCGGCGAGCAGGGTGAGGAGGGCGGCGTTGTCGGTGACGTCCTGGATCAGGGTCAACGTCGCGACGACCTCGGAGACCTCCGGAAGCCTGAGCAGTCCCTTGAGGCCGACGATCTCGACCGGGATCTCGCGCGCGGTCAGCGCGTCGAAGACGTCGGCGGCGTGGGCGTTGTCGCGGGTGAGGACGCCGATCTCCCTCCACGCGGTCGCGGCGTGCGTGCCGATCACCTCGTCGGCCAGCCAGGCCAGCTCCTGGTCGTAGGTGTCGTGCACGATCGCCCGCACCTCGCCGGTGGCCGCGTCCGGTCGTGGTTGCAAGGGGAGCAGGTCGGGCCGCGCAGCGTAGAGCTCCTCGGCGAGATGGTTGGCGGTCGCCAGGATGCGGGCGTCGGAACGGCGGTTCACGACGAGCGGGTAGCTCGGGGTCGGCCCGCCCCCGGCGGTCGGGAAGTCCCGGCCGAACTCGAGGATGTTGGAGACCGAGGCCCCGCGCCATCCGTAGATCGCCTGGTTCGGGTCTCCGACCGCTGTCACCGGGTGCCCGCGGCCGGTCGCCACGTCCGGTCCGGAGAACAGTCGGCTCAGCATCTGGGCCTGGGCGACCGAGGTGTCCTGGTATTCGTCGAGAAGGACGATCTTGAACTTCGTCCGCTCGATCAGCCCGACCTCGGGCGACTCTGTGGCGAGCCTGGCGGCGAGGGCGATCTGGTCGGAGAAGTCCATCAGGCCCAGATGAGCCTTGAGCCGTCGGTAGGCGGCCACGAGGCCGAGCAGCTCGGCGCGCCGGTCGATCGTCAGGACCGCCTTCTGGTTCTTCGCCAGATAGGTCGTGCGGGTCTCGCCGGCCATGCCGTCCTCGAACAGCGGCCGTTGGCGGGCGTCGTACGCGCGGACGTCGGCAGGCGAGGTGAGGTGCTCGCTCATCTCGGCGTCGAGCGCGAGGAGGTACTGGATGACGTGCGGCGGCGAGTCCGTGAGATACCGCACTGGAGCGGTGTGGCGTTGCACCGCGCGAGCGGCCAGCTGGTAGCGCGAGGCGTCCGCGATCAGCCTGGTCTCCGGCTCGTGGCCGACCCGCAGGCCGTGCTCGGCGAGCAGCGCCTGCGCATAGGAGTGGTACGTCGCGACCGTGGGCTCCTCGACCTCCTCACCGTCCTCGTCCGGAGCCTCGCCGCGCTCGGGGAGCAGGCCGGCCTCGCGAAGGGACGCCCGGATGCGGGACCCGAGCTCGGCGGTGGCCTTGGTGGTGAACGTGAGGCCGAGGACCTCGGCCGGCTGGACCTGGCCGGTGGCGACCAGCCAGACGACCCGGGCGGCCATGACGGTCGTCTTGCCGGAACCCGCCCCGGCAACGACCACCGCCGGCTCGAGCGGGGCGGTGATCGCCGCCAGCTGCTGGTCGCTGAAGTCGATGCCGAGGACCTTGGAGAGGTCGTCGGGGTTCTGGACGCTGGTCACGCGTGGACTCACGACAGCACCGAGCCCGAGGCCTTGTCTGGACAGATCGCGACGAACGGACACCGCTTGCAGTGCTCGCCCGGGCGCGCCACGAACTGCTCCGAGCGCAGTGTTTCCGCTGCCCACATGAGTTGGTGCTCGACCAGGGTCACGCCCTCGGCATCCGGCTCCTGAGGAGTCTGGGCCTGGGTCTTGGGCAACTCGTCGCCGAGCCGGAGCTGGACCAGCTCGGCGCCGCCGGCCCGGACCGGCCGACCGACGTGCTCGTCGGCCGCGCCATTGTCGACGGCCAGCTGGTAGAGGCCGAGCTGGGGGTGCTTGGCGACGGCGGGCCCGGTGGGTGCGTACTTGCCGGTCTTCAGGTCGACCACGACGACCTCGCCGCCCCGGTCGATCTCCAGCCGGTCGGCGTACCCGTGCAGACGGACCACCTGGCCGTCGGCCAGCTCGACGTCGGCGGTGAGCCGCGCCTCGGTCGAGACGACGGTTCGCGCGTCGGGCCGCTGGTGCCAGTTGGCAAACCGCAGGAGCGCTGCCGCCACCGCCTCGCGTTCCCGCTCGCCCGACCACGGGGCGCGGAACTCCATCTGCCCCCAGACCCGGTCGACCAGCGCCATCAGGTCCTCATCAGGGCCGATCTCCTCCTTGGCGATCCGGTCCGCCAGCGCGTGCACGATCGAGCCGAAGCCCTGGCTGCTCGAGCTGACCACCTCGCCTCCGGCCTCACGGGTGAGGAACCACTGGGCCGGGCAGGTGAGCAGGCCCTCCAACGTGCTCGCCGAGATCGTGAGCGGCTCGTCGGGCGGACGCACCGGACGCTCCGATCGGGTGGGAGCACGCAGGCCCCACCAGGTGGCCGGATCGGCTTGGGGCGCGACCGGTCGGCCTTCGACGTCGGCGGCGGCCAGCACCGCCAGGCGCCTGGCCGCCGCCCGACGCAGGGGCTCCGGCTCCTCGGGGTCCGCGACGGTCCGTCGGAGCTCGGCCACCAGACCCGCCATGGACAACGGGCGCGGCGGCCGACCCTGGCGATGCGCCACCGCCACGCCCAGCTCGGACACGAACCTGGACGGCTGCTCACCGTCGTCGTCGGGAGACTGGACGGCGGTCACGACCAGACGCTGGCGGGCCCGCGTGCAGGCCACGTAGAAGAGCCTCCGCTCCTCCGCCAGCATGGCGGCGGTGGTCGTGGGTGGGAGCAACCCGTCCCGGCCGATCCGGTCGGCCTGCAGCAGGGAATGCCGGCGCCTGAGGTCGGGCCAGACCCCGTCCTGGACTCGGGCGACCACCACCAGCCGCCACTCCAGGCCCTTGGACCGGTGCGCAGTCAGCAGGCGCACCGCCTCTCCGCGGACGCCTCGGTCGGCAAGCGTGTCGGCGGGGATCTCCTGGGCAGCCAGGGTCTCCAGGAACTCTCGCGGGTCGGTGTGACCCTTCTGCTCCTCCGCGCGAGCGGCGACCTCGAACAGGGCGCAGAGTGCGTCGAGGTCGCGATGCGCGTACCTGGCCGCCTGGCCCCCCGCTCTCGTCGCAGCCCTGAGCCGGTGTCCCCAACCGGTCCCGGACCAGAGCACCCAGAGAACCTCCTCGGTCGTCCCGCCGGTAGCCAACGACTCCCTGGCCTCGGCAAGGATCCGGGTCAGCCGCCGGGCCCGTTCGGCCGCCTCCCCCTCGATGTCGTCGAGGAAGCCGGCATCGAGCACCGCGCTCCGCAACAGGTCACGTGAAGGCCGATCCGGATGACGCGCTCGGAGAGCCCTCGCGAGGCTCCGGACATCGGTGGCGTCGAGGCCTCCGAGCGGAGAGGTCAGCAGGGCCTCGGCCCGGTCGGCCCCCACGTGGTCGGGCGCCGCCGGGTCGGTGACTCCGGCGTCTATGACGCCGCGGAGCGCGTCGAGCAGGGGCAGGACGGCGGGTTCGCGCACCAAAGGCGTCTCGTCGCTCGCCACCTCGACGGGTACGCCGGCCGCCGCGAGCGACCTGCGCAGCGGCGGGATTGAGTTGCGGCCGGACCTGACCAGCACCGCCATCTCCGACCACGGGATCCCGTCTTCGAGATTGGCCCTGCGCAGCAGGTCTGCGACGTTCTCGGTCTCGGCACGGGAAGTGTCGAAGGTGATGACATCGACCGATCCGGGACCGAGCTCGTTGGCGGCGGGCTCCGGGGACCGGAAGGCGGCGTACTGCTCCTTCGGGATCGAGCCCGACAGCGCGATGGAGGCGGCCACGCAGCGCGAGGCCCGCAGGAGCCGCGAGCCGAAGCGGCGGGTGGTGCCCAGGGCCACCACCTCGGCGGCTGAGCCGTCTGCGCGTGGGAACTCGCGTGGGAAGTCGAGGATCCCGCGCAGGTCGGCTCCACGGAACCCGTAGATCGACTGGTCGGGGTCGCCCACCACCACCAGGTCGCGTCCGTCACCGGCGATCGCCTGGAGCAGCCGGACCTGGCTGGGGTCGGTGTCCTGGTACTCGTCGACGAAGACGTGCCGGAACCGGGCCCGGAGCTCCTCGCGGTGCGCCTCGGCCTCGACGACCGCCCGCGCGATCAGGTCGGGGTAGTCGATCGCGGACAGGTCGCCGAGCACGTCGAGGTACTGCTCCAGGAAGAACCCAGCCGCCTCGTACGCGGGCACTCCCTCCGTCCGCCCGAGCCGGGTCAGATCGTCCGGGTCGAGCCCACGCTCGCGGGCCCTGGCCAGGACGGCGTGGACCTCCTTGGCGAAGCCCCGGGTGCCGACGGCAGCACGCAGCTCGTCGGGCCAGGTGACCGATTCGGGCGCGTGGGTGAGCAGCTCCTGAAGGATGACGTCCTGCTCGGGTGCGGACAGCAATCGCAGCGGGGCGGCATAGAGCTCGGCGGGTGCGTACGCCCGGACCAGCTGGTAGGCGAACGAGTGGAACGTCGAGCACAGCGCGCTCCGGGTCGTGCGGCCGACCCTGGCGGTGACCCGATCACGGAGCTGCTCGGCCGCCTTGCGGCTGAACGTGAGCGCCAGCACCGAGTCCGGGCCCGCGCTGCGGCGATCGATCCGGTCGACGACGGCCTCGACCAATGTCGTCGTCTTGCCGGTGCCCGGGCCGGCGAGGACCAGCAGCGGGCCGCCCTCGTGGTCGACCACCCGCTGCTGCTGCTCGTCGAGGGTCGGTCGGTGGTCTGCGACGGCGTGCGGCACGAGCCGGTAGGTCGTCGCGGTCATGTCGCTACTCAATCATCCGCAGCCGACACCGCTGGCGCTCGCACCGCGACCATCGGGGTGGTTGAGTTTCCCCATGACCGAGGGACCGCTTTCCGACCTGCTCGTCCTCGACCTCACCCGCGCCCTGGCCGGGCCGCACGCCGCGATGATGCTGGGCGACATGGGCGCCCGCGTGATCAAGGTGGAGTCGCCTTCCGGCGACGACACCCGGGCCTGGGGACCACCGTTCGTCGGCTCCGGCGACGAGCGGGAGTCGACGTACTTCATGTCGGCCAACCGCAACAAGGAGTCGCTGGTGCTCGACCTGAAGTCCCCGGACGACCAGGACGTCCTGGCCCGGCTGGTCGAGCGCGCCGATGTCCTGATGGAGAACTTCCGGGTGGGCGTGCTGGATCGCCTCGGCTTCCCCGTCTCGCGTCTGCACGAGCTCAACCCGGGGCTGGTCGTGCTGTCCATCACCGGCTTCGGGCACGACGGCCCCGAGGCGTCTCGGTCGGGCTACGACCAGATCGCGCAGGGCGAGGGTGGGGTGATGTCCTTCACCGGCACGGAACAGCCCACCAAGGTGGGCGTGCCGATCGCCGACCTGACCGCCGGGATGTACGGCGCCTTCGGGGTCCTCGCTGCGCTCCACGAGCGGTCCGCCACCGGCGTGGGCCGCGTGGTGCGGACCTCTCTGCTCGCCGGCATGATCGGCGTGCACGCCTTCCAGGGGACCCGGTGGACGGTGGCCGACGAGGTGCCGGGCCTGGCCGGCGACCACCACCCGGCCATCGCGCCGTACGGCATGTTCGCGACCGCGACCGCACCCGTCCAGATCGCCTGTGGCTCGGAGGGGTTGTGGCGGGCGCTGTGCGCGGCGTTCAGCTGGGACGCGCTGGAGCCTCGCTTCGCCACCAACCCGGATCGGGTGGCCAACCGCGACGAGCTCATCTTCCGGATCGAGGGGCTCTTCGCCGACCAGCCCGCCGAGCACTGGCTCGATCTGTTGGCGGAGGCCGGCGTCCCGTCCGGCAAGGTGCGCTCCCTCGACGACGTCTACACCTGGGAGCAGACGCTCTCGCAGGGGCTGCTGCTCTCGGTCGACCACGCCACCCAGGGCGCCCTCAACCTGCCGGGGTCCCCGATCCGGTTCGACGACAACGCCCACTCCGGCGGGCGCACCACGCACCTGGCGCCACCCACGCTCGGCCAGCACAACGAGTCGATCCGGGAGTGGCTGGAGGATGGTTAAGGTGGAGGACGAGGAGGAGGAACCATGAGCCCTGCCAATGACTCCGTCGTGGTCCTGTCCCGGGCCCTCGACCAGACCGGCGACGTCCTCGCCGCGATCCACGAGGACAACCTGTCCAACCCCACCCCGTGTGGTGACTGGGACGTGTCCCGATTGATCGGGCACGTGCTGGCCACGCCCGGCAAGTTCATCGAAATGGCAAGTGGTCGCCAGCCCGACTGGTCGGCGGAGCCCGAGCCGGCCACCGGTGAGTGGGTCAGCACGTTCCGCTCCGCTGCGGACGACCTGATCCACTTCTGGCACCAGGCGGGCGAGAAGGCCGAGTCCGGACAGATCGACTGGCAGACCGCCGAGTTCGCCGTGCACACCTGGGACCTGGCGCGGGCGACCGGGCAGTCGACCGACCGGCTGGACCCGGAGGTCGCCGAGCGCGGCCTGGCCTTCATGTCCCAGGGTCTGACGACTGACAACCGAAGCCCCGCCTTCGGTGCCGAGGTCCAGGCGCCTGCCGACGCGCCCGTCTACGACCGGCTCGCCGCCTTCGCCGGCCGCCAGCCCGACTAGCCGGCTGGCTCAGCCGAGGTCGACGATCGCGGCCACCGGGCCGCCTCCGTCGGGGCCCTGGTGGGCCGCCGACACGGACACGAACACCGCGGGATCGCCGGTGACCGCGGCGGTGACCCCGCCGACGGCCGCCTTGATCTGGCGGTGCCAGTGAACATCGGAGTCGTCGAGCATGGCATTGCGGCGGCCCCGGACCTGGCCGTCCTGGGAGACCTCGCACTTGAGGAACAGGTTGACCAGCCGGCCGTCGAGGTCGGAGGTGTGCGGTCGCTCCGGCAGGTCGAGCCCGGCGTCGCGGATCGCCTGCCAGAGGCCGTCCTGGTCCAGGGCGTCCTTCATCACCGAGTGCCCGATCCGGTAGCGGCCACCCACGCCGGTCGCGTTGCCGACGACCACCACCTGGGCCTGGTCGAGCTCGACCCCGGAGGAGCACGAGGCCACCGAGGAGTACAGCGAGCGGTCGTGCATGACGTCCTCGTCGCTGGGCATCTCGATCTCGCCGAGGGCGACCCCGATGCCGAGCGCCGTACACCCGTTGGAGAGGTCCATGGACTCATGGGTGTGCTCGGTCCACACCGTCTTCCCGCGCGACTTCGCGTCGCGGATCGTGTGGATGGTCAGCAGCGGTGTCTTGGTCTGCACGTAGTGAACGTCGGCGGGGTCGGTGATGCCGGCCCGCTCCATCGCGATCTTGACGGCGTCCGCGACCTTCTCGACCATCGCGACCCGGCCGATGTCCTCGGGCATGAGCACGTCGCTCATCGCGAACCCGACGGTCAGCCGCTGCTCGTCCCTCGACGGGTCATCGGCCGCGGCGTCGACGGTGGCGAAGATCGTCGCGTGCGGGCTGATCACACCGTCGGTGCCACCGGACCACACGATCGGGACCTGCTTGACCTGGTCGGCCGGCGCGCCCTTGTCGACCAGCACTTCGCGGAAGGCCCGGTCCGCGATGATCCGGGTGTAGTCGTTCACTCCGCCGTTACCCTCGGTCTTGCCGATGATCGCGATCACCCGGTCGGCAGCCATGACGCCGTCGTCGATCAGCTTCGCGAGCTCCGACGCGTCGGCCACGGAGTGGATCGGGACCTTGCGCACTTCGATGGCGTCTGGCATTCAGGGTTCCTTTCGGGTGAGGCGGTCTCGACGAGCTCGACCACCGAGGGTCACTCGGGTACGACGACGGTGCCGGGCCGTTCGTCCTCCTCAGCGGTGACGGCGTCGACGATGCTGTCAAGGTCGGTGATGACGGCGTACTGGCCGCCCTGCTCGACGAACCGGCAAACAGCCTCGACCTTCGGCCCCATGGAGCCGCTGGCGAAGTGGCCGTCGGCAGCGTATTCGCGCATGCGGGCCACCGAGACCCGCCCGATCGGTTCGGCGTCCGGAGTGCCGTAGCGCAGGATCGCGTTCGGGACGTCGGTGGCGACCACCAGCGCGTCGGCTTCCACGGTCACTGCCAGCAGGGCCGCGCCGAGATCCTTGTCGATGACCGCCTCGACCCCACGCAGGCCCTCAGGCTCGCGGACCACCGGGATCCCGCCGCCGCCGTTGGCGATCACGATGAACCCCGCCTCGACCAGCGCATGCACGGCCGGGGCGTCCAGGATGGCCAGAGGTTCCGGCGAGGCGACCAGGCGACGCCAGCCCTTCTCACCGCGGCTCTCCCAGGTCTCGCCGTGGTCGATCAGCAGGGCGGCCTCGTCCTCCGGCAGCCAGCGGCCGATCGGCTTGGTCGGCTTGGTGAACCCGGGATCGTCGCCGTCCACGAGCGTGCGGGTGACGACGGTGGCGCTGCGCCGGTCCAGGCCGCGCGCCGCCACGGCGACGTCCAGCGCCTCCATCAGCACGAACCCGAGCGTGGCCTGGGTCTGGGCACCGCACCAGTCGAGCGGTACCGGGGGTACGACGCTCGCGGCGATCTCGTTCTTGACGAGCAGGTTGCCGACCTGGGGGCCGTTCCCGTGGGTGATCATGATGTCGACGTCGTGCTCGAGCAGGTCGGCGACGGCCTCCATCGCGATCCTCCCGGCCTCGATCTGGTCCTCGACCCGGGCGCGGCCGTCCTTGTTCGTCATCGCGTTGCCACCCAGCGCGAGCAGAACCCTCATGTGATCGAACCTAGTGATCCGTCGCGGAGCCGGGCACCGGCAGAAGTTGCCCAAGGGCCGCCGCGCATCCTGTCAGCCGAACCGCCGGCGGTGCAGTGCCTGCATCTCGTCGGCCAGCTCGGGAGCGGGTCCGTCGACCACGAGATCGGGCGCCACGGTCTGGACGGGCAGCGGTGCGACCGGGGCAGGCGGCACACCCCAGTCGGCGAGCCACGCGCCGAGCTGTGTGCTGGAGACGGCGTACACGATGCGGCCGAGCCCGACCCAGGCGTGCGCGGCCGAACACATCGGGCAGTGCTCGCCCGAGGTGTACACCGTGGCGGCGGCCCGCTCCTCCCGCGAGAGATGGTCCACGGCCCAGCGGGCGATCTCGAACTCGGGATGCCGGGTCTCGTCACCACCCGCGACCCGGTTGCGGTCGGCGAACAGCACCTCGCCGCTCGCTGAGACCAGCACCGAGCCGAACGGCTCGTCGCCGGCGTCGATGCCCTCCCGAGCCAGCTCGACGCACTGACGCAGGTGCCGGAGGTCGGTCTCGGAGACGCTCATGACAGCTGAGTCTGGCAGGAGGGTGGCACGCCGGGGTCAGCGCCCGCCCGCCACCCGAAGCGTCGTGCCGGTGACGTACGACGCCCGGTCGCTCATCAGCCACGCGATCGCGTCGGCCACCTCCTCGGGCTCGCCGGCCCGCCCCAGGGGAACCAGCGGTCCGACCCGGTCGATCCGGCCGGGCTCACCGGCGTCCTCGTGGATGCCGGTCCGGACGATGCCCGGGGCCACGCCGACCACCCGGATCCCCTCGCCGGCCACCTCGGCCGCCAATCCGACCGTCAACGCATCGACGCCTGCCTTCGCGGCGGCGTATTGGACGTACTCGTTCGGTGCGCCCAGCGTGGCGGCGCCTGAGCTCACGTTGACCAGGACGCCACCCGATCCGCCATAGGTGGTGCCGAGTGCGCGGACGGCTGCCCGCGCCACGAGCAGCGCGGCCGTGAGGTTGAGGTCGACCGTTCGTCGGACGACGTCGACCGGGGTCTCCGCCAGCGGAGCGATGTGCAGCGTGGCCCCGGCGTTGTTGACCACGCCGGTGAGCCGGCCGTGGTCGGCCGCCCGGGCGTAGAGGTCGTCCACCCCGGACGGCGAGGTGAGATCCGCGCGCACGGTCGCGCACGCGCTACCGGCGGACTCCACGGCGGCCCGGCAGTGCTCGGCCGCGGCCTCGTCACGCGCGTAGCCGAGCACGAGGTCGTGGCCGTCCGCAGCGAGGCGCAACGCGGTGGCCGCGCCGATCCCCCGCGTCCCGCCGGTGACCAGGGTCAGTGGTCGAGTCATGCGGGCGAGTCTGTCAGGCAACGGCGGAGGTATCCGAGGCTCCCGGTCAGGCGCCCTCGGCGCGGGCCTTGAGGCCTTCGAGCTCCATCGTCAGGTAGCGGCGCGTCAGCCGTCCGGTGAGCAGGCCGACGAGGGCCCCGCCGGGACCGGCCTGCTCCAGGATGGCGGTCGCCCGGGCCCACTCCCCGTTGGGGTCCACCCGGTGCACGCCGGTGGTGCGGACACCCGGCCCAGTCGCGGTCCACGTGAACGACCGACCGGGATCCAGCTCCGTCACGGTCCACTCCGCGACGGGCAGCCGCGGCTGGCGTATCCGCGCCCGCGACCCGACCGTCAGCGGGGCCGGGTCGAGCAGGTCGACCGAGGTGATGGAGTCAGTCCACTCCGGCCAGCGTTCGACGTCCGCGTAGACGGCCCAGACCGTCTCGGCTGGTGCGGAGACGTCGATCTGCTTCTCGAACCTCACGCCGCCATCCTCACACCAGATCGACCGAGGCGTACGCCGCACCGTCGGCCAGGCGGGCGTACCCGGGGCCGCGGTCGAAGAACGCCGTCCGACGGCGCGGGCCGTCCGGCCCGTTCGCGCGGTCGTGGCCGCAGCGTCGTAGCCCGAGCGAGTCGTCGTCGATCGAGCCGGTGAGCACCACGCCGTACGTCGGCGAGCGCGGCCTCCGGCGAGACCTTGCGCCACACCACGTCGCGGACCACCAGGGCCGGGTCGCGCTGGAGCGGGTCGCCCCAGCCGCCACCTCCGGTCGTGCGGATCCGGATCACCTCGCCGGCCTGCACCGGCTCGGCGTCGGCGAGCGCATCGACCTCGCGCTCGTTCGGTCCGCCCGGGTCGATCGTCACCTCGAACGGCTTCCCGGCGAGGCCCCCGCGCACCCCCCAGCAGGCCAGGATCGAGCGGTCCGCGATCGACATGAAGTGCGCGTCCTTGAGCATCCGGATGTGCTTCTCGTAGCCGAGGCCGCCCGCGGAACTGCCCGGCGCCACCGGAGTCCATCGCCAGGCCGAGCGACTCGACCCGGAACGGGAAGCGCGCCTCGGTGAACTCGGTCGGCAGGTTGCGGCGAGTCCGGGACGACGTGGATGGTGTCCTCGCCGTCGGCGTAGTAGCGGCCGCCGGAGCCGCCGCCGAGCACCTCGCGCATCAGGTACGGGCCGGCCGTCGAGGTCCTCGCCGTACACGCCCGGTGTAGCGGATCGTCTCCTGGTCGGCCGGCATCCGGCCGTCGACCGCCTTGGCGACCACGCCGGCGAGCACGCCGAGCAGCCGCAGGATCACGAACGTGCGGGCGTTGGTGGGGGCCGGGAAGACCGGCGTCAGCAGCGTGCCCGGGCGGCGGGAACCGCATCTCGATCAGCGGCACGATCGCCCTCGTTGACGTCGAGCTCGGCCATCCGCTCCGGGGTGTCGGCGAGGTTGCGCAGGATCGGCGCCAGCCACTTCTTGAGGAACACGCCGTCGCTGTAGTCGCCGCAGTGGTTGATCGGCCCCTTCGCCTGCGGCGACGTGCCGTCGAAGTCGAGGATCAGCCGCTCGCCGTCCGGGTCGTCGGCGGCGGTCCGGGTGAGGGTGATCCGCTGCGTGTGCAGCATCGGCTCGTCGACGCCGTCGTGCTCGGCGTAGTCCTCCCACACCCAGGTGCCGACCGGGATCTTGGACAGGATCTCGCGGCGGTACGTCGTCGGTGGTGCGGTCGATGATCGCGTCGAAGCAGGACTCGACGGTCTCCACGCCGTACCTGTCGAACAGCTCGCCGAGCCGGCGGGCGCCCATCAGGCAGGCCGAGCACTCGGCGTCGAGGTCGGCCGCCAGGCTCTCGGGCATCCGGGAGTTGCGGGTCATGATCGCCAGCGCGCCGCGGTTGGGCACCCCCGCGTCCCAGAGCCTGATCGGCGGGACCATCAGGCCCTCCTCGAAGACGCTGGTCGCGTTGGAGGGCATCGAGCCGGGGACGGCGCCGCCGATGTCGTCGTGGTGGCCGAACGCCTGGACGAACGCGACCACCGCCGCCGAGCTCTGGTCCGCCGCGCTGCGAACACCGGAACCGTGACGCACAGGTCGGGCAGGTGACCGATGCCGCCCTCGGAGCGGTAGACGTCGTTGTGGAAGAAGACGTCGCCCTCGCGCATCTCCTCGATGCGGGAAGTCGCGGGCCACGGGTGCACGAGCGCGGAGTAGGAGCGGCCGGTCAGCTTGCGCAGCAGCCGGTCGTGGATGCCGGCCCGGAAGTCGTGCGCGTCGCGGATCATCGGGCTCGCGGCTGGTGCGGGCGATGGCGGTCTCGACCTCCATCTCGACCGAGGCCAGCGAGCCCTGGACGATCTCGACCAGCACCGGGTCGGCACTGGCGCCGGCGTCGGCGGTGAGGGAGCCGAACGGGAACTGCGTGGGCGCCCTGCGGGACGTCGGTCGGCTCATGCCTCGCTCCTGCGTGACGATGATGTTGAGGTACTCGTCGACCCGGGCCGTGAAGCCCGGGGTGCAGCGGCACCGTCGAGCCGAACTCCTCGATGATCGCCGGGCCCGTCGACGGTCGTGCCCGGCGCGAGGTCGGGCCGCCAGAGCACGGGCGTGTCGACGTACCCGTCTCGCTGCCTCGAAGCACACCTGCCGGTCCGCGGTCTCGCGTCGAGCCGGCCCGACCACCGTGGCGGCGTCGCGACCTGCCGGATCTCCGGGCGCTGGATCGGCCCGATGCCGGACACCCGGAGGTTCACCCACTCGACCTGCTGGGAGTCGTCGCCGGCGAAGTCGTAGCCGTAGAGCGCCCGGTGCTCGGCGTGGAACCGGCCGGCCACCTCGTCGAGCACGGCGCGCGTCGACGGTCGCCTCGGGCACCGGCACCCGCACCTCGAACGCCTGCCCGAAGTAGCGCAGGTCGGCGGTGCGCACGAACTGGTGCTGCTCCTCGGCGAAGCCCTCCTTGGTCAGCGCCGCCGCGCGCCTGCCGGTCAGGTCGTCGTAGACTGCCGCGACACGGTCGCCGGGTCGAGGGCGTCGGCGAGCGAGACGTGGGTCTGCACGTAGTCGTTCTTGACGTCGACGGTGAGCAGCCCGAACGCCGACACGTTGCCGGGGTTCGGGCGGCACCAGCACGGTCGGGATGCCGAGCACGTCCATCAGCCGGCACAGCAGCAGCGACCCCGAGCCGCCGAACGTGGTCAGCGTGAAGTCGCGGACGTCGAGGCCGCGCTTGACGGTGACCTGGCGCAGCGCGTTGGCCTGGTTCCACGCGGAGATCTCGAGGATGCCGGTGGCGCAGGCCTCCGGGCTCAGGCCCAGCTTGCGAGGCGAGCTGCTCGACCCCGTCGCTGGGCGGCCTGCACGTCGAGCGGGATCTCGCCGCCGAGCAGGTGCGGCGGGATCCGGCCGAGGTAGCACGTGGGCGTCGGTGATGGTGACGTCGGTGCCGCCCTTGGCGTAGCAGAGCGGGCCGGGGTCGGCGCCCGCCGACTGCGGCCCGACCTTGAGCGTGCCCTCGGGCGACAGCCAGGCGATCGAGCCACCGCCGGCGCCGACGGTGACGACGTCGATCATCGGGATCTTCGACGGGAACGCGCCGACCGAGCCCTCGGTCGTCAGCGTCGGCTCGCCGTCGATCACGACGCGACACGTCGGTCGACGTACCGCCGCCGTCGGAGGTCAGCACCCGGTCGAAGCCCGCGACCTTCGCGATCAGCGCGGCGCCCAGCGCGCCGGCGGCCGGGCCGGACAGCACCGTGGTGATCGGCTGGTGCACGACCTCGTCGGCCGACAGCACGCCGCCGTTGGACTTCATCACGTAGAACGGGATCGGTGCGCTCGGCGTACTCGGCAGCCAGCCGCGCCTTGATGTTGCTGACGTACGCCGACAGCCGGGGCTTCACGGCCGCGTCGACGAGCGTGGTCATGGCGCGTTCGTACTCGCGGTACTCGCGCAGCACCTCGCTCGAGAGCGACACGACCGCGTCGGGTGCTCCTCGGCGAGGACCGCGCGCATCCGCTCCTCGTGCTCGGGGTTGGCGTAGGCGTGCAGGAAGCAGACGCCCAGGGTGTTGATGCCCTGGTCGCGGAACCACCGCGCGACCGCGCGGGCGCCGGCCTCGTCGAAGGGCCGCACCTCCGCGCCGGTGAAGTCGAGCCGGCCGCCGACGCCCTTGACCAGGTGCGCGCGGGACGATCCGGTCGGGCTTCACCCAGAAGTAGGAGTTGCCGTAGCCGTCCGGCACCGACTGGCGCGCGATCTCGAGCATCGCCTCGTAGCCCTCGGTGGTGATGAACCCGAGCCGGTCGACCTTGCCCTCGAGCAGCTGGTTGGTCGCGACCGTGGTGCCGTGGCTGACCGCGTCGATCGGTCGCCGCCCGTCGGCGCCGAGCAGGCCGAGCACCTTGTCGATGCCGGCCAGGAAGCCGTCGGCGGGGTTGCTCGGCGTCGACGGGCGTCTTGGTGGTGACCAGCTCGCCGGTGTCCTCGTCGAAGGCGACGACGTCGGTGAACGTGCCACCGGTGTCGATGCCGATCCGGATCCTGCGCGGGGCTCGTCATGCCTGGAGTCACTCCCTGCTCGTCGAGGTGGAACGTGGTGGCGGATGGTGGACGAGGCGACCAGCCGGCCGGAGGCGACGACGTGCGCGCGGCGCCTGCGTGGTGGGCGAGCACCTCGCGCAGCGTCGCGTGGTGGTGGACGACGAGGTCGGCGTTGCCGCCGACCTCGAGCCGGTGGCCCGGCGACGCCGAGCACGTCGGCCGCGGTGGTGGTGACCGCGTCGTACACGAGGTCGATGCCGGCGGCGTCGACCGCCTCGAGGGCGTGGGCGGCGAGGAACGCGACCTCCAGCAGGTTGTGCCGGCCGAACGGGTAGTAGGCGTCCTCGATGTCGTCCTGGCCGAGGGCCACCGGGACCCCCATCGCGGTCAGCTCGCGGACCGGCAGGTGCAGCGGGCCGGTGTGCGGGTCGCTGACGAAGCCGAGCCCGGCCCGCTTGACCAGCCCGGCGAGCCGCTCCAGCGACGGCCGGGGGTAGAGGCCGACGGCGCGGGCGTGGTTGGCGACGCCGCGGCCCGACCAGCCCGTGCTCGAGCATCGCCGTCGCGAGCATCTCGGTGGTGTGCAGCGACGGGTCGCCGGCGTCGTCGACCAGCATCGCCACCCGGCGGCCGTGCTCCGCGGCGAGCGCGCACATCCGGCGTACGTGCTCGCGGGCCTCGGCGTCGGTGTGCTCGATCCACGGGATGCCGCCGACCACGTCGGCGCCGAGGTCGACCGCCTCGCGGACCAGGTCCTCGGCGCCCGGGTCGCGGAGCAGCCCGTCCTGCGGGAACGCCACGACCTGCAGGTCGACCACGCCGCGGAACTCCTCGCGCAGCGCCAGCAGCGGGATCACCCCCTCGAGCCGCGCCGGGTGTCGACGTCGGCGAAGGCCAGCACGTGGCGGACGCCGTGCCGCACCGCCTCGAGCACGGCGCGGCGCGCGTTGGGCTGGATCCAGAGCCGGTCGTAGTCGTCCTTGACCGCCGAGGCGAGCTCGATGGAGTGCAGCGCGCGAACCCATGTCGCCCGAGGTGTACGCCGTGAGGGCGGCGTCGCCGATCCGGTCCAGCGTGTAGACCTTGTCAGGTGCATGTGCCGTTGACGAAGCTCTCGGTCACCAGGCCGCCGGCGGCGTCGATCTCTTCGCTGCCGGTCAGGGGTGCCTCCTCGATCGCGACCACGACGCCCGCCGTCGATCCCGATCTGCCAGCGGCCCGGACGCCCGCGGAGCGTGGCGTCGGCGACGACGAGATCGATGGGTGGGCACGGTTCGATTCAATCGGTGCACGGCGTCGCCCGGCCACGGCACAATCTGCCGACGAGGCCCGGTCCGTCGGCAACGTCTGCCAGCGGGCAGACTGATCTGGTGCGCATCGTGATCGAGGGTCGCGACCTGCCCGGGCGCAGGTTCGGGTCGTACGCCGACGTCCACGTCGCCCTCCAGGTCGGGCGGGATCCGACCGGGCCGGTGCCGGGCGACGCCGACTCGGCCCGTTGGGAGGCCGAGGTCCGCGTGGTCGACGGCGACTTCCGCGGCCCGGCCGTGCACGGGAAGCGCGGCGAGCGCTTCCTCTACCTGACCTGGGGCGCGCCCGCCGCAGGGGACTGGGGCATGTTCCGCAGGGCCAAGCTGATGCTGGATCGGGTCGATCCGGCGCTGGTGGCCGAGGCGGACCGTGCCGGGAAACCCCTGGTCGCGACCGTCTCCCTCACCGACGAGCAGGGCTGCCCGCGATGCGCGCGGGTGGATCCGCCGGCGGTCAGGTGGTCAACGGCGTAGGCCTGTCACAGGTCGGGTCACAGGTCGGGTCACAGTCGGGCGCGCGGTCGTTGTAGACGCCGGCCAGCTCCTGGCCGGTGAGTGTCCTGGATCGCGGCCATGATCTCGTCGGTGACCTCGCGCCGGGCCCGGCCGAGCGGGACGCCGTCGTACCTGCCGGCGAACTCGATCGGCTCGCCGAACGTGACCGAGACCTTGGCCAGCTTGGGCAGCTTGGAGCCGACCGGCTGGAGTTCTCGGTGCCCGTGCAGGCCGACGGGGACGACCGGCACGCCGGCGGTGAGCGCGAGGTGGGCGACGCCGGTGCGGCCGCGGTAGAGCCGGCCGTCGCGGGAGCGGGTGCCCTCGGGATAGATGCCGAAGGCCTCGCCCCGGCCGAGCACCTCCGAGCGCGGTGTCGAGGCTGGCGAGCGCGGCCCTGCTGTCGTCGCGGTCGACCGGCAGCATGCCGATGCCCTCGAACCAGCCACGGGTGACACGGTGCCCTTGACGCCGGTCCCGGTGAAGTAGTCGGACTTCGCGAGGAACGCCACCTTGCGCGGCACCACACCGGGATCACGACGCTGTCGGCGAAGCTGAGGTGGTTGCTGGCCAGGATCACGCCGCCCGGTCGCGCGGCACGTTCTCCAGGCCGGTGACGTCGGGCCGCCACACGGGCCGGGCCACCGGCGCCACCACGCGGTGGACGACCTCGTACATAGCGACACGGGACCAGTCTTGCGGATCCGGTCAGGAGATGGGCGGCGCGCCCGACTCGTGGGCGACGATGTCGCGCGCGAGCGACTCCCACTTGGCGTAGGCGTCCGGGCAGCAGGAGCGCTGGACGGCCTGCGCGGCCTGGGTGACCGTCATCGACTGCCAGCCGCTGATGTCGAGCAGCCCGGGGTTCGGAGGTGTGCGCCGCGACGCCGTAGAACGCCTTCGAGGACAGCACCGGGTCCATGATCTGCGACTCGGTCCCCCAGCCCTGCGAGGGCCGCTGCTGGAACAGCCCGAGCGAGTCGCGGTCGCCGTAGTCGATGTTGAGCAGGGTCGACTCCTGCATCGAGGTGGCCAGCGCGATCACCCAGCCGTACTCCGGCACCCCGGCGCCCTTGCCGACCCCGATGATGGTGCGGGCGTTCTGCTTCTGGTCCTCCGAGAGCGAGTCGTACGTCGTGCCCGGCGGTCGATCCGCCGCCGCCGGTGCCGAGCAGCTCCTGCCACGTGGCCGGGCCGACGACGCCGTCGACGGCGAGCCCGTGAGCGGACTGGAAGCTGCGCACCGCGCTGTCGGTGGCCGGGCCGAAGTCGCCGTCCGTGTCGAGTCCGAGAGCCATGCTTGTCCAGCTGCACCTGGAGCTGCCTGCACCGCTGCCCCCTCGTCGCCCTGCCGCACCGTCCTCACCAGGGCGGTGAACGTCTGCGGACCTGCGACGCCGTCGGCGGCGAGCCCGGCCCCGGACTGGAAGGCGCGGACGGCGTCCTCGGTGCCGCTGCCGAAGTCGCCGTCCGCGGTCGTCGTGAGAGCCGCGGGAGTCAGCAGGAACTGCAGCGACGTGACGTTGGCTCCGATGGAGCCGGTCGACAGCGTCGGGTAGGTCGCGGCGTAGGACGGGGCGGCGGTGCCCAGGCTGAGCACGGTGCCGAGCGCGGCGGCCAGAAGGAGGGAGAGCGCGCCGAGTGACGACTGCGCGCAGGACTGAGTGGCGTTCCCGAGAGATGGACATGGCGCACGAGTCAAACAGGTCGGCGCAAATAGGTGAAGGGCCCTCATAGGTATGAGCTACAAGGGCCCTTCGTTGGCCGGTACTGGTGACGCTCCCGACCGATCCAGTCTTATCCTCCGACCCCGATGGCTTCGTCACCCAACCACCGCGACGGGCAAGCCCGCCGTACAGATCTTCGTCTCCGACCGATCCCGCTCTCCCCGAAGGAAGTGCGTGGGAGAAGTTCTATGGCCTGCAACCCCCCGGCCGCAAGGGGTTTCGCCAACATTCTTCTGGTTCCGGCGTGTCCCCCACAGGACACCGGCAGTCCTCCACAGAACGACCCCCGATCTCCACAGATCGAGAGACCCCCTGTGGAGAAACGTGGTCATCCGGATCCGGTGCCGAACGGTTCGCCGAAGCGGGCCAGCTCTTCAGCATTCGGCGCCTGGAAGTGCGTGAGGGAACCTGGCTGCCGCACTCGACGCTGGCTCAGCCAGAACGGGGATCGTACTGATCGTGTGATGGCGAGCGCGTGCGTCGGCTTTACGGTCGGCCGTGGCGCCCGTCCCTCTGCCCCCCTTTCAAGTCCGGAGGGGCGGGCGTCCTGGTGTCAGCCTCGGATGTGGCTGAGGTGTGGATGCGGTCCTCGAGCAGATGACGGTGACCGGAAGGTCGGGGGCTAGCCGCTCCGCCTCCAGACGTACGGCGTGGTGGTGGTGACGGCGACCAGCCCGGCACGCTCGAGGATCGGCCGGGACATGGCGGAGCAGTCGCTGTGCAGCAGGCGCAGGCCCCGCGCGAGCGCCGACTCTGCCCGGGCAGCGGTCAGCGCGCGGTAGATGCCGCGGCCGCGCCAGGCAGGGAGCGTCGCGCCGCCCCACAGGCCGGCGAACTCGGTGCCCGGCACCTCCTCGAGGCGACCCGCCGACACGACCTCCCCCTCTGCCTCGGCCACCCACACCTCGACCAGGCCTGGCTTGCGGTCGATCCGGTCGCGGAGCTCCGCGCCGGAGCCGCCGTGCCCGAAGACGCCCTGCTGCATGTCCGCCGCGCGATCCAGCCACTCGTTCCGGTCCGGAAGCTCGTCCACGCGGACGACGCGCACGCCGACGGGCAGGTCCGGACCTGAGGCCAGCAGGGTCGCTTCGCCCACCATGACCGTCTCCACCTCGTCCGGCACCAGGCCGGCAGCCTCCAGCCGGGCGTCGAGGTCGCGCGGCTGGTCGTGACCGCGGCTCTTCCACTCGAACGACCCGATCGCCTGGTCGGCGGCGAAGAAGGCCACCGTGTCCGCAATCAACGCATCGAGCGCCGCCCCCTCGAGGCCGCCCAGGTCCCGGTAGCTGACGAACCCCGAGTCCGGGAACTTCGCTCGCCACAGTGGCCCGGACCGGTCCCAGCTGACGGCGCCGGTCACCTCTGCCTGGTCGCGGAGCTGGGCGTCGTACGAAGCAAGCAGTGCGGGGACGTCGGACACGCGCTCCACGCTAGGGGAGGGTCCGCAAATAGGTGAAGGGCCCTCATAGGTATGAGCTACAAGGGCCCTTCGTTGGCCGGTACTGGTGACGCTCCCGACCGATCCAGTCTTATCCTCCGACCCCGATGGCTTCGTCACCCAACCACCGCGACGGGCAAGCCCGCCGTACAGATCTTCGTCTCCGACCGATCCCGCTCTCCCCGAAGGAAGTGCGTGGGAGAAGTTCTATGGCCTGCAACCCCCCGGCCGCAAGGGGTTTCGCCAACATTCTTCTGGTTCCGGCGTGTCCCCCACAGGACACCGGCAGTCCTCCACAGAACGACCCCCGATCTCCACAGATCGAGACACCCCCTGTGGAGAAACGGCACGACGCGAGGCCGCGGGAAATCAGCCGAAATCCGGTCCGGCCGCGGCCCCGAGCGCGGCCTCGAACGCGGCGGCGATCTCCAACAACCGTCGGTCGGCGCCGTGCGGGGCGACGATCTGGACACCGATGGGGAGGCCCGGACGAGGTGGTCCCGGCCGGCACCGAGATCGCCGGGCACCCGGTGACGGTGATGAAGTACGACGACCGCATCCAGTCCAGGTAGCTCGCCATGGGCCGCCCGTTGATCGACGCCGGGTACTCCTCGTCCGCCGGGAAGGGCGGCACCTGCGAGACCGGGAGCATCAGCACGTCGTAGGACGTGAAGAAGGCGCGCATCGTCTCCGCGAGGGCGGTGCGTTGTGCATAGGCGCGGGCCACGTCGGCGCCGGTCAGTGACTCCCCCGCCCGGATGTTGTCGGCCAGCGACGGCTTGAAGGCGTCCGGGTACTCGGCAAGCAGTCGGCCGAAGCGGGCCTGGAAGTTCCAGGCGCGCAGCGTCCGGAACGTGTCTTCGGCGAGGCGCAGGTCGGGATAGGCGCCGAAGACCTGGGCTCCGGCCTGGGCCGCCAGCCGTCCGGCCGACTCGGTCGCTGCCGCCACCTCGGCGTCGACGTCGAAGGCGCCACCCAGGTCGAGCGACCAGGCGACCCGCAGCCCGGCCAGCGATCCGGTGAGCGGCGCTGCGAAGGCCGCTCCGGGGTCACTGAGTGCGAAGGGGACACGGGGATCCGGCCCGGCGAGCACCGAGAGGAGCAGCGCCACGTCGCCGACGTTGCGGGCCATCGGCCCACTGACCGACGTCGTCTCCCACTGGTTGTCGCTGGGCCAGGTGGGCACTCTGCCCAGCGAGGGGCGGAGCCCGACGACGCCGCAGAAGGAGGCCGGGTTCCGCAACGAGCCGCCCATGTCCGACCCGTCGGCGAGCGGGACCATCCCGGCGGCCAGGGCGGCGGCCGCCCCTCCGGACGAGCCTCCCGCCGAGCGACTCGGGTCGGCCGGGTTGCGGGTGGTCCCGAAGATCCGGTTGAAGGTGTGCGAACCTGCGGCGAACTCGGGCACGTTGGTCTTGCCGAGCACGACCACACCCGCCCGGCGGACCCGCTCCACGACCAGGTCGTCGACGACCGGCACGTGCTCGGCGTAGAGGGTCGAGCCGTACGTCGTCCGCCAGCCGGCCACGGCGTGGGTGTCCTTGAAGGCGTGCGGCAGCCCGTGCAGGGGTCCGACCTCCGCACCGGAGGCGAGGTGCTCGTCCGCCGCGGCCGCTCCAGCCCGGGCCCGCTCCTCGTCGAGGGAGACGATCGCGTTCAGGTGCGGGTTGCGCTCGGCGATCCGGGCCAGGTGCAGCTCGAGGAGCTCACGCGAGGAGATCCGGCGCTCCCGGACCGCCGCGGCCTGGACGCGGGCCGGGACATCGACGGACAGGTCGGTCACGACCGCCGGCGCCCCAGCAGCGCGCCGGCGAACACGCCGAGCAGCACCAGCCCGGCGCCGACGGCGACTCCCTTGAGGAAGTCGTCCTTGCCGGCAGCGGCGCGGGCAGGCGCGGTGTACACCCCGGCCTCGCCGGCGGTCGAGCTCGTCGAGACCACGTCCCGCGGGGCGCCCTCGGCCGCCGCGGGTCCCGGCTGCCCGATCGCGTTCGCCACGTTGCCGAAGAACTCCGCCGCCATCCGCTTCGAGACCGAGGCCAGCATGCGCTGGCCGACGCCACCGACCATGCCGCCGACGACAGCGTCGGCCTCATAGGTGATCCGGGTCCCGCGGTCGGTCTCCTGGAACCCGACCGCCACCGTTGCGTCGATGGTGCCGGGGGCGCCTGCGCCCTGCAGCCTCATCACCAGGGAGTCGTGGGGCTTCAGGTCCGACAGGGTGCAGGTGCCGGCGTACGTGCCGCGGATCGCTGCGACCCCCGCCGTGACCGTCATGTCGTAGGAGTTCTCGCCCGTGGTCTCGAGGCGTTCGCAGCCGGGGATGGTGCGGACGAGCACGGCGGGATCGAGGAGCGCGTCCCACACCTGGTCGACCGGGAACGGGAGGGTGTTGTCGCCGGCGATCTTCATGAGTTGGCCTTCCTGAGCGCGTACAGCTCCGAGGGCGAGATCGGCATCGCGGTGATCGGGATCCCCTCGGCGTCCTCGATCGCGGCGGCGAAGACTGCCGCCGACGGGATGACGCCGGCCTCACCGGCGCCCTTGATCCCGAGCGGGTTGAGCGGTGACGGGGTCTCCAGGTGGTCGATGTCGATGGTCTCCGGCACCTCGCTGGCGTAGGGCATCAGGAAGTCCATGAAGGACGCGTTGAGCAGCTGCCCCGACTCGTCGTAGACCATCCGCTCGTAGAGGGCGCCGCCCACGCCCTGCGCCACTCCCCCGTGGATCTGACCCTCAACGATCATCGGGTTGATCAGGTTCCCGCAGTCGTGCACGACGGCGTACTTCAGGATCCGGATCTCGGCCGTGTCGGGGTCGGTCTCGACGATCACGGCGTGCATGCCGGACGCGAAGGTCGCCCGCTCCGGTGAGTAGAAGTCCTTGCCCTCCAGCCCGGGCTCGTCGTCCTCGGCCACCGGCGGCTTGCCCGGGTCGCCGACGCTGAACTGGGTGGCCGCCTTCGACGCCTCGTCGAAGGCGTAGCGCAGCGGGTTGGACAAGACGGCGACCGTGCCGAGGTCGATGGAGGCGTCGGTGCCCCGGACCGAGACCACGCCGTCGCGGATCTCGAGGTCCTCGACCGACGCCTCGAGCGCCTCGGCCGCGATCCGGAGTGCCTTCTCCCTGGCCCGGTTCGCCGCGAGGTGGATGGCCGAGCCGCTCATCACGGCCGCCCGTGAGGCGAAGGTGCCGACGGCGTAGGGCATCCGCCGGGTGTCGCCGGTGACCACCTCGACGTCCTCGAACCGCACGCCGAGCGCGTCGGCGACGAGCTGCGCGAAGACCGTCGCGTGTCCCTGACCCTGGGTGGTGAGCCCGGTCGCGACCTTGACCTTGCCCGAGGTCTCGATGTGGACGTGGGCGCCTTCGTAGGGGCCGACACCGGTGCCCTCGACGTAGCAGGCAAGGCCGATCCCGACTCGCCGGCCCTGGGCGGCCATCTCCTCGCGGAAGGCCGGGAACTCGTCCCATCCGACCAGTTCCTTGAGCTTCTGGAGGGAGGCCGGGTAGTCGCCGGAGTCGTAGGTCAGCGGCCGGCCGTCCTGGAAGACCAGCCCGTGCTCGTACGGGAACTCGTCGGGCTGGATGAAGTTGGTCGCCCGTACCTCTGCGCGGTCCTTCTCGAGGTACGCCGCGATCGCGTCCACCGTCCGCTCCATCGCGAAGCACCCCTGAGGCCGACCGGCCCCGCGGTACGGCGTCACCATCACGGTGTTGGTGTAGAGCGACTCGAAGGCGACCCGGTAGTTGACCGGTTTGTAGGGGCCCAGCAGCTGCGTGGACGTGACGATGGGGACGATCAGGCCGTAGGGCGTGTACGCGCCGTGGTCGTGCCAGAACTCGACGTTCAGCCCCAGCATCCGGCCATCGTCGTCGAAGCCGACCTCGATGTGGTGGACCTGGCCGCGCTCGTGGGCCGAGGAGATGAAGTGCTCCCGACGGTCCTCGGTGAACTTCACGGGTCTGCCGAGCGCACGAGCGGCCAGCGGGACAAGCAGCTCCTCGGGCCAGGGATGGTTGATCTTCACGCCGAACCCGCCGCCGACGTCCGGCGTGATCACGTCGACCTGGACGAGGTCGAGGCCGAGCTTGGCGGCGACCGCCGCCCGCACGCCGGTGGCGGTCTGGGTCGAGGTCCACATGGTGAGCCGGCCCACGTCGGGATCCCAGCGGGCAACGGTGCCGCGTCCCTCCATCGGCGTGCAGGCACTGCGCTCGATGGTGAGGTCGAGCTCGAGCCGGTGCGGCGCCGCTTCGATCGCTGCCCGGGCATCGCCGTTCTCCTGCTCCATGCGCGCCCCGACGTTGCCCGGTACGTCGTCGTGCACGAGGGCTTCCGCGGCCCTGGCAGCGTCGATGCCCACGACGGGGGTCAGGTACTCGTAGGTGACCTTGATCCGCCCGAGCGCGTCCTCGGCGACGTAGCGGTCGTCGGCGACGACGAACGCGATCGCCTCACCGACGTGGTTGACCTCGTCCTTCGCCAGGGCGTACTGGGTGCGGCCGTGGGTCAGGGTGGGGTGCGGGATGAGCAGCGGCAGCGGCTCGGCCATGGCGCCGCTCAGGTCGTCGTACGTCCAGACGAGGTGCACCCCCTCGACGTCGAGCACGTCGGAGACGTCGATGTCGGTGACCCGGGCGTGCGCGTGTGGCGCGCGAAGTACCGCGGCGTGGAGGGCGCCGGCGCCGATGTCGTCGACGTACCGGCCGTTTCCGCGCAGGAAGCGATCGTCCTCGACCCGCTGCACGCCGCTGCCCATCAGCTTTGTGGTCATGATGGGGTTCCCGCGTCCGTCACCGGGTTTCGAGACGGTTGCTGCGCAACCTCCTCAACGCAACACTGCGGCGCGCTCGACCGCCTTCACGATGTTCTGGTAGCCGGTGCAGCGGCACAGGTTCCCGGCGATCATCTCCCGGGCCTCCGTCCGTGTCGGCGCCGGGTTCTCCCGGAGGCCCGCGGTGATCGTGGTCAGGAACCCGGGAGTGCAGAAGCCGCACTGCAGGCCGTGGCACTCCTTGAAGGCCTTCTGCACGGGACCCAGGGATCCGTCGGGATTCGTGAGCCCCTCGACGGTGGTGATCTCGGTGTCGACCGCAGACACGGCGAACATCAGGCACGAGCGGACCGGCCGCCCGTCCACCAGCACGGTGCAGGCACCGCAGACTCCGTGCTCGCACCCCACGTGGGTGCCGGTCAGGCCGACGTCGTGGCGCAGCGCGTCGGAGAGCAGTCGACGGGCCGGCACTGACAGGACGTGCAGGGCACCGTTGACGCTCAGCCGCACCTCGTGCAGTTCCTCGGTCATCGGTTCCTCGCCATCTCGTATGCCGATCGAACCACGCGGGCGGTGAGCACCCGCACCAGCTGGGCGCGGTAGTCGGCCGTGGCGTGGATGTCGTCGGCCGGGTCGAGCTCGGAGAGCGCGGCGTCGCCGGCCTCGGCGAGCGCCTGGTCGGAAAGCCCGCCGGACAGTGACGCGGTGAGGTCCACCACGGTCGGCACGTCGCTGACCGAGAGGTACCCGGCCCTCGCCTCCACCACGGCGTCGCCCTCGAGGCGAACCAGGGCTGCCACGCCGCACAGCGCGTAGTCGCCGTGCCGGCGCGCGATCTCGTCGAACGCCACACCGGCGCCCGCTTCGAGAGCGGGGAAGAACGCTTCGACCGCGATCTCGTCGTGCGTCAGGGTCGACTCCAGCGGCCCGGCGAAGAGTTCGTCTGCGGGGATGGTCCGGCGCCCGGATGCGGACGCGACGTCCACGGAGCCGCCCAGCAGCTTGAGGACCACCGGCATCTCCGCGGCCGCGTCCGCATGCACGAGCGAGCCGACCGTCGTACCCCGGTTGCGGATCGTCGCGTGCGCAACTTCCGCCAGGGCCAGGGTGACGAGCGGCTGGACCCGGCCGACCTCCGGATGGGCGAGTACGTCGGCGTGCCGGGCAAGGGCGCCCACCCGCACGCCGTCGCCGTCGACGCGGATCTGGTCGAGGTCGGGCACGCCGTTGATGTCGACCAGCATCGACGGCGCCGCCAGACGCATCGACAGCAACGGCACCAGGCTCTGGCCGCCTGCGAGCACCTTGGCTCCAGAGTCGCCGGCCAGGGCCTCCAGTGCTTCCTCGAGGGTCCCTGGCCGGCGGTAGGAAAAGGGTGCCGGCTTCAAACGACTAGCCGTCGTCCCGGTGCTTGTGGTCCGTGTGCGGTGGAGCGTGGTCCTCCTCGTGGGCGCCGGTCGAGCCGACGGCCATCATCGTTCCCTCGATGCCCTTGGGGGCGACCAGCCGGGAGAGGTGGTAGGCGCCTACGATCACGATCGTGCCGAGCGCGATGCCCCCGAGCGTGAAGTCGTCGGATACCTCGAAGAAGCCGACCGTGTCGTAGCCGATGCCGATGGTCAGTCCGGCAGCGATCGGCACGAGGTTGACCGGATTGGCGAAGTTGACCCGGTTCTCGATCCAGATCTTGGCGCCCAGCAGCCCGATCATGCCGTAGAGCACCAAGGTGATCCCGGCGAGGACACCGCCCGGGGTGGCCGCCACGATCGCACCGAACTTGGGAATCAGACCGAGCAGGATCGCGACCACCGCCGCCACGTAGTAGGCAGCGGTGGAGTAGACCCGGGTCGCGGCCATGACGCCGATGTTCTCGGCGTACGTCGTGGTCGGCGAGCCGCCGACCGTCGAGGTGATCACGGTGCCGACGCCGTCGGCCGCCACTGCGCGGCCCACCACCGGGTCGAGATCAACGCCGGTCATGCCGGAGACCGCCTTGACGTGGCCGATGTTCTCGGCGACCAGCGCGATGACCGCCGGCAGCGCCAGCAGGACGAACGTCACGAGAACGACGGCAGGTGCCAGCCGACGGCGTCGAGGTTGCCGGCCAGCGCCTGGTTGCCGACCAGTCCGTCTGCGGTCTTGTCGGGAAGCCGAACCATCGGCGCTGCCTCGACGCCGGACGAAGTCGACCCGGTCGTGCGTCGTCGCCTCGCCGGCCCCGGGGAGGATCGAGGTGATCGGGCCGAACACGACGTCGGCCAGCCAGGAGATCAGGTAGCCGAAGATCAGGCCGAGGAAGATCGCGATCCGTGCCGCGAAGCCGCGCAGCCCGACGGCCATCAGGATCACCGCCAGCATCGTCAGCAGCGCGATCCACCGGTCGGCAGGCAGGTAGATGTCCGTCGCGACGACCGGCCAGGTTGAAGCCGATCAGCATGACCACAGCACCGGTCACGACCGGCGGCAGCACCCGGTTGACCGAGTCGGCGCCGAGCACGTGGATGATCACGCCGATGATGGCGAGGACGACGCCGGAGACCAGGATCGCGCCGGTGACGTCGGTGGGCCCTCCCGACTGCGCGTAGATCGCGGTGGCTCCGCCGACGAACGAGGCGCTGACGTGCCGAGATAGCTCGGCACCTTGCCCTTGACGATCAGCAGGAAGCAGATCGTGGCGATCCCGCTCATCATGATCGCGAGGTTGGGGTCGAGCCCCATGATGATCGGGAAGACGAACGTGGCCCCGAACATCGCAATCACGTGCTGGGCGCCGAGTCCGGCGGTCTTGCCCCAGCCGAGCCGCTCGTGCGGGGCGACGGCCACACCCGGTTCCGGATCGACGACATCCCACTTGAACATCGACATGACGGTCCTCCTGGCGCGCCTGCTCGGGCCCGAGGACCCACAAGGTAGTGATCTCCATCACACACCCTCGACGGCGAGAAATGCCGAAGGAACGCCGGTACGGCTGGCAAACGTTGTCGCGGTCCGGCGGCGTCCGGACGCGAGCCTCAACGGGGCGGGTGATCTCCAGCACCCGCAGCGCGACCGCCACGTCGAGCCGCAGGTGCGGGTCGGAGGACAGCGGGCCGAGCAGCCGCTCGAGCTTGCTGACCCGGTAGCGCATGGTGTTGTAGTGGAAGAACTGCAGCCGTGCGGCCTCCGCCACGTTGAAGTTGGTGTCGAGCAGCACCCGCAGGGTGTCGCGCAGGTCGGCGGCCTCCGCCGTGGGCTCCGCGAGCGGCCCGAGGACGTCGCGCGCGAACGACGAAAGCTCCGCGGGGTCGGGCACCAGCGCGATCAGCCGGTGCACCCCGAGCTCGTCGAAGAACGTCGTCGACCCGCCGCCGTGGATCCTGCGACCCACCTGAACAGCACGACCGGCCTGCCCGTAGGCGTCCGGGAGCCCGTCGAGGGACGACACCATCCGGCTGACACCGACCGAGAACGGCCGTCGCCCGCCGCCCTTGTCGCCGGCGACCGCCGTCACCACACGTCGTACGGCGTCGTGGCCGGTCCACGGATCATCGTCGCCCGTCGAGCGACCGGCAGCAGGGTCACGACCTCGGAGGAGAAGTCGACACTCGGGATACCCGTGTCCGACGAAGCAGTCACCTGGCGCCACGCGGCCGAGAACCGCTCCTGCCAGCGGCGACGTTGCGCACCCGAGGACTCGCTCCCCCGGTTGGGGTGGGTCGATCTCGGCCGCCACGACGACGACCGGTCGGCGCAGGTCCCACCCGAAGGCGACGGTGTGCTCCTCGACGTACTGCTCGTCGCCGGCCCGCCGCAGGAACAGGTCGCGCAGGAAGTCGCCCTGGTACTTGTTCTCGACGGCGGTGATCGCCTCCTCACGGGTGATCAACAACGCGGCCACAGCGGCCGCCCGCTCGAGCGCGTGCACGTCGTCGGCGGAGATGGCTGCGCCGCTGCGACAGCTGACCAGCCTGGCCAGGTCCTCGCCTCCGGCAGCCACCCTTAGCGAGCGGATGTCACCGGCGACCAGCGGTGTTCCCTCGGGAGCGATGCGCTCCACGCGGAGCCTGCCGGTCTGGTCGAAGAAGCCCTTGTCGGCCAGCTGTACCCGCTGGAAGTCGTTCAGCGCCGCCGCCCGCTCGCGGCCGTCGGTGGACGTGAACAGCACCCCCACGTCGAGCACCCGCGCGACCTCCTCCGCGATCCGCGCGAGGTCCCCACCTTCCAGGACGATGTCGGTGAGGGCGGTGTGCAACGCGTCCACGCGGGCCAGGGCGGCGCTCGCGGTCGGAGCCGTCTATCAACACTTGCACCCCCTCGGGGGGATCGTTGGCACAACCTCACATCGGCAAACGTAATGGGCGGCCACTAGCGTCGGGAAGCATGAGCGAACGGTCCCGGCGCCCGGTTCCCGTGAGCGCACCGCCCCGGGTCGCGGGATCTCCTCGGACAGCGCCGGACGGACCGGTCCCGGTCGTGCACCGCGGCGACCGTGCCGTCTACGTCGAGATCGGCGGGCGTTGCGTCGGCGTCGTCGCTCCCGGAGCGGCCGAGGTGCCCTGTGCGCTGCGGGCGCGCGAGCCCGGTGATCCGGGATGGTGGCGCGGGGACGCGGCCGTCGACGGAGGCGTCCTGCACATCGACGGCACCGCGTTCCCGGTGGGCCGGGTGGTCGACGTCCGGGTGCCCCCGCTGGTGTCCGGTGCGCGGTCCGACGGGACCGCCGCCGCCCTGCTCGGCCGGCCTCCGGCCGCGCTGTCGGGTCTCGGCGCGGAGCCTCCCGAGGCCGTGGACCCGGCGACCGTGGCCGGTCTCCTCGGGCGCGGCGACGGCCTGACGCCACTCGGCGACGACATCCTTTGTGGCTGGCTGGCCACGCACCGCGCCGCCGGCGCTGCGACCACCGAGGTGGACGCCGCCGTCCGGGCCCGGCTCCATCGCACGACGCTGCTGTCCGGCACCCTGCTCGACTGCGCCCTGCACGGTGAGGTGCTGCCGGGGTTCGGGCGCTTCCTGGCGGCGCTGGGGACGGCTCACGAGCAGGACCCGGGCGGCCGACCTGCTCCGGCTGGGTCATTCCTCCGGCGCGGGGCTGCTCTACGGTGCCGCACTGGCCTCGGCCGCTCTGGACCTGGCTGGACGGCGAGCGGCGTGAGCCACTCCGCCCACGACGAGCGACCACGTCGAGCTCCGGCGCGGGGCCTACGCCGACTCGGTGACCCTGCTCCAGGTCAGCCGCGACGTGCAGCAGACCCCGGGTGTCGTCACCGCCCAGGTCGCGATGGCCACGCCACTCAATGTCGACGTGCTGACCGGGATGGGCTTCACCGTCCCCGAGGCGAGCCCCAACGACCTGGTCGTGGCCGTCCGGATGGCAGGAGACGGGGAGCTCGACCTGGCCCTTGCGGCAGTCGATGCGGCACTCGCCGCCAAGACCCGACGTACCGTTGGCAGCGCAGAGGCTCGCGCCTCCTCGCACCACGGCAGCGGCCCTGCGCGACGCGCCCGACGGGCTGGTCCTCGTGTCGGTGCCGGGACCCAGCGCCCTGGTCGAGGCGATGGATGCCCTGGACGCCGGCCGCGACGTCATGGTGTTCAGCGACAACGTCCCGCTGGACCAGGAGCGTGCCCTCAAGCGCGTCGCCAGCGAGCGCGACCTGCTCGTGATGGGTCCCGACTGCGGCACCGCTGTCGTCGGCGGCCTCGGCCTGGGCTTCGCCAACGTCACGTCGCCCGGCCCGGTCGGGATCGTCGCGGCCTCGGGCACCGGCTGCCAACAGCTGCTCGCGCTGCTCGACCATGCCGGGGTCGGGGTCAGCTCCGCGCTCGGCGTGGGCGGGAGGGACCTGTCCGCCGACGTGCGTGGACTGTCGACGCGCACGGCGCTGGCCCGCCTTGACCGGGACCCGGGCGTCGAGCTGATCGTGCTGGTGTCCAAGCCGCCCGCCGACGAGGTGGCGACCGAGATCCGGACGTACGCCGAGTCGTTGGCCACCCCCGTCGAGCTGGCGCTCCTGGGGCCGGGTCAGCCAGACCTGACGGCGTCAACCGAGGCCGTCCTGCGCCGGCTGGACCGTGACGTCCCTGCTTGGCCGGTGGCAGGTGCGGTCTCGACAAGGTCGACCAGCGAAGGCAGCTCGACCACCGAAGAGAGGGAGACCACCGGCCGCCTGATCCGTGGGCTCTTCGTCGGCGGCACCCTGAAGAACGAGGCAGAGCTGATCGTGGCCGATGCGCTCGGTCCCGTTGGGGGCCACACCTTCGTCGACTTCGGCGCCGACGAGTACACCTCCGGTCGCGCGCACCCGATGATCGACCCGACCCTGCGCCTGGAGCACCTGGCCCGGGCGGGCGAGGACCAGCAGACAGGCGTGATCCTCCTCGACGTCGTTCTCGGGCACGGCGCCGAGCCCGACCCCGCCGCTCTCCTGGCCCCCGCCGTCGCGGACATCGAAGTCCCGGTGGTCATCGCCGTCGTGGGGACTGCCCACGACCCACAGGATCTCGACCGGCAGGTGCGCGTGCTGGCCGAGGCGGGCGCCGAGGTCCACCTCGCCAACGCCGGCGCCACCCGTCGAGCCATCGAGCTCGTCGGAGGTGCGACATGAACGCGCCGGTCAGCACACCCACTCACGTCGTCGGCGTCGGCGCCGAGCTGTTCACCGACGCGGTGGCGGCACAGGCCGTGGACGTCACCCGCGTCGACTGGCGGCCGCCGATGGCGGGCACCGAGGCCGACCTCGCAACGGTCGCGGCCGACCGGCGACGACGCGACGCCAATGCGCAGGCCCTGGCCCGGATGCTCGACGTCCAGGCCCTGCTCGTCGACGTCGCCCCGGCGGCCGACGTCCTCGGGCTGGAGCCCGGCCAGTTCCTGCACGCCGGACCGCCCATCGGCTGGGACCGCGCGTCGGGCCCGCTCCGCGGCGCCCTCATGGGCGGTGCCGCGCTCGAGGGTCTCGTCGACGACCCCGAGGACGCGGTGTCCCTGTTCGAGACCGGCAGCCAGGTCACCCTCGAGCCGTGCCACAACCGGGGGACTGTCGGCCCGATGGCCGGCGTGGTGACACCGTCCATGTGGATGTTCGTGCTGGAGGACCCGGCCACCGGCGCGCGCACCCACTGCTCGCTCAACGAGGGACTCGGCAAGGTCCTGCGGTACGGCGCCTACGGTCCCGAGGTGCTCGACGCGGCTGCGCTGGATGAGCGACGTGCTCGGCCCCTTGCTCCGAGGCGCGGTCCGGGCGACTGGACCGGTCGACGTCACCGCGATCCTCACCCAGATGCTGCAGATGGGCGACGAGGCCCACAACCGCAACCGGGCGGGTACCTTGATGCTGCTGCGCGACTTGTCGCCGGCTCTGGTCACGAGCGGGGCCTCCAGCGATCACGACGCCGCCGACGTGGCCGAGGCCCTCCGCTTCATCGGCGGCAACGACCACTTCTTCCTCAACCTGGCCATGCCTGCCTGCAAGCTCGCCCTCGACGCCGCCCGCGACATCCCGGGGTCGACCATGGTCGTCGCGATGGCGCGCAACGGCACCGACTTCGGCATCCAGGTGTCGGGTACCGGCGACGAGTGGTTCACCGGTCCCGCCCAGCTGGCCGACGGGTTGTTCCTCGGCGACTACGGTCCCGACGACGCCAACCCGGACATCGGGGACTCCGCCATCACCGAGACCGCCGGCATCGGCGGCTTCGCCATGGCCACGGCGCCCGCCATCGTCAGGTTCGTCGGCGGAACCGTGCCCGATGCCCTGGCCACCACCCGCCGCATGCACGAGATCACCCTTGGTGAGAACCCGCGGTGGTCGGTGCCCGTGCTGGAGTTCCAGGGCGTCCCGTCGGGGATCGACGTGACCCGGGTCTGCCGGACCGGCATCCTCCCCCAGATCAACACCGGCATGGCCGGTAAGGACGCAGGGGTCGGGCAGGTCGGCGCCGGTCTGGTCACCCCGCCCGCGGAGATCTTCCCGCGGGCGCTGGAGCGCCTGGCCGAACTCGCTGCCCGCTGACTCGGGTCGCCTTCGTGGCGACTTCGCGTCATGTCGGTACGCCGCCATCGGCAGCCATGTCCAGGAGGCGGCCGGCGGGGTATCAACGGGGAACCGCCTTTCTCGGACCCTGGAGTTCTCGATGTTCCAACGCCGCACCCCACAGCTGCTCGGCGTCGGACACCACCGCTCGACCGCAGGGAATCGTCCAGCTGCCCGAGGGCGGCTCCCGGGTCAGCATCGCCTTCACCGCCGATAACCCGCAGCCGTGGAACGAGCTGTCGACCCACACCGACACCACCTGGACCTTCGACTCCGCCGCCGTCCCCGAGGGCGAGGTGAGGGTCCAGGCGGTGGTCATCGCCGACTACGACGTCGACGTCGACCTGCGCAACCGGGCCCATGGGCGGTCGTTCGACCTGAACCTCGCGCATCTGGACGGCGTCGACCCCTCCTCCATCAGCAGCGTCGAGCTCCAGGCGTCGTACGACGACGGCGAGAGCTGGCGGGATGCGACAGTGACTCGACACGGCGACGGCCACCACCGCGTGGTGCTGCCCCGCGGGCACGGCTTCGTCTCCCTGAAACTGTCGGCGTCCGACGACGCCGGATCCGAGCTGGACCAGCGGATCATCCGGGCGTGGTACGTCCGCTGACGGTCACGCGCCTCGACGGATGGTGGGACGCCAGAACGCTGCCTTGATGTCGACGTTGCCGGACGGGCGGAGCGGGGTGCGCCTCCTCGAGGTAGGCCTGCCGGGCCTCGCCCTGGTGGCTCGGCGGGAGCGAGCCGTCGGCCCGGACGACCCGCCACCACGGCACCGGGCCGCCGTACGACGCCATGATCGAGCCGACCAGCCGCGGACCCCCGCCGCCCGCCACCTCGCCGACCACCTCCGCGATCGCGCCGTACGTCGTCACCCGGCCGCGCGGGATCCTCTCGACGCAGGCCAGCACCAGCTCGACGTACTCGTCCGGCTCGATCCGCATCATCGATCCCTGCTCCAAGCGAAGCCGCCGGCCAGCGTCGCCACCAGCGCGGCAGCCAGACCGACCACCCACAAGGTGCTGTCCTCCGGCGCGTCGGGCGCCAGCTCCCAGGCCACGAGCACGGTCGGCGCCGCGAGGACGACCAGTCCGGCCCGCCGCGCCCAGAGCCGGACCGTGGCCGGATCGACGGCCAGCTCACCCGGCCCGTAGGCCGCAACCATGGCGGCGACGTGCGCGACGACCAGGGCCACCGCGGCCACGAGAACCTGCGGATGCACGTCGTCCCGGAAGGCGAGGCCCCACCAGGCCAGCACCAGCGCCATGGCGACGGTGCCGATGGCCGAGTCGGGGGAGACGGCGAACGCGATGGCCAGCACGGCTACCACGACGACCAGCCACCAGCGCGGCCACGCGCCCACGAGGCCGGTGGCCAGGAGAGCCGTCAGGGTGCCGACGACCACGACCGCGCGAAGCGCCCATTGGCCCGCCGTCCAGCGCCGGATCATCGGGACCTCACCTGGGGCAGCTGGGCCCGTCGCGCCAGCCGGTGCATGACCTCGTCGAGGGTGCCCGGGCCGCGCCAGGCGACGACCGGGCAGCCCAGGCCCGCCAGCCGGGAGAGCACGCTGTCGCGCTCGAGGCGCCGCATCCGCCACGCCAGATCGGCGATCTGGGGATCGGTGCCCTCGACGACGGCCGGGGCGACGTCGGCGGGCAGGGTGTCGATCACCATCACCGGGAGTCCGCGCCTGGCCAGCAGCGCGGCGGCGGTGCCCATCGCGTCCGCCAGCATCGGCGACAGCACGATGACGACGGTCCCGCCGGTGACGCCGGAAATGCAGCCGCTCGGGCGCCCGACCGTGGGGCTCCCCCGACCCGGATCCGCGCCAGCTGCCCGAGGAGCATCCGCAGGTGCCGCTGCCCGGCGCCGTACCCGACGACAGTCCTGGTCCAGCCCCGATGACCCGCAACGACACCCGGTCCCCCAGCCGGACGTGGTGCTCGGCGACGGCGGCCGCCGCCCGGACGGTAACGTCCAGGCTGCTGGCGGCGCCGTCGACGCCCCCGGACCGACCGTGGTCGGCAAGCGCGTCGACCACCAGCAGCACGCCGGTGTCCTGCTCCGCCCGCGCGGTCACCACGTGCAGCGCCTCGGACCGCAGCGAGACCCGCCAGTTGATGCGGCGCAGCCGGTCCCCGGCCTGGAACGGCCGGATGTCCGGCGAACTCGGTGCCCTCGCCCGACCCGCCGGGAACGGTGCGCGCCGACCAGGCCGACCGGCTGCGGCGCCTCCGCCCGCGAGTCGAACGGCGCCGTCGACGGCAGCACCGACATCGGCTGCCCGGGCAGGGGCACCGGACCCCAGCGGTAGCCCGCCCCACGGCGCTGGTCAGCCCGACCTTCTCCTCGCCCAGCGTGCGGCGGCCCCCAGCGCCGCGGGCTGACCTCGACCTCGGGCGGCGGGTCGCCGTCGGCGAGCAGGGCGCCGAGCGGCCGCTCGCCGGGTGCATCGCGACGTACGGCGCCGGCGCGGCCACCCGGGTCACGTGCTCGACGCCGTCGAGGTCCGTCGACGGCCAGCCGGGAGCGGGTGCCCTGCCCCTCGTGGAGGGTCACGTGGTCGAGCCGGGCCGTGAGCACCGGCGGGAGGACGGGCGGTGGAGCAGGCCAAGGGCGCGCGAGCACCAGCAGCGGTGCCACCAGGACGACCAGGACCGGGTCACCGAACAGCACGGCGAGCGCCGACGCCGAGCGCGCCGAGGCCCAGGGCGCGGTCCGAGCGCGGCCGTGGTGCGCCAGCTCATGAGTGGTCGGTCATGGACGGCGCGAGCCTCGAGGGTGGCCGGGCGTGGGCACCTCCCCCAGGACGCGCGTCGACCATGCGGCGACCGCTGGCCTCGGTCATCCAGAGCTCGGGCCTCACCGTGATCCGGTGCGCGAGCACGGAGCGGGCGACGACCTTCACGTCCTCGGGGATGACGTAGTCGCGGCCGCGGAGCACGGCGAAGGCCCGCGCGGTCAGCACCAGGCCCAGCGAGCCGCGCGGCGAGGAGCCGGTGAGCACGTCGGGTGGTCGCGGGTGGCCGTGGCCAGGTCGACGCAGTAGCGGCCGACGCTCTCGTCGACCCGGACCGTCTCGACCGCCGCCTGCATCGCGAGCAGCCCGGCCGCGTCGGTGATCCGCGTCGAGCGACACCTCCTCGCGACGCCGGCTCGAGGCGCCGCGCCAGGACGTCGTACTCCTCGGCCGACGTGGGGTAGCCGAAGCTCACCCGCAGCAGGAACCGGTCGAGCTGGGCCTCGGGCAAGCGGGTAGGTGCCTTCGTACTCGATCGGGTTCGCGGTCGCGAGCACGTGGAACGGCTCGGGCAGCGAGGAAGGTCTCGCCCTCGACCGTGACCTGCCGCTCCTGCATCGCCTCGAGCAGGGCGGACTGGGTCTTCGGCGGCGTCCGGTTGATCTCGTCGGCCAGCAGCAGCCCGGTGAACAGCGGGCCCGCGCCGGAACTCGAAGGTGCCCTCGCGCTGGTTGTAGAGGAACGACCCGGTCAGGTCGGCCGGCAGCAGGTCGGGCGTGAACTGGGCCCGGGCGAAGTCCAGGCCGAGGGCCTGCGCGAACGACCGGGCGGCCAGGGTCTTGCCCAGGCCCGGGAAGTCCTCGAGCAGCACGTGGCCCTTGGCCAGGATCGGCCGCCAGCACCAGGGTCAGCGCCTCGCGCTTGCCGACGACGGCCTTCTCGACCTCGTCGAGCACGGCGCTGCCGAGCTCGGCGGCCTGCTGCCGACTGGTCGATGTCGGTCACAGCTCCTCGATCCTCCGCACGCATCGGTCGATCTCGGCCCGGCTGAGCCGCGCGCGGCGGCCCGGTCAGCACGGCGATCAGCTCCGGCCCCAGCAGGGCTCGTCGGCGCGCGGGTCGCTCCGAGCGGCAGCCCGTGCCGCTGCTCGAGCCGGCGGCAGCACAGTGCCGCGAGCCGGTCGCGGAGCGCGGTGTCCGGGACGTCGGCGGTCAGGTGGCTCTCCAGCACGCCGGAGGTACGACGCGAAGCCGTGGTCCGCCCCGGCTGCGGGACCACGGCTCGACCGCTCTCAACGTCCACGGCGACCGCTCGTCCCCGCCGAACGCGTCCACGAACAGCGCGGCCGCCGCCAGGCAGACCAGCACCAGCAGCGTCAGCCGGACCGGGTCGGGGTCGAAGTCGAGCAGGATCGAGCACGACGTACAGCGCCGACGAGCGCCGCGGCCGCGACCACCCGGTCGCCGCCGACGGTCGGCTCACGTCGCGCCACCGCCCGCCGCCGGCGACGTCAGCCCGGCGTGGATGGCCTCGAGCGCCGCCACCGCCGCGGCGCGGTGCTCCTCGGTCAGCTCGTGGTCGCGAGAACCGCGCCTCGCGGTAGAGCCCGGCGAGCCGCGCGACCGCGCGCCGAGTCGGCGTCGACACGGTCTCGAGCATCCGCAGGGTGAACTCGGACGACGTCTCCCAGGTCGCCGCTCGAGACCGGCGCTCGCCGCCAGCGCCTCGAACCGGTTCCAGCACCTCGACGATGCGCGTTGCGTGGCGTGCCCGTGGAGCAGGCCCGCGCTGTCGCCGGCGTCTCGGTCCAGCTCCGTCCACGATGCGGCGGCGACCGTCGAGCACGTCGAACTCGACCTCCTCCGGGGGCGGCGGCGGGCGACAGCGGGCGCCGTACGTCTGCCACGGCCCAGCGGGCCGCGCGATGACCCAGGAAGATCAGTGCCACCAGGACGAGCGACCCCGAGCACCACGAGCACGATGCGCCAGGGCGACCTCGATCGCGTCCTCGGCCCGCTGCCCTCCTGTTCTTCCTCGATCGATCGGGTCCTCCGTCGCTCTCCGAGGGAATGTTCAGCGCGGGGGTCTCGGAGGGCTCCGCCTGCAGGCGCTCCGGCCCGTCGCCGCGCAGGACCTCGCTGGGCCCGATCGACGCCGCCCACGCGACCAGCAGGGTGACCAGCAGGACACCACCGACCACGGCCACCACGGCCGACGCCGACGCTCGTCTGGCCCCCATGGGACCAGAACCTACTCCTGACCGGGGCACGCGGAGGTCAGACGGCACGGGCGAGAACGGCTCGGTTCCGCGGACCAGCCGCAGGCCGGGGATGCCGGAGTGCCGCTGCGCGTAGCGCAGCTCGCGCTGGAGGTCGCCGAGGCCGTTGGAGCCGGCAAGCGGGGCGATCGCGACCGTCGACAGCGTGCCGACCGCGCGGCCGTCCGCGTCGAGGAAGCCGCTGCCGGAGTCACCGGGGATGCCCGGGCGTCGCGGTGTAGACGTCCCAGCCCCAGCCGCCGTTGGTCGGCACCGAGCGAGGCGCCGGTCTTCGGCGACAGCAGCGTGGTGGGGCGCAGGCTGGACTGGCCGTAGGAGTAGACCTGGCGTGCCCTGCGGGGCACCGTGCGCGGACAGCCCGACGGGCCGCCCCAGAACGGGACGCTCGGGTTGACCTTGCGTTCGTCGTCGGCGTCGACCCGGACCAGGGCGAAGTCGTTGGCGGCGCAGGCGTCGGGATCGGCGTCCCTCGCTGACGCATCGCGCGCCACGAGCTGTAGGCGAGGCGGCCGTGCCCGACGGTGGTGCCGCCGGTGGCGACGGTCGCCGCCCTCGGCGAACCGGACCCGCGTGCCGAGCGGGTGCGAGGTGGTGTCGGCAGCCGTCGGTGTCGGTCGCCTCGCCCGGCCGGCGCAGTGCGCGGCGTACCCGAGGTAGACGCGGTGGGCGCGTCGCGTGAAGACGAAGTTCGTCGTGCACTGGGCGCCCTGGGTGTAGGCCTGGACGCCCGGGTGGAGCTTGGCCGTCGCCGCCGGGGCCCACGCGGCTGCCCGCTGCTGGGCGGCCTGCGCGCGAGGCGGTCGAGCAGGAGGCGAGCCGACCAGGGTCAGGAGCGCGAGCAGGACGGTCAGGACTTCGAGGGTCGGGTGAGGTGCGCATACCGGTACAACGACCGACCGCCCCGTCCGGCTACGCGGACGGGGCGGTCGATCTCTCAGGTGCGGCGTCCTCAGAGGATCGGCGAGAACGGCTCGGTGCCCGGCACCAGGGCCAGGCCGGCGATGCCGCCGTGCGCCTGGGCGTAGTTGAGCTCGCTGTTCAGGTCACCTACACCGTTCGAGCCGGCGAGCGGCGCGATGGCGAGCGTGGACAGGGTGCCCAGCGCGTTGCCCTCGGCGTCGAGGAAGGCGCTGCCGGAGTCGCCGGGGACGCCCGGGGTCACGGTGTAGACCGGGTGGGTCCAGCCGCTCGCCGTCGGTGCCGAGGCTGGCGCCCTGCTTCGGCGACAGCTCGGTCAACGCCGCCACGGAGGCTGGAGTTGCCGAACGAGTAGACGGTGTCACCGGCGGCGGTGCCGGCGGTGTTGATCGCCGACCGGGCCACCCCAGAACGGGATGCTCGGGTTGACCTTGGCGACGTCGGCGGCGTCGACCTTGACCAGGGCCAGGTCGTTGTAGGCGCAGGTGTTCTCGTTGACTCGTTGCGGTTGCTGCATGGTCAGCCAGGAGGAGTAGGCGAGCGTGCCGCTGACCGCGCGGCCGTGCCCTCGCTCGACGAGCGAGCCGCCCTCGGCGAAGTCGACCGGGTGCCGAGCGGAAGGGATGCGGCGTCGCAGCCGTTGGTGTCGGTGGCGTCGCCGGTGCCGGCGCAGTGCGCGGCGTACCCGACGTAGGTGTTGCCGGCGCCGTCGGTGTAGACGAAGTTCGCGGTGCACTGTGCGCCCTCGGTGTACATCTGCACGCCGGGGTGGATCGCCGCCGTGGCGGCGGGGGCCCAGGCGGCCGACCTGCGCCGGCGCGGAGTTCGCGGGCGCGGTCCGAACAGCGCCGTGGCGAGCACGGCGTTGCGAGGATGGAGAAGACGCCGGTGATCCGGCGCAGTGCCTGCGTCGAGGTAGAGCTCATGAGGTGGTCCCTCCCGGGTGCGCGGCCGGCTCGAGACTGCCGACCTGTCAAGGGTCCAACGAGCCCCCCGACAGCGGGTTACGGGCGGGTAATGGGTCAGTACGACGGCTGGCTGGGGTCGATCTGGTTCACCCAGGCCACCACGCCACCGCCCACGTGGACGGCATCGGCGTACCCGGCACCCTTGACGATCGCCAGGGTCTCGGCGGAGCGGACTCCGGTCTTGCAGTACATGACGATCTGCTTGTCGGAAGGGATCTGCTCCAGCGCACTGCCGTTGAGGAAGTCGCCCTTGGGGATCAGGACCGATCCGGGGATCTGGTTGATCTCGTACTCGTTGGGCTCGCGGACGTCGACCAGCACGAAGTCGCGACTGTTCTCGTCGCGCTCCTTCAGCATGTGCTCGAGCTGGGTGACCGAGATGGTCGACCCGGCAGCCGCGTCGGCGGCATCTTCCGAGATCGCCCCGCAGAACGCCTCGTAGTCGATCAGCTCGGTGACGGTGGGGTTCTCCCCGCAGAGCGCGCAGTTGGGGTCCTTGCGGACCTTCAGCTTGCGGTACTCCATCTCGAGCGCGTCGTAGATCATCAGTCTGCCGATGAGTGGGTCGCCGATGCCGGTCAGCAGCTTGATCGCCTCGTTGACCTGGATCGAGCCGATGCTGGCGCAGAGCACGCCGAGGACGCCACCCTCGGCGCACGAGGGGACCATGCCCGGCGGCGGGGGCTCGGGGTAGAGGCAGCGATAGCACGGCGCATCGTCGGCCAGCGTCGGGGCGAAGACCGAAGCCTGGCCGTCGAATCGGTAGATCGAGCCCCACACGTAGGGGATCTTCAAGAAGTACGCCGCGTCGTTGACCATGTATCGCGTGGCGAAGTTGTCGGTGCCGTCGACGATCAGGTCGTAGCCCTCGAAGACGCCGAGAACGTTGTCGTTGTCGAGCCGCTCGTCGTGCACCACGACGTTCACGAGCGGGTTGACCTCGGCGATGGAGTCGCGTGCCGAGTCGGCCTTCGGGCGGCCCACGTCGGACTGGCCGTGGATGACCTGACGCTGCAGGTTCGACTCGTCCACCTCGTCGAACTCCGCGATCCCGATCGTCCCCACGCCCGCCGCGGCCAGGTACAGCAGCGCCGGGCTGCCGAGGCCGCCGGCGCCGATGACCAGCACCTTCGCGTTCTTGAGCCTCTTCTGACCGGTCATCCCGATGTCGGGGATGATCAGGTGCCGGCTGTAGCGGCGAACCTCATCGATGGTCAGCTCGTCGGCAGGCTCCACGAGCGGTGGGTAGGTCACGCGTCACTCCTCGGCATTCACGGGCGGTCTCTGCATAACGCCGCCGCCACTGTTCATGTTCCCCGCCACCCCGGTGCGTCCATGGACACGTCCCGTCATCCGGACGGGCGGGCGGCGCGGCTGCGTGATGGGCGGCGCCCGGAAGGCCATGGGGTCGGGGACCGCGCCCTGGCGGGTAGGCTGCGCGCGATGAGCGTTGAGGACTTCGGGACCGGGCCGGTACGGCCCCGCGGTGTCCGCATGCCGCGCCGGGAGCGGCGGGCACAACTGTTGGAGTCCGCGCTGGAGGTCTTCGTGGCCCAGGGCTACCACGCGGCCGCGATGGACGACATCGCCGAGCGCGCCGGCGTGTCCAAGCCGGTCCTCTACCAGCACTTCCCCGGGAAGCTCGAGCTCTACCACGCGCTGCTCGACGTCTCCTGCGACACCGTCATCGAGAACTGTCGCAAGGCACTGGAGTCGACCCAGGACAACAAGCACCGGGTGGCGGCCACGATGGCTGCGTTCTACGAGTACGTCGCAGGCGACACCGGCGCCTTCCGGCTGGTCTTCGAGTCCGACCTGACCAACGAGCCCGCCGTCCGCGCGCAGGTCGACCGGGTGACGGCCGAGTGCGCGGCGATGATCGCGCACGTGATCCACGACGACACAGGATTGCCCGGCCCAGAGTCCCGGCTGTTGGCCGTGTCCCTGGTGGGAATGGCGCAGGTGAGCGCGCGGTTCTGGCTGGCGGAGGGCAACGGGATCACCCAGTCCGACGCCGTGGGACTGGTCGCGGGACTGGCCTGGCGCGGGATCCGCGGCTATCCGCTGACCGACGAGCACTGAGTTGCACCCCTCGCGCTACATTCTCGGTGGTCGAGCCGGTCGATAATCTCGGTGGTCGAGCCGGTCGAGATCACGAAACGAAAGGAAGCTCCTTGGAGGTCAAGATCGGGGTGCAGCACGCCCCTCGTGAGCTCGTCATCGAGACGGAAGACTCGGTGGAAACCGTCGAGAAACTGGTCGCCGAGGCCGTCGCTTCCGACGGGGTCGTCGCGCTGACCGACACCAAGGGCCGACGAGTGCTGGTCCCAGCCGCACGAGTCTCCTACGTCGAGATCGGTGGCGGTGTGACCGGCCAGGTGGGCTTCCGCCACTGAGCCAGGCGCGAGGTCTATGGTGAAGCCATGGAGCTCGGCGATCTCCTGATGGCCCTGATCGGCGGCACGATCGTCGGTCTGCTTGCCAAATGGGTGGCTCCCGGCAACAAGGACAACATCCCGCTCTGGCTCACGATCATCTGCGGCATCGGCGGTGTCCTCATCGGCACCTTCCTCTACAGCCAGCTCTTCGATCCGGCCACCAGCGGCATCGACTGGTGGCGCCACGTCTGGCAGATCGCGGCCGCGGCCGTCCTGGTCGTCGCCGCCGCCTCCGCCACCGGCAGGCGCCGGGCCTGACGCCCGCGCTCAGGCGTCGAGCCCGAGCTCGGCCATCCGCGCTGCGTGCAGCTCGGTGATCCTGGTGAACATCCGGCCCATCGCGGCCAGGTCCAGCCCGGGCCGGTCCACACCGCCGGCGAGCAGCGCCGAGAGGGCATCGCGCTCCGCCGCGACACGCTGCGCCTGGATGAGTGCTTCCCCCATCAGCCTGCGACCCCAGAGCGCAAGCCGGCCACCGAGGCGCGGGTCGGCCGCGATCGCCGAGCGGACCCGGTCGATCACGAACTGCGAGTGGCCGGAGTCGGTGAGCGAGGCGAGGATCAGATCGCGGGTGCGCGGGTCGAGGTACGCCGCGATCTCGCGGTAGAAGTCGGCGGCGAGCCCGTCCCCGACGTACGCCTTGATGAGGCCTTCGTACCAGTCCGACGGCGCGGTGTACTCGTGGAAGCGGTCGAGGGCGTCCTGGAACGGCGCCATCGCCGCGAACGGATCGGTACCCAGCTCGGTGAGCCGGTCCTGCAACATGGCCAGGTGCCCGAACTCGGTCGCCGCCATCGACGCGATCGCGATCTTGTCCTCCAGCGTGGGGGCGAGCTTGGCGTCCTCCGCCAGCCGCTCGAAGGCCGAGATCTCGCCGTACGCGATCACTCCGAGCAGGTCGATGACGGCCTCGCGGTACTGGGGGTCCTCGAGCGCAGCTGATGCCCCATCCGTCACTGGGGATTCAGTCATGGCGGCACCCTACCGATAGACTGGGCACGTTCGAGCGCCACCGCAGAGCGGTGCTGGCTCGCCCGTATGTGCGCGACTGACGCTTCCGTGAACTTCCGGTCAGTCGCTCGGAACTCACGAAAGCGAAAAGACACTGACCACGTTCAGAGAGCTCGGGGTACTCCCCGGGATATGCGACGCCCTCGAGCGCGCCAACATCACCAAGCCTTTCCCGATCCAGGAGATGACGCTGTCGGTCGCCCTCATGGGCACCGACCTGATCGGTCAGGCCCGCACCGGCACCGGCAAGACGCTGGCCTTCGGAATTCCCGTCCTGCAGCGCAGTGTCGCGCCCGGTGACCCGGACTACAGCGAGCTGCCCCAGGGCAAGCCGCAGGCGCTGGTCGTCGCACCGACCCGTGAGCTCGCGCTCCAGGTGTCCGGCGACCTGCACCTGGCCGGCGCCGACCGCGGCATGCGCGTCCTGACCGTCTACGGCGGAGTGGGCTACGAGCCGCAGCTCGAGGCCCTGTCATCGGGGGTCGACGTCGTGGTCGGCACGCCGGGGCGACTGATCGACCTGGCCAACCGGCGAGCGCTGGACCTGTCCCACGTCCACGCCGTCGTCCTCGACGAGGCCGACGAGATGCTCGACCTGGGCTTCCTTCCGGACGTGGTCAAGCTGCTCTCGATGACGCCGGAGACGCGGCAGACGATGCTGTTCTCGGCAACCATGCCGGCGGCCATCGTGAGCCTGGCCCGGGTCCACATGCGGCACCCGATGAACATCCGGGCCGAGTCCTCAGCCGACAGCCAGATGGTCCCGGCCACGGCGCAGTACATCTACCAGGTGCACGACCTGGACAAGCCGGAGATCATCGGCAAGGTGCTGCAGGCCGACGACGCCGAGAAGATCATCGTGTTCACCCGCACAAAGCGGGCGGCGCAGCGGGTCGCCGACGACCTGGCCGACCGTGGGTTCGCCGCGAGCCCGCTGCACGGTGACATGCAGCAGGCCGCCCGCGAGCGGGCGCTCACGAAGTTCCGTGAGGACAAGCTGCGGGTGCTTGTGGCGACCGACGTGGCGGCTCGTGGCATCGACGTCCAGGGCGTCTCTCACGTCATCAACTACTCCTGTCCCGAGGACGAGAAGATGTACGTGCACCGGATCGGTCGCACGGGTCGCGCCGGCGCCACCGGCACCGCCATCACCTTCGTGGACTGGGCCGACCTGCACCGATGGAAGATGATCAACAAGGCCCTGGACCTGCCGTTCGACGAACCGCAGGAGACCTACTCCACCTCCGAGCACCTCCACCACGACCAGGCCATCCCCACGGGTACCAGGGGCCGCATCGCGGAGCCGAAGCCCGCTCCGGCCCGGTCGGATCGCGGGGAGAAGCCGGCCGGCGGCCGGCCGCCACGCAACCGGAATCGCGACCGGAACCGGTCCCGCACCCGGAGCGGCCAGCCGGTCGAGGGTCAGGGCGGCGAGGCCAAGCAGGCCACGTCCGGGTCGAAAGCGTCCTCCGGAAACCGGAACCGCCGCCGTCGCCGGCGCCCCACGGGCGATCAGGGCCAGCGGCCCGCAGCCACGACCGCCGACTGATTCGCTCGCACCTCCACCACCGGATCAGGCGGTGACGACGACCTTCGTGCCCAGGGGCGCGAAGGCCCACATCGCTCGGGCGTCGCCCGAACGCTGACGGATGCACCCGTGTGACAACGGGGTGCCGAGCTCGGCCACCGTCTGGACGCGAGCGCCCTCGTCGACCGGGATGTCGTGGAAGCCGATGGCCGCGTTGTCGCCTTGCGCGAACCGGACGAAGTACCTCATCGACCCGGAGTCGTCGATCCCCCACGCCTGCTCTGACCGGGAGTAGACCGAGTAGGTGCCGGGATCGAGGTTGTCGTAGATGCTGCCGGAGACGAGATAGGTACGCCGGACCTCGCCCTTCCCGCCGACCAGCCACACCCGCTGCTCGCCCTCGCTGAACACCACGCGCCGCCCGTGCCCCGACCCCGCCGGCACCGCGGGCTCCTGGGGAGCAGCCGGTTCCGTGTCGCGGCCGGCCGTGGCCGGCTGGCTGGCCTTCGGCCCGGTCGCCTGCCGGGCCGACGAACTGCTCGGCGCCGGGTCGCCCTCCTGACCTGACTCCGGTTCCGCGGAGGATGCACCGACGCTCGCGATCGCCCCCTCGCGCGCGGGTTCGTGGGCGGCGGACGGGAGCGCGCCGGCAGCGCCGAGCACCGCGATGGCGGTGACGGTCGTCGAGGTCGCGGCCAGCGCGATCCGGCCGTAGCGCGGACGGACCGGACTCGCCTTGCGTCGCCCAGTCATGTCAGCCTCTCCTCGCGGGCTTCCGGCCCGCGCGATCGACCAATGCGGCTGTCACATCGCGGTACGCCTGGGCACCCTTGCTGCTCCGGCTGGTCGACAGGATCGACCGCCCGGCGGCTGGGGCCTCCGCGAACCTGATGGTCTTGGGGATCGGCGGCTCGATCACGTCGAGGTCGTAGGTGTCCGAGATGGTCTCCAGCACGCTGCGGGCGTGGTTGGTGCGGCCGTCGTACAGGGTCGGAAGCACTCCCCAGACCTCGAGCCCGCGGTTCGTGAACCGGCGGACGTCGTGGACGGTGTCGAGCAGTTGCCCGACGCCCCGATGGGAGAGCGTTTCGCACTGGAGCGGGATCAGCACCCCTTGGGCCGCGGTCAGGGCGGCCACGGTGAGGATGCCGAGGGACGGCGGGCAGTCGAGCAGCACCCAGTCGTAGGTGGTCTCGTCGTCCTCGAGCGGCTCCAGCGCGGACTTGATCGCGTGCTCGCGACCGGTCCGGGTCATCAGGTCGGCCTCTGCGCGGGCGAGCTCGATCGTGGCCGGAAGCAGGTCAACGCCGTCCTCGGTCTCGATGATGACCTCCGCCGGGTCGAGGCCCTTGGTCAGCACGTGGTGCACGGACAGCTCGAGATCCTCCGGGTCGATGCCCAGGGAGAAGGTCAGGCACGCCTGCGGGTCGAGGTCCACCAGCAGCACCCGGTGGCCCAGCTCGGCGAGCGCTGCCCCGATGGACGCGACCGACGTTGTCTTGGCGACGCCGCCCTTCTGGTTGGCGACCGCGAGTGTGAGAGTCATCGGTGCTCATCATGCCGGAATCGGTTGTCCCATTTGGGGAGACACCGCGTTTGGATAGACACCGCGCGAAAGCGCCTACCCCTCCCCGGCGATGAACGCGCGGACGGAGTCGGCGATCAGCTGCACCGCGATCGCGGAAAGCAGCAGGCCGGCGATCCGCGTGACCAACAGGACGCCGCTCTCGCGAATCAGTCGCAGGATCGGCAGCGAGTAGCGCATCGCGGCCCACAGGCTGACGTGCACCAGCACCACCCCCAACGCGACGGCCAGGAAGTCGGCGGCGTCGTCGATCGTCTTGGCGAAGAGCATGGTCGCCACGATCGCGCCGGGGCCCGCCAGGAGGGGCGTCCCGAGGGGCACCAACGCCACGTTCGCCCCTGCCGTCGCCGTGGGCTCCTTCTCGTTGCCGGTCAACAGCTCGAGCGCGACGAGCAGCAGGAGCAGGCCGCCGGCACCCTGGAGAGCCGGGAGCGAGATGTGCAGGTACTCGAGGATCTGCTGGCCGAAGAACGCGAAAACGGTGATGACGAAGAACGAGACCGCGACCGCCTGCCACGCGGCCCTGCGGGCGGTCGCCGGAGAACGGCCGCCGGTAAGCGACAGGAAGATCGGCACCGTGCCGACCGGGTCCATGATCACGAACAGGGTCACGAACACCTCGACCAGCAAGACCGTGTTCAGGACGTCACCCACGGTGGACCACCCCGGGCGTGGCGGCCCGTCCGCTGCGCGCGGCGGCGGCTGCGGCGAGCTCGAGCAGCCGGTCGTACTGCGACGGGTCGGTGGTGTTGCAGCCGAGGTCGTGCCCCGTCTTGCCGGCACCGTGATGGTCGCTGGACCCGGTGGCGACCAGCCCCAGGTTGCGGGCGATCGCGCGCAGCGCCTCACGCGCCTCCCGATCGTGGTCCTGGTGGTCGACCTCGATCCCGGCCAGCCCGCGGGCGGCGAGCCCGGCGAAGTCAGCCTCGTCCAGGCTCGTGCGTTGGTGTCGGCCCCACGGGTGGGCGACGACGCTGACCCCGCCGGCACCCGCCACGATGTCGACCATCTCCACCAGCGAGGTGGCGTAGCGGTTGGTGTAGGCGGGGCGCCCGGCGCTGAGGTAGCGGGTGAACGCCTCTTCCCGGTCCTGGACGGCACCGAGCGCGACCAGCGCGTCAGCGACGTGCGGGCGGCCGGTGGCGGAGGCGTCCCCGGCCGCGCGGCGTACGTCGGACTCGTGGATGTCGATGCCGAGCCCGCGCAGCCGCGCGAGCATGGCCGGGACCCGGGAGTCCCGACCGGCCAGGATTCGGGTGAGCTCGTCATTCAGTGGCGGGTACGTCGGGTCCGGCAGGTAGGCGAGCAGGTGCACGCCCCGGCCGGCGTGGCGGGTGCTGAGCTCCATCCCCCGCACCAGGCTGATGCCGACCTCCGTCGCGGTGCCGGCCGCCTCCGCCCATCCGTCGGCGGTGTCGTGGTCGGTCAGTCCGACGACGTCGAGGCCGGCGGCGGCCGCTGCACGCACGAGCTCGGCCGGACTCTGCGTGCCGTCACTGGCACGCGAGTGGGTGTGGAGGTCGATGCGCACGGGCGCAGCCTAGTGAGGGCAGGGATCACCAGCTGGGTCGCGGACCGCCGAACGGCATCTCCAGAAGGGGCGGCCCGACCCCGGAGACGTCACGCAGGATCCATTCGTCGCGCATGAGCAGCATGGCCGACGCCGGGCGCAGCACGATCCACAGCCACCGCCCCCCGGACTCGCCCGCGAAGACGGACCTGTCGAAGTCCCCCCGGGCCTGGCTCATGGATACCACCCACAGCGGCACCATCTGGCTCCCGATCCGCACCCGGGCGGTGGGGGGTCCGTCGCCGAGCTCCGGTCCTGGATCGTCGCCGACGATGCCGGCGCAGCGGCCGCCGAGACCCACGCCCGCCTCCTCCGCGACCACGAACACGTCCACCGGACCGTCGAGCTCGCTGGTGCCGGAGCAGCAGGTGACGGTGCCTACCGGGCCGGTCGCGGGATCGGCCACCACAGCGAAGTCCGAGACCGTCCACCCCGGGCTCATCGGCCATGGTAGGTAGGTCGGAAAGTGCGCCGAGGTGCGTAGGTGGTCGGTGAACTCGTCGTACGACACCTCTTCGGGCTGCCACAACGGCGGCAGGGACCCGTGCACCGGACACTCGGTCCCGTTCGCGACCAGCTCCTCGCGGCACCGGGGGCACCGCGCCCTCAAGGACATGGCACAACGGTTGTGGGGGACCGTCCCCGCGTCAAGGGAACGGGTCAGGAGTTCCAGCGGAGCAGCACGGGCGTCTCGCGCTCGTAGCCCAGGACGGACACGGTCGCGGTGTCCAGCTGGAAGTGCGCACCGTCGCCCACCGGCAGGTCGAGCCACCGGGCGGCCAGCACCCGCAACGCGTGGCCATGACCGAAGACGAGGACCCGGCCCCCGACCCCGCGAGCCCGCGCGACCACCCGGTCCAGCCGCTCGCCCACCTCGGCGTCCGTCTCCCCGCCAGGGCTGGGGTGGGTGAACACGGTCCATCCGGGAACCTGTTCGCGGATGGCGGTGGTCGTGACGCCTTCGTAGTCGCCATAGCTCCACTCGACGAGGTCGTCGTCGACCTCGGCGTCCGGGTAGCCGGCGAGCTCGGCGGTCCGTCGCGCACGCAGCCGCGGGCTCGTGAGCACCAGGTCGAAACCGGCACCGGTCAACCGACCCGCCAGCTCGCGCGCCACCTGCTCGCCAGCATCGGTCAACGGCAGGTCGGTGACCGACGTGTGCCGGTGGTCGCGGCTCCACTCGGTCTCGCCATGGCGAACCACCCATACCTCGGCTTCGGACATGCCTGCGAGTCTGGCATCCCATCGCCTCGACTGCTGGGACGATCAGGGCCATGAGCTCGAGTCGGGCCCGGATGGCCACGCTGGGTGCGTTCGCGACCCAGGGTTTCGTCTTCATCAGCCTGACCACGCGGCTGCCGGAGTTCTCCGACAGGTGGGACCTCTCGGACCTCGAGCTGTCCGGGCTGTTGCTGATGATGGTCCTGCTCGCCGGCGCCGGCTCCGTCGTGGCCGAGCGACTGGCGAAGGGGAGTGACAGCGCCACCGTCCTGCGCGTCGGGCTGGGCTTGATGGCCGTCGCCGTGCCGGTCCTCACGCTGGCCCCGGTGGCCGCGATGTTCGTGCTCGGCCTCGCCGCGTACGGCGTCGCGCTCGGCCTGGTGGACGCGACCACCAACATGCAGGCCGTCGCGCTCGAGCACCGGTACGAACGACCGATCCTGCCGTCCTTCCATGGTGCCTGGACCCTCGGCGGCATCACCGGTGCCGCCGTGACGCTGGCCACGCCGGACCTCCCTCTCGAAGCCGCGGCCGCACTGGCCGTGATCCCCCTGGTGGCCCTCTGCGCGCCGTTCCTGCGCCGCGACCGGGGCCCGACGGCGACCCCCGCGTCCGTGGCTGTCCCCTGGCGACCGATCGTGCTGGTCGGGGTGGCGCTCGTGCTCTTCTACATGGTCGACACCGCAGCGACGACCTGGGGCCCCACCTACCTGGATGACACGTTCTCCACCCCCGAGGGGCTGGTGGCGCTGGCCACGTTCCCCTACCTGATCGCCAGCGGCCTGATCCGGCTCGCGGGCGACACCCTGGTCCGGAAGTACGGCGCGGTGATGGTGCTGCGAGTCGGAGCGGTCCTGGCGTCGGCTGCTCTCGCTGTCATCGTCTTCGCGCCGAGCTGGCAGGTCGCGGTGCTCGGCTTCACGCTCCTGGGCGCCGGGGTGGCGGTCGTCGCCCCGCTCAGTTTCTCCGCGGCTGCCCGGCTTGCCGGAACCGACGACCTCGATCCCGCCATGCGACAGGCCAGGGTCGACGCCGTGATCGCGCGCTTCAACCAGTTCAACTACGTGGGCGCCCTGCTCGGCGCTGTGCTCACCGGCGTCGTCGGGGCGGGCAACCTGCGGATCGGGTTCGCGGTGCCGATGGTGCTGATCCTTGGTCTGCTGCCGCTGGCCAGGGCGTTCGCAGATCCGCGGTCACGGGTCCGGGGGTGACGAAGTCCCGCCCCCATACCCTGGCCAGTTCTTGTCCGGCTGCGGATCGGGGCGGCCCGGCTGCTCTCCGCCCCGGTCCTCGAGGTAGTTGTTCTTCGGGACCATGACCTTGCGACGGAAGATGCACACGACCCTGCCGTCCTGGTTGTACCCGATCGTCTCGACATGGACGACGCCGCGGTCGTCCTTCGAGGTGCTCTCCCACTTGTCGAGCACGGTGGTCTCGCCGTACAGCGTGTCCCCGTGGAAAGTGGGCGCGACGTGGCGCAGGGACTCGACCTCGAGGTTGGCGATCGCCTTCCCGGAGACATCGGGGACGCTCATCCCGAGCAGCAGGGAGTAGACGTAGTTGCCGACCACGACGTTCTTGCCGAACTGCGTGGTCTCTCCGGCGTAGTGGGCGTCGAGGTGCAGCGGGTGGTGGTTCATCGTGAGCAGGCAGAACAGGTGGTCGTCGTACTCCGTGACCGTCTTGCCCGGCCAGTGCCGGTACGTCGCCCCGACCTCGAACTCTTCATAGCTACGCCCAAACTGCATGCGCACAGCATGCCGAACCGCCCTGCCCGGGGCGAGGACGGTCCGCGTGGGATTGCTCACGTGGGGCTAGGAGCCGCCACCACCGGCCTTGCGCCGGTGCACCTTGGGAGTGGCCCCGCCGGCCACCTCGGGCCCGTGGGCCTTGCCCTTGTGCCCGGCTGAGTCGTCCGGGTGGTCGTGGCCCTGCTTGCGTTCGAGTGCCTCGCGCATCTTGGCCTTGAGGTCCTCGTTCTGGCCGTCGGATCCAGGCACCGTTCCTCCTCGAGACGCGTACTGGGATGTCTCCACCCTGCCATCTGGGCGGTTGACCGTCGAGCGAGCAGCGGCGCAAAGGCGCTTCAGACCGGCTCGTCCCGCTCGATGCAGTGCTCGACGAGCCCCGCCAGCCCGGCGATCGCCGCCTGGGCCACCTCGCCGTCCGGCACCTCGCCTGGGTCGATGCCCGGGACCGGCACAGGCGTGAGGTCCGCCCATTCACCGACCAGCTGCAGCGGCAGCTCGCGAGCGCGCCGCACCTGGTCCGCTGCCTCCTCTGCCAACCATTCCGGGACCGGGAGCCCCAGGCTGGGCTCGGCCCGCTTGCGCGCCGCGAGTACCTCCTTCGCCAGGAATCCCTTGCGCACCCTGGAGCCGATCGGGAAGGCCAGGTCACGCGCCTCGAGGAGTTCGTTCATCCGACGCAGGGCCAGGGTGGAGGCGGCTCCCAGCGAATCGTTGCTGCTCGTCTCGACGAGAGGCAGCTCCGGCAGGCCGGTGGCCCGGCAGAACCGGTCGAGGAGCAGACGCCGGTCGGCCCCCGGGTGCGGGACGGTCACCAGTGTCAGCTGGTCGGCTGACGCTCCCCAGGCCTCGGCGACCGCGGCGAGATCCTGGTGCCGCCAGAAGGCGCGGCCCGCTTCGGAGTCCTGCGCGCTGCTGGCGCTCGGCCGGGCGTCGTGGACCGCGTCCACGTAGTCGGCCCAGTGCCAGGTCCTGCCGTTCTGGATGGTCTCCTGCCAGCGCGCGATGAGGCTGCGGTTGAGGTCGCGGGCGGTGATCACCACCTCGACCCGGGCCGGCCGCAACGAGGCCACGACCCGTTCCCGCTGCTTTCCACCCGCGGGCGCCAGGAACTCCATCGAGAACACGGACACTCCGTCATGGCCGGCCATGGCCGCTGCGATCGGCGCCCACCGGTCGGGCGTCCGCCGGTGCAGGACGTCCTTGACCGCGCCCACCTGGATCCCCCAGGACTCAGTCGGGAAGTGCACCGCCTTCTCGGCCAGCAGGTCTCGATGCGCGAAGAGTTGCTGCTGCACGAAGGTCGTGCCCGACTTCATCAGGCCGACGTGGAGGACGACGGTGGGCGGCATGGGGTGGATCCTCGGTCCTGGGGGTATGGGGGCAGGCTACCGAGGACGGATGCGCATCATCCCTCGAGCTTGTAGTCCTCGAGGAGCCGGCGCCCGATGATCATCCGCTGGATGTCGGCGGTTCCTTCGCCGATCAGCAGCATCGGAGCTTCGCGGTAGAGGCGCTCGATCTCGTACTCCTTGGAGAACCCGTAGCCCCCGTGGATGCGGAAGGAGTCCTCGACGACCTGGGAGCAGTACTCCGAGGCGAGGTACTTCGCCATCCCTGCTTCGAGGTCGTTGCGCTCGCCCTTGTCCTTGATGCGGGCGGCCCGGACCATCATCTGGTGGGCCGCCTCGACCTTGGTCGCCATCTCGGCGAGCCGGAACAGGATCGCCTGGTGCTCGGCGATCTTCTTGCCGAAGGTCTCCCGCTGCTGGGAGTACGCGACGCCCAGCTCGAAGGCCCGGTTCGCGACCCCGCATCCGCGGGCCGCGACGTTGACCCGGCCGACCTCGACGCCGTCCATCATCTGGTAGAAGCCCTTGCCGGGCTCTCCTCCGAGGATCTGATCGGCCGCGATCCGGTGGTCCTCGAAGATCATCTCGGTGGTGTCGACGCCCTTGTAGCCCATCTTCTCGATCTTGCCCGGGATGGTGACCCCCGGCGCGGTCTCGCCGAAGCCCTCCTCCTTCTCGACCAGGAAGGTCGTCATGTTCCGGTAGACCGAGTCCGCCCCCTCGTCGGTCTTGACGAGTACGGCGACCAGGTTGGCGGAGCCCCCGTTGGTCAGCCACATCTTCTGACCGTTGATCGTGTAGTCGCCGTCATCACCCCTGACGGCCCTGGACTTGATGGCACTGACGTCCGAGCCGCAGCCCGGCTCGGACATGGAGAAGGCCCCGCGGACCTCCCCGGTTGCCATCCTCGGCAGATACTTCTGCTTCTGCTCCTCGGTGCCGTGTTGGAGCAGCATGTAGGCCACGATGAAGTGGGTGTTGATGATGCCCGAGACGCTCATCCAGCCGCGGGCGATCTCCTCCACGGCCAGGGCGTAGGTCAGGAGCGACTCGCCGATCCCGTCGTACTCCTCGGGAATCATCAGGCCGAAGAGGCCGAGCTCCTTGAGCCCTTCCACGATCTCCGTGGGGTATTCGTCCGCGTGCTCGAGCTCGGTGGCGACTGGGAGGATCTGCTCCTCGACGAAGGTCCGGACCGCCTTGAGGATCTCGGTCTGGTCGTCGGTGAGGCCGTCGGTCTCGCAGAGGCGACCCATGTGGTGTCCTTCCGGTTCGCGGGCTGCCCGGGTTCGGGCGGCACAAGTATGACGCCCGGGGCGCGGCACCCCGAACGCCCGGAAGCATTCGGACACGTGCAGGCCCTCCGATAGGATCGTGCCCACTTCCCGGACGGGCCCTGGTGCCGGTACGACGGCCGCCCGCACGCGACCCGAAGGACGACTTCTCGATGGGCAACAAGACGGATCCGCGGCACTCCCTGCCGTCGGACCGCCTGCGAGCGCTCAGGAACGCCGCCCTCCCCCTCGCCCTGATCCTGGTCGTGGGTGCCCTGGCCGTGGCCGCGCCGATGTTGCGCGACGACAGCGAGCCTGCCTCCCTCAGCACTCGCTCCTCCACGCCCTCGTCCCCCTCGCCGTCGGCGAGCCCGGCGAACAAGGACCGCAACCGGCCCGGGGCCAGCCTGGCCTTCAAGGCCGAGATCGTGCGCGGGGTCGACTTCAAGGAACTGCCCCCGATACCGAAGAACTTTGTGCGCGTCGACCCTGCCTCGATGCGACCCATCGACTTCACCGTGAGCTCCTTCAACGTGCTCGGCCACAGCCACACGGCACCCGGAGGGAACAAGCCCCGTTTCACGGGCTCGGTCACCAGGATGGGTTGGCAGGTCTCCCTGCTGCGATCGCACAACGTCAGCGTCGCGGGCCTCCAGGAGTTCCAGGCCCCCCAGTTCCACACATTCACGCGCATGACTGGCGGTTCGTACGGCGTGTTCCCCGGCATGGGCATGGGCCAGGGGCCGGTGCAGAACTCGATCGTGTGGCGGACGGCGGACTGGGCACTGGTCGAGGCCGGCACCACGCCCATCCCGTACTTCCGGAAAGCCATGCAGATGCCACACGTGCTGCTGCGCCACGTGCAGACCGGCCGGGAGGTGTGGTTCGCGAACTACCACAATCCGGCCAGCACCCACGGACCCGCCGAGGGCAAGCGCGACGCGGCCAGGGCGATCCAGATCGGCCTGTTCAACCGGTTGCGGGCCGACGGCACCCCGGTCGTCGTCACTGGCGACATGAACGAGAAGACCGACTACCTCTGCCCGGTGGCGTCCCAGGCCGACATGCACTCCGCGGACGGCGGGTACGCCGACGGCAGCGGCTGCCATCCACCCGGCCGGTCGAACATCGACTGGATCCTCGGAACCGACGCCGTCGACTTCTCGGGTTTCGTCGCCGACCGGGGACCCTTGGTCAACCGGAGCACCGACCATCCGATGATCAGGTCGCTCGCCACGCTGCCCCCCGCGTATCGGGTCAAGGACTGCATGCGTCACCCCGTTCGCAAGGAGGAGTTGTACTGCCCGCGCGGTTGAACCGGAAGGCGCCACGCGGCTAGTAGCGTTGCCGCCGTGAGCACCGGCCCCTCCCGCGTGTACGCCGCCCGTCTGGTCGGCCTGCCGATCTTCGACCCTCAAGGGGACCAGGTCGGCAAGGTACGCGACCTCGTGGCCGCGGTGCGCTCCGAAGTGAACCAGCCCCGGGTGCTGGGCCTCGTGGCCGAGGTGTTCGGCCGACGACGGATCTTCGTGCCGATGACCCGGGTCACCAACATCGACAGCGGTCAGGTCTACACCACGGGCCTGCTCAACATGCGGCGCTTCGAGCAGCGGCCGACAGAGATCCTGGTCATGGGCCAGATGCTCGACCGGACCGTGACCATCCCGAGCTCCGGCATCACGGGCACCGTCTACGACGTCGGCATGGAGCAGGCCCGGGACCGGGACTGGGTGCTCTCCCGGGTCGCGGTGCAGGAGTCCGGCACCCGGCTCCGTCGCAAGGGTCAGACGCACGTGGTGGAGTGGCGCGACGTCGAGGGGCTCACCGGCCGTGACGACACCCAGGGCGCGACCCACCTGATCGCGGCCCTCAACGAGATGAAGCCTGCCGACGCGGCCAACATGATCCACGAGCTGCCGTTCGAACGGAGAGCGGCCGTCGTCGCGGCCCTCCAGGACACCCGCCTCGCGGACGTGATCGAGGAGCTGCCCGCCGAGGACCAGGTCGAGATCCTCGAGCACCTGGACTCCGAGCGAGCGGCCGACATCCTCGAGGAGATGTCGGCTGACGACGCGGCCGACCTGATCGCCGACCTCCCCCCGGACACGGCCGCCACGTTGCTCAGCCTGATGGAGTCCGAGGACGCCGAGGACGTCCGACGTCTGATGTCCTATGAGGAGGAGACCGCTGGCGGAATGATGACGCCGGAGCCGGTGATCCTCGGACCCGACGCCACCATCGCCGAGGCGCTGGCCCACGTCCGCGATCCCGACCTTCCGGTCTCGCTGGCCGCCATGGTCTACGTGTGCCGACAACCGCTGGAGACCCCCACCGGCAAGCTGCTCGGCTGCGGGCACATCCAGCGGATGTTGCGCGAACCGCCGTCCACGCTGGTGGCGGCGGCCCTCGACAAGTCCATGGACACCCTGCGACCCGGAGCGGGCATCGACGAGGTCGCCGCGCACCTGGCCACCTACAACCTGGTCGCGGCACCCGTCGTCGACGACCAGGGTCGGCTGCTCGGCGCCGTCACCGTCGACGACCTGCTGGACCACATGCTCCCGGAGAACTGGCGCGACCAGGGACTGCGCCGGCTCGGGGCCGAGGAACCGGCATGACCGAGCAGCGCGGTCCCCGCCTGGACACTCCGCGGGAGGTCCGTCGCCGCCCGCTCGTGCGGAGGCCGTCGTACGACCCCGACACGTTCGGGACGTTCGCCGAGCAGTTCGCGCGTTTCATGGGGACGGCGCAGTTCCTGATCTACATGACGCTCTTCGTCGCGATCTGGATCCTGTGGAACTGGCTGGCACCGGCGGACCTGGACTGGGACGAGTACCCGTTCATCTTCCTGACCCTGATGCTGAGCCTGCAGGCGTCGTACGCCGCTCCGCTGATCCTTCTCGCCCAGAACCGTCAGGAGCATCGGGACAAGGTGATCGCCGAGCAGGACCGGCAGGCCAACGCCCGCGCGCACGCGGACATGGAGTTCCTGGCCCGCGAGGTGGCCTCTCTACGGATGGCGGTCGGGGAGGTCGCCACTCGCGACTACCTGCGTTCGGAGCTCCGCGCGCTGCTGAGCGAGCTGGAGGAACGCGCGAAGCCGGAGGCATCCGGTGAGGGCGAGCGGGCCACGGAGGCGTAGCGACTGCGTTGGCCCATCACCCACCATCTAGGCTTGGCCATCATGAGCAGCCCCACGACCGAGCAGGTCAACTCCGACATCCAGGCCGCCCTGGCGACCGTCAACGACCCTGAGATCAAGAAGCCGATCACCGAGCTCGGCATGGTGGACTCGGTGGACATCGATGACGACGGCACTGTCCACGTCAAGGTGCTGCTCACCGTCGCCGGCTGCCCGCTCAAGGACACCATCACCCGCGATGTGACCGCCGCCGTCTCGGCGGTGGACGGCGTCAGCTCGGTGGACCTCCAGCTTGGAGTGATGACCGCCGAGCAGCGCTCCGGGCTCCAGGACTCGCTTCGCGGTGGCCAGGCCCAGCGGGAGATTCCGTTCGCGCAGCCCGGATCGCTCACCAAGTTGTTCGCCATCGCCAGCGGGAAGGGCGGGGTCGGCAAGTCCTCGGTCACGGTCAACCTGGCCTTGGCCATGGCCCAGCAAGGCCTCACGGTGGGCGTGGTGGACGCCGACATCTACGGCCATTCGGTGCCCGCCATGCTCGGGGTTGCCGACTCGCGACCGACCCAGGTCGAGGACCTCATCATGCCGGTCCCCACCCCGAGTGGGGTGTCGGTGATCTCGATCGGGATGCTCAAGCCCCGCCGGGACCAGGTGGTGGCCTGGCGTGGACCGATGCTGGACCGGGCCCTGGTCCAGATGCTCTCCGACGTCTACTGGGGCGATCTGGACGTGCTGCTCCTCGACCTGCCGCCGGGCACCGGCGACGTGGCCATCTCCCTCGGACAGCACCTGCCCGGGGCCGAGGTCATCGTCGTCACGACGCCGCAGGAGGCAGCGGCCGAGGTCGCGGAGCGCGCTGGCACCATGGCCTCGATGCTCCACCAGCGAGTGGTCGGCGTCGTGGAGAACATGAGCTACCTTCCCTGCCCACACTGCGGCCCGGACCACCAGATCGAGCTCTTCGGCAGCGGCGGCGGAGACCGGGTGGCCGCAACGTTGTCCGCGCGCTTCGGGTACGACGTACCCGTGCTCGGCCGGATCCCGCTCGACCTCTCGCTGCGCGAGGGAGGGGACGCCGGCAAGCCGATCGTCGAGTCCGACCCGACTGCTGCGGCCGCCGTGGAGCTGTCCGGCATCGCGGAGCGACTGTCCGGTCGTGGCCGCGGCCTCGCCGGCATGCAGCTGGGGCTGACGCCGACCGGCAAGTCCTAGGTCGAGGCACTGGCGTGTTCGGGGTCGGGCTGACGGAGCTGGCGGTGATCGCCCTGGTCGCCGTGCTGGTCTTCGGACCCGACAAGCTGCCCGAGTTCGCCCGACAGGCGGGCCGGATGCTGCACGCGCTCCGCAAGTTCGCCACGGACGCCCGCGACGACCTGCGCAACGAGCTCGGCCCCGAGTACTCCGACCTCGAGCTGCGCGACCTCGACCCGCGAACCATCGTCCGCAAGCACATCGTCGAGGCGATGGAGGACGCCGAGGAGGAGGCGACCCCGCAGCGTCGTGGCCTTCGCCCGCTGCGGGCCGGCGAGGTGCCGCCGTACGACGTGGAGGCGACGTGAGGATGGGCTACCTGCGGCTCTGAACCGCCGCCATCGCGTCGAACGACACCAGCACCGACTGTCCCGTCTCTGCCCTTGCCTCCACGAAGTCCTTCCCGACCCGGGTCAGGACGACGTCGTGACAGGCACCGTCGACGAGGTGGACGCGGCACCGCTCCCCCGAGTCGGCGATCCGGCGCAGTGCCGATCCGAGACCGAGCTTCGTGACCGGTGACCACGCCACCTCGGGGACCGAGCGTTCCGAGGGTCCCCGGACGACGGAGATCGCCGCCGTGCGAACCACCCAGTCCTGACCGGAGCCGTGCAGCAGGCACCATCCTTCGGCGACCCGTCTGAGGACGCCGTCGATCCGGCCGACTCCGCGCACCTCCAGGCTCAGCTCGCGGTCGAGCGAGGCCATGAGTCGGCTCGCGAGGGTCACGGCGGCGTACTCCGCCCTGCTGCGGTCGGCCAGATCGGCGTCCCGCTCGGCGTCGTAGAGCGCCTCGGCCTGCTGCTCGAGGTCGTCGAACAAGGAGAACAGCTGCTCCTCCCAGCTCACCGCGGACCCCGCATGGCCCCGACCCTCCCACACCCCTTGCATCTGTGGAGTAGCCCTTGCGATCCTCGGTAAAGAGGCGTTCACTTACTCAAACGTAAGCAAACGAAAGCATCGGCCCAATGTCTCGGTCCCTCGGATCCGCCTCCCTCCTGCGATGCCTCCTGGTCTCGCTGTCGGTCACCACCGGCGGCGCAGTCCTGATGTCATGGCTGCTGTCGGACCTCGGAGTGGCCGTCGCGGCGGTGGGGTCCGGGTCCCTCGACGCCGTTGCCTTCGACCGGGCACTTGTGTGGCTGTGCGAGGTTGCCTTGGTGGCGAGCGCCGGGTGGGCGTCGATCCTCACTTGGGTCATTGCTCTCGAGGTGGTCCGCGGTCGGTCTCGCGCGCGGCGCGGCATCCCCGTGGGGCTGCGGAGGCTGGTGCTCGCGGCATGCGGCGTGGCCGTCGTCGGCGGGGTCGCCGGGAGCCTCGCCGTACCGTCCTATGCCGGCTCCGCGGACGACGGGGACGGCCGGGAGTCGGTGCTGACAGGCCTACCACTCCCCGACCGCGCCACCGCCGTGATGCATGTCGGCCAGGTGGTCGCCCAGGCCGCGCCACGCACCGGGGCGCCGGGTGCCGCGCCCGCTCCCGCTCTGATCGTCGTCCGCCGTGGCGACACTCTGTGGGGGCTGGCGGCGGCCGACCATCCCGAGGCAGCCGACCCTGCGACCATCACGGCCCGCTGGCGGGAGCTCTACGACGTCAACCGTGCCGTCATCGGTCCAGACCCCGACCTGATCCTCCCCGGCCAACAACTGCGGATCCCCCGATTCCGAGAGGAGCTGTCATGACGCCGTTCCACGAGAAGGTCGTCCCGCTGCGCACGAGGTGCCGGTCGGGAGTGTCCAGGGCACCCTGGCCCTCGACCTGCACCCCGGTACGACCCGCCCGAGCTGGCTCCTCCCCTGGCCGCCGGAGCGGCGACGTCGTCACCATCGACCAACAGGCCCGTGGCCGGCTCGAGCAGTGGGCACATCGCTACGCCCAGGCGGCGGTCGAGATCGTCGGCGGGGACCGACCGGTCAGCCAGCTGCTCCGCTGGACGACCCCACGGGTCTACGAGGACCTCCAACGGCGCGCCCAGCTGGTCGCCCGTGCCGTCGGGCAGCGGGCGGGTCAGGGACGCGTCCAGGCGATCCGCCCCCAGGTGGTCGGCGTCCGCACCTGCTTCGTCGCGGGCGATGCGGCCGAGGTCAGCGCGCACGTGCGCTACGGGCGCCGCTCGCGCGCCCTGGCCCTGCGGTTCGAGGTCATCAGCGACCGGTGGCAGTGCGTGGCGCTCGACTTCGCGTGAGCAGGAGCAGGCGATCGTGGTTCCGGTAGATCCTCGGCCACAGGGTGCAGGAACTACTGCCGGGATCGCGCGCACGGCGACGATTCAGCCAGCGGGCCTCGCGGTGAGCCCCGTCGGCCCGCCGGGAGCGCCGTGACACTTCTTGAACTTCTTGCCTGATCCGCAGGGGCACTCTGCGTTCCGGCCGACACCGGCGTACGGGTCGTCCGCGTTGGTGACCGTGGTCCCGCCGCGGACTTCGACCTCACCCTCCGCGGTGGGGGCGGAGTAGGAGAGGTTGGCCGGCTGCTTGGGCCGGTCGAGTCCCTTCGCGCGGATGTGCGGCGTCTCCCGGGCGTCGGCAACGGGGACCGGCTGCTGCATCGGCTCCGGGACGGGCTCCTCCTCCACCTCTTCGTCTTCCTCGACGGCGACCTCGAGGTTGAACATGAAGCCGACCGCCTCGGCCTTGATGCCGTCCATCATGGCGGCGAACATGTCGAAGCCCTCGCGCTGGTACTCGACGAGCGGATCGCGCTGGCTGTAGGCCCGCAGTCCGATGCCCTCTCGCAGGTAGTCCATCTCGTAGAGGTGTTCACGCCACTTGCGGTCGAGCACGGAGAGGAGCACCTGGCGCTCGAGCTCCCGCATGACGTCCTCCCCGACCTCCGCCTCGCGGCGGTCGTAGGCCTCATGCGCGTCCTTCTTGAGTGCCGCGACCAGCTCCTCGCGGTCGAGAGCCTCCCGACCGCCGCTCTCCTTCTCGAGGACGGCCAGGTCGATGGAGACCGGCCACAGCTGGCCGAGCGCGGCCCAGAGACCCTCCAGGTCCCATTCCTCGGCGTAGTCCTCCGTCGCGCCCCGCACGTGGCCGGCGACGACGTCGTCGATGAACGTGCGGACCTGGTCCTGGAGGTCCGCACCCTCGAGGACCTCACGCCGCTCCGCGTAGATCACCTCGCGCTGGCGGCTCATCACGTCGTCGTACTTGAGGACGTTCTTGCGCGACTCGAAGTTCTGCGACTCCACCTGGCCCTGGGCATTGGCGATCGCGCCGGTGACCCGCTTGTTCTCGATCGGTACGTCGTCCGGGATCTTCAGGACCTGCAGCACCCGGTCCACCCAGTCGGACTTGAACAGCCGCATCAGCTCGTCCTGCAGGGACAGGTAGAACCGGGACTCGCCCGGGTCGCCCTGGCGGCCCGAACGACCGCGGAGCTGGTTGTCGATCCGGCGCGACTCGTGCCGCTCGGTTCCGACGACGTAGAGACCGCCGAGCTCCTTGACCTCGTCGTGCTCGTTCGCGACCTGCGCCTTGATCTTCTCGAGCGCACCGGGCCAGCCCGCTTCGTACTCCTCGACGTGCTCGACCGGGTCTAGGCCCTGCGAACGCAGCAGCTGGTCGGCGAGGAACTCGACCGACCCACCCAGCATGATGTCGGTGCCTCGACCGGCCATGTTCGTGGCGACGGTGACCGCGCCCTTGTGACCGGCCTGGGCGACGATCTTGGCCTCGTCGGCGTGGACCTTCGCGTTCAGGACCGTGTGCGGGACGCTCTTCTGCTTCAGCAGGCCGGAGAGCAGCTCGGACTTCTCGACCGAGACCGTGCCCACGAGGACCGGCTGTCCCTTGCGGAACCTCTCCTCGATGTCGTCGACGACGGCGACGTACTTCGCCTCCTCGGTGCGGTAGACGAGGTCTGCCAGGTCGCGCCGGATCATCGTCTCGTTGGTGGGGATGGGCACGACGCCGAGGCTGTAGATCTTGTCGAACTCCGATGCCTCGGTCATGGCAGTACCGGTCATGCCGGCGAGCTTCTCGTAGAGGCGGAAGTAGTTCTGGAGGGTGATCGTGGCGAGGGTCTGGTATTCCTCGCGGACCACGACGCCCTCCTTGGCCTCGATCGCCTGGTGCAGGCCGTCGTTGTAACGACGCCCCGCCAGCATGCGGCCGGTGTGCTCGTCGACGATGAGCACCTCGCCTTCAATGACGACGTACTCCTTGTCGTTGCGGAAGAGCTCCTTGGCCTTGATCGAGTTGTTGAGGAAGGAGATCAGCGGCGTGTTGGCCGACTCGTAGAGATTCTCGATGCCGAGGTGGTCCTCGACCTTGGTGATGCCCGGCTCGAGCACCGAGATCGTGCGCTTCTTCTCGTCGACCTCGTAGTCGACGTCGCGGGTGAGCGTGAGCGCCAGCTTCGCGAACTCGCCGTACCAGCGGACTTCGTCCTGGGTGGGCCCGCTGATGATGAGCGGGGTGCGGGCCTCGTCGATCAGGATCGAGTCGACCTCGTCGACGATGGCGTAGTTGTGTCCGCGCTGCACACAGTCCTCGATGGAGCTGGCCATGTTGTCGCGCAGGTAGTCGAAGCCGAGCTCGTTGTTGGTGCCGTACGTGATGTCGCAGGCGTACGCCGCCCGCCGTTCCTCGGCACGCATCTGCGGGAGGATGACGCCGGTGCTCAGGCCGAGGAAGTGGTGGATGCGCCCCATCCACTCGGCGTGGTACTTGGCGAGGTAGTCATTGACCGTGACGATGTGGACGCCCCTGCCGGCCAGGGCGTTGAGGTAGGCCGGGAGGGTCGCGACCAGGGTCTTGCCCTCACCGGTCTTCATCTCGGCGATGTTGCCGAGGTGCAGCGCAGCGCCACCCATGACCTGAACGTCGTAGTGCCGCTGGCCGATGACCCGCTTGGCGGCCTCGCGCACCGTGGCGAAGGCCTCGGGCATCAGGTCGTCGAGGGTCTCGCCGTCCTCGAGCCGCTTCTTGAACTCGTCGGTCATGCCGCGGAGCTCGTCGTCGCTCATGGCGACGAAGTCGTCCTCGATCGCGCTGACGGCCTGTGCCACCGACTCGAGTTGGCGCAGGATCTTCCCCTCGCCGATGCGGAGGAGCTTGTCAAGGATTGCAGGCACGTGAGTGGACTCCCTGGAAGGTTCGGATTGCCTCAGCCACTCTACCCAGCGGGTGGTGCGCCGGGCGCATCGGCGAAGCCGGTCACGGGCGAAGCGCCGGCGCGAGATCCCCTCGTGGCTCGACCGTGATGTCGTCGAGGCCGAGCCAGCCGGCCAGGACGCGCAGCTCGGCGCTCAGCTCCTCAGCGGTGTCTTCTGGGGCGCCGGCCTCGGCCCAGGCCGACTTGACGACCAGTCGGCCGGCAGCCCGATCGGCCTTCAGGTCGACCCGGCCGACGATCCGGTCGCGCAGCAGGAACGGCAGCACGTAGTAGCCGTGCACCCGCTTGGCAGGTGGCGTGTAGATCTCGATCCGGTAGTGGAAGTCGAAGATCCGCTCGGTCCGCTCGCGCTCCCACACCAGCGGATCGAACGGGCTGAGCAGCGCCCGGGCGCTCACGGCGCGCGGGCGACGGGCATCACGGTGCAGGTACGCCGGCCGCTTCCAGCCGTCGACCGTGACCGGGAGCAGCTCGCCGTCCTCGACCATCGCCTCGACGGCCGGCCGGACGTGGTCGGTGCGCATCCGGTAGTAGTCCGCGAGGCAGCGCACGGTCGCGACCCCGTGCGAGACGGCCGCCCGGCGTACCAGCTCCAGATGGGACTCCGCGGGGGTCGGCGTGGGTCGGGCCAGGACCTCGGCAGGAACGACCCGCTCCGGCAGGTCGTACATCACCTCGAACTGGCTGTTGCGGCCGGAGATCGCCAGGTCGCCGACCAGGTAGAGGTAGTCGAGGACCTTGCGGGTCTCCGACCAGTTCCAGCCCCAGTGCTCCTTCGTGCGCGGCAGGCCGTCGTCGAGGTCGCGGGCGGTCGAGGCACCACGGTCGCGGACCTCCGCGATGAGCGAGTCCTCGAGCTCGGGGTCGGAGTCCACGAACGACCACTTCCCGCGCTGGGTGCGGTAGTGGTCCATGCGGTGCCGCATGACTGGCCAGAGCTCGACCGGCATGAAGGCCTGGACGTGCGCCCAGTACTCCAGGATCCGGCGCGGGCGTCGCTCCGACGCGCGGCGGAGCAGCTCGACGTCGTAGGGGCCCATCCGGGAGTAGAGCGGCATGTAGTGGGCGCGCTGGAGCACGTTGACCGAGTCGACCTGGAGCACCCCGGTGCGGGCCAGCGTGCGCTGGAAGGTGCGCATCGTCGGCGTGGCGTGCCGCTTGTCGAGGAACCCCTGGGCGGCGAGCGCGATCCGGCGCGCCTGCGCGGTGCTCAGCGACTGCATGCGAGGCAGGCTAGAAGACGGGGCCGACATCGGTCGCCCTCCGCGCGCAGCTCACCGGGGTTTCGACACGCCGGTCGTGAGCTCGTTCCTCGCTCGCGAGGCTGCTCAACCGACATGCCGTCCAAGGGCCGGCCGGAGGCCGGACCTAGGGCAGGTCAAGCAGCTTCTCCTTGACGGCGTACATGACGGCCTCCATGCGCGAGTGCAGCTGGAGCTTCTCCAGGATGTTGCGCACGTGGTTCTTCACGGTGTTCTCGCTGATGAAGAGCTCCTTGGCGATCTCGCGGTTGTTCATGCTCTTGGCCACCAGGCGCAGCACCTCGAGCTCGCGCTCGGTGAGGCGGAGGCCCGGGACGTGCTCGCGCTCGGGGCGCGACATCTGCTTGAACTCGTCGATCAGCTTGACCGCCATCGACGGGCTGATCAGCGACTGGCCGTCGGCGACGACCCGGACCGCCTGGGCGACCTCCTCGATCGAGGAGTCCTTGAGGAGGTAGCCGGAGGCGCCGCTCTTGACGGCCTCGTAGAGGTCGGCCTCCTCGTCGGAGACGGTGAGCATGATGATCTTGGCCGACGGGACGGCTTCCTTGATCGCGAGGCAGGCCTCGATGCCGGAGCGCTTGGGCATCCGGATGTCGAGCAGGACGACGTCGGGCGCCACGGTCGCCGCGAGGGTCGGTGCCCTCGACGCCGTCACCGGCCTCGCCGACCACCTCGATGCCGCGGCTCGACGGCGAGCAGCATGGTCAGTCCGCGACGGAACAGCTCCTGGTCGTCGACGACCAGCACCCGGATCGGCTCGCGCCCGTTTCCTCGGGTTCGACGCTCTGTTCCAGCCACGAAGGCATCATGGCACGCCCGGGCGGACGTTTGGCGCGCGAACGGGTGGTGCACGCAGGACGTGGGGTGGCCCGTGCGGGCCATCCCACCGTCATTCGCGTCAGTGGCCGTCAGTCACGCCGGCTCCCAGGTCGAGCGAGATCACGCCGTAGTCGTAGCCGCGGCGGCGGTAGACGACCGACGGCCGCTCGCTCTCCTTGTCGACGAACAGGTAGAAGTCGTGGCCGACCAGCTCCATCTCGTAGAGCGCCTGGTCGAGCGTCATCGGGCTCGCCGGGTGGGACTTCTCGCGGACGACGAGGGGCCCGTCACCGGTCACGGTGATCGGCCCGACCTGGCGGTCGATGGTCGCCTCGTCGTCCGCAGCCAGGCGTCGCCGTCGGGGTGTCGGCGAGCGCCTGGCCCACGGAGACGGGACGTGTGCCGGCCGTGGTGCACCCGGCGCCGGTCGGCGGCGCGGCGCATCTGCGCGGCCATCTTGTCGAGGGCGAGGTCGAGCGCGCCATCTTGTCCTCGGCAGCGGCCTCGGCCCGGATCACGGGTCCCTTGGAGAAGGCGGTGAGCTCGACCTTACGGCGCGGTCGTGCTGACGCGGGTTCCGCTCCTTCTCGACCTCGACCTGGACCCGGATGATCCGATGGTCGTGCTTCTCGAGCCGGGAGAGCTTCTCCGTGACGTGGCTGCGGAACCGATCAGACAGCTCGCAGTGCCGACCCGTGACCACAACTTCCATGTGAACCTCCCGTTAATCGGTTTGGTTTTGAGTCTCCTCGTCCTTCGGCACCTCAGCCCGAGGGCTCGTGGCGATGGCAGGAGTCCGTCCGGCCGACCTGGTCTTCGTCCCCACAATCGCCTGCTGAGGCTGCTCGCAGCTTTCTGCCACTACTGGCCTTCTCCCGCCCCACCGCGTCTGACGGTGGGGCGAGGCAGGACTTACGTCTAAGCCGCACCGTGATCGGCGGCCCCGGACGAGTCCGCGGACGCGCCTTACGTGGACCGTTTCGCCTGCGACTGGCATCGGCTTGCCGTCGGGACGCCCTGGGGATCCAGGGCGTCCCGACGACGCAACCACGGACCCGGACGGACTCCATGGACCGACGTTAGTCGCTGTGGCCGGGCGGAAGAAAGCGGTAGCCCTGAAGATTCCCAGTCGGACGGACAGGCCGGGAGACCGCTCGCCGGGTGGCCGCCGACCGGTCGGCGATCCCGGCGACCTGCAGGCCCGCGGCCTCCAGCGCCCGCTGGGCCTCGCGGGCCGTGGCTCCGGTGGTCAGCACGTCGTCGCAGACCACCACCCGCAGCCGGCGGCCGGCGAGCCGCCGCAGCGACGCCGGTCGGGCAGAACATCGACCCGGCGAGGTTGGCCGCGCGGGCGGCGGCGTCGAGCCCGGCCTGGTCGACCACGCCGCCGCGGGAGACCAGCAGCCGGACCGGCCGTCGCGTCGTACCCCTGGCTGCGCAGCAGTCGGGCGGCGCGCGCCGGTCAGGGCGTACGTCGGGTCGTGGCCGCGGGCGCGGGCCGCGCCCGGCCGGGACGGCACCGGCACCAGCACGACCGGTCGGCCGGCCGGCGCCGGCCGCCGCACCCCGCCGCGAGCAGCAGGCCGAGCGGCTGCCGGAGGCGCGAGGACGCCGGCGCTCCTTGTGCGCGAGGACCATCGCCCGCAGCGTGCCGTCGTACTCCGCCGCCGCCCAGGGCGTCGCCAGGCCCGGCCGGGGTCGGGCGTCGGCCAGGCCGGGCGGCGCCGTGGTCGGCAGGGCGCCCAGGCAGGCCGGGCAGAGCGCCGGCCCGGGCCGGCGCGCAGCCGACGCAGCGGCCGCCGAGCACCAGGTCGGCGAACACGTCGCGCACTCGCGGCGATCGCAAGCAGACCAGGCCGCCGCGCTCAACGGCCGGGCGTCGGCCTGTGGACGGTGCCGATCAGCCGACGTAGTCGATCTGAGCGACCCTGGGTCGACGCGGGCGCTCGATGGCGTCGCCGCGGGTCAGGTCGTCGAGCTCGGTGTGGTGACGGCGTACAGGCTCTCGGCCGCGGCGGGCGACCCGGCCAGGGCGAGCGACTCGTCCCGGGAGTGTCGTGAGCAGGCGTCCAGGCCGGCACGGCGCACCGTCGACCGAGACGCGCGGACCTGCGAGAGGTCGCTCGGCGACCGGTGCAGAACGGCGACGAGTGTCGGCGAGGTCCACGCGATGTCGCGGATCCGCAGCCCGGCTCGCCCTCCCAGCCGATCCGCCGGGCCGGGTGGCGCCGACGACGCGCGCCCTGGCCGTTGTGGCGCATCCGGCTGACCACAGCCGGTCCCTGCCGGCGCCGGCGCACGACGGCGACCAGCCGGGAGCCGTCGCGGGAGACCAGGAACTGGGTGACCCGTCGGCCCGTGATGCCCGGGCACCTCGATCGGCACCGGCCGGTTGCCGTCCACGTCGAGAGCGACCGCGCACCGTCGGCGCGTCGGTCGACCAGCCAGAGCCGGTCGGCGAAGTCCCAGGCCGGCCGGAGCAGGTTCTGCGGCCCCGCTGGCGACCTCCTCGACCCGTCCGCCGGGGCCGCGGACCGACGGCCATCAGGGCCCGGTCGCCCGTCGCGCGCGATCGCCGGCGACCGTGGTGGCGTCGAGGTCGACCGCCGATCGAGCGGAGCCCGAGGTCCGGTGCCCAGCGGGCCCGTCGACCGGCGGCCAGCCCGTCGGGCTGGACCGGAGACCAGCAGCCCGTCCCGCAGCCCGTAGAGCAGCGGGCTCGCGTCGCGGAGCCGGCCGGGTCGTACTCCGACGCCGCCGTCGACGTTGAACAGGCTCCGCCCGGGCCGAGGTGACCGGCTCGCCGCCGATCGAGACCCGGAGCGCCTCGATCGCGGGCTCCTGGCGCAGCGTCCAGGCGAACTGGGCCATCATCAGCTCGCTCGCCTGCGGTGTCAGCTGACCCGAGTAGCCGCTGCAGGCTGAGGTCGGCGACGCCGTCGTCGGACACGGGCACCGACAGGCCGAGGTCGAGGCCGGGCGGGATGAAGCTCTGCGCGACCCGTCCAGGCCCGGCCCGGGCCCGCGCAGCAGGGCCTCGGTCAGCGCGGTGGCGAGCTGGTCGCCGCGCGGCACGAACACCGGCTCCGGGCACGAGGATCTGCGCGCGTCGGGTCGAAGAAGTAGAGCGACGACCTGGCGGAACCGCTGCTCGAACCACGACTCCGGGACGATCAGCGCGTCGGGGGCCTGCGGCGATCCGCCACTCGCCGTCCTCCGAGCTCCATCGGGAACTCGATGGTCCGCTGGTCGGCCGGCAGCCGCCCGCGGCAGGCGCCGCGGGCGTCGAGCCGGTCGGCGCCGACTCAGGCGTCACCGTCACCGTCGCCGGTCGCCGCGGGGCTGCGACGCCTCGGCGTAGGTGATCGTCTGCGCCTCCGGGTTCCACGCGCGTCGGGCGTCCTGGGTGAGGAACTGCCGGGCGACGTTGGTCTGGATCGGGGTCGCCTGCATCGCCTCGAGGAAGTCGTCGACGATCTCGGCGCGGCGTGGCACCGGGCTGCGGCGGCCGGGGGTCGATGAACGATGGCGTGCGGCTCGTCGAGGCCGCCGCCGGACTCGGCCTCCACGACGGGACCGTCCTCGGGCAGCCGCACGCAGCCGGTGGCAGCGCCAGGACGCAGCACGCGCGAGCAGGACGGCGACGGACGCGCGGCGCGCCGGGACGCTGCGTGACGGTCGTCATGCGACCGGCTCCCCCGCGTCGTCGGGGACGAGCGGCAGCGGGCTCTGGCGCGAGCACGCCGCCCGCCCGGCGGGGCAGGGTCAGCCGGAACTGGGCGCCCTCGCCGGGTCGGCCCCAGGCCTGGAGCCAGCCGCCGTGCAGGTGGGTGTCCTCGAGCGAGATCGACAGGCCGAGGCCGGTGCCGCCGCTGGTGCGGGCGCGGGCGGGGTCGGCGCGCCAGAACCGGTTGAACACCATGCGCCGACTCGCCGGAGCGCGAGTCCGACGCCGTAGTCGCGCACCGCGATCGCGGCCGCGTGGTCGTCGCCGGCGACGTGGATGACGACGTCGCCGCGTCTCGGCGTGGTCGATCGCGTTGGTGACGAGGTTGCGGACGATCCGCTCCACCCGGCGTACGTCGGCCTCGGCCAGGCAGGCGTGGTCCGGGCGCCCGGACCACGACCTGCGGTGCCGCGCTGCTCCGCCAGCGCCCGGGTCAGGTCGACGACCCGGTGGGCGACGTCGACCAGGTTGACGTCGTCGGTCTCGAGGACGGCCGCACCGGCGTCGAACCGGCTGATCTCGAGCAGGTCGACGAGCAGCGTCTCGAACCGGTCGAGCTCGGTCTGCAGCAGCTCGGCGGCCCGGGAGGTGGCCGGGTCGAAGTCGCGCGCGCGCGTCGTGCAGCACGTCGCCGGCCATGCGGACCGTGGTCAGCGGGCGTCCGCAGCTCGTGGGAGACGTCGGAGACGAACCGGCGCTGGACCCGGCTGAGCTCCTCGAGCTGGCGGATCTGGCGCTGCAGGCTGGTGGCCATCTGGTTGAACGACGTGGCCAGCCGGGCCAGGTCGTCCTCCCCGGTGACCCGCAGCCGCTCCTGGAGCTGGCCGGCAGCCAGCCGCTCCGCGACCCGCCGGGCCAACCGGATCGGCGTGACGACCTGCCGGGTCACCAGCCAGGTGACGCCGGCGACCAGCACGAGCAGCAGCAGCGCGGCGGTCAGCAGCGCCCGCGTGACCAGCGCGAGGGTCTCCTGCTGCTCGCTCGAGGGGGAACAGGTAGTACAGCGTGTAGGTCGACCCGTCGGCCGGGAGCCGGACCTGGGAGCCGACGACGATCCCCGGCTCGGTGTGGATCTGGTCGTCCTCCCCCTCGGTGTCCGGATCTTGGTGTAGGTCCAGGCGGTGCCGGCCGGCTCGTCGAAGTGCTCCTCCAGCGACACAGGGACGCTCGAGGTGTCCAGGTCGAGGGTGGACCTGGCGCCCCCGTCCTCGATCCGGGCGCCGGACTCCACGGGCCCCGACATCACGACGCTGAAGCCGCGGGTCTCGCCACGCTGGATGATCGGCTCGACGAGGTCCTGCTGCTGAGCCACGCTGTCGATGTCGGTTCCGGGCGCCGCCGCCAGCCGGTCCCGGGCCTCGACGGTCTCGTTGTTGGCCTCGGCCACCACGGCGGATACGCGGTTGTCGAGCAGACCCTCCCGGGTCTGTTGCAGCAGGAACCAGCCGACGATGCTGATGACGGCCGCGGAGAGCAACACGGTGCTGACGACGACCCTGGCCTGGATGGAGCGCCGCCAGAACGTGAGGCTGCGGCGGAGGGCGGCCGGGAGACTTCGACTGGTCATCGGCCCGGTCCGCTCAGGGGGATCCTGCCTTGTACCCGACACCACGGACCGTCACCACGATCTCCGGGTTCTCCGGGTCGTGCTCCACCTTGGAGCGGAGCCGCTGCACGTGCACGTTGACCAGCCGGGTGTCGGCGGCGTGCCGGTATCCCCAGACCTGTTCGAGGAGCACCTCGCGGGTGAACACCTGCCACGGCTTGCGCGCCAGGCACACCAGCAGGTCGAACTCGAGCGGGGTCAGGTTGATCGGCGCTCCGTTGCGGGTGACCGAGTGGCCGGCCACGTCGATGGCGAGGTCACCGATGGTCAGGGACTCGTTGACCGGCTCGTCGAAGCGGCGTACCCGGGCCCGGATCCGGGCGACCAGCTCCTTGGGCTTGAACGGCTTCACGACGTAGTCGTCCGCGCCGGACTCGAGTCCGAGGACGACGTCGATCGTGTCGCCCTTCGCCGTGAGCATGACGATGGGGACGCCGGATTCTGCCCGGATCTCCTTGCAGACGTCGATGCCGTCCTTGCCCGGGAGCATCAGGTCGAGCAGCACCAGGTCCGGACGAAACTCGTGGAAGTCGCTGAGCGCCCGGTCGCCACGAACGCACATCCGGCTCTCGAAGCCCTCCTGGCGGAGGACGATCGTGAGCATCTCCGCCAGTGAGGCGTCGTCGTCCACGACGAGAATGCGCCCCTTGGGGGCGGCGTCGGCAACCTGCGTCATGCCGTCAATAGTGCCAGCCGCCTGTGCGTTTCGGCCGAATCGGGAGAAACGGCCGAGTCGTCAGTAGCGGTACTGCTCAGGCTTGTAAGGGCCCTCGACTGCGATGCCGAGGTACGACGCCTGGTCCTTGCTGAGGGTCGTGAGCTTCACACCCAGGGCGTCCAGGTGCAGTCGTGCGACCTCCTCGTCGAGGTGCTTGGGCAGCACGTAGACCCCCACGGGGTAGTCCTCAGGCTTGGTGAACAGCTCGACCTGGGCCAGCACCTGGTTGGTGAACGAGTTCGACATCACGAAGCTCGGGTGGCCGGTGGCGTTGCCGAGGTTCATCAGCCGGCCCTCGGACAGCACGATGATCGAGCGGCCGGTCGGGAAGGTCCACACGTCGACCTGCGGCTTGACGTTCTTGTGCTGCACGCCGTCGTAGGACTCCAGGCCGGTCATGTCGATCTCGTTGTCGAAGTGACCGATGTTGCCCAGGATCGCCTGGTGCTTCATCTTCGTCATCTGGTCGACAGTGACGACGTCCTTGTTGCCGGTGGCCGTGATGATGATGTCCGCGACGTCGAGGACGTCGTTGAGCGTCGAGACCTGATAGCCGTCCATCGCCGCCTGGAGCGCGCAGATCGGGTCGATCTCGGTGACGATCACCCGGGCGCCCTGGCCGCGGAGGGACTCCGCGCAGCCCTTGCCGACGTCGCCGTACCCGCACACGACCGCGACCTTGCCGCCGATGAGGACGTCGGTCGCGCGGTTGATGCCGTCGATCAGCGAGTGCCTGCAGCCGTACTTGTTGTCGAACTTGGACTTGGTGACCGAGTCGTTCACGTTGATGGCGGGGAAGAGCAGCGAGCCCTCCTTCATCATCTCGTAGAGCCGGTGGACACCGGTCGTGGTCTCCTCGGTGACACCCTTGATCTCACGGGCGATCGGGGTCCAGCGGTCCCCGCTCTCGGCGAGTGACTTCTGGAGGACGTCGAAGACGACCCGCTGCTCGTGGCTGCCGGCGGTCGCCGGGTCCGGGGCCTCACCCTTCTTCTCCGCCTCGACACCGAGGTGGACCAGCAGGGTGGCGTCGCCGCCGTCGTCCAGGATCATGTTGGCGAACCGCTTGGAGCCGTCGGCTTCGTCGGGCCACTGCAGGATCTGCTGGGTGCACCACCAGTACTCCTCCAGGGTCTCGCCCTTCCAGGCGAAGACCGGCACACCGGCCGGTGCGTCGACGGTGCCGCCCGGTCCCACCGCGACCGCAGCAGCGGCGTGGTCCTGGGTCGAGAAGATGTTGCAGGACGCCCAGCGCACCTCGGCACCCAGCGCGACCAGCGTCTCGATCAGGACCGCAGTCTGGATCGTCATGTGCAGCGACCCGGCAATGCGGGCGCCGGCAAGGGGTTTGCTGTCTCCGTAGCGGGCCCGCATGGCCATCAAGCCGGGCATCTCGTGCTCGGCAAGGGTGATCTCTGTGCGGCCGAAGTCCGCCAGGCTGAGGTCGGCGACCTTGAAGTCCATGTCTGCTCCTGGGAGTGCGAGTGGGCCTGGAACGAGGTTAGAACGGGTCCCCCCCGGAAGCAGAATCCTCGACGCCCTCCCCCGGTGGTTGAGGTGCCATCGAAGCGAGCCTCGAAACCCCGGACCCGGGATCGCGATCGGGCGGGAACCACCTGCCGACTCCCCAGGCCACGAACGCGATCGGGATCCCGAGCAGCGCGACCAGCTGTGGCACCGAGAGCAGACCGGCCGCCACGGCGAAGGAGCCGTAGACGGCGAGGGCCACGATCTCGCTCCCGAGGCCGTAGACAGAGGTCACGGTGGCGCGGGCAGGGCCCGAGATCACCTCCTGGAGACGCGCCTCCGCCACGATCATCGCGTTGTTGAGCAGCCCGTAGCCGACCGCGATCCCGACGAATCCGGCGTACGGCGTCACCAGGCATCCGGCGGAGATCAAGGCCGCGCCCAGCAGCACGATCGCGGCCAGGGTCCGCGGCGCCAACCGCGACGTGCGCCCTGCGAGCGCCGTGCCGGCGACCTGGGCGGCGACGGTCAGGGCGATCAGCGGCGGCACGCTCGAGATGGGGACGCCGTGGTCTGCCGCGACGAGCGGGAAGTACTCGTCGTACGCCGTGAAGCCCACGAGCACCGCCGCGATCAGGACCACCCGGCGCACCGCGACCGACCCGGTCGCCTCCCGGATCCCGGATCGCAACATGCCCACGTAGCGAGCGACCACGCGCTCGGTGCCGCCCACCAGGTCCGGCGCGTGTGGCCGGCGGGCCTCTGGGGAGTCGGGGAGGGTGGCGGCCAGCACGGTCTGCCCGGCGGTGAGGGCGACGGACACCCAGCCGACGAGGCCGTAGCCGCCGATCTCCAGGAGCGGAACCGCCAGGCCGGCGGCCACGAGGTTGGCCAGCATGGCGGCGGAGTGGGCGAACCCCATCAGACGTGGGTACTCGCCGGCGAGGCCACGCAGCGACATCTCGTCGTACAGCAGGGACTCGAAGGTGCCCGACATCATGGCGCCGGAGACGCCCCACAGGACGAACCCGAGCGCGAACCCGGCGAACGAGGGAAGCACCAACCACGAGGCGAACGCGCCGGCGTAGACGACCGAGGCGGCCACGAGCAGATGACGGCGATCGACGGTGTCGGCCCAGGCTCCCGACGGCACCTCGAACACGAAGGAGGTTAGGGACCAGATGATGAAAAGTGTCGAGATCTGAGCGCTCGACATGCCGTGGTCGGCGAACAGCAGCGCATAGACGCTGTACAGCGGGACCAGGTCCCGCGAGGCGAAGTAGGCGACAGCGCGCAGCCGCAGGCCGCGCCCTGGGACTTAGCTGGGTGCGCGAGGCATGCCGCGAAGTCTACCCATCCCGTCAGAAGTCCACTGGGTCCCGGATCAGCGGGCAGGTCATGCAGTGACCACCGCCCCGCCCGCGGCCCAGCTCGGCCCCGACGATCGTGATCACCTCGACCCCGGCCTTGCGGAGCAGGGTGTTGGTCAGGGTGTTGCGGTCATAGGTGAACACCACTCCGGGCTCCAGGGCGACGGCGTTGTTGCCGCTGTCCCACTGCTGGCGCTCCGACTGGTAGACGTCCCCGCCCGTCTCGATCACCTGGAGGGAGGAGAGTCCCAGCGCCGCGGCCACGACGTCGGTGAACTTCGCCGAAACCTGGTCGACGACCTCGACTCCCGGCAACGTGTCGGCCGGCCGGAGCGAGAACGTGTGGACCGCGTCCATGATCGTGGGATAGAGCGTCACGATGTCCCGGTCGGCGAACGTGAAGACCGTGTCGAGATGCATCGCGGCCCGCAACTTGGGCATGCCGGCCACGACGACGTGATCCGCGGCGCCGTTCTCGAAGAGGGCGGCCGCCACCTGCGTGATCGCCTGGCGCGAGGTGCGCTCGCTCATCCCCATGAGCACCACGCCGTTGCCCACCGGCATGATGTCGCCGCCCTCGAACGTTGCCTGCCCCCAGTCCTGCTCGGGGTCGCCCCACCAGACCGTCGATCCGACGAAGTCCGGGTGGAACTGGTAGATCGCCTTCATGAGCAGGGTCTCGTCGTGCCGGGCCGGCCAGTACAGCGGGTTGAGGGTCACCCCGCCGTACAGCCAGCACGTGGTGTCGCGGGTGTACAGGGTGTTCGGCAGCGGGGGCATGAGGTACTCCCTGACCCCCGTCGTCTCGCGGGCCAGGGCGACGTACCCACCGCCCCGGAAGTCCTCCGGGAGGTCGGCGGTCGCGAGCCCACCAATCAGGTATTCGGCGAGCTTGGCGGGGTCGAGGGACTCCAGAAACGCCCGGGTGTCGTCGACGAGGCCGATGCCGACCTGGTTCGGGACGATCTTTCGGTCGAGCAGCCAGTCCCGGGTGCCGTCGATGTCCAGCGTCTCGGCCAGGAGGGCGTGGAGCTCGATCACCTCGACGCCGCGTTGGGTCATCTTGTTGACGAAGTCGGCGTGGTCGCGCTGGGCGTTCTCGACCCACATCACGTCGTCGAAGAGCAGGCTGTCGTTGTTGGTCGGCGTGAGCCGCCGATGGGCCAGGCCGGGGGCGCAGACCAGGACCTTGTGCAGCCGGCCGACCTCGGAGTGGACACCGTAGGTGGAACTCACGTTGCTGGTGGTGGTGACCATGATTTCCTCTCGGTGGTGCGGTACTTCGGTTCAGATGACGATCCAGCCGGCGACGAGGGCGACGACGCCGGCCACGGCCCCGGCGATCGAGATCACCAGGATGACCAGCTCGGGAGCCGAGAACAGCCTGCGGCCCTGCTCGCGACGCGCCAGCACGAACAGGATCGAGGCCGGGGCATAGATGATGAAAGAGAGCAGGAGGAACCTGGGCCCGGCCGCGAACAGCAGGAACGCCGTGTAGATGGTTGCGAGCACGGCGACCACCAGCTCACGGGCGTAGCCCTGGGGTTGTTCGTCGTAGGTCTCCCGGGTCAGCACCAGCTTGAGCGCGTAGCTGGCCGCGAGCAGGAACGGGATCAGGGTCAAGGCACTGGTGAGGTCGAGCGCGAAGTTGAAGGCGTCCTCGGAGAACATCGTCACGACGAGGACGACCTGGACGAGGATGGTCGTCATCAGCAGCGCCGCGCCGGGCACGTCGACGGCGCTGACCCGCTTGAGGAAGCGCGGCATGTCGTCGTCCTGGGCCGCGACGAAGAGAACCTCGGCGGCCATCAGGGTCCAGGCGAGATACGCGCCGAGGACCGAGATGATCAGGCCGACGCTGACGAACACCTTGCCCCACTCGCCGACAGCTGCCTCCAGGACACCGGCCATCGACGGCTGGCGCAGCTCGGCGATCTCGTCGGACGGGAGGATCCCGTAGGACACGATCGTCACCGACGCGAAGATGCTGAAGACCATGAGGAAGCCGAGCACGGTGGCCCGACCGACGTCCTCGCGGCGCTGGGCGTGCCGGGAGTAGACACTGGCACCCTCCACCCCGAGGAACACGAAGACGGTGACCAGCATGGTGCCCTTGACCTGCTCGAACAGGGAGCCGTAGTCGCTCTCGCCGCTCCAGTTGTCCGCGAACACCTGCGGATCCAGCGCGAAGAGTGCCAGCAGCACGAACACGAGGATCGGCACCACCTTGGCGACGGTGACGATCCGGTTGACGACCGCCGCGTCCTTCACTCCGCGCCGGATCAGCAGGTAGAACACCCAGATGCCGACGGTGGAGAAAACGAGGGCGAGAACCGTGTCGCCGTCACCGAGAGCAGGTGCGATCGCGCCAACGGTCGACATGATCAGCACCCAGTAGGTCACGTTGCCGACGCACGCACTGGCCCAGTAGCCGAAGGCCGAGAAGAAGCCGAGGTACTCACCGAAACCTGCCTTGGCATAGGCGTACACGCCAGCGTCGAGGTGCGGCTTGCGCATCGCCAGGGTCTGGAACACGAACGCGAGCATCAACATGCCGGTGCCGGCGATCACCCAGGCGATCAGTGCCCCGGCGATCCCCGTCTCCTGGGCGAAACGTCGCGGCAGCGAGAAGACCCCGGCACCCACCATGCCGCCGACGACCATCGCGGTCATGGTCAGGAACGTCAGCTTCTGGGCACCCGACTGTGTGGAGGCGGTGTCGGTCGAGGTCACCTGTCTCCTCTCGGGATACCGGCCACGACAGCGCGGCCGCCGGCCGGATGACTGGGTCCGTGCCCTCCCTGTCTAGCCGTCGGCGGATTCCGGCCCGCTCCCCCTAATCGGGTGAAAGGGGCGTAGTCAGGAGGCCACGCCCTAGTGGCCGGCTGGTGCCGGTGGCTCGGGGCGCTCTGCGGGGACGTAGTCCGTCCGGTAGATGTCCGGCTCGAGGTAGATCACGTTGGCCAGCGGCTCGGCCTCGCGCACCGCGCGTTCGGCGGCGTCGATCGCCGAGGCGATCTGGTCGGCATCGACACCCCGGGCCACGGCCACCTTGGCGGCGACGAGCAGCTCCTCCGGCCCGAGGTGCAGGGTCTTCAGGTGGATGATCCGGTCGAACTCGCGGGTGCCCTCGAGGGCCACTCGGATCCTGGCCTGTGCGTCCTCGCTCGCCGACTCTCCGAGCAGCAGGCTCTTGGTCTCGATGGCCAGCGTGATCGCGACGACCACCAGGAGCAGGCCGATCATGGCCGTGCCGGCGACGTCGAAGTACTCGTTGTCGGTCGCCAGGGTCAGGCTGACCGCTACGAACGCGAACACCAGGCCGAGGAGCGCGGCGAGGTCCTCCAGCAGGATGACCGGGAGCTCGGGCTTCTTCGCCCGCCGGATGAACCGCCAGAACGACGCATCGCCCTTGACCTTGTTCGTCTCGATGATCGCGGTCCGGAAGGAGAACGACTCCAGCAGGATGGCGATGGCGAGAACGACCAACGGGACGTAGCGCTGCCAGCCCTCCTCCAGACCGCCGTGGCCCTCAGAGACCTCGTGGTACTTGTGATAGGCCTCGTAGAGCGCGAACAGTCCACCCACGCTGAACAGCACGATGGCGACGATGAAGGCGTAGATGTAGCGCTCCCGGCCGTAGCCGAAGGGATGCTCCTCCGTGGCGTCGCGCCGCGATCGCTTCCCACCGAGCAGCAGCAGCCCCTGGTTGCCGGCGTCCGCCACGGAGTGGATGGCCTCGGCCAGCATCGACGAGTTCCCGGCGATGAAGAATGCCGCGAACTTCGTGATCGCGATCCCCGTGTTCGCGAGGAGTGCCGCGACGACTGCCTTGGTGCCACCATCCGCTGCCATGGGCCGCAGGCTATCCGGTCGTCCTGCGCCTGATCGCACCGTAGGGGTCGACCAGATAGTTGAGCCGACGCGCGAGCGGATCCCAGGCGAGCAGCAGGGCCAGCGCGACTGCGAACACGGTCGTGAGCAGCAACGAGACCACGGCGTGGGCCGCCGCCCAGTCCGGGAACGAGGAGTACTCGAACGCCTTCACGACGAACCCGTGGTAGAGGTACACGACCAGTGTCCAGACCCCCATCCTGGTGAACCACCCGCTCATGCGCGGCACCAGCGCCAGGAACGCGAGGGTCCCGGCCGTTCCCAGGGCCAGCAGCACCAGCCGGGTGAGCATGCTCCGGGCATCGCTGAACGCCAGCTCGTCGTACCGTGCCCGGTAGTACAGCCACTCGGTGTTGATCCACTCGTCGGTGAACCCGGCGAGCACGAACAAGCCCAGCAGCACCGCGCTCCCTGCGATCTTCGCGGCCCGGGCCTGGAGCCGGGCCAACCGGTCCGGTGTGGCATGCAGACCGAGCACGAAGAACGGGAGCAGGCCCAGCACCCGGGCCGCATCGAGCGTGTCACTGGCCGCGATGCCGGCCAGGAGGCTGATCGCGACCGACACTGCCACCGCGGCCGGGATGACCTTGAAGATCGGGGTCATCAGTCGCCAGAAGAAGAGAGCGGAGAGGTACCAGAGCGGCCAGTGCGGATCGGCGAAGATGCCCTCGAGGTTCTCGTCCCCGACCCGCACCCGGAACGCGGCCATCAGCGACTCGAAGATGACGTAGGGCACGACGACGGTCGTGACCAACGACAGCAGCCGATCCGGCGCCCACGTGAAGGACCTGGACAGGTAGCCCGTCACGAAGACGAAGGCCGGGATGTGCCAGATGTAGAGGAAGTCGTAGAGATGCCGGTCCAGCGTGGTCTCGGGCAGCAGCGTCCAGGCATGGCCGATCACGACGAGCGTAACCAGCGCCATCTTGGCGTTGTCGAGCCAGGGGTCGCGAGGAGACATCGCGCGTCAACCTATCGGCGGCGCAGTGAGCGCACGGGCGGGTGACCGGGCCCGCTCGTCCGGCTACTGATCGACGAGCTACTCGTCGACCAGACCCACCCGGAGATACTCGGCTGCGTAGGACCCGCTCAGCACCAAGGAGGCGTAGCGGGCCACCTCGGTGGGTGCCTCGGTGGCCAGCTTCTCGACGCGAACTCCCCGGGCCTGCGCGGCCGCCTGGAGTCGCCCGCGCTCCTCGCGTACGACGGCCTCCTCGGCGCCGTCGTCGAGGACGAGCAGCATCGGCCGCAGCTCGCCGCCGCCCTCGGAGAAGGGATCGTCGAACACGTCGCGTGGCCTGGTCGCCTCGATGACCGGCAGCAGGTGCTCGGCGTCGCCGGCGAGCGCAGTCCGGCCGCTGGCCCGACGGATCGACTCTGCGACCCGGCGGGCCGCCCGCGCTGCGAGCACCGAGCCGCCCCAGACGATCGGGTTGGTGTCGGCGAGGGCGATCGCGAGCATCTTGGCGGGATTGACGGCGAGGTCGCGGTGAGGGGAGCAGGCGGTCGCCACCTCGTCGAGTGCGTCGGCGACACCTTCCGCGTCGGCGCGCGGGCCCAGGGACACCCGCTCGAGGTACTCCAGCATGATGACGGCCGTCGCGAGCTGGTCCCGGGTGACCGTCGGCAGGATGCTGCTGTAGCGCCCTCCGGCGTGGTCGGCCACCTGCGAGTTGGCGGGGCAGGCCACGACCACCTGGCAGCCGCGGCGTACCGCTTCGGCCACGGCCGACGCCACACCGGCACCGACGCCGTCGGGGGCGAGGACGACGACGAGGTCGAGGCTGCCCGCCCAGCCGGGCAAGTTGGGCGACGGCCAGGCCACGAACGGGATCGGACACCATGGTTCGAGGACCGCCCGGAGCAGTCGGGAGTCCGGACCCGCGGCGATGATCGCCCGGGCCCGGGGGGAGTCCGCGCTGCGGGCAACCGCGTCGTTGATGGCAGCCGTGGCCTCGCTGGCCTCGCGGCGGACCCGGGCGCCGGACTCGGCCAGGAGTCGCAACGCGCCGTCGCCGTCCATCAGGGCCGCCTGGTCGTCCAGGCGAGACTCGTCGAACCAGGTCACCACGGCGCGCTCCCGGTCAGGACGGCTTGCGGGCTTCGTCGACCAGCAGCACGGGGATGTCGTCGCGGACCGGGTACGCGAGGCCGCACTTCGTGCACACCAACTCCTCCCCCGTGACCTCGAGCGCGCCGTGGCAGTCCGGGCACACGATGATGTCGAGCAGGGCGGGGTCGAGATTCATTGGTTGCTCCTGATGAGGGCGAGCACGTCGTCGCGCACGTGGGACATGGTGTCGTGGTCCCGGCCCTCGGCGTTGAGCCGGAGCAGGGGTTCGGTGTTGGAAGGGCGGACGTTGAACCACCAGTCCTCGCTCGCCACCGTCAACCCGTCGAGGTGGTCGATCTCCGCCCCGGAGTCGGTGTACGCCCTCTCGATCTCGGCGAGCACGTCGTCCTGGTCGGTCACCGTCGAGTTGATCTCACCGCTGCCGGCGTACCGCTCGTACTTGCCCATCAGCTCCGACAATGGTCGGTCGGACTCGGCGAGCGCGGCGAGCACGTGCAGCGCGGCCAGCATCCCCGAGTCGGCCCGCCAGAAGTCGCGGAAGTAGAAGTGCCCGCTGTGCTCGCCGCCGAAGATGGCGTCGGTCTCGGCCATCGTGGCCTTGATGTAGGAGTGGCCGACCCTCGAACGGACGGGGGTGCCGCCCAGCTCGGCAACCAGCTCGGGCACGGCGCGGCTGGTGATCAGGTTGTGGATCACCGTGGCCCCGGGCTCCTTGGCGAGCTCGCGGGCCGCGATCAGGGCGGTCAGGGTGGACGGTGACACCGCCTCGCCGCGCTCGTCGACCAGGAAGCATCGGTCGGCATCCCCGTCGAAGGCCAGCCCGACGTCGGCGGCCTCGTCGACCACGCGGCGCTGGAGGTCGGCGAGGTTCTCCGGCTCGATCGGGTTCGCCTCGTGGTTCGGGAACGTGCCGTCCAGCTCGAAGTACATCGGCACCAGGTCGACCCGGGCGGTGCCCAGCTTGTCGAACACCGCGGGCGCAGTCAGGCCGGCCATGCCGTTGCCGGCGTCCACGACCACCTTGAGCCGACGACCCGTGACCGGCGCGAGCGTGAGCAGGTGCTCGGCGTAGTCGTCCAGGACGTCCTGGTCACGGATCTCGCCCGCACCGTCGACCGCGGAGGGTGTGTTGTCGTCGAGGAGAAGGTCGCGGATGTCGGCCAGCCCGGTGTCCATGCCGACCGGCCGCGCGTGGGTGCGGCAGAGCTTGATGCCGTTGTACTGGGCCGGGTTGTGGCTGGCGGTGAACATCGGCTCCGGGGCGCTCGAGGTGCCCGGAGGCGAAGTAGAGCTGGTCGGTCGAGGACAGGCCGATCATGACCACGTCGGCCCCGGCGGCCGCCGCGCCCTGCGCAAAGGCTCCGGCCAGGCCCGGGGAGCTGGGCCGCATGTCGTGACCGACCACGACGGTCTCGGCGTCGATGACCCGCACGAAGGCTGCGCCGGTGCGGCGCGCGAGCTCCTCGTCGATCTGGTCGGGCACGATGCCGCGCACGTCGTACGCCTTGAAGATCGCAGCCAGCGACTCGCGATCGATTTGCACGGCCATGGCGTGGAGCCTAACGCCGCCCCTCGCTAGTCGGAGGTGAGCACCCGCAGGTGGCCGCGTCGCGCGACCTCGCGGCCGGTTTCCTCGGCCAGCACCGGGCTCGGCGGCGGAGCCGGCCGGGCGGCCTCGCGCACCGCGTCGGCCAGGGCGAGCAGATCGTCGCTGGAGGGGCCGTGGTCCTCAGGGTCCTGGGCGAGCCGCAGCACCTCCCAGCCGCGCGGAGCCGACATCCGCTCGCTGTGGCCGTCGCACAGGTCGTAGGCATGTGGCTCGGCGTACGTCGCGAGCGGACCGAGCACGGCCGTCTGGTCGGCGTACACATACGTCAGCGTCGTGACCGCGCTGCGGCCACACGCCGCGCGCGAACAACGACGGACAAGACTCACGCCGCCGACGGTACCCGCCGATCCGGGTCCCGCCGATTAGGCTCGCTGCTGTGGAAGAGGGTTCACGACGACCGCGGCTCCGGGACCGGCGCGGGCGAGGGATGCGAGGCCCCGGCGTCGTCCCCCGGCGCCCCGGGAGGCCGGAGGGTCGGACCCCACGGGAGCGTTTCGACGACCTCGCGCTGGACATCGTGACCGACATCGACCGCCGCTGGCAGGACCGGCTCGGCCTGGTGGAGTACGCCGTCGAGGACGCGCCGCAGATCCCCGATGACTGGAGCTCCGACACGGTCCCGTTGTCATCGCTCGTGCGCGGCGCCGGCGCCAACCCGACCCGACTGGTGCTGTTCCGGCGCCCGATCGAGCACCGGTGCGAGACCCGATCCGACCTCGAGGCGATGGTGCTCACCGTCGTTGTCGAGCAGGTCGCCGAGCTGCTCGGCATCGACGCCGAGCTGGTCGACCCGCGGTACACCGCCGGCGACTGAGGCCCGCCCGCGGGCCGATCCCGGACCCGAGCTCACGACAATCCGGGCCTCACGTCCGGGACCAGCTTGTCGCGGACCAGCTCGCGGAACCCCATCACTGCGGCCGCGCGGGGCTCGGTGACCAGGAGAGACGCGTAGACCGAGGTCCGCTTGGGGCTCACCTGGACGAGTGCGGCCCGTTGCGGGAGGTCGACGGTGCCGCCGGCGCCCGGGGTCAGCTCGACCTCCTGGGGCTCGAGCGTTTCTCCGTCGGCCGTCCAGACCTTCACGGTCGCCACCCCGACCGCCTGCGCATCAGCCAGGACGACGGTGGCCTTGCCGGGAGGCACAAGCAGCGACATCGGCGTCTCGGCAGGTTGGACGGGCGCGGGGAAGGAGACGTCGTCGTCGATCACGGACCGCATCGTGGCGGTCACGGGTACCGACGAGGTGACTTCGATCCCGATCGCATCCTCCTTGATCGCCGTCCGCACGGCCTCGGTGAGCGAGACCTTCCGCACCTCGTCAGGCGGCACGCTGATGTCGCCCAGGCCCTCCGGGGAGAACACGGCGTCCGCGGTCATGATCTTCACGGTGACGCGCGCCTCGTCCGCCTCCGGATTCGTCACCGACAGCACGTCCGTGCCGGCGCCGGGCGCCAGTCCCAGCAGCACGGTCCGGGTGGCCGGTTCGGTCTGGGCAGGGAGCCAGTCGAGGGACTGCGGTCGGTCCCCGAGTTCAGGCGTCTCGTCGAGGACCGACGAGGCCAGGCGGCCGCGCGCGACCGTGAGGTGCAGAGTGAGCTGTGTCCGCCGGGGAACCACCGAGCCCAGGTCCAGTCGGACGCTGTCACCACCACTGACCGTCACTCCTCGTAGCTGAGGGACGTCGAGGGTACCCGTGGGCGAGTAGACCGTCACGTCGGCGACGGCCGGACCCTCGTCGGGGTTGACGAGCTCCAGGACCGAGTTGTGACTGGCGCCGGCGCCGACGCCTGTGAACCACGCCTCCGGTCGGGGCCCGGGACAGTCGGCAGCCGACAGGTCGCGGGAGCCGAACCTCGCGGCGAGCAACCCGGGCGCGAGGTCACCGGTGCCCGTGACCACGACCGGTCCCGGCACCTCCTCGACGCTGGACACCTGCCCGGAACGCAGGGGAACCGTCTGCTCCTCCCCGTCGGACAGTGCAGTGGCGTCGCCTTGCACCGACTCCTCGCCGGTGCCCACGAGGACCGTGCCGGTCTCTCCGGACGGGCAGATCACAGACGCCGATCCGAGGGTGGTCGCTTCAGGCGGGCGCGGCGGATCCTCGGCGGCTTCGGACTGTGCCAGGAACAGTGCGCCGATGGTGAGCAGGGGCAGCACGAGGGCGAGCACCGCGGTGGGGCTGAGCCCACGCCCGGTCGCGGCGGATCGACGTCCTGACTCGGTCACGACGTCCTCCCCCGACTGGACGTCGGCGTCGCAGAGGACCGCGACCACCACGATGGCGAGGGCCTGGAGCGCCACGAGCCCGACCCGCAGCCACGACCGCGGGTCCGTCCACCGCGTCCTCATCAACGGGGGTCTCGACCTGCCACGCCCGCGTGGCTCGGTCCTCGGCACTGGCCTGGGTGAGGCCGGCCGTCGCGTCGAGGACCGCCGCGACGGTGCCGTCGGCCGGCGCCGGCAGCACGACGTACTCGATGCCGCTCGCGGCCAGCTGCGGCACGGCGTCCGGCGCCGGACCCGATGCCAGTTTCTGGACGTCGCTGGTCAGCGCCTCGTCCTCGGCGGACAGCGCCACGACCTCGTCCTCACCGACCGTGATCCCGTCGTCGCGGAGCACCGAGTAGGTCAGCCCGTCGTCGACGTCGCCGCGGATGACGAGGATGCCGTTGGCTGGACCGAGCATCGCGCTCTGCACCATGTACGCCGGGATGCCGCTGTCGGGGTCGTCCTCCAGCTGGCCGCTGACGACGAACCAGCCCAGGCCGACCGCCGGGACGGCCACGGCGACGAGGGCGATCAGCGCACCGGCGCCACGCTGCCACACCGCCGAGGTCGACGCGGCGCTCCGGAATCCGTAGGCGCCCGAGCACCGCCGCGACCAGGAACGCCGCCTGGAGGGCCACGACGAGGAAGCCGAGCCCGGCACCGGTGGTCACGGCCGGGAGGGCGAACTCGACGAAGGTCAGTCCGGCGGCCAGGACGCCGGCGACCAGGGCGACGACCCAGCAGACCAGGACCGGGACCGGGTCCGCAGCGGGACCAGGGCCGCGAGGGCGAGCACGACCAGGAGCACGCCGAGCCACCAGGGCGCGCCGCCGTCGCCGATCCTGCCCGGTGCCAGCTCGCGGAACCCGACCTCGGACATCGGCAGCCGCCCGGCGTCGAGCAGCAGCCCGGGTCCCGCCGAGTGCATGAGCGCAGGCAGCCACCACGGCGCGAGCAGCACCGGAACCGTGGCCAGCGCGACGGCAGGCGGACCCCAGACCGAGCGGTCGCGCATCGCGCGCGGCGCGATCACGAATCCGGCACCGACCACCACGACCGCCAAGGCAACGCCGAGCCAGAACACCAGGGGCGCGAAGGCGGCGCCCAGCGCGAAGCAGCAGTGCCGACCGCCAGGCGGCCCGCCAGCGGCGGTCGGGCTCGGGGTCGGCGAAGCCGAGTGCGGCGTGGGCGAGCCACGGCAGCAGGGTGGCGGCGGCGACGACGCCGAACCGCCCCGAGCCCCAGGCGCCGCTGACGACCGGGACCAGCGCGTAGCTGAGCGCTCCCCAGAGCGAGCAGCCAGCGCGGGAAGCCCCTGCGCGTCGATCAGCCGCCCGACCACGCGCAGGAAGCGCCAGGCGCCCCACAGGGAGAGCGGCACCGCCAGCACCAGCAGCGCGGTGATCGCTGCTGCCGGGCTGCCGCCCAGCAGCGTGGCCAGCCCGCCAGCGGCAGCACGTACGCCGGGGCGGGGACCGGGGTGCCCTGTCCGAGCGGGTGCCAGGACTCGACGTGCAGCTGCCACCAGTCCCCCGCCTCGTCCGGCACCGGCGACAGAGCGCCCCCCGACACCGTGCCGAACGCCTCGCGGGCGCCGATCAGCGCAGAGCACCACGAACACCGTGACGAGCAGCGCGACCGGGTTGGTGAAGAAGCGGACGAGCCAGCCCGCTGCTCCTCGGCGAGCTCGTCCTCCTCCTCGACCACGGCGAGGCGCCACCCCGGCTTCCGCGAGAGCGGCGGCCCGCCGCCGCTCGGCGACGTCGGCCGCCTGGTTGGTCGCCGCGGCGGCGAGGTCGCTGACGAAGTCGAGCCCGTGCCGGTAGGGCACCCACCGCGGCGCCAGCAGGTGTCGTACGTCGTCCTGGTGCGGGCTGTGCCGTCCCTTGCCGAGCTGCGCCTTCCGCGTGCGCCGGGCGGCGAGGAGCTCGCGCGGGCTGCGAGTAGAGCGAGACCAGCGCGGCCAGCTCGTCGAGCGCCTGTCCGACCTGCCGGACCAGCAGGAAGCCGAGCATCCGGAGCAGGGTGCCCGAGCCCGAGCCGGACCACCTGCCACGGCAGCGATCGCGACGGGGAGTTGGCGAGCAGCGTGTAGAGCGCGGCGCGGCGCTCCTGGTAGTGCGTGTGCCGGCCGGTGATCGGCGTCCGCCGCACGCCGCGGTGCGCGGCCTCGGCGTGGAAGACGACGGCCTGCGGGCACGATGATGGTGCGGTGCCCGGCGGCGGCGGCGCGCCAGCCGAAGTCGATGTCGTTGCCGAAGATCGGCAGCTGTCGTCGAAGCCGCCGAGCTGGTCCAGCACGGAACGGCGGACCAGCATGCCGGCGGTGTTGACCGCGAGCACCGTCGCGCACGTCGTCGTGCTGGCCCTGGTCGTACTCGCCGCGCTCGAGCCCGGTCTCGCGGCGGCCGGTGCCGGAGATGGTGATGCCGAGCTCGAGCAGCCGCCGCAGGGACGGCCACTCGCGGAGCTTGGGGCCGAGGATGTCGGCGTCGGGTTGTTCGTGAGCCGCCGCGAGCAGGGCTTCGAGGGCGCCCGGGTCGGGGGTGGAGTCGTCGTGGAGGATCCAGATCCACTCGCAGTCGGCGGCGTGCTCGAGCCCGAGCTCGACGCGCCTCGGGGAACGACGTGCGACCCGGGAGCCGTGACGACCGAGCCGAAGGCCTCCGCGCAGCAGGTCGGCGCTGTCGTCCTTGCTGCCGGTGTCGACCGCGACGACGCGGTCGACCGGGGTCCGCTGGCTCGCGGATCCCTCGATGACGGCGGGGAGCCAGCGGGCGCCGTCATGGCTGACGAGGAGGGCGGCGACCGAGGGATTCACGGTCGATGACCCTAACGGCCGGCGACTGCAGACCGTGATTCGGCGGGCCGGTGTGCTCAGCCCGACGCTGGGTCAGCCCCGTACGCTCAGACCGCGCGCTTCTTCAGCTTGCGGCGCTCGCGCTCCGACAGACCGCCCCAGATGCCGAAGCGCTCGTCGTTCATCAAGGCGTACTCGAGGCAGTCGTCACGCACCTCGCACGTCAGGCAGACCTTCTTGGCCTCCCTGCGTGGATCCGCCCTTTTCCGGGAAGAACGCCTCGGGTCGGTCTGAGCGCACAGTGCGCGCTCCTGCCAACCCGCTTCCTCGGCGTCTCCGTCGAGCAGAAGTAGTTCTCTCACGGCACATCGCCCTTTCGACCCGGTACTGCACCCATGTCCCCTGAGAGCTGACGGTCCTGCCTTACCCGTTGAGACCCGTTGCCCGTGTGAAGCACACTGTGGGAATTACATGCCTGTCGTACACCAGAAGTCAAGCCCGGATCTGGTATGGAGCGACAACCACCCGAGTGGACTATGCCGCGACTGGGTCGAGGTCTCGGGTGCGTGCGGCAAGGTATCCGCATGCGCGCGATCACCGTGCTCTCCGGCGGCATGGGCGGAGCGAGGTTTCTCCAGGGCCTGCTGCACGGCATCCGACCGGCTCCCTACCCGGTGTCGCCGCCCGACGCCGACGGTCACGGTGGTCGCCAACACCGCCGACGACCTGTGGGTCCACGGGCTCAAGGTGTGCCCCGACCTCGACACCGTGATGTACACGCTGGGCGACGGCATCGACCCCGATCGCGGCTGGGGACGGCGCGACGAGACCTGGAGCGTCAAGGAGGAGCTCGCGGCGTACGGCGTGGAGCCGACCTGGTTCGGGCTCGGCGACCGCGACCTCGCCACCCACCTGGTCCGCACCCAGATGCTGGACGCCGGCTACCCGCTCTCCGAGGTGACCGAGGCGCTGTGCCGGCGCTGGCTGCCGGGGGTCCGGCTGCTGCCGATGACCGACGACCGGGTCGAGACCCACGTCGCCATCGCCGACCCCGAGCACCCCGAGCGGCCGCCGGGTCGTCCACTTCCAGGAGTACTGGGTGCGGCTGCGCGCCGAGGTGCCCGCCGAGGCCGTGGTGTTCGTCGGGCTGGACGAGGCGACCCCCGGCCCGGGCGTGATCGACGCGATCACCGACGCCGACCTGGTCGTGCTGCCGCCGTCCAACCCGGTCGTCTCGGTCGGCACCATCCTCGGCGTCCCGCGGGTCCGCGAGGCGCTCACCGCCACGCGGGCGCCGGTGGTCGGGCTCTCCCCCATCGTCGGCGGCGCCCACGTCCGCGGCATGGCCGAGCAGCTGCTCACCGCGATCGGGGTCGAGGTGAGCGCGGCCGCGGTCGGCCTCCACTACGGCGCCCGCACGGCCGAGGGCGTCCTCGACGGCTGGCTGGTCGACGAGGCCGACGCCGACCAGGTCGCCGAGGTCGAGACGCCGGGCTCGCCTGCCGCGCCGTACCGCTGATGATGACCGACCACGACGCCACCGCCGCCATGGCCGCGGCCGCGATCGACCTGGTGCGCCGCGCCGTGATCGAGCTGCGGTGCACGCCCCCGACGGCGTCCCGGAGGTGCGCCACGGCGACGACCTCGTCGACCTGGTCCTCACGGTGCGTCGAGCTCGTCGACGGCGACGTCGTGGTGGTGACGAGCAAGGTGGTCAGCAAGGCCGAGGGCCGGGTCCGCCGCGGCACCCGCGAGGACGCCCTGGCCGGCGAGACCGAACGCGTCGTCGCCCGGCGCGGGCCCGACCACGATCGTCCGCACCCGCCACGGGCTGACCCTGGCCGCCGCCGGCATCGACGCCTCCAACGTCGCGCCGGGTCGGGTCGTGCTGCTGCCCGAGGACCCCGACGCCTCGGCCCGAGCGGCTGCGCGCCGGCATCCGCGAGCGGACCGGCCGCAACGTCGGCGTCGTCGTCACCGACACCGCCGGCCGGGCCTGGCGCGAGGGCCAGACCGACATCGCGATCGGCGCCGCCGGACTCCGGGTCCTCGAGGACTACGCCGGCCGGCACGGACGCCCACGGCAACGAGCTGGTCGTCACCGCACCGGCCGTGGCCGACGAGATCGCCGGCGCCGCCGAGCTGGCGCAGGGCAAGCTCGGCGGCCGGCCGTTCGCGGTCGTCCGCGGCCGCGCCGACCTGGTGCTTGCTCCGGACGAGGACGGGCCGGGCGCGCGGGGCCTGGTGCGGCCCGACGGTGCCGACCTGTTCGGGTACGGCGCCCGCGAGGCCGTGCTGCGTGCCGCTCCGGGGCGACGCCGCCGACCGCAGGCGCCGTTCGGGACCCCGGCGCTCGGCGGAGGAGCTGGTGGCCGCCTTCAGATCCGCGCGTCCCGACCCTGGCGGCGCGCGGCGGATGCCGGCGACGTCGTGGTGTCATCGGTCCCGACCGCCCGGGTGCGGTGCTCGACGCTGTGGCGTTCGCCCACGGGTGGACCGCTCCGGACAGCGTGTCCGATGGCGGGCCGACGCACCGGAGACCGCCGACGTCCGGTTCCGACCGGGTCACTCCGTAGACTCTGCCCTCGACACCGACCCAGCAGACCGAGGAACTCGACCGTGGCCAAGCCCGCCAAGACCGACCGCCAGGCGAAGATCGACCAGATCCGCAACAAGCAGAAGGGCGCCGAGAGGCGCCGCGGCTTCATGATCGTCGGCGTCTGCGCGGTCATCGCGCTGCTCATCGTCGGGCGCCGCGGCCTACCAGCCCGATCAAGGACTGGTGGGAGCTGCGCGAGTTCGAGCAGCTCGACCTCGCCGCGATCGGTGCTCCCGCCGACCGGTGTGCCAGGACATCAAGACCAAGCCCGCCGAGCGGCAGCCAGGACCACGTCAAGCCGGGCACAGCCGATCCCCTACAAGGACGCGCCGCCGGCCTTCGGCCCGCACTGGAACGACCGGTCTGCGCCGGCGCCGATCGAGCGCAAGCTCTACACCGAGGCGACCGTCCCGACGCTCGGGTAGCTGGTCCACAACCTCGAGCACGGCTACACGATCCTCTGGTACGACGAGACCATCGCCGACGACGACGAGGCGATGCAGGAGCTGCGCGGCATCGCCGACAAGTTCACCGACGACAGACAACTACCGCACGAAGTTCAACGCCGCTCCGTGGACGTCGAGGAGGACGGCGACGCCGTTCCCCGACGGCCAGCACATCGCGATCACCCACTGGTCGGTCGGCGGCGAGGACGGCGAGCGAGGGCGAGCAGGTCGGCGTCTGGCAGTACTGCTCCGAGCAGTCAGCGGCGAGGCGCTCGAGACGTTCATGCTCGACTACCCCTACATCGACTCCCCCGAGCCGAACGCGATCTGACCAGCGGCGGGCCGGGCCGGGCGCTCGGTCAGGTCAGGTCGGCTCCACCCTCCTCCGAGCGCGTCGACGATCTCCTTGACGTCCTGTGCCCGCGCCCGGCTGGTGACCAGCAGCGCGTCCGGGGTGTCGACGACGACGACGTCGTCGAGACCGACCACGGCGACCACGCGGCCGGTCCCCGGCACGACGAGCCCGGAGCTGTCGACCGCCTCGCACCCGTCCCTCGTCGCCGAGCACGGCCAGCGTGCCCGACGTCCTGCTCCGAGCAGCGCGGCCAGCGAGTCGAAGTCGCCGATGTCGTCCCAGCCGAACGCGGCCGGCACGACGGCCACCCGGCCGGCAGCGGCCGCCGGCTCGGCCACGGCGTGGTCGATCGCGATCCTGGGCAGAGTCGGCCACAGGGCGTCCAGGAGCGTCGGGTCGGCGGCGATCTCCCGCAGCCTCGCCGCGAACCCGGGTGCCGCTGCGCGAGCAGGTCCAGCAGCACCCCGGGGCGGACCACGAACATGCCGGCGTTCCAGCGGTAGCGCCCCGATCGCGACGTACCGCTCCGCCACGTCGGCGGCCGGCTTCTCCACGAACTCGGCCACGGCGTGCGCCCCGGCGTGGCCGGGCAGCTCCTCGACCGAGGTGGATGTAGCCGAAGCCGTGGAGGCATGGGTCGGCACGATGCCCAGGGTCACCAGCCAGCCTCGCGCGGCCACCTCCGCGGCGACCCGCACCGCCTCCGCGGAACGGCCTCGTCGTCGGCGATCACGTGGTCGGCGGCGAAGGAGCCGATCACCGCCGTCCGGGTCGCGCCGCTCCAGCACCGCGGCCGCCAGTCCGATCGCGGCCATCGAGTCGCGCGGCGACGGCTCCGCCAGCACCGACGCCTCGTCCAGCCCGGCGCAGCTGACGCAGCACCGCCTCCGGTGCGCCGTACCCGGTGACGACCAGGACCCGGTCGTCGACCAGCGGCGCCAGCCGGTCGACGGTGCTGCTGCAGCAGCGTGCGCCCGGTGCCGGTGAGGTCGTGGAGGAACTTCGGTGACGCCGACCGCGACAGCGGCCAGAGCCGGGTGCCGGCGCCACCGGCCGGGATCACGGCCCAGAGGCCCTCGACGCTCCGGTGGCTCGTCGGCATGGGCCGACCATAGGGCTGGAACCCTACGCTGGCCGCGATGACGACGTTCGCCACCGATCCTGGCCGGCCTGCTGCGCGGCGACGCCGGCCCGGCCCCTGGTCACGTTCTACGACCACGCGAGCGGGGAGCGGACCGAGCTGTCGGTGACGACGTACGCCAACTGGGTCGCGAAGACCGCGTCGCTGCTCGCCGAGGAGTACGACCTCGAGCGCGGCCAGGCGATCCGGCATCGACCTGCCCGACGCACTGGCTGGGCCCGGTGTTCCTCGGGCGCCGCGTGGACGGTGGGGCTGGTGGTCGACCGCACGACGACGACGCCGACGCCGTACGTCTGCGGCCCGGACGGGCTGCGACGCTGGGCCACGCCGGCCGCGGACGCGGTCGTGCTGGCCACGGCCCTGCACCCGCTCGGCATCCGGTTCGCCGACCCGCTGCCGGCCGGCGTGCACGACTACGGCGTCGAGGTGTGGTCGCAGCCCGACGCGTTCGTCGCCGTTCGACCCGCCGGGCCGCGACGACCTGGCCGTGGGCGGCACCACGCCACGCGAGACTGTGGACGCGGCCGCCGCCGGGAGTGTTCTCACCGACGGCGGCCGCGTCCTCACCGAGGAGAACCCGGCTTCCCCGTCCGGGCTCTCCTCCTTCACCGAGCCGCTCGTACGCGGCGGCTCGCTGGTCCTGGTCGCCCACGCCGACCCGGAGCGGCTCGAGGCGACGTACGCCGCCGAGCGCGCCACGGCCCGCTTCCCTTGATCCGGTCACGGCCTCAGCCGGCTAGCCGGCCAGGTCGTAGTGCACCCATCCCTTCCCCGAGGAACCGGCGTGGCCTGAAGCCCGTCGCGGTCGCCCGGAGCACGAACAGGTTGCCGGTCGCCGCTCGCGGACGATCAGGTCCGGCGTGACCGGTGAGGGTGACGTCGCTGACGCCGATGACCCAGTCGTACGGCGCGAGGTCGCACGCTCGAGCGCTTCGGCTCCGGTGAGCCCACCGGGGCCGTTGCCGCGGTACATCGTGAGGCTGTCGAGCCGTTGCGGAACAGGCTGTCGGGGGCGCCGTCGCGCGTCCCAGCGCCCGACCGGCACCTGGCGGCCGGCGCTGATCGCGCTGTGGGCGACGTAGCTCGTCCTCAGCCCGGTCGAGGCCCGTGCCGGGGTAGATCCGCATCGCAGCCGCCGCGCGGCTGGCCCATCAGGTCCGGCCAGCCGTCGCCGGTCATGTCGCCGACGGCCGCGAGCAGCCGGACCGTCGCCGAAGCCGGCGGCGAGCTTCGTCGCGGCTGCCGAAGCCGCCCTTGCCGTCGCCGCGGCGCAGCGGAGCAGGCCGCCGTCTGCTCGTGCGCGGTAGATGAGGTCGCCGTAAGCCGTCGCGGTCCCAGTCGCCGGCGTTGAGCACGAGGTTGACGCGATGTGAGGTGTCAGGCCGGTCGCGATCGGGCGGCCGAGGTCGAAGGTGCCCGTTGTGCGGGAGCGTGACGAGGTCGCTCGCCCTGGCGGGCGACGAGGTCGGGCGCGCCGTTGCCGAGCGATGTTGCCGCCGCCGGTGATCGCGCCGTAGGCCTGCGAGGCGCGCGAACGGGCCGAGCGGGCGGCCGAACGTCGCCGTCGCCGTCGACCGGGCAGCACGAAGCCGTTCGCCGCCGGGCGCCCGGACGACGAGGTCGGGGCGGCCGTCGCGGGTGAAGTCGCCGAAGCCCGTGATCGTGTCGAGGCGGCCCCAGCTGCCGGGCACCTGCTTCACGGCGCGCCGAAGGTGCGCGTGCCGGTCCCGGCGTAGCAGCCACAGACGGCCGCTGCCGGTCCCGGGCCAGCAGGTCGACGTGGCCGTCGCCGTCGAGGTCGCCGGTGGCGGCGAGCTTGTCGTAGCCGCCCCACTCGCCGGCGACCGACGTCGCGGGTCGAACCCGCCGGTGCCGTCGCCCAGGTAGGCATTGAGGCGGCCGGTCGCGGTGTTGCGCGCGACCAGGTCGTTGCGGCCGTCCTCGTCAGGTCGCCGACCGCGGTGATCAGGTCGCGGCCGACGAAGGCCTCGCGTCGGCTTGATCGCGGCCGCCGAACCCGGTCGCCGGCGCCGGGGCGGACCATGGCCGCCGCCGTTCGGCGCCGGCACGACGAGGTCGCCGTGCCGTCGCCGGTGAGGTCGGGAGATGCCGACGACCGCGCTCGGCGTCCGGCCACGGCGCCGGTCGACGTGACCGCGGGCGCGCCGAAGCCGATCAGGCCGCCGGTCGGGAGGATGAAGCCCTGGCCGTCGCTGGCCCGGCGCACGATCAGGTCCGGGTGCGCGCGTGCGAGGCGAGGTCGGACTCGAGCTCGCGGCCGGCCCAGCCCTGCTGGGCGGCTCGCGGCGAGCTCGCCGGATCTGCGGGAGCTTGGCGTAGAGGTAGCGCCCGGGGCAGGCCGTGGAGCCGGCGTCGCGGTGGCCGTTGATCGCCTGGAAGTGTCCGGGCCGACGACCTGCCTGGTCGAGGCGGCGTCGACGCCGTGCAGCGACAGCTTCCAGGCGAACAGCGCGCCGTACGCCTGGAGCATCGCGCTGCTCGGGCGCGCGGTCTCGAAGTTGCCGATCGCCGACATCGCGAACGCGTAGTCGTTGTAGCCGAGGGTGTGCGCGCCGACGACCGGGCGGTCGACGCCGCCGGCGCGGCCCTCCCAGATCCGGCCGAACCGGTCGACCAGGAAGTTGTAGCCGACGTCGCTCCAGCCGCGGGACTGGGTGTGGTACGCGTAGATGCTGCGGAGGATCCCCGGCACCTCGGCGCGCGATGTAGTCGTTGGCGTTCACCGTGTGGTGCACGAAGCCGGCGTGCACCTCGAAGTAGTGCAGCGAGCCCTTGTCGCGCAGCCGCTCGTTGGCGCCCCACTGGGCGCGCGAGTAGATCTTCGGCTTCGGCGTGAACGTCGCCGCCTGGAGCGTCGAGGCCGTCCTCGCGGTCGCGCGTGCCTCGGCCCGGTGGCTCGTGGCTCTGCGCTCGGCGGTCGCTCGGCGCACGCCGTCGTCGTCGGTGTCGATCGCCGGCGCGCTCGCGTCGCCGTCGCGGTCGGCGTGCCCGGGCGCGATCACGGCGAGCCTCATGTCGGCGGGCTGGAGCGGCCGTCGGTGCTCGGTCGAACGGACCTGCACCTGGTCGACCTTGCCGACCAGCAGCGACGTCGGTGCCCGGGCGGGCCTGCTGGCCCTCGGCGCTGTCCGGGTCGGGGCCGTGGTCGTCGTCGTACGGGAGCTCGATCCAGTCCGACCAGGCGTCGTCGGTGCGGGTGCGGACCTCGAAGCTCAGCTCGTCGGTCGGGACGTCGGTCGCCGTGCGTCCCAGGTGACGCCGACCGCGCCGTACCCGGTCGACCGGCTCGGGCGACGCTGACCACCTCGGTGCCGCCGCGCGCGCCGATCGTTGGTCCGACTGCGTACGGCGTCCGGCGCGCCTTGGCCGGGGCCGCGGTGAGCGGGTACTCCTCGACCTCGGCCGTCGACCGGCGCGGTCGGGACGCACCGACTCCCGCTGCGCCTCGCGGGTGTACGCGCGAGAGCGCGGCCGCTGGCCGGGCGCCGCCGGCGGCGTGCCGTCGCGGCGCCGCTGGACGACGTCCAGGCTGATCGACGGTGGCGGCCGGCGTGAGCACGGCGAGCACCACGCCCAGGGCCAGCAGCTGCTGGCAGGCGGTGACGAAACGGGCCTTGCTCGGGCGCATTGTTCGGCTACTCCAGTGCGGGGGAAGGTTCACACGAGTAGCAAGTTTCACACCAGTCACACTGGTCACCGCAAGCGATTCTGAGTAACTACAAACCTGTAATTTCCACTCGACACGCCGTGCCGATCCGGGATTTGTCAAGCGGAACGCGGGAGCTGGTCGACCCCGGCCGCCTTCGTCCAGACCAGCCGGCGGACCCGGCACGTCAGATGTCGGCGCCGAGCTCGTCGTCCTCGTTCTCCTCGTCGGTGCGGTCGTCGCTGTCGTACTTGAGGTACTTGATGCCCGCGTCGACCTCGCCGTCGAAGCCGACCCGGCCCTTCTCCAGCACGATCACCCGGTCGCACATCTTGCGCACCGAGCCGGCGGCGTGGCTGACGTAGACGAGGGTGCGGCCGCTGTCGCGGATCTCCTGCATCCGCTGCCAGGCACTTCCGCTTGAACGGCTTGTCCCCCACCGCCAGCACCTCGTCGGCCAGGAAGATGTCGCTGTCGACGTGGATGGCGACGGCGAAGCCGAGCCGGGAGAACATGCCGGAGCTGTAGTGGCCGACCGGGCTGTCGAGGTGCTTGCCGACGTCGGCGAACTCGACGATGTCGTCGAACTTCCGCCTGGTCTCGGCCTCGCTCATGCCGAGCACGGCGGCGTTGAGGTAGATGTTGTCGCGGCCGCGTCAGCTGCGGGTGGAAGCCGGCGCCGGTCGCGATCAGGCCCGGCGATCCGGCCGCGGGTCAGCACCTCGCCGGCGTCGGGCCGCATGATCCCGTTGATCAGCTTGAGCAGCGTGCTCTTGCCCGAGCCGTTGAGGCCCATCAGGCCGATCGACTCGCCCTGCTGGACCGTGAAGGACACGTCGTCCAGCGCGAGGAAGGTGTCGCTGATGTCCTGGCGGCGCACGGCCGCCACCGCCATCTGCTTCAGCGTGCGGTGGTAGCGCAGCGTGAACTCCTTGGAGACGTTCTCGCACGACGATCGGACTCGGTCATCGCGACGTCACAGGCGCTCCGGGATCTTGTTCTCGAGCCGGGAGAAGACCAGCTGGCCGATGGCGAGCAGGACCAGGCAGCCACCGAGTGCAGATCACGGCCGCAGGTGAACAGGTTGTCGGGCAGGTGCTCGCGGCCGTCGCCTCCGGGTCGTCGGTGGTACCCGACCCAGAACCGCGCTGCATCAGCAGCACGGCGTCGGCGAGCGGGTTCAGCAGGTAGAACTGCGGCGAACGCGCCGAACCGCTCCTCGACCAGCGTGTACGGGTAGATCATCGGCACGCCGAAGCGGACCAGGTTGGTCAGGATGTTGACGGCGTTGCTGAACGTCGCGCATGAACACGTTGGCGGCGCTGAGCAGCAGCGCCATCGCCGTGCCCAGCGCCATCGCGATCAGCAGGGCGAGCAGCACGGCGAGCATCCCCACCGGGTCCGGCGTCCAGCCCAGGAACGCGCAGGCGACGGTCAGGATCACCAGCTGCGGGCCGACGTGGAAGGCCGAGACCAGCATCGACGCGACCGGGAACATCTCCCGCGGCAGCGCCATCTTCTGCACCAGCGCCTTGTTGCGCACGATCGAGCGGGTGCCGGCGTTGAGCGGTCTCGTTGAAGAAGTGGACGATGATCAGCCCGCAGAAGATGTGGATCGCGAAGTTCTCGACGTCCTTGTGCAGCCCCATGATCACGCCGATCACGAAGTAGTAGATGCAGGAACTGCGACAGCGGGTTGACGTAGGACCAGACCATGCCGAGCACCGAGCCCTGGTAGCGCGCGGAGATCTCCCGCCGCACCAGCAGGCGCAGCAGGTAGCGGCGGCGGAACACCTCCAGGAGCCCCGTCGTCGATGACGGGGGTGTGAGCGGTGGTAGGTCTGGCGACCCGGAACGTACTTCCGGACCGGTGTCAGTCATCGAGCCCCTCGAACGAGGCCTTCCAGACCTCCGGGGACGTCAGCTGCGCCAGCGCCTCCTTGTACTTGGCGCTGAGCTCGGGCCACTCGCGGTAGAGCGGGCGTGCAGCTCCGACGAGCGGCGCATCTGGTCCATGAACTGCCGCGATCGCGGCGGTACCACGCGGCGGACGTGCCGTCGGCGGACGACACGATGGCCGAGTCGTAGTGCGCCAGCCGGAACCACCGCTGGTCGACGTGCGGGACGTTGCCCTCCGGGTACTCGCTGGACAGGTCGCGCGGCGGCGTGACCTGGCGGACCAGGCCGGTAGCGGCCATCTTCAGCTTGCCCGGCATGCGTGGTCGGGTTCGGGACGCCCTTGCCCTTGCGCGGCGGCTTCTTCATGCGCGGTGTCGGGAACAGGTCGAGGGCCGGCTTGGTCCGGGCGTCGTCGTAGTCCTGCACGCAGCTCCCGCAGCTGCGGGAGCCGGGTAGCCATGTCGCGGTGCATCCGCTCGGGACCCTCGAGGACGTCCTGCGAGCGCCATCAGATCGATCTCGCCGGTGCCGTACTGCATCGAGACCAGACGCTTGACGTGGTTGGTCGAGGCTCTCGCAGCACCAGCCGGCCGCCGTGGTCGTACGGCGAGTGCAGCAGCGCCGAGATGAGCCGGTTGCGCTCGTGGAAGTACGCCTGCCAGTCGATCGTGTCGTCCTTCTCGGTCCACGGCACGTGCCAGACGGCCGCACCCGGCAGCGTCACCGTCGGGTAGCCGGCCTCGCCGGCGCGCAGGCCGAACTCGGCGTCGTCCCACTTGATGAACATCGGGAGCGACAGGCCGATCTCGCGGATGACCGCGGTCGGGATCAGGCACATCCACCAGCCGTTGTAGTCGACGTCGATGCGGCGGTGCAGCCACGGCGTCGACCGCAGCGGGCTGCGTGGCGAAGTCGTGCGCGTGCTTCGTGGCCGGCGCCGGGCCCCAGAACCAGCGTCCACTTCGCGAGCGCCTCGCCGTAGGCGTGCATGACCGATGCGGTCGTAGAGGCTGAACATGTGGCCACCGACGAGCGTCGGCGCTTCGCGAGGTCGGCGAACGTGACCGCGCGCAGGATGCCCTCGAGCTCGCAGACGACGTCGTCGTCGAGCAGCAGGACGTAGTCGGAGTCGCCCTCGCTGCACGGCCTCGTCCATGGCGCGCGAGAACCCGCCCGAGCCACCGAGGTTGGGCTGCTCGATGATCCGCAGCTCGGTCGCCGAGCGCCGCCTGCGCCTGGGCGTACTGCTCGGTGGTCGACGACCTTCTGGTTGCCCTGGTCGACGACGATGATCTCGTCGAGGATCTCCAGCATCGACGGCGTCCTGCGACAGCTGACGAGCTGGTCGACGCAGAAGTCGGGCCGGTTGAACGTGGTGATGCCGATCGTCACCCGGCCCGGCTCGAGCCGGTCGGTCTCGACCCCCAGTCGGCGTCCTCGAGCACGAGCTCGCCGTCGCCGGCCTCGAGGTCGAACCAGTACCAGCCGCCGTCGATGAACGGCTTCAGCGGCAGGTCGAGCGTGACGGTCGTCGGTCGTCGTCGGTGTCGACCGGCAGCGACGTCGGCGCGCAGCACGTGGCCCTTGCGCGGTCGACCGGTAGACGATCAGCGACCCCTCGCCGCGGAGCCGGGCCACGAGCCGGACGGACCGGATGGTCGGTCCACCGTCGCCAGTAGCTCGCCGGGAACGCGTTGAAGTAGGTGCCGAACGTGATCCGACGCCCGGATTCGGCGACGGTGTTGTTGTCGTCGTCGACGCGGCCGTACCCGATGATGCCGGTGTCGGCCGTGGGGGAGGAATCGCGGGAGGAGTCGCGTGAGTCGTCGTCGCTGCGCCGGTCGGATCCGGAGCGCCCCGAGGAAGCGTCGGCGCTGCTCGCCATGGAGGTCACCGCGCCCATGTAGAGGCCACGCACGTCGAGCTCCGTGTCGGCCCGCATGATGGTGCGCTGGACGACACGAAACCCGTCGTTCGAGCCTTCTTCGGAGCGTGGCTCCGCCAGTGCTCCAGAGGGATTTCCCACGATCGAGATCCTTAACATACGACGGCGAAAGACGCCGCGAACCCTACCAGCGCGGCCCTACTCGAGCGGCATCGGCGGATGGCGTGTGAGGCACCTCGCTTCCTCTTCCACGGCGCGTCAGGCAGCCGTTCGGACCTCCCGCACGGCTGCCACGAAAGCGGCCACCCGGGCAGTCGTCTGATCCCGGTCCAGCGCCAGGTGCTCGAGGATCGTGTAGCGGTCCGGCCGGGTCTGCGGTGCCGCGAGCACTGCCGTCACGAACTGCTCGTCCGAGAGGCCGACATCGTCGGGCAGGCAGGGCAGGCCGTGCCGGGTCAGGCACGTGACGATCTGCGCGAACCGCTCCTCGTGGCCGCGCAGATGGGTGGCGAACGGCGGCCCCGAGCCCCGCGAGCTCGCCGTGGTTGGCCGTCCCGGGGAAGAGCTGGTCGATGGCATGGAGGATCTCGTGGCAGGCCCCGCTGCATGGGCGGGAGGTCCCGGCCACCGACATCGCCATCCCCGACAGCACCAGGGCCTCGGCGAGCACGACCAGGAACGTCGTCGTCGTCGATGGAGTCCGTGCGATGGATCACGGCCTCGGCGGCCGTGCGGGCGAAGGCGATCGCGAGCCCGTCGACAGGCTCACCGCGCTCGCGCGTCCGCCAGCAGCCAGTCCTCGATGGCCGAGAGGTTGCTGACCACGTCGCCGATGCCCGCGCGCACGAGCAGCTGCGGGCGCGCCACGCACGTAGTCGAGGTCGACCACGACCGCGAGCGGCATCGCCACCCCGAACGAGCCCTTGCCGTGGGGGTGCTCCAGGGACGCGACCGGAGAGCACGATGCCGTCGTGCGCCAGGTTGGTGGCCACCGCGACCATCGGCAGGCCGCCCGGGTGGCGGCGTACTTGGCGACGTCGAGCGTCCGGCCGCCGCCGATCGCCGACGACGGCGTCGTACCCGCGCTCGCCCAGCGCGGCCTGCAGCTCCGCGGCCGCGGCCAGGCTCGCGGACTGCACCGACACGACCGTGGCGTCGGGCAGCATCGGCTCGATCCGCTTCCAGATCTCCTCGCCGGTCGACGGCCCCACCGCGACGAGCACGCTGCCCGTGGTGGAGATGTACGCGGTCCTGCGAGGAGGCGTGCGAAGATCGTCGACCGCCCCGGCCCGGATGTCGAGATGGAGCGGGCTGGCCAGCATCCGCGCTAGTAGCGGCATGCGATCTCCCGCGCCCGCTGCAGGTCGGCGTGGTCGTCGACCTCGACCCAGGACGTGCCGGCCGGCAGCGGTGCCACGCCGATGAACTCGCCGCGGTCGGCAGATCCTGGTAGCCGTCCTCGTAGTAGAGGTCGCGGGTCGCGCTCGTACGTCGCCTGCAGGGCGTCGGCCAGCTTCTGCGCCGCCGAGGCCTCGATCAGGGTGGCGCCGATGTACTCGCCGTACGCCGTGGCGGGGTCCATGAGCTTGGTGATCGCACGACCCGGCCGTCGTCGCCGACGCGGACCTTCATCTCCTCCTCGGCCAGCGCCTTCTCGGTGTCGACGGCCAGGAGGACCTCCGGGCCGCGGGCGCCGAGCAGGGTCTCCTCGACCGACACCGGGTGCACCGTGTCGCCGTTGACCAGCAGCACTCCGTCGGACATGCGGTCGCGGGCGCACCACAGGGAGTAGGCGTTGTTCCAGATCTCGGCCTTGTCGTTGTGGACAGCGTCAGGCGTGACGCCGTACCGGCTCTCGAGTGCGGCCCGCCGCTCCTCGACGGCCTCGCGCCGCGTAGCCGACGACCACGACGACGTCGCGCAGGTCGACGGCCGCGAGGTTGCGCAGCGGCGATGTCGAGGATGGTGGTGTCGCCGTCGACCGGGATCAGCGCCTTGGGCAGGGAGTCGGTGTAGGGGCCGCAGCCTCCGTCCTGCTCCGGCTGCGAGCACCATGCCAATCAATCCAGACCTCTTCCACTCGGTGAGCCCGACCGTCGGCTGGTCGCCACCGGTCATTGCCAGCGCCAACCTATCGCGCCGACCGCGGCCGGCTGAGGCGGCCGAAGCCCGTAGTAGCCTGACTCTTTCCAGAGCCCGAGAACGGGCTGGTCACCCCCCATCCGGGCCGACGAGGCAGGTAAGGATTGAATGACATGACCGACCGCGCAGGCCGTCTTGGACGGCGTGGTCTGGCGCGGCTGCGCACCATGGCCGAGCCGAACTCCCCGGATCGATCCCTGCGTCGGCGCGTCAAGGAACTCGAGGCCGAGATGCAGGAGACCCGACAGCTCAACCGCCGGCTGGCCGAGCTGATGGACGTCGTCGAAGAGCTGCTGGTGCCGATCAGCCAGCGGGACGAAGAGAGGGTCCGGCAGTTCTTGTCGAGCAACACCGATGCCCTGGGACGCATCTCGGCGCGGGAGACCGGTACGGGAGTGCCGATCACTGAGCAGCCGGTGCCGCGAGACCAGTCGTCGGGAAAGAGGTAACAGCTCTGTGGCCAGCAGGGTCTTCCTGCATGTTGGGCTGCCCAAGACCGGCACCACCTTCCTGCAGACGACGATGTGGGCAAACCGCCCCCAGCTCCGCAAGCTCGGCCTGCTCTACCCGGGCACGCAGCGCCTTGACCACTTCCAGGCGTTCCAGCAGGTCCGCGGTGCGGCACAAGGGCACGGAGAAGCGGACGCCGGCGCCTGGGACAGGCTGGCGGGCCAGCTCCAGAGGTGGAACGGCGCCGGGCTGGTGTCGCATGAGTTCTTCAGCATGGCCACACCCGAGCAGGCACGCGAGGTCGTGGCCGACCTCCAGCCTGCGCAGGTCGACGTCGTCGTGACCGCCCGGGCGTACCTCCTGCAGTTCCCGGCGATCTGGCAGGAGGCCCTCAAGGTGAGCTATGACGGGGGGTTCGACCAGTTCATGGAAGAGGCGTTCGCGGGTGGGCGCCGTGGGGCCTGGAGCTGGTCGTCGCAGGACCTCCCGGCGATCCTTCGAACCTGGTCGGACGTCGTGCCGAAGGAACGCATCCATGTCGTCACGGTGCCTCCGCCCGGGTCCCGGCGGGGGCTGCTGTGGGAGCGGTGGTGCCAGACGCTGGGCATCGACGACGACGGCTTCGACCTCGACGTGTCCTACCCCAACGAGTCCCTCGGCGCTCCGCAGGCCGCGCTCCTGCGGCGGATCAAGCCCGAGCTGTCGGGACCGTTGCTCGACGGGCCGACCCGGCACCGTTGGGTGCGCCGCTACTTCGGCCACGAGGTGCTCGTGCCCCAGGCCGGGCCGCGGTTCTCGACCAGCCCCAAGTACGCGGAAGAGCTGCATCGGCGCTCGCGCGAGGCCATCGACGCGATCCGGCAGGGTGGGTACGACGTGGTCGGCAACCTGACGGACCTTGACGTCGAGCCGCCCACTGTGGACGGCCCGCACCCCGACCACGTGACCTCCGAGGAGATGCTCGACGTCGCAGCCCGCGCCATCGAGCAGATGATCCGCGACATGCGCGAGATGACCATGCAGCGAGACATGTGGCGCGAGCGAGCCCGGAGCCGATGGCCGATGCGCGAGGTACGGCGGCTGGCCGCGAGGCTCCGGGGCCGGGTCCGGGGCCGGGTCCGGGGCCGGCCATGAGCGACACCGAGCCCTCCGGCGGCACGCAGCAGCTGTCGGTCGACGACGACCGGATCTACCTGCCGAACACCCTCGACCCCGAGCGCACCTACGACATCCTGCTCAACGGCAACCACGTGTGGTCGCTGCATCCTCGCCGGGACGCCAAGACGCGGCTCGGGCGCTCCGTGGCTCGGTGGCCGAAGGCGCTGCGGCGCTTCCTGGTCGGGCAGGCGGAGGTCGTCCTGCGCGATCACGCGGAGAAGACCGTCCTGGCCACCGAACGACATGTGTTCGGGGGTGACGCGAGCCGGACGGTGCGCGTCACCGACTCCGATGGCCACGCGCTCATCCTGGACAAGTACGGCCGGCTGACCCGGCCCCTGTCGAGCGAGGCACCCGATTCGCTGGCGACCTTCCTCGAGCAGATCGAGCAACTCCTGGCCACGCTGAACGACAAGGCCGGGCGCCCGGCGTTCATCTGCTACGGCACCCTGTTGGGCGCGGTTCGCGACGGGCGGCTGATCGGTCACGACAACGACGTCGACATCGCCTACCTGAGTGATCTGGAGTACCCGGTGGACGTCATCCGGGAGGCCTTCCGCGTGGAACGGATCCTTCGCGAAGAGGGATGGACCGTGCGCCGCGGGTCAGGCACGCGCGTGAACGTCCGCATCGAGCAGGACGGGTCGAGGCGGTTCGTCGACGTGTTCACCGCGCACTGGGTCGGGGACGTGCTGTACATGCCCTCCGACACCGGCTTCGTCATCCCCCGCGAGAAGATCATCCCGCTCACCACCGTGGAACTGCACGGCCGCCCATTTCCGGCGCCCGCAGCGTACGACGAACTGCTCGCGCTGACCTACGGACCTGGCTGGCGGACACCGGACCCGTCGTTCAAGTACGAGACCCCGCGATGGCTCGCTCGCCGTCTGAACGGCTGGTTCGGAGGGCTGCGCACCAACCGCAAGTACTGGGACGCGTTCTACAACCGTGCCGGCAGGTCGATCAAGATGGAACCGAGCGCGTTCGCCCGTTGGGTCGGCGCCGAGTTCCCGTCCGACCGGCCACTGGTCGACCTGGGTGCGGGCAACCTCCGCGACGCGCGCTGGTTCGCCAGAAACGGGCGCTCCGAGGTCCTCGCCGTCGACTACAGCGGTGCCGCCCTGCGGCTGCGCCGGAAGCCGTGGAAACGGGTGGCCAGGGAGATCATCAACCTCAACGATCTCCGGCAGCTGATGTCCCTCGGCGTGCGTTTGAGCCGGAGCGAGCGGGGGGTCGACCTGTACGGGCGGTTCCTCCTGCACTCCCTGGACGCCGAAGGCCGTGCGAACGTGCTGAGGCTCGCCTCGATGTCCCTACGCCGAGGTGGCTACCTGTTCCTCGAGTTCCGCACCACCAAGGACCGGTCGCGGCGCCACTACTTCTCGACACAGAAGCGGGAGTTCCTCCAGCCCGACGAGGTGGTGCGCCAGATCGAGGATGCCGGCGGTCGGATCGTTCACCGCGAGGCCGGTCTCGGCCTCGCGACCTACCAGGATGAGGACCCGCACGTCTGCCGCATCGTGGCGGCGTGGAGCGAGCACCCAGACGCGACGGGCAGCTGACTCACGAACGGCGGCCCATGCGGCGCTCGAGGCGACGGCCGAGGCGCCGCAAGCCCCTGTCGGTCTTCGAGTTCCGCTGGAGCTTGAGGCGCGACAGCCGCTTGTCCTGCGCGGATCGCTGCACGAGCAGTGACGCGATGGCGTCGGCGTAGGCCGCCCGCTCGAGGTCGGCATCGACGTCGTCGGGTGCCTGATAGGGGCCGTCCGGCTCGACCGGAACCAGCTCGGCGAGGTCGCCGTGGACCGCATAGCCGCGCTGCCGGATCGCAACGTTTCGTTCCTCAGCGAGCTCGCGCAGAAGGGCGACGAGGTGCGGCGGGCACTGCGGCCGCGGTGAGCTCTGGGCGGCCAGGATCCGCTCGGCGAAGTGCGACTTGACCAGACGGGCGTACTCCGGATGCTCGATGCGACGATCCAGCGCCTCGTTGACGTGCCTGAGCACGGCGACCTGGGCCATGCCGAGCGTGCTGTTTGCGGCACGTTGGGATGCCGCCGGGTCGATGCCGTTCGTATCGAGACCCAGCGCGTCGGCGAATCGCCGCCACAGCAGGCCGGGGTCGGCCGCGGACTGAGGAGCCACGACGACGTGGACATGAGAAGAGGGCAGGTCGGTGGCCCACCGATCGAGCACCCCGATCGGGTCCTGGTTGCGCCAGAAGCCGGCCGTGAAGTTCCCCTGGTCCATCTGCTTCGTCAGGCGCCCCGCGAACCTGGCGAACGAGCGCGGGCTCCCGTTCTTGACGCGTTCCTGCCACTCCGACGTCACCTGCCGGGCCAGGTCACGGGCCGTCAGCACGAGGTGTACGTCGAGCCCGTCGAGCTCGGACATGGCCCGCGCCACCTGCTCCTCGGTCGCGGCCCCCAGCACCTCATGGCTGAGGATGGTCGTGCCTGGATGCTCGCGCGCCTGACGGCAAACCTCGCTCCACCGTCCCGCCAGGTCTTCGGGCGGATATCCCCAGAACCTGTGCGACTCGCGCAGCTCGATGGCCGCCAGGAACATGTCCCTCTGCCGGTTGCCCGCGCAGCGGAACCCCTGACTCTTCAAGGTGGCGTGGTTGTCCCACAGGACCCTCTGGAGGAACGTCGTCCCGCTCTTGGGGGTCCCGACATGCAGAACCGCCCGGTGCGGCGCACTGCCCAACAGGGCCTCACTTCACGTCCCGAGCCCGGTTTGGCTGCCGATTCTGGTCTCCGGCACGAGCTCGACCGACCACCATACTAGGGCGTGGAGAGACGCCCTACGGGCAGCCCGGGTGCGTCAGGACCTGCCCTCCGGAGGCACCCACGCGGGCCGGTTCTTCACGTCGAAGGAGACCACCAGCGGACGGTGGTCCGAGGACAGCCCGGTCAGGATGCGCTGACTGGACGGCGCCAGCGAGCGGCGCGGCCGGTAGTAGACGTGGTCGATCAGGCGCGTGCTGTTCCCCGAGCGGAGTGTGTGCGTGCCGTTGCGGGGCTCACCCAGTGCCTGGTAGCTCGCACGCAGGCCCACGTTGCCCAGCCTCCGGTACGGGAAGAGGGCCGGCGCGAGCACCCGGTCCCGGCGGTAGTTGACGTTGAGGTCTCCGGTGACGAAGACGAGGCCCTGCGTGTACTGCTCGTTGATCTCCCGGACCATGCCCTGCAGCCCGGTCATGTGCTTGCGATAGATCCCCAGGCGCTTGTGCATCCGGCGGTTCGGACCGCCGCTCTTGCCCTGGACGCTCGGGACTGTGTGGTTGTTGAGCACGTGGACCAGCCGGCCCGACCTGAGATCGCGCAGTCGCACCCAGTTCACGTACTTGGGGCGGATGGTGGCCGGCCCGGCGCCGGCGTTGCCGACGTAGGTCGCGTGGGTCACCTGCACGGTGCCGTAGTCCACCAGCCGAAGGCGGTCGGAGCGCCACAGAACCGGCGTGCCACCCGGTACGGGTGGGACAGGCATGTGCGCGTCCCACACGCACTCTTCACAGTCGAGGTACCGGTCGCGCACCCTCTTGCGCTTCTCCCCACTGGACATCTCTTGCAGGGTGACGATGTCCGGGTCCCTGCTGAAGATCGCGGCCAGGTCGCCCATGGTCCGAGACGGCCTCACCTCGGCCCCTGCGTTGTAGGTCACAACGGTCAGGGTCGACCTGGTCGACCTGTTGCCGCGCTGATCGCCCGGCGCTGCGCTCGTCGTAGGAGCGATCATGCTCAGCGCCAGCACGAGGGCGCCGAGCACGGCGACTCGCGCCGCGAACGGCGATACCGACCGGGCCACGGTTCCTCCAAGGGGGTGGGGTTCCGCCGACGTAGGGCGGTGGATCGAGGAGATTGATCGTTGGGGCGGCGCAACTCTAACCACATCCAGTCCCACCTGTCACGGAAACCACAAGACTGTCACCATGGTTTCGGCGTGTCGTGCTCGTGGGTGTTCGCGCGACGGTGCATACTGCGCCTCCGCGCCGCAGCGGTTACCGGCGTTCTCGGAGCGACCGCCAGGCCCGGCGGGCCGGCATCAGGCGCGGGTGCCGCTCGGTGAGCTCCACGAGGGCGGTTCCGAGCCGACTTCGGCGAGCCGCCTCAGCCTCTTCCACGGCGGCGCGGGTGCGCTTCATGGATGCCGACAGCTCCACGAGCAGGTCCGACACCGCGGCGAGGCTCTCCTCGAGCAGGGCGTCGTCGGGGGGCACGTCGTACCCCGCGCTCGACGACGCTGCCCCGGCCGTCTCGTCGTCCACCACCAGCTCGTCGAGCGAGCCCACGATGTCTACGCCCGATCCCTCGAGCCCCTCCGCGAGGAGCTGGGACTCCTTCACGGCGAACTCGACGTCCGCCGCGTCCAGCCGCAGCGGGGTTCCCGGTCGCCCGGCCAGCACCTTGTGGGCGAGCACCTGCTTCACCACGACGGGATACGGACCGGGCAGCGCGAGTCTGTCTCCCAGGGCCAGGTTGACCCGTCGCAGCACCTCGGCCTGCTCCAGGCCGAGGGAGGTGTTGGCGCGCGAGCCGGACGTGTCGAACGAGTCGGGGTCGAGGCCGAGCAGTCCCGCGAACCGGTGCCACAGCAGTCCGGGTGGGGCTCCGGCCGGGGGCACCGTGACCACGTGCACGCGCGAGGGTGACAGTCCCTCGCCCCACCGGTTCACCAGGCCCACGTAGTCCTGGACCTTCCAGAACCAGCCCGTCCGCGACGGCGCACTCTCGCGCACCGACGCGACGAACTCTTCGAAGCGCTGCGTGGATCTGTGCTTGACGTGCTCCTGCCACTCCGCGGACAGCTGCCGGAGCAGGTCGCGGACCGTCAGGACCACGTGGACCTCGACGCCCGAGCCGAAGGACGACGTCGCCCTGCCCGCCTGGACGGCGCTCGCCGCGGCGAACAGCTCATGCGACACCAGCACCGTTCCCGGCCAGCCAGCCGAGTCCGCAACCAGTCGTGTCCACATCCCCTCGCTCTCAGGAGGATGGGGCGGACCGGCAAGTCCGCGCAGGTCCAGCGACGCGAGGTAGTGGTCGTTGAACTTCGCCAGGGGGAGGCGGACCCCCTGCCGGGCTGCCAGCTCCCGTTGCGACCACAGCACCTGCTGCAGGAAGGTCGTCCCGGTCTTGGGACTGCCGATGTGCAGGAGGACGCGGGGTCGGTTCCCTTGCTCTCGCGGGACCGCACTCATGGCCTTAGCTGAACGGAACCTTCCGTGAGTGCCTCCGGACGGTCTCCCAGTTACGCAGGTAGGCGTTGTACGCCGACTTCAGCCGGATGTTCAGCGACGACTCGTCGCCCTTCGACAGCGAGCCGGCGACCCAGTTGGGGGAGCCAGTCATCACGATCCAGTTCTTGCGGTCACCTCCGTAGTTGCCCCGGATCGCGATGTACTTGCTGTGGGTCCGAACTTCGACGAAGCCGTCCTTGTTGCGGTCAAACCGACTGTCGTAGAGCCTGATCAGGTGGACGCGCGCGGCGTTGCGCAGCCGCGCGGCCATCTGGCGTGACGGGGCGCCGTAGATGATGTTGACCCGACAGCCGGCGCGCGCCAGGTTGAGCAGCTTGGTGGTGATGTAGTTGCCCCGCCTGCCCTTCCAGAAGAACATCGAGATGTGGAGCCGGGTGCGCCCCAGGGCGCTCCGGCACTTGACCCTCCGGAGGTCCGACATCACCGGGTCCTTCTTGATGCCGGCGCCGCGGATGGGGAAGAACCTGGTGGTGTACGGCCCGTCGGTGATCTGGATGCGCCTCCGGGGCGCCGGCTTCCCCGCAGTCATCGCACGGTGCTGCCTGACGTACGCGCCGTAGCTCTTGGGCCGGTGCCTGATGATGTACATGTCGTTCCAGCCGAGCTTGGCGCCGCCGCGGTTGAGGTTCGACGAGCTCACCATCACGACCCGTCCGCGGGAGAACAGGAACATCTTCGTGTGCATGTTGCCCCTGCCCGAGCGGCAACTGGGCCGGCAGCGCTTCACGTAGCTGCTGTCCCTGCCCCACGTGACCGAGGCCCTCATGGGTCGTTTGACGCTGCGGGAGACCTCCCGCCTGCTCATCTTCCCGTCGTCCTGCTCCGTCGAATCGGTCCGGTGACTGGAGCCGGCCTTCCTGTGCAATGGCCGGTTGCACGGCCGCCGCTTGGGCTTGCGGTCCGGCTTGCCGTCGTGGTTGCGGTCCCGCACGTTGTCGCCGTTCAGCGTGTTGATCAGTCGGCGCGAGTTACGGTTCTGGATCCCCTCGTCGATGATGACCCGCACCGCCACCCCGCGTTTGCAGGCCCTGATCAGCTGGGTGACGGTCGTGGTCCGGTCCAACAGGTAGGTCGCGATGGTGATGACCGGACGCGGCTTCCCCCTCTTGTGCCTCGGCATGGCCTTGATGGTGCGCTCGACGCGGTTGACGATCCTGAAGTTGGCCGCGTTGCCGGCGTACGGCCGGGGTGTGTTGAAGACCGCGCGGGGCGGGGCTGCCGCCGCCGGGCTGGACACGACCGCAAGGGGCAGCAGCACCAAGGTCATGAACGCGGCAATAGCGGTCAGCTTTCGCACGGAGCACCTCGCAGAAGGCTGGTAGGACGGTCCCATGGCACGGACAGGGTAACTGCCGACCGCCACGATCCCGGGAATTGGGCCTGTCCAGTTCCGCCTCCTCCGCGATTGTCCTGCGGCGCGCAGCCTGCCCTGCCTATCCTGTGCTGGCACCGATGGCGATGTCGTCACCCGGTGTTCTTGCGTGATGGGTCACCTGAAAGGTGCACGAGACGTGAGCAAGCACAGGCTCCGGCGGGATCCCCGGTGGTCGACCGGGCGACCGTGGCGCACCGCCGCGCTTGCTGCTCTGGCGGTCCTGCTCACCGGTGGAGCCGCCGTCGCCTCCCAGGGCTGGCCCGCCACCTTGCCGGGTGACGCACGCCCGAGCAACACCTCCCCACGTGCTGTACAGGCGGGCATCGAGGCCGACCACGCTCCCGAGACGTCCGTGCTCGAGCCGGTACTCCAGAAAAGGGCCGTCGAGGTGGCGTCGGAAGCGCGCCGGAGAGAGGCCCGGGAGGAGCGCGCCCGACTGGCCCGGGAGGTCGAGAAGGTGGCGCGTTCGCGCGAGCGCGAACGGAAGGCCCAGCAGAAGAAGCGTGAGCGGGCGGCGGCGGCCAGCCCGACCAGCACCTTCCGGGTGGGCACCGTCAATGTGCTCGGCGACTCCCACACCCGTCCCGGCGGGAACAAGCCCGGCTTCCGCCCCGGCCCCGCCCGGATGGTGGACCTGGTGAGCATCCTGAACAACCAGAACCTGCAGGTGGTCGGCCTTCAGGAGTTCGAGAAGCCGCAGAAGGCTGCCTTCAACCGGCTCGCGGGCGGCTGGGACGTGTTCACGGGCACCGAGCGAGCCCGCGACGCGATCGCCTATCGCACCGACACCTGGGAGCACGTCGGGGGCGGCACCGGCACCATCCCGTACTTCAACGGCAACCCGGTTCCGATGCCCTGGGTGACCCTGCGCCACCGTGAGACCGCCCGCCTGGTCTCCTTCGTGAGCATTCACAACCCGACCAGCAACCGACGCCGGGGCAACAACGCCCGGCACCGCGTCGAGGCCACCAAGCGGGAGATCGCCATGGTCCGCTCGCTCGCGGGCGGGGGCAACCCGGTCCTCCTGCTGGGTGACTTCAACGAGCGCAGCCAGGCCTTCTGCATGGTGACCGGTGGCGGCGACATCATCGCCGCCAACGGAGGCAGCCGGGGAGGCCGCTGCGTGCCGCCGCCCAGGATCGGTATCGACTGGATCTTCGGCACCGCCGACATCGCGTTCACCGAGTACCGCCGGCACCAGGACGCCCGCCTGCGGCGCGCCACTGACCACCCGTTGATCATCGCCCGGGCTACGGTCACCAAGCCTCTACCCGACGCCGGCTGACCCGTCCGACCGGGACCCTTTGCGATCAGAAGTCGGTGACCAGCGCGGCGCCGTCGGCGAAGTGCGGCTTGAGCTTGTTCTCGTACATGGTGAGCGCCGAGCCGATCGCCATGTGCATGTCGAGGTACTTGTACGTGCCCAGCCGGCCACCGAACAACACCATCGGCTCCTTCTTCGCCCGCTCGCGGTACTTCAGCAGCTTCTCGCGATCCTCGGCGGTGTTGATCGGGTAGTACGGCTCGTCGTCGTCCTCGGCGAACCGGGAGTACTCGTGCACGATCACGGTCTTGCCCGAGATGTAGGTCCGCTCGGGGTGGAAGTGCTTGAACTCATGGATCCGGGTCCACGGCACGCTCTGGTCGTTGTAGTTCATCACCGCGCAGCCCTGGAAGTCGTCGACGTGCTTCACCTCGGCCTCGAGGTCCACGGTCCGCCAGGACAGGCGGCCCTCGGAGTTGCCGAAGTACTCGTCGACGGGCCCGGTGTAGACGATCGGGACCTTGCCCCTGTACTCGTCGACGACCTCGAAGAAGTCGGTCTCGAGCCGGACCTCGATGTTGGGGTGGTCGGCCATCTTCGTCAGCCAGGCGGTGTAGCCGTCGACCGGCAGCCCTTCGTACTTGTCGTTGAACCAGCGGTTGTCGAAGTTGTAGCGCACCGGAAGCCTGGTGATGATGTCGGCGCTCAGCTTGGTCGGGTCGGTCTGCCACTGCTTGGCCGTGTAGCCCTTGATGAACGCCTCGTAGAGCGGGCGCCCGATCAGGGAGATCGCCTTCTCCTCGAGGTTGGTGGCGTCCGCGGTGTCGATCTCGGTGGCCTGTTCGGCGATCAGGGCCCGGGCCTCGTCGGGGGTGTGCGACTTGCCGAAGAAGGGGTTGATCAGGGACAGGTTCATCGGCAGGGAATAGACCTGCCCGTTGTACTGCCCGAACACGCGGTGCTGGTAGTTCGTGAAGGACGTGAACCGGTTGACGTACTCCCAGACCTTCTCGTTCGACGTGTGGAAGAGATGTGCCCCGTAGACGTGCATCTCGATCCCGGTTTCGGGGTCCGCCTCGCTGTAGGCGTTGCCGCCGATGTGGTGGCGCCGCTCGAGCACCAGGACCTGCAGGCCGAGCTCGTTGGCGCAGCGCTCGGCAACGGTGAGGCCAAAGAAGCCGGAGCCGACGACGACGAGGTCATGCTTGGTCAAGGGGGTTCCCTCCTCGTGGGTTGACGCAGTTGGTCAGTCTACGGTCGCGGGCGGGACCGACCGCATTCCGCGCGCGGCCCGGATGGCCCGGATCACATTCCGGGCCTCGGCCCGGCCGCCGCGCAGCGGGCTGAGGGCAACGACCGCCGCGGCGACGACCCAGGGCTTGGCCCGCACCAGGGGGTTCTCGCCGTACCGGAAGTGGACCGCGAAGAGGTTCCGGTACATGTAGAAGCCCTTCCAGGTGTCCAGGGCGTGCTGCTGGTCGAAGTCGAGCTGCCTCACCAGCACCGCGTCGCGGATCCCCCAGATCCGCCACGCCCGCGCGGCGGGCGCGGACCGCGAAGTCGACGTCGTCGTAGAAGATGAAGTACGACGCGTCCGGCAGGCCGATCGTGTCCACGACGGTGCGCCGGAAGAGGAACCCCTCGAACGACACGTTCTGGAGCTCGACGCGCTCCGGCATGCCGGCCCGGTCGAGCCAGACGTCGTCGACACTGGCCCGCTTGGGACGGATCGCGAAAGGGTTGCGCAGGTCGAAGTCAACGGCGGCCTTCTCGACCAGGCGGCCGGACGTGTCCTCCCGGATCGCTGCCACGCAGTCCTCGTCCGTGGCGAGCAGGACGGCCAGGCAGTCGGGTGCCGGCACCACGTCGTCGTCCACGAGCCAGATCCGCTCGTGGCCGGCGTCGTAGGCCTGGCGGACACCGAGGTGGAACCCACCGGCGCCGCCGAGGTTGTCCGCGCAGTGCGTCACGTGCAGGGGCAGGTCGTCGCGCGCGATCGCGTCGCGGGTGTCGTCGGTGCTGGCGTTGTCGATGACGTAGACGGCGTCGGCCGGGCGGGTCTGGGCCGCCAGCCCGTCCAGCATCCGCGCCAGCAGGTCCGCGCGGTTGTAGGTGACGATCACCACCGCGACCGACTCGCCGCGGCTCACCGCAGGAACCTCTCGTGACCGGTGAAGTCACCTCGCAGCCCGGCGCGCATCGCCTCCAGGCTGAGACGGATCCGGGCCGGGTCCCGCCGGGTGAACGTGTAGAACCACAGGGTCTTGGCGACGAAGGCCAGCGCATGCGGCCAGCCCCGGTACTCACGCAGGTTGACCAGGTTGTTGCGGGCCATGCAGTAGTGCTTGAGGTCGCTGGGGCTGTGGTTGTACGTCGTCCGCCCGAACATCATCGGCGTCCCGAGAGCACCGACGGCGGGATGGTGGATCCGGGCGTCGACGACGCGTGGCAATCCGGGCTCCGGCGCGCTCGGCGCGCAGACGGTACTCGTGGTCGTCGCCCCAGATGAACAAGTCCGCACGCACCAGCCCGATCTCCTCGACCAGGTCACGGGTGACCAGTACTCCGTTGAACGGGATCACGACGCCCTCGATCGCCCCGGCAACCGCGACCGCCTCGGCCGATGTGACGTCGCGCACGACGCTGGTGCCGCCGGGCAGCCGAATCGGGAACACCAGATGATCGGGATCGGCCTCGTCGACCACCACCGGTCCCCAGAAGTCGAAGTCACCCGCCCGGGCCAGGAGCGCCTTCAGGCAATCGGGCTCGGGAAGCCCGTCGTCGTCCATGAGCCAGACCAGATCGGCACCCCGCTCGACGGCCACGCGGAGCCCCTCGTGGAAACCGCCGGCACCGCCCCGGTTTGCCTCGAGCCGTCTGGCCACGAGGTCGGGCTGGTCTTGCAGCCAGTCGCCGGTGCCGTCGGCTGAGGCGTTGTCCACCACGAGGATCTCGGCCAGCTCCGGAACGTCGCGGAGCCGCTTGACCAGCCGTTGCACCAGTGCGAGCCGGTTGAAGGAGACAACGACGGCGGCAACGCGCGGCGCGGGCTCCTCGTCGATCACGGCCACACCCTACGGGTGGCGAGGCACGCTTCTCGTGGGCGGTTCGATCACCCGCAGGTCTCTCCACCCTGGCTCGGCCTCGACGCGAGCCAGCGGCCGAGGCCGAGCAACGCAACTCCGGCCACGGCGGCCGCCACCGCAGTCCACGGCATGAGCTCTGGCACCTGGTTGGTCAGGAATGCACTCTCCTCGGCGTCCGCTCCTATCGCGGACTGCACCAGCGGGCCAAGGCCCTGGATGGTCAGCACCACTCCGACGATGTCCGTTGCGAGGCGCATCGTGTCTCTCCTTTTGATAGCACGTGTGTATTACCAACTATGTTAGTGCGACTGTGCTATAAAACAAGGGTGCCGAAGCGTCTGGACCGAGCGAAGCGTCGAGAGGAGCTCGCCGAGGCCGTGTGGCGGCTCGTGACTCGGGTCGGAGTGGCCGGAACCTCGGTCCGCGCGGTCGCCCAGGAGGCCGGGCTGTCCATGGGGTCGGTCCGGTACTTCTTCAGCACTCAGGATGAGCTCCTGCGTTTCGCCATGGGACTGGTCATCGAGCGGGCCGGCGATCGCGTAGCCGCGAAGGAGGCTGATCGGAAGGCCACGATCCGAGCCGGCAGGCCGCTCGACGGGATCGCGTCTCTGCTGGAGGAGGTACTTCCTCTGGACGACGCCCGGCTAGTCGAGGCACGGATCTACGCGGCGTTCAGCGCCGCGGCAGCCACCGATGAGGGCATGAACGAGTTGCGGCGGGTGGCGGACGACGCGGTGCGACAGCTGTGCCAGTCCGCGTTGTCGGCGCTGACCGAACTCGGCCTCCTGGCCCCCGGCCGCGATGTGGAACTCGCGGTCCACGAGCTCTGGGCCGTTCTCGACGGGGTGACCTTGCACCTGCTGGCAGACCCGCCCGGCATCACTCGGGACGAGGCTCGGTCCGTGGTGGGCGGTCACCTGCGTCGGTTGACCGTGACTTGAACGGGCGCCACCGGCAAGACACAATGGCACAGTCGTAATAATACAACTGTGTTAGGACCAGTCATCATGATCTACACCGGCATCCTCATCTGCGAGGTCGGTTTCTGGGTGTTCGTCGGGGCGGGCCTGCTGGCGCGGTACCTGTTGGGACGACCTCGGCTGGGAGTCCTGCTGCTGCTCGGGTCACCCTGACCGACCTGGCCTTGCTTGCCCTCACCGCGATGCACTTGCACTCGGGCGCGGCGCCCACGCAGGCCCACGCGCTGGCGGCCGCCTACCTCGGCGTCACGCTCGCCTTCGGTCACAGCCTCATCCGGTGGGCCGACCAGCACGTGGCGCACAGGTTCGGGTCTGGCCCTCCGCCTGCCAAGCCCTCCAGGGTCGGCCGCGACAAGGTCCGGTACGAGTGGCGCGAGTTCGGCAAGGCCGGACTCGCGTGGCTGGTCTCGTGCCTCATTCTGGTCGGCCTGGCCCGGGTCGCCGGCGGCGGCGGCGAGTCACAGGTCCTGCTCGGCAACGCCGGGATGTTCACCGTCATCCTGTTCATCTGGTTTGCCACGGGACCCGCGCCCGCGACCATTGGTGCGGCCCGGCCGCAGCACTGCTAGCGGGCAGTGCAGAGGGCGGCCGGATCCGGGTTCGGCTCGAGCCGGCGCGCACGGGCAACGGCCCCCGCCATCGTTCATCCTCCGTTCAGGGTCGCGTGCCCTCAACGCTAGGACCTGACACTCATGTGAGGTTCAAGTCCGGGCCGAGAAGGCCGTCCCCCTGCACGCGCGGTCAGCAGTCGCTGCCGACGTCCTCGGACTGGTTGGCGGCGTACCCCTCACCGAGGCTGCCGAACGAACCGCCGGTGGTGCCCTGCTGTCCATGCTTCTTGCGCTTGCCCGGCTCGTCGCCCTGGCCCTCGGCCTGGTCGATCGCCGACGCAATCTCGTCCTTGATCACGGAGATGTCGGGTTCCGCGGTGTTCACCAGCGGAGGGACGAGCGAGAGCGACGAGACCTTCTGCTCCTTGGCCTTCAGCGCCAGGTCGATGAAGCGATCCACCTCGCTGGCCGGGATGTTCGTGGACAACATCTCCGAGCTCGCCTTCGCGATGCTGCTGAAGTTCCGGAGTGCCGCCTGGGGACTGATCTGGTGCAGCATCGCGTTCATGACGCACTTCTGACGGGCCATCCGCGAGTAGTCGTCGGAGCCCTCCCTGGCCCGGGCGAACCAGAGGGTGTCGTGTCCGTTCAGCTTGCGCTCGCCGGGCTGGATGTAGCCGGTCACGTCGCTGCCGAGGCCTCCGACCGGGATCGGGGACCGGACGTTGAGGGTGACCCCGCCGACGGCGTCGACGAGATCCTTGAAGCCCTGCAGGTTGACCATCGCCCAGTAGTTGATCTCCAGCCCGGTGATGCCCTCCACCGCCATGATCGTGGCGTCGGTGCCGGGGGTCTTGGACTTCGGGAACAGCTCGGTGTTGTCGCGCGCCCAGGTGCTGACGCCATTGAGGTAGCAGCCATCGCAGTCGAACCCGTCGGGGAACTGCTCGCGCATGACCGATCCCCTGGCGAACGGGAAGTTCGCCATGTTGCGGGGCAGGCTGACGAGCACGGTGCGTCCGGTCTCGGCGTCGATGCTCGCGATCGTCAACGAGTCCGGGCGCAGGCCCCAGCGACCGGCACCGGAGTCGCCGCCGAGCAAGAGGACGTTGTAGCGGCCGTCGTGGGCGCCGGTGGCCTCGCCGTCCCCGAACATCGTGATGATGAAGTCCCGCTGGACGCCGACGAGATGGGCGCCGAAGAGCAGCGCCCCCGCGACCGAGAGGCTCAGCACGCCGTTGACGCCCACGACCGCCCGCCGGTGCTGATGAGAGAGCGTGAGCGGTTGACCGATTCGCCAGGCGTCGATGAACAACGCGGCCCAGCCGACGGCCAGCGCCATCAACGCCACCCGGAGCAGGCCGAGGACCAGGGTGTTGGACACCAGCCAGAACGCGAACCCGTGCCACAGCAGGGCAACGGCGAACGCGGCCATGGTGCCACCGACCAGGATCATCCAGATCCGCATCGCGATCCGGCCGATCCGGCGGTTGCCGGCGACCAGCTGGGCGGACCCGGGGAGCACCAGGGTCATCAGCATGAGGGCGATCGCGCGCCGGAACCGGACCCGGGACGGCGCGGTCATCCGCGCTCCGGCTCCGAGCGTCGAGCAGCCCGGGGGAAGGTAAGGGCGGCCCAGGCGACATGGGCTGGTGCCTCTCTGCTGGGGAAGAAAGCAGTGGTGAGGGCAAGTATCACCAGTCACACCCGTCACACGTGGGTACGACGCGCCGGAAGGCCGCCAAGATGACCCGGCCCGGTGCCGGGCACGGGATGGACCAGGTGCGGCTACGCCCGCTGCCAGATCGGCGCGATGGTCTTGTGGTAGCCCCTACCGAATCCCCTGCCGAAGACGAACTGGACGGGGGTGGGCACCTCGGAGTCGAGGAACTTCTGGGCTTCGTCGGACGCGCCGTCGGAGAGCCAGGCGAAGAACCAGCCGACCCGTTTCGGTGGCTGCTTCCGGATCTTGCGCATGGCTGCCTTCCACGCGTCGGACTCGAGGTGTTGCCGCATCAGCGGTTCGTACTCCCCCTCCTCATGCGTGAGGTGCTGGTCGACCACGCCGTGACCACGGCGCATCGCCTCCAGCGCGACGGCGGCATCCGCGAGGGTGCCGCTGCCCGAGTAGCCGCGCATGGCGGCATCGATGTCGTCGAGAGCCTGGACCATCGCCTGGTGCTCCGATTCGAGCGTGTCCACCAGCGCCTGGTCGATGCCGAGACCGACCGAGGCCGGGAAGAGGATCGTGTCCTCCTGCTGGTGATGGTGGCGGAGCTGGTCGTGCAGCTGGCGCCAGGCCCGGTCCAGGTCAGCGGCACGTCGCAGATCCCCGTCGTCGACGGCGCCGAGCGCAGCCTCGAGGCGGGCGAGGTCGCGACGTACCGCCGCGTGGATCACCTTGTTCATGGAGTCGATGGGCATGCCCGGCACAGTAGACGCTCCGAACCGCCTCCGCAGCGCGTCGCGGAACTCCCCGACGGAACGCGCGCCGCTGCACGGTAGCGTCACCGCCATGGCTGACCGTCCCCGGGGAAGCGGGGGTCCCGAGGAGGGCACCCCCGAGTACAACTGGCTCTACGGCGAGAAGAAGGCGTCGAAGCCCCCCGCCGACGACGCGACCCGGGCAGTCCCGCACCAGCCCCGCCCGGACGAGACCCGGGTGATGCCGGCCTCGTCCGACGCCGGCCAGCAACGACCCGCCAGCCCACCCAGGCCCCCGCAACCGGCTCCCCCACCCGGCGGCGCCACCTCGGGGGACTCGGGTCGCCGGTTTCCGAAGTTCCGCTGGCGCTGGCTGCTGATTCTGCTCGTCGTGTGGGTGGTCTTCCTGGTCGCGGTCCCGATCTGGGCCTGGACCAAGGTCGACAAGGTGGACGCGTTCCCCGACGGTGACCGGCCCGAGGACCAGCCCGGGACGACGTACCTCGTGGTCGGGAGCGACTCCCGCGGCGACGCTCAGCGCCGAGGAGCGCAAGGAGCTGGGCACCGGCAACGCCAACGGGCAGCGCACCGACACGATCATGCTGCTGCACACCGGCGACGGCCCGAACCTCCTGATGTCGATCCCCCGCGACTCCAACGTCGAGATGCCCGGGCACGGGACCACCAAGATCAACGCGGCGTTCGCGTTCGGCGGCCCGAAGCTGCTGACCCGGACGATCGAGAACAGACACGGGCATCCGGGTCGACCACTACGTCGAGATCGGCTTCGGCGGTTTCGTCGGCCTCGTGGACGCGGTCGGCGGGATCGAGATCTGCCCGAAGATGGACATGGAGGACAAGCAGGCCAACCTGAGCGTCGAGAAGGGATGCCAGGAGGCCGACGGGGTCACCGCCCTCGGCTACGCCCGATCCCGGAAGCTCTACACGGCCCGCGGCGACGTCGACCGGGCGCGAGCCCAGCGCGAGGTGGTCTCCGCGATCGGCAGCGAGGTGATCTCGCCGTGGACGGTGCTGAACCCGGTGCGCTACTACCGGGTGAACATGGGCGCCGCCGACGCCGTCGCGGTCAGTGAGGGGACGGGACCGCTCGCCCTCGCGCGGTTGGCCCTCGCCATGACCCGCGTCGACGGCGAGGACGGTCTGACCTGCTCGTCGCCGATCCAGGACCTCGCCGTCAACTGGGATCCCGAGCGCTCCGAGCAGATGTTCCAGCGCATCATCGACGACGACACCGACTCCATCGGCCGGGCCTTGTGCACGCCGACCGGCCTGCCCCGCTGACCGCGCTCACCCAGTGGTCCGAAGGTCGCTGATCCGCTTCGCCTTGCCCAGCGACCGCTCGAGAGCGTGTGGCGGCAGCACCTCGACCCGCGCGGTGACCCCGATCCGCTGCTTGACCCGCTCGGCCAGCCGGGCCCCCAGCGCCGCGATCGGGCTCGGCCAGCGGCCTCGACCTGGACGGTGAGCTCGTCGAGGTTGCCCGGGCCGGGTCAGCACGCACAGGTAGTGCGGGGCGAGCCCCTCGATCGCGAGGATCTGCTCCTCGACCTGGCTGGGGAACACGTTGACCCCGCGCACGATCATCATGTCGTCGGTGCGGCCGGTGACCTTGGCCATCCTCCGGAACGCGGGGTACGCCGTACCGGGCAGCAGCCGGGTCAGGTCGCGGGTGCGGTAGCGGATGACCGGCATCGCCTGCTTGGTGAGCGAGGTGAAGACCAGCTCGCCCTCCTCGCCGTCGGGCAGCACCTCGTGCGTGACCGGGTCGATGATCTCGGGCAGGAAGTGGTCCTCCCAGACGTGCAGCCCGTCCTGGGTCTCCCCCGACTCCTGGGAGACGCCCGGGCCCATCACCTCGGACAGGCCGTAGATGTCGACCGCGCGGATCCCGGACCGCTCCTCGACCGCACGGCGCATCTCGTCGGTCCACGGCTCGGCGCCGAAGATGCCGATCTCGAGGCTCGGTGGTGCGCGGGTCGACGCCCTGCGCCTCCATCTCGTCGAGGATCGCGAGGAAGTAGGACGGGGTCACCATGATGATGCGCGGCCGGAAGTCGACGATCAGCTGCACCTGCCGCTCGGTCATGCCGCCGCTGACCGGTACGACCGTGCAGCCGAGCCGCTCGGCGCCGTAGTGGGCACCCAGCCCGCCGGTGAAGAGCCCGTAGCCGTAGGCGACGTGCACCAGGTCGCCGGGCGGCACCGCCCGCGGCCCGGATCGAGCGCGCCATCAGCTCGGCCCAGGTGTCGAGGTCGGCCCGCGTGTAGCCGACGACCGTCGGCTTGCCGGTCGTGCCGCTGCTGGCGTGCACCCGCGCCACCTGCTCGCGCGGCACCGCGAACATCCCGAACGGGTAGTTGGCCCGCAGGTCGGCCTTCGTGGTGAACGGGAACCGGGCCAGGTCGGCAAGGCGTGTCCAGGTCGTCCGGCGTCACGCCGGCCTCGCGCGAACGCGCGCCGGTAGTGCGGCACCGTGCTGCGGGCGCGCTCGAGCGGTGTCGCGCAGCCGCTCGAGCTGGAGCTGCCTCGAGCTCGGCGCGGGTCGACGTCGGGACCTCGGACCGGGGACCCTGCCATGTCAGGAACCCTCCCAGAACGCGCCGCCGATCTCCTTCGAGCGTCCGACGAACGTCGCGACCACCGTCTCGCCGGCGGTGACGGTCACGTCGTACACGCCGTCGCGACCTTCCCGCTCCCGCTCGACCGCGGTGGCGACGAGGACGTCGCCGAGCCTGGTGGGCGCGCGGAACCGGATCTCCGCGCCGGCCGCGACCGTTCGCCGGTTGTAGGAGTTGCACGCGAACGCGAAGGCGGAGTCGGCGAGCGTGAACGTCAGTCCGCCGTGGCCGATGTCGTGGCCGTTGACCATGTCCTCACGCACGGTCATCGCGGAGGGTCGCGCGGCCGGGGCCGACCTCGTCGATCGACATTCCGAGCGCCTGGCTGGCGCGGTCGTCGGCCCACATGGCCTCCGCACTGCGTCGCGCGATCTGCTCCGGCGTCACCGGGTCAGGGTAGTGCGCGCCCGACCCAGCCCGGGGCGCGCCTAGCGGCCGACGGCTCTCTCGAGCTCGGCCTTGGTCATGGTCGAGCGGCCCTTGATGTTCTTCTGCCTCGCCTCGTTGTAGAGCTGGTCCCTGGTGCGGCCACCGGGCCCGGGTGCGACCGCAGCCCGCCGCGCCGGCGACGAGGAGATGTCGTCGCGTCGAGGTCGTGCTGGACTGCTCGCGACTCGCCCGAACGGGCCCGCTCCTTGTTGACCGTGCGGGCGGCGATCTCCTCGGCCTCGTCCTCGCTCCGGCCGCGGTCCTCCAGGCCCTCCTTGATGTGCTCGTACTGTCGTTCGCGCTTCTTGCTCCACGCCTGCTGTGGCATGCGGGCACCTCCTCGACAGTCGTTGGTCCGTGACTGCGTACCCGACCGCCGCGTACGTGAAACAGGCCCGCATGACGGTTCTCGCCACGGGTACGAATCGAGCGTGCCGGGTCCCGGCGCACGACAGCCGGTAGACAGCTGACAGGAGGAGTCATGGCCAACCTGAACGGCAAGACGATCGCATTCCTGGTGGCCCCCGAGGGCACCGAGCAGGTGGAGTTGACCGACCCGTGGGCTGCCGTCGAGAAGGCAGGGGGCACACCCCGACTGGTCTCGACGAAGAGCGGCCGAGTCCAGGCCTTCAACCACCTGGATCCCGCGGACACGTTCGACGTCGACACCGCCGTGGCGGACGCCGAAGTGGCGTCGTACGACGGCCTGGTGCTGCCGGGTGGCGTCGCCAACCCCGACAACCTGCGCATGGATGAGGACGCCGTGGCGTTCGTGAAGGGCTTCGTCGAGGCGGACAAGCCGGTGGCCGCGATCTGCCACGCCCCGTGGACGCTGATCGAGGCGGACGTCGTGCGCGGCCGACGGCTCACGTCGTGGCCCAGCCTGCGGACAGACCTGCGCAACGCGGGCGCGGACTGGGTCGACGAGGAGGTCGTGGTCGACGGAAAGCTCGTCACGAGCCGGAAGCCCGACGACCTGCCGGCCTTCAACGAGGCCCTGCTCGAGCTCTTCGGTGGCTGACCTGCGGAACTGGTGCTACATCGGGGCCGCCAGGGCGACCAGAAGCGCGGGTTACGTGTGAGTATGAACAGGTGAGCAAGCCCCACGAGCAGGCCGACCCGGCCCGTGTCTTCGCCACGCTGTCGAAGATGATCTACGTCGGAGCCACGTTCGAGGAGGTCTACCAGCACCTGGTCGACACCGCCCCCGTCGTGGTGACCGGTTGCGACCACGCAAGCCTGATGCTCACCGGCAGGGACGGCTACCACACCGCCGCCGCCAGCGACGACGTCGCCCGGCATGTCGACGCCCTCGAGCGCGAGGTCGGCGAAGGCCCGTGTGTCGACGCGATCGACGACGAGGCCGGCCAGATCGACGCCGACATCGCCCATGAGAGCACCTGGCCCAGGCTCGCCGAGCGGGTACTCGCCGAGACGTCGGTCCGAGGCATGGCCGGCTTCCGGATCGTGGTGGACGGCAAGAAGATCGGCGCGCTCAACCTCTTCTCGGACACCGCTGGGGCGTTCCAGGACGGCGCCGACCAGGGTGCGATCCTGGCGGCGTTCGCTTCGTTGGCGCTCAGCTCGGTCGCGAAACAGGAAAAGGCGGATTCGCTGCTGGCCGGACTCGAGAGCAACCGCGAGGTCGGCAAGGCCGTCGGGCTGCTGATGGCCGCGCACAAGATCGGCTCCGACGCAGCCTTCGAGGTGCTGCGCAAGGCGTCGAACGACATGAACATGAAGCTGGTCGAGGTGGCGCGCGAGGTGGTCGGCAACGCCGAGCGGGCCGGAGAGAGCTAGGTCCGGACGGGTCAGCGGAAGGCGGACTCGCCGGTGAGGGCCTGGCCGATGACGAGCTGGTGCACCTCACTGGTCCCCTCGTAGGTCAGCACTGACTCCAGGTTGTTGGCATGCCGCATGACCGGGTACTCCAACGTGATGCCGGCTGCCCCGAGAATGGTCCGGCACTCCCGAGCGATCGCGATCGCCTCCCGCACGCTGTTGAGCTTGCCCAAGCTGACCTGCTCGGGACGAAGCCGGCCGTCGTCCTTGAGCCGTCCGAGGTGAAGGGCGAGGAGCATCCCCTTCCCGAGCTCCAGGGACATGTCGGCCAGCTTGGCCTGGGTCAGCTGGAAGCCCCCGAGCGGCTTGGCGAAGATCTCCCGCTCGGCGGCGTACGCGATGGTGGTCTCGAGGCAGTCCCGGGCGGCGCCGAGAGCGCCGAAGATGATCCCGAAGCGGGCCTCGGTGAGGCAGGACAGGGGTCCGGAGAGTCCCTCCGCATGCGGCAGCATCGCCGATGCCGGCAGGCGCACGTCGTCGAGAACCAGCTCGCTGGTGACCGACGCGCGCAGCGACATCTTCCGCTTGATCTCGGGCGCTGCGAAACCTGGCGTGTCCGTCGGGACCACGAAGCCCCGGATCCCGGCCCGATCACCGTCCTCCACCCGCACCCAGACCACCGCGACGTCGGCGACCGAGCCGTTGGTGATCCACATCTTGTTGCCGGTGACCAGCCAATCGTCGCCGTCACGACGCGCCCGGGTGCGCATCCCTCCCGGGTTCGAGCCGAAGTCGGGCTCGGTCAGGCCGAAGCAACCGATCGCGTCCCCGGCCGCCATTCGCGGCAGCCACTCCTGCTTCTGCTCGTCGCTGCCGTGCTTCCAGATCGCGTACATGGCCAGTGACCCCTGCACCGATACGACGGACCGCAGGCCAGAGTCGCCGGCCTCGAGCTCCATGCACGCCAGCCCGTAGGCCGTCGCGGTGGTGCCGGCGCAGCCGTACCCGGTCAAGTGCATGCCCAGGAGGCCCAGCGACCCGAGCTCCTTCGACAACTCACGGACGGGGACGGTGCCGGACTCGTACCAGTCCGCCAGCTGCGGCCGGAGCTTGTCGTCGACGTATCGCCGGACCGTGTCCCGGATCGCGAGGCTCTCCTCGTCGATCAGGGAGTCCGTGTCGAACAGGCCCAGCGGTGACTGCGGCATGCCGCCAGCGTAGTGGGGCGTACGCCGCCCCCGTCCGGGCCTGACCGGACGGTAGGTCTGCGGAGGGTCAGCCCAGAGACTCCGCGACGTCGATCAGAGCCTGCCTCAGCTCTCCCTGATCACCAGTGTCGTCCAGCTGACGGATCGCGTTCTCGAGCTGGTCGACTGCAGAATCGCCCCCTCCGAGCTTCTCGGCCTTCTCGAGATGCTTGGCGACCTTGTTCATAGTCTTGCCTGACAGCTCGCCGGAGCGAACCGCTTGGTCGAAGTAGGCGCCGGCGACGTTGAAGCTGGGCTCCCACTCGATCATGGGCTGGTGCTGGCTGTTGAACTGCTCCAGCACGACCTCTCGCGCCGCGCCGATCTCGTTCTCCGACAACTGGTCGCTGGGCAGCAGACCGAAGGTGTCGAACCCACGCGCGATCTCCGTGCCGTAGATCTGGCCGTTGTACCAGTACGTCGACCAGAGTCCGCCGAGGTTGAGCCCGGTCGGGTTCGGGACGTTGATCGGGACCGCGGTCGTAGTACGCGATCTCCACGGGGTTCGCGGTGTCGCTGAAGTCGATCACTGAGAGGCCGCCCCGTCGGTACGGCTGGGCCTCGGCTAGCCCCCAGTCGTGTCGTCGGCGTCGGACGCTTCCTTGGCCGCGGCCTTGATGTCCTCGGCGGCCACGTCGTCGACCGCCTTGGCGACGATGGCGTCCGCCCTGGCGAGTGCCTCACGGATCTTCACGGCACCTGGATCGGAGACCAGCGCCACGATTCCCGAGTGGCCGGGCGCGACGGAGTCCTCCAGCTCCTCGGCCAGCTCGCTGCGGTGGTGCCGCTGGCGGACCTTTCCGGTCGCCGCCCCGGCCGCCCCCAGGGCAGCCGCGCTGCCCAGGATGGAGGGCGGGAAGATGACACCGAGGGCGATGCCTCCGACGACTCCCCACTTGAGCCCGGACCGGGTGCTGTGGTCCGTGGCCTTCTGGATCTCCAGTTGTCCGTCGGCATCGCGCTTGACCACGACGACGCCCTCGATCTCGACGGTGCGGCCGTCCTCGACGGCCTTCAGGTCTTCGTAGGCGGACCACGCTGACTCGGTGTCCGCGAAGTCCGCGACGATGAGCGCATACGCTCCGTCCGTCACCCCGGCGATCACGTCGTCACCGGACGTGGCTGGGGTTGAGCTCTCCGAGTTCTCTGACATATTCGCTCCTTGCCTCATCCCGAGATGCCCAAGTCGGGCCGATCACTGTCGTGCTCGTCTCTGCGAGCTTCCGCCCACAACGGGGCGATGTCATGGGGCGGGTCCGCCACGTCACTCCCGGCTCAACCCTGCACCTCTCGGCCGTCGTCTACCACCCCAAGACCTTGCCAACGAAGCTCGGGGCAGTGCATCACCCGTTCCGGACGAAGACATGGCCAATCCGTCAGCCGAGTGTCGATAGCATGATGCCCCGACTCCCCGCACTCGCCCTGGCCGGTTCAGCCGCGCTGATCGCTGCGCTCACACTGGCCGGCTGTGGTAGTGACGATGAGTCCCCCGCGGTCCCCGCGGTCTGCTCGTCCGTCGACTCTCTCAAGGCGTCGGTCGCGGACCTCGAGGACGTGAAAATCGACCAGAACGCACTGACGACACTGGAGGACGACTTCACCAAGGTCCAATCCGACCTGAGCAAGGTCAAGAGCGACGCCAAGGACGAGTACGGCACCGAGGTCGACGCCGTCGACAAGGCTGCCGCGTCCGTCAGTTCGAGCCTCGACGCAGCAAAGGCCACTCCCTCGGCGCAGACGTTGACGGCGGTGGGCGGTGCCCTCAAATCACTGGATACCTCCATGACAGCTCTTGAGGATGCCGTCAAGAGCACGTGTTGACCGGAGTTGACGTCGACCAAGCACAGGTCGTCGCCAAGGTCGTGGATATCGGGTCTGAGGTCCAGGTCCCCCTGTCGAGTGTCTCCGGGGGACATGAGATTGCCCCTGACCGCCCCGGATCGGGCTGAGAGGCAGCCCCCATGGACCTTCTCTCCGGCCTTGAGACGCTGTTCGTCGTCGCGGCCATCTCGGCGGCGGCGCCGATCATCGCCGTCCTGCTCCCCGGCCAGCGCATCCCGCAGCTCATCCTGCTGATCCTGGGCGGGGTGCTCATCGGCCCTCAGGTCCTCGGCCTCGAAGTCAGCGCCGAGATCGAGCTGATCGCCAATGTCGGACTGGGCCTGGTCTTCCTCCTCGCCGGCTTCGAGATCGACCCCGGGATGCTGTTCGACCGACCCGGCCGGCTCGCCGTGATCGCGTGGGTCGCCGCCCTTCTCTTGGCGGCCGGTGTGGTCGGCGGCCTGACGGCTGTGGGGTACGTGCACGCGTTCACCGCGGTCGCCCTCGCCCTGACCACGACCGCCCTCGGCACGGTGCTGCCCATCTTGCGCGAGAAGGGGATGCTCGGCGGTCCACTTGCGAGGTACTTCCTCGCCTCTGGTGCCATTGGCGAGCTGTTCCCGATCATCGCCATCGCGATCTTCCTCAGCGTCAACAGCAGGTTCTCGGCGCTGATCTCGCTGATCGCGATCGCGCTCGTGGCGTTGTTGTTGGCCGCGTTTCCGCGCTTCGTGCGCGGTGGCCGAGTGGCTGACATCGCTCGCCAGGGTGCGGACGCCACCAGCCAGACCACCCTGCGCCTGACGATCCTGTTGTTGCTCGGCCTGCTGGTCCTGGCCGGCGAATTCGGCCTCGACGTCGTCCTGGGAGCCTTCCTCGCGGGTGCGGTGCTGCGCCGCTGGGCGCCCGGCGACGTCCATGCGCTGGAGGCCAAGCTCGACGCCGTCGGCTACGGATTCTTCATCCCGGTCTTCTTCGTGACCGCGGGCATGGAGATCGATCTCGAGTCCATCCGCGAGTCGCCTGACCGGCTCCTGGTCTTCTTCGCGCTCCTGTTGGCCGTCCGCGGCCTGCCCATCCTGGTGGTGTACCGCCGGGCGCTCGCCCCTCGCGAGCGGGTCCAGCTGATGCTGCTCAGCGCGACCACCCTTCCGCTCCTGGTGGCGTTGACCCAAATCGGTCTGTCCACGGGCACGATGCTGCCCGAGAATGCCGCGGCGCTGGTGGGCGCCGGTGTGCTCTCCGTGCTGTGCTTCCCGCTGATCGCCACCGCCCTGCAGCGTCCGGCGTCGACCCCGGAGCACCGGGCGCCCGGCCGCGTGGCGCCGCCGGCCCAGGACCCGCACAGCTAGCGAGACGAGCAGGGCGTCGTGGGCGGGTGTCCCCGCGATCTGTATCTTCGTTCGCTCAGAGCTCGGACTGGACGCCAGCGAGGAGCTGTCGGGCGATCACGATCCGCTGCACCTGGTTGGTGCCCTCGTAGATCTGGGTGATCTTGGCGTCACGCATCATCCGCTCGACGGGGTACTCACGGGTGTAGCCGTAGCCGCCGAGTACCTGGACGGCGTTGGTGGTGACCTCCATCGCCACGTCAGAGGCGAAGCACTTCGCGGCTGCGCCGAAGAACGTGAGGTCCTTGTCGCCGCGCTCGGAGCGGCCGGCAGCGGCGTACGTCATCTGGCGGGCGGCCTCGACCTTCATGCCCATGTCGGCGAGCAGGAACTGCAGGCCCTGGAACTCGGCGATCGGCTTGCCGAACTGCTGGCGTTCCTTGGCATAACCCAGCGCATAGTCGAGGGCACCCTGCGCGACCCCGACCGCCTGCGCGGCGATCGTCACCCGGGTGTGGTCGAGGGTCTTCATCGCGGTCTCGAAGCCGGTGCCCTCCTCGCCGATCATCCGGCCCGCCGGGATCCGGACGTTGTCGAGGTAGACCTCACGCGTGGGCGAGCCCTTGATGCCGAGCTTCTTCTCGGGAGCTCCGAACGAGACCCCCTCGTCGGATTTCTCGACCACGAACGCCGAGATGCCACGGCTGCCCTTCACGGTGTCGCTCACCGCCATGACGGTGTAGAACTCGCTCTCCCCCGCGTTCGTGATCCAGCGCTTGACGCCGTTCAGCACCCAGTCGTCGCCGTCGCGGACCGCGCGGGTCTTCATCGCCACGGCGTCGGACCCCGCGTCGGGCTCGGAGAGGCAGTAGGAGAAGCCGCCGTCTCCGGCGGCGAGCCGGGTGAGGTAGGTCTTCTTCAGCTCGTCGGACCCGGAGAGCTGGACCGGCAGCGAGCCGAGCTTGTTGACGGCCGGGATGAGGCTGCTGCTCACGCAGGCCCGCGCGACCTCCTCGATCACGAGCGCGGTGGCAAGGGCGTCGGCACCCGCGCCGCCGTACTCCTCCGGTACGTGCGGGGCATGGAAGTCGGCAGCCTGAAGCGCCGCCGCCGCCTCCGCCGGATAGCGAGCGCTCTCATCCACGTCGGCGGCGTGCGGCGCCACCTTGGCGTCGCAGAGCGCGCGCACCGCCTCGCGGATGGCCTGGTGCTCCTCGGAGAGGGCGTACAGGGCGAACTCGTTCATGCTCCGGATGCTACGTGCGCCCTTCGGTGCAGCCGTAGGTTGGGTGCATGGAGGACTGGCTCGACCCGGAGACGATCCGGTTTCTGCTCGACGACTGCGAGACCTGGGCGGTGGTCGGGCTCTCCGGCAACCCGCGCCGGACGGCCTTCCGCATCGCCAGGATGTTGCAGGCCCGCGGAAAGCGCATCGTCCCGATCCACCCCGACGCCCCCACGGTGCTCGGCGAGCAGGGATACGCCACGCTCGCCGACGTGCCGTTCCCGATCGACGTCGTCGACGTGTTCCGGCGGTCGGAGGCAGCCGGGGAGTTCGCCGACCAGGCGGTGAAGGTCGGCGCGAGGGGCGTGTGGTTCCAGCTGGGCGTCATCGACGAGGACGCCTTCCGCCGTACGGCGGCGGCAGGAACGCCGATGGTGATGGACACGTGCCCGGCCATCGAGTGGGGTCAGCGGCGTCCATGAACGCGCCTGGCCGCGACCTGCTCGTCCGATCGGGCCCGGGCCTGCCGGACGGGCTGCTGGTTCCGGCGGCCGAGCTGGTCGAACGGTTCTCGCGCTCCTCCGGGCCCGGCGGACAGTCGGTCAACACCGCCGACAGCCGGGTCGAGCTCGAGTACGACGTCGCCTCGTCCGGTGCCCTGAGTGACTCGCAGCGAGCCCGTGCGCTGCAGAACCTGGCCGGACGACTCACCGACGGGCGCCTGGTCATCGACGCCTCCGAAAATCGCTCGCAGCACCGCAACCGGGTAGCGGCCCGCGAACGACTCGCCGAGCTGCTTCGCACGGCCCTGGCTCCCCCTCCGCCGCCGCGCCGGCCAACGAAGCCGACCCGCGGTGCGCGGCAGCGTCGCCTGGACGCCAAGAAGCAGCGGGGCGAGACCAAGGCACTCCGCGGCCGGGTCCGGGACGAGTAGGTACGGTCAGTCGATCGGCCCGGACTGGTGGTGGGCACGGTGCCCGGCCAGTGCCCCACTCGCTGGGTCCCGTGCGCCAGATCGGTCGATGCGGCCGCGTCGGCGCCACGCCGCCCTTTACGCTCGCGGGACACCGCCCGGCCCCCGCGCCCACCGGCAGGATCAGGACTGCGCGGCGAGCGAGCCGAGAACCTGAGGATGTGGTTCAGACCCCGCCCGTCACCCCGAGTGCTCGTCGGTGCGCACCAGCTTGCTTGCCCACCCCTTTGACGAGGCGCTCACGAAGGCCTCCAACGGCCCGCGCGCACCCGCGGCGACGAAGCCGGCGCCGATGCCGAGCACGACCAGGACGTGCCAGACGTAGGTCTCCGGCCGCTCCGGTGGCCAGAGCAGATCGGTGCGCATCACGACGTGCAGGCTGTAGAGGGTCAGGGTCATCGTGCCGGCCCCGAAGAACACGGCGACGGCGCGGGTCCAGAAGTCCGACAGTGTGCCGACGATGAGCAGCGCCAGACCGATGACCAGCAACGACGTGCCGAGCGTGTGGGCGAGGTCGAACGGCGTGGCACTGTGCGGAGCGACGACCACCAGCCACTCCCAGGGCCCGCCGGTGGGCGTCGTACCGAACATCCCAGATGAGATCGTGTCGACCAGCTCCGGAGCCGACGACGAGGGGGTCGGAGAGAGCGGGTCGCCGACCACGGCATCCGCGAACCACGACTGTCGGGTCAGGAACCGCGAGAGCAGGAAGGCTCCGGCGGCGAGCACGCCGCCGACCACGGCGATACCGGCCTGGACTCGTCGCTGCGTGAGGTCCATCCTCCCGACTGCCATGCCGGCGAACAGATAGGCAAGCCATGGCACGACCGGGTAGTAGCCGGTGAACAACAGCTCGCTCGTCAGCTGCCACGGGCTGGACAGCTGCTCGAAGACCGGGCTGGCGAAGCCGCGGTCGGGGAGTTCGGGGCGGACCAGCTGCGACAGCACCGGGCCCGCCACCAGCCAGACGCCCGCGAGGGCGGCAAGGGTCCGCGCGCGGAGGCCGAGGAACGGGATGCCGAGCAGGAACAGCAGTCCGTAGTAGGTCAAGATGATGGCGAGACCGGAGTCGAGTGCCCCGAGGACCATGCCGAGCGCGGCGATCAGGAGCGCGCGCACCGCGAGCTCGACGGACCGCGCCCGCCGCACGGTGCCGACCACCGGCTCCGACCGGCCCGTCATCAGGGCCAGGCTGACGCCCGCGAGCACCGCGAAGAGGGCCGACGCTCTGCCGCCGGCGATCGTCTCGGCGAGACTCAGGTCCCCCAACGCGTCCCGGGTCGGGTAGACGTGGGTCGCCATCATGCCCAGCAAGGCCAGGCATCGCGCGACGTCGAGCCCGACGAGCCGGCCGCCTGACGCAGTGCTGGGAACTCTGCTGGGCACGGTGCTGGGCACGCTGCTGGGCACGGGAGCGGGACCGGTCAGAAGCCCAGCCTGCGCGAGCCCGAGGCGGCGTCGCGGACGGCGGCACCCTTCCCTTCGGCCGTGGTCCTCAGCTCGTCCTGGAAGGCGACCATCTTCTCCCGCAGGGACGAGTCGGACGCCGCCAGGATGCGTACGGCGAGCAGGCCGGCGTTGCGTGAGTTGCCGACCGCGACCGTGGCGACCGGGACCCCGCCCGGCATCTGCACGATGGAGAGGAGTGAGTCCAGGCCGTCGAGATGCTTCAGGGGCACCGGGACGCCGATGACCGGTAGCGGGGTGACCGAGGCCAGCATCCCGGGCAGGTGCGCGGCGCCACCGGCTCCGGCGATGATCACCTGCAGCCCCCGATCGGCGGCGCCCTTGCCGTAGGCCAGCATCGCGTCCGGCATCCGGTGGGCGGAGACGACGTCGGCCTCGTACCCGACGTCGAACTCGGCCAACGCGCTGCCCGCCTCCTTCATGACCGGCCAGTCGGAGTCAGATCCCATCACGATGCCTACCCGGGTGGTCGCTTCACTCACTGTCGTCTCCCAACATCCCTGGATTGAGGAGGGCGCTCTGCGCCCGTCTCGAAATCGCCGCGGAACCACGCGGCGGCGTGCCGCGCGCGCTCCAGGCAGTCGTCGAGGTCGTCGCCGTACGCGTTGACGTGGCCCACCTTGCGCCCCGGTCTCAGATCCTTGCCGTAGAGGTGCACCCGCAGGAACGGGTCACGGGCGAGCGCGTGCGGGTACCCGTCGTACAGCCGGGCGGCGTCGGGGCCGCCGAGGATGTTGACCATGACCGTCCAGCGGGCCCGCGGCGCGGGAGAGCCGAGCGGCAGGTCCATGACCGCCCGGAGATGGTTCTCGAACTGGGAGGTGACCGCACCGTCCTGCGTCCAGTGGCCGGTGTTGTGCGGACGCATCGCCAGCTCGTTGACCAGGACCCGTCCGTCGGTGGTCTCGAACAGCTCGACCGCCAGCACGCCGGTGACGTCGAGGGCACCCGCGACCCGCAAGGCGATGCCCTGGGCCTCGGTGGCCAGGGCGGCAGCCAGATCCGGCGCCGGCGCGATCACCTCGCGGCAGACCCCGTCCCGCTGCACTGACTCCACGACCGGGTACGCCGCCGCCTGGCCGCTCGGTGCCCGCACCGCCAGCGCCGACAGCTCGCGCCGGAACTCGACGTGCTCTTCGGCGATCAGGCCGACCCCCGAGTCCGCAGCGGCGCGGAGGGGCTCGGCGCACTCCTCGGTCGATCGCACGAACCAGACACCCTTGCCGTCGTACCCGCCCCGGGTCGTCTTCAGCACGCACGGGAAGCCGAACGCGGCCACGTCCTCGACCGACTCGATCGGGGCGTTCCTCGGGCACGGCACGTCGAGCTCGGCGAGCCGTGCCCGCATCACCGCCTTGTCCTGGGCGTGCACCAACGCCTGGGGGCCGGGTCGGACGGCGAGCCCGGAGTTCGCCAGTGCGTGCAGGTGACCGGTCGGGACATGCTCGTGGTCGAAGGTGACCACGGCGCAGCCGTCGGTCACCTTCACCAGCGTGTCGAGGTCGCGGTAGTCACCGACGAGGTGGTCGGGGATGACCTGGGCCGCCGATCCGCCTTCGGCCTCGGCGAGCAACCGCAGCGGCAGTCCAAGCGCGATCGCGGGTTGCGCCATCATCCTGGCCAGCTGACCGCCACCGATGACGGCCAACGTGGGAGCGGGCTCGGGCGGCACGTCCCGAACCCTAGTCTCCTGGCTACTCGAGCTCGAAGCGGAGGCCCTTGCCGCGGATCGTGGTGATCAGCTGGGGTCGGCGGGGGTCATCGCCGAGCTTGCGGCGCACCCAGCCCAGGTGCACGTCGATCGTCTTCGACGACGTCCAGAAGGAGGTGTCCCACACGTCGCGCATGAGCTCGTCGCGGGACACGATTTCGCCGGCGCGGGCGATCAGGGCGTGCACCAGGTCGAACTCCTTGCGGGACAGCACGATCTCGCGCCCGTCGCGCCGCACGCTGCGGCTCTCCGGGTCGAGTTCGACGTCCTGTACCTGGAACACACCATTGAAAGTAGGAAGGCAAGGGACGTCACAACGGTGTATTGGTAAAAATTGTTCAAACCTTGCGAAACACCAGGGTGGGTGGTCGAGCAGAGGTCAATGGAGCTTCAGAAGGTGCGGCGGACCCTCCGTCGTCGAGCCGCAGGATCTCGCGACGCCACCAACAGGACGAGTAACGCGACGGCGCCAGCAGCCGTCCACGCGAGCCAGAGACGAACTCCAGACCCATCGGACAGGAAGAGAGGTGTCGGCAGCAGAGCCTGAGCGATGAGGGCACCGATGCCGAGCAGCGCGACCGCCGGCGCGACCAGGGCACCCGGTTCCGGCTCGCGGCGACCTGCGAGGACGGCGGCAGCGGAGACGGCGAGGCCGCACAGCACGGCCACTTCCCCTGTGGCCGCCAGCACCGGCGGCGAGGAGTCCTGCCAGCGCAGGACGAGCAGGATCGTCAACCAGGCAGCCGCCAACAGTGCGGCGCTCGCGGCCAGCGCCGGTGCCCGTCGGCGCCAGACGGCCCGAGGGGTGACGTCGGTGAGCACGGACGCAGCGTCGTCCAGGGCGTACGCCGCTCCCCCGGCCAGCAGCAGCTCCGCGAGCCGCACCACGAACGACGGTACGCCCGAGCCGGGTGAGGCCAGCGCGACCGCGAGCACGACCGCGACCGACGCCGCGGCCGACGCGGCCAGGGGTCGCGGCACAGCACGCAACACCGACGGCCGCATGGTCAGGTCACGGCCAGCAAGAAGCAGCCGATCGCGCCGACGGTGAGGCCCGCGCCCGCGCCCAGCAGCGGCCGCCGGTGCTCGGGGTCCCGGAGCAGTGCGGCAACGACCGCGAGCCCACACAGGCACAACAGGTAGCCGAGGACCCAGACCGGCTCCACGTCGGGCACGAAGGACGACTGCACGTCATTTCCGCTGCCGTCGGCGTCGTCGTACTCGTCGACCATCGTCGGCCACGCCGAGAGCACGCGCCACGGGCTCGACGACTCGCTGGGCATGGCGGTCACGAAGACCAGGGCGACCACGCCGAGCAGGGCCGACCCCCGGAACGGCGCCCAACGCGCCACCGTCACCCCCAGCAACGGGCCACCGAGGGCGGCCACCGGTCCCATCGCGACCAGCGCGGCGAGAACGTCGACTGCGGGATAGTCGCCGAACCAGGCGACGGAGGCGCTCGGCGGATCCCCGACAGGCGTCCAGATGGCTGCCATCACGAGCATGAACACGGCAACCACGACGCCGGCGAAGGCCGGCACCACGCACGCCAGGCACAGCGCGACAGTGCGTCGTTGCCGCGTCACGGGGCTCGTCAGTGCGAGATCACGCGAGCGGAGCAGCGAAGTGGTCAGCCGGTGCGCCACGACGAAGCCGAGGACGCCGATCAGGAAGGCGATGAAGAGCGTGGGCGTCATCGGGTTGGCGCCGCCGCCGTTCTGCCGGAGCAGGGTGTCCCCCATCGGGATCAGCATGATCGCGATCCCGAGCAGGAAGAGCGGGTGCCGTGCGAACCGCTTCGCCTCCACCCACGCGAGCGCACGGAGGGTCGGCCACCCCTCGGCGGCCGGCGGCACGGCAGTAGGGGCGAACGCCGCACTCATGAGACGGCCAGCACCCAGGACCCGGTCGCTCCGATCGTCAGAGCCACCCCGGTCCACAAGAGGGCTCGACGGTGCGGGGGATCGCGCAGCAGTGCGGCCACGACCGCCAAGCCGCACAGACACGCCTGGAAGGCCAGGATCCACTCCGGCGCAATCCCGGGCACCAGAAAGGTGGTAGCCACGGTGCCCTGCTCATTGACGTGCTCGTCGACCAGGATCGGCCATGGGGACAGCGCCCGCCACGGGCCCGCGAAGTCGCCGGCCATCATGGACACGAACACCAGGGCGACAACCCCGATCAGCGCCGACCCGCGGAACGGTGCCCACCGGGCCACGGCGACCCCGAGGAGCGGCCCCCCGGCGGCGGACACCGGGCCAAGTCCCACCAGGGTCGCCAACACGGCAGTGTCCCGTTCGTCTGCGAACCAGCTGACCGGGGCACTTGCCGGGATTCCGCTCGGCTCCCAGATGGCAGAGGTGACCAGCATGAAGAGCGCTGCAGCGGAGCCGACCGCCGCCGGAACCAGACAGGCGAGGCACATGGACAGGGTGCGCACCTGCGCGCCAACCGGAGCCGTACCGGCGACGTCCCCCGTCCTCGACAGCGACGTCGTCAGGCGGTGCGCCACCATGAATCCGAACACCCCGAGCAGGAAGGCAATGTAGAGCGCACTGGACAGCGGGGTGGGGCCACCGCCTGTTTGTGCGACCAGGCGGTACCCCATGTAGACCAGCAGGATCGCCGCGCCGAGCAGGAACAGGGGATGGCTGGCAAAGCGCCGCGCGTCGGCGCGAGCGAGCGCCATGAGCGTAGACGGAGTCCGGGCGACGGAGCCGACCGGCACGGGAGCAACCGCGGCGCTCATGACACGGCTTCGAGACCGGTCTCACGGTCGGCGGCGTCGCCAACCAGCAACAAGTAGGCGTCCTCCAGCGCCGGCTCGATGAGCTCGGCGTCGGGCGGGGGGTCGCCAACGTTGCGAACCCTGCCGGTGCCGGTGCGCCACGCGTGTTGCGCGTCCGGGTGCCGTTCCGCTCCCATCCAGACGCGGCCCGCGGCGCCGGCGATCATCGTGTCCACCGTGCCGTCGAACAGCACTCGGCCGGCATCCAGCACCACGACCCGTTCGCACAGCGCCGCCACGTCCTCGGTCTGATGCGTGGAGATCAGCACCGTTGCCGACTCCCCGGCCCGACCGAGGACGTCCCGCAGCCGGCCGCGCTGGGCCGGGTCCAGCCCGGCCGTGGGTTCGTCGAGGACGAGGAGGTCGGGCCGCCCCAGCATCGCCTGGGCCAGCACCACGCGCCGCCGCTGACCGCCGGACAGTGCGTGGACGCGCTTGGTGCCCACCTCGGAAAGACCCACGAGGTCGATGACGCGGCGTACCTCGTCGTGTCGCTTCGTGACGTCGGACCACTCCTTGAGGATGGCCATGTAGTCGATGAAGGAGAACGTCGTGAAGCCGCGCGGGAATCCCGTCTCCTGGGGGACATAGCCGAGGCGACGGCGCACCGCGATGCGACCGGTCGTGGTCGTCGGATCCTCACCCAGGACACGCACCTCACCCCGGTCGGCGGCAAGGGCCGTGGCGAGGATGCGGAGCATCGTGGTCTTCCCGGCGCCGTTGGGTCCGAGCAGGCCGGTGATGCCGGGGGCCAGCGCCAGGTCGACGTCCGTCAGAGCCGCAACGCGACCATAGGACTTGCCGACTCGTGCGAGTGTGATCGTGCTCATGGGTGCCTCCCCAGGTGGTCGAGTGATGGGTATCGGAGAATGAGGGCCGCGCCAGCGGCGAGGGTCACCGCCAGCAGCGCGACCTGCATGGCGGGCTCGACGACGGCGATGGGGTCACTGATCCTGGCCGCAGAAATGACCCCGACGGACCAGATGGCGCCGATCGTGGCCGCCGGGGCGGTGGCGCCGAACGTCGGTGCCAGCAGCAGGGTCAGCGTCACGCCGGCCGCGGCCGGGGTGAGCCAGGCCACGCCCAGCCAGGCGGGTCCCGGCATCACCAGCCCGAGCAGGATCATGACGGGCACCGACGTGGCCAGGACGCCGAGCGTTCGCAGGAGCAGCAGGCGCAGCGCCGAGTACGGCGTGACGGTCACCAGCTCGTGGGAGGGGTCCCCGTCGCCGCCGAAGGAGGCCGCCACCCCAGCCACCGGCGCAAGTGGCGCCACCATCAGGAAGAGCGTGAGGCCGACATCGCCGGCGAAGAGTGCCGCGACGCTGGCGAACACGGTGACCGCAAGGAGCCCGAGCAGCCAGGCGCCCCGGAGCGCGGGCACTGCAGCCAGCACCCGGGCGGACTCCGCGGAGAGGCCGAGCGAGTGCAGGAGCCGCTCGGAGAGACTGCGACGAGGGGCCTCGATGTCGGCCCGGATCCGGTCCCAGGCAAGGTCGATGGGCTCGTCAGGCACCAGCGAGCTGAATCGGCTCCTGCACTCGGAACAGCCCGGCAGATGCGCCTCGACCGAGGGTCCGACGACCGGGAGCGGTGTCCCTTCGGCGTACGCCTGGAGCGTCTCGTCGTCGAGGTGCCACGGGGATGGCCGATGTGTGGTCATGCCAGTTCCTCTCGCATGGTCGCCCGAGCCCGCTGGAGCCGCGACTTCACGGTCGCCCGTGGGATTCCGATCAGGACCGCGGCCTCGCGTGTGGTCAGCCCGTCGAGCACCGTCAGCTGCAGGACGACGCGCAGTTCGGGCGAGATCCGGGCCATCGCCGTGCCGACATCGACGTGCTCCAGCCGCATCAACACCCGCTCCTCGGTCGAGATCTCTTCCTGGTCGCTGTCGAGGAGCGCCGGGCCGAGCCGGAAGTCGGCCCGCTTGCGGAGCCGGCTGACCAGCCGGCGGACGGCGATCCCCCACAGCCACGCCCCGACTTCGCCGTCGCCGCGGAACCGCGCCGCACCCTCCCAGGCCGCAACGAAGGTGTCCTGGAGGACGTCGGACACGGTGTCGGGATCGGCGCACCGACGCGCCAGGCGGGCGGCGATCCACTTCGCGTGCCGTAGGTAGAGCTGACGCAGGGCGCCCTCGTCCCTACCGGCCATCGCGAGGAGCAGGTCGGCGTCTGTGAGATCACAGCCAGCCATACAAGGACTGTCGCATCGCGGTGCCGGAACGGACCACGAACAGTCGAACTAATTTCCGCCGCCGGCCGAACCGGCGAGGTCGGCGGAAATGGTGCGGGCTAGTGCCGGCGTACGGCGACCGGTTCCACGAGTCCGAAACCACGCACCGGACGCGCCGGGAGCCGGCGGGTCTCGAACTGGTCCTCAGGCAGCAGGGCGGCGGTGTCCGCGTCGATGATGATCCGGTTGCGACGGGCCACCGAGGTCAGCCTGGCGGCCATGTTGACCGGCGGCCCGAACACGTCGCCCAGCCGCATGACCACCGAGCCGCTGGCCAGACCCACGCGGACATCGGGCATCCGGGGATCGCGGCCGATGACGGCGATGATCCCCTCTGCGGTGTCGAACGCCCGGATCGGGTCGTCGTTCACGAAGAGCACCGAGTCTCCGATGCTCTTGATCACCCTCCCGCGGCGGCCGGCGACGACATCGGCGCACCGGGACTCGAAGAGCTCCACGAGGTCGCCGATCCGCTCCTCCTCGATCTGGTTGGACAGCGCGGTGAAGCTGACGATGTCGGCGAAGCCCACCGTGACCTGGGCTGTGTGGAGGTCCTCCTCGTTGGCGCCCAGTGCCTCGACCCGCGCGACGGCCGCGGCCAGGTGCCGTCGCCACACGTAGACGAGCAGGCGCTCGAAGGGCTCGTTCACCCGCTCGACCATCCGGATCGCGGCCTGGGTGCGGCTTCCGGTGGCGGCATCGCCGGACTCGAGCTCCTCCACCCGGTGCACGAGGGTGGCCACCTCCCAGTCCGCCAGTCGGGACATCGTCTGCCCGACCGCTCGGGTGAGCGTGACCGCCATGTCGAAGTCGATCAGGTCGCTGGCGACGATCCCGGTGAGCGTCGAGACCGCGGCCGCGTCGGCCTTCGTGAACGCCACCTCGAGGCCGTGCTCGGGAAAGCCGAGCGCCCGCCAGAGTCGCCGCAGCTCGTCGATGGTGACGCCGGTCTCCTCGGCCACCTCGAGCGCGGTGAAGACCCGGTCCTCACCCAGGATCGCGCGCTCCAGCTCGTCGCGGGTGTTGCGGCCCTCAGGTGCCATCGTCCGAGCGATGCTCGGTGAGCCGGTGGAGCTCGTCGGCCACCCTCAGCTGCACCTCTTCGACGCGCGGGATGTCCTTCAACTCCACAAGTCCCTGCTCGCTGGCGTCGGAGACCACCAGCGTCCCGCAGCCGAAGATCCGGTCGATGACACCGATCTCGAAGTCCACGCCGCTGATCCGGTTGAGCGGGATCGTGCGCCCCTGCTTGGCGATCAGTCCGGACCGCTTGATGAAGCGTCGGTTGGTGAAGGTGTAGCTCGTGGTGAACCACAGGATCAGCGGGCGGAGCACCCACCAGACGATCACCAGCCCCGCGACGACCCAGATGACGATCGCTGTGACCCCGGAGGCGCCCTCGCCGCCGAGGGCTCGATCCGCGAACGCAGCCACGGCGAGGGTGATCACGAGCACCAGGACCGGCAGCAGCAGGATCTTGGGGTGTTGCCGCGTCGCCACGACGACGTGCTCGCCTTCGTTGAGGCGGATACCTGAGTCGACCATGAGCAGATCATGTCACTGTTCAGGGCCCGTGGTTCAGTGCCGTGTTCGGTGCAGGTTCAGTGCTCCGGCGTCGGACGCACGTGCACGACGTCGCCCGCACCCACGGCGGTCCCGTCGACCAGCAGCCGGCCTCCCTCGTCGATCCCCTGCGCCGTCCCGATGAGCATCTCGCCTCCGGGCAGGTCCACCCGGACCTCCCTCCCGATCGTCATGCAGGCCGACGTGTACGCCGACCGCAGCTCCTCATCGCGGCCCGCCGCCCATGCGTCGTACTCGTCGACGAGGCAGCCGAGGGTGGCGACGAGGAGCGTGGTGCGGTCGGGAGCCGTCCCCGTGGACACCAGCACCGAGGTCGCCGTGTCGACCGGCAGCTCCTCCGTCCTCGTGGTCACGTTGAGGCCGATGCCGAGGACGGCGGCCGCGCCGGCCGGCGTCTCCACGCGTTCCAGCAGGATCCCGGCCGCCTTCCGGTCACCGATGAGCACGTCGTTGGGCCACTTGAGCCCGGCCGGGACCTCCGCCTCCCGGAGTGCCGTGGCCACGGCATGGCCGGCCAGCAGGGGCAGCCAGGGCCAGCGCGTCGCGGCGACCTCGGGCCGGAGCAGCACGGAGAACGTGAGCGCCGCCCGGGCCGGCGTCTCCCAGGTCCGGTCCAGTCGACCCCTCCCGGCGGTCTGGTGCTCGGCGACGACGACCAGGCCGTGGGCCGCACCGTCGCGCGCCCGATCCGCGACCATGGCGTTGGTCGACGGTGTCGTCTCGACGACCTCGACGGCGAGGCCGCGATCCATCTGCGCCAGACGTTCGCGGTCGAGCGGTGGGCGCGCGGCGGGGTCACGGGGCATGGGCACTAGTGTCCCGAGTCAGGCGTTCTTTCGCCTGATGCGGGGCACTAGATTGGCTCAGCAGACGCGAGGAGGCCACACACGTGAGTGCGCAGACCAAGCCGGGCGAGGGCACCGACGTTCCCGACGACATCGACATCCACACGACGGCGGGCAAGCTCCAGGACCTGGAGCGCCGGCTCGACGAGGCGGTCCATGCCGGTTCCGCCAAGGCAGTCGAGAAGCAGCACGCCAAGGGTCGCAAGACAGCCCGCGAGCGGATCGAGATGCTCTTCGACGAGGGCTCCTTCGTGGAGCTCGACGAGCTGGCCAAGCACCGGTCCACCGCCTTCGGACTGGAGACGCGCCGCCCCTACGGCGACGGCGTCATCACCGGCTACGGCACCATCGACGGCCGACAGGTGTGCGTGTTCTCCCAGGACTTCACGATCTTCGGCGGATCGCTCGGCGAGGTCTACGGCGAGAAGATCACCAAGGTGATGGACCTCGCCATCAAGACCGGCTGCCCGATCGTGGGCATCAACGAAGGGGCCGGCGCCAGGATCCAGGAAGGCGTCGTCTCCCTGGGCCTGTACGGCGAGATCTTCCGGCGCAACGTGCACGCGAGCGGCGTGATCCCGCAGATCTCGATGATCATGGGCTCCTGCGCCGGCGGGCACGTCTACTCCCCCGCGGTCACGGACTTCACGGTCATGGTCGACGGCACCTCCAACATGTTCATCACCGGACCCGACGTCATCAAGACGGTCACCGGCGAGGACGTCACGATGGAGGAGCTCGGCGGCGCCCGCACCCACAACACCAAGTCCGGCAACGCGCACTACATGGGGCACGACGAGGAGGACGCGATCGAGTACGTCAAGTCGCTCCTCTCGTTCCTCCCCCAGAACAACCTCGACGAGGCGCCGTCGTACCCGGAATCGATCCTGGGGCCTGCCGACCTCGAGTTCACCGACCTCGACCGGACCCTCGACGTGCTGATCCCGGACAGCCCGAACCAGCCCTACGACATGCACGACGCGATCACCGCCGTCCTCGATGACGAGGACTTCCTCGAGGTGATGGGGATGTTCGCGCCCAACATCGTCGTCGGGTTCGGCCGGGTGGAGGGCAGCCCCGTGGGTGTCGTCGCCAACCAGCCGATGCAGTTCGCGGGCACCCTCGACATCGATGCGTCGGAGAAGGCGGCGCGCTTCGTGCGCACATGCGACGCCTTCAACCTCCCGGTGCTGACCTTCGTCGACGTGCCCGGCTTCCTGCCCGGGACCGACCAGGAATGGAACGGCATCATCCGGCGCGGCGCCAAGCTGATCTACGCCTACGCCGAGGCCACCGTGCCGCTGGTCACGATCATCACCCGCAAGGCCTACGGCGGCGCCTATGACGTCATGGGCTCCAAGCATCTGGGCGCCGACGTCAACCTGGCCTGGCCGACCGCACAGATCGCGGTCATGGGTGCGCAGGGTGCGGTCAACATCCTCTACCGCAACGAGCTCAAGGACGCGAAGGATCCGGAGGCGAAGCGGGCGGAGCTGATCACCGAGTACGAAGACCACCTCGCCAACCCCTACATCGCCGCCGAGCGCGGGTACGTCGATGCCGTCATCTCCCCGCACGAGACCCGGGTCGAAGTGGTCCGCGCCCTGCGGCTGCTGAAGTCCAAGCGCGAGGTCCTGCCCGCCAAGAAGCACGGGAACATCCCCCTGTGAGAGGGGATCACCCCGCGAGCGGGGGGCCGGAGGCTCCCCCGAGCGGGGAGATGAGGAGCCGACCCGTCGGTAGTTCTCCGGGGGAGCGAAACGGAGGAGGAAACTAGCGACGTGTCGGCGACCCCACCCAGAAACCAGCAACCGGGAAACGAACCGGAACCACAGAGGGTTTCCGAGCAACCACCCCTCCTCAAGGTCATCAACCCCGACGCGACCCCGGAGGAGATCGCAGCCCTGGTGGCGGTGTTCGCCAGCCTGGGCGGGAGCGAGGAGCCGCCACCGCGCCACGTTCCGGAGTGGCAAGCCCACCACCGCAAGGTGCGGCGTACCCTCCCGCACGGCCCGGCTGGCTGGCGTTCCAGCGGCCTGCCCCGCTGACCCTGCGCCGGTTCCGCCTAGGGTTGCCGCGTGACCTCGCGACCCGTTGACGCCCTCGCCGACTCCTACGTCGAGGAGTACGCCGCTCTGGACCCGATCGCAGCGACGTCCGCGGGAATAGCTGGACACGACGACCGGCTGCCCGATCTCTCCCCCGACGGCTTCGCCGCTCGCGATGACCTGGCGCGCCGGGCCCTCGCTGAGATGACCGACGCCGCGCCCACCGATGCGCGGGAGACCGTGGCCCGCGACGCCTTCCTCGAGCGGATCGGCCTGACCGTCGAGACCGCCGACGCAGGCCACGACCGATGCGACCTGTCGGTGATCAGCAGCTGGCTGCACGCGCTCCGACAGACCTTCGACCTGATGGGGACCGACTCCGAGGAGGACTGGCACGACATCGGCACCCGGCTGGCCGGGGTTCCCGCGGCCCTGGACGACTACCGAACCACCCTCGCCCAGGAGGCCGGGCTTGGCCGCGTGGTCGCGAAGCGGCAGTACGCCGAAATTGCTGGCCAGGTGCGCCGCTGGACCGGTCAGGAGGGATCGAGCGGGAACTTCTTCGCCGACCTCGTCGCCACCGCGCCCGAGCCGCAGGCTCCGGAGCTGGAGCGGCACGCAACCGTCGCGAGCGCGTCGTACGCCGAGTTCGGACGGTGGCTCGAGACCGACCTGACTCCCCTGGGCTCCGACCGGGAGCCGGTCGGCCGCGACCGCTACGCCCTCGCATCGCGCAAGTTCCTCGGCGCGAGGGTCGACCTCGAGGAGACGTACCTGTGGGGCTGGGAGGAGCTCAAGCGACTCACCGACGACATGGTCGCGACCAGCAACCGGATCGTGCCCGGCGGCAACATCCCGGAGGCGGTCGCGGCCCTCGATGCCGACCCGGAGCGCCAGCTGGGGAGCCGCGAGGAGTTCCGGGACTGGATGCAGGATCTGGCCGACCGGACGATCGAGGAGCTGGCCGGCGTGCACTTCGACATCCCCGACTCGATCCGCCGGATCGAGTGTTGCCTGGCGCCGACCAACGACGGCGGCATCTACTACACCGGCCCCTCGGAAGACTTCTCCCGTCCCGGCCGGATGTGGTGGTCCATCCCGGACAGCGTCGAGATGCTCACGACGTGGCGCGAGGTCACCACCGTCTACCACGAAGGCGTGCCGGGGCATCACCTCCAGGTCGGGCAGACGATCTGCAACGCGGAGGCCCTCAACCGATGGCAGCGGCTCCTGTGCTGGGTGAGCGGACACGGTGAGGGCTGGGCGCTCTACAGCGAGCGGCTGATGGAGGAGCTGGGCTACCTCGACGACCCGGGCAACCGCCTCGGCATGCTCGACATGCAGGGCTTTCGCGCCGCCCGGGTGGTCGTCGACATCGGACTCCACCTGGAACTCGAGATCCCGAAGGACAACCCGTTCGGCTGGCGGCCCGGCGAGGGCTGGACGCCGGATCTGGTCTTCGAGTTCATGCGGATCCACTCGCGGATGGACGACGCGATGCTCAACTTCGAGGTGCTGCGCTACCTCGGCTGGCCGGGCCAGGCCCCGTCGTACAAGGTCGGCGAGCGGATCTGGCTCGAGGCTCGGGCCGACGCGCAGGCCAGGCACGGTGACGACTTCGACCTTCGTGCTTTCCACCGGTCCGCTCTGGACCTCGGCTCGATCGGGCTCGACCCGCTCCGCACGGCGCTCGCGCAGATGTGATGGGCGGCCAGAACTCACTCACCGACGTCCCCGGCGTCCGGGTCGGTCAGTCCGAACGTGTCGGGGCCGGGTGGCTGACCGGCACCACCGTCGTCCTGCCGCCACCCGAGGGTGGGGTCGCCGGCGTCGATGTCCGGGGAGGCGGCCCGGGAACCCGGGAGACCGACCTGCTCGACCCGAGGAACATCGTCGAGCGAGTGCACGCGATCGTGCTCACCGGTGGCTCCGCGCTCGGGCTGGCGGCCGCGGACGGCGTTGCCCAGCGCCTTCTCCGCGACGGGATCGGCTTCCCGATGGGTGGGCCCGGCGAAGTGGTGCCGATCGTGCCCGGCGCGGTGATCTACGACCTTGGGCGTGGAGGGGTGTTCGCGCACCACCCGGACGCGGCCTTCGGAGAAGCGGCGTACGACGCCGCCTCGACGGAGGTCAGCCTCGGCAACCACGGCGCCGGGACCGGAGCGACGGTCGGGGGGCTCAAGGGTGGCGTCGGGACGGCGAGCGCGGTGCTCGGCATGGGGACGACGGTCGGTGCCCTGGCCGTGGTGAACGCGGTCGGGTCATCGGTGGATCCGACCACGGGCGAGCTGTACGCCGCCCACTACTGCGCGCCGGGTGACCTGCCGGCCCTCCGGAGGCCGGATCACGCCGAGGTCGCGGCGGCGAAGGAGCGAGCGGCGGAGCAGGCGACACCGCTGAAGCCGCCCCTGGCCACGACCCTGGTGGTCCTGGCAACTGCCGCCACCCTGGTCGAGGCCGTGCGCAGGTGGCGGTCGGGCACGACGGCCTGGCCGGGCCATCGACCCGGTGCACACGATCTCGACGGCGACACCGCTTCACCCTGGCCACGTGCGCCCGCGAGGCTCCGGACCCGTTCGCCTTCCACGCACTGCTGGAGACCGCCGGCACCTGTGTCACCCGTGCGGTCGCCCGCGCCGTACTCTCCGCGGAGTCCACCCATGACATCCGCAGCTACCGCGACGCATTCCCCTCGGCGTTCGCCGTCTCCGGCGGTTGAGGTGCGAGCGGAGCGAGCCTCGAAACCCGGTAAGCGTTGCAGGGCCTCGATCGGTGTTCATGCCCTGCGCCTCTTACGGGGTTTCGAGGCTCGTCCCTGACGCTCCTCGCACCTCAACCAGCAGAGGCGTCGGGCGGCACGGTGTGGCAGACCGCCTCGACGTTGTTGCCGTCAGGGTCCCGCACGAACGCCCCGTAGTAGTGGTCGTGGTAGATCGGCCAGTGCTTGGGCTCGTGCAGGACCTCGGCACCCGCAGCGACACCGGCCCGGTGGAACTCCCTGACCTTGTCGGCCGACTCGGCGAGGAAGGCCACATGGATCTCCCGGTTGGGCCCGGAGGCCGGGCCGGTCGACGGCTGGGTCCCGAGCCAGAAGCTCGGCTTGCCCGCGGTCCCGTACCCGATCGCCTCACCCAGGTCGAGGACGCGCTGAGTAGCCGAGGACCCCGAGGACCTGGTCGTAGAAGGAAGCAGATGCCGCGAGGTCCGAGCAGTTGATGGCCAGGTGATCGAGCATGCCGCCGATGATGGCTCACTCCGTCGAGAAGGGCCAGCCCCCGTGACCGGTGCCCGGTCGCGGGCTGTGCGAGGCTGGCGCGTATGACCGAACTCGTCCTGGGTCCCCTGCTCCGCCACGTCGGCGAGCACTCGGCGTGCCTGTGGGTCGAGACGGAGGACGCGGGGACGGTCCGGGTCGCGGCCGGGGCCACGGCGAGGTCTCCGCCGAGGCGCGCACGTTCGGCGTGCACGGCCACCACTACGCGCTGGTCTGCGTCGACGGGCTCGAAAGGGGCGGAAGTACCCCTACACGGTCGAGGTCGACGGTGAGCAGGTGTGGCCACCGGAGGACTCGCCGTACCCGCCGTCGGTGATCCCGACCCTCGACCAGTCCAAGCCGCTGCGCCTGGCGTTCGGGTCGTGCCGCACCTCGGTCACTCACGACGCGGCGGGCAACAAGCTGCACGGCGTCGACGCGCTGCGCGCCTATGCGCTGCGGATGGCCCGGGTCACCGACCCCGCGCGCCCGAGGACCCCGACCCGGGCGACGAGGCACGATGGCCGGACCTGGTGCTGTTCCTCGGCGACCAGGTGTACGCCGACGAGACCACGCCAGGAGATGCGGGACTTCATCGAGTCGCGGCGCAGCCTCCAGGAGCCACCGGGGACCGAGCTCAAGGACTACCAGGAGTACGCCGAGCTCTACCGGCTGGCGTGGACGGACCCGGCGAACCGGTGGCTGCTGTCGACGGTGCCGAGCGTGATGATCTTCGACGACCACGACGTGCGCGACGACTGGAACACCTCGCATGTCGTGGAAGAAGGACATGGAGGCGACGTCGTGGTGGCACGAGCGGATCACAGCCGCGCTGTCGTCGTACTGGGTCTACCAGCACCTCGGCAATCTCACCCCCGACGAGCGCGCCGCCGACCAGATCTGGAAGGAGATCGACGCCCACGGCGGTGACGACGAGCTCGACCTGACCGACACCCTCGACAGGTTCGCCGAGCGCGCGGACCAGCACCCCGAGTCCTACCGCTGGAGCTACGCCCGCGATTTCGGAGACCAGGCCCGGCTGGTGGTCGTGGACTCACGGGCGGCCCGCGTGCTCGACCCGCAGAACCGCTCGATGCTCGACGACACCGAGCTGGAATGGCTCGACCGGCAGATGCGCGGCGACGTCGACCACCTGCTGGTCGGCACGTCCCTGCCGTTCCTGCTGTCCCCCGGCCTGCACTACGTCGAGGCGTGGAGCGAGGCGCTGGCCGAGGGCGGCTGGGGTCGGCGCGGCGCGAGGTCGGCGAGAAGCTCCGGCAGCGCGGCGACCTCGAGCACTGGGCGGCGTTCCAGGACGGCTTCCAGAAGGTGCTCGGGATGACCCTCGAGGTGGCCCGCGGCGAACGCGGGGCGGCACCGGGGACCGTGACGTTCCTCTCCGGCGACGTGCACCACAGCTACGTGTCGGAGGTCCACCCGAAGGACCCGGCCGAGCGACGCCGCACGACCAGCCGGATCATCCAGGCGGTCTGCTCGCCGATCCGCAACCCGATGCCGCCGGCAGGCAGCGGTTCCTGGTCGCGCTGATGGCCTACGCCATCGCGGGACCGATCGGCCACGTGGCCGCGCGGTCGGCCAAGGTGCCCGACCTGCCGGTCGACTGGGACCTGGTCAAGGGGCCGTGGTTCGACAACAACCTGGCCACACTCGAGGTCCGCGGCCGCGGGCTGCACATGTGGTGGGCGACCGGCGTGGTCGAAGACGACCAGCACGAGCGGCCGCGGCTGGTCCAGGTGGCCGACGTGACGATCACCCCGAACTGAGGCGAGCAGGAAGGGCATCCCGCCCGTCGTGGTGCTGGGCAGACCCGCTACTCCTTCGCTGCGCCGGACGGGCACGGCCGCGAGGTCGTGCGGGAGCTCGCGCCGTCGCTGGGGCGGGTCGACGACTCGTGGATCGCGCTCCGCGTGCCCTGACCTCCCGGTGGATGAGGGGCGAAGGCGCTCCGGCGCCACTGGACGGCGGGCCGGGCGGTCCCGATCGAGCTGAGCTCCAGGCAGCGGTGAGGGTGATGATATGCGACGGCTTCGACGATGGCGAGAACGGCGGCTTTGAGTGGATCTCCTTGCCCGGCGCGGAACAGCTGGAGGCCGACGGGGCTTCCAAACGTGCCCAAGAGGAGGGCGTGCCTGCGCTTCGGCGTCGTCGATGTCGGGTCGGATCTCGCCGAGGAGTGCCGCGATGTGTCCACACCAGAAGGCGTGGAATTCCTCGGCGCGGGCGTTGTCGTCGATGCCGGTGGAGTAGGCCGCGTACAGTTCGAAGTTCTCGATGGCGAGATCGGCCCACGCGGCGAAGAAGGCGAGGAGCCGCTCTCACGGGGCACGCCGGGTCCGAGCGGCGGCTCACCGGACGTGACGGCGTTGCGCAGGGATTCGGCGCGCTCCATGACCAGCAGGCGCGGCAGGCCGACGCGACTGCCGAATCGATGGAACACGGTGCCCTTGCCGACGCCGGCGGCGGCGGCGATCTGTTCGATCGACACCTTGTCCGCGCCTCGCTCGGACAACGTTTGCCGGCGGCGTCAAGGATGGCCCGGCGGTTGCGTGCGGCGTCGGCCCGTTCGGGTCTCGGGTCGTCGACCGTCATCGGGAACTACCTCGGGTCTGGTGGCGAGCAACTTGACCTCTGGTCCAGATTGCCTCATACTGAGTACTGGACCGCGCAGTCAACGTCGAAATGATACTTGTGCTGCCGGCGAGCGATGTCCCGTCCCGCCGATATGGGGGACGGGTGGTGTGCGGCGTTCGCGAGGACACGACTCGATCGAACTCAGGAGATGGAGAGTGGAATGCGTGATCAATTGCCGGAAGTGATTCCCGGCGATCCGCTGTACCGGGACCTGCAACTGCGGGGAAGAACCGACGGTTTGTCGGGACGCCGGACAGCGTATATATCGTGGCCGACACGAGCCAGGTGGTGGCTGCGGTGGACGCGGCCGTCTCCTCGGGAAAGAAACTCGCGGTGCGCAGCGGCGGGCATTGTTCGAAGGGTTTGTCGACGATCCCGCGGTCGAGTGCGTGATCGATCTCGCCCGAATGGATTCGGTGTACTACGACCCGGGGCGGCGCGCCTTCGCGGTCGAGGCCGGCGCCACGTTCGGTCGGTTGTATCAGGCGCTGGACATGGGTTGGGGAGTGACCCTTCCCGGAAGTACTTGCCCGAGTGTCGGCGTGGGCGGCCACGTCATCGGCGGCGGTTTCGGGGCACTGTCGCGGTTGCATGGGTGTATATCCGATCATCTGTACGCGGTGGAATCGTGGTAGTCGACGCGAACGGCAAGGCGAAGCAGGTGTCGCGACGCGAGATGAGGGCGACTCGAACCGCGACCTGTGGTGGGCGCACACCGGAGGCGGTGGCGGGAACTTCGGCGTCGCGACGAAGTTCTGGTTCCGGAGTCGAGATGCCCACGGAGACGATCCGGCGCTGCTGTTGCCGAGGCGGCCGTCTGGGTTCACGGTTGCCTCCGTTGCCTGGAAGTGGGCGGACCTCGACGAGGCCATATTCACGACGCTGCTCGACAACTTCATGGGCTGGTGTGAACGAAACAGTTCTCCGAATACTCCTGCGGCGGCGGTATGGGGTCAACTGATCGCGTTCCGCAAGGAGTTCGGGGTCGTCATGCTGGTCGGCCAGATCGATCCGGGCGGCCGCTAAGCCGCGAATCACTGGACGCGTACTTCGCCGAGGTGACCGCGAATGTCCCGAATGGCACGAAGACGACGCGAGATAGTGAGCCGTGGCTCTACAACACGATCAATCTTCCGGATACGTCCGATGCACTGGGTCTCCCGGCGACACAGCTGCGTTCGAAAGACAAAGGTGCGTATCTGCGATCGCCATTGGATGCAGCGCAAACGGCAACCGTCTATGAACGTCTGACTGATGAGGACTACGGCTGGCGTGGCGGCATAATGTCCCTCGTCACCTGGGGCGGAAAGATCAACGCGCTGAACCCGCAGCGACACCGCGATCGCCGAGCGGGAGTCGACGGTGCTGCTGGGGATGGGAAGTTTCTGGGATGATCCGGAAGAGGACAGAAGCACCTGAGTTGGACCCGGACCTTCTACCGAGATCTGTTCGCAGCCACCGGTGGCGTGCCGGTACCCAACGACCGGACGGGCGGCTGCTATGTCAATTGGCCGGACGTAGATCTTCGGGACCAGAAGTGGAACCAATCGGTTCTCCTTGGTCCGATTTGTACTACGGCGGGAACTACCCAAGACTCCGAGAAACGAAGAGTCGGTGGGATCCTGACCGCATTTTCAATCATCCTCTATCGATCCCGGGACCGGCCGGGACCAACCCCCAGAGTCCGCAGGAAGTACGGGGGCCCCAGCCCGACCGAAGGACAACAGGTCGATGAACCCCTTCCCCATTCCTGCCCCTGGGGACCACATCCCAGGGGGCGAGTCAGCCGCACCCTTCGTGGGCGAGCCGAATGACCCGGCCGTGTCTGACGGCTCCGACACCCGGCGATCGATCACCTTCGGAAACGATGCTCAGTGGGCGGAAACGCTCACCGTGTGGCAAGCCCTCGACCTCACCTTGGCGTTGCGCAGCGCTGCGTCCGCCGCTGAGCGCCTGGACGTGCTCGGACCAACCCCCCGTGGTTCTGACCTCGGTCGATTGTGGAGACCGAATACTGAACGTGGGAATTGGACGATCTAGCGACACGGGCGAGGTCCTCGTGTACATCAGCCACGGTCCTGCCCACACCACCCGTGGCGCGCCCACCACCGGCGGCGACAGCGCACGTGACGGAGCAGATTGAGCATTGGAACAACCCCCTCTGGCGTTGACCGGGGCGGCGGAGCGAAGGCCCCCCGCAGCCGTGGTTGGGTCTGGCCCCCGCGGAGCGAGGCACGAGCGGAGCGGGTGGTAGGCGAAGGGGGGCCTTCGCGCA
>CAVTEY010000007.1:0-162434 GCA_963733895.1 uncultured Actinomycetota bacterium
GTCGCCCCGGCCGCCGCGGCCGCGGCGATGTCGACCGGACGCAGCCGGTGCCCCTGCGGCAGCAGCAGCTCGCCGGCACTGACGTCCTCGCCGATCGAGCGCACGTGCTGGTACGGCGGGACCGCGGCCATGAGCTCGGCGGCCACGCCCTCGTAGTGGACGTGCTCCCGCATCACCACGGCGTCGAATCCGTCGGGGATCGGGTCCCCGGTGTCCACCACGAAATACTGGTCGGGTGGCAGCTCCAGCGGCGTGGTCGGCGTGGCCCCGTGGGTCTCCTCGGCGCGGACCGCGATCCCGTCCATCGCCGCCAGGTCGCTCGATGGGGACGAGCGGGTCGCCCACACCGGCTCCGCGGTCACCCGGCCGAGCGCGTCGGCGACCGTCACCCCGATCGCGTCGAGGCGCTCGGGACAGCCGGCGGCACGGCAGGCGTCGAGCCAGGCAGTGACGGCCTCGTCGGCGGGCACGTCGCTGACGAAGGGACTCTCGGGTCCGGGACGGCTCACGAGGCCATCCTTCTACGACGGGTCATGAGTACAGCGTGACGGCCACCGAGGCGCCCGAGTCGAGCCCGGTCGCGGGCTCGGGAACCACGACGTACCCGTCCGCAGAGGTGAGCAGGGACAACAGCGCCGAGTGCCCGAACAGTGGGGTCGCCACGCCGTCGCGGACCTTCACCTGGACCACGTCGAGCCGTCCGGCGGCGGACGCGAGCGACCGGGACAGGGTGGCCGGCACAGTCGGCTCCGGTGGAGCGACATCGATCCCGCCAACGAGCCGCAGCACCGGCAGCCCGACCATCCGGAACACAACCAGCGCGGACAGCGGGTTGCCCGGGAGGCCGATCACCGGCACGCCGGCGGCCTCGGCGAGCACGGTCGGCTTGCCGGGCTTGATCGCGAGCCCATGGCAGAACACACCCGGCTCGCCCAGCGCCTCGACCGCGGCGGTGGTCTCGTCCCGGGCGCCCACGGAGGAGCCCGCGGAGACCAGCACGATGTCGGCCTCGGCGGCGGCCGCTACCAAGATCTTCGTCAGCTGCTCGAGGTCGTCGGGCACGATGCCGTGGTACGACGGCTCGCCCCCGGCCCGCGTCACCAGGGCGGCCAGCGCGGACGCGGTGGCGTCTCGGACCTGCCCAGCGGCCAGGTCCCGGGTGTCCGGGGGCACCACCTCGTCCCCCGTGGACACGATCGCCACCCGCGGCCGGGCCCGGACCTCGAGCCGGGTGACGCCGGCCGCGGCGAGCAGGCCGAGGTCCTGGGCGCGCAGCGGTCTTCCGGCCGGGGCGATCACCGCGCCGACGGCGACGTCCTCGTCCGCCCGTACGATGCCGTCGCCCACGGCGACCGGTCTCGTCACCTCCACCGCGCCGGGCATGGTCGCCTGAGTGTGCTCGACCATCACCACGGCGTCCGCGCCTTCGGGGATCGCGGCACCGGTGGGGATCTGCACCGCGGCGCCGGGTCGCAGGGTGGTGTCGGGGACCGAGCCCATCCGGACCTGACCGATCACGTCGAGGTACGCCGGCAGTCCGTCCCCGGCCCCGTGGGTGTCGGCGGCGCGGACGGCGTACCCGTCCACCGTGGACCGGGCGAATCCCGGGAGGTCCGCGCCCGACACCACCGGAGAGGCCGGCGCCCGACCGAGCGCGTCCTCCCGAAGGACCCTTTCCTCACCGGTGCGTCGACTCGGTTGGAAGCCCGCCAACGCCTCAGACACCGACAGGGTGGTGAAGAACTCCTTACCGCCCAACGGAGGCAGCCTTCACGCGTCTGGAGGACTCTGGCGCGGCTGTGGCCGCGCGATCGTGCCGCCACGCTGACGACCCAGCACGCTGACCACCGGACCCAGGGCCACCTGGCCAAGTCCGCAGATCGAGGTCTTTCGCATGGTCACCTCGAGCTCGAGGAGCCGCTCGCGCCGCGCGTCGTCGAGCTCACCGCCAGCCTCCAGGGTGTCGGTCAGCAGTGCATGGGCCTTCGTGGACCCGACTCGGCAGGGAACGCACTTGCCGCACGACTCGTTGCGGAAGAACCGCAACACGTTGGTCGCGGCAGCCAGTGGGTCGGTGCCCTCGGCGACCACGACGACTGCGCCGGATCCAAGCATCGATCCGGCCTCGGCAAGGGGGTCGAAGTCGAGGGCCACGTCGAGGTGCTCCGGTCCGAGGAAGTTCGACGAGGCACCACCGGGCTGCACCGAGTCGAGCTCCCTGCCGCCGGACACACCCCCTGCCACGTCGAGCAGGTCACGAATCGTGGTGCCCATCGGCACGCAGTAGACGCCGGGCTTCACCACATGTCCGGAGACCGCAAAGAACTTCAGCCCGTCGCTGCCGTTGACGCCCTGGTCCTTCCACCAGTCCGCGCCGCGCGACGCGATGATGGGCACGTCGGCGAAGGTCTCGACGGAGTTCATCAGCGTCGGCTTCCCCCACAGACCGAACGCGCCGGGGAAGGGCGGCTTGTTCCGGGGTTCACCCCGGTGGCCTTCCATGCACTCGATCAGCGCCGTCTCCTCACCGAGGATGTAGCCGCCGGGTGAGGTGAAGATGTCGAGCATCAGCCGGCGCCCGGTGCCCAGGACGTCCTCACCGATGAGGCCCTCGCTGCGGAGACGCTCGATCTCGGCGTGCAGGACGGACTCCTCGGGGCCGTACTCGTGCCGGATGAAGACCCAGCCCTCCTCGGCGCCGGTGACGACCATGCCCATGAGCATTCCCTCGAGCACGAGGTGCGACTGCTCGGCCAGCAGCTGCCGGTCCTTGAAGGTGCCCGGCTCGGACTCGTCTGCGTTGCAGATGGCGTACTTGACGCTGCCCTCCGTGTTGCGGACCAGGTCCCACTTCTTGCCGGTCGGGAAGCCAGCTCCGCCCATGCCTCGAAGGCCAGAGTCCTTCAGGTTGTCGAGGACGTGCTCGGGCGTGATGTCTCCCGAGAGCAGGGCACGAAGCGACTGGTAGCGCGGCTCGTCGGAGGTGTATGGGTCGTTGGGCCAGCCACCGTCCGGCCCGTAGGAAACGGTGGCGCCCGGGTCCTCGTCGCCCTGACGCCGACTCTCCACGAAGCCGTCGACCTCCTCGACGCGACCGGGACGTTCGTCGACGGTCGCTGCCGGCGCGATGTCACAGCGACCCGGACACGAGATCTCCAGCAGCTCGACGTCCTCGGTGCCGTCGTACTTCTCGTGCAGCTCCTTGATCCGGTCCTCGGACCCCTTCAGCCAGCACGTGAGGTCACGGCACACCGCGACGGTAACGCCCTTCGGCGGTTCGGTGCGGAAGTGCGGGTAGAACGAGACGAGTCCCTCGATCTCGTACAACGGTCGCTTCTGCTCGCGCGACAACGCCTCGAGCTCTTCTCGCGGCAGCCAGCCGTGCCGCTCCTGGATGGCCATCAGCATCGGGATCAGGCTCGGACCGCGGAATCGTCCGTTGCGCGCCTCAACACCCGGGAGCGCCACCCACTTGCTGGCTGCCACAGTCACTGTTCGCCACCTCCGACCTCGACGCTCTCGCGGTCGCCCGCCCGAGCGATGCGCACAGCGCAGAACTTGAACTCCGGAATCTTGCCCGTCGGGTCGATCTCGTCGATCGTCAGCAGGTTGGCCGCCGCCTCCCGGAAGTGGAACGGGATGAAGATGTTGCCCTTCGCCTCCCGGTGGGACACCTTGACGTTCAGCTCGATCTCGCCTCTCCTCGAGGCCACTCTGGCCAAGCCTCCGTCGGTGAGGCCGAGCTCGGCAGCATCCTCAGGATGGATGTACGCCTCGGGACGGGGTGCGATCGCATCGAGGGCGAACGACCTGCGGGTCATCGACCCGGTGTGCCAGTGCTGCAGCAGCCGGCCGGTGTTGAGGACGAAGGGGTACTCCTCGCTGGGGAGCTCCTTCGCCGGTAGCCACTCCGCCGGCACCAGGTGCGCGAGCTCGTCGGCGGTGTTGAACCGCTCGTCGAACAGCACGACCGTGCCGTCGCCGTGCTCCGGGTCGCTGTTGGGGTAGAGCTTGCCCTCGAGCCCGAGGTTGTCGTAGTCCAGATTGGCGTAGTCGTGCATCAGCGGGACCATCTCGTCGAAGATCTCCCGAGGTGACTCGTAGTGCCAGTCCAGGCCGACTCGCTGCGCGATGTCCTGCAGGATCTCCCAGTCGACACGGGCGTCGCCCGGCGGGTCGAAGACTTTTCGGCCCAGCTGGACCCGACGGTCGGTGTTCGTGTAGGTCCCTGACTTCTCCAGGTACGACGAGGCCGGCAGGATGACATCGGCGAACTCGGCCGTCTCGGTGAGAAAGATGTCCTGGACGACCAGGAAGTCCAGCGCGGACAGCGCCTTGCGCACCTTGTTGATGTTGGGGTCGGAAAGGAACGGGTTCTCGCCCATCATGAACATGCCCCGCACCCCGTCGTTCAGGATCGATCCGACGATCTCGGTGACCGTGAGACCCTTGACCGGGTTGAGCTCGGTGCCCCACGCCTTCTCGAACGCCACCCGGGTGTCGGCGTCCTCGATCGATCGGTAGTTCGGGTAGAACATCGGGATCAGCCCCGCGTCGGAGGCACCCTGCACGTTGTTCTGCCCGCGGAGCGGGTGCAGCCCGGTGCCCGGCCGTCCGACGTTGCCGGTGATCGAGCACATCGCGATCAGGCAGCGAGCGTTGTCGGTTCCTGTCGTGTGCTGGGAGATGCCCATGCCCCAGTAGATGACTCCGGCCTTGGCCTCACCCCACAGCCGTGCCACCTCACGGATCACGTCGGCGTCGACACCGGTGATCTTCGCCGCCAGCTCCGGCGGGTAGTCCGCCACCAGCGTGGCCAGCGCATCGTAGTTGGAGGTTCGGCTCTCGATGAACTCCCGGTCCACGAGGTCGAGACGGATGACCTCGTGCATCACCGCGTTGTAGAACGCCACGTCGGTGCCCGGCTTGATCGGGCAGAAGATGTCGGCGTGGTCGGAGATCGTCGTGGCTCGTGCGTCGATGTTGATGATCGTGGTGCCGTTGCGCCGTGCCTGCTTGAAGAACGAGGAGGCAACCGGGTGGTTGGCTGTCGTGTTGCTGCCGGTGACGATCGCGACGTCGGCGTTGGAGATGTCGCCGTACGTCGTGGACACCGCACCAGAGCCGACGCCCTCGAACAGCGCTGCGACGCTCGACGCGTGGCACAGCCGCGTGCAGTGGTCGACGTTGTTGCTCCGGAAGGCGGTGCGGATCAGCTTCTGGAAGAGGTACGCCTCCTCGTTGGAGCACTTGGCGGAGCCGAATCCGGCGATCCCGTCCGAGCCGCTCTCGGCGTAGATCTCGCTCAGGCGTCGGCCGACGAGGTCGAGCGCCTCTTCCCAGCTGGCCTCACGGAAGTGCGGCATCACCTCGTCGTACGGCACGAGGCCGCCCGGCTTGCGACCGCGCTTGCGGTCGGGTCCGGGCTGACGCATGTCCTCGAGCACGTCCGCCGAGAGCGCACCCTTGGGGTAGGAGGAGTCGACCCGGATCAGCGGCTTGGTCAGTCGCTGCGGGGACGCCGCGTAGTCCCAGCCGTAGCGGCCCTTGACGCACAGCCGGCCCTTCGAACCGGGTTGGTCGCGGCCCTCGGCGAAGGAGATCCCCCCGCGCTCGCGGTCGACATAGAAGGTCAGTGCGCAACCGACGCCGCAGTACGGGCAGACGGTGTCGACTGCGTCGAGCTTCTCCCGCGGCTGGATCGGGATGTTGTTGATCGCCTTGTTGGTGAGTGCGCCGGTCGGGCACGCCGCCACACACTCACCGCAGGTGACGCACGACGACTCGCCCATCGGGTCGTTGAGGTCGAAGGCGATGCGGGTCGAGTAGCCCTTGCCACTGCGGCCGATGACGTCGTTGCCCTGGATGTCGTCGCAGGCTCGGACGCAGCGGTCGCAGAGGATGCAGGAGTCATGGTCGACGGCGATCACCGGATTCGAGGTGTCGGTCCCCCGCGCCGGTCCGGGAAAGAGGTCGTCGACGTCGGTGATCATCAGGCTGTCAGCCACGGCGAGCAGCTCGTTGTCGGCGGTGGTGGTCTGCTTGGGGTCCTCGTCCCGTGGCCGCTGGTCGTCGAGGAGCAGCTCGGTGAGCACCTTGCGACGGTTCACGATCTCGGGCGTCGCGGTGGACACCTCCATGTCCGACTCACAGGGTCGGATGCACGCCGCCGCATCGGCACGTCCACCCACGTCCACCACGCACATCCGGCAGACGCCGACCGGGTCGTAGCGCTCGTCGTGGCACAGCACCGGGATCTCGATCCCGAGCTCGCGCGCGGCCTCCCAGATCGTCGTCCCTTCGGCGACCGAGACGCTCTGGCCGTCGATGGTGAGCGAGACCGTGCGAACCTCGGCCTCCGATGGAGCAGGACTGGTGATGGTCATACACTCGACTCCCTTCCAGGGACGGTGTGGACAAGCGGGCGACCATCCGGGTCCAGTCCACGCTCGGTGTAGTACGTGTCGATCATGGCGCGAAGTCGTTCGGCCGGCAGTGTGGCGGTGCGTCCCGACGCCAGCTCGAGCGGACTGTCGAGGAAACGCTCGGGAAGCCAGTCATCGGCCGGCGTCCATCCCTCGCGGAGATTGAACGCTCGCTTGGCATGCACGATGCGGCGTGCTGTCTCGCGCAGCTCGGGCTCGTCGACGTCCCAGCCGGTGACCTTCGACAGCAGGCCCGCCCACTCCGCGAAGGGTTCGGTGAAGACACCGCGGAGGAACTTGCACAGGATCAGCGAGTCCATGATGGCCGCGCGATCCTCGGTCTCGATCGCGGCGCGCACGTGGTCATCCGTCCCCCGCACCCGGTCGAGGCCCTCCTTGAGATCGGCCTCGTAGGCGCCGGACCGGTTGTGGTCGGCGCCGCGCGCGTTGACCGCAAGCCCCAGCGCCATGGACTGCATGGTGCGCGGTTCGTAGCCCGGCATCTCCATGCCCTTGACATGCGGTGCGAAGTCGCCGGAACCCTGTCCGACCTGCTTCGAGGCGCGTCTCGAGCCTTCTGCCAGGAGAGCGCCGACGCCGGTGCGGCTGCCGATCTCATCCAGGACCCGCAACAGCGCCTCACCGTCACCGAACTTCAACCACGGCGCATCCAACAGGCCGCGGTCGACGCACTCCATCGCCCAGGCGATGGTGCCGCCGGCAGAGATGGTGTCCAGTCCGAGCGCATCGCACTTGGCGCTTGCGTCGAGAACCTGGTCGGGATCGGAGACCTCACACATCGGGCCGAGAGCGAACACGTTCTCGTACTCGACCCGGACCTTCTTGCCACCCTTGGAGGCGTAGATGTGCTCGCAGCCGATCGTGCAGGAGGCGCAGCTGTTCTTGGTCACCGAGCGACTCTCCGCGAGGTCCTCCGCGGACAGCATCGGGGCGTCAGCAAATGTGGACGCTTGGAAGTTGCGCGTGGGGAGCGTGTTGATCGCGTTGAACGCCAACAGGTTGGAGAGCGTCCCGAGCTCGCGGTACTTCTTGGTCGCGGGGCCGAACGAGCGACCACGCAGGTCCTTCGCTGCAGCCAGCACTGCTTCCTGGTCGGCGATGGCGACACGACGGCCGCCCTTCACGGCGAGAGCCTTGATGTTCTTCGAGCCCATCACCGCGCCCAGGCCTCCGCGCCCTGCGTGCCGACCGTCGTGGGAGATCGTCGCGTAGCGCACCAGGTTCTCACCTGCCGGGCCGATGCTGGCCGCCCGCCATCTCCGGCCGTGGCGCTCACGGATCGACTCCTCCGCATCAGATGCAGACATGCCCCACTGCTCGGTCGCATCCACCAGCTCGACGCCCTCTTCGTCGACCAACAGGGTGGTGGGTTCGGTTGCCCGCCCCGTGAGCACGATCGCATCGTGCCCGGTGAACTTGCCCGCGATGGCGAAGTGGCTGGATGCCAGCGCATCGGTCAGAAGACCGGTCAGTGGGGACTTCGCGACCACGGCGAACTTGGCGCTGGTTGTCAGGGGCGTACCGACGAGTGGTGAGAACGCAAAGGCGAGCGGCGCTGCCGGAGCAAGCGGTTCCACGCCGGCGGGCCCGAGCTCGTTCATCAACCAGACGCCGAGACCGGCACCACCGAGATAGGAGCGCAGCACATCGTCGGGCAACGGCACGGTCGTGGTGGAACCGTCCGTCACATCGACGACGAGCGCCTTGCCGAAGTAGCCACCTGGTGGCGTCACCACGCCCCTCACCCACCCGCGTCCGCGGAGATGAACGACACGGTGTCACCGCGCATCAGCGGCACTCGGCCGTCGCCGCGGATCTGGTCACCGTTGAGTGCGGCCACGACATGGCCGTCGAGCTTCAGCCCCACCTGCTCCGCAGCTGAGGCGAGGTTCGCAGCTCGGATCGTCCGTCGCCCGCGACCTCCGCCGCTCGTCGCCAGGACGCCAAACAGCTCCACGAAGACCTCGGGTGCGACTCTCGCGCGTGCCTCGCGGTACTCGTCGGGCAGGTTGACGTTGACCACGGAGTCGAGGTCGGGGTCGGCGTCGGCCAGCCGCACATCAGACATCAGGTCCGCGTCGTCGAGCTGCTGCACGATGCACTCCTCGAACAGGTGCGCCGGGCGCAACCGATCGGCCTCGAGCAGCTTGTTGATCCGCGGGGCGAGGTCGGTTCGATAACCAGCGGCCATCGGCTGCCGGTAGCCGTGGACGAACGGGAGAACAACGTCAGGGGGCTCCGCATCCGGCGTCGTGTCGTCAGGCTCGAAGCCGCGGAGCACGGCACGCACGAAGGCAGCGTGCAGGAAGGGCAAGTCAGTCGAGCATACGAAGGCCGTCTCGCAGTGCTCGGCTGCGGCCGCCAGTCCGACGGCGAGCCCTTGCATCGGCCCACGTCCTTCCTCCTGGTCGTCACACAGGAGGACGTGGGGGTCCAGCTCGGGAAGTTCCTGTCCGGGTGCCCGCACCACGATGACCGGCCCTTCCACAGCACGGCCGACCACGCCGGTGACGTGGCGCAGCAAGGTGGAGCCGTGCCACTCGAGCGCTGCCTTCGCAGTCCCCATCCTCGACGAGCGGCCGCCCGCGAGCACGATCCCTGCGGAAGTAGCTGGTCTCACGATTGTAGACGGTATACGGCGGGTCAATGATCCGATGCGGCGCCCCTCTCATTTCGGCGTGGCGCAGGGTCCAGCACCGCGCGGAGCCTCCCTGACATGGTAGGTCGGTCTCGACAAATGTCGCGCGCGCGCTGTTGAGTGATTTCGGCGTCGGCCTGCATCCCGCGCACGGGCAGAAACGGACACCTGAATGCCGCCCATGGTTGCGCAACACCCTGACCCCGCGTGGTGGTCACCGCCTGACCGCGCCCCCGCTTCGAGATCCCTAGACTGACTTGCTGGCTCGCCGGAGTGGTGGAACTGGCAGACACGCGGGTTTTAGGTATCCGTGCCTTCGGGCGTGGGGGTTCAAGTCCCCCCTCCGGCACTCGAACGTCACTACGCGCGGGCGCTCAAGGGGATGGTCATCTCGCGGCGGGTCCGGAGTCGGGCCCAGCCTGCGGGCGTGTGACCCCCAGCCCCGCGTCGCGTGCCCGGATGATCACGTCCGCCCGGTCCGTGGCCTGAAGCTTGGCGAGGATGCTGGTCACGTTGTTCCGGATGGTCTTGGGTGACAAGAAGAGCTCGGACGCGATCTGGTGGTTGTTCCTGCCCGCCGCGATCCGGTCCAGGATCTCGGTCTCCCGCTCTGTGAGCTGGGGGAACGGGCGGTTCGGCGACGCGGTCGGAGCGAGCACCTCCGCGATCCGCTCGGCCAGCGACGCGCCGAAGACGACCCCACCGGCGTGCACGGTGTTGATCGCGCGGACGATCTCGTCCTGCTCGGCTCCCTTGCGCAGATAGCCGCGGGCTCCGGCCCGCAGCGCGGCCAGCACTGTCCCGTCGTCCTCGCCCATCGTGATGACCAGGATCCCGATCTCGGGGTGTTCCTCCACGATCTGCCGGGTCGCCTCGATGCCGTTGAGCTCGGGCATCTGCACGTCCATGACGATCACATCCGGCCGATGCTCGCCGGCGAGGTGGACCGCCTCGGCACCGTCAGACGCACGCGCCACCACCTCGATTCCGGGCAGGGGATCGAGCAACGATGCCAGCCCGTCACGGAACACCGGGTGGTCGTCTGCAATAAGCACTCTGGTCGGCGCGTCCATCAGTCGTGTCCCCCTTCGCCGAACGGCAGCCACGCCCACACACGCGTGCCACCGGACTCCGGGCAGGTTATCTCGCACCGACCTCCGAGCTCCTCCGCCCGCTCCCGCAGCGACAGCAGGCCCACCCCGGCAACCACCTCCTCCGCGATCCCGCGGCCGTCGTCCGCCACCGACACCTCCAGGGCCGAGTCGACCGCAGACATCCGGATCTCGCAGCGCGTGGCGCCGGCGTGCCGGACGACGTTGTTCAGTGCCTCGGACACGATCCGGTAGGCGGCGACCTCCGCGGCAGCGGACAGGGATCCCAGGTCGTCGACCCGGACGTCGACCTCGAGCACCGACCTGGCGCGATCGGCCTGCTGCTCGATGGCCGCGAGCAGTCCCAGGTCGTCGAGCGCGGGTGGCCGGAGGTCGTGTACCAGGCGGCGTACGTCGGCAAGCGCGTCGCCGATCTCAGTGCGCGACTGGCGGACCAGTCGACGAGCGGTCTCGGGGTCGTCCTCCATCGCGTTCCCTGCCGCTTCGAGCCGCATCCCCACCCCGCCGAGGACCGGACCGAGTCCGTCGTGGAGGTCCCGCCGGATCCGCCTGCGGTCCTCCTCGCGGGCGATCACCAGCCGCTCCCTGCTCTGCTGGAGCTCGCGAGCCAGGTTGCTGGTCCGGATCGCGACTGCGCCCTGGCGTACCAGATCGACCAGCAGCGTCTGGTCGCGCCGGGAGAGCATCGCGCGCAGGCCCTGCCGGGGAAGGACGAGCCGGCCCACCCGCTGGCCGTGGTAGGCGATGTCCAGGTCGTAGGTGTCCGGCGTCGGGTCCCCGTGGTCGGCCGCCAGCACTCCGCCGTCGGGTGCGAGCACCTCGACCCGCACGTAGGGGACCTTGAACGTGGAGGCGATCGCGGAGGCGAGGGCGGGCAGCTGCTCGTCGACCGTGCGGGTCTCCTCCAGCGTCGCCGCGAACGTCGACACCACGCCGTATCGGTCGCCGCGCCGCCCGAACAGGAGGCGGTGCACGCCCGCCCCGAGCCAGCCGCGAAGGGGGCCGTACGCGGCAACGGCCAGGACCAGCACCAGCACGGTGACGCCGCGCTCGTCCAGGCGGTCGCCCAGGAAGGCACCGGCCAGGCCCAGCAGCAGGAAGTCGAGGCCGATCAGCACCCCCGCCACCCCGGCGTAGGTGAGCGTCCCGGCCACCAGCGCGTCGACGTCGGCGAGGTCGGGTCGCACCACGCCGACGGCCACCGACACCGCCGTCAGGGTCACGGCCACGCCGAGGACGACGGTGGTGAGCGTCCCGGACGGGGCCAGGATCAGAACCGGCACCATGACCGCGCACACGATCCCGGCCCACAGCAGCCAGCGCAGCTGACGGCGCTCGAGCCCGTCCGCCTCGCGGTGGCGCAGGTACAACAGGGCCAGCGCGCCGAGCAGGGACACCAGGGTGAGGATCCGGGTAAGGGTCAGCAGCGGGATCCAGACGTCGTCCGGGAGCGGCAACGCGAGCAGGTCCGTCTGCACTCCGGGGACCGCCACCTCGCCGCGGTAGACGACGTCGTCCGGTGCGATCAACAGGGCCAGCGGCAGGCCGCAGGAAGCAGCCACCACGGCCTGGCCGATGCGGCGCCAGCGCCCGGACATCAGCCGGCCGGTCGGGTACAGCACCAGCAGCAGGATGAACCCGGGCAGGAGGACGGCCCCGAAGCGAGCGACGAACCAGAATGCGAAGTCGGTCCCCGCGGCTCCCGACCCCAGGGAGTACGCCGCCCACGACTCGGCCAGGCCGTCGACGTTCCACACCAGTCCCAGGGCGGCCAGCACCACTCCGACCCGATGGCCGGGCCGGGCCCGCAGGATCGCGGCCGCCGCGACGACGAGGATGGCACCGATCACGGCCGCGGAGACGCCGTACGACGTCTGCGCCACGTCCCTTTCGGCAGGCGACGTCAGCAGGTCGACGTACGCCGTGAGCACGGTGACGACCGCGACGAACCCGACGAGCACAGCGGGGAGGACGGCGGTCCGGCCACGGGTCGCGGCGTAGCTGCTGGCGGTGCTCACGCGTGAAGTATCACCGCCGCGGTGTCCCGTTGTCCGGGGACCAGGGTCCCTCGTCAACGGGACCGTCAGAGGGGACAGGGGTCGGGACCGCGCTCCCTGCCCGACGGGGCATCGGGACACGCAGAGTTCCTGACGTGCCGACAGGCGGCACCACGAACAAGGGAACTGCGATGACCATCGACACACACTCCCGCTCCCGCCCGCTCCGACGTCGACCGTTCGGCGATGCCGCTGGCGACCGGGACCAGACCATTCCGCAAGCACGGCCTGGTGCTCGCGGCCGGCGCCGTCAGCTGGGCCGTCGCCATCGCGGCTCTAGGCACCGATCCGTCGCACCGAGCAGCCGGATCTGATCCTGTACGGGATCGCCTCCGGCGCCTTCCAGGTCGGGCTGCTGTGCCTGCTGAGGGCGCTCTGGCGCACCCAGGGCCTCGGAACCGGCCGGCTGGCACGCTTCTTCCTCCGCCTCGAGGCCGCCCTCGTGTCCCTGGCGATCGCCTCGACCGCGGTCGACGCCATCGGCGTCTCCGACCTCGACCAGGCCGGCTGGCTGCTGCTCGACATGTTCTGGCCGCTGTCGATGATGGGCATGTTCTTCATCGGCGTCCGGATCGCCATCGCCGGCCGCTGGAAGGGACTGACCCGTTTCTGGCCGCTGGTCGCCGAGAGCTGGGCTGTCGTCACCATCCCGACGTACAACGTCTTCGGGGAGGACGCCGCCCAGGTGGTCGGGCTCGCTCCACTGCTGGTCGGCTACACCGTGCTCGGCCGTCTGGTCTCCCGCAAGGAGAACTGAGCGCCTCGCGCCGTGCCCCGGACCCACCGGTCCGGGGCACGGTCGTGCGTCAGACCTGGGGGGTGAGGCCCCGGCCACCAGCGGCGCGATCTCGCGCAGGGCCTTGCCGCGGTGGGAGATCGCGTCCTTGTCGCCGACGCCAGCTCGGCCGTGGTCCGCCGGGCCTGCGTACTCCTCGGCGACGAACACCACGTCGTAGCCGAAGCCGCCGCTCCCCCGCTGCTCGCGGATCACCCGGCCGTCCATCTCGCCGTGCACGACGAGCTCGCGTCCCGTCGGGGTGGCACGAAGGCCACGGCGCAGGCGAAGTGGGCGCCGCGGCGCTCGTCGGGGACGTCCGCGAGCTGGGCCAGCAGCAGCTCGTTGTTCCGGTCGTCACTCTTCGGCGGACCCGGACCAGCGGCGGACAGCACGCCCGGCATCCCGTTGAGCGCGTCGACGCAGAGGCCCGCTGTCGTCGGCGAGGGTCGGCAGCCCGGTGCCGGCGAGCCCGGCCCTGGCCTTGAGCAGCGCGTTGCCCTCGAAGGTCGGCTGGTCCTCGACCGGCTCGTCGTACGTGCGGCGACGTCGTCGAGGCCGAGCACCTCGACGTCGGGCGCGTGCTCGCGCGAGGATCCGGCTGCATCTCCTCGAGCTTCTTGGCGTTGCGGGAGGCGAGGAAGCACGGTCCGGTGATCACGTCACGCCGGGCGGCCTCCTGCTGCAGCCGGGTGAGGTCGGCGCAGCCCTTCTCGGCCAGCGCCAGCAGCGCGTCGAGCTCGGACCGGTCGAACGCGACGCCCTCGGCGGTGCCCTGCACCTCGACGAACTTGCCCGTCGCCGGTCATCACGACGTTCATGTCGGTCTCGGCCCGGACGTCCTCCTCGTAGGGCAGGTCGAGGCGAGGCACGCCGTCGATGATGCCGACGCTGACCGCCGCCACCGAGCCGGTCAGCGGCTCGCCGGCAAGCGCATCGTCGGCGCTCAGCGTCGCGATGGCGTCGGCGAGCGCGACGTACGCCCCGGTGATCGCCGCGGTGCGGGTGCCGCCGTCGGCCTGGAGCACGTCGCAGTCGAGCACGATCGTGTTCTCGCCGAGCGCCTGGTAGTCGATGACCGCGCGCAGCGACCGGCCGATCAGCCGGGAGATCTCGTGGGTGCGGCCGCCGATCCGGCCCTTGCACCGACTCGCGGTCGGAGCGGGTGTTGGTGGCGGCCGGGAGCATGGCGTACTCGGCGGTGACCCAGCCGAGGCCGGAGCCCTTGCGCCAGCGCGGGACGCCCTCGGACGCCGACGCGGCGCAGAGCACCCGGGTGCCGCCGAACTCGATCAGCACCGACCCCGCGGCGTGGTCGAGCCAGTTGCGGGTGATCCTGATCGGGCGGAGCTCGTCGTCGGCGCGGCCGTCAGCACGTGCGGGCGCATCAGTCATGGCGCCGACCCTAGCCGACGCAAGGACGGGCCCGGCCACCCCCGTGGAGGCCGGACCCTTCCGGTCTCGAGCGTTGCTACTTGAACTCGACCCGAAGCAGGCGCACGAGCCCGAGCGGCAGCGGGATGATCAACCAGATCGTGCCCGCGGTGGCGATCTGGGCCCACTCCTCACCGGTCGGCTTGTAGCGCCGCTGAAGAGCGGCAGCTGGGCGGTGTTGAAGGTCGATCCACGGCGCGACCTTCTCGAACCCTCGCTCAGGAAGCCGAGGAACCCGACCACGGTGGGCAGGATCAGGGAGTACACGAAGTAGGCGACGATCGCGGCGGCGGTGTTGATGAGCAGCAGGCCGAAGGCGAACCCGATGAAGATCCCCAGCAGGTTGGCGAGCACGAAGCCGTTGAAGACCAGATTGCCGTCGAGGGCCCAGTCGACCGGGCTGCCGTCCAGGGTGCCGAGGAAGGTGCCGATCACGGCCATCAGCGCCGACGATGATCATGACCGCCGCCCCAAGCGACCAGCGCCGGCGACGAACTTGGCGATCGACGACGCGAGAACGCTGCGGCTCCAGGGTGAAGGTCACCAGGCCCGTGCGCTGACTCGCACTCGGTGGTCACCAGCATGATGCTCAGCATCGGCAGGAACGACCCGAGCCGGCCCCGGCGATGCCGAGGAAGTCGATGTAGTCCTTGTCGCCGTCGGGCGCAACCAACGCGAAGATCATCACGACGACCAGACACAGGGCAATGATCGAGATCGCGAAGCCAGAGGCCGGCGCGGGTGTCGAGCGCCTTGCGGAACTCGACCCGGCGCCAGGCGGCTCGAACGGCACTTGCGGCGATCGCCGACGGTGTCGATCGTGCCGGGCGTCGAGGGTGGCGGTGCTCATTCCGTGCGCTCCTTCGGCGTGAGGTTCGTCGCGCTGGCTGTCGCTGGTGAGCTCGAGGAAGAGGTCCTCGAGGCCGGCGGCGCCGGAGCGCAGCTCGGTGAGGACGATCAGTGCTCGGCGGCGGCGCGGCCCACGTCGACCGGGGCGCCGGCAACGCGCGAGGCCGTGGTCAGCGGGGACTGCTGATGAACCCGCGCTGCTCCAGGACCGACGGCCAGCTTGTTGTCGTCGAGAGAGGTCGACCAGCGCGTGCTGACGTTGGTGTCCATCGGCCAGCAGCGACTTCTTGTCGCCCTGGGCCACGATCCGGCCGTGCCCGATGAGGATCATCTCGTCGGCGATCAGCTCGACCTCGTTGAGCAGGTGGCTCGAGAGCAGGACGGTGCCGCCACGGTCGGCGTAGCCCTTGAGGAGCCCGCGCATCCAGCGGATGCCGGCGGGGTCGAGGCCGTTGGCCGGCTCGTCCAGGATCAGCACCGACGGGTCCCCGAGCAGCGCGTGCGCGATGCCGAGCCGCTGCTTCATGCCGAGCGAGTAGTTGCGCAGTCGGCGGCTTCGACTCCGCTCGGGGAGAGGGACACCATGTCCAGCATCTCGTCAACGCGCGACTCCGGCAGTCCCATGGTCCTGGCTCCGATGGTGAGGATCTCCCGGCCGGTGCGGCCGGCGTGCTGGGCGCCTGCGTCGAGCAGTACGCCGACATGACGTCCCGGGTTGGGGAGGTCGTGGTAGCGGTGGCCGCCGATAGTGACATTGCCGTTGGTGGGCGGCGTGAGGCCGACCATCACGCGCATCGTGGTGGTCTTGCCCGCGCCGTTGGGACCGAGGAAGCCGGTCACCCGTCCCGGCTGGCAGACAAAGCTGACGTCGTCGACGGCGGTGAACGCGCCGTACTTCTTGGTGAGTCCTTCGACCTTGATCATGGCCCCAGCATGCTCCCCAGCCGTTGCGTCGCACACCCACCGCCGGGCTGCTTTCACACCTACTTTGGTAGGGAACCGGTCCCGACCCTGGCATCCTGCGTGGTGGCCCGGGTCCCCCTAGCCTTGAGCCGTGGAACGACCGTCGCCGGACGAGGTCCAGCCTGACGTCACGACCTGGGGGCAGGTCTGGCGCACCCTCCTGATGCTCATCATCAGCGCCATCGTCTGGATATCGGTGATCGAGGCGCAGTGGGACGACCACCGCGCCCTGTTCTGGCTGGACATCGCGATCGGCATCCCCGCCTATGTCGCGGCCTTCTTCCGCCGTCGCTGGCCGATGACCATCGCGGTGGCCCTCACGGTCGTCAGCACGTTCTCCGCTCTGGCTACCGGGCCCTCCGTCCTCGCCGTGGCGTCGCTTGCCACGCGGCGGCGGCTGTGGCAGATCGGCATCATTGCCGCGCTCAGCGTGCTCAGTGCTCAGGCGTTTGCCGTGCTGCAGCCGGTTTCTGGCGCCGACCCCTACTGGCTGACCCTCACCGTCAACATCACGCTCACTGCCGCCGTGCTGGGCTGGGGCATGTACATCGGTTCCCGCCGTGAGCTGATCTGGACCCTGCGTTACCGCGCGGAGCGGGCCGAGTCCGAGCAGGAGCTGCGCGTCGACCAGGCCCGCGCCAAGGAGCGGGCCCGGATCGCGCGCGAGATGCACGACGTCCTCGCCCACCGGATCTCCCAGATCTCGATGCACGCCGGGGCGCTCGCCTTCCGCGACGACCTGGCTGCCGACGACATGCGGGCCAGCGCCGCGGTCATCCAGCAGCAGGCGCACGAGGCGCTGACCGACCTGCGCGGGGTCCTCGGTGTCCTCAGGGACTCCACCACGGGGGAGCTGCAGGACAAGCCGCAGCCGACATATGCCGACCTGCCCCGGCTGGTGGCGGAGGCGCAGGAGTCGGGGCTCCACGTGGAGTACGCCGACTGGTTGCAGACGGAAGACCATCAGGTCCCCGACGTGGTGGGCCGCACCGTCTACCGGATCGTCCAGGAGGGCATCACGAACGCGCGCAAGCACGCTCCCGGGGCTCGACTCATGATCCAGGTCAGCGGCTCCCCCGAGGACGGCGTCGACATCCTGCTGCGCAACCCGGTTGGCTTCGGCGCCACGTCGACGCCAGGCGCCGGGCTGGGCCTGATCGGGCTGTCCGAACGGGCCGAGCTGCGAGGTGGACGTCTCGAGCACCGCAGCGACGGGTCGACGTTCGTCCTGCACGGATGGATACCGTGGGCAGCATGAACGGGGGAACGATCGACGTACTCATCGTGGACGACGACCCGCTGGTGCGCTCCGCGCTCTCGCTGATGCTGGGTGGCCAGCCCGACCTCGAGGTGGTGGGCGAGGCGGGCGACGGCCGCGAGGGGCTGGAGCTGGCGGGCTCCCTCGATCCGGATGTCATCTTGATGGACATCCGGATGCCCGGGATCAGCGGCCTCGACGCGACGCGCGAGCTGCACGCCCGGCCGGACCCGCCGCGAGTCATCGTGCTCACCACGTTCGACGCCGATGAGCACGTCTTCGGCGCCCTGGCCGCCGGGGCGGACGGCTTCCTCCTCAAGGACACCGCTCCGGCCGAGATCGTCGCCGCCATTCGCAAGGTCGCAGACGGGGAGCCGATGCTGTCGCCGTCGATCACCCGCACGCTCATCCAAAGGGTGCGCACCGACGGGACCGATCGCCGAGCCAACCAGGCCGAGAAGCGGCTCACGGCGCTCACCGATCGCGAACGGGAGGTTGCCCTCGCCGTGGCGCGTGGCCTCAGCAACGCCGAGATCGCCGCCGAGCTCTACCTGTCCGTCCCCACCGTGAAGGCACACGTGTCACGACTGTTCGACAAGCTGCACCTCACCAACCGGGTCCAGATCGCGATCCTGGTCCACGACGCGGGTCTGACCTGATCCGTCGGATCGACCCGTCGAGGTCAGACCTCGTACACGGCGCCGGCGGTCGCGAGCTCGATCTCACCGGCGTACGTCGCCCGGGCCTCGACCAGCGCGTCCTGGGGGTCGTGCCAGGGCGGGACGTGGGTGAGCACCAGCCGCCGTGACCCGCTTCGGGTGGCGGCATCGCCACACTCCGCGCCCGTGAGGTGCAGCTTCGTCGGATTGTCCTCGCGAGAGTTGAACGATGCCTCGGCGAGCAGGAGATCCACGTCCTTGGCCACCTCGTCGAACCCGGCACAGGGCCCGGTGTCACCGGAGTAGCCCAGGGTGCGACCATCCGCGGTGACCCGCAGGCCGAAGGCCGCCACGGGATGCTCCACGGGGATCGGCTCCACGCTGAACGGGCCGACCTCGACCGGGCCGTCGTGGGTGCGGAACTCGAACTCGTGCCGCATGCCCGGGTCCGTGGGCAGGTCGTAGGCACGCGCCATCCGGTCGGCCGTGCCCTCGGGTCCCCACACCGGGATCCGGGGCTTGTGGCCGGTGGGGTGGTACTTCCGCAGGACGTAGAAGCCGGTCAGGTCCAGGCAGTGGTCGGCGTGCAGGTGGCTCAGGAACACGCCGTCGATGGCCAAGGGGTCGACATAGCGGTGCAGGGCTCCGAGGGCGCCGCTGCCCAGGTCGAGCAGGATCCGCCAGGTCCGTCCCTCGCGGCTGCTCTCGAGGAGGTAGCAGCTGGCCGGGGAGTCCGGCCCGGGATAGGAGCCCGAGCAGCCGACGACCGTGAGCTTCATGCCAGACCTCCCGCGAACTGGGAGGCGGAGACCATCTCCGGACCGAGGAAGCGCTGACCGATGCTCTCGAAGTCGCCGGGGGTCCCAGTGGTGAGGAACTGGTACGACGGCTCCCCACCGGGTCGCATCAACCCGGAGCGCGCCAGCAGCTTGTAGACGTCCTTGGCGCACTCCTCGGCGCTGCTGACCAGCGTGACCTCGTCGCCCATGACGAACGAGATGATGCCCGTCAGGAGCGGGTAGTGGGTGCAGCCGAGGATGAGCGTGTCCACGCCGGCCTCGGTGAGTGGGTCGAGGTATTCGTGAGCGGCGGCCAGCAGGTCGTCGCCGCCGGTGACTCCCCGCTCCACGAAGTCGACGAACCGCGGGCAGACCCCGGTGACCAGGTCGACGTGGGGGGCAGCGGCGAAGGCGTCGTCGTAGGCCATCGACTCGGCCGTCGCGCGGGTGCAGATGACCCCGATCCGGCCGTTGTGGCTGGCCGCCACCGCGCGCCGGGTGGCCGGGTAGATCACCTCGACCACCGGGACGTCGTACCGCTCCCGGGCATCCCGCAGGACCGCCGCGCTGGCGGAGTTGCAGGCGATGACCAGGGCCTTGACCTCTTGCGCGACGAGGTGGTCGAGGCACTCGAGGGCGTACTCCCGGACCTCGGCGATCGGTTTGGGGCCGTACGGCTGCCGGGCGGTGTCGCCGAGGTAGACGAGGGACTCGTGCGGCAGCTGGTCGATGACGGAGCGGGCCACGGTGAGTCCACCGAAGCCCGAGTCGAAGATGCCGATGGACGCATCGACGGTCATTGCTGGCACGAGCAGCAAGGCTAGTGGCTGTTCACCCGCTGTTCGCACGTCGAGCGACCGACGTCACTGGAGATCGTCGTCACGTTCTTGCTAGCGTCGAGCCGATGCTCGGGGCTCGTCGCACGATCCTCGCCGCCGTGGCCGCGCTGGTCCTGGCGGTGTCCGCTTGTGCGGGCACGGCTCCCGAGGCGCAGGATCGCATCACCACCCGCAGCGCCAAGTCGCCCCCCGTGACCCGGGTACTGACGGTGTCGATCGACGGGCTGAACCCGTCTGCTGTCCGGCGCCTCGGTCACCGGGGAGCACCGACGTTGCACCGTCTGATCGCCCGCGGCGCGTCGACGATGAACGCCCGCACGGAGCGGGAGATGAGCAACACCCTGCCCAACCACACCGGCATGGTGACCGGCCGCCGGGTGGACGCCTCGTACGGCGGCCACGGGGTCACCTGGAACGACGACCGCATGAATCCGTCCACGGTGGCTGAGGCCGCCGGATACGAGGTGGAGTCAGTCTTCACGTCGGTGGCATCGACCGGACGCCGCACCGCCCTGTTTGCGGCGAAGACCAAGTTCTCCCTGTTCGAGCGCTCCTGGCCCGCCGCGGTCGACCGGGCTGTGATCGACGCTGACAACGCCGCCCTGGTCCGTCTTGCCCGCCACGACCTCGCCGACCACAACCGCGGCTTCACGTTCGTGCACCTCTCCGGTCCGGACAAGGCGGGGCACGAGCACGGGTTCATGACGCCCGCCTACCTCCGCGCCGTGCGAGCCACCGATCGCCTCCTGGGCAAGCTGGTGACGACGATCAGGAACCATCGCCAGCTCCGGCGGCACCTGGTCCTCATCGTCACCGCGGACCACGGCGGGGGCGGCGGCGAGAGGGACCACGCCGACGCGACCCTGCGGCAGAACTTCCGGATCCCGTTCCTCGTGTGGGGACCGGGGGTTGCCTCCGGCGTCAGCCTGTACACCCTGAACCGCGACTATCGGAACCCGGGCTACCACCGCACCGGCTACGCGGCCCGCAAGCAGCCGGTCCGCAACGGCGACGTGGCCAATCTGACGACCGACCTGCTGGGACTCCCCCGGGTCCCGGGCAGCGAGCACGACCGCCGGCTCAACCTCGACGTGCGCTGACGAGCCTCGGCTGCGTCAGGCCCAGAGTTGGCCCTCCAGGCGCTCCTCGGCATCGTCGATGGTGCCTTCGTAGGCGCCGGTGGAGAGGTACTTCCAGCCGCCGTCGGCCACGACGAAGGCGATGTCGGCCGACTGGGCGGCCTTGACGGCCCTGGCGGCCTGTCCGAGGGCGGCGTGCAGGATCGCACCCGTGGAGATGCCGGCGAAGATCCCCTCGAGCTCCAACAGCTCGCGCACGCGGCGTACGGCGTCCCGCGGGCCGACGGAGAACCGGGCGTCGATCAGGGTCTCGTCGTACAGCTCGGGGACGAAGCCCTCGTCGAGGTTCCGCAGGCCGTAGACCAGCTCGCCGTACCTCGGCTCCGCGGCGACGATCCGCACGTCGGGCTTGGCCTGCCGGAAGAAGCGCGAGACGCCCATCAAGGTGCCGGTGGTGCCGAGGCCGGCGACAAAATGGGTGATCCCGGGGAGGTCGGCGAGCAGCTCGGGCCCGGTTCCCTCCTGGTGGGCCAACGCGTTCGCCTCGTTGCCGTACTGGTAGAGCATCACCCAGTCGGGGTGCTCGCCGGCCATCTGCTTGGCCACCCGGACCGCCTCGTTCGATCCGCCGGCCGCGGGAGACGACACGATCTCGGCGCCCCACATGAGAAGCAGCTGCCGTCGCTCCTCCGAGGTGTTCTCGGGCATGACGCAGACCAGCCGGTAGCCCTTCAGCTTCGCCGCCATCGCCAGGGAGATGCCGGTGTTGCCAGAGGTCGGCTCCAGGATCGTGGCGCCGGGACGGAGCACGCCGTCCTTCTCGGCCTCCTCGACCATGCGCAGAGCGGGCCGGTCCTTGGTCGATCCGGTCGGGTTGCGATCCTCGAGCTTGGCCCAGAGGCGGACCTCAGGTGAGGGCGACAGCCTCGGCAGCCCGATCAGCGGCGTACCGCCGACCGAGGCCAGGAGGTTGTCGTAGCGCGTCATGTCTCCTCGATGACCGAGCCTGGCGAGATCAGCCGCCCGCGACTGCGGGAAGCACGACGACCTGGTCGCCGTCGCTGAGCTCGGCCTCGAGTCCGCCGATGAACCGCACGTCCTCGTCGTTGATGTAGACGTTCACGAAGCGGCGCAGGTCGCCCTCTCCCTCCTGGGAGTCTTCGACGAGGCGGTCCTTGATGCCGGGGTGGTTCGCGTCGAGGTCATCGATCAGGGCTCCGAGGCTGGCGCCGTCGCCCGAAACGGCCTTCGCGCCGTCGGTGTAGGTGCGCAGAATGGTCGGGATCCGGACCTCGATGGCCATCAGGTACTCCTCGCTGACTCGGGGACGACGGCGACCTCTTCCTCGGTCACGACTCCGTCGGCGATCCTGTAGGACCTGAACTCCACGGGGCCTTCGTTATTCCCGTGCTCGCTTGTGGAGAGGAGCACGTAGTGGGCGTTCGGCTCGCTGGCGAGGTCGATGTCGGTGCGGCTCGGATACGCCTCGGTTGCGGTGTGCGAGTGGTAGATCACCACCGGCTCCTCGCCGAGGGCGTCCATCTCCTTGTACAGCCGCAGCATCTCGGCGGAGTCGAACTCGTAGAACGTCGGGCTCCCGGCCGCATTGACCATCTCGACGAACCGCTCCGCGCGGTCGCTTCCCTCGGGTCCGGCGACCACACCGCACGCCTCGTTGGGATGGTCCCGCTTCGCGTGCGCGACGATCGCGTCGTACGTCGCGCTGTCGATCCTCAGCACGGTTCCAGACTAGGACCCGTCGCCTCCACAACCGGCACCCGCCCGGCAGCCGGACCAGGGGCCACGATGGCCCGGCGCCACAGGTACCCGGCCAGCGCGACTCCGAGCATCAGGGTCGCCGCCGCGAGGACGAAGCCGGCGCTACGGCCCGCCGCCGCGGCCACAGAGGCAACCACCGCCAGGCCGAGGGCACCGCCCGCCTGCTGCGTCGTGTTCACGAAGCCCGACGCCACGCCTGCGTGCTCCGGAGGAGCCGCGGCCATCGCGATCGTGGTCGCCTGCGGCATGGCCAAGCCGAACCCGAATCCCATCACCGCGAACCCCGGGGCCACGTCGAGCAGGTAGCTGCCCTCGTCGGGCAGGGCCGCCATCAGCAGCATGCCGACGACGAAAGCCACGAGACCCGCCGCGAGCACCGGCTCGGCTCCGAATCGGTCGGCGAGCCGGCCGCTCACGACCAGGGACGCCACCGCGATCGCCAAGGTCACCGTCAGGTAGGAGAGCCCGGTGCGCAACGGGCCGTAGCCGAGGGAGTCCTGGAGGTACAGCGCGGTGAGGAACTGGAAGGAGAACCCGGCCACGGTCATCGTGAAGAGCACCACGTTCGTCACCAGGAACCGGCGTCGCAGGATGAGCGCGCGGGGCACCAGCGCAGCGCCGCGAGACAACCCCGCCCGCAGGCCGGGTCCGCGGCTCGCATCCAGTACCCGCAGCGACACCGTGATGGCGGCCACGCCCAGCGGCAGGTTGACGAGGAACACCCAACGCCAGGTGGCCAGCTCGGTGAGGAGGCCGCCCGCCACGACACCGATCGAGGCCCCAGCCGACCCGACGAAGGCGAGGACAGCGAAGGCCCGCATCCGGCGCGAGGCATCGAGGAAGAGCGCCGCGATCATCCCGAGCACCACGGCAGAGCTCAGGGCGCCACCGACGCCCTGGGCGGCGCGGCCGACGATGAGGGAACCGGGACTCCACGCGATGCCACACCAGACCGATGCGAGGGTGAAGACGGTGAGCCCGGTGAGGAACACCCGGCGCGGGCCCACCAGGTCAGCCAGTCGTCCGGCAGGGAGCAGCAACAGGGCGAACGGTACGAAGAAGCCGTTGACGACCCAGGCCAGTCCTGCCTCGGAGAATCCCACCTCTGTGCGGATGGTCGGAAGGGCAACGTTCACGATCGTGCCGTCCAGGATGACCATCAACTGGGTGGCGCACAGGACTGCGAGAGCAAGGCCGCGACGAGTGGCGGTTGGTCCACGAGATTCCATGGACCGGACCTTAGCAGATAGTTTTTTAAAAAACGATACCGTTCGGATACATCAACCTGCTGCGCCCACTGGGCGTGCTTGGCGCCGACGCTGGCTGGCGGTGTGGGACGGCGTGGCCCATGGGCCGGCAGTCAGCGTGGTCAGGGCTCCGAGGAAGGTGCGGCGGGTGTTCTCGTCGAGCACCGACAGGGCATCGTCGACCACCCCGTCGACGACGTCGTACGCCCGCTGCAGGACCTTGCGGCCCTTCGGCGTGACGGACACCACTCGAGCTCGCCGGTCCGCGCTCGCCACCCTGCGTTCGGCGAGACCGGCCTTCTCCAGACGGTCGAGCGTGACCACCATCGTGGTCTTGTCGAGCGACGCCAGCTCGGCAACGGCGTTCTGGGTGCGCTCCTCGCCGTCGGCCTTCATCAGGACGCAGAACTCGCGCACCGAGATGCCGAGGTCACTGAGGGCCCGACCGAGGTGGGCGGCCAGGGCGTAGGAGGACTGGTTGAGCAGGAACGACAGGTCAGCATGTTCGTCAGTCACAAATAGAACTGTAGCAAAATAGTTCAAGAGACGAACGATTTGAGGTCTTTGTACGGTTCAGCCCTTCACCGCACCCATTGAACACAAAGGCGATCGGGACGGCGATCAGGATGTTTGCTGCCTGCAGGGCTCGGACGGTCGACGTCGCCGACGCGGCCCGCTCAGCGATCGCCCAGTGCCCCGACCAAGGTCTCCTGCAGGTAACCGACCCATTCGTAGATGTCGTGGGCCTGCGCGCGCGGGTCGTCATCAGGCAGCGACTGCCAGCGCTCCTCGTCGCCCTCCTCGACCTCGAGCCGCGTCGCCAGGGCGAGCCTCAGGTCGGTGAAGGAACGCAACCAGGTCTCGGCGGCAGGAGGCTCGAGCTCGACATCGATCATCAAACCGTCCTCGGTCAGCTGCGCCGGTAGCCCCGCGTCCTCGAGGGCGTCGATGATCGAGCTGGCACCGGACGCCTTCCCGTCGCGCAGCGTGCCCTCGGTGAAGCGCCGGAACTCGGCAGCCGCCTCCTCGTCCTCGGGGTAGGCGGTGGGGAACAGTCGAGCCAGGACGGGGTCCTCCGGCTCGGAGGTGGGTCCCGTGAAGTCCATCATCGCCTCGAGGGGGTCTCCGCCCTCGCGCGGCACTGCGGCCTCGTTGCGCAGGAGCTCGACGAGTTGCGACGCAAGCGACCGCAGCAGGTCTGCCTCGAAGCCGGTAAAGGTGGCGATGATCCGTCCGCTGCGACGGTGGCGGGTGAATCCCGTCATGAGGCCTTCTCCATCGTCGCCCAGAGGCCGTACTCGTGCATGGCCTGGACGTCGCGCTCCATCTCCTCGCGGCTCCCGGTGCTGACCACCGACTTGCCGTCGTTGTGCACCTCGAGCATCAGCTTCTCGGCCTTGCGCTTGGCGTACCCGAAGTACTTCTGGAACACGAAGGTCACGTACGACATCAGGTTGACCGGGTCGTTCCACACGATCGTGACCCAGGGCTTGGCCACGAGCGTGATCTCGTCGGGAGTGAGATCAGGCTCGACCTCGACCGGGCTGGTGGCGCTCACCTCGCCATCGTGACACACGGCCACTGCCCTCTACGCTGACCGGGTGGCACGCCCCGCGGACGGATCGAAGGGCCCATCGACGGCTCGGTCGACGGCCGCGTCGACAGCCCCGTCGACAGCACTGCTGACCGACCACTACGAGCTCACGATGCTCCAGGCGGCATTGGGCTCCGGGACTGCCGACCGTCGCTCGGTCTTCGAGCTCTTTCCGCGTCGGCTGCCGGAAGGTCGGCGGTTCGGCGTCGTGGCCGGCGTCGGCCGGGCGCTGGAGGCCGTGGAGCGCTTTCGCTTCGACGATGAGGTCCTCGCCGCGCTCGACGATGTCGTGAACCAGGACACGCTCGACTGGCTGCGCGACTACCGGTTCTCCGGTGACATCTGGGGATATGCCGAGGGCGAGATGTACTTCCCCTACTCGCCCCTGCTCGTGGTCGAGTCGACGTTCGCCGAGGCGGTGCTGCTGGAGACGGTGCTCCTGTCCGTCTACAACCACGACTCGGCCGTCGCGTCGGCGGCCTCGCGGATGACGCTGGCCGCCGGCGACCGACCCTGCATCGAAATGGGCTCGCGTCGCACCCATGAGGTGGCGGCCGTGGCCAGTGCCCGCGCGGCGCACATCGCCGGCTTCGAGGCCAGCTCGAATCTCGCGGCCCGGCACGCGTACGGCGTACCGACCACAGGCACCAGCGCGCACAGCTTCACGCTGCTGCACGACACCGAGGCCGACGCGTTCCGCGCCCAGGTGGCGTCCCTCGGTCGCGGCACCACCCTGCTGGTGGACACCTACGACATCGCCGAGGCGGTGACCTTGGCGGTCGAGGTAACCGGAACCGACCTCGGCGCGGTCCGTCTCGACTCCGGCGACCTCGGTCTGACGGCGCGCCGGGTGCGGGCCCAGCTCGACCGGCTAGGGGCGACGGGCACGAAGATCGTGGTCACCAGCGACCTCGACGAGTTCGCGATCGCGGCGCTGGCCTCCGCTCCGGTCGACTCCTACGGCGTGGGCACCGAGCTGGTCACCGGCAGTGGGCACCCGACCTGCGGATTCGTCTACAAGCTGGTCGCCCGCGAGGACGACAGCGGGACCATGACCTCGGTGGCGAAGAAGAGCCTCGACAAGATCTCGCTGGGTGGGCGCAAGTACGCCCTACGTCGACGAGACCGCCGCGGAGTGGCCGAGGCCGAGGTGGTCGGCATCGGCACCCCGCCGGTCGACGACGGCGACGACCGGCCGCTGATGGTCGAGCTGGTGCGCGACGGCGAGGTCGTCGGCGCAGAACCCCTCGATGACGCCCGGGCCCGGCATGCTCGAGCCCGCGCAGAGCTGCCGCCCGCCGCCCAGCAGATGTCCCGCGGTGAGCCGGTCATCGACACCGTGCACGTCGGCCCACCATCCGGTGGTTGAGGTGCGAAGGCGCTCCAGCGCCGCGTCCGGTGGTTGAGGTGCGAAGGCGCTCTGGCGCCTGAGCCTCGAAACCAGGTGACGTGCCTACGGCGGTGAGCAGCGCCATGCCGTCAGTTCCGGGGTTTCGAGGCTCGCTCCGCTCGCACCTCAACCACCGGCAGGGCCCCGCTCCGCTCGCACGTCAACCACCGGCAGGGCCTGGCTCCGCTCGCACCTCAACCACCGGCAGGGCCTGGCTCCGCTCGCACCTCAACCACCGGCAGGCCCTGCAGGTGACCACGTGCGTCCGGCACCACTAGTCTCGCCACCATGAAGCGGGCGCTGATCGTGTGCGACGTGCAGAACGACTTCTGCGAGGGCGGATCGCTGCCAGTCCCGGGGGGCGCGCAGGTCGCCCACGACATCGCCGAGATGCTGCACCACTGGGTGGTCAAGGATCCGAAGACTCCCGACTACAGCCACGTCGTTGCCACCAAGGACCACCACATCGACCCCGGTGACCACTGGTCCGACGACCCCGACTTCGTCGACTCCTGGCCAGTGCACTGCAAGGTGGGCACGGACGGCGAGGCGTTCCACCCCAACCTCGACCCCCAGCCGTTCGACGCGATCTTCGTCAAGGGAGAGCACGAGGCGGCGTACTCCGGCTTCGAGGGGCGCACGACGGACGGCCTCAAGCTCGCGGACTGGCTGCGGCAACACGACGTGACCGATGTCGACGTCTGTGGGCTCACCACCGACTACTGCGTGCGGGTCACTGCCCTGGACGCCGTCGTCAACGGTTTCGACGTCCGGCTGCTGCCCGACCTCTGCGCGGGCGTGGCGGAGGAGACCAGCCGGAAGGCACTCGAGGAGATGGAGCAGGCCGGAGTCACCCTTGGCTGACCTGGAGGTCCGGGCGGCGGGCGGCGTCCAGTGGCTGACGCTCAACCGTCCCGGCGTCTTCAACGCCCTGACCGGGGAGATGGCCGACGAGGTGGCCACGCTCATCGAGTCCGCTACCTCCCGCGACGACGTCCGGGTCGTAGTGCTGACCGGCACCGGTCCGGCCTTCAGCACCGGCGCCGACATCTCCGGCCAGGAGGCACACGAGCACTTCGACGTGACCGCCCTCGATCGCGCCAACCGGATCATCCGCGCGATCGTCGGCCTGGACAAGCCGGTGGTCGCGGCGGTGAACGGGATCGCCGCCGGCGTCGGCTGCTCCGCCGCGCTGGCCTCCGACATCGTCATCGCGACCGAATCGGCGTCCTTCCTGCTCGCGTTCGCCCGGATCGGGCTGATGCCCGACGGTGGCGCCACGGCCACGGTCGCGGCGTCCATCGGGCGCGCACGGGCGATGCGGATGGGCCTGCTGGCCGAGCCGTTGCCCGCGCGCGAGGCGTACGACGCCGGGCTGGTCACGCACATCGCCGCCGACGACGACTTCGTCGCGACCGTCGCCCGAATCGTCAACCGGCTGGCGGCGGGGCCGCCCCTCGCTCTCGCGGCGACCAAGCGGGCGGTCAACGCGGCAACGCTGGACGGCCTCGACGCCGCCCTCGAGCGGGAGCGGGCCGGGCAGACCATTCTGCTCCGCACCGATGACGTCGCAGAGGGGATGCGCGCGTTCGGTGAGAAGCGGAAGCCCGTCTTCCGCGGCGAATGACCCCTCGCGCTACGGCGCTCCCCACCGGTCGGCCAGGGTTCGGATCACCGTCACGTTGCGCGCGGTGCCCGCGCCCAGCGCCAGGAACGGCTTGGTCTTCATCAGGTTTCCTGCGTGGAACGCCTTGAGCAGGACGACGTGCGCAGCCCGCCCCGTCACCCGGCACAGCTCCCGGTCCACGGACAGCGCCTCCACAGCATCCACCGCCTCCGCCGCCGGCTCCTTCTTCAGAAGCGTGATGTAGTGCGCCTGCGCCTTGGGGTTCTCGCCGGCGAGGTCGTCGGCGGCCTCCGCGATCGCCACCAGCTCGGCCGGAGTGAACACGATGGTGGCGACCTCGAAGCCCCGGTCTGCGAGGAAGGCCTTCTCCAACGCGGCCTCGACCCGGGCCCGCGACCGCAGGCGGCTCGTCAGCCTCACGTTGCCGGTGTTGATGTAGGTCTCGACGTCCGTCGCCCCGGTGGACTCCACGGCAGCCTTGATCGCGTCCTTGGGGAACTTGCGCTTGGGTCCGAGGTTGATGGCCCGCAGGAAGGCGATATGGGTAGGCACAGGGAGCATCCTGCCCGATCGGCGGACCGGCTTGTCCGGGGCCAGATCGCCTCACCTAGGGTGAATCGGCATGAGCACTCGGATCATCACAGCCCTCATCCTCGCGACCTTCGCACTCGTCTCGGCGGCGTGCGCCGCCGATCCTGACAAGACCACCACCGAGAGCGGGGTCGAGGTCGTCGAGGACGGCAAGCTCACGGTGTGCACCCACCTGCCCTACGAGCCGTTCCAGTTCAACAAGGGCGGTGAGGTCGTCGGCTTCGACGTGGACCTGATGGACCTGGTGGCCCAGGACCTCGACCTCGAGCAGGAGATCGTCAACACGCCGTTCGAGACCATCGAGACCGGTCAGGCCATGGCCACCGGGAAGTGCGACATCGCGGCGGCGGGCATGACCATCACCGAGGAGCGCGATCAGGTCATCGACTTCTCCGACCCGTACTTCGAGGCCACCCAGGCGCTACTGGTCACGAAGGGCGCCGGGTACGACTCACTCGAGTCCCTCGACGGAAAGACACTCGGGGTGCAGGTCGGCACCACCGGCGAGGAGTACGCCAACGACAACGCGCCCGACGGAGTCGAGCTCAAGGTGTTCGAGGACCTCGCCCTGCTGCTGGAGGCAGTGAAGAGCGGCAGCATCGACGCCGCCATCAACGACAACACCGTGCTGCTCGACTACGCCACCAAGAACCCGGACACCGAGATGACCACGGAGTTCGAGACCGGCGAGCAGTACGGCTTCGGCGTCGCCGAGGGTGACAACGCCGAGTTGGTCGACGCCGTCAACAAGGCTTTCGCCGCCGCGCACGAGGACGGGACCTACGAAGAGCTCTTCAAGAAGTACTTCCCGGACCTCGAGATGCCGACCACCCTGCACTGAGCTTTTCTCGACGCGGCAGGAGACAACAGATGGCCATGAGCCCGCGCAAGCGTGCGCGCATCTCGCGAGGCATCCAGTACGCCGTCCTCGCCGCGCTCGTGCTCGCGGCGGTGCTGGCGACGGACTGGGCGAAGGTCGGTCAGAGCTTCGCCGATCCCGACGTCATCCGCGGGATGTTCCCGGATGTCATCACGACGGCTCTGAAGAACACGCTGCTGTACACAGCGTGCGGATTCGCCGTGGGACTCGGTCTGGGGCTGATCCTTGCCCTGATGCGGCTGTCGTCCGTGGGGCCCTACCGATGGATGGCAACCACGTTCATCGAGTTCTTCCGGGGTGTGCCAGCACTCGTCGTCTTCCTGGCGTTGAGCGTCGGCGTCCCCACTGCTTTTCCGGACCGCCAGATCCCCGGCGGAACCCTCGGCATCGCGACCATCGCCCTCGGCCTGGTCGGGGCCGCGTACATGGCGGAGACCATCCGGGCAGGCATTCAGGCCGTGCCCAAGGGGCAGACCGAGGCGGCCCGGTCGCTCGGCATGTCGGGCCCGCGGGCGATGGTCTCGATCGTGATCCCGCAGGCCTTTCGGATCATCCTGCCGCCACTGACCAACGAGCTCATCCTGCTGACCAAGGACTCCTCGCTGGTCTACCTGCTCGGGTACACCGCTGCGACCGTGGAGCTCACGGCGTTCGGTCGTCAGGTGCTCAACCAGGAGAAGAACATGACCCCTCTCGTCGTGATCTCGTTGTGCTACCTGCTGATCACGGTGCCGCTCTCGATCGCCGTACGGCGCATGGAAGCCCGCGCCGGGAGGGCCCGCTGATGACCGACTCCGCCGGCACCCGGGCCGCCAGAGAAGCGGCCGCGATCGACGTGATCGATCTGCACAAGTACTTCGGGGACAACGAGGTCCTCAAGGGCATCGACTTCCACGTCGACAACGGTCAGGTGGTCTGTGTCATCGGCCCCTCGGGCTCGGGCAAGTCGACTCTGCTGCGCTGCGTGAACCTGCTCGAGCAACCGACGTCCGGGCGGATTTTCATCGAGGGCGACGAGATCACCGACCCGGACGTGCACGTCGACGCGATCCGCAGCCGGATCGGGATGGTGTTCCAGCAGTTCAACCTGTTCCCGCACCTGTCGGTGCTGCGCAACCTCACCATCGCCCAGCAACGGGTCAAGAAGCGCGGCAAGGACGAGGCCGAGGACATCGCGAGACGGAATCTGGCGAAGGTGGGCCTCACCGACAAGGAGAGTGCTTACCCCGCACATCTGTCCGGTGGCCAGCAGCAACGTGCCGCGATCGCGCGGGCGCTGTCGATGGACCCGGACATGATGATGTTCGACGAGCCAACGAGCGCCCTGGACCCGGAGCTCGTCGGCGACGTACTCGGCGTCATGAAGGACCTCGCCTCCGAGGGCATGACGATGATGGTCGTGACCCACGAGATGGGCTTCGCCCGTGAGGTCGGCGACAAGCTGGTGTTCATGGACGACGGGGTGATCGTCGAGGAAGGCGTCCCCGCCGAGGTACTCACCGATCCGCAGCACGAACGCACCCAGGCATTCCTCTCGAAGGTCCTCTGAGGAGGGCGCGTAGGGTGCGCTCCATGGCTCCCGGGGACGACGGTCGCGCGACGCGATGGGACGCGCACCGCGACCAGCGGCGTGCCGAGCTGGTCCAAGCGGCCGTGCGCGCGATCGACAACCACGGGCCGGACGTGGGCATCGCCGAGATCGCCGCCGAGGCCGGGGTGAGCAAGCCGGTGCTCTACCGGTACTTCGCCGACAAGGTCGACTTGCACGCCGCGGTCGGCCAGTGGGGCGCGAACGAGGTCCTGTCCAGGCTGTTGCCCGCGCTCAAGTCGGACCGCCCTGTGCGCGAACGGATCAGCGACGCGGTCGACGCCTACCTCACGACCCTCGAGCAGCACCCGCAGGTCTTCCTGCTCCTGGTGCGGCACCGCGGCTCCGATCCGCTGGCGCACGGCAAGTCCACGATCGTCGCCGCGCTCTCGCGCGTCCTCGGCGACACGCTTCGCGGACTCCACCTCGACGCCGGCGGCGCCGAACCCTGGGCCGAGGGTGTGGTCGGACTCGGGCTCGCCACCGGCGAGTGGTGGCTGGAGCGGCAGACCATGAGCCGCGCCGCGGCCGGTCGCTACCTGAGCGCCTTCGTCTGGCACGCCCTGGACGGAGCGGCCGCCGAGCTCGGCGTACCCCTGTCCGCGCTCGACCACCCGAGCTCCGGCTCGCGCCGCAGCGCTCGCCCCGCCGGAGAACCCATCCCGTTTCGCCGGAGGCGAACCTGACACCCGGGGTGCGTCACGGGTGGAGGCGGGAGCTGACCGCCCGTGCCCAGACGATCACGTTCTCCAGGTAGCGACCTGTCTCGTCGTACCCGCCTCCGCAGGTGATCAGGCGCAGCTCCGGGCTGTCTGGCTGGCCGTAGACCGCCCTGGTCGGGAACTCGTCCTTCGGGAAGCTGCCGACGCGAGTGACCTCGAAAACCACGACAGCGCCGTCCTCTCGGGACACCCGCACCCGGTCTCCCGGCCGGAGGTCGGCGAGGCGGAAGAAGACCGACGCCTTCCCCTCCCACGCCACATGGCCGGCGATCACTGTCGCCCCCGGTACGCCGGGAGGTGGAGACGGTGTGAACCAACCGGGCTGATCCACCGGGTCAGGCGCCTCCATCCCCCCGGCCCCGTCCAGTCCGATCCTGCCGAGGGGCGCGGACACGCCGATGCGCGGGATCTCGATGCGCGCGGGCTCCGAGAAGCCGAGTGCGGGCCCCCCGGCCTGCGGCGATCCTGCTGTCACGCCGAACACGACAGCCGTCACGCCCACCAGACCGAGGACGATGGCGACGGTCCTCGCGAGAGGTCGGGTGCCTTCGTCGGGGGACGGAGTGGGAGCCATGGGTCAGTCGCCCCGTGACACACGAGGAACGAGGCGACCGAGCACCAGGAGCCCGACGGCACCGGCGAACACGACACCGCCGAGAGCGAGGAGCCAGGACGAGGCGAGGCCGTTCGGTGGCGCCCCCGATCCGGTCTGCACCGAGCCCACTGGGGTCACCCGGCCGCAGGCGGCCGGGTTCGTGGCCTCTTCCGGAACGTCCTGGCTGCCGAGGGACGCCGCGAAAACCGACTCGCCCAGTCCGTTCAAGTCGTACTTGCCGTTCCCGTTGACGTCGAGGCCGTGCTGCACGATGTGCAGGTTCTCGAGGTTCTGGATCAGGCCGTCGGGGACCCGCTTCGCGGGGATCCGCCGGCTGTACCCGAGGAACCCGGAGTCGTCCGCCATCGGCATCCGGCTGAGCGCCAACGCGCTGTCCGGGCTGGTGTCGCCCTCGGTCGTGAGGGAGAGGAGGATCTCGCCGGCTTGCGAGACCGCCTCCTCCGTCGCCACCTGACCGTCGCCGTCCTGGTCCGTCGATGCAGGGGGGCAGAAGAACCTGCGGCTCTTGATCGACCCCTGGATGTGCTGCGCGTGTGGGGCGTTGGGTGTGAAGCCATCGCCCGTCAGGGCGACGGAGAGGCTCCCGTCAGCGTTCGAGGAGAGCGTGGCCGTGGCCCGGGCGCCACTTCCGTTCATTGCATGCAGGTCGAAATGCACGACCTTGGCGTTCGCCGCGGAGGCCTGCGGGGAGACCAGCAACAGCGACGCAGTGGTGATCCCGAGAAGGGCGAGGAGCATTCTCGCGCGCATGATGCCTCCTTCGGATCCTGCTGCTTCGTAACCTCAACCTCCAGGGGGCTCGGCGGTTACGCCGTCCGGCAGAGTGCAGTGCAGATACCCGAATTTGAGGACTGTTACGACGTGCGGACGCGAGGCATCGGCGTCCGCTCCGGTCAGAGGTTGCCGCGGGCGTCCTGCTCGCGCTCGATCGCCTCGAACAACGCCTTGAAGTTGCCCTTGCCGAAGCCCAGCGAGCCATGCCGCTCGATGAACTCGTAGAACACGGTCGGGCGGTCGCCCATCGGCTTGGTGAAGATCTGCAACAGATAGCCGTCCTCGTCGCGGTCGACCAGGATCTTGCGCTTCTTCAGCTCCTCGATCGGCACCCGCACCTCGCCGATCCGGGCCCGCAGCTCGGGATCGTCGTAGTAGGAGTCCGGAGTCTCGAGGAACTCGATGCCGTTGTCGCGCAGGATGTCGACGGAGCGCAGGATGTCGTTCGTGGCGAGCGCGATGTGCTGGCAGCCGGCGCCGTCGTAGAACTCGAGGTACTCGTCGATCTGCGACTTCTTCTTGGCCACGGCGGGCTCGTTCAGCGGGAACTTCACCCGGTGGTTGCCGGACGCCACGACCTTGGACATCAGCGCGGAGTAGTCGGTCGCGATGTCATCGCCGATGAACTCCGCCATGTTCGTGAAGCCCAGCACCTTGTTGTAGAACTCGACCCAGTCGTCCATCCGGCCGAGCTCCACGTTGCCGACGCAGTGGTCGATGGCCTGGAAGAGCCGCTTCGGGTGGCCTTCCCGACGAGCGACCGTGGTCCGGCGGGCGACGTACCCCGGAAGGTAGGGGCCGCTGTAGCCGGAGCGGTCAACCAGCGTGTGGCGGGTCTCGCCGTACGTCGCGATCGCGGCCATCCGGACCGTGCCGTGCTCGTCCTCCACGTCGAACGGCTCCTCGAGGATCGTCGCGCCCACCGAGCGCGCATGCTCGATGCACTTGTCCACGTCGGGGACCTCCAACGCGAGGTCGACGACACCGTCACCGTGCTTGCGGTGATGCTCGAGCACCGGGCTGTCCGGGGTGACCCCTCCGGTGAAGACGAACCTGGCCGAGCCGGAGCGGAGCACGTAGGACTTCGCGTCGCGGTGGCCAGTCTCGGGGCCGCGGTAGGCCTCGAGCTCCATGCCCAGCGCGAGCTGGTAGAACGTCGCGGTCTGGGTGGCGTTGCCGACCACGAAACCTACGGCGTCCATGGCGGTGACCGGGAACGGGTCGCTGCTGGCGTCGTACTCGACCAGGCCGACCAGCTGCTTGAGCTGCTCGACGGTCAGGTCGGCCTTGAGCTCGTCGGCGGTGAGCGCGCCGCCGGTGGACTTGGTCTCCTGCGTCGAAGTCATGCGCTCAGCCTGTCGATGACCGGCAAGATGTGCAAGGCTGCACCGATTCACTGTGCAACCTGTTCAATGATGAGGGCGACATGGACGATCTCGACGGCAGATTGATCGAAGTGTTCGCACGCGAGCCGCGGATCGGGGTGCTCGAGGCGTCGCGCCGGCTCGACGTCGCCCGGGGCACCGTGCAGGCCCGGCTCGACAAGCTCGTCGGCTCCGGCGTGATCACCGGCTGGGGGCCGGACCTGTCGGCCGAGGCGTTGGGCTATCCAGTGACCGCCTTCCTCACCCTCGAGATCCGCCAGGACACCGACGACCGAGGTGGCCACGACGCGGTCGGGACCCACCTCGCGGCGATCCCCGAGGTCCTCGAGGCACACACCATCACCGGCGCCGGCGACATCTGGGCGCGGGTGGTGGCCAGGTCCAACACCGACCTGCAACGCGTGATCGACCTCGTACTCAAGAACCCCGCGATCGTCCGCTCCTCGACGGTGATCGCGCTGGCCACGCAGGTGCCTTACCGGGTGCTTCCGCTGGCGACTGTCATCTCGGGCGACTAGCCCTGCCACTCGAGGCGACCTCAGGTGAGCGCGCGTGCGACCGCGGCGGCGGCTGCAGAGACCTGAGGGCCGATGACGTCGATGTCCAGCTCACCGAGGGTGACGATGCCGACGCTCGCCTCGAGGCCCTCGACCCCGCGGACCGGAGCGGCGAGGCCGCGGGCTCCGGCCTGCAGCTCTCCTGCCGTCACGGAGAAGGGCGCCGAGTCCGGCTCGCGACCCAGGAGGATCGCTTTGCCGGCGGCGCCCTGCGAGAGCGAGTGCCGTGAGCCGACCCGGTAGCCCACGTGGAAGTCTGTCCACGACGGCTCGACCACGGCGAGCGCGAGCGCCTCGTCACCGTCGGCGACGGTGAGATGCGCCGTACACCCGACGGCCTCGGCCAGTCCGCGCAGTAGCGGCATCGCGAGGTCGCGGAGGACCGGCTGCACGGCTGCTGCGAGGTGCAGGATGCCGAGGCCGACGTGGAGCCGGCCGCGCCCGTCGCGCCGGATGAGCCCGTGCTGCTCGAGCGTGCTGACCAGCCGATAGACCACCGTCCGGTTGACCTCGAGTCGCCCGGAGAGCTCGGTGACCGTCAGCCCGCCCGGGGTCGCCGCGAGCACCCCCAACACACGCAGTCCCCGATCGAGAGTCTGGGAGGTCTCGGTGGCCACCCGTGGAGTCTAGGGGGATCGAGCGTGGCACGTCCCTGACGCGTCAGGAGGTCTTGCGGGCGGCCCACTCGCGGACGCGCGCGATCCGGGCCTGGAGCTGCTCCGCGCTGGCGATGGCCGCCGCTGGTCCGCCGCACTCCTTTCGCAGTGCCGCGTGGGTGACCCCATGGGCCTGGCCGGTCCGGTGGTGCCAGGCGGAGACCAGTCCGTTGAGCTCGCGTCGGAGGATCGCCAGCTGTTCGTGGGTGGACACCTGCTGAACGGTGTCCGGGGCGGCGGCCCCGAGGTCCTCTGTCCCCGATGGTGTCCGTTTGCGAGCCCGCTCGCTCTGCCGGTGGTGCAGGAGCTCGCGGACCTGGTCCGGCTCCAGCAGACCGGGGATGCCGAGGAAGTCCATCTCCTCCTCCGAGCCGACGTGGACCTCGCCCGAGTGGCCGAACTCTCCCCCGTCGTACAGCACACGGTCGAAGCGCGCCTCCGACCCGAGCGCCTCGAACGACGCGTCGAGCTCGTCGGACGCCGCCTCACCGGCCGCCGCAGCGGCCAGAAGCTCCGCCTCCGCGGCAAAGATGTCGGCGTCGTCGGCGATCCTCCGGCCGAGCACATGGTCGCGCTCGATCTCCATCTCGGAGGCGAAGCCGAGCAGTGAGGGCACGGAGGGGAGGAAGACGGACGCGGTCTCGCCTCGCGCCCGGGCCCGCACGAATCGGCCGACGGCCTGCGCGAAGAACAGCGGCGTCGAGGTCGTGGTGGCGTAGACACCGACGGCGAGGCGTGGCACGTCGACCCCTTCCGACACCATGCGTACGGCGACCATCCAGCGGCTGTCGTCGGCCGTGAAGTCCGCGATCTTCGCAGACCCGGCCTTCTCGTCCGAGAGCACGACCGTCGGCGGCTCCCCCACGATGGCCCGGAGCAGCTTCGCGTAGGCCCGGGCGGAGTCCTGGTCGGTGGCGATCACGAGTCCGCCCGCGTCGGGCACGTGTCGTCGTACCTCCGACAGCCGCTTGTCGGCCGCGGCGAGAACGGCGGGCATCCACGATCCCGCCGGGTCCAGCGCGGTCCGCAGGGCTTGGGCGTTCAGGTCCCGGGTGAGCGGCTCCCCGAGCCTGGCGGCGATCTCGTCGCCGGCCCGGGTCCGCCACTGCATCTCGCCGGAGTAGGCCATGAACAGCACGGGGCGGACGACATGGTCGGCCAGCGCGTCGGCGTAGCCGTAGGTGAAGTCGGCGACCGAACGAGGGACGCCGTCGGAGCCGGGCGCGTAGGTCACGAACGGGATCGGGTTGATGTCGGAGCGGAACGGCGTGCCGGTGAGGGCGAGCCGCCGCGTCGCCGGCTCGAATGCCTCGCGCACGCCCTCGCCCCACGAGAGCGCATCGCCGGCGTGGTGCACCTCGTCGAGGATGACCAGGGTCTTGAACCGCTCGGTGCGGATCCGCATGGCGAGCGGATTGTTCGCCACGCCGGCGTAGGTCACCGCGATGCCGACGATAGTCCCCGGACGTCTTGCCCTTCCCCGCGGCGTACGTCGGGTCGATCGGGATGCCGGCTCGAGCAGCGGCCTCGGCCCACTGGACCTTGAGGTGCTCGGTGGGCGCGACCACGGTGACCCGGTCGACGAGACGGCGACCCAGCAGCTCGGCTGCGACCAACAGGGCGAACGTCGTCTTGCCGGCGCCGGGCGTGGCGACCGCGAGGAAGTCGCGAGGGGCGCGGGCGACGTAGTCGTCGAGGGCCGCCGTCTGCCAGGCGCGCAGGGAGGTGGCCGTCCCCCAGGCCGCGCGTTCGGGCCAGGCCGGTGGGAGGGGGACGGCGTCGTGCCGTCCGGTCACTCCTCGGGGTCCCCTCCGCCGCCGGGCTTGAGGCTCTCCCAGATCTCCTGGCACTCGGGGCACACCGGGAACTTCTCCGGCGCCCGGCTCGGCACCCAGACCTTGCCGCACAGCGCGACCACCGGGGTGCCCATCACCATCGCTTCGGTGAGCTTGTGCTTGTCGACGTAGTGGGAGAACCGCTCGTGGTCACCCTCGTCGGTGGGGACGGTACGGCGATCCTCGATCGTGTCGGTGCTGGTGCCGAAACCGAGGATTCTCATGCCGACCATCGTAGGTCAGAGCGGAGACATGTCCGCCATTACTGAGGATCAGTTCAGGTCCGGGTCGACAGGCCGGGTGGAGTGCCAGGCGAGCTCGCCGGGCTGCCGGCGCAGGACGTCGCGCCACAGGTCGGTCGGGTCCATCCGGAACACGTCGGGCGGCTGCGCCGGTACGACGTACCAGCTGCCCTCCTCGATCTCGCCGTCCAGCTGCTCGGCGCCCCAGCCGGCGTACCCGGCGAAGATCCGCAGCCCCTCAGCGTGCCGTCGACGAGCTCCACGGGTGTGTCGAGGTCGACCACGCCGAGCTGGCCGAAGACCTCGCGGAACCCGACCGGCACGTCGTCGGCTCGCGAAGCGAGCGCGACCGCGAGCGCACCTTCGGTGCTGACCGGGCCGCCCTGGAAGAGCACCTCCGGCTCGGCGACGACGTCGCGCCAGTCGGCGAGCACCTCGGCCACCGGGACGGCGGACGGCCGGTTGAGCACGACGCCGAGCGCGCCGTTCTCGTCGACGTCGAGCAGCAGCACGACCGTGTCTGCGAAGTTGGGGTCGAGCAGCGCGGGCGTGGCGACGAGCAGCATCCCCGCGCTGCGCCTCGGTCATGCCTCCATCATGCCCGAACCGAAGCTCAGGCCGCGAGGACCGCCTTGATCTTGTCCAGCAGGCCCTGGTTGGGCTCGGTCGACTCGGGTCGCTCCGGACGGTGGGTGTCGCGGGCCCGGCCCTCGATGACTCGACCCACCCGGGCGGCGGCGCGGTCCTGGACGCTCGACGCGGCCGGCCATCACGGCGAGCAGGATGTGCTCCTTCGTGGTGGCCCTGGCCATCGCCTCGGCCATCGCGGTGTCCAGCGGCTCGGCGGTAGTGGTCGAGGATCGCGCGGATCGCCGGGGAGCTCGTCGGCGGTGGCCTGCCAGGCCGTCACGACCGCCTGCTCGAGGTCCATCGGCTGGCGCATCAGCTCGCGCTCGATCCGGCCGGCGAGGCGGGTGTGCCAGCGCAGCTGCAGGGCGCCGAGCAGGTCGAGCTCGTCGGCGAAGGTCTCGGACACTCCCGGGACGTCCATCGGGAGGAGTCCGTCCAGGCGGGCGTCGGCGGTGGCGGTCACGGCGCGGAGGATCTCCCCGCGGTTGTGGAAGGCCTTCCAGGTCATGGTTCTACTCCTGTCGTCGGCTCACATACCGTTGGTACGTACTTACAGTATGCCGCATACCGCGGGTATGCCAAACGCCATCCGCGTGATCCGGATCACTCACGCGGATCCCCGCCCGCCTAAACTCCCGAGATGACCAAGTCGCCCGTGCACAAGCTGGTCCCGAAGGTCACCGGCGTGCCCGGTGTCAGTCGCCGCCAGCAGTACTCCGCCTCCACGAAGCGGGCCCTGGTCGACGTGGCGCGAGGAGCTTTTCACCGAGCACGGCTACGCCGCTACCTCGCTGGACACGATCGTCGCCGGAGCCCAGGTCACCAAGGGCGCGCTCTACCACCACTTCAGCGGCAAGCAGGCGCTGTTCGAGGCGGTCTTCGAGCGGGTGGAGGCCAACGCCTCGAAGGCGATCCAGGGATCCCTCAAGGGAGAGCGCGACCCGTGGGAGAAGGCCATGGCCGGGCTGCGCGCGTTCCTCGCCGTCGTCCAGGAGCCGGCGTACCGCAGGATCGTGATCCTGGAGGGCCGGCGGTGCTCGGCTACGCGCGGTTCCGCGAGCAGGAGGAGCGCTCGACCTTCGCCAACGTCCTCGACATCGTCGGCTCGGTGCTGCGCGCCGGCGACTGGGAGCTCGACGAGGACATGGCTGCAGACCTTCGCCCGGATCTTCTTCGGCGCGATGTCGTCCGCCGGCGAGTCGGTCTCGGCCAGCGCCGACCCCGAAGCGGCGGCCGCGCGCGTCGAGGCCGCGATCAGCTTCATCCTGAGCCGGCTTCCAGGCGCTCGCCGAGGCCGGCGTCGAACAGCCCTCAGGAGGCGCGACCGACTGACGGGGATCAGTTGAAGGTGACGTCGCCGTTGCGGCCGGCACCAGCTCGATCCACGTGTGACCGGCCGGGACGGCTCAGCTTGCCGGCCTTGGTCGACAGCGTGAGCGGCGTCGTCGAGACCCTTCTTGCTCCAGGTCGCCGCGCACCAGGCGGCCGTCGTGGAACAGCAAGCCGTGCCCTTGCCGTCGAGCTTGGTCTCCGGGACCGGGTTGCCCGCGGGGTCGAGGTAGCCGGCGTCGCCGACCGGGACCCGCAGCACCAGCACGGTGTCGGCCGGGAACTCGTCACCGGACGCGGCGAAGGTGTTCTGGTTGACGTAGCTGCCGTTCTGGAACGTCCAGTTCGTGGTGTGGCTCCCGAAGGAGGCCGCGATCGTGTTCGCCTTCTGACCCTTGGGAAGGTCCTTGGCCTCGCCCCACGGGCAGGTAGTCGTCGGGCCGCTTCTCGTCCGCCTGCTTGATGTTGTCGGCCACCTCGTTGAGGTTCGCGAAGAGGTTGTACGGCGCGCTGCGGGAGTCGTCGCGGTAGACACCCTTCGACCCCTCGCCGAAGTACTTGATGCCGGCGCCGTGGATCCGGTCGATCGTCTGGCCGGCGGCCCCGCTGGTGACCACGGAGGCCTCGACCGGGGACACGATGCCGATGTCGCTGGCCCGCATCGACCGCACCGGCCCGACCTCGTCGGGGATCTCGGAGTAGTGGAAGACCGCGAGCCGGGTCATGCCGCCCTCGACCAGCTCCTCGACCACCAGGTCGGCGCTGCCGAGCCCAAGCTGGGGGCGCTGGAGGAGGTGTTGTCGATCTTGGTCACGATCACCGGGTGCGATCTGCGCCGCACTGCCGTCGCCGGTCACCGGCAGGCCGGTCAACGGCCAGGTCGAGTCGAGCGACGTGCCGCCGGCGATCTGCTGGGCCTCGGGCTCGTCCCGGCTCGTCGTCGCCGCCGCATCCGGCCAGCACCAGGCTGGCAGCGACGGCAAGGGCGGGGAGGAGGCGTAGACGACGCACGGGGGCTCCGATCATGGGATCACGAGATTCCAGTGTGAACTGATTGACTTTGAAGATGTGGAAGGCGCGCCCAAACCTGCTGAGCGCCCGCAAACGTGCAGGCTACGCAGATCGCGCCGCGAAAATCCAAACCTCGACCCCGGCGTGACCGGCGTCACGTCGTCCGGGAAAGGGCGCGCCCGGTCCGCCCCGACCCGGTCAGCCGAGCTTGGCGCCGCCGTCGACGTACAGCGTCTGGCCGGTGATGTACGACGCCTCGTCGCTGCACAGGAACGCGGCCGCGGCCGCGATGTCCTCGGGGTAGCCGACCCGGCGCACCGGGTTGCGCTCGGCGTTCATCTGGCGCAGCTCCTCCGGCTCCATCTTGAGCCGTCGGGCGGTGGCGTCGGTCATGTCGGTGGCGATGAACCCGGGTGCGATCGCGTTGGCGTTGATGCCGAACGGGCCGAGCTCGATGCCGAGGGTGCGGGTGAAGCCCTGGATGCCCATCTTGGCGGCCGAGTAGTTGGCCTGGCCGCGGTTGCCGAGCGCGGAGACGCTCGAGAGGTTGAGGATCTTGCCGTACTTCTGCTCCACGAAGTGCTTCTGGGCGGCCCGGGTCATCAGGAAGGCGCCCTTGCAGGTGGACACCGATGACCAGGTCCCAGTCCTCGTCGGTCATCTTGAACAGCAGGTTGTCGCGGGTGATGCCGGCGTTGTTGACCAGGATGTGGATCCCGCCGAGCTCGCTCGACGACCCGCTCCACCGCGGCCTCGACCGAGGCGGGGTCGCTGACGTCGCAGCCGATGCCGATTGCCTTCTGGTCCGAATCGCTGGTCGGCTTGCCGAGACCAACTTGCCCGCGGCCTCGCTCGCGGCGGCCTCGTCGAGGTCGATGACGGCGACCGACGCGCCCTCCTCCGCGAACCGCTGGGCGGTACCGAAGCCGATGCCGCGTGCGGCACCCGTGACGACGGCGACGCGCCCGTCGAAGCGACCCATGTGTGTCTCCTAGCTGAGTATCGGTGGTCGAGCTCGTCGAGCGTTGTCCGAGCTCGCCGAGATGACGACACCCTAGGCGAGCGTCAACCGAGCGCCTCGCGCAGCCTCCCGGCGTACTCCGCGGCCTCCCCGTCGGCGTACTTCGTCCGTGGCCAGAAGAAGCCGCGCAGGCCGTCGCCCTTGGTGCGAGGTACGACGTGCAGGTGCAGGTGGGGCACGGACTGGCTGACGGTGTTGTTCATGGCGACGAACGAGCCCTGGGCATCCAAGCGCGTCGATGACCGCGGTCGCCAGGCGCTGGGAGGCGGCGAGGAAGCCATCGCGAAGCTCGTCGGGGAGGTCGGGCAGCGTGACGACGTGCTCCCGCGGCACCAGCAGCATGTGTCCCTTGAACACCGGCCGGGCGTCCAGGAACGCCACGAAGTCAGTTTCGTCCAGCACGACGTCGGCCGCCTTCGATCCGGCGACGATGGCGCAGAAGACGCACGCGTCTGCCCCGGTGGTCGAACTTGGCGAGACCACTACTTCCTCCCCACTCCGCCTTCCAGCAGGCCCAGCAGCACCAGCGCGAGCACGCAGGCGGCCGTGAAGCTCCAGGCACCGAGGTCGGTCCAGCCGTCGCTGAGCACGAGGTTCATGCCAACGCCCCCGACCACGGCACCGACCACGCCGACCGGCACCGTGAGCGTGAGCGGTGGCTGGTCCGGCCCGCCCCGCAACGTGCGTGCCAGCACGCCCAGGATCACACCGGCGAGGAGGAACGCGACCATGGGCGCAGGTTAACGGGACGGCCGACGCGCGAGCGCGTCACTTGCAGACGAAGCCACCACAGTCGCCCCAGCGGGCCACCAGGCGTCCTCGCCCACCGCCGACGTCGAAGTGCTGTGTGTCGCCGTTCCCGTAAGTCCAGCGCAGGCCATGAGCCGCCATCACCCGGACAACACGGTGCGACCGCGACCTCCAGGCGACCCGGGCGTGGGAATGCCCCATCCACCAGGTGTTGGGGACGGTCCCCTGCGCGGACCGGTACGGGTTCTCCCAGGTGTTCACGTCCAGCGAGCGCCCGTAGGAGTGGGGCGAGCGACGGCCCGGGCTGCCGACGACCCGCCGGCAGTTGAACGCCGAGGTGTTGCCCGCGGCCATGGAGGCATAGTCGTCGCCGCCCTGCAGCCGACGCGACCAGCCGAAGCGGTCCACTCGGTACATCGCCCGGATCGGGAGCTTCTTGCGGTACATCTCGGCGAGCGCTCCGGCCATGTTGTCGGCGGCGCCGGCCGCGGCGACCAGCTCGCCACGGCGCCGGTAGCCGCGGTAGTCCCAGTAGTTGATCCGGACGTAGCGCAAGCCGGCGCGGCCGACCGGACAGCCCTGGTGCCAGGTGCGGCCGGTCATCTGGCTCCACACCCCGCCGGGGATCCGCGTGATCACCGCGTTGGGTCCCTCCCCGACCGCGTGTCGTTGGGCGGGCAGGTTGATCCGCGGCCTCGGCGCATTGCGCGGCAGCTTGACCGGTACGCCGGGCGGCAAGTTGTCGACGGCGTGGACGCGGCTGCGGTCTCCCTTGACCCAGTCGCGTCCCTTGGCCTTGGCCAGCCACCTCGTGTCGCTCCTGGGCTTCACCGTGACCTGCGCCCGGCCGTCGTTGCCGGTGTGCAGCCTGGCCGCGAGCCTCCGGTTGCCACCCGCGTTGAGGCGATAAACCAGGACCGTCCCCGGGACCGGAATGCCGTTGCCGGCCAGCCACCGCACCCGGATCGGCACGGTCCTCTCGTCGACCACCGACTTCGGCCCGCCGACCGTCACCGCACTGTTGCGCTTCCGAAGCGCGACCTGCACCGGCCCGGTCTGTGACGGCCCCGCGGTGGAGGTCGCGCGGAACACGTTGTCGCTCGCCCGGCGCGACATCTCCACGTCGAGCTCTGCGTGCCCCTCCTCGTCCGTCATCGCCGTCTCGACGACGCTCCACGTTCCTGCTTGGCGTCGCTCCACGACGACCGCCGTGTCCGCCACCGGTCCGGCATCGTCGTTCAGGTCGATGCGGAGCGTCGTGACCCGGTCGGCGTACTGCCGCGCACCGCTCATGGTCAGCGTCGTGGCAGCGGCGCCCTGTGCCTCCGCAGGGGGTGCCAGACCCACCGCCAGGAGCACGGCGAGGACGCTGGTGGCCAGTCGATACCCGGGTCGCATGGGCTGCATTGTGCCTGCTCCGCCAGCGCGAACCGCGGAGGTCTCACCGGGCGTGGGTAGAACCAACCACGCCGCCGCGGGTCGGGTTGGAGAATCCTGCCGACGCAAGAGGGCAGCGCCGCCCCTAGCGTGAAGTGGCAGGACCTCATCTGTCAGCAACGAACGCCCGGGCGACCGGGTGGATTGTCCCGGGCGGAGCGTCCGGGATGGAGGGGTAGCCATGGCTCACACCGACTCGGGGCGATTCGACACCGTGATCATCGGCGGCGGCCAGGCCGGTCTGGCAGTCGGATACCACCTGACGAGGCAACGGCACTCCGTCGTGATCCTCGATGCCGGTGACCGCGTCGGCGACCCGTGGCGTGAGCGTTGGGACTCGCTGCGGGTGTTCACGCCCGCGCGCTACGACGGGCTACCGGGTTGGTCCTTCCCGGCGCCAGGGTGGTCGTACCCCACGAAGGACGAGGTGGCCGACTACCTCGAGTCGTACGCCGCGCGATTCCGGCTCCCGGTCCGCACGGGGATCCGCGTCGACGGGCTCTACAGGGGCGACAGTGGGTACGTCGTGACGTCCGGGCGGACCCGGTACGAGGCGGACAACGTGGTGGTGGCAACCGGCGGCTACCAGGCTCCCCGGATCCCGGAGTTCGCGACCGAGCTCGACCCGGACATCGTGCAGCTCCACTCGAGCGGGTACCGGAACGCCACGCAGCTCCGCGCCGGCGGCGTGCTGGTGGTCGGCGCGGGAAACTCGGGAGCCGAGATCGCCGTCGAGGCCGCCGCTGACCACCCGACCTGGCTCTCCGGCAGGGACACGGGCCAGGAGCCCGTGCGCGCCGGTGGCCTCGCAGACCGGTTCATCACGCCGCCGTTCTGGTTCCTGCTCTCGCGCGTGCTGACCGTGCGGACCCCGCTCGGCCGACGGGTTCGACACCAGCTGTCCGGGCATGGGCTGCCGCTGGCCCGGGTGCGACGGAAGGATGTCGTCCGGGCGGGGATCGAGCGGGTACCGCGCGTCACCGGGGTACGCGACGGCCTGCCGATGCTCGAGGACGGCGCCGTCCTCGAGCCCCGCACCGTGATCTGGTGCACCGGGTTCGTGACCGACTTCAGCTGGATCGACCTGCCCGGCCTCGACCAGGACGGCGAGCCGAGGCACGAACGCGGGATCGTCCGGTCACACCCCGGGCTCTACTTCCTCGGGCTGTTCTTCCTCTCCACGGGAGCTTCGTCGCTGATCGGGGGCGTCGGCCGGGACGCTCGGCGCATCGCCCGGCACATCGCCTCGCAGGGTGCCGGACCCCGGGCTCGGCCGCACTCTCGGCTGACGAGCGAGCGGGCCGTGGAATGAGGGCTGAGGACTAGCGCCCGTCCCGGATGTCGGCAGGCGCGTCTGCGGGCAACCGAAGAGGCCGGACCCCGCCGAGCCTGCGTTGGAAGCGGACCTGGTCGGCATAGGTGTCCAGCGCCTGCCACAGCACCTTATGGGCCGCCCATGGCAGCGGCTCGTCACCCTTGCGCCACGTGGCGCCGAAGCTGATCCAGACCGGCGTCCAGTCCGCCGCGAGGTCCCAGGCTCCGCGCTGTTTCATCAGCAGGCCCCGTCGGATCTGGAACGCGGTCCGCGGACCGTCCGCGCAGATCGGCGCGGTCTGCACCGGCCACACCCGCAGGTCCAGCGCCATCAGATGGAGCTCGACGTCCGCGAGGACGCGCGGGTCGACCAGCACTGTCGCAACGTTCTCGTGCGGGGCCCGTCTCACGTTCGGCACGCTAACCCGAGCACGGCCCGCGCGTCAGCCCTCCGACAGCATCGTGGATGCAGGAGCGCTGCTCGCGTCACTGTGCCGGCATCTCGAGGTCCAGGTCGAGCCAGCGGGCGAGGTCGCGTGATCTCGCGGTCGACCGCGGCGGTCATCGCCTTGGTGAACGGCACGTCCCGGTGGACCGCCGCGACGCGCAGCACGCCGTCCTTGCGGTCGGCCATGGCGTCGAGCTTCCCGACCAGCCGGTCGCCGTACAGGATCGGCAGCGCGTAGTAGCCCCACACGCGCTGGGCGGCGGGCTTGTACATCTCGAGGATGTAGTCGAACTCGAAGAGCTCGTCCATCCGCTTGCGGTCGGCGAGCAGCCGGTCGAACGGCGACAGCAGCGCAGCCCGGCCGGCGAAGGGCTGGCCGAGCTGGGCGGGATCGACCCGCCACTGGCCGCGGACCCCCTCGACCACTGCTGGCTCGCCGGCCTCGCCGACGTCGATCGGCTCGAAGGGAAGCTTGGTGCCCTTGGCCCGGGCGATGCCGAGGGAGCTGAGGCGGCGCTCGTCGAGCAGCCGGCGCGCCTCCTCCACCGGGGGCACGGGGTCGTCGGGGTAGATCCGGGAGGCGAGGTCCCAGAGCCGGTCGCGGCCCGGCTCCGCCCGCGGCGGCGACCTCGCCGCGCTGCACGAGCTTGTCGAGCATCATCCGGACGTTCCGGTTGTTGTTCCAGCCGCTGGAGTCCCACGGCACCACGCAGGTGTCGGGCAGCTCGCTGGTCGGCAGCGGCCCGTCGGCGCGGAGTCGCTCGAGGATGTCGCGCCGGCAGTCGTTGTTGGCCTGCACCCAGTCGCGCACGTCCTCCTGCCACTCGCGCAGCTCACCGGCGCCGGGCCACTCGGCCATCTCGGCGCGGAACAGCGCGATGTCCTCGGGCACCCGCAGCGTCTGGTGCAGCTCGATCAGCCGCTGCTCGTCGAGTGCGTCCCACAGCTCCTGCGGTCGAGACGACGACCCCAGCCGGCTCCACATCACCAGCTCGGCGCTCGGGGCGATCGCGCTGGTCGGCTCGAGCTGGAGCAGCGAGAGCTGCCGGACCGTCTCGATCAGGTCGGTCGGCCGTTCCTTGGTCAGCAGCTGGGCGCGCACCGCGATGCGCCGGGCATCGGCGCGGCTGAGCTCGTGGACCGTGGCCATGCCGCGAGCGTAGGGTTCTCTATGGAGCACCGACGGTCCGGCTCGGGGTCAGACGTCGACGGTCAGCCGGACCGTCACGGTGTCGCTCACATCGATCCCCTCGGCGTTCCGGACCATGTCCTTCAGCGGCACGACGTATCCGCCGTCCTTGGGGAACAGCGACGTCGTCCACCGGGTCGACCCGATCCGGGCCTCGACCGGGATCATGCCCCAGCCGTAGGTCACCAGCCCGGACGTCGCCTGGAGCACGTCGCTCTCGTCCTCGGGCACGGTGACGAAGTGGTACGGCGACGGTCCCCGCCAGAACCACACCTCGCCGCTGAATTCCAGGTCCACCGGGTCAGGGTAGAGCGCGCTGCCGCCTGGACGTCGCAGGCGTGCCCCCGGCGGCCCATCGACCCATCGAGAGGTTTCGACGAACGCCGGACAGGCGCGCCGATGCCGGTGACACTGGACCGGACTCCGCGACGAGGACAGGTCGGCAGGCAACGGGGGCACCACCATGGGACACGGCAAGAGACGACGCAAGGGCCGCGCCACGTCGATCCTGACCTCCACCCTCCTCGTGCTCGCGAGCGGCATCGTGCTGGGGCTGGCGGTCGCGATGGCGAGCGAGTCCGACGACGCCTCAGCCACCAGCAGTCCCCTTGACACCCCACCTGAGCCTTCGCCGACGACGCTGAAGGGAACCGTTCAGGTTCCCGTCACGGATGAGGCGCTGTATCCACGTGTCGGCGCCCAGCCCGGCCAGTCCTACGACACGATGACGCTCCGCCAGCTCGACGGGCTCCTGAACCTGACCGACCGGCTGCTCAACGGTGAGGAGATGCCGTGTGCCCGTGGCGTCGGCGGAGGGTTCGAGGACCTTCGCCGCGGCACCCGCGTGGTGGTGAGCGACACGGGCGGCGACATCCTGGCCGAGGCCCGGCTCACGGGGGGCGACCTGACCTACGACCACTGCACGTTCGAGTTCGCCGTGGCGCTGCCTCCGTCCGCGTCCGACTGGTACCAGGTCGAGGTCGGCCCGCGGGACGCTGCCGCCTATTCACGCTACGAGCTCGACGACGTCGACTGGGCGGTGGTCATCCCTCCCGAGCTCCTCGCGGCCGATGCGCCCGATCCCCGCGACCCCCGCCGTCAGGGGTCAGTCAGGTTCGGCCAGGAATGAGAGCAGGGCTGCCGCGAATCCCTCGGGATCGGTGAGATGCGCGACGTGCATCTGCCCGGGAAGGGAGGTCACCTTCGCCCGCGGAAGCGAATCAGCGACCACCTGCGGATCGGCCTTGATGTCCGGCGGGCTGTCCGCTCCGACCAGCAGCATCACCGGGATGGTGATCGCAGAGGCCATCTCTGGGTCGAAGGCGTGCTCTGAGAACGCCCGCAGCTCTCGGGGCACGGTGGGAGCCGCGGCAACGCGTGCCGGCCATGCGGCCGACGCCTTGATGGTGGCGACCTCCGCGCCCGACATGTGCACCACGTCGCGGTAGAACGTCTCGAGCATCTGCTCCGGCTTGCCCTGCTCCAGCAGCGAGTCGAGCGCCTCGGTCAGCTCGTCCGAGGTCGTGCGATGCGCGATGTTCGGTGGGGGCCATCCCTCGTACAGAGCCAGCCGGCGGAGGCTCTCTGTGCGCAGTGCCGCGCCGAACGCGATGTTGCCCCCGTAGGAGTGGCCGAGCAGGTCCACCGGACCGCCCCAGGCCGCGGCCGCTGCGTCGACGACCGCCGCCACGTCGGCGTACTCCTTCTCCAGCGAGTAGCCGGGGCTGTCCCCACTGGCCCCGCGGCCCCGTCGGTCGACCGAGTGGACAGTGGCGTGGCTCTCGAGCAGCGGCGCCAGCAGGCGCCACGTGGTGTGGTCAGAGGTGGTACCCGGTACGACGACCAGGGGCCGCCCGCGTCCGGAGACGAAGACGGCGATCCGGGTGCCGTCCGGCGACAGCACGTGCGCCATCTCGGGTGCCGCTGTGTGGGTCATCGCTGGCTCCTCTCGCGAGAGGTTCAGCGTTGCCCGAGCGGTCAGCCCGGCGCATCGGTAGAGCTACCCACCTCGTCCCAACAGATCGTTCTCGACGGCGTAGAGCGTGGCCGCGGCCCTGCTGGAGGTCCCGATCTTGGCGTAGATGTGCTGCACGTGGTGCTCGGCCGTCCTGCGCGAGATGACGAGGCGGGTCGCGATCTCGGCGTTGGTGAGGCCCTGGGCCACCAGCCCGAGCACCTCGGCTTCCCTCGCCGAGAGGCCCCCGGGCAGCGAGCGCCGAGGTACGGGAACGTGGTGGCCCGCCGCAGCCAGGACGGCTCGGACCGCGTCGGGGTCGAGGCGGCCCTGCCGGCCCAGGCCGAGCATTCGTTCCTCGGCCTGGTCGGGGATGAGCGCCGCTCGATGCGGACGCGGCTCGGTCATAGTCGCGAACGTGTCCGCTGCAGCGAGGATGCGCGACTGCTGCGGCAGGTCGTCGCCCGTGCAGGCTCGGTGATATCCGCTGCCGTCGAGGCGTTCATGGTGCCGGCCGACCAACGGCGCCAGCCTGGCGAGGGTCAAGGAGCCCGCGAGAATGCGTTCGGAGTGGTAGGCATGAAGGCGCACGGCCTCCCATTCGCCCGCGGTGAGGGTGCCCGGCTTGTCCCAGATCGCGCTCGACACGGCAACCCGTCCGACGTCGTGCAGGTGCCCGGCCAGACCCAGGTCTGCTTGGGTCGCCGAGTCGAGGCCGAGGTGCTCGGCCGCTCTGCTCGCCACGGTCGCCACGGCACGTGAGTGTCCGGTGAGGTACGGGCTCTTCAGGTCGGCGAGGTCCCCGAAGACTTCGGCGACTCGGCGCGGATCCGAGACCGCGGCATGGGGAGGTGGCTCGGCGTCGAGCCCCGCACCAGGACTGTGGGACTCCCCTGTCAGCCACCTCGTGCCGTTCACGGCGAACCGAGCGGCCACCGTGGGGTCGAGCATCCCGCCCTCGCGACGCCGTACTGCTTCGACGGCGAGTCCGGGGCCCCCGATCGAGTCGAAGAGGACCGCGACGCCGGCAACGCGGGCGACCCGCGCCCCGATCGGGATGTCCTCACCGTTCAGCCCACGGGGTCCGGAGTCGCCTCGCCACACGTCGTAGGCGTGGAAGAGGCTCTCTTGCACGCCGTCAGGTAGCCCCAGCCGGCGGGCGGTGTCTCGCCCCAGTTCACACGCGGTCGCGCTGAATGCATGTCCCCAGCTGTTCCCCTTGCCGAGGCTGATGGCCAGGAGCCGGAGCCGCACCCATGGCGGCTGGCCATGGGTGAGGGCGGGAAGGAACGTCACGAAGAAGTCGCGCTGGGAACTGGTGTCGGTCCGAGCGGCGGCCCTGTTCACGACGAGTTCGTCGCCGAACAGCCGCGCAGTCTCGTGGGCGTATCCCACGCACCCCACGTGCTGGAGGAGTGCCGTGAAGTACGCCGCACGCACGTCGTCGTCGGGAAGATCGAGCGATCGCGCCAGCAGCGTGGCCAGGACGCTGGACCGCATCCCGGTGCCCGCCTCGAGGCCGAACCCCAGATCGGCCACGCGCGACAAGCCGGCCAGCAGATCCGCCAGTCGCTCCGGCACGGAGAAAAGTCTAGTGACGCGGGTTGGGGAGGCCCGTGGCCTTCGGGGTGAGCCACCCACGAAAGCTCCGGTTACTCAACATGAGCGATGTGCCCGCGCCGTCACCGGAGTACAGCGGAGGGGTCAGCGACCGCCATCGGGTGGCCGCGGAAAAGACGGGAGATGGACATGCTCAAGCGTCTGGGAGTCATGGGGACGGTGGTCGGGGTTGCGGCGCTCGCCGTCGGCTCGGTTGCGCCGGCGACCGGCAACGGCAGCGCAGATCGGCACGGGAACGATCGCGACAAGATAACGGTGCTCTCGGACAACACCGAGGAGGAGTTCGTCGACGTCGGCGCACCCAATTTCAGCCTCGGTGACGCCTTTGTCTTCACCTCGAAGCTCACCAAGCACGGCAAGCACGTCGGGCGCACGGGTGTGGTGTGCACGATCACCTCGACCGCGGCCGAGGAGTCGCAGTGTGTGGGCACGGCGCGGCTGCGCGGTGGTCAGATCACCATCCAGGGACTCTTGGCCGGCGAACCGACCGTGTTCAAGTTCGCGATCACGGGCGGCACCGGCGCCTACGAGGGAGCGGAGGGCACACTCGTCGTCCGCGAGATCTCCAACACCAAGGAGCTGCTGACCTTCCACCTCAGCAACTGAACTACAGCACACCGAGAACGCCCCGATGACGGCATCGGGGCGTTCTGGTTCTGCGCACGGTCCTCGCCGTTCTCCCATCGTCTGCAGCTGACCGGCCCGCACCTATCGAGAGTCGTTTCCAGCCCCGCCGCCGCACCACTGCTAGCCTCGCCTAGGTGCCCACCTGGGTGACGCGATCAAGGATGGGCCGACGCCCGCGCGTGAGCGTTGCCCCCGACCTCGCCGACCAGCCGGTCCCCTCGACCTGGGCTGAAGCGGGCGAGCCGCTTCGTGTCGCCGTGGTCGAGGTCGCCCAGTTGGGGCGCGATTGCATGGATCTCGTCAACAGGTCGCCCGATGAGCTCGACGCCGGGAACGACCTCGACTATCTGGCAGGCGATGTCGACGACGATTCCGACGACGAGCGCGACGACTGGAGGCACCGAGCCCGATGACAACCAGCTTCCACGACGGACACCTCGAGATCCCGACAGGGGTCGTGAGGCCGGTGGAGCGGGTGCTGGTGGTCGGTGCCGGCATCGCAGGTCTCACGGTCGCCAACGCCTTGGCCCACGCCGGCGTCGATGTTGTCGTTCTCGAGGCCCGTGACCGAGTCGGCGGCCGGTTGCGCACCGTGGACCTAGCCGGCTGCCGGGTGGATCTCGGCGGCTCCTGGATGCATCATCCGGTCGGCAACCCGCTACGCCGGTTCGCCCAGACCGTCGGACGTCGAGTGTCACCCCGGCGACCCGCTGCCGGCCCTGTCCGCGTTCGACTGCGCCACCGGGCTGTGGCTGTCGCATGCCGAGCTCGAGGCGAGCATGGACCGCTGAGCTCGAGGGGTACACCGAGGCGCTCGAAGGGCTGCGCGCACGGCTGGGGGTGCGCGCCTCGGCATCCGAGGGAATCGAGGCCTATCTGGCGATGAGAGGACTCGCGGGTGAGGCCCTCCGGCGGGCCCGGCAATGGCTCCGTGCGCATGTCGAGGCGGACGCAGCCGGTGCTGCCGAGCACCAGTCTCTGGAGTGGCTGTGGACGCAGGAGGAGTACGAGGGCGACTACTTCGGGGACCTGCCGGTGGGCGGGTACGCCGGGGTGGTGGACGCGATGGCCGCCGGCCTCGACGTACGCCGAGGCTGGCCGGTGGCACAGCTGGATCTCGCAGAGGGCGGCGTCTCCGTCACGTCGGCGTCAGGGGAGATCGAGCTCGGCTCGCACGTGGTGGTGGCGGTTCCGCTGGGTGTGCTCAAGGACGACCGGCCGAGCTTCGTTCCGCCGCTTCCGCCCGACCGGACGGATGCGGTGCGGCGACTCGGATTCGGGCGGTACGAGAAGGTGGCTCTGAGGTTCGACAGACCTTTCTGGCGCGAGAAGGGGTGGTCGCACCTGGTGCTGTTCCCGACCGAGCCGACCGAGCCCGCGTCCTGGGTCTTCGACCTCGACGCGTTCGGGGTCGGTCCGGTGCTGGTGTGCCACGTCTTCCACTCCGCGACCGGTCACCTGACCGGAGCGCCGCACGACTCCGCCGTCCGCTGGGTGATGGACATGCTCGCCGCGGCGTGGGGTGCGCCGTGTCCCGAGCCGATGGCGGTCGCGGTGACCGGCTGGGCCGATGACCCCTACGCGACAGGCGCCTACACCCACGTGCCCCCGGGCTCCTCCAATGCCGACCTCGACCTGCTCGGGACGCCTGTCGCCGGCCGACTGCTCTTCGCGGGCGAGCACACGCAGAGCGCGCGGCTCGGCTACGCCGACGGCGCCATGACCAGCGGACTACGCGAGGCCAAGCGGCTGCTGGGCACTGGCACCGTGGCCCTGGGCCGAGTCGCGGCTGACGCGTGAGAACGAGCTAGGCAAGCGTCGGCAGCCGAGAGAGTGCGTCGGCCACTGCGGCCTGGATGTCGGCGTCCTCCCACGCGTGGTCGACGACCTCGCCGGACAGATAGGCGTCGTAGGCGGCCAGGTCGAGGTGGCCGTGCCCGCACAGCGCGGTCAGGATCACCTTCTCCTCCCCGGTCTCCTTGCACCGTGCCGCTTCCTCGACGGTCGCCGCGAGCGCGTGCGTCGGCTCCGGTGCCGGCACGATGCCCTCCGCGCGGGCGAAGAGCACCCCCGCCGAGAAGCATTCGGTCTGCGGCTTGGCGACCGCCTCGATCTCGCGCGTCTCGTAGAGGTGGCTGATCAGCGGGCTCATCCCGTGGTAGCGCAGGCCACCGGCATGGATCGGGTCCGGCACGAAGTCGTGGCCGAGAGTGTGCATCTTCAGCAACGGCGTCATCCCTGCGGTGTCGCCGAAGTCGTAGGCGTACGTGCCCTGGGTCAGTGAGGGGCACGCGGCCGGCTCGACCGCCACGTACGGTCGGGCTCATCCGGCCCGCCCACTTCTCCCGCAGGAACGGGAACATCAACCCGCCGAAGTTCGACCCGCCGCCGGTGCAGCCGACGAGGAGGTCGGGGGTCTCCCCCGCCTGGGCGAGCTGGAGCAAGGCCTCCTCGCCGATGATCGTCTGGTGCATCAGCACGTGGTTCAGCACGCTGCCGAGTGCGTAGTTGGACGTCGGGTCCTGGGCCGCGACCTCGACCGCCTCGCTGATCGCGATCCCCAGTGACCCGGTCGAGTCGGGGTGCTCGGCCAGGATCGCGCGGCCGGCCTCGGTCAGCTCCGAGGGGCTGGGGTGAACCGTGCCGCCGAACGTCTCGATCATCATCCGCCGGTAGGGCTTCTGGTCGTACGACGCCCGCACCTGCCAGACCTCGCAGGCGAGGCCGTACTGGGCGCACGCGAACGCCAGCGCCGTGCCCCACTGACCGGCTCCGGTCTCCGTGGTCAGCCTCTTGATCCCGGCCTTGGCGTTGTAGAACGCCTGCGGAACCGCGGTGTTCGGCTTGTGCGAGCCGGCCGGCGAGACCCCTTCGTACTTGTAGTAGATCCGCGCCGGTGTTCCCAGCGCCTTCTCCAGCCGGTGCGCGCGATACAAGGGGCTCGGCCGCCACAGCCGGTAGACGTCGAGCACCTCCTCCGGGATGTCGACGTACTGCTCGGTGGACACCTCCTGGAGGATCAGGTCCATCGGGAACAGCGGCGCCAGGTCGTCCGGCCCCACCGGTTGCCCGGTCCCAGGGTGCAGCACCGGCGGTGGTGGCGTCGGAATGTCGTGCAGGACGTTGTACCAGCGGGTGGGCATCTCGCTCTCGTCGAGCTGGAACTTGTGCTGCTGCACCTGGGACATGGCGTCTCCCGCCCTTGCGTCGACTGGTCGCTCCGAGACTAGTGACTCCGCAACGCGCGGCGCACTCCCCCACCTCCCAAACAGGCCGATGATCGGGCGCACCGGGCGCACCCGCTGGACCGAGCTCACTCCGGCCTACCGCGAGCAGGCCGACCCCGCGTGAGGTGCGGGCGTTCGTTCGTCCCGTCGCTCGGGGCCGCGCCGTCGGACCTAATTGCTTTGCGTGGCAGTCCCAGAGCGCCATAGCGTCGCTTTCTGCATGGGCAGGGCGGACATGCCCCGTCAGCGGCCGTGAGTCAGCAGATCGGAGATGCGGACCAGGATGACTTCTCACCTTCACGCGCTCACCTGGGATGCAAATGACCCGCTCGGTCTCGCCCGCTTCTGGTCCGGCGTACTGGGCCGGGAGATGACCGACGATCCCGATCCCGATGTCGTCGCCGCGCTCCTGCCGAGCGACGACACCGAGTTCCGGATCGAATTCGTCTCCACTCAGGAGCAGAAGTCCGGCCCGAACCAGATTCATCTCCACCTGACGAGCACCTCCCTCGACGACCAGCAGTCGACGGTGGCTCGGGCGCTCGGGCTCGGCGGCCGGCACATCGACGTCGGTCAACTCCCGGAAGAGGATCATGTGGTGCTCGCTGATCCCGAAGGCAACGAGTTCTGCGTCATCGAGGCCGACAACACGTTCCTCGCCGACTGCGGGTTCCTCGGAGAGCTGGCATGTGACGGTTCGCAGGAGGTCGGGTACTTCTGGAGCGAAGCACTGGGCTGGCCGTTGGTCTGGGACCAGGACCAAGAGACCGCGATCCAGTCACCGCAGGGCGGTACCAAAATCGCCTGGGGCGGTCCGCCGGTGGCACCGAAGACCAGGAAGAACCGGCTGCACTTCGACGTCGCTCCACCTGCCGACGGCGATCAGCAACTGGAGGTCGACCGCCTGATCTCCCTCGGGGCGACGCGCATCGACATCGGCCAGGGCGACGTCAGCTGGGAGGTCATGGCCGATCCCGGTGGCAATGAGTTCTGTGTGCTGACCCCCCGGTAGCGCGACCGAGCCACAGAAATCTGGCCACGTGCATTGGTGCAACCCGGCGGTCTCCGGGCGAGGGCGTAACCATGCGGCGTCTCCGCCGTTTTCAGGGTTCGAGCGGGGATTGGATACCGTTCCCTCCGCAGGTCGGGCCGCCATCGCGAGGCCGCTGGCGTCCTGCCAAGTCGCGGGGGGATCGCCGACGGACGCTTCCCGGCCCGGCTGCCAGTGACCGACCGCCCACCTTGGAGTTACCAGCATGTATGTGCCACGCCCATTGAAGGCCACCCTGATCGCGTTGGTCGCGACCACGTGTGTCGTCACCGTCGCACCGGCTGCCCACGCCTGGGAGCCGGCAGGAGGCGCGGTCTTCAACAACCCCAGGGGCGAGTTCGCGGCTCGCTGGCGGATCGTCCACGCGGTCAACCGGGCCATCCAGCATGCCCCCAAGCGGTCGCGCATCATGGTGTCCAGCTTCCTGATGGACGCCAAGTCGTCCGCCGACGCGCTGATCGCAGCACGTCGACGCGGGGTCGCGGTCCAGGTCGTCCTCGACGGCAATGACGGACGCACGGGCCAGGCCAAGCGGATGGCCCGGGCTCTGAACCGTGACAACAAGCCGCGTCTGAAGGGGGTCAACGACCGCGGGATCCCCCGCAAGTGGGGTCGCGACGGCAGCTTCGTCGTCTTCTGCCGCGGCACGTGTCGGGGCCACGGCGACGGCAACAACCACACCAAGTTCTACGCCTTCACCAAGACCGGGACCGCCAGGAACGTGGTGATGGTCAGCTCGTCGAACCTGAACAAGGGCGGGGCCGGCAAGGGCTGGAACGACATGTACGTGATGAAGGACCGCCGCACACTGCTCCGTCAGTACGCCACGATCCATGCCCAGATGGCCCGGGACCGTTCGCTCGGCAAGAAGAACTACCGGGCGTTCCAGGCAGGCAACGTCACCGCCCGCTTCTTCCCCCGCCCCAAGGGCCCGGACCCGGTGCTCGGTGACCTGCAGAAGGTGCGCTGCCACGGTGCCACCGGCGGCGCGGGCCGCAACGGCCGCACCGCGATCAACATCTCGATGTTCGCGTGGAACAACGTGCGCGGCATGGACATCGCGCGCCGGCTTGTCCAGCTGCGCCGCAACGGCTGCCAGGTCTCGATCGTGTACGGCGCCCCGTCGGCGCAGGTGCGCGACTTCCTCGCCGCCTCCGCCCGGCGCGGCGGCGTCAAATTGTGGGACAGCCGGATCGACCGCAACGACAACGGGCTCTTCGACTTGCGGGTGCATCACAAGTACCTGCTGATCAACGGGGTGTACGGCGGAGACCGGTCCTCCTGGCGGGTCCACGCCGGCAGCCAGAACTGGGGCCGCGGGACGCTGCGGAAGGGTGACGAGAACACCGTCAACATCGTCAGCCGCAAGGCCTACACCCAGTACATCCGCAACTGGGACAGAGTGGCGAAGGCGAGCCGACGGATCGGCGGGCCGAAGGAGGCGGAGATCGCCGCGACGCAGCCCATGCTCCGGACGCTGCTGTTCGGCTGAGCAATCCTCAGGTGCAGGAGGATGGCTTCCAGGTCGGGTTTGCGAACCTACGCCGGGCTCGACGCCCGAGGCGGCTCGGCAACCGCCCGGGCCCGTTCGGCCAAGGGGTGCATCCCCATGGCGCTCGCCTCGGCCTCCAGGTGCGCCCGCCAACTCGCGGTGGCGTCGATGCCGTGATGGTCCCCGACGTCGACGAGCGCTGAATAGCCCCACATCTCGATCCAGCGGTAGGTGTCTGGAAGCCTCCGGCAGCGCACGGGAGCCTGCTCCAGCATCGCCAAGCCCTTGCCGAGGTCTCCACTGTCGACGCTCAGCAGACCGAGCGTGCGCAGGGCCAGGGACTCCCAACATGGATCGCCCACCTGCTCGCTCATCACATAGGCGTGTTCGGCGAGGTCCTGTCCGCGGGACAGATCTCCGGTGCGTCGTACCGACTCGGCGAGCAGAGCCTCCGGGAAGGGCCGGAATGCAGTCCAGTCCAACGAGCGCACCACCGAAAGCGCTTCTTGGAGGTGCTGGCCGGCTTCGTCTAGCCGGTCCTGCACCAGGTGGTGCCGGCCCTGCATGGTCAGGACGAAGGCCTCGAGTCGCAGGTCGCGTTCGGTGAGCGCCTGCTCCAGCCCACTCGAGAGCAAGCGCTCGGCGCGCGGGTCGTCACCGATGTCGTGGGCGGTCGCGCCGTCGTACAGGTCCACCCAGCCCAGCCCCGCGGTGTCGTCCTCCGCCGCCGCTCGTGCCTGGCCGAACCAGTGCGTCGCGCGGTCGTAACGGCCTCGGAGGAAGTCCACGTAGCCGATCTCCCGGCGCGCCACGACGGCAAGCGGTGCGTCACCGACCTCCAGGGTCAGAGGGACCGCCTCATGCAACATGGCGAGGCCTTCCTGGTCCACGCCGCGGACCCCGTGGATGAGCGAGGAGCCGAGCGAGACAAGCGCGCGAGCGAGCAGCGAACGGTCGCGAAGCGCGCGGGCCGCCACTACGGCGCCCTGGAGCGACCGCAGCCCGGTGTCTATTGCCCCCGCCTTGGCCGCGGACTCACCGGCCTCGATCTGGGCGACAACCGCCCCGCGACCAGTGACCTGGCGGTCACCGCCCATGGGAGCCGCCACCGCCGACCAGAGGGCGTCCGTCGGCTCCACACCTAGCTCCAGCCGGAGTCGGGCCGCCGCCTCCTGCGCGGTGGCCCGGGCGTCGGTCACGTGACCAGCAGCGCGCAGACACCGGACCAGCAGCGCGGCTGCGTTCTCGTCCAAGGGCGCTGCCTCCGCTACATGGCGGGCGTGCTGGAGCGCCTGTTCTGTCTCGCCACGCCCGAGCAGGGCGAGCGCCGCCTCCTGCCGGACGTCCAGCGCGAGCCGGCTCAGGTGGCGTCGCTCCTCGTCCAGCCATACGGCAAGCTCGGTGCCCGGCTCCGTCCGTACGCCGGCGAGCAGCTCGTCGTCGAGCCCGGCCAGCCCCGCGGCGTCGTCGGCACGACCCCGGAGCAACAGCACGTCAACCGCCACCTCACCTGGGACGGTGGCGCGAACAGGGTCGCCGTCCACCTGGATGCCGAGGCGGCGCAGCTGCGAAAGATTCCATCGGAGAGCGGCGGCGGGGTCGGCGGCGTCCACGAACAGCAGGCGCTGCAGCCGTTCTCGGTTGAGCGGGTGGTCGTTGAGCAAGAGCAGACCCAGTAGCAACCAGGGCTTGTGACCGCGTACGTCGACCCGTTCCGCGCCACGGTGGGCGCCCGGACTGCCGAGCAGTCGTACGTCGGTGTTCACCTTGCCTCCAAGGGGAGTATCCGCCAGGGACTCAAGCGAGAGCCAGCGCAGCCTCGACGGCCAGTCGGGCGAACTGCCGGGCGGCCTCGGGATCGACCACGGTCGCCCCGGCAAGCAGCGGGCGCGCCGCCGAGGCGAAGTCGGCCTCGCGGACCACAGCGGGCACGGACACGCAGCTGCCTCGGACAGGCGTCCCCAGCGCCTCCCGAAGCCTCTCGGCCGCTGCGCTGACGAGTGGCCCGGCCGACTCCCAGCGGTGGTTGTCGAGGTCGGCCTTGATCATCGCGCCCACCAGGATGTCGGCGGCGGTCTTGAGGCTCGGCTGGCCCGGAACTACGGATTCGCTCTCGGTGATGTGGCTAGTCGTGACAGTCATGGTGGTCTCCTGGGTTCGGGAATGTCAGAACCGTAGGACTGTCCCGTGTGACGGATCGTGTGACCGAAGGCGCCCTCTCGAGCTTCCGGCGGTGCCCGGAGGAGCCCTGTGAAACACGAGCGTGCGGAGCGCCGCGCGCGAGGTCTTACAGCCGCGGCCGATCCGCTCCTCTGGTTGAGCGGGGTGTTCGTAAGCTCACGAAGGCGCAGGTCACGCCCCGAGTAACTGAGCCGTGGTCCCAGGTAGGCGGCCCGCTCACCGGCGAACGAGCCAGGGGGCGGGAAGGCCGACGAGTGGGGCCGTCCGCCGGGTGTCGCGGGCGGCCACGGACAGGAAGGGGTTCGGGTTCGCCGGGCACACCGTGCGTCGAGGCGGCAGGGACACTGTGAGCAAGTAAGCGTCGACGTAGTCGGTGACGCACTGGCTACGGCCATAGGCGGTGTGCCCCCAGCCGGCGTAGCTGAGCAGGCGGCTGTTGCGTAGCAGTCGGTCGCTGGCCACGGCGCCGGCATGGTCGGTGACGCCGTCGAAGAAGTTCCCGACCACGAGCACCGGCGCCGACGTGCGGGCCGTCCACGGGCCGACATACCGGTCGGCATTGACTGGCCAATGCGCGCAGCCATTGTTGAACCACCACCAATTCGGCCCGAACCGCGAGCCGAGCCGCGCGTACCGGTCGATCGCCAACCACGTCGGGAAGGAGTGCGGGTACTGGGTGTCCGCACACTGGTTGCCGAAGTAGGCGTCCAGCCCGTTGGGATAGTCGGCCTCGTCGACCTCCGGCGTCAGCTGCTCGACCAGCCCAGCCCGAAGTCGAGCTGCGTCTGCCGCGGCGTTCTCGTCATCATCGAGTGCCGCGTCCGCCAAGGCGTCGAAGAGCGCAGCCGCACCATCCGGGCCGTCCCACACCTCGGGCGCATACATCGCGGACGTGGCATCGGCGATCAGGAAGTCGTAGGTATAGAGGAGGCCGTCGGGCAGCTCGAGCGCGTCGTGACGAATGGTGCGGGCCAGCCGCTCCCAGCGACGCGCCGCCGACCCTTCGGGAGTCCAGAAGGCGCACTCGGGGCCTGCGGCGTCGCACAGGCGCAGGAACTCGTCGAACTCCTCCTGGGTGGCGACCCTGTCGGACTTGATCTGCCAGCCGCTGGACCACAGGCGCGGGTCGAGTACACCGTCGATCGCCAGCGCGCGGACGTTGCGCGGGAACAGGTTGGCGTAGGTGTTGCCTAGGTAGCTGCCGTAGGAGAAGCCGAGGTAGGTCAGTCGCCGGTCACCGACCGCGCGTCGCAGCAGGTCCAGGTCGCGAGCCACGTCCGCGGTGTCATTCGTGCGCTGGGCGACCCGCTGGCGTCGTCATGGCACTCGGGTCCCAGCCCGGCCCAGGTATTGAAGTAGGGGCGGCACTGACCCGCGCCGGTAGGGAAGGACAGGGTGGCTGGATCGAGGAACCGTCGAGCGCGCCCTCGGACGCGAAGCAGTGCAACGGGTCCGAAGCGGCCGAGACTGCGCCGGGTCGAAGCCGACGATGTCGAACCGGCCGTCGAGCTGCGCTCCGAGGAACTCGCCGAGACCCGTCGAGCACCATCTCGCACGACCCGATCCGCCCGGGCCACCGGGGTTGACGAATCGGTGCCGATCGGTCCGGTGTCGGTAGCGGGGTCGCGCGGGCACCGTGCGGTGGACGTCACGTTCGAGCGGCACAGACGACCCCGGCTTTGCGAAGCACGGTCCGACGATGTCACTCGCTGAGCACGCCGCGTGACCGGCTCGGTCGAAGTGCGCTCGGCGGCGCCGTCGGGGGGGCGGTCATCTGCGACGGCGGCGCTGGCGGCGCCAGCCGGATGACCGGCTCGAGGCCGGCTGCTCACAGACCGTCGCGTCAGCTCGCCCATCCGCTCGCGCACGGAGTCAGAGTAGTCCGACAGCGGCGCCAGCGGTGAGTGCGCCGGCTTCCCGAGGGCGTCAGGGCAGGGGCGACGGACGCCGACCCTGGGGCCCCAGGTCGAGGGCGCCGGGCGGCGGTCGGGGCGCCGCCACCGGTTGTCACATGCTGACGGAGGCGGCGCCGGGTCGGAGGATCGCGTCGGTCGGCACAATCGGGTACCGGGGTGCGGCGCCGAGGCCAGTCAATGCCGGCCCGCGGCTCGGCGTTGGCGGCGAGACCAGGCGCACCGTCGATGAGCGGTGGTCGCGTGACGGGGAGAGAACGGTTCGTCGGATCCGACGGTCGGGAGTCAGGCGGTCACGGTGAGGTCGCCGTGCCGGCCGACGCATCGGCCGAACGTCGAGAACAAAGCACGCCGTGACGCTGTCCTCGGGGAGACGTCACGGCGACATTGCGAGGGGCGTACAGGAGCAGCCGGATCCGGCTCGAGGCCGGCTGCGTCCAGGCTCGCGCCAGCGGCACAGGCTCGCTCGGGTACGGGCCGACGCCACTCGGAGCTCCAGCCGCGGCTCCGCAGGAGCGAGGATGCCGGAGCCCTCGGTGTGCCACAGGTCGGTCGGGCGGCGGCGAGAGGCGCTGCCACGGTCGTCCAGGCTCACGCCAGGGACGCGGACTCCGCGATCGGACTGGAAGCGGACCTCGAGCCAGTCGAGTGCACCGCAGTGAGCGTGCGTTGCAGCTGTAGACCAGCACGCCGTCGATTGCGACGTCGCGTGCGTTGAAGACACCCTTCCGGCTGACGCCGACGCGGTCCGCGATCGACTGGAGCGGTGACCCTTGGCTCATGAGTGACCGCACTCGTATGACGCCTTGTCGTCAGCACCCGTCGTCAGCACCCGTCGTCAGCACCCGTCGTCAGCACCCGTCGTCAGCACCCGTCGTCAGCACCCGTCGTCAGCACCCGTCGTCACTCAGCACCCGTCGTCAGCACCCGTCGTCAGCACCCGTCGTCAGCACATGGCCTGCGTGCCACGCTGGGGCTCAACCCAGGCGGCCAGCCCGCGAAGGCCCCCAGCGGCCGCGGCCCGAACTCCGACGACCACCCGCCCGCGGTCGCGACGGACACGAGGCGGGACGTCTGGAATGACAGGAGCGTTCGGCAGGGCGCTCTGGGCGTGGTGGCGGGTGAGGCGGACGGCCAGGTCCGCGGCAATTGGCTCGTACATGACTCTCTCCTTCTCGATTGCTGTACCGGTACAGTATCGCGTCTGTCTGTACCGGTCAAGAGGAAAGCCCTCACCAGTAGACCCCACTAGCAAATAGCGCGACGAGGGCAGGCGCCGAAGTCGACGACCACACAGGCATGCCGGCGTCACTCAGGCACGACTCGGCGCAGGATGATCTCGCCCGCGGGGTCGACTTCTCCTGTTGGGACGAATCCGAGCCGGGCGTAGAAACCAGCCGGACTACCCTCGCCGGGCACGAAGCTGGTGAGCAGCTCGGTGGCACCCTCACCGCGCACCAGCTCCACGACCTGCCGCACGACCTCCTGGCCGTAGCCCATGCCCTGATGCCGGTGGTCGATGAGCAGCTTCCACAGGAACCATGGGCCGATGATCTCGGGCGGCTGAGGTTCGACGTCCCAGCTCACCATGACGAACCCGACGGGCCGTTCGCCCGCAAAGACGGCTCGGAACCACGGGTTCGCCTGCGGATACTCGGCGGCTTCCGCCAGCGAGTCCGTCACCGAGCTGACGAACCGTTCCTGATCGGGTGTGCAACGCAGTGCGAGGACGGACTCGGCGTTGTCCTCGGTGATCTCCCGAAGGGTGATCGTCACGATCAACACGCTAGCCGAGCGCCCGCGGGGGCGCCCCTTGGGTCAAAGTCCCAGCTTTTTCAGCTGTGATCCACGTGGTTCATTGGGGCGATCCTCGGGAACCTGTCCGCACCGAGCAGGGTTTCGAAGGTGGGCACACCCTCGACGAGTGCGAACGTTCCCCGCGTGGGTGGTCCCTGCTCCGTGGGGCCCGAAGCGTTTCGCTCACACGGCCATGGGCGCCGCGTGGATCGAGGCCAAGAGTGCCTCCCCTTCCGCGCGAGCGTCGCCGCCGGCGAAGATGAGGGTGCGAGCGCGCTGGTAGCGGCACCCTGCGGTGTCGAGGGCGTCGGCAGCAGCCAGGAGCGCGTCGGCGTCGCCGGCGTCGATGGCCCCGGCCCGGTCGACGATCGCGGTGGCGATCGGATTCGATCGGACGATGAACCTGGCCCGGTCGAGGCGGCTGCGTCGGTCGGGCAGGGCTGCGAGCACCGCGGCTTCGGCCCACAAAGCGGCGTACCACGGGCGCCAGGCAGCGGCGTCGAACCATCGCTTGAACGACTCCGGTGCGGCTGCCATGTGCGTCAGCGCGACCCCAATCTCGCCCCGGTGCAACGCCACCATCCCGTCGAAGGCTGGGCTGTAGAGGGCCTGCCTTCCGCGCATTGGCTGCACGAACCGGCGCATCTCGGCGGTCATGTCGAGCCACTCGAGCCTGGATTCGTCGTCGCCTCGGATGCCGTACACCATGGCTGCCGCAGCCGGCGCGAAGGCGGTACCGCCGAGCGGGGGCCGGCCGGCCTCCACCCACCCCCGACGGAAGCGCTGCGCCAACTCGACCGCCTCGTCGAAGTCGCCGGCCAGGGCAGCCGTGGTGAGCATCCACTCGACGGCGAGGTGGTCCGCCTCGCGGAAGGAGGGCAGTTCGCTGCGCTGTTGGGCATAGCGGCGGGCGGCTTCGAGGTCACCAGCGGCGAGGTGCACCATCGGCGCCATGTGGAGGGTGTCCGGGATCTCCCACGCCATCTCGATGTCGTGGGCCCGGGGCGCGAGCAGCTCCAGGCGGCGTTGGACGGTGGCGACGGCCCCGTTCAGCTCGCCGCAGATGAGGTGCACGGCGGTCAGCTGGTCGAGTGCGGCGATCTCCAGGCGGGTGTCGCCGACCCGGCGGGCCAGCTCGACGGCGCGTTCGGCCAGGTCGGCGTACGTCGGGTCGAACTCATCTGCAGGGGTGGTGACGGTGAGCAGGGCCGCCTCGACGTGGACGTCACCGCCGGCCAGGGCCCGAGCCTCCTCCAGTAGGGCCCGCTCCTCCCCGGCAGGGGGCGGCTCGGACAGGATGCCCGGCGCGGCCGTGATCACCTCGGCCGCGCTCGCGAGCTCGAGGGCGGCGCGACGTGGGTCGCCGCCCCGGCGCGCCGCGTCGGCCGCGGCGCGGTACAGCCGGATCGCCTCGTTGCCCGCATACCGGCCCCAAGCCACTGCCGCGCCGAGGTGCAGCGCCTCTGCGGCCCCGGCGGGATCGGCCGCCAACGCTGCCGCCTCCTCGTACGTCTCCTGGGATTCACTCGGCAGCCCCCGGGCGTAGGCGAGTCGTGCCAGGCTTAGGGCGAGGTCATGGGCGTCGGCCCGGTGCTCTGATTGACCGGCGGCCCAGCGCAGTCCTGACCGCAGGTCGTCGGCCACCTCGTCGAACGCGGCGCTGGAGCGCTCCGCGCCCTCCAACCGAACCGTGGTTGCCAGGCACCAGCCGAGATGGCGACCGAGTACGTCACTGAGCTCGCCGACCTCCTCGATGCGCTGGGTGCCGTACTGCCGGATCGTCTCCAGCATCTGGTAGCGGGTGCCGCCTGGACCGGTGGACGCAACCAGCAGATTGTGGTCGGACAGCCGGGACAGCGATCCCCCCACGTGCCCTGGCAACACCGGCGCGAACCCGGTCACCGTGGCCGCCGCCTCCGACGTGAACGGGGCCGCGAACACCGAGGCGCGCCGCAGCACCACCCGGTCGGCCTCGTCCAGCAGCCCGAAGCTCCAGTCGAGGGCCGCGCGGGCAGACCGATGACGGTCATCGAGCCGAGGCCCACCGGCCAGCAAGCCGAGGTGGTCGCTCAGGCCAGCCTCCAGACCGTCCAGTCCCAACGTCGCAATGCGCGCGGCGGCGAGCTCGATGGACAGGGCGATCCCGTCGAGCTCGTCGCAGATGCGCGCGATCCGGTCCCGGTCCGTCGGGTACGGCGACGACCAGCCCGCCATGGCGGCCCGCTCGACGAACAGCCGCAGCGCGTCGCCCTTCTCCTGGCCATCGTCGAGCGAGAGCCCGGGTACCGGAAAGACGGACTCGTACGGAACCATCAGTCGGCCCCGGCTCGTCGCCAAGACAGTCATCCGGGGGCAGCCGGTGAGCAACTTCTCGGCGAACGTGGACACCCCGTCCAGGAGGTGTTCGCAGTTGTCTAGCACCACGAGCGCCTCGCACGCGGCGAGCTTGGCGACCACCGTCTCGGTGGGCGACCGACCCGGCTGCTCACCGAAGCCGAAAGCGCCTGCCACCGTGGCCCCGACCATCGCGGCGTTGGTCACCGGGCACAGGTCGACGTACCAGGCACCGTCGGCAAACTGGTCGGTGACGTCGGTCGCCACCGCCAGAGCCAGTCGCGTCTTTCCCACGCCGCCGGGGCCCACGGCCGTGACCAGCCGGTGCCTGTTCAGCATTTTCCGCCAGCGCAGTCCGCTCGGCTGCCCGGCCCACGAACGGGGTCAGCGGCGAAGGCAGCGAGGGAGCTGCGACTTCTGGGCTCGAGAGCGCGTCGGCGGCTCGAAGGGAGACGGTCAGGTCGGCCAGCGCTCGGCGGTCGGTCAAGTCCAGTTTGCGCAGCAGCGACGACACGTGGCTCTCGACCGTGCGGATCGAGATGAACAGGCGACGCGCGATCTCGGCGTTGGTCAGGTGCTCCCCCACCAGCGCCAGCACCTGTGCCTCACGCTCGGACACAGCCGCCTCGACCAGCAGTTGGGACTCAGCCATGGTGCCGCTCGTGATCAGTGGCCGATCCGTGGCGGATCCGTGGCCGGCACGGATGCCTCGGCGCCGGCCGGATCGGAGAGTAACCACATGGCAGCAAGCATCGCATGCCGACCATCAAGGAGGAATCCAACTCATGAGCACAACCACCGAATCCCCGATGCGCAACGGGGTCGACACGGCCACACTCTTCGCCACCCTCGACGCCGTGAAGGCCAACCCCGACATCGCAAAGTTCCAGTTCCGAGCGACCAACCGGTGGGTCAGCGGAACTCACAACCGCTCGACGATCGACGGCTTCTACGGCGCCGGTAAAGAGCTCAACCACCGGGAGACATCGACCTTCGACGCCGACCACCCGGAGGTCCTGGTAGGCGCGGACAACGCTCCGACGCCGGTCGAGTACCTGCTGCACGCCCTCGCCGCATGCCTGACTGCGGGGCTGGCAAACATCGCCGCTGTGCGAGGGGTCGACCTGACCTCGGTCGAGTCCACGGTCGAGGGCGACATCAACCTGCTCGGCATCCTCGGCCTGTCGGACGAGGTCCGCAATGGCTACGAGCAGATCCGGGTCAGTTTCCACCTCGAGGGTGACGACCCCGACAGGCTGCTCGGGCTGGTTGAACAGTCACGCCTGCGCTCGGCTGTCTACGACATCCTCACCAACGGCGTGCCGGTGAGCATCGAGGTCAGCGTGTGAATTCGGCACCGTACGACGTCGTTGTCGTCGGAGCTCGGCCGGCCGGGGCCGCGACCGCCATGATCCTGGCTCGGGCCGGCCTGCGGGTGCTGGTTGTCGACCGCGGCAGATACGGCGCCGACACGCTCTCGACCCACGCCCTCTTGCGGGGTGGTGTTTTGCAGCTCGCTCGCTGGGGGCTGCTGGACCAGGTGGCCGCTGTCGGCACCCCGCCAGTGCGAGGCAGCATCTTCCACTACGGGGGGGACCGCATCGAGGTGCCGATCAAGCCGCAGGCCGGGGTCGATGCTCTCTACGCCCCGCGCCGCACGGTGCTCGACCCGATCCTGATCGACGCGGCCCGAGCCGCCGGCGCTGAGACACGGTTCGGAGTGACCATTACCGGCCTACGGCGCGATGCTGCCGGGCGAGTGACCGGAGTTGTTGGGCGCGATGACACTGGCGCAGCGTTCGCGGCTGGAGCACGGATCACCGTTGGCGCGGACGGAATGAGTTCGAAGGTGGCGCGCCTGGTCAGCGCACCCGTGGAAGATTCCGGCACCGGCGCCGCTGCCTTCATCTACGGCTACTGGGAGGGGCTTCCGCTCGACAACTACGAGCTGTTCTACCGCCCTGGAGTGAGTGCCGGGATCTTCCCGACCAACCACGGCCATGCGTGTGTATTCGCTGCGACGTCGCGCCAGCGGTTCCGCTCCGAGTCCCGGACCGGGGTGGCCCATGCCTACGCCCGGCTCCTCGACCAGGCCGCCCCCGGCGTGCTGGATCAGCGTGCGGCTACCTTGGCCTCTGAGCGGCTCAAGGTGTTCGCGGCGAGACCTGGCTTCTTCCGACGCGCATACGGGTGCGGGTGGGCGTTGGTCGGTGACGCCGGGTACTTCAAGGATCCGATCACGTCCCACGGCATCACCGACGCCCTCCGCGACGCCGAACTGCTGGCCCGCGCGATCATCACCGCCGCCTCCGGGCAGGTTGCCGAGGAGGTCGCCCTCGCTGCCTACCAGGCGACCCGGGACCGCCTCTCATCGCGGTTGTTCGCCACCACCGATGCCATCGCCACCTTCGGCTGGGATCTCGACCAGATCCCGATGCTGCTGCTTCAACTGAGCGACGCGATGCGCGCTGAGGTGGGGTGGCTCCGCGAACTCAAACCCTTCACTGGGCCGTCGCACGCGCAGGGGGCGAGGCACTGGGCTCCATAGGCTGATCGATGAGACCCCGGTGGGTCACTCACCCTCCGGAGACTGCTGCACCGAACGCGAGAACGGCTCCACCGGGCGTGCCGATGGAGCCGTCACTCGTCTGACGGACGCGCCGCGACCCAGAGCTCCTCGGCGGGCCACCGGGTCGCCCACTGTTTCGACACGATCTCGTAGAAGGAGTGGTCGTTACCCTCCGGCGGCGCATAGATCTCGTGCATGGCCTCGACCACGAGGCCCGACCCGCGCAGCAACCGCACCCAGTCCCCGTGCGAGGGGTGGAACTCGACACCACCCCCCGGCCAGCGCACCCGATAGGCCTCACGCTGACCACGCAGCAGCTGCACCCCCGCGACTCCTTCTTCGGCCGGGACGCAGAGCGCAGACAAGTGACTGTTCGTCAGGAAGACCAGGCGTCCTCCCGGTCGCAGGAGCCGGGCCGCTTCGGGAAGCCAGCGCTCGGGGTCGCACCACGCCGCGGCTCCGTGCTCACTCACCACGAGGTCGTAGCCTCCGCTCGGCAGCGGGACCCGCTCCGCATCGCCCTGGATCAGAGGGAACACTGGTCCGACTTGGCGTTGCAGCCTCCGCGCGGTCGCCAGCTGCTCGTGCGACACGTCGACGGCCACCGTCCTGGCACCGGCTCGTTCGAGCCACGCGGAGAAGTACGCGGTGCCGCACGCCATCTCCACCACCTCGAGTCCGTGGACGTCTCCCAGGACGCCGAGGTCTCGCTCCGGCGTCGCGAAGAGGCCCCACACCACATGCTGTCGGGCCCACATGTCGTCTGCTGCCGCGTCGGTGAACCGTTCGTTCATGACCGCCCACAGCGCCCGGTTCAGCGCTATCTCGGAAGCCCTGACCTCGGTCACCCGATCATGCTAGGCCCGCAGCCGTCGGCCCCTGGTGTGGCGCCCTCGCGGGGGGTGTGGTGCACGGCCAGACAGCTGACCCGCAGAAGTCCGGCCCGCCTGCAGGCGGGCCGGACTTTCGCGAACCAGGTATCCGAAATTCGCAAACACCTCGTGGTGGAGCTGGCGGGAATCGAACCCGCGTCCTCGAGCGTCGAACCAGGTCTTCTCCGGGTGCAGTCTGTGTTGTCGCTTTTCTCGGCCCCGGCGCTCGCACAGACACGTCGCCGACAGGCTCAGTCACGAAAAGTCCCGTTCAACCTCCGTGACGAGGGTTGAACAGCAAGCCTTCTAGATGAGGTCAGGCTCCGGGACGAAGGCAGGTGCCCGGTCTGACCCTTCGATCACCGCTCAGGCGGCGAGAGCGAAGTTACTGCGCTGTTCGTTGGCAGTTATAGGTTTCCAGCGATCGTTTACGAGATGACGCTGGCTCCTCGACCCGCTTCCCCTGGAACTAACGTCCCAAGTCGAAACCGATCAGCCCCTCTTGAGTTGTAGGCGTCAGTCTATCGTCCCAACCCGCTCGGCCGAACTCGATTCGAAACGCTCACTGCGCTCGCTCGTCAACCGGCGGAGGCACCGAAGATCCGCACACCGTTGTTCCAACACACGTCGCGCAGCCATTCTTCCCCGAGGCCGAGCCGCTCGATGCCCTCGAGCTGGTGGAGGTAGGGATACGGGATCGTCGGGAAGTCGCTCCCAAGCAGGACCTTGGCCTGCAGGTCGCGCAGGCGCGGCAGGAGCTCGCGGGGATATGGCGCCTCGGCCTCGAAGAAGTCGGTGAAAGCCATCGTGGTGTCGAGGCAGACCAGCTCGAACCGCTCGGCCAGCGCCAGGAACTCGGCGTACTCCGGCGCGCCCATGTGGGCGATGATCGCTGCCAGCCGCGGGAAGCGCTCGAGCACGCGGCGGAGCGGGCCGGGGCCGGTGAAGGCGTTTCCGACCGGCCCGGAGCCGGCGTGCACCACGACCGGCGTCGCGGAGTCCTCGAGCGCACCCCACACCGGGTCCAGCACCGGGTCGTCGAGCTGGAACTCCCCGACCTGGACGTGGATCTTGAAGATCTCGACACCGGCGGAGAGCAGCTTCTCGACGTACTCGGGCGCCTCGGGCTCGGGGTAGAACGTCGCCGACCACAGCGACTCCGGGACGTCCTCGGCGAAGCCTCGCGCCCAGTCGTTGAGGTACGTCGCGATGCCCGGCCGGTGCGCGTAGGGCAGGGTCGGGAAGCGGCGTACGCCGAGTGCTCGGAGTTGCTCGACCCGCTCGGCGTGGGTGCCGCGGTAGCGGATCGGCCACTCTCGGCCCATCTTGGGGCCGGCGTCGTCGAACTGCGCCCACACCTTGCGCTGCACCGGCTCGGGCAGGAAGTGGGTGTGCACGTCGAAGAGCCCGGGGATACCGAGGTCCTGCCAGAAGGCGCGGGTGGTCTCGACCGGCTCGGGGTCGGTGGGCTGGCGCGGGGGTTCGAGTCGCACGGCCCGGACGGTTCGCTCGCACCTCAACCACCGGACGGCTTCGCTCGCACCTCAACCACCGGACGGCTTCGCTCGCACCTCAACCACCGGTCACTCCATGCCCTTGAGGCGGCGGCCGAGGGCCTGCTCCTTCTCCCGGTTGGCCTGACGCTCGGCGAGTGAATGACGCTTGTCCCAGGACTTCTTGCCCTTCGCGAGCGCGATCTCGACCTTGGCCCGACCGTCGACGAAGTAGAGGGCAAGGGGGATGACGGTCAGCCCCTTCTCGTTGACGCGACGCTCGATCTTGTCGATCTCGGTGCGATTGAGCAGGAGCTTGCGCTTGCGGCGGGCGGAATGGTTGGTCCAGGTGCCCTGCGTGTACTCCGGGATGTGTACGCCGTGCAGCCAGGCCTCGTGCCGGTCGATGTCCACGAAGCCGTCGATCAGGGAGGCGCGACCCATGCGCAGCGACTTCACCTCGGTCCCCACGAGCACCAGGCCGGCCTCGTAGGTGTCCTCGATGTGGTAGTCGTGTCGCGCCTTCTTGTTCTGCGCGACGATCTTGCGCCCCTCTTCCTTCGGCATCCCGCAAGTGTTTCAGGTGGGGTCAATCGCTTTCACGATCGGGCTACATGTAGTTCATGGGGTTCACCGCTTGCCCGTTCGCGAGCACCGTGAAGTGCAGGTGGCAGCCGGTGGACCATCCGGTACTGCCGACGTAGCCGACGATCTCGCCTCGGCTCACCGTCTGGCCGACGCCGACCCGGTAGCCGGTCGCGTGGTTGTAGACGATGGTGAGGTACTTGCCGTTGACCATGCCCACACCGATGTGGAGCCGGTTGCCGTAGGAGGAGGAGTAGTACCGCGAGATGACCTTGCCGCCCGCAGCGGCGTAGAGGGGCTGGCCGCAGCCGGCGCCGAAGTCGGTGCCGTCGTGGAGCGAGTAGTAGCCGTAGATGGGATGCGTGCGGTAGCCGAACGGCGAGGTGATGTAGCCGTTGACGGGCTTGTCGAGGAACCCGCCGGTCGCGCCGTGGAAGCCGCCACCGGAGTTGTTGCGTGCGGCCTTCCGCGCCTCCGCGAGGATCAGCTGCTTGATGCGCTGCTCCTCCCTCCTGAGCTTCTGGAGCTCGCGGGCATCCCGCGCCTTCGCGCGTTTGGCGGCCTGGGTCGCGTCTCGCCTCTCATGCACGGTCTCCGACACCCGCGTCTTCGCCTGCGCCGCCTGGTCGCGCAGGTCTCGCATGGTGACCAGGTGCTCGGCTGCCTCACGGCGCTGCACGGCGACCGCGTCCCGGGCTTCCTGGACCTGCTCCTCGCGCACCTCCAGCAGGACCTCTGCGGCCCGGAGATCGTCGTACGCCTGGGTCTGCCGCCCGACCATCACGTGCTCCAGCTCCGCCTGACGGGTGAGCTCCTCGGTCGACTGGGCTTCCAGGAACGATGAGAACGCGACCAGGTCGGAGTCGGCGCCCTGGTAGATCGAGACGATCGTGTTGGTGACCACCTCGCGTTGCTCCTCCATGGCCATTCGTCCGGCGGCGAGGTCGGCTTCTGCGACTTCGAGCCGGGCGACCGCGGCCGCGAGCCGCTCCTGCATCAGCCGGTCGCGGATGCGGGCGGCCTGCAGGCGCCCCCTGACCAGGCTCAACTGGTCTCTCGCCTCGGCCAGGTCCGCGCGAGCCGTCTCCAGCCGCGCCATGGCACGGCGTGCGGCGTCACTGGAGTGCTCGAAGTCCTCGTGCGCGCGGTTGATCTGCTTCTGGACCTTCTTCTGCTTGCCGTGGAGGTCCTCGGCGTTGGCTGTGGGGGCGGTCAGCGCGCCAGCCGCCACGGCGCACACCGCAACGGCGGCTGCCCAGCGTCGGCGAGCGGTACGGGGGAAGAAACGCACCGGATCTGCCTTCGACGTTCGGGGAAGTGAACGCCTCGACGGTAACCGGCCGGGATCACACTCTGATGTATTTGCGGGTCAGTAGGAGTGTCGGGACCAAGGTGAGGACCGGCCCGAGGATCGCGATCGCCACCAGCGCATAGACGTACTCCGGCCAGCCGACCCACGGGATGAACCCGATGAAGTCCTGCAGTCGCTCCTGCACACCGAAGTACATGAACGCCGCGAGCGCCCCCGCTCCGAGGGCCACGCCGATCAGCGCCGTCACCATCGCCTCCAGCAGGAATGGCAGCGCGATATAGAGGGTCGACGCCCCCACCAGCCGCATGATCCCGATCTCCTTGCGCCGGGCGAGGGCGGCCAGCCGGATGGTGTTCGCGACCAGGAGGACGGCGGCGACGACAAGGAAGGCGGCGATGAGGAGGGCGCCGATCCGCATCGCGTCCATCGACCGGAGGATCGGACCGACCACCTCGCGCTGGTCGCGGATGTTGTCAACGCCGTCGAGGCCGACCACGGCACTGGTGATGCCTCGGTACTCGTCGGGGTCGTTCAGGGTGATCCAGAAGGACTCCGCCATGTCGTCCTCGGTTGCCGCCGGGTTGTTGCCCTCGAACCGCTCCGGTCCGAGCAGGTCCTTGACCTTGTCGAAGGCCTCGGCCTTGGACTCCAGCCGGTAGTCGGCGACCTCGGGATTCTCCTCGATCACCTTGGTGATCGCGTTCTTCTGCGCATCGGTCACCTCACCCGTGCAGGCGGGGTTCTCACTGCCGTCACGGCAGAGGAACACGGTGATCTGCAGCTCGCTCCCCCACTGGTCGGCCGCCTTGTTGGCCTGCTGGTTCAAGATCACGCTCAGCCCGACCAGCGTGAGGGAGACGAACAGGGTCAAGATCACCGCGATGTGCATCGACAGGTTGCGGCGCAGCCCCTGTCCGAGCTCGGAGTAGACGTTACGCAGCTGCATGTGTCAGGACTTTCGGCTCGGGAACTCGTGCTCTGGCTGTTCGAGGCGGGCGCGGGTCAGTGCTGAAAGCCGTAGACGCCCTGGGCCTGGTCCCGGATCACGCGGCCGCCGTCGAGCTCGATGACTCGTTTGCGCATCTGGTCGACGATGCCGGCGTCGTGAGTGGCCATCAGCACGGTGGTGCCGGTGCGGTTGATTCGGTCCAGAAGCTTCATGATGCCCACCGAGGTCGTGGGGTCGAGGTTTCCGGTCGGCTCGTCGGCAATGAGGATCATCGGCCGGTTGACGAACGCGCGGGCGACTGCGACGCGCTGCTGCTCGCCACCGGACAGCTCGTCGGGCATCCGCTCCCCCTTGCCCTCCAGACCCACCAGCTCGAGGGTCTCGGGGACCAGCTCGGCGATCTCGGACTTGCTCTTGCCGATCACCTGCAGTGCGAAGGCGACGTTCTCCGACACCGTCTTGTTCTGGAGCAACCGGAAGTCCTGGAACACGGTGCCGATCTGACGGCGCAGGCGCGGCACCTTCCAGCCCGCGAGCCGGTTGATCTCCTTGCCGGCGACGTAGACCCGGCCCGAGGTCGGTCGGCTCTCGCGCAGCACCAGCCGCAGCGCGGTGGACTTGCCGGACCCGGAGGCTCCGACGAGGAAGACGAACTCGCCCTTCTCCACGTCGACCGTCATGTGGTCGAGGGCGGAATGGGCCTGTCCGGGGTAGGTCTTGGTGACCTTCTCGAAGCGAATCACTGGGTCGAGGGTAGTCGAGGCGGTGGGCCAGGCCCGAAACGCCGGGTACGACGGCGCGTGCCCGCCTGATCGAGGCCGTTATGTTGGCGCCATGCATGCGCGGTCGCTGGGTTCGAGCCTGGCCTGTGTGCTCGCGCTCGCGGTGGCCGGATGCACCGGCGACGACCCCGAACCTGCGGCAGATCCGTCAGCGCCGAGCACGCCGCTGGCGTCGTACGCGACCGAGGGGATGGTGGTGCCACGAGGTCACTTCTGCCAGAACATCCCGGAGCCGGCGATCGAGGCGACCCTGGGCGCCCCGGCGGAGCGAAGCCGGACCTACGACAACGGCGACCGGGCCAGACTCAACCCTCAGGTGACGGATGTTGCGCATGAGTACGGCTGCGTCTTCGAGGCCGCGGACGGTACGACCGCGCGAGCCTGGGTGTTCGCGCCTCCCGTGACAGAGAAGCGAGCGCGCGCCCTGGCCGGTGGCGAGGGTCGCGGCGCCGACTGCCGGGTCGCCGAGGACGCGCCGGCCTTCGGGGCGCCCTCGGTGGCGGTGACGTGCGAGACGCCGGAGCGCACCATGTCGTCGTTCCACGGCCTCTTCGGGGACGCGTGGCTGAGCTGCTCCCTGAGCGATGCCGGCGACGGCGACCTGCTCGAGCGATCAGGGCGCTGGTGCGTGACCGTCGCCGACGCCGCACGACTCGGCTGACTCCGCTGGTTGAGGTGCGAGGTCGCGCAGCGACCGAGCGTCGAAACCCGGCGATGGCTAGGGGCGGGGGTTGTGCTGGTCACTGCCGACGTGTGTCGAGGCAACGCGGGCGTGCACGTCGAACACGGCGTACCGGCGGGACAGCAGGTCCACCGCCGGCCCGAGCAGGAACACGACCAGGAGCGTCCCCGGCCCGATGGCGGCGCCGAGCAGCCAGCCACCGACGGCTCCGCCACCCTGCACCAGGCTGTAGCTCCACTTGAACGGCACCGGTGGATCCCACGCCAGGGCGGCTGCTTCGGTGGGGCCGGCGCCGGTGCCGCTGCCCAGGTATCCCGCCACGCCGACGGTGAGCACCGGGAAGGCGACCACGAGCAGCAGGACCCGCAGGGCGAGGTAGTCGGGCGCCGGAATCACGGCCATGGCCGCGGAGACGGTGACCCCGACGACCACCGGCTGGACGATCGTTCCCACGCCGGGCTGCAGGCCGCGAGCCCAGGCCATGGCGACGAGGATCACACCGACCACGCAGTTGACGACCACGAAGGGGACGCCGGTGGAGATCGAGATCCCATAGATCAACGTGGAGTAGCCGTCCGAGCCGAGAGCTGCTTCGAGGAGCAGCGCGATGCCGAGTCCTAGGACGATGCAGGAGACGAACAAGATGGCCACCGCCCGGCCCGTGCCGACCGACCCGCCCCGGTCACGCCCGCCGACCTCCTCGGGAGGGCCCTCGGCGGTCACTAGTTGGCTGCGGCCTTCTCCGCGCCGCGCCGCCAGCGGATGCCGGCCTCGAGGAATCCGTCGAGATCGCCGTCGAAGACCGACGAGGGGTTGCCGACCTCGTAGCCGGTCCGCAGGTCCTTCACGATCTGGTAGGGGTTCAGCACGTAGTTGCGCATCTGGTCGCCCCACGACGCCTGTACGTCGCCGCGCAGCTCCTTCAGGTGCGCCTCCTCCTCGGCCTTCTTGATGGCGAGCAGCTTGGCCTTGAGGATCACCATCGCGCTGGCCTTGTTCTGCAGCTGGCTCTTCTCGTTCTGGCAGCTGACGACGGTGCCGGTCGGGATGTGGGTGAGGCGGACGGCCGAGTCCGTGGTGTTCACCGACTGACCACCCGGCCCCGAGGAGCGGTAGACGTCGACCCGCACGTCCTCGTCGGGGATCTCGACCTCGTCGGTCTGCTCGAGCACCGGCACCACCTCGACGGCGGCGAAGCTGGTCTGCCGGCGGCCCTGGTTGTCGAACGGGCTGATCCGGACGAGGCGGTGGGTCCCGGCCTCGACGGACAGCGTCCCGTAGGCGTACGGCGCGTGGATGGCGAAGGTGGCCGACTTCAGGCCTGCTTCCTCGGCGTAGGAGGTGTCGAACACCTCGACCGGGTACTTGTGCTGCTCGGCCCAGCGCGTGTACATCCGCATCAGCATCTCGGCGAAGTCAGCGGCATCGACTCCCCCGGCGCCGGAGCGGATCGTGATCAGGGCGTCGCGGACGTCGTACTCACCGGCGAGCAGGGTGCGCACCTCGAGCACCTCGACGGCCTTCTTGATCTTGGTCAGCTCGGTCTCGGCCTCCGCCATGGAGGGGGCGTCGGCCTCCTCCTGGCCGAGCTCGACCAGGGCACCCAGGTCCCCGACCCGCGCCTGGAGGTCCGCGAACCGGTCGAGCTCCCCCTGGAGCGCGGAGAGGCGTCCGGTCACGCGGGTCGCGTTCGCCTGGTCGTCCCACAGGTCCGGCGCCGCGACCTGCTCGCCGAGGTCGGCGATCTCGGCGCGCATGCCGTCCAGGTCGAGCACCTGCCCGATGGTCTGCATGGTCGCCTTGAGCTGCTTGATCTCTGCATCGAAGTCGGGACCTGCCACAAGAGGCAAGGCTACCCGTGGCCCGATGCGCCAGCCGGTGCGGGCATCCGGCCTGAGGCGCAGGTCAGATCGGACCGAACCGCCTGTTGCATTCGGGACCGCTGCAGGACTTGAGGCGCCTCATCCGCTTGACCAGCTCCCGCTGGACCTCGCGGTACCTCCGGTGACCGGCCACGTTGCGGAGCTGGGCCGGGTCCCGCTTGCGGTCGTAGAGCTCTGCGAATCGTCGGTTCGGGTACCAGGCGTAGGTGTAGCGGGAGGTGCGTACGCCACGAAACCCCCAGCCGGCGTCCATCTCGCGCTCATTCCTGGCCCCGGCCAGGATCAGCACGGTCTCGTGTCCGGCCCCGACCCCGCGGGCGACCGGAAGGATGCTCCGGCCGTCCATCACATGCGTGGCCCGCGCTCCGGCGGCCGCCACGATGGTGGGCGCAAGATCGACCAGGGTGACGGTCCGCCGACGATCCACACCGGCCGGCACCCCAGGGCCGCGCATCAGCAGAGGTGTGTGCAACGCCTGCTCATAGGGAACGTCCTTCTTCGTGTACCGGTGCTCGCCGAGCAGGTAGCCGTTGTCGGTGGTGAACAGGATCAAGGTGTTGTCGAGCTCGCCGGTCTCCTCGAGCGCCCGCACCGCCGCCTCGACGGCCTCGTCGACCGCCTGGAGGGAGCGAATGCGGCCGCGGAAGAGCCGGTTGATCTCGCCGCGCTTCACCTTGGAGAGCCTGCTGATCTCTGGGGGCTTGTCCGAGACATCCTTCTCGTTGAACGCCCGGCTCCGAAGGGACGGGGACGAGACGCCCTGGAAGAGGTCGCGGTGACGTTCGGCGGCCCGAGGGGGACCCGGGCACGTCCAGATCCGCTCCGCACACAGGGAGCAGCGTGCGGCGCGACGTGGGAGGACCACACGAAGAACGGCTTGTCGTCCGCGGCGAGCCTCTCGATGTAATCGACCGTCTTCTGGCCGACGAGATCGGCGTTGTGGACGTCGGGGTAGTCGCGCGGCGCCCCGTCGTTGTACATCGTGTAGTCGTAGTAGCCGTAGATGTTGCGGATGGTCGGGTTCCAGATCTGCCATCCGGGCTCTGGGCCAGAGACGGGTGCGCGGTACTCGTTGAGGTACTTGCCCACGAAAGCGGTGCGGTAACCGGCGTTCTTGAGCCAGGTCGCGATCGTGTGCTGGCTGTCGAGGAAGGTGTAGCCGCCGTGCCGGTGACGGCTGTTGCTGCGGACGCCGTTGTTCTGGGCGTACTGCCCGGTCAGGATCTCAGCGCGGGCCGGGCAGCAGAGCGGGTGGGGCGACAGCATGTCGCGGAAGGTGACACCGGACTCACCGAGCAACCGGCGGGTCAGCGGCAGGTACCTCATGTCAGCCAACGTCTGGTCGTCGGTGGTGATCAGGACGATGTTCGGCCGGTCGTCGGCCGGCGCCGAGCTCGCCGTCGGAGGCGCAGTCACAGGAGACAGGCCAACGATGCCCAGCGCGATCGCTGCGATGAGCGCGGGACGGCGTACACGCACTGGGCACTCCTTCCGGGCAGGCGGAAGTACGCGCGGGACCTTATCCGACGGGAGGGCCGCCCACCCGGCTGACGCGCCGAACTTGCGGGGTCAGGCCCTGCGGCCGAACACCTGGCAGGCGTACCAGCTGCCGTCGTCGCCCTTGCGGGCGGCCAGCCCCATCTTGCGGTACTCGCGCCTGAGGATGTTGGCGCGGTGACCGGAAGACCTCATCCAGCCCCGGTTCACGACTGCCCGGCCGGTCGGGTAGCCGTAGGCGACGTTCTCGCCGACCATCCGCATGCGGCACCGCCGCAGGATGGGGCCGAGATCCTGGTGGAACATCCGCTCCCGGTTGGCCATCCGCCTGGCGTGCCGCACGGCGTACCGCTGCAGGCACCTGTTGTGGTCCAGGCGGACCCGGTGGTGGTCGGCACGCCTCTCGTTGGTCTCCTGGAACGCCGCGCGAGCGTAATTCGCCGACGGGCTCGCGGCCTCGACCGGTGTCACGGGGGCGACGGAGAATACGGCGACCACGGCCACCGCCAGGACGTATCTGCGTCCGGGCACATCTGCTCCTTGAGTCTGAGGGCAACGGAGCGTCCGAGTGTATGGGACCGCACTGAGCCCTATGATCCGAATCGCTGCTTTCGTGCGAAAGGTGCCCCAGATGCCCGAGCTCAGCGGCTACACCGTCAAGACCTACCGCTACCTGCGTCTCGCCATGGTGACGCTGCTGCTCCTGCTGGCGGTCGCCGTGCTCATCGAGCGCTCCAACACGGACCCCGGCTGCTTCCAGACGTCGATCTCCGCCTACTACTACACGCCGGCCTCGGCCATCTTCGTCGGCACCCTGATCGCCGTCGGCGTGTGCATGATCGTGCTCAAGGGCAGCACCGAGTGGGAGGACATCCTGCTCAACGTCGGCGGCATGCTGGCCCCGGTGGTGGCGCTGGTGCCGACGCCGCACAAGGGCAGCTGCTTCTCCGTCGCCGGCGCCCAGCCCGACATCGAGGCGAACGTCGCCAACAACATCCCCGCGATCTTCATCGCCGGCGTGGTCGGGCTTGTCCTCGTTGCGGGCATCGGCTTGTGGTACCGCTCCCGGGGCGAGGGCGAATGGAAGCGGGAGCACACGATCGGGCTGGCCGCCTCCGCGGTGGTCCTGGCCGGTGGCTTCGCGTGGTTCCTGGGTGCGCGGGACAACTTCATCGACAAGGCCCACTACGGCGCGGCGTTCCCGCTGTTCTTCTGCATCATCGGCGTCGTGCTGATCAACGCCCGCGGGTACGGCGTGCAGCAGACCGGCAGCACCGACCCCGGCCGGGTGTTCCGCAACCGCTACACCGCCATCGCCGTACTGATGGTGGTCCTGCCGCTGCTCCTGTGGGCGCTCTCCAAGGCCGTCGACTCCAACCACCTGGTCCTGTGGGTCGAGGCCGTCCTGCTCGTGCTGTTCGCGGCGTTCTGGGTGATCCAGACCAAGGAGCTGTGGACCGAGGGCGTGCGCCCCGACCCGGTAGATACTCCTGCAGCAGGTGCCTGAGGATCTACCGGGACCGCGTGGTCGTCACCCTGACGGCAGAGCGCGAAGGGTCGTCTCCGTGGCCCATCTGAGCCGCCTGGAGATCCTGCGTCAGGGCGAGCGCTTCGGTGGAGAGGGGCGCTGCTTGGGTGGTGAGCCGAACGTGCGGAGGACGTGTTCGAGAGTGGAGGCGAGCAGCTCGTGAGTCGCCTCGCGGGTGCCCTCGCCGCGTAGCCAGCGACGCGTCGCGGCCCGGTTCAGACCGGTCCAGCACTCCAGCGCGTAGCGCAGCCGCGGTGAGTCCTCGGCGATGTCGGCATGGAGGGCCACGACCAGCGCCACCGCGCGACGCATCAGGTCGACGACCACCCGCCGCACGTCGGGGTCGGCGATGTCCTCACCGGGAGCGATGGTGCCGAGGTAGATTGTTCGGTTCGCTTCGGTCCAGTCCAGCCAGCGGGAGATCGTGTCCGCCACGCGGGCGCGAGCGCTGCGACCGGTCGCCGGTCGCAGTTGTTCCTCGCGCCCGGCACCGAGCCGCTCCAGCAGCGCGAGGTAGACCTCCTTGCGGCCGCCGAAGTAGTGGTGCACGAGTCCGCGCGCGACGCCGGCGGAACGCGCGATGTCCTCGATCGTGACCTCCTCGTAGCCGCGCTCGGCGAACAGCGTGTTGGCGGCGTCGAGGATCTGCTCGCGCCGGGTGGCGGGATCGAGGCGTTGGAATGTTCGCGGTGTGCTCATGGAGCAAGGGTACGTGGAATTGGCGATACGTCAACAATCTGTTAGCATATCGCCAACAACCAATCCAAGAGAGAAGCCACCTTGTCCACGAAACCACCGCTTAGCCGTTTCACCATGAAGAAGAGAGTCGTCGTCGCTCCGGTCGGCCTGGCGGCAGCGGTCCTCGCATGCCTAGCCTTCGGGGTGCCGGCGCAGGCGGCGAGCGGCGAGGGTGAGGGTGAGCGGCAGTGCGCCCCGAGCGACGGCACCGCCGACGCGACCGGCGCGTGGAAGTGGACCGAGTTCACCGACTGGTCCACCAGCAACACCCAGCCCGCCGACCCTGACGGACAAGACGGTGAGGGCAACCTCGACAACGTCATCCAGATCGGCGAGCGCTACGAGCAGACCGTGGAGGGTCCCGGCACGCCCGTGACCACCGGCTGGCTGCGCACGTCACCCGGTGAGGACTGGGTCCAGATCGCCCAAGACACCGTGACCGACCGCGAGGCGTACGACGAGACTGTCACGGACCGCGCGGCGTACGACGAGACGGTGTTCGACCACTGGCAGCGCTACTCGTGGACCGGCGGCCCGGTCACCAGCGCGCCCGCGTTCCCCGGCGCTGGCTGGCAGGCCAACGTGCAGGGCGACCCGCACGGCATCGGCGTCGAGGGCGCGTACAAGAAGGGTCTGGGCAAGGGCAGTTGGTTCTACCTCAAAGCCGTGACCAAGGTCGTGCACCACCCGGCGGTGACCCACACCGAACACCGCCTGGCGGTGACCCACGTCGAGTACCGGTACCAGCAGACGGTGACCGACGACAGCCACACCGAGTACCGCTGGTCCGTGTACGAGCGGACCAACGTCGAGGGCAATGACCCGATCGTGTGCGACCCGACCAAGGATCGGACCGAGGAGCCTACGGATGAGCCCACGGAGGAGCCGACCGAGGCGTCCCCGGTGGAGTCCCCGGCCGAGGAGTCCCGGACCGAGGAGTCGCCGACGGACAACTCACCGGTGAACGCGTCACCCGCGGTGCACAACCTGCACGCGGCGCACAACCCGCGCGCAGCTACCGCTGCAGTGCCCACCACGATCGACGCGGGGCTTTGAGAATGAAGCGGCTCCTGCTGTGCCTGACCGTCCTCGTGGCCGTGTCGGGCTCTGGCGTGGCGACGGCGCAGCCGGAACCGCTTGCGTCCGGCGCTTCGTCGTCGGTGCCGACCTCGGCGCTGTCTGCGACGCCCGCCGCTGACACTCCTGGAACGCCGGCCCCGACGGCCGTCCCGCCGACCGTGCCTCAGCGATTGCGCCTCGGCGACATCGACGCGTCGGTCGTGCCGCTGGCGCTGACCGGCTCGGCCCTGACGCCGCCGGACGACCCCCGCACCCTCGGCTGGTGGGGCAAGCGCGCAGGCTCCCGGCATGGCACAACGCTGCTGACTGGCCACACGGTGCACGACGGCGGCGGGACCTTCGACAACCTCGAACACACTCCGCTAGGTGGGCATGCCCGCCTCAGCGGCCACTCCTACCAGGTCACGTCAGTCGAGGTGATCTCCAAGGAGGAACTGGCCAAGCGTGCCCCAGCCCTGTTCGCGCAGACGGGACGTCCCAAGCTCGTGCTGGTGACCTGCGAGGACTATCAACGCGCAACCGGCCACTACACAAGCAACGTGGTCGTGACCTTGGAGCAAGTGCACTGACCTTTCGCGGCGCGGTGTGCTCATAGCAAGGGTATGTACGTGATTTGGCGATTCGCCAATAACTTTGTTAGCATATCGCCAACACGACGCGAACATCATCGCGAATCAGGGGCAGTGCACATCCACTGCACGGGCCGAGGGCCCGACAGACACAACGACGAAAGGCCGCCACCGCATGACTGCCCACACCGACACCGCCGTCGACACCGAGCGGGTCGAGATCGCCGTCGAGAAGCCCAAGCGCAAGAAGGGCATCTTTCTTTGGGTCTTCCTCGCCGTGCAGATCCTCTTCCTCGTGTGGATCATCGGCGGCGCAGGCTCTGCGGACCTGCCCGACTGCACCGGCCTCAAGGGCAACAAGCTGAGCAACTGCGAGATGGAGTCCGCAGGCGGCGCCAGTGGCACCGGTATCGGCGTCGTGCTGATCGTCGGTCTCTTGTGCGTCACCGACTTCCTTCTGGGCGTCGGCTACGCGATCTACCGGCTGGCCAACCGCCCCTGACAACCGCTGACCCAGACTCCGGGTTCCTCCCCTGCGTGGGGAGGGGAGGAACCCGGTACAACGCGTGGCCATTGCGGCTGCCACTGACGCCGACGGCGTCCGGTCGTTGGGCCCGCTGCTTGGCCGAAAGCGTCCGGCTCGAGGGCTTTTGCCGTTGCGGAGGCTGCAATGTCGGCCATTCTTGTCGGCACGCTGATCGCCGTCGGTGTCTGCATGATCGTGCTCAAGGGCAGCACCGAGTGGGAGGACATCCTGCTCAACGTCGGCGGCATGCTGGCCCCGGTGGTGGCGCTGGTGCCCACGCCGCACAAGGGCAGCTGCTTCTCCGTCGCCGGCGCCCAGCCCGACATCGAGGCGAACGTCGCCAACAACATCCCCGCGATCTTCATCGCCGGCGTGGTCGGCCTGGTCCTCACCGCGGGCATCGGCTTGTGGTACCGCTCCCGGGGCGAGGGCGAATGGAAGCGCGAGCACACGATCGGGCTGGCCGGGTGTTCCGCAACCGCTACACCACGATCGCCGTATTGATGGTGGTCCTTCCGCTGCTCCTGTGGGCGCTCTCCAAGGCCGTCGACTCCAACCACCTGGTGCTGTGGGTCGAGGCCGTCCTGCTCGTGCTGTTCGCGGCGTTCTGGGTGATCCAGACCAAGGAGCTGTGGACCGAGGGCGTGCGCTCGATCCCGGTAGAAACTCCTGCAGCAGGTGCCTGAGAATCTACGGGGACCGAGCTGTGACCACTCTGATGAGCGGCGGCCACTAGTAGGTGAACTGCATCGGGCCGTAGCCGTCGTTCTGCCAGTCGCTCGAGTACCGACGCAGCTGCAACGGCTCGGTGTCATCTGCGGTGGCTCCGGGGCAGCGCGGCTGCGGTCCGTCGGTCACGTGGTTCCAGTGAGACTGCTCCATGAAGCACTGGCGGCTGAGGGGCGGCTCTCCCGGGTAACCCTCGGCGGTGTGACCGGCAAAGCTCGCTGCGGTGAGAGTGCTGACCACGGCGGAGGTGGCGAGACCGATGGTGCTGATTCGGGCGATGTTCCTGATGCTGCGGTACATGATCTGCTCCCTCTGTGCGGTTCGAATGCCGCTGATTTGCGGCTACTTTCGAAGCTAGGGAGCCTGCGGCTTCAAGGAATCAGGGAATCCCCCTGCCCTCGCCCTCCCCCACACCCGTGCGCACTGCGGGGTGCCGAGCAAGCTCGGTGCGCGAACGGACGCCGAGCTTGCGGTAGACCCGGGTCAGCGTCGTCTCGACCGTCTTCGGGCTCAGGAAGAGCTGCCCTGCGATCTCGCGGTTCGTCGCTCCGCCCGCGGCGAGCTCCGCGACCGAGGCTTCGCCGATGGTGAGATCCTGACCGGCATGCGCGCCGGCAGCGCGGTTGAGCTCGTCCTCGGCGCGTTGAGTCCACACCGCGGCACCCGACGCGGCGAAGATGTCTCGAGCCTCGTCGAGTACGTCGCGCGCGGTGACCTTCTGCCGGGAGCGGCGCCTGACGACACCCAGGGCCAGCAGCGACCTGGCTCGTTCGAGGGGCATCTCCAGCCCGTCCATCAGGGACAAGGATTGCAGCAGGCTGTCCTCCGCGAGCTTGAGATCCCCGTCGTGGGCGTGGATGAGGCCGTCGCATCGGGCTGCCAGTGCCCGAGAGCCGTTGAGCTCTAGGCGATCCGCCTGGCGCCAGACCTCGTCAGTCACCTGTCGGGCATCGTCGACCCGGTCCACGGCGACAAAGGCTTCGACGGCGTCGCCTTGCCAGCGGAACGTGCCAGGGTGCCCGCAACCGCTGCGGAACGCCTGGTCGCGCAGGTCCGACTCGTAGCGGCAAGCGGCCTCGTAGCGGCCAGCCGACACCTCGACGAAACCCAGCACAAGAAGGCATTGCGCTTCGAAGATCGCGTCCCCCGCCTCCCGCGCCATCACCAGTCCCTCACCGGCCAGAGCCCGGGCGTCCTCCAGGCTTCCTTGCCAGGCGGCCACGTGAGCCCGGACGTACAACGGGAACTGGTCACGGACGCCGTCCGCCGTGATCCGATAGGCGGTGTCGGCGGACTCCGCCGCGGCATCAAGCCGGCCACTTCGGACCTCGATCTCCGCCCGATGCAGCAGCAGAGCACCTTCCGAACCGTGGTCATGCAACTGTCGGCACCGTTGCAGCAGATCGTCCAGCAGCCCGGCCGCCGTGGCCTGATCGTCACCGTGCGAGGCTTCGATCGCCAGCACGCGTTCCGGATGGCCATAGACGGGTGGGTTCTCCCAGGAATGCTTGCGGGCTCTCGCCCAGGCAGCCGACTCAGCGAGGGGGATCCCCGAGCAGTAGTCGATCTCGCCGCGCAGCAGGTCCACGGACGCAACGAGCTCAGCGAGCCCGGGGTCCGCAGCTGGATGGTGCGGAGCACCGAGTTCGCGACGCGCGCCGTCCAGGTCCCCCGAGATCAGGAGGCATCCAGCGAGGTTCATGCGCACGTCCAGCTCCACGTCGGGCTCGACCGCCGGCTGCGCCAGGGCTTCCCGGTACAACTCCAGGATGCCGGCGATGTCCTGGCCCTTCGAGTACGCCAGAACGTTCAAGCATCGAGCGCGCAGGGGTCCCTCGGGCAGGACCTCGAGCAAGGGCTCGAGGATGCCGCGCGAACGGGCCGGCTCTCCGGCATCGTGAAACCAACCGGCCGCCGCGACCGCGCGGCGTACCCGGTCGTCCAGTGCCCGAGGCGGCGTGAGCGTGGCGGCGTGGGTGGCCAGCTCGGCGGCCGTGTCGATGGCCGCCCGACTCGCGGCCTCGTGGGCGACATCCTCGATCTCGGCGGCCAACGCCTCATCCGCACCGGCGGCGGCCAGGGCGAGATGGCGGGCACGCTCGGTGGGTTCGTCCACGATCCCGCTGAGCTGCTGATGCATGCCGCGGACGTTGTCGGGCCCGGCGAGGTCTCGAAATGCCGCCGCCATCAGCGGGTGGTCGAACTCGACGGCCTGGCCGGCGACCCGCATGATGCCGGCCGTTTGCAGGTCGACGAGTCCATCGGACCCGCCGACCCGGGCCAGAAGGTCGCTCGTCGGTCGCGACAACAGGGCTGCGGCCAGAGCGGCGTTGCGGCCCACTGGCGTCAGGTCAGCCATCCGCGCGGCCAGCACCGGTCGGTAGCGCTCGGGGAGCGGGATCTCGGTGATCGTCGCCGGGACGCTCGCCGAGCTCCGGGCCAATTCCACGGCGAGGAAGGGATTGCCGCCCGACATCCGGTGCAGCACCCGTGCCTTGGCCGGCGTCGGCAGCTGCCCCACCCTGAGCGCGACCACATCCGCGATCTCGGCCGCCGTGAGTGGTTCGACGTCGATCAGCGCGAGTGGTTCGGGCAGCGGTGAAGAGTCCGTTTCTCGGGAAGCCGCCAGCACCGCGACCCCGGAGTCTGCCAGTCGGCGCAGCGCGAAGCCAAGCACTCCGCGAGTCGGTGGGTCGAGCCACTGCAGGTCATCGAGGACCAGCAACACCGGCTGACGTTCGGCCATCGCCTGCAGGACCTCCAGGACCGCGAGATTCACCGCCAGCGCATCGGTTCGCTCGGCCCCGGGTTCGGCACGCAGCAACACCACATCGAGTGCCCGTCGCAACGGGTCGGAGAGGTCGCCGACCCCGTCGTCGAGATCCGCCCCGATCAGGTCGTGGAGGCCGACGAAGGGCAGGTCGGTCTCGGCGGCCGCGGCACGCGCACGACGTATCTGGAAGCTTCCGACGACGGCGTCGACGGTGGCGTCGAGCAGGGTGGACTTGCCGATGCCCGCCGGCCCGACGAATAGCACCGAGCCAGGGACATCCGCGGTGAGGCGCTCGTGAGCACATCCGAGCTCACGCTGTCGTCCCACCGTGTCCGTCACATGCCACTCCGAACGGGCATTGCCACCCCGGCGCTCGCGCCCACGTCGTCCGCCGTGATCGTATCGCCGCCGGCGAGATCCACCGCGAACGGACCAGCCGGCAGTGGAGCCCGAGCTCTCAGTCGACCTGGACGACCGCGGAGCCGGTGGCGCCGATCATCGGCCGCTCGGGTGAGCCGGGGAGGGTCAGCGGCACGTCGAGCGGGGCGTCCACGTGGACGATGACGCTGTTGTCGCCGGAGTCGAAGGCGACGTCGTAGGAGATTCCCGGGTACGCCGCCCGGGCACCGATCCGCCGGAAGTACTCCTCGACCGCGGCCCGCGCGATGGTCTTGGCCTGGTCGAGTCGCTCACGCTCGCCCACGCCGGAGCCGTAGAGCGCCGTCAGGTTGCGGGACCCGGCGTCCGCCCCGGCCAGCGCGGCTCCGTCGGCGACCGTGTCCAGGCTCTGTCGCTGGAGAAACGCGGCCGAGGCGTCGACGACGACCACGATCGCCATCAGCAGGACGACGGCCAGGCCGATGATCATGACCGTGGTCTGGCCCCGCTCGTCGCGGCGTCTCACTCGGTGTCCCGGAACTGGCCGACCGGCACGGTGTGGCTCGCGTCCAGCGCGAAGCCGGGGGCGTCCCCGCCGAGTACGTCGGGCAGCAGCGGGAGATCGACCCGGGAGCGCACGACCACGGTGACCACGGCACCCGCTGTGTGGCAGTCACCACCAGGGCTGCACGTGACGTCGAGATCGAGGGGCTGCCCTTCGACGCCCTGGTCGGCGAGGGCCTGACGCGCCGCTGCCTCCGCGCGGGCCTGGCCGAGGGCGTCGTTCGGCGCGAGCGCGTAGGCGCGGCCGGCGGCTCTGGCGGCGCCGCTTACCGCGAAGGCACCACGCTGGACCTCGAACACCGAGAGCACGACCCACAGCAGCGGAACCAGTAGCAGGATGCCCAGCCACGTGAACTCGACCAGCACGCTCCCGTCTTCGCCTCGGCGTCTCACGGTTGCTCCTCGACCGCGTGCCCGGTCACGGTGATGGACACCCCCGGCCCACCGATCCCCAAGGCGGGCACCGTCGCGTGCACCGTGACCCTGACGCCGGGAGCGCCGTTGACGACCACGGTGTCCGCCTCGACGTCCTGGGCGAAGCGTCCCGAGATCGCCTCGTCGATCTGCTGTCTCGTCCGGGCCACCCCGTCGGCAGGGCCGCGGTCGAGGGTCGCGGCGTACCGGGCTCCTTCCGACGCCGCGGAGGCGAGGGTGTTGCGGACCATCAGCACCAGCGCCACCTGAAGGATGCCGAGGAAGAGCGGGATCAGGACGAGCAGAACCAGCACGAAGTCCACGACCGCGGACCCGAGCTCGCGTCGTCCCTGCCGGGCGGGCACGGCGCTAGTCGCGCACGGAGTTCAGGGCGGTGCGCAGGAGGGAGGTCAGCTCACCCTCCGCGACGCCCCAGATGATCGCGACGAGGCCGGCCGTCATCACGGTCACCAGCACCCATCCCGGCACGTCGCCGCGCTCGTCGCGGTCTCGGCCAAGGACGCCGAGCCAGCAGCGCATCATCGCCATGGTGAGCAGTTGCATCGTTTCCCCGTTCTCGTGGCGGCTGGAGTGGTGGTCATGGAGTGGTCAGGTCGAGGCCGACGACGCCTGGCCAGAACGCGAAGAACACCGTCACTGGCAGGACGAGGAACACGACCGGCACCATCATGAAGATCTCCTTGCGGGCGGCGATCTCGATCAGCTCGCGTCGTCCGGCCTCGCGCACGTCGGCGGCCTGGGCGTGCAGTACGTCGGCCAGCGGGGTGCCTCGTTCGACGGCGACCGCGATGCCCTGGGCGAACCTGGCCACGAGGGGCAGACCGGTGGTGGCGGCCCACTTGTCGAACGCGGCACCCACCGGCTCGCCGGTGCGGATCGCGGCGAGGACCTTGGCCAGGTCGCGCGAGAGCTCGCCGCCGCTGCGTCGTACGACGCGGTCGAGCGCCGCGACCGGGCTCTCGCCGGCGGCCACGGCCAGCGCGAGCAGCTCCGCGATGGCTGGGAACTCCGCGAGGATGCGCCGCTCGCGGTTCTTCACCTGGCTGGTGAGGTAGTTGTCTCGCGCGATCACGCCGATCGAGAAGGCGATGCCGCACAGGATCAGTGAGGACAGCGCGCCTCCCGAGCCGGCCACGGCCTTGAGGACGCCGTACGTCGCTGCCGCCGCGAACCCGACGAGCCCCCACAGCACCTGTTCCACGCGGAACTCGTGCACGGTCTTGTCGATGTCGGCGCGTTCGAGGCGACGGCGGACAGACGTGGCGCCGCCGAGGACGCGTTCGACGCCGTCGGCTGCGGATCGCAGGACGGGACCGAACACCCCGGCCGCGGCCGCGGTGGGTGAGGAGGACGCCACCTTCAGCGCCGGCGTTCGCCCGACCTGGGGCAGGTCGCGGACGTAGGGCAGCACCCTGAACGCGAGCTGCGGACGGCGAATGGTCCGCACCCGGGCAATGACGAGCAGCAGGCCTGCGGCGAAGACGGCACCCAGTGCCGCGCCCCACGTGGCCAGGCTCATGACAGGATCCGGCGGTCGGTGGGAAGTCGGCCGATGCGCATCATCAGGCGGTAGGCCACGAGACAGGCCGCGGCCCCCACGGCGAGCACCAGCACGCCCGCCGGTGAGCTGTAGCGCTGGATCACCTCGGACTGGAAACTCATGAACAACAGCACCAGCCACGGCGCCGCCACGGCCAACCGCGCGCCGTTCACCGTCCAGGCCTGGCGGGCCTCCATCTCGGAACGGGTGCGCGCGTCGTCGCGGAGGTACCCGGACAGGTTGCGCAACAGCCTGCCGAGCTCGCCGCCACCGACTTCGCGGGCGATCCGGAGCCCCTCGATCACCCGGTCACCGGTCGGGTCCGCCAGTCGATCCTTGAGCCGGTCGAGGCTCTCGCTGAAGCGGCCACTGACCTGGTAGTCGAGGGCGAACTGGTCGAACGCGTCCCGCAGCGGCTCGGGCCCGCGAGCGCCGAGCCCGGCGAGCGCGTCGGGCAGCGAGAGGCCGGCCCGGACGCCGGACGCGAGGTTGTCGACTGCCTCGGGCCAGACCTCCGCGAACTCGCGCTGGCGGCGCCGCGCCCGGCCGGCGACGACCGCGACCGGGAGGTAGGCGCCCATCAGGCCGAACGCGACAGCGACCGGGGCGGTCTGCGACACGACCTGGATGACCAGCGCGGTCCCGCACGCGACCACGACGCAGAGAATCAGGAAGCCAGCAGCCGACACCTGCCCCAGACCGGCGCGATCGAGCAGCTGGCGTAGTCGCCCGGCCGGCTTGGCCCGCTCGCGGGGACGGCGAGGCAGGAAGAACGCCGACCAGATCAGCAGCAAGCCGATCCCGACGCCCAGCCCGACGAGAGCGCCCATCAGCCGCCCTCGTTGAGGATGCCGTGGACGTCGACACCTTGACGCTCGAACAGCTCGAGCCGCGGCGGCATCCCGCCGGTGCGGCGCAGGTCACCGGTGGTCCGCTCGAAGATCGGCTCGGCCTCGATGACGTCGCTCTCGACCCGACCCGGCACGCCGACGATCTCGTTGACCCGGCGGACGCCGTACTGGTCGATGCCCAGGTGGACGACGAGGTCGACGGAGGCCGCGACGGTGGGTACGACGAACCGCGCGGAGATGTTCTCGCCCGCGAGGAGCGGAAGGGTGCACATCTTCACCAGGGCCTCGCGGGCGCTGTTGGCGTGGATGGTGCACATGCCCGGCAGACCCGCGTTGAGGGCGAGCAACAGGTCCATGCACTCCTCGGCCCGCACCTCCCCCACGATCACGCGACTCGGACGCATCCGCAGGCTCTCCTTGACGAGGTCGCGGAGAGTGATCTCGCCGGTGCCCTCGAGGCCGGACTGGCGGGTCTGCAGGGCCACCCAGTCCGGGTGCGGGAAGCGAAGCTCGAAGACTTCCTCTGTGGACACCACACGCTCGCCGCCCGGGATCGCCGCGGCCAGGCAGTTCAGCATGGTGGTCTTGCCGGCCTGCGTGCCTCCGGCGACGAGGATGTTGAGCCCTGCCCGGACGGAGGCCTCGATGAACGCCGCGGCCTGTGGGGTCATGGAGCCGAGCTCGACCAGTCCCTCGAGGCGGGCAGCGCGGAGGATGAACTTGCGGATGTTCACCGCCGAGAAGCCACGGCTGATGCCCTCGAGAACCACATGCAGCCGATGCCCCTCGGGAAGCATCGCGTCCACGAATGGCCGGCTGATGTCGATCCGGCGCCCGCTCGACTTCAGCATCCGTTCGACCAGCTCCTGCACCTGCGCGGTTGTGAGCACCAGGTTGGTCAGCTCGTGGCGACCGTTTCGCGCGATGAAGACCCGGCTGGGATCGTTGATCCAGACCTCCTCCACGGCTGGGTCGTCGAGGAAGGGCTGCAGCGGGCCGAAGCCGGAGACCCTCGCGACCAGCTCGCCGACCACGGAGTTGACGTCCGGGACCGGGGCCACCGCGCCGGTCAGGCTCCGCTCGTCGTGGTCGCGGACCACGCCCTCCGCGATTCGGCGTACGACGACCGCGTCCCGTTGCGGGTCCACGCCCTCGCGGCGCACCAACTCACGCACGTGGAGGTCGAGCTGGTCGACCAGCTCCGCGTGGGAATCGGTGGTCAGCGTCATGGAGGTCCCTGTCCCGAGTGAGGTTCCTGCTCGCAACCTACGACATGCGACGCCTACCCGACAGGGCCAGATCTGAACCTGTGGAGAAGTAAAGTCTGCGCGGCGTCCCGCTGTTCGCGTGCATCATCGAAATGGCGACGACCAAACAGCTATGGACCGAAGGCGTGCGCGACAGCACCAGTCAGGACTCGTCGCTGTCGCCGGCGCGCACGAGCCCGGACTCGTAGCCGAAGACGACCGCTTGGACCCGATCCCGGAGCTCGAGCTTGCGCATCAGGTTGGCGAGATGGCTCTTGACCGTCGCCTCGCCCAGGTGCATCCGGGCCGCGATCTCGCTGTTGGACAGCGCCCGGGCGACGTACCTGAGCACCTCGGCTTCACGCTCGGTGAGACCGAGGGCGTCGGCGGACGGCGCACTCGGCGGCGGGCTCGCGGCGAACTGCTCGAGCAGCCGTCGGGTCAGAGCCGGATGCAGCAAGGCCTCCCCCGCGGCGACGGTGCGGATGGCGTGCATCAGGTCCTCGCGCCGCATGTCCTTCAGGCAGAAGCCGGCCGCCCCGGCGCGCATGGCGTCGTACAGGTACTGGTCGGAGTCGTACGTCGTCAGCACGAGGACCTGCGACGGAAGTCCGGTTGTCGACACCAGCCGCGTCGCTTCCAGCCCGTCCATGACCGGCATGCGGACGTCCATCAGCACCACGTCGGGACGCAGTTCGCGAGTCACGGCCACCGCTTCGCGGCCGTCCGCGGCTTCGCCGACGCAGGTGATGCCGGGCTCGGTCTCCAGCAGGAGCCGGAAGCTGTCGCGGATCAGCGCCTCGTCGTCTGCGACCACCACCCGGATCACGTCGGCTCCCGTTCGACGCGGCAGCCGCGCATGGACGCGGAAGCCTCCGCCGTCGCAGCGGTCCCACGTCCAGCGTGCCCCCGAACACCGCCACCCGCTCCCGCATGCCCACCAGCCCGAGGCCGGGTCCTGCCCGAGTGCCCGCCGGCGACCGTCAGGCCGCGGCTGTGTCCGCGCCGTCGTCGCCTCCGTCGTCGACCACCGACACGTCCACCGCGTCCGGCTCGAAGCGGAGTCGGACGACCACGTGCGAGCCGCGCCGCGTGGGCGGCCGCGTTGCTCAACGACTCCTGCACGATGCGGTACAGCGTGAGCCCCATCGCCGGTGGCAGCCGGCGCTGCTCACCCTCGACGGCGAGGTCGACCGTCAGGCCCGAGTCGCGGGCGCCGTCGAGCAGTCCGTGAGATCGTCCACGCCACGGCAGGGGATCCGCCACGCCAGCGTCGCCGTCGACCTCCCGCAGGACGCCGAGCATGCGGCGCATCTCGGCCAGCGCCTCGCGTGCGCTGCGCTCGATCGCCGCCAGGGGTTCCCGCGCCCGCGCCGGGTCGTCGTCCAGGACGCCTGCGGCGGCCATCGCCTGGAGGACGACGATGTTGACGTTGTGGGTCACCGAGTCGTGCAGCTCACGGGCGATCCGTGCCCGCTCATCTGCTACCGCCGCCCGGGTCTCGTCCGCCCGTCGCTGCTCCAGCGCGACGTTCTGCTCGGCGAGGCGATCCGCCCGGCGGACGCCGCCCACCCAGCCCCCGATCAACGGCGGCACGAAGAGCAGCAGGTCCCAGAACGCCGCCGCCCATGCCGCCTCCGCCACCCGCTCGCCAGGCGGCCGGGTCGAAGAGGTCGTGCACGGCGAGCGACAGCGACCGCGACGCCGAGGCCGGCCACGAGCTGTCGCCGGGAGCCGTAGGCCGCCAGCGCGTAGAGGGCTGCCCAGGCCGGGAGGACCAGGAACACCCCTTCGGCTCCGTGGCCGGTCAGCACCGCGTGGACGGCGACCGGCACCCAGACGCCGACGACGCAGAGCACCGGGGAGGTACGGCGGACCAGCAGCGCGACCGCCGGGATGAGGAAGAGGGGCACGGTCCACCAGCGGGCACCGGCGACCGGGCCGCCCACGAGTACGTCACCGGCGACCGACGCTGTACTCAGGACGGCACACAGGCTCGCCAGGGCGAGATCGATCCTCCGCGCGCGGGACACCCGTCCAGCGTAGGGCGGCAGCTCGCCGGTGGCCCCCGCTTCGAGGATGAGCCCGGTCCGCCTCCAGGCGGAGCCGAAACGTCCCGGAGTCGGAAGCCGAGCCCGGCTAACGGCGGCACCGTGGCGGTGTCCCTGTTCCAGCAAGGAGGAATCCATGTCCAAGCTCCTCGACCGGATCGCCGATGCGAGCGGTCTCGTCTTCCTGCTCCTCGTGGGCGTGGGCTACGCAGCCTTCGTGGCGCCGTTCTCCCCACCCAGCTCTGGAGTACCCCGAGCACGTGGTGCAGTTCCTCGACACCCATCCGGTCGACTGGCGCTTCGGTGTCGGCCTCACGATGGAGTTCGTCGGCCTGCTGGCCCTGCTCGTCTTCGCCACCCGTCTCGCGGGCCGCATCCGAGCCGTCGACCGACCCGACGGCTGGACCGCGGCGGCGGTCGTCGTCGCTCGCCGCGCTGTCGGCGGCCGTGAAGGTCGCGTCCTTCGGGCCGGGACTTGTCGGTCGCCAGCACTTCGAGCGCTACGACCCGGCCACGGTCACCGCCATGTTCGACCTCAACGAGGCGGCGTACGACCTGAGCTGGGCGCTGGACGGCGTCTTCGTGATGCTCCTCGGCGCGGCGGCCCTCGCGGTCGGCAGCATGCCGCGCTGGCTGGCTGGGTGGGCACTGATCGCCGGCGCGGCCATCGAGATCGGGATCGCCGTCCCCGCCTTGTTCGACAACCTCCAGCTGGTGTTCCTGCTGTGGCTGGTCGCCGCGAGCATCTGGGCCCTGCGCACGGGCTCCCGGACTGCTACCCCGACTGACCGACCTGGACCACGGCCGATCCGGTGGCGGCGATCACCGACCGCTCCGGTGAGCCCCGGACGGTGAGCGACAGGTCGATGGCCGACAGGCCCAGATCTGAGCCTGTGGCGGGTAAGGTCTGCGCGCCCAGCGGTGCGTCTAGGAGGCGGTGCGTTGGTCTGGGGACTCCCGACCGACGGCGTGCGCTCGGTCCCGGTAGAAACTCGTGCAGCACGTGCCTGAGGATCTACCGGGACCACTCGCCATCACGCTGTGGCCAGTCGACGTGCGCCACGGCAGGGTAGGTCGACCGCCGCACGGGTCTGGCCCGCATCTCTGCCGGTTCTCCCGAGGCCGACGCATACCCACGATGGATGAATACCCGGCGCAAGCCGATGCCGAGGGGCCGGCTCGGCCTAGCGTCGCGAGGAGTCGCGTACCCGCCCGCCGACCAGGGAGCCTCGATGAGCGCTCGCACGATGCCCACGTTCCGCCGTCTTGCCACGGCCACGGCCATCAGCGTCACGGGTGCGTTGCTCGCCGTTGGCGCCACAGCGGTCGCCGCCTCGGCCGACACCGCGTACGGCGGCGTCGTCAAGGCCAACCCAGGCGAGAGCTACCAGCAAGCCCTCGCGCGACAGGAGAACCGGTACGGCGGCAAGCTCGGCGTCATCCGCTACTTCGACAGCAACGCCCCCGATGCGTGGTCCTCGCTGGACAGCAAGTTCGGTGACCACAACGTGATCATCTCGTTCCGCTACTCCCCGTCGACGATCAACAGCGGTGGGGCCGACACATACTTGCGCAACTGGTTTGCCACAGCGCCGACGGACACGACGACGTACTGGACCTACATGCACGAGCCAGAGGACGACCTGCCGACACGCAGCAGGCGGCCTACCGGGCGGCGTGGACCCGGATCGCCGGCCTCGCGGACCAGGCGAACAACCCGCAGCTCAAGGCCACCATGATCCTCATGTGCTACTCCCTGAACCCGAAGTCCGGCCGCAACTGGAGGAACTACTACGCCGGCCCCAGTGTCATCGACGTCCTCGGCTGGGACTGCTACAACCACGGTGAGAAGCGTGGTGTCTACGGCAACCCGACGAACCTCTACTCCCGGGCCGTCAACCTCTCCAAGAGCGAGGGAATGCCCTGGGGCATGGCCGAGTTCGGCAGCCGGCTCGCCACAGGGGACAGCACCGGCTCCGGCCGAGCCGCGTGGCTCACCACGGTGTCTCGGTACTTCCGCGACCAAGGAGCCCTGTTCGCGAGCTACTTCGACACCAACGGTGCCGGGTCCGACTACCGGCTGCTGGACGAGCCGTCGCGGCAGGCCTGGTTCAACGTGGTCTCGGACCAAATGCCCTGACCCGCATCCGGCCTGCTCGTCAGGTCCCGGGCGACCCCGACACCAAGGTGGAGGTCACTGAAATCGGGTGACCCCGACGAGGTGCCGGGGAGGCACCCTCGCGAGGGCAAGTCGTCTTCCGACACCCCGCGTCTCGAACGGTCGATCGATGTCTGACACCACCACAAGGTCCACGTCGTCGCGTCTGGTGATGATCGCGATGATCCTCGCGGTCTCCATGTCGTTCATCGACCAGACCATCGTCGCCATCGCCTCGCCCGAGCTGCAGCGCGACCTGCACCTGACCGGTAACGAGGGCGAGTGGGTGATCAACGCCTACCTCGTGGCTCTGGCAGCGACGTTCGCCCTCGGCGGCCGGCTGGCCGACGTCTGGGGCCGCCGTACGATGGTGATGGTCGGCGTGTCCGGGTTCGCGGTCACCTCCGCCCTGTGTGGGGCCACGCCCGACTCGTCGTGGGCCGAGACCTGGCTGATCGCCGCCCGTGCCGCCCAGGGCGTCTTTGCCGCACTCCTGATGCCCGCCGCGATCGCGATCGTCTACAGCAGCGTCCCGCCGGCCCGACGAGGCCGCTCGATGGCGATGTTCTTCGGAATCACGGGTGCGTTCACCGCGGTGGGGCCCATCCTGGGCAACTACCTGCTGGAGTGGTCGTGGCGGGCGATCTTCTGGATCAACCTGCCCGTGGCAGTCGCGGCGCTCGCGGCGACGGCCGCCGCGCACATCACCCAGAAGCGCGTCGACGAGCCGATCGACTGGCGGGGAGCGGCGGTCGTGGCAGCCGGCATGGGACTCAGCGTCGTCGGCCTCTCCGAGGCCACCACCTGGGGTTGGGACAACCCCGCGACCTGGGCCTGCATCGCCGGTGGCGTGGCGCTGCTGGTGCTGTTCGTCGTGATCGAAGCGCGGACACCGGTGCCGCTGGTGCGGCTCGACATCTTCCGGCTGCGCGGCTTCCGCGTCGACTCCGCGGTGCTGTTCCTCGCGATGATCGCGTTCGTACCCGTGTCCTACTTCCTCAGCCTCTACGCGAACATCTCCCTCGGGCTGGACACCGGCGACACCACCCAGCTGCTCCTGCTGTTCTTCGTCGGCTTCCTGGTGGCGGCGCAGGTCGGCGGCCGGATCTTCGACTCGCGGGGGGCCAAGCCCACGATCCTGCTCGGATGCGCCATTGGAGCCGCCGGGTTCGGCTGGTGGGCAAGCCAGGTGACGCACCTTTCCCGCAGCGACATCCACATCCCGCTGGTCGTGGCCGGCGCCGGCATCGGCATGCTGCTCGGACCGTCCAGCGCCGACGCGATCAGCCGGGCCAAGGATGCGTCGTACGGCGAGGTGACCGGCGTCAACCAGACCGTGCGCAACTACGGCGCAGCGCTCGGATTCGCCATCCTCGGCACGGTGCTCACCCACGTCTTCACCGGCCGGTTCACCGACTCCCTGGTGAGCGCGGGGGTCCCGCGCGGCAAGGCCGAGACCATCGCGGACTCCTCCACCGGCTCCGCCAGCACCCACGCGGGATCGGTCCCCGACCGGGTCCGCGAGGCGATCGAGCAGGCGGCGGCGCTCGACTTCGCCTACGGCATGCGCGCGGTGCTGATCGGGATGGCGGGAGCGCTGGTTCTTGCGTTCCTGGTCGCGCTGCTCCACCCCGGTGACCGTCCCAGCCAGGAGGCAGCAGTCACGGATCCCGAGGCCGCGTCGGGAGCTGGCCAGCCGTAGGCCAGCAATGGGTCCGCGGGCCCTCGCCCGACACCGGGTCCCCCCGGCTCAGTCCTCCGGCTCGAGATCCACCACCAGCCGGTCCGACTCGATGCGGAGCGCGTAGGTGTAGCGCCCCTCGGGGAGGGCCGGCTGCCCGGCGCCCTCGTACGGCAGGTGCACGAGGTCGGTGCCGGGCCCGGAGGCCTCGATCGCCGGGTAGCGCTGGACCGTGTCCACCGCCTGCCAGCCCGAAACCGCCCCCGACGGGAGGGGGCCCACAGACCTTGGCTCCCCTCCCGCCGGGGTGACGCGCACGTCGTCGAGCGACTCCCCAGTCTCGTTGCGTACGCGAATCTCGCTCATCGGTGCCATTCCACTCCTGTCAGGCCAGGAAGTCGATGCCGCCGGAGATCAGGTCGATGCGCCGGTCGGCCGCGCTGCCCGCTCCCGTGGTGACGCCGATGGAGATCCCGGTCCCCCAGAACACGTCCGGCTTGTGCGCCACACCGAAGACCGCAAACGGCTGGCTCCCGGACAGGTTGACGAACTGGTGGGCGGCGATCCGGGCCTCACCGTCGTAGATGTGCACGTCGCGTACGACGGCACTCGGGCCGCCGGTCACGAAGCGCAGCATCGCCCGGGCGATGGCCAACCGGTTGTTGTGAGTGATCACCGGCGTCGGGATCGGCAGGTGGTACCAGTTGGTCGTGTTGGGCTTGCCGACCACCCGGGTGAAGAACCCGTAGCGGCGTACGGACGCCACGGCGGAGTCGAGCTCGATCCGCAGGTCGGTGCCGTGGGCCCAGCTGGCCTGCTCGATCGGGTACCCGCCGTACAGGCTGGTGATCCCGGCGATGTCGTCGTTGGCCACTTTGCGGAACGGGCCGCCGTAGAACGGCGCCATCAGGGCACCGGTCACGGTGCTGTGACCCAGACCCAGGGAGTGGCCGAACTCGTGCGCAGCAACGGTCACCAGGTCGATGCCGCCCGCGCCGGGCGGGACGTTGACCGTCCATTTCTCGGCCTCGTCGAAGTGCGCGTCGCCCATGATGGCGCTCGGGGGCGCCGGCGGGACCGACGGGAAGAACGCGTGCGCGAGCACGCTCCCGGCGCCGTCGAACGGGAAGCCGTCGCCGTGGTCCCCGGCCACGAAGCGGATCACGATCTCGGGTCCGGCCGACAGGGCCACTCTCGTGAACCGCAGCGGCGTGTACGCCGCCCAGAGGGAGAAGGCCTGCTCCACCGCGAGCATGACCTCGCCGTCGGTGAGGTCGGGCGTGAAGTTCTCGAAGGCGTACCGCAGGTTGGTCGTGGCCCACTTGCGGCCGCTGGTCGAGAAGTCGTCGACGGCCGGGGAGTCGAGATTGGCGCATCGCGGCATGTTCATCTTGTCCGCGGTCGCTTCGTCGACGACGCCCGTCTTCGGCAGGTTGGCGAAGTCCTGGAACTTCACGATCGCTTCCTTGGTGGAGGCATCCAGCTTGCCCTTCTTGGCTCCGGTCACCCGGCCCGCGACCTCGGCCGCGTCGTCGCCGTCGCCGAGCGGGAACTGCGGCGCTCCGAAGTCGCTGACACCCTCGTCGCCGAGGTAGCCGAAGCGCTTGAGGTAGTCCTGGACCGCGTTGACGTCGGCAGCGGGGGACTTGGTGGTGAGGCCTGCTTTGATCTTCTTCTTGGCTCTAGCCATGGCGGAACTCCTCTGTAGGTGGGGCCATTACTTGGAGGACCGCCAGACCGAAGGGGTGATACCTCGACCCGCCGTCAGACCCTGATGCGTCCGGTCTCGTAGGCCCACATGGCGATCTCCACCCGATTCCGGACACCGAGCTTGCCCATCAGGCTGGCCAGGTGCGTCTTGACGGTGCTGAGGCTGATGTGGAGCTCGTGTGCGATCTCCGCGTTGGTCCGACCGCGCGCCACGGTGATCAGGACCTCCTCCTCCCGGCTGGTGAGTGGCTGCACAGGCTGGGCCGGGGCCCGCTCGCCGTGTTGGTCCGAGAAGGCCGCCAGCAGCCGGACGGTGATGTTCGGGGCGATGAGCGCATCGCCCTCGGCGGCTGCCCGAATGGCCTGGACGAGCAGCTCGGGTCCGGCGTCCTTGAGCAGGAAGCCCCGCGCTCCCGCGCGGAGCGCGCCGTGGACGTACTCATCGAGGTCGAAGGTGGTGATGACGACCACTGCGATCGGGTCGGCGACGTCGGGCCCGGCCAGCAGGCGGGTCGCCTCGAGACCGTCGAGCTCGGGCATGCGGATGTCGAACAGACACACGTCGGGTCGCAGCTCGCGCGCGAGAGCCACTGCCTCGCGACCGTCCTCGGCCTCGCCGACCACCTCGACGTCCGGCTGGGCGTCGAGGATCATCCGCAGCCCGGTGCGCACGATGTCCTGGTCGTCGGCGACGACCACCCGGATGCTCATCCGACCGGTGCCGTCCGCGGGAGCAGGGCGTCGACTGCCCAGCCGCGGTCGGGACCCGGACCCGCCTCCAGCGAGCCGCCCAAGAGTGTCGCCCGCTCCCTCATGCCGACGACGCCGTAGCTGGTCGCGCCCGGGATCCCTGCGACCTGCTCGCCGTCGTCACGGATCGTCAGCCGCACCCACTCGGCGTCCCCGTCGACCAGGACGTCGATGCACGTCGCGTGCCGGGCGTGGCGGACGGCGTTGGTGATGGATTCCTGGGCGATCCGATAGATCGCGGCCCCGACGGATGGCCTGAGGTCATCCAGGTCGCCGGAGAGGTGGACCTGTACGGCGGGCACACCGCCCACCCGGTCGGCAAGCCGCTCGATGTCCGCGATCCCGCGTTGCGGTGCGAGCTCGGCGGCTTCCCCCTCACGCAGGGCGCCCACCATGGCCCGCATCTCGGCGAGGGTGCGAGACCCTTCCGCCTCGACCACCTCGAGCGCCTCGACCGCCGCCGCGGGGTCGGAGGCGGCGACCACCCGCCCCGCCTGGGCGCGGACGACGATCGCCGAGACGTGGTGGGCCACCGTGTCGTGCAGCTCACGGGCCAACAGCTCCCGCTCGCGGAGCCGGACCTGGTCGATCGCGCGCGCCTGCGACGTCGTCCAGAAACGGACGGTGGCGCCGGACAGGACGAGCAGGATCAGGAACACGAATCCGCCGATCGCGTCCGCGACTCCGGTGTAGTCAGTGGTCACGCTCACGACGAACGCGACCAGGACGAAGCCCAGCCCGATCACGATCTCGCGGCCCGACCCCCACCGGAGCAGCGCGTAGAGCAGCAGGACGATGAACACCGTCGTGTCGAGCCCCGCCGACTCCCCAAGCCCGCCGACATGGTCGACGACGCCCAGCGCCGTGCCGGTCCCGAATCCGATGGCCACCATCGCCAGGGGATGGGTCCGCCGCCACAGCAAGGTCGGCAGCAGCGCCAGAGCGACGACGAGGACGAACGGTCGCCAGGGGACATCCGGCCGCAGCACCCCCTCGAGCACAGCCGTCGCGGCAAGCACCGCGACCAGCGCCCAGTCGCGCCACACCCGAGCGGGTGCTCCCGGGGCCCGGGGCTCAGCCCACAACGTCCGGGCGGCCTGCGTGATCACGCCTCCAGCGTAGTGAGCGCAGGCGGCCACGGATCGACCGAAAGAACGAGTCGTACGCCGTCCAATCGGCCGGGGCGGTCCCGGCCCGAGAGCCGATGTGCGGGCCGGGCCTCCTCATGACGATGAGTCAACGGCGATCGCCGACAGCCTGATCCCCCGAAGGAGCCACCATGTTGTCTCAGATCCTGTATCGCCTCGGCCGGCTCGCAGGCCGACGGCCCTGGGTGGTCATCGCCACCTGGTTGGCCGGATCCCTGCTGGTGGTCGGAGCCGCAGCCGGCTTCGGCGAGGAGCTCGAGGACTCGTTCGGGGCCCCGGGACTGGACTCCCAACGGGCGGCCGACCTCCTGTCGAGGTCCGGATCCGACGAGCGCGGACTCACCGCGCACGTCGTGGTGACACCGACGGACGAGCGCGCGACGTTCTTCGCCTCGCCGCAGGCGGTTGCCGGACTGGCGGAGCTCCAGGCCGAGCTGACCGCGCTCCCGCACGTCCTCGGTACGGGCGATCCGGCCAGTGCCCTGGAGGCGGACCGGAGTGAAGCGGTGGCGGGCGGGTTCGTCTCACCGGACGGTCGGGTCGCGCTGGTGCGCGTGCAGTACCCGGCCCTCGACGAGCTGACACCCGCGGACCTGGAGAACCTCAAGGAGGTCCGCGCCCAGCTCGACGACGACTTCCCGCTCCAGGTTGAAATGGGCGGTGACCTGTTCTTCGCATTCGAGAGCCCTGAGGCCGGCGTCACCGAAGCGCTAGGTCTCGTCGCCGCACTGCTCATCCTGCTGGTCGCGTTCGGGTCGATCGTGGCGGCCGGGCTCCCGATCGGCATGGCGGTCTTCGGTCTGGTTGTCGGCGTCAGCGCGCTGGGGCTCGTCGCCCACGCGGTCGACGTACCGGCATGGGCGCCGGTTCTGGGCAGCATGGTCGGCCTGGGCGTGGGCATCGACTACGCGCTCTTCGTCGTCACCCGGCATCGCGAGTTCCTGGCGCGCGGCCTCGACATCGAGGAGTCGATCGGCCGCGCGGTGGCGACGGCCGGACAGGCCGTGGTGTTCGCGGGCGGCATCGTGGTCGTCTCGATCCTCGGTCTGGCCGTCGCGGGAGTCCCGTTCATGACCGCAGGCGGGATCGCCATCTCGGTCATCGTCCTGGTCATGGTGCTTGCCTCGCTCACCCTGCTGCCGGCATTCCTGGGTCTGGCCGGGCACCGGATCAACCGGTCACGACGGCGGACGCGACCGGCCGACAGCACACCTGGCGCCGGTTGGGAGCGCTGGCTCCGACACGTCACCGCGCACCCTCGCGCCTACCTCGTCGGGACCACCGTGCTCCTTCTGGGCCTGGCGGCACCGGTCACGGCGCTGCGGGTGGGCATCCCCGACGACGGGGCCTTGCCGGAGACCCGGACCGAGCGAGTGGCCTACGACCTCCTGGATGACGCGTTCGGACCCGGCAGCAACGGCCCCCTGGTCCTCGCCGTCGACATCTCCCGGGATCCGGAAGCGACCGAACGACTGGCCGGGGCCGTGGCCACCGACCCCGGTATCGCCGGGGTCCGGCCACCCGACGTGGACGCCTCGGCCGGCGTGGCGACGATCGTGGCCATCCCGACCACGGGACCGCAGGACGCGGCTACGCACACCACCATCGAGCGCCTGCGCACCGAGGTCATCCCGGCTGCACTCGGGACGAGCCCGGCACACGCCCACGTCGGGGGTCAGACGGCGACCTTCGCCGACGTCGGCGAGCGGGTGCACGACCGGCTGCCGCTGTTCATCGCCGCGGTGGTCTTGATGGCCTTCCTGCTGCTCGTGCTGGTGTTCCGGTCGGTGGTCGTGCCCCTCAAGGCCGCGTTGCTCAACCTGCTGAGCATCGGCGCGGCCTACGGCGTGATGGTCATGGTCTTCCAGTGGGGCTGGGGCGCCGGCCTGATCGGCCTGGAGACGACGGTGCCGATCGTCTCGTTCATCCCGATGTTCATGTTCGCGATCCTCTTCGGCCTCTCAATGGACTATGAGGTCTTCCTGCTCTCCCGCGTGCGTGAGGAGTACGTCGCCACGGGCGACAACGCAGAGTCGGTCGTCCGCGGCATCGCCCGGACGGGCCGAGTGATCACATCGGCGGCGTTGATCATGATCTCGGTCTTCTTCGGCTTCGTCCTCGGTCAGGACGCGCCCACGAAGATGTTCGGCCTCGGTCTGGCCACCGCGATCCTGGTCGACGCCACGCTCGTGCGCATGGTGCTGGTGCCCGCCACGATGAAACTGCTCGGCGACGCCAACTGGTGGCTGCCCCGCTGGCTCGACAGGGCGCTGCCGCACCTCGAGACAGACGGTCAGCGGCGCCTGGGCTCGACGCAGTACAACGTCGTGCTCCCCGACACCTCGTTGGCCACCGCGAGCAACGGGTCACTGGTGGGGCAACGGCGCGTGAACGATCACCTAGAGAGTCAGGACATACCCAACAGCGGGGATGCTGCGCTGATCCGGCACCCCTAGCGTCACGGAGTGGGCGCCATGGTGGGACTTCCAGACAGGAGAGCCGCGGCGCGATAGGGGAGCCAATGCATACTGAACGCCGCCGCCGCTCGACCGCGCTCATCGCGGGATCCGCGCTGGCCCTGCTCGGGCTCGGGGCCCAGTCCGCTGAAGCGGTCAACGCCGACCACGGCAACCAGGTGGTGTCGGTGAACCCGGTCCTCGGCACGCCACACGTGATGAACGGCGCCGTCATGGGGATCACGCAGGTGGGCAACAAGGTCATCGCGGTGGGGACATTCACCTCGGTGAGCCCCTCGGCCACCTTCACGAACAAGGCCGACGACATCACCCGCAACCGGATCTTCGCCTTCGACGCGAACACCGGCGCGATCGACATGAGCTTCAACCCGAACCTCGGCGGTGCCGCCAACTCGGTGGACACCGACGGCACCTACATCTACGTCGGCGGCAAGTTCGGCTCGGTGTCCGGCCAGACCGCGGTCAAGCGCGTGGTCAAGCTCGACGCGTCAGGTGCGATCGTGTCGCTTTCAAGTCGGTGCCCAACAAGGTGGTCAACGAGGTCGTGGTCCGCGGGTCGCGGGTCTACCTGGGTGGCGCCTTCACCAGCATCAAGTCGGCGGGCGTCACCTCCCAGCGCGGCGCACTCGCCGCGGTCGACGCCACCACCGGCGCGGTGCTCGCGGACGTCAACCTGCCGTTCGCCGGCGTCTACAACCCTGCTGGCACCGAGCCCGGCACCACGAACGTCAAGCGCTTCGACGTCACCGCTAATGGGTCGCGCCTCGCCGCGATCGGGAACTTCGCCACCGTCGATGGGGAGGCACGCGCACAGGTCGCGGTGCTGGACACCAGCCCGGGCACGGCGACGCTCGCGACCTGGGCCACCAACCGCTTCGACCGGGCCCACAACAACTGCGCCGGCGTCTTCGACGCGTTCGTCCGCGACATCGACTTCTCGCCCGACGGCAGCTACTTCGTCATCAGCACCACCGGAGCCTTCGCCGGAGGCGCTGCCAGCGGCACCATGTGCGACACCACTACCCGTTGGGAGACGGCGAGCACCGGCAACGACCCCACCTGGGCCAACTACACCGGCGGCGACACGTCGTACGGCGTCGCGATCACGGGCAGCGCGGTCTACATCGGCGGGCACATGCGCTGGCAGAACAACCCCTTCCAGGGCGACCAGGCCGGTCCGGGCGCCGTCCCGCGCGAAGGCATCGCCGCCCTCGACCCGGTCAACGGCATGCCGCTGAAGTGGAACCCCGGTCGCGCCCGCGGCGTGGGTGCGCAGGCCTTGTTCGCCACCAGCCAGGGGCTGTGGGTCGGCAGCGACACGACCCTGATCAAGGGCCAGCGCCGAGGCCGGATCGCGTTGATGCCGCTGGCGGGCAGCACCCCGATCCCCAACGTTCCGCCGGCCACCCTGCCCAACGACCTGTTCGTGGCACAGGCCTCGACCGGCGGCGTGCTGCAACGGCGCGCCGTGAACGCATCAGGCGCCCCGACCGGTTCGCCCAGCACGGCCAACTCGTCGATGGACTGGAACGCCGTCCGCGGCGCCTTCCTGCTCAACGGCAACGTCTACTACGGACTCACCGACGGCGGGCTCTACAAGCGCAGCTTCAACGCGAGCACCGGCGACATCGGGTCACAGCAGGCCATCAACCTGTACGACGACCCCGACACCGGGCAGCGCATCCCCTTCTCGCCTTTCAGTTCAGCCGGGATCTCCAGCCTGACCGGGATGTTCTACGACCCCGCAACGCACCGGATCTACTACACGTTGTCCAACGACAGCCGGCTCTACTACCGGTACTTCACGCCGGAGAGCGAGATCGTCGGCGCGCAGCCCTTCCAGGCCGACGCCGGTGGCGTGACCTTCAGCTCTGCCGCGGGCATGACCCTGGCCAGCGGACGGGTCTTCTACGGGTCGTCCTCCGACAGCACCCTGCGCTCGGCCCCGTTCAGCAACGGTCGGGTCACTGGCGCCGCCACGACGGTCAGCGCCGACGGCACCTGGAGGTACCGCGCGATCTTCGTGCCCAACTGACCGCCCGCTCGGGGTGTCGGCGACCAACGCCGTCATCCCGCGGGCGTCGCAGGCCAGCTCGGTCAGGGCCCGCCTGGCCAGCGGCTGGTCAGGTCCCCCACGAGGCTCATTGCGTCGCGACGTCGGAGCCGGCCGGACCGCCCATGACCGGCGGAGTCGTCGGCGGACGCAGGCGCGCCGCGACGCCACGCAGCGCGAACACCGCGCTCACGGCGAGGAGCCCGAGCCCTGCCACTGCGAAGGCGCTCGAGATGAGGACCAGGTCGAGCGGGCTGCGACCGGCGTACGTCTGCAGCATCGTGGAGGCGATCAGGCACGCGTAGCCGGCGGCTCCGACCGCCACGATCTCGACCCGGCGTCGCTCCACGAACTCCGCCGCGAGCAACAGGAGGGCGAGGGCCGGCAGGACCTGGACCGCGTGCAGCGTGAAGGCGTGCGGGACCTTGAGGGCACCCTCTGCGCCGAACTGGTTGCCGCCTTCGACGATCATCTGCACGCCGACCATCTGGCTGACCAGCATCAGCACCAGGCCGAGGCGGATGGCCAGGGCGAGGCTGGGCGGGGCGTCGAGTCGCACGAAGGACCACACGGCGATGACGACGGTCAGCAAGGCCACCAGGGAGACCAGCATGCCCATCAGCGAGAAGACCATCGCGTCGAAGTCGGTGTCCTCGTTGAAGTGAGACGCGACGCCGCGCCACTTCTGCATCGAGATGAGGAACACCTCGCCCACCGACGCGAACGCGAAACCGCCCAGCAGGAGCCAGCCCACGGACTTCCGGGGTCGCAGGAAGCCCACGAACCAGGACATGGTCACCAGCGTGATGCCGAAGGACAGGCCGAAGACGACGGGCTTTCGCCACGAGACCGGGCCCTCCCACGGGCCTCCGTCGACCAGGTAGACCACACCGTGGAACAGGCCGCTCAGGATCAGGAGCCCGCCACACACGTAGGCCAGTCGTTGGTACGACGCCACCGGTGTGAACCTACCGATGCGCACCAGGTCTGCGACGAGCTCTCTCATGATCCCTCCCGGTTCGGCCGTCGCGTCCGACGTCGCCGTACCGGTGGGGGCGTCCGAGGCACCTGGGTGCGTGGTGTGCCGGCCCCGAGGGACACATCACGGCCGCACGGCACGGTGCGATTGGGGAGCGGCCGAGGTCAGGCCGGAGACGACAGAGCCCTGATGGCAGTGCACGGGAATCCCCGGCCCGTCGAGGCTACTCCGGAGCCGCGATGGCCAGCAAGGAATCCTGGGGCGACGCTCAGCGGCGCGGCAACAGGATCTCCAGATCTTCTGTCACTCCGTCGCCGCTCAAACGACCGCCCTGGTCCTCGGCCACAACTCGGGCCTGCGCGATGCCCTTCTCGGTTGCTCGCCGGCGGCCCCGCACCCGGCTCTGACCGGCGATCACGCCGGCCGGAAGGGTGACCCGCAGATACGTCTGCTCGGCGAAGAACGTGAGCCGCACCGGTTCTTTGCCGCCGCCCCGAACGACGTCGTCGAGCACGAGGTCCAGGACGTGCTCGACCGGTCCGGGCGTGAACTCGAGGTCCAGGTTGCCTTCGGCCGACGCGGACACCTTCCTGCGCTCGTCGACCAGCCGGTCGGCCCACCGTTGGGCCTGCTGGGTCGCGAGCGTCTGCAGGCTCACCTGCGCCCCCTCGACCAGGCTGCCGCGGGCCAGCTCGACCAGCTTCCCGGCCGACGCGCTCATCTCGTCCACCGTGTGCAGTGACCGGGCAGCGGACGCCTTCGCGTCGTCCGGTACGTCGTCGCGCAGGGTGAGCTCCTCGAGCTCGAGCCGAAGTGCCGTGATCGGGGTGCGCAGCTCGTGGGACGCCTGCTCGGCGAACTGGCGCTCTCGTCGGAGCCGCGACTCGAGCTGTTTGGCGCTGGCGTACAGGGCCTTTCCGATCTCCTGAGCCTCGGGGATCCGGGTCTTGGGCAGGTCGAGGTCGAACCGTCCCCGGCCGAGGGCCTCTGCCGCCTCGGCCAGCTTTCGGAAGGGGCGCGACAACGTCCGCGCCGCGACGTACCCCACCAGCCCCGCGAGCGCGATGATCAGCAGTGAAACCGCGAGCAGGACCACCGGATCGCGGCCGACGATGTTGCCGAACGAGCCCGGCTTCTCGGTGATGACGACCGTCCCCACGTCGGAGGTGACGGTGCTCTCCAGTGGGTCGTCGTCCCCCGATGCCTCGAAGTCCGTGCCCTCAACCACCACGGATCCGCCGGCAGGTGGGGTGTACTCCAGCCGGACGTGGGGCGACACCAGGTCCTGGAGGTAGGCCTCGTCCACCGGGAGCTCGGCCTCGCGGTGCTCGGCGATCAGCCGGGTGGTCAGCTCGGCCTCGTGCTGCAGGTGGGCAGCCGTCTCCTCACGGAGGATGTCGCGCAGGCTGAAGGCCCGCACGGTCCCCGCCCCCACGAGAACGGCGAGGGCAAGGACGACGAAGGCAGCGGTGATGCGCTCACGCATCGCCGGCGCCCTCGAGGCGGAAGCCCACTCCTCTCACGGCGACGACCCGGGCGGTCACGCCCGCGGCCTCCAGCTTCTGCCGCAGCCGTCCGATGGTGACGTCGAGAGTCTTGGTCGAGCCATACCAGTTCTCGTCCCACACGTCGGCCATCAGCCGTTCCCGCGAGACCACCTTGTCGCGGTCGGCCGCCAGGATGTTGAGGACCTCGAACTCCTTGCCGGTCAGCGCGATCTCGTCCGGACCCATGAAGACGCGGTGGGCGGCCGCGTCGATCCGAAGGCCGGTGCCGGTGTCGCTGGTGTCCTCAGCGTCGTCGACGTCGGCCGTCGTCGAAGCGGTACGACGCAGCAGCGCCCGCACCCGGGCCTGGAGCTCTGCCAGCCCGAACGGCTTGGCAAGGTAGTCGTCGGCCCCGTAGTCCAGCCCGACCACGCGGTCGAGCTCACCGGCCCGCGCGGTCACGATCATGATGGCGCCGTCGTAGCCGGCATCCCGGGCCTTTCGGCACACATCGAGACCGTCCATGTCGGGCAGCCCGAGGTCGAGGATCATCACATCGGCCGAATGCTCCCTGAGGTGGTCGAGGGCGCTGCCACCGCTCTCCACCCAGCTGACGGCGTACCCCTCGCGCTCCAGGGTGCGGACCAGCGGGAAGGCGATGTCCTCCTCGTCCTCGACTACCAGCACTCGTGCCATGGTCGCGAGCATAGAGGCAGAGGCACTGTCGATCCGGGCAATGTCCTCACAGGTCGGTGTCATTGCCGGTCTCGTTGACGTTCGCGGTCGAGCACGGCGTCGCCGTACCGGTCGCGGACGTGATGGCCGCCGATGGCTGCCAGACCATGACGCCGTTGTTGCTGTCGGTGGCCCACGTGCCCGACCGGGTGCCGAAGGTCACGGTGACCACGCTCCGGGTGACGCCGGCCACCGTCGTCTCCGTCATGGTCATCATCGAGCTGTTGAAGGCGCCGGTGTTGCTGCCGTTCAGGTAGTTCTGCTGGAACGCGACGGTGCCGAGGTTGACGTTGAAGCCGGCCCAGTCGCGACCCGCCACCGGCCCGCCCGCAAAGGCCTGGCTGCTGAAGGACACGTTGACTGGCGTGCCGGCAAGGCCGTTCCAGCCGGCCTTGATGCTGGCCGGGGCGACCCGACGGTTGAACGTGAAGATCAGGGAGTCGCCCGCCAGGGCCTGCGAGTCGGCGTTCGTCGCCTGGACGTCCACACCGGACGTGGTGTTGGTGACCGTCCGCGGGCCCACCGTCGCCGACGTGGTCGAGTTCCCTGCCACGTCGGTGGAGATGGCGCGGAACTCAAAGCTGCCGTTGTTCAGGCCGGTCGTGTCCAATACGCAGGTGTAGCCACCGGCAGCCGAACTGTCGGAGCCGCAGGCCGTCCAGCCCGAACCACCGACCGGGCGGTACTCGAAGAGCACGGAGGCGACTCCGGAGTGCGCGTCGCTGGTCGTGAGCTGTCAGGGTGACGGCATTGCCCAGGGTGCCCGCAGGGACGCTCAGGGAGGCGGAGGGCGCCAGGTTGTCCACCATGCGGGTCTGGATCGCCGGGGTGGTGGTGCGGTTCGCGTTGTCGGTCGCGATCGCCCGGAATTCGTGGTTCCCGTTGTTCAGGGTGAGCGTGTTGACCGAGCACTCGTAGGGAGCGCTGGTGTCGGTGGCACAGGTCGTCCACGGCGTGGTTCCAGTCTGGCGGTACTGGAGAACCACCGACTGGATCCCGTTGCCGTCAGTCGCGGTCGCGTTGACGTTGACGGTGCCGCGCAGGGCCCCGGCAGGCACGATGAGAACGGTGGCCGGGTTGTTGTTGTCGACCATCCGCGACTGGATGGCCGTCGTGGTGGTCCGCCCGGCGTTGTCGGTCGCCACTGCCTGGAACTCGTAGGTGCTGTCGGTCCATCCGCTGGTGTTCGGGTTGCACGTGTAGGCCGCGCTGTTGTCGGTGCACGCGGTTGTCCACGTTGAAACGCCGGAGCGGCGGTACTGGAAGGCCACCGAGGCGACTCCCCAGCCGTCGGAGGCGGTCGCGGTCAGGGCCACCGTGCCGCTGAGGATCCCGCTCGGCACGGTGAGCGCCACGGTGGGTGCTCCGTGGTCGACGGCCCGGGACTGGGTTGCGGTCGTCGTGACGTTGCCGATGCCGTCGGTGGCGACGGCCTGGAACTGGTAGTTGCCCTGCGCGATCGCGTCGGTGTCTAGGGCACACGCGTACGGCGAGCTGTAGTCGACGCCGCACTCGCTCCAGGTCGGGGCACCGGTGAGCCGGTACTGGAACGACACCGACGTCACGCCGGTGCCGGTGTCCGTGGCGGTCGCGGTCAGAGCGACGACGCCCGTGAGTGGGACGGCCGGGACGGTCAGGGAGGTCGTCGGCGCCGTGTTGTCGATCTGCACGCCGGGCTGCGCGTCGGTGTAGGTCACACTGCTCGCGACTGCGGTCGCGCGGAAGCTGTAGGAGCCGTCGGCGACACTGGCCGTGTTGAACGTGCAGGTGCGGGTGGTCCCGGTGACAGCGGCGCATCCGGGCAGGTTCGTCCAGGTGGCGCCCACCAACCTCTGGAACCGCATCGAGGCGGTGCCCCCGTTGTAGAAGGTTGCGTTCAGGGTCAACGTTCCCCGCGTCGGCGACGGAAGCGGAGCCATGACCACGCTGACGCTGTTGAGCACCTCGGTCGTGACCACGCTCGAGCTGGCGACATTGGTGAGAGCGTCGGTGGCCGTGGCCCGCAGCTCGTAGTCACCGTCGGTGACCAGCGTGGTGTTCCACGAGCAGGAGTACGGCGGGCTGGCGTCGTTGCAGATCTCGGTCCAGGTCGGGGAGCCCGCCGGGCGGCGCTCGATGGTGACGGAGGCGACGGAGGAGTCGGCATCGGAGGCGGTGGCGCTGAGCACCACCGTCCCGAAGGCCGGCGTACCGGGGTTGGCCAGGGTGACCGTCGGCGGCGTCCAGTCGGACGCGGCGTTCACGCTCACGTCGGTGTCGCTCTGGCTGGTGAAGTCCGCGGAGGAGAACTGAACGCCAACGAGCGCGCCGGCTCCGAGGAGCAGCGCGCCCAGCACGACGAGCAGCTTGACCTTCACGGGCTCAGCCACTCACGGTAGCCGCCGGCTTGGCGATCGGTGCGGATTCCACGACTTCCCGCGTGGGGCGCAGGACGCGGCCCAGCTGGACGAGGCTCATCAGCGCGATGATGGCGGCCGGGATGCCGATGGCGATGACTCGCACCATGCGGTCCTGGAGACCGATGAAGATCCAGCCGGCGTAGGGGATGTCGTACTCGACGCGGGCCTGGGAGGCGGACTCGAGCTCGAAGGTCCACGGGTCGGCCTCGGAGACGGCGTCGCCCTTGGTGCGGAACTGGTCGTCGTCGATGGCGACGATGCGGTGGGTGACCAGGTGGTCGATCCCGGTCTCCGACGGCGGCTCGTAGGTGATCACGTCGCCGACCTCGAGGTCGGTGACCGGGACGACCTCGGAGAAGACCACGGAGCCGCGGTCGATGCTGCCGCTCATCGAGGTGCCGGTGATGACGTAGCGCTGCAGGCCGAAGGCGGCCGGGATGATGAACAGGAGCGCTGCGAAGACGGCGACGAGGCAGATCAGGTTGACCAGGACGCGGGCCAGCCCGCCCGAGCGACGAGCTGTGGTCGAGATCTCCACTGTCCTGCTCCCTTCATCCTTGGTGATGTGGTGGTGCTGTGTGCGGGTGGCCCGTCCGGCTCCCCCCAGAGCCGGACGGGCCTGCCCACTCCCCCCGTTCAGTGCGTCCGGCCCCCCGACCCGGCGCACTGACGATCATTCGATCAGGGAGTCCAGACGGCGCCGGACTCGTCGCCGCTGGTCGAGGTGGTGACGAACTCCAGGTCGACGCCGGCGTCCTTGCCCTGGTTGGCGTTGCTGGCGGCCGCGTCCATCTCGACGGTGAACTCGACGGTGATCGAGTCAGCCGCCGGGGTGTCGGCGTCCAGCGAGCCGAGGTTCAGGGTGCCGGTCAGGTCCGCGAAGTCACCGCTGTAGACCACATTGCCGTCGGCCTCCACGGTCACGGTGACCGCGTCGGCGACGAATTCGTCGGTGTTGCCGCTCGGGACCGCCGTCAGGGTGGAGTCCAGGGTGCCGGTGTCGGTGATGGTCAGCGAGCCGCCCTCGGTGGCGCCGGGCTTGAGGTTCGTGACCGCCAGGGTCGCGTTGTCCTCGCTGTTGACGTGGGCCAGGTCACCGGAGCTGGCGGTGATCGAGGAGTTGCTGGTCGAGGTCCAGTCGGCGCCGGACCCGATGGCCACCGCGCCAGCGGCGAGCAGCGTGGCCAGAGGTACGAGGACCTTGCGGCTGTTCGTGGTTGCCATTGGTTTCTCCCTGATTGGTCCGAGCGATTCGCTCGGCGTCTTTCATTGAGCTACAGGAAGAACGTATGGGGGCCGGGTCCACGGACTTGCCACACGTGGGCCACGCGATATCCACAATTGGGTAACAAACGAATTTGGCCGTTGTTACCGAATCAGGCCTCGGATTCCGTTGTCGAGAACAAATCTCCCGACTGATTTGCTCGTTCGAGGACTTCTTCGTAACGGAGCTGTTCCAGTCCCAGAGGGTCCTCGGCACCCGCCTCGACCTCGTCCCAGGTCACCGGTGCGGCCACCGTCGGCAGCTCCCGGCCGCGCAGGGAGTACGGCGTGATGGTGGTCTTCGAACCGGCGTTCTGGGACCAGTCCAGGAACACCTTCCCGGAGCGTCGCGCCTTGGTCATGGTGGCGGTGACCAGCTTCGGGTCCTTGCGCTGAAGCTCTTCGGCCACCTCCTTGGCGAGGGCGGTGGTCTCGGAGGGGTTGAGCCGGCCGGGCAGGGCGGCGTACAGGTGCAGGCCCTTGCTGCCGCTGGTCACCGGCCGGACCTCGAGCCCCCGCTCCCCCAGCTTCTCCCTGACCAGCAGCGCGACCGTGCAGCACTCCGGCAGCCCGGCCGGCTCCCCGGGGTCCAGGTCGATCACGAGCCGGTTGGGGTTGCGGGGCTGGCCGTTGCGGTTCACGGTCCACTGGTGGACGTGCAGCTCGAGCGCGGCCAGGTTGACCAGCCAGGTCAGCGTGGCGAGGTCGTCGACGATCGGGAACTCCAGATGGTCGCCGTGCCTCGACTCCCCCCGTGACCCCGTGGTCGGGACCCGGGCGGTGCGGACCCACGACGGAGTGCCCGCCGGGGCGTTCTTCTCGAAGAAGCTCTTGTCGGCCACCCCGTGCGGCCACCGGATCCGGGTCACCGCCCGGTCCTTCAGGTGCGGGAGCAGCACCGGCGCGATCTGGGCGTAGTAGTTGAGAATCTCGCCCTTGGTGGTGCCGGTGCGTGGGTACAGCACCTTGTCGAGGTTGCTGAGCTTGAGTGTGCGGCCCTCGACATCGACGTGGACCTCGCTCATCGGTGGCTCGTCATCTGCCGATCGCGATGACCGGTTTCAGGTCCTGGTCCAGCCTGGCCAGGGTCCGGCGCAGGAAAGGACGCGGTGTGCTGACGCAGCCCGCCGTCGCGCCGCTGCCGTTGACGTGCAGGAAGATCGCGCCACCCCGGCGCCGGACCTGGCCCCAGTTGAACGTGGTCACGACGGAGAACTCGTACTGGACCGGATAGTCCTTGAGCCGCTCGGAGCCGTTCGGGTGGCTGGCCGGCAGCCGCCAGCGGAACCCGCCCTGCGACTTGTTGCGGTAGCGGTTGTAGTGCTTCGACCCGTTGTCCAGCACCCAGTAGTCGCCGCGCCGGATCCGGCGGTAGCTCGGGTCCCAGCGGTCCCTCTGCTTGTGGGTGCCGAACGCGAACGGCAGCCGGAACGTGCCCAGTGGGGTCTTCCCCGAGCCCTGGACGCGCCGCTTGGGCCGGACCAGGCCGGCGTACCCGATCCGTCCGTCCTTCGCCTGGAACCGTTGGCGCCACTTCCCGCCACTGCGACCCCAGAACGTGACCCTGGCGTGGTGGCCGTGGGTGCGGTTGACGGTCACGATCTGCCTGGTGCCCGGTCGGAGATGGACCGTGACGCCGCCGAGACGCACGTGGGAGCCGTGGGCCGCACGCTCCGGCGCGTCGGGCTCCACCGGCTCGGCGGAGACGGCCGGCGCACCGAGCACGGGCAGCAGGGTGGCTAGCAGGCCGACGGTCAGCACTCGCTTCATTTCAGGTCCTCCGGAGTCAGGTCTGGCCGGACCCCACGGTACGACGGCTGGCGCAGGCGCTGTCGACGGGACCGGTGGTGAGTGTCCACGTCGACCACGACCAGCGGGTTCACCCAGTGGGTTCCGCGGGCGTCGACCGGCGGCACCTCGTCGTCGAACGGGCTGTCCTCCCGGGTCAGGGGCGTCAGCAGCCCGCTGAGCAGCCGACCGGCGCTCGCACCGATCCCGCTGCCCACACGGCCCCGGTAGAGCAGCCCCTCGTCGGTGGGCTCACCCACGAGGACGGCACCGATGTTGTTCTCCGAGCCCTCCACCGGGCGCCAGCCGCCGATCACGTACGAGAGCCGGTGACGATGGGCGAACTTCTGCCAGTGCGGGGTCCGGGAGTCGAAGACGTAGCGGGAAGACAGCCGCTTGCTGACGATGCCCTCGAGTCCCTGCTGCAGGGTGGCGTCGAAGAGCATCGGCCCGTCGTCGTACGTCGCGGGCACCTGCCAGGTGGACGCCGCGAGGCCCAGCCCGTCCAGGATCTCTCGCCGCTGCTTCAGAGGTTCCGCGGCGAGGTCCCGCCCGTCCAGTCGCAGCACGTCGAAGACCATGTAGACAACGGGGATGTCCTCGGCGAGGCGGGCCGCGGTCGAGGCCCGGCGTACGTGCATCCGGTCCTGGATCACCCGGAAGTCTGGCAGCCCCTCGTCGTTGAGGCCGATGATCTCGCCGTCCACGAGTAGGTCCCGGCTCCCGAGCGGAGCGGCGCTCACGTCTGGCCAGGCGATGGTCGCGTCGTTCCCGTTCCGAGTGAACAACCTGGCCCGGCCGTCCTTGCCGGTTGCGCTCGTCGAGACCTCTCCCAGGATGCGCACACCGTCCCACTTCACCTCGTGGGTCCACCCACTCCCGGTCGGCACGTGGGTGCCACGAGTGGCGAGCATGGGGCGCATGGGTACATCCTTACCGATACCAAGATGTGGCCACGGTCGTCAGAAAGGTATGTGCATGCGTGCGATCTGGAAGGGAGCGGTGTCCTTCGGGCTGGTCAGCGTGCCCGTGAAGCTCTATTCCGCCACCGAGTCCCATGACGTGTCGTTCCGGCAGGTACATGCCAAGGACGGTGGCCGGATCAAGTACCAGCGGGTCTGCTCGATCGACGGCGAGGAGGTCGCGTACGCCGACATCGCCAAGGGCTACGAGACCGAGGACGGCGAGATGGTCATCCTCACCGACGATGACATGGCCGAGCTGCCCTCGACGTCCTCGCGGGAGATCGCCGTCGAGAAGTTCGTCCCGAGTGACCAGATCGACCCGATGCTCTTCGAGAAGTCCTACTACCTCGAGCCGGAGAAGTCCGGTGCCAAGCCCTACGCCCTGCTGCGTCAGGCGCTGGTCGACGCGGACCGGATGGCCGTGGTGACGGTGGCGCTCAGGCAGCGGACGACTGTCGCAGTGCTGCGCGTCCGCGACGACGTCATCGTGCTACAGACCATGATGTGGCCCGACGAGATCCGCACCCCCGACTTCAACATCGAGAACGGGAAGGTCAAGGACGCCGAGGTCAAGATGGCAAACATGCTGGTCGAGACCCTCGCCGGCGACTTCGAGCCCGCCGACTTCGAGGACGACTATGCCGAGGCCGTCGAGGCACTCGTCAAGACCAAGGTCGAGGGCGGCGAGGTCAAGCGGACCCCGACCTCCACGAAGTCCTCCGGCGAGGTGGTCGACCTGCTCGCTGCCCTCCAGCGCTCCGTGGACGACGCCAAGACCTCCCGCGGCGAGGGGACCGGCAAGGGCGACAAGGCCGAGGAGAAGCCCAAGAAGGCAGCGAAGAAGACAGCAGCAAAGAAGACAGCCAAGAAGACGACCAAGAAGGCCGCCAAGAAGAAGGCCAGCTGACGCTCGGAGCCGCCATGACCGCCACCCACTCCCCCGGTGACCCCTGCTGGATCGAGCTGTTCACGCCTGACCCCGACCGGGCGGGCATCTTCTACGGGGAGCTGTTCGGGTGGACGGCACGGACGAGCGGTGAGGAGTACGGCGGCTACGTGGTCTTCGAGCGCAACGGCGAGCCGATCGCAGGCTGCATGCGCAACGACGGCTCCATGGGGCCCAGCACGTGGTCGGTCTACCTTGCCAGCGAGGACGCCGGGGCCACGGCGGCAAAGGCGGCCGAGCACGGCGGCCAGGTCGTCGTCGAGCCGATGCATGTGGGCGACATGGGCCGCATGGCCTTCGTCATCGATCCCGCAGGCGCGTCCATCGGGATCTGGCAGGCGATGCAGCACCGAGGCTTCGGGGCGCGCGGCGAGGTCGGCGCGCCGTCCTGGTTCGAGACGCTGAGCCAGGACTATGACGCAGCGGTGCGCTTCTATCGCGACGTGTTCGACTGGGACACCCACACCATGAGCGACACTGCGGAGTTCCGCTACACCACGCTGGGCAAGGACGAGGACGCGAGGGCCGGCATCATGGACGGCTCCGACTTCCTGGGCGACCAACCGTCCCGGTGGCAGTTCTACCTCGAGGTCGCGGACACCGACGACGTCGTCGCGCAGGCGATCGGTGCCGGCGGCGCGCTCGTCCAGCCGGCCGAGAACACGTCGTACGGCCGGATCGCCGTGCTCGCCGACCCGGCCGGCATCCCGTTCTGCGTGATGGGTTCGGACGAGTCGGCCTGACCGGCGCTGGGCCCGGCCGGCCTCACCAACCAGGCAGCACGAGCGCGGCCCACACCAGCAGCGGGCCGACCGCGGTGACGAGCGCGCCGTAGGTGAGGATCTGCTTGTAGTAGACCGGCTCGGAGATGGTGTCGGGCCGGTTGGCCAGCATCAACGCGCCGTTGGTCGAGAACGGACTGACGTCGACGATGGTCGAGGAGACCGCGACCGCGGCCACGACCAGGCCGGCGCTGACACCGCCGTCCTCGATCAGCGGCACGGCGATCGGGATGATCACCGGCAGCAGGGCGGTCGAGGAGGCAAAGGCCGACACCACGCCACCGACGTAGCACAGCACCAGCGCGCCCAGCGCGGCCACGCCGACCCCGGCCGCCCAGTTGCCGACGAACTCCGGGGAGCCGGCCTCGGTGAGAACGAAGGCGTAGCAGCTGACACCGGCGACCAGCAGCACGGTGGGCCAGGCGATGTTCTTGACCGCCTGAGCGCTGCGCTCCGGAGCGATCGCGGACAGCAGCACCGCCGCAGCGATCGTCACGAAGCCGATGCTCTTCTCGTAGTACAGCGCGATCACGGCGACGGCGACGAACACCACCAGGGTGAGGATCTGCTGGGTCTTGACGGAGACCATCGGCTTCCTGGTCACCTGCTCCGTCTGCCTCGCCGTGGCGGTCGCCGTCCCGCCGTCGGCGGATCCGGGCCGGTCGTCCTCACCCTCGGGCTCCGGGTCGATTCGCCTCGAGGCGAGGGAGGGGCCGCCGAGGAATACGAACAGGGCGGCCGCGAGGATCGTGTTGACCACGAGGCTGGAGAAGAAGATCGTCAGCTCGCTGTTCGGCAGCCCGGCGCTCTCCATCACCGAGTTGGTGATCGTGCCGTAGATGCTGATCGGCGAGAAGCCACCGGCCTGGGCGCCGTGGACGACCATCATGCCCATCATCAACGGGCTGATGCCGTACCTCCCGGCGAAGCCCAGGGCGATCGGGCCGATGATCGCGCACGCCGCCGGGCTGACCGCGCCGATCGCGGTGAGCACCCCGGTGACCGCGAACATCACCCACGGGATCAACACCACTCGCCCGCCGACGCCCTTCACGGCCGTCGCCACGATCAGGTCGACCGTCCCGTTGTCCCGGGCGATCGCGAAGAGATAGGTGACGCCGACGATGGTGAGGACCAGGTCCCCGCTCATCCCGGCGATGATCTCGTCCTCGGCCAGCCCGAGGGAGTACATCCCCACCAGCCAGGCGGCGACGAATCCGAGCGCGCCCATGTTGATCGGCAGCACGGTGCCGACGACGAACAGCGCGACCAACACGATGATCGCTACCCATTCCGGTCCCATGATGCAGTCCTTCCGGCCGGCGCCGGGGGCCCGAGTTGACCCGGATCACGACACAGGCTCAGTGACCCAGCCAAACGGGTTGCGCGCCGAGGTGCAAACATTCACGGGTGACGGGCCTCGAACAGCTGGCGGTGCTCGCCACCGGACTCGCAGCGGGGTTCATGACTTCGACCGTGGGAGTCGCGTCACTTCTGAGCTTCCCCGTCCTCGTCGCCGTGGGCCTGCCGCCGGTCGTCGCCAACGCGTCGAACACCGTCGGCATGACTCCGGCCGGGGTGAGCGGCTCGTTCGGCTACCGCAGCGAGCTGCGCGAGCATCCCGGGGTCACGACCGCGGTGATCGTCACGTGCGCGAGCGGCGGGGTCCTCGGCGCGATCCTGCTGCTCGCCCTGCCCCCGGGCGTCTTCGAGGCGATCGTGCCGTGGCTGATCCTCTTCACCTGTGTCCTGGTCGGCGCCCAGCCCCGGATCTCGCGCTGGCTGCGCCGAAGCCACGACGGCACCGTGGCTGCGGAGCGCACCCGGATGTCGCCGGTCACCACCGCCTTCGCCTCCCTCACCGGCGTGTACGGCGGGTACTTCGGAGCCGGCTCCGGGGTCATGATGATGGCCGTGCTGGGACTCGGGCTCGATCTCGAGTTCCGGGTCGTCAACGCGCTCAAGACACTGGCCGTCCTGGCGAGCAACGTCGTGGCCGCAGTGATCTTCATCTTCGTGGCGGACCTGGCGTGGCTGGCCATCGTCCTGCTGGCGGCAGGATCCGTCGTCGGCGGCTACGTCGGTGCCCGCGTCGGGCGGAGGCTGCCCAGCACCCTCCTACGAGTCCTGATCGTCGCCGTGGGAGTCACCGCGGCCATCGCCATGATGATCTAGGGCGGGTCTCCAGATCGCCGGGCCGCGTCGGAGTCCGGAGCGGAACGGTGGAAGCGGCTCATCAGGGCATCGCTCAGCCGCGGCGCCACGATGTTGAGCACCTCGCCGGCGCGCCCGGCCCACGTGTCGACGGTGAGGGGCCGCTCCTCGAGGGCGCGCACCACCTTCGCCGCCGCCTGCTCAGGCGTCAGCGCCCTGCGGTCCTCATAGCTCCCGGTCGGCACCACCATCGCGGTGCGCACCAGGGCGAACCGCATGTTCGTGAACGTCACGTTGTCCGGGTAGGCCTCACGTCCGGCGATCCGGCTCCAGGTGTCCAGCGCGGTCTTGGACGCGATGTAGGCCGTGAACTTGGGTGCCTTCATCTGCACGCCCCACGTCCCGACGTTGACGATGTGCCCGAAGCCCTGCGCCCGCATCGCCGGGAGCAGCCCCAGGGTCAGGCGCACCGGCGCGAAGTAGTTGACCGACATGGTCCGCTCGAAGTCGTGGAACCGGTCGTAGGCCAGGTCCAGCGAGCGCCGGATCGAGCGGCCGGCGTTGTTGACCAGGTAGTCGACGACGCCGTGCTCCGCGAGCACCTGCTTGACCAGCGCGTCCACCGCGTCGGCGTCGGTCAGGTCGCAGGGGTACGCCGCGGCGTGGCCGCCGCGGGCCTCGATCTCGGCGCGGATCCGCTCCAGGTCGTCGGCTCGGCGGGCCACGAGCAGCACCGTGGCACCGCGCGCCGCCACCTGTCGGACCGTCGTCTCGCCGATGCCGGAGGAGGCTCCGGTGACCAGCACCACTCGGCCGGTGAGCTGGCTCGACCGGTCCCGGCGCACCGGGCGGGTCCAACGGCGTACCCGCGCCCGTGGCGTCTGGAACAGCAGGCCCATGGCTGAACGCTAGTGGGTCTCCCAGCGGAAGAGCCGTGCCGAGACCAGAGTCAGCGCGAGCGCGAAACGCGGCCAGCTTCACCATCGGCACGAGGACGGCCGAGAGCAGGCGGGATGATCATCCGGTGGCGAGTAGTCCCCGCACCACGCGGAGACCGACCGACATCCGCGCGAGGTCTGCCTTCTCGTCCGCGCAGATCTCCTCGAGCGTGGCGACGGCGCGGCCGACCACGACCTGGTCGTCGTCCTCCCAGGCAGCGATCCTGGCGGGGACCGAGTCCTCGGGTGACGTCGCGCGGAGCACCTGTCGGGTGAGCTGGGCGTGCACGGCGTACAGGTCGTCGCGGACAGCGCCGCGGGCCATGGTCTGCCAGCGGTCCTCGCGCGGCAGGGCGAAGATCCGCTGCACCAGCGCCGGCAGCCCGAGCCGCTCACCGAGCGCGAAGTGCAGCCGGGCGACCTCGGCCGGGTCGAGGTCCTCCCGAGCGGCGATCTCGACCACGTTCAGCAGGAGGTAGGCGGGGTCGAGCACCGCGACCCGGGCGGCCAGGTCCTCGGGGACGTTCTGCGCCATCAGCCGGTCCCGGCGTCCCTGGAACGCGGTCAGCTCCCGCCCGGTGATGAGCTCGGGCAGCTGGCGCATCACCTTCTGCACCGGCTCGCTGAAGAAGTCGACAGTGCCCTGGCTGTCGAGCGGCGGCCGCCTGTTGTTGACCAGCCAGCGCGACGCCCGCTCGACCAGGGTGCGCATCTCGATCCGCATCCGGGTCTGGATCGAGGCGTCGAGGACGTTGTCGTGGGTCTTGAGCTCGTCCCGCAGCTCCAGCGACGCGAAGATCTCGCGAGCGACGAAGTTGGCCCGGGTCAGCTCGGCCGCCGAGGCGCCGGTCTCCCCCGCCAGCCGTGGCCAGAAGGTCAGGCCGGCACCATTCACCAGGTCGTTGACCACCTGGGTGACGATGATCTCGCGGCGCAGGGGATGGTCGGCGATCTGGGTCTCGTAGCCCTCCTGCACCGCCTTCGGGAAGTAGGCCATCAGGTCGATACGCAGGTAGGGGTCGTCCGGCAGGTCGGAGTCGAGCAGCTCGTCGGCCAGCACGATCTTGGTCCACGACAACAGCACCGAGGCCTCCGGCGTGGTCAGCCCCTCGCCGCGCTCGAGGCGCCGGCGCACCTGCCGCGACGTCGGGAGCGCCTCCAGCTCCCGGTTGAGCACCCCTTGGCGGACCAGCTTCTTCATCCAGTCCTCGTGCACGTGGAGCAGCGACGACGCGTGGGCGGCGGCGTTGGCCAGGGCGAGGTTCTGCTCGTAGTTGTCCCGCAACACCAGGGCCGCGACCTCGTCGGTCATCTCGGAGAGCAGGTTGTTGCGCTGCTTCCTGGTGAGATCCCCCTCGGCCACCACCTTGTCGAGCAGGATCTTCAGGTTGACCTCGTAGTCGGAGGTGTCGACGCCGGCGGAGTTGTCGATGAAGTCGGTGTTGATCCGCCCGCCCTGGCGCTCGCAGCCGATCTCGGCGTACTCGATCCGGCCGAGCTGGGTGAGGCCGAGGTTGCCGCCCTCTCCGACGCACTGGGCCCGCAAGTCGCGCCCGTCCACCCGGATCGCGTCGTTGGCCTTGTCGCCGGCATCGGCGTGCGACTCCTCCACAGCCTTGACGTAGGTGCCGATGCCGCCGTTCCAGAGCAGGTCGACGGGAGCCTGGAGAATGGTCTTCATCAGCTCCGCGGGCGTCATCGCCGGGATGTTCTCCTCGATGCCCAGCGCCTCTCGCACGGCATCGTTGAGCGGGATCGACTTCAGCGACCGGGAGTAGACGCCGCCTCCCTCCGAGATCAGGCTGGTGTCGTAGTCCTGCCAGCTCGACCGAGACAGGTCGAAGAGCCGACGCCGCTCGGCGTACGACGACGCGGCGTCGGGCGAGGGGTCCAGGAAGATGTCGCGGTGGTCGAAGGCGGCCACCAGGCGGATGTGCTCGGAGCAGAGCATGCCGTTGCCGAACACGTCGCCGGACATGTCGCCGATCCCGATCGCGGTGAAGTCCTCGGCCTGGCAGTCGATGCCACGCTCGCGGAAGTGGCGCTGGACCGAAACCCAGGCGCCCCGGGCGGTGATCCCCATGGCCTTGTGGTCGTAGCCCACCGAGCCGCCGCTGGCAAAGGCGTCGCCGAGCCAGAAGCCGTAGTGCTCGGCCACCCCGTTGGCGATGTCGGAGAACGTCGCGGTCCCCTTGTCGGCGGCCACCACGAGGTAGGAGTCGTCACCGTCGTGGCGGACCACGTCCTGAGGCGGCACCGTCTCCCCGTCGCGCCGGTTGTCGGTGATGTCGAGGAGGCCCGAGATGAAGGTCTTGTAGCAGGCGATGCCCTCGGCCAGCCATGCGTCGCGGTCACTCATGTCGGGGAGCTGCTTACAGAAGAACCCGCCCTTGGCGCCGACCGGGACGATGACGGTGTTCTTCACCATCTGCGCCTTGACCAGACCGAGCACCTCGGTGCGGAAGTCGTCGCGACGGTCCGACCAGCGCAGTCCACCACGCGCGACGGCCCCGAAGCGGAGATGCACACCCTCGACCCGCGGGGAGTACACGAAGATCTCGTAGCTGGGGCGTGGCTCCGGCAGGTCCGGGATGGCCGACGGCTCCATCTTGAAGGACATGTACGCGTGCACCCCCCCGTTGCCGTCGCCCTGGAAGTAGTTGGTGCGCAGGGTCGCCCTGATGTGGGTGAGGTAGGAACGCAGGATGCGGTCGTGGTCGAGGCTGGCGACGTCGTCGAGCGCCCGGTTGATGCGCTCCTCGACGGCTTCGACGCTCGACGTCCTGGCCTCGGCGTCAGCGGCAAGTGCGTTACGACCCGGGTCGAAGCGGGCCTCGAAGAGCCGGACCAGCATCTTGGTGATCTCGACGTTGTTGCGGAGCGCGCCCTCGATGTAGTCGAGCGCGAACGGCGAGTTCCCCTGCTTCATGTACTTCGCATAGGCCCGCAGCACCGTGGCCTGACGCCAGGTGAGGCCGGCGCGGAGCACCAGCGCGTTGAACCCGTCGATCTCGTTGTAGCCGTCCCACACGGCGCGGAGCGCGTCCTGGAACAGCTCTCGACCGCGTGCTGGGACGGTCTCGGTGTAGCGCAGCCCGAACTCGTAGATGAACGTTGGGCGGCCGAGCCCCTCGAGCTGGTACGGGCGCTCGTCGACGACCTCGACCCCCATCGACGACAGCATCGGCAGGATCTCCGACAGCGACAGCGGCGACCCGGTGCGGAAGACCTTGAGCCGCGCCTCCCCGCGACCGGCGTCCATCTGCTCATAGAGGGACAGGTCGATGCCTTCGTCGCCCGGCTGCTCGTGGAGGGTCTCCAGCCGTCCGAGGTCGAACGAGCCGGTGGCAGGAAGGAAGTCCTCCTTGTACGCCTCCGGGAACGAGTCGACGTAGTGCCGGGCGAGCCGGGAGCCGGCGTCCTCGCCGTACTCACTCAGGACCGATGCCCGGAAATCGTCGCGCCACGACCTGGATGCCTCGGTGAGACGGCGCTCGAGGTCGGCGGTGTCGACCTCCGCGATCCTGCCGCCCTTGGGTGGGTGCACGACGAAGTGCACGTTCGCGGTCATCGACTCACCGACCCGGACGCTGAACTCGACGGACTCGCCGCCCAGCCGCTCCTTCAGGATCGACGAGAACTTCTCGCGGACCGACGTGTTGTAGCGGTCGCGCGGGAGATAGACGAGGACGGAGACGTAGCGGCTGTAGGTGTCCCGCCGGAGGAACATCCGGACCTGGCGCCGTTCGCGCGCGTGCATGACCGCCTCGGCCATCGGCGCGAGCTCGTCGATGGGCGTCTGGAACAGCTCGTCCCGGGGGTAGGTCTCGAGGGTGTCCATGAGCGCCTTGCCGGCGTGGCTGCGCGGATCGAAGCCGAGCCGCCGCAGGACCTCGGCGGCCTTCTCGCGCAACAGGGGGATCCGGGTGAGGGACTCGGTGTACGCCGCGCTGGAGTACAGGCCGAGGAAGCGGCGCTCGCCGACCACGTCGCCCGCGTCGTCGAACTTCTTGACGCCCACGTAGTCGAGGTACGCCGGCCGGTGCACCGTGGCCCGCGAGTTGGCCTTCGCCAGTACGAGCAGCGTCTTCTCGCGGGCCTTGGCCTTGACCGGCGCCGGGAGCTTCCCGAACGAAGCCGACATGTCTTGGTCGGCCCGGAGGATGCCGAGCCCGGTGCCGGGCACGGCACGCAGCAGCTCGTCGTCGCCCTCGCGCTCGAGGCGGTACTCGCGATAGCCGAGGAACGTGAAGTGGTCGGCCGCCAGCCACTTGAGCAGCTCCTGACCCTGCTCGAGCTCCGAGCTGTCCAGCGGCGACGAGCCCTGCTCGAGCTCCTCGACGATCGCAAGGACCTGGGAGTGCATCTTGTCCCAGTCCTCCACGGACTCGCGGACGTCACGCAGGACCCGCTGCAGCGACTCCTCGAGCTCGGTCGTGTCTTCCTCGTCGCCCACGCGGGCGATCTCGATGTGCATCCACGACTCGCGGAGCGCGTCCTCCGGCGGCTCGGTCGAGCCGTCCTCGACGCCGGAGGCCTCCTGGAGGTTGCCCGTGATGTCGCGGACCACGTCGAACTGGGGGTGAATCACCACGTGCACGTCGCGCTGCTGGCGGGACAGTTCCATCGTCAGCGAGTCGACGAGGAACGGCATGTCATCGGTGATGACCTCGACGACGGAGTGTGCGCCGGCCGACCACCCGTGCTCACTCACGGTCGGGGTGAGGACCCGCACCTGCGCGGTGCCCTGGGGGCGCACGGCGGCGAGCTTGTAGTGCGAGGCGAGGGAGCCGTAGAGGTCGACGTCGGACCTGTCGGTCACGTCCTCGGGTGCCACGTGCCGGTAGTAGGCCTTGAGCAGGACGCCGACAACGTCGTGGGGCGGCCCTCCTGCGCCCTTTCGGCTGCGCGCCAGGTCAACCGCCTTCGAGAGAAGTTCTGACTTTTCCTGGTCGAGCGTCGTGGACACACACCGACACTAGGACTCAGCCACTCACCCACACAACACGGGTCGCGACCACCTTGCGAGGTACCCATCCGACATGATGTGCGGCACCCGGTTCGGTGCGACCCGGCGTGGCGGAAGGGAGACCGCTGATGGCGAGGCGACTCGTCCACGAGATGGCGTACGACGCCCCGATGACCGAGGTGGCCGCGATGCTCGCTGACCCTGCATTCCGCGAGGAAGTCTGCGAGCGCCAGGGCGTGATCAGCGCGATGGTGTCCATCGACACGGACGACGCCGGCATGCAGGTCACCATCGACCAGGTCCAGTCGGCGCGAGGGATCCCGTCGTTCGCCAGGAAGTTCGTGGGCGAGGAGATCAACATCGTCCAGGAGGAGTCCTGGAGCACTCCCACGGAGGGCGACGTCACCGCGAGCATCCCGGGCAAGCCCGGCGAGATGGCCGGCACCGCCCGACTGACCCAGAGCGGCGGGACCACCACCGAGACCGTCGAGATGACCATCAAGGTCAACATTCCGCTGGTCGGCGGGAAGATCGAGGGCCTGATCTCCGACCTGCTCCTGGACGCCCTCCGGGCGGAGAACGCCGTCGGGCGCGACTACCTCTCCCGCTGACTCCCCCGCTCGTGGTGGCGGCGCAGCGCGATCACGATTCCGAGCGCGACGAACGGCCCGAACGCGAGCAGCAGGACGAGCGCCTGCTCATAGGAGTGCAGGGCTCCCATGTGCAGGAGGGTCATCCGTCAGCCCATGTACGGGTAGCGGTAGTCGGTGGGCGGGACGAACGTCTCCTTGATGCTGCGCGGGCTGGTCCAACGCAGGAGGTTCACGGCCGCGCCGGCCTTGTCGTTGGTACCGGACGCCCGGGCCCCGCCGAACGGCTGCTGCCCCACGACGGCCCCGGTGGGCTTGTCGTTGATGTAGAAGTTGCCGGCAGCGAAGCGCAGCGCCTGTCGGGCCCACGCCACGGCTCCCCGATCCTGGGCGATGATCGCGCCGGTCAGGGCGTACGGCGCGAACGACTCCATCTGCGCCACGACCCGCTCGAAGCGGTCGTCGTCGTAGACGTACACCGCCAGGATCGGCCCGAAGTACTCCGTCGAGAACATCTGGTCGGTCGGGTCGCTGGACTCGACGACGGTGGGACGGACGAAGTAGCCGACCGAGTCGTCTACCTGACCCCCCACCAGGACGTCGAGGTGCTTGTTGCGCCGGGCCCGCGTGATGGCCGCCTTGTGCTTCGCGAAGGCCCGGTCGTCGATGACGGCGCCCATGAAGTTCGAGAAGTTCGTGACATCACCCATCGTGATGGCCTCGACCTCGGCCAGGAACTGGTCCTTCATCTTCCGCCACACCGACTTCGCGACGTACGCCCGCGACGCGGCCGAGCACTTCTGTCCCTGGAACTCGAACGCGCCACGGATCAGCGCCGTCCGCACCACGTCCGGGTCGGCCGAGGGGTGGGCGACCACGAAGTCCTTGCCGCCGGTCTCACCGACGATGCGCGGGTAGGACCGGTACGACGAGATGTTCTCGCCGACCGTCCGCCACAGGTGCTGGAACGTCGGGGTCGAACCGGTGAAGTGGATGCCCGCCAGGTCCGGGTGGCCCAGCGCAACCTTCGACACGTCCAGACCGTCGCCCGGCAGCATGTTGATGACTCCCGGCGGCATCCCGGCTTCCTCGAGCAGCTGCATCGTGAGGCTGGCCGCCAGCTGCTGGGTCGGGGACGGCTTCCAGATGACCGTGTTGCCCATCAGCGCCGGAGCGGTCGGCAGGTTGCCCGCGATCGCGGTGAAGTTGAAGGGCGTGATCGCGTAGACGAAGCCCTCGAGCGGGCGATGGTCGGTGCGGTTCCAGATGCCGGGGCTGTTCGCGATCGGCTGGTCGGCGAGGATCTCCTTGGCGTAGTGGACGTTGAAGCGCCAGAAGTCGATCAGCTCGCAGGCGGCGTCGATCTCGGCCTGGAACGCGGTCTTGGACTGGCCGAGCATGGTGGCGGCGTTGATCCGCTGGCGCCACGGTCCCGCCAGCAGGTCCGCCGCCTTGAGGATGATCGAGCATCGATCGTCGAAGTCCATGCCGCGCCACTCAGGGGCCGCCTTGGCGGCAGCGTTGATCGCTGCCTTGGCGTCGGCCTGTGTGGAGTTCTTGATGACGCCGAGCACGTGCTGGTGGTCGTGCGGCTGGACAACCGGGATCTCCTTGCCGCCGCCGGACCTCCGCCGCCCGCCGATGTGGGCCTTCAGGTCGTGCTGCCTGCGCTCCAGCTTCTCGAGCTCGGCCTCGAGACTCTTGCGCTCGGTGGTGCCCGGCGCGTACGTCAGGTTCGGCTCGTTGACCGGAGCCGGCGGGTAGGTGATCGCGTCCATGTCCGGATGCTCTCAGAGTCCGACTCCCCGCTCAAAGCGGGGGAACGGGCCGACGGCCGCAGACAGCGCGTCCGCCGATCCGAAGACCCGGCGGCCGGGAACCGCCCCTCCGCTCGTTCCTCGCTCCGGGGGGCCAGTCCCAGCCACCGCCCGCCGGGCCTTCGGATCTCTGTCCGCGCCGCGGCCGGCAGCCCGCTCCCCGTGTCAGAGCAGCTCGCCGAGTTCTTGCGTGGCGTACCACGCCAGGTCGGTGTCCGGATCGGCGTCGTCCTCGGTGTCGACATGAACCGCCACGACCTCGCTCATCGGGATGACCCCGGCGGGATCGGAGGCCTCGGCGACCACGACGACCCGTCGCACCGGTGGCTCCTGCAGGCCGGCCGACGCAGCAGTGGCCTCTGTGAGGGCGGCGTACTCCGACTCCTCGTCCTCGTCCGGTGCTGTGAACCGTTCCGCCGCCTGGGGGATCACGTCGTCCGCGACATACCTGCCCAACCGGGCCACCGTGGTGGGGACGTAGACGCGGGCGCTCACTTCTTGCGACCTCGCGGGGCGCGGGGACGGGTCGACGCGCTGTCGACGAGCTCGTCGAGCGCCTCGGTCAGGGTCTGGCCGAGGACGTCGGCGTCGGGCAACAGGTCGCGGTCGGCTGTGATGCCGTAGTAGACCGCGCCGTCGTACGACGTCACCCCGATCGCCAGGGCGTGGCCCGCGGTCAGCGGGTGGACGGGGTAGGTCTCGAGCATCCGGGCACCCGCGGCGTACAACGGTGACTGCGGGCCCGGCACGTTGGTGATGGAGATCTGGCTGCCCCGGCGCAGCTCGGCGGAGGCCACGCGCGAGCCTATGGCGTGGAACGTCGCCGGTGCGAACCCGGCGATCCCGGTCAGCCTGTTCGCTGCCACCGCCCGACCTGTGTCCTTGTGCGCCTGGAACGAGTAGGACACCTGAGCCAGCCGCACGACCGGGCTGGGCTCGCCGACGGGTAGCTCCACGAGATGCGCGGCGATCTGGCTGCCGAGCGAGGTCGCCTCGAGCTCCTCGTCGATGACCGAGACGGGGACCACCGCCTTGATCTTGCGCAGGCCGTGCATGGACTCCGCCCGATGCAACAGCCAGCCGCGCAGGCCGCCCGTGACCGTGGCGAGGATGACGTCGTTGATCGTCCCGCCGTGCGCCCGCCGCACCTTGCGGTAGTCCGCGAGGCTGGTGCGAACGGCGACGAAGCGGCGTTGCTGTGACAGCACTCCCGAGATCGGTGTCTCCTTCGCCGGCCGGCGGTTGGAGAGCGCCCCGGCGACGGTACCGGCACGATTCGCGGCGGCGTCGGCCGTTCGGAGGACCGAGCTGGCGTTACTGCGCACCGTGTCGACGACCAGACCGGGGCTCTGAAGCGAGTCCTTGACGGCGGACACGACCAGCGAGGCCGGCGACGGGCGGCGTGGCGGCTGCCACTCATCGGCGACCAACGTGCGCGGTTCGGCGCCCACGTCGAGCAGCACCTGGCCTATGTCGACGGTCTCGACGCCGTCGACGAGCACCTGGTGGGACTTGGAGAGGACGGCGACGTGGCCGTCCGCCAGGCCCTCGACGAAGTAGACCTCCCACAGCGGTCGGGCCCGGTCGAGCGGACGCGACACGATCCGGGCCACCAGTTCGCGGAGCTGGTCGAGGCTGCCGGGGCGCGGCAGGGCGGAGCGTCGTACGTGGTAGCCGAGGTCGAAGTCGGGGTCGTCGACCCACACCGGGTTCGCCAGCCTCCCGGGCACCGACTGCACTCGCTGGCGGTAGCGGGGGACGAACGAGATCCGGTCGGCGATCAGCTCGACCAGGCGCTGGTAGTCGAAGCCGGAGTCAGCGGGCTCGAAGATCTCGACAGTCGCGTTGTGCAGGGGCGTCGAGGCCGACTCCTCGGCCAGGAAGGCGAGCTCTCGCGGCCGGAGTCGCTGACCCATCGCACCGCCCCTTCTCGTGTCCGCGACCGGACTGCTGCCGGTGGTCCTTGCTCAACGTGGGATTCTGGCAGAGGCGTGCCCGCATCGGGTCGCCAGTCCCACGACGCGTCAATGGCATGAAGAGGAACACATCGAACATGCGCCGCACCACTGCAGTCCTTCCCCTCCTGCTCGCCGTACTCCTGGTCGCGGGTTGCGGCGACGACGACGGGGACGGTCCGGACGGATCGGGAGGGTCGGCATCCCCGGGCACCGAGACGATCGAGATCACCTTCGAGGGTGACACCGTGACGCCGAACGGCGAGCGGGTCGCGGTCGATGCCGGCCAGCCGATCGAGATCGTGGTCAAGGCCGACGCGGCCGGTGAGCTGCACGTGCACTCCACTCCGGAGCAGGAGCTGGCCTACGGGACCGGCACCACCACCCTGAAGCTGACGTTGGACGAGCCGGGCGTGGTCGACGTCGAGTCGCACGAACTCGAGGTGGTCATCGTCCAGCTCGAAGTCAGCTGACCCGGAGCCGGCAGAGGTGTCTTCCGACGGAATCTCGCTCGCGCACGGGATCGGCGGGGCGAAGGACCTCCCGATCTCGCCCGAGCTCGCCATCGCGGGCGCGATCGCGGCACTGACGGTCTCGTTCACGGTCCTCGCCATCGCCTGGCGAACGCCCCGGTACGACGAGGAGTCAACCGGCCGACCGGCGCCGGCGTGGCTGTCCCGGATCGTCGACTCGACCGCGTTCCGGGTGGCGCTGCGCGGGTTCGGCATCGTCGCGTTCCTGTACGTCGCTGTGGCCGCCGTCTTCGGCAAGGATCTGCTGACCAACCCGGTGTTCGGCATCTTCTACGTCTGGTGGTGGGTCGGCCTGGTGCCGCTCTCCCTGCTGTTCGGCCCCGTGTGGAAGGCGATCAGCCCGGTCCGCACCATCAACCAGGCCTTCGCCAAACTGGCTGGGAGCGACCCGGACCGCGGGGTGTTCGAGTACCCGGCCTGGCTCGGCTACTGGCCGGCGGCACTCGGCCTCTACGCCTTCGTGTGGATGGAGCTCGTCTATCCCCACTCCATCGAGCTGGGACCGGTACGGCTGTGGTGCGCGGTCTACGTCGCCGTGATGCTGATCGGCGGCGCGATGTTCGGCAGCTCCTTCTACGAGCGCGGCGACCCTTTCGAGGTCTATTCCAGTGCCGTCGCCAGGTTGTCGGTCTGGGGCCGACGCGACGGCCAGCTGCTCGTGCGCAGTCCGCTGGCGAACCTGGACACCACCCCGGTGGCGCCCGGGCTGGCCGGGGTGATGGCGGTCCTGTTCGGCAGCACGGCGTTCGACTCGTTCAAGGACTCCAACGTCTGGGTGCGGTACACGCAGGGCAGCGACACCTCGACGTACCTGCTCAACAACCTCGCCCTGCTGGCGTTCTGCGGCGGAGTGGGACTGATCTTCGCGGTGGGGTGCATGACCACCGGGGTGGGGCCGGGTACCCGACGGTGGGCGCTGCCGGACCAGTTCGCGCATTCGATCATCCCGATCGTGGTGGGCTACATCGTGGCGCACTACACGACCTATCTCGTCGAGTACGGCCAGCAGACACTCATCCATGTCAGCGACCCGCTCAGCAACGGCAGCGACCTGCTGGGGACCGGCGACCTCCGGATCAACTACTGGCTGTCCTTCCACCCCACCTTCCTGGCGAGCACGAAGGTGATAGCCGTGGTGCTCGGACACGTCCTGGCCGTCATCGCGGCGCACGACCGGGCGATCAAGCTGCTGCCGAGTCGGCACCAGCTGACCGGTCAGCTGCCGCTGTTGTTCGCCATGATCGTGTTCACTGCCGGCGGGCTGTACCTGCTGTTCGCCGCCTGAGCCGCACACAGGGGTGCGCAGGCCGTGAGCCGGCCGCTACCTGCCACCACTCCTACCTGCTGTTCGCCGCCTGAGCCTGCCCACCGGTGCGGGCTCAGCGGCCTCCGGGAACAAGCCGTCGACGACCCCGGCGATCGCGCGGGCCAGTGCCGTCTCCCCTGCCTCGGTGACCGTGCGCCCGGCAACCAGGGCCCGGTCCACGGCCGGGCGGTCCTCGGGCAGGAAGTGCAGCCCGCTCACGCGTGTGAATCCCTCCACCATCCCGGCGATGTCCTTCTCCGACCAGCCGAGGGTGGGTCGCATCCGGTTGACCACGACCCGGACCGGTGCCCCCGCGGTCACGTCGCGGAGCTCGACCAGGCCTCGGGCCAGCCGCGACAACCCGACCGGGTCGGCGGCACCCACCACGACCAGGTCGTCGGCCACCTCGAGCGCACCCTGGGTCATCTGGTTGCGGGCAGGGCGAGAGCCGGAGTCGGTCCCCGGATCCTGCTCGAGGCTGAAGCCTGTGTCGACGACAACATGGCCGTGCTCGCGCCCGACCTCCAGCAGGTGCTCGACGACGCCGGCCCGCACCTCGATCCACCGGTCGGCGCGGGGCAGCCCGGTGACCACCGTCAGGTGCTGGCCGATCGCCCGCTGCACCGAGCCGAAGCGTTCGGCCAGCATCCCGCCGGCTGACATCCGGGTCGCGGCCAGCAGCCCGGAGACCTCGTCCATGATCCCGAGCTGCTGAGCGACGGCGCCGCCATAGGGATCGGCGTCGACCAAGGTCGTGCGGAGCTCGCGTCTGGCGAGCTCCGCGGCGATACCGGCCGCGAGCGTGGTCCTGCCTGGCGCTCCCGCCGGACCCCAGACCGCGATCACCCGGCCCGCAACGTCCGGCGCCGCGACGACCTCCGCGGTGGGGGACGGGTCCCGGACGACGGTGTCGGGCGGCTCCTCGCCCGCGAGTACGGCGTCGGGCAGGGCGTCCAGCTCGGCGTCGGACACCAGCGACCGGATCCCGATCCGGGTCGCCCGCAGGCAAGCGGCATCCATGCCGACACCGCCAGGGACGATCGCCACCGGCCGGACGGTGTGCTTGCGAAGGTGGTCGACGGCTCCGTGGTCGAGTCCGTGGGCGTCCACCCCGAGGACGGCCACGTCCGCCTGACCTGCGCTGGCGGAGGCCAGCAGGTCATCGATGTCGACGCAGCGCTTGAGGATCACGATGCCCTGCCGATCGGTGAGGACCTGCAGGGCTGTCGACTCCCAGGCCGCGCCGGCGGCGAGGACGATGACGACGACCACCGAGGGTCAGCCTCTCCGCACGATCGTGAGGGTCGGGGCGTCGATCTCCCCGGTGGCCCGGAAGAATCGCCGCGCGTCGAGCTCGGTCACACCGAGCACCACCTGACGCTGTCCGCTGACGGCGAGGGTCTCGTCGAGCGGTGGGGCGTCGATCACGGTGACCTCGCTCAGCACGGGGCCGGCGCGCTGTGCGGCGGTGCTCCCGGCACCGTCGGCCTGCCCCGTCAGGTAGACGTCGACCACCCATCCCGACTGCACGCCCGGTGGGACGAGGGTGGTGTCGACGGCGACCGGCAGGGCCATCGTGTCGCTGGCACCGGCCGGGCCCACCGCCGCCTTCGGCAGCAGCTCGCCCTCTCCGACCCCGCGCCTGAGCTGGAGGTCGGCCGGAAGGTCGTCGTCGGCCGGGAAGTAGTGCTCGAGGTCGGTGTCGTCCACGAACCGCACGTGTTGCGCGACCAGGTCGTCGGCACTCACGGAGTCACCGGCCCCCAGGTCCGCGGTGGTGGCCCACACGGCAACCGAATCATCGGCCGCCCCGACCAGACGGGCGCCCACGACCACGGAAGCGGCCACGATGGCCACGCCGATCCACAACCGCGGGTCGCGCCAGCCCGGGGGCGCGGCCCGGACGGCAGGCGGAGTGTCAGGGTTCCCGAGATTCCTGCTCACGGGCACATCATGCCCATCGTGTCGACGTGGGTCACCCGCTTGTCCACAGGCTTGCGCGTCGGCGGCCCTGACCCGGATCGGGAGATGGGACGATGGGGGCATGCCCGGGACGCCCCGATTCCTGACCCTCGCCGACGTGGCCGAGGTGCTCAGCACCTCCAGCGCACAGGTCTACGCGCTGGTCCGCCGGGGCGACCTGCCCGCGATCAAGATCGGCGGCCGCGGCCAGTGGCGGGTCGAGTCGGCGCGACTCGAGGAGTACATCCAGAAGATGTATGCCGACACCGCCGACTTCGTCGAGAAGCACCCCTACGTCGAGGCGGACGGCCGCGGCGACGAGTAGCCACGGAGGCGCCCGGCACCGCAGAAACCGGCTAGCCCACCTCGGCGCCGAGGGTGATCGAGACGTTCTGCTCCTCGCCGTCCCGCTCGACGGTGAACTCGATCGTCTCGCCGGGCTGATGGGTGCGGATCGAGACGATCAGGGCGATGCCGTCGGTGACCCGCTCGCCGTTGACGGCGACGATCAGGTCGTCCTTCCGGAGGCCGGCATCCTCGGCAGGCGTGTCTTCCATGACCTGGTCGATGCGCGCCCCGTTGCCGTCGTTCTGCCCCGTCTGCACCTGCGCGCCGATGACGGGGTAGCGGGCCTCACCCGTCTTGAGGATCTGGTCGGCGGTGATCCGCACCTGCTCGATCGGGATGGCGAAGCCGACCCCGATGTTGCCGGTCTCGCTGCCGAAGCCCCCACCGGTCGTGGCGATCGCGCTGTTGACGCCGACCACCTGACCCTGCAGGTCCACGAGGGGACCGCCGGAGTTGCCCGGGTTGATCGCGGCATCGGTCTGCACGGCGTTGATGTACGACGAGTCCTTGGCCGTTCCGCCGGTCGTGACCGGTCGGTCCAGGGCGCTCACGATCCCGGCGGTCACCGTGGAGCTGAGCCCGAGCGGCGAGCCGATGGCGACGACGCCCTCGCCCACCCGCAACACCCGGGAGGCGCCCAACGACGCCGGGCGGAGCGTGGTGGCCTTCTCCGAGTAGAGCACCGCGAGGTCGTAGACGGGGCTGCGCCCGACCACGGTGGCCCGGAACCGGTTGCCGTCCTGGTCGACGATCTCGATGGGGCCGTCTTCCTGGGCGGCGTCCTCGACCACGTGGTTGTTGGTGACCACGTGGCCCTGCTTGTCCAGTACGAAGCCGGAACCGGTGGCGCCACCGCGCTCGCCTTCGAACTCCGCGGAGATCTGGACGGTACTCGGCAGCAGCTCCTGCGCGACCGCGGCCACGGAACCGTTGTCGGCGGGCAGTGGTGGTGTCGAGATCGTGTCGACGCCGCCCAACCCCTCGGAGACCAGCCCGGGGGTGTCATCGGTGACCCGGTCGAGGACCAGCCCCCCGATGGCGCCGCCGAAGATTCCGAGGACCAGGGCCAGGCTGCAGACGGCCGGCCACACCCAGCCCGGCACCCGCCCACTCGGACGCGGCGCGACCGCCCCAGCCGGCACCTGGGCCCAGTGCGGTGTCTGCTGGCCCGTGGGTGGTAGCCACGACTGGCTTCCGGGCTGCTGGGGCTGGGGTATCAGCGGCCGTGTCGGCTCAGTGCCCTCGTCGTGGTCGGTCACGGCTCCATCTTCGCCCAGCGGCCCAAGACCCGGCCACGGCGGGTCCTACCGATTCGGCGTTCGCCGCAGGGGAGTCGGCGGGACGTGGCTCGGAGCGACCACGCGCGGGCTGTCGGACTGGCGGATGCTGGTAACCGGCGGCCGTCGGTCAGTAGGCGCGTCGGAGGGCGCCACACCGAGAGCGAGAACCCCCACCACGGCCGCGCCGACGGCGCTCCCGCCGATCGCGACCAGGCCGGCCCGGCTCCGGCCACGGCTAGCGAAGACGTCCACCGGGAGGCAGCTCGCCGGGGAACCAAGGAGCGAGCCCTTGAGATGGTCGGGAGCCGGGGTCGTCCCGTGGGAGAGTCCGGCGAGACGGGTCTTGATCCACCCTTCACGCTCGACGAGGTCACGGCACGCGTGGCAGGCATGCACGTGTGCCCAGGCCCGCTCCGTCTCCTCCGGGGAAAGCTGGCCGTCGAGCAGGGCGCTGACCCGTGCTCCGAGGTGCCCGATCACGAGCCGCTCCCCCAGCCGGTGAGCAGCGGGCCGGTTGCCGGTCCGGAGTAGCGGGACCGGCCGGCCCGCGGGGCGCGATGCGCGAGCGCCTTGCGGAGCATCGCGCGGCCGCGGTGGATCCGGGACCGGACGGTTCCGAGCTTGGCGCCGAGGATCTCGGCGATCTCCTCGTAGGCGAGCCCCTCGACGTCGCACAGGACCACGGCCGCCCGGAAGTCGGGAGGAAGGGTGGCGAGGGCGCGCTCGACGTCGTCGTCGAAGGTCTGGTCGGCGTACGCCGCATCCGGCGTCGGCATCGTGCTCTTCAGCCGGCTGGCGCGCTCGTCGGACAGTGCGTCGAACCGGATCCGCTGCTTGCGTCGTGCCTGGTCGAGGAAGAGGTTGGTGGTGATCCGGTGCAGCCAGCCCTCGAACGTCCCCGGCGTGTAGGTCGACAGGGAGCGGAACACACGCACGAACACCTCCTGGGTGAGGTCCTCGGCGTCATGCCGGTTGCCGGTGAGGCGATAGGCCAGCCGGTAGACGCGGTCGGAGTGGCGCTCGACGATCTCGTCCCAGGTCGGCACCTCGTCGGTGGTCTCCACCCGAGCCTCCTCGTCGCGCGTCGTGTGTGAGCGGAACAGCGTCTCGACCTTCCTCATCACCGTAGGAGCACCTGCTGAGAGAACCCTGTGAATGTTCTCCGGTGCCCGGGACAACGACCCGGCCAGCCTCGATGTTCCCGTCCCGCCAGAACCGGTCCGGCGCGATAAGGTCGATCCGCTCGTCCACACCCCGTCGGTCGGCCGGCGGACGTCCGACACAGGAGGCCGTCATCACTCCCAGCACCACAAGCCCGATCAAGCCCGCGAGTTGGTCCTACGCCGAGGCGCACGTCGCCGAGGACGACGTCCTGGCCGCGGCCCGGGCGCGTGCCGAGGAGGTAGGCGTGGTCCCGATCGGGTCCGGTGGTGGCGCCGCCCTGCGGTTCCTCGCGTCGGTGCTCGAGGCACGGGCCGTTGTCGAGATCGGGACGGGCACCGGCGTTTCCGGTGTGTGGCTGATGCGCGGCATGCGGCCCGACGGCGTGTTGACGACCGTGGACATCGAGGCCGAGCACCAGCGGCTGGCCAAGGAGTCGTTCTCCGAGGCCGGCATCCCCTCGCAACGAGCCCGGACGATCTCGGGTGCCGCGCTCGACGTCCTCCCCCGTTTGACCGACGGGCACTACGACCTCGTGTTCTGTGACGGCGACAAGGCGGAGTACACCGCCTACCTGAAGGAGGCGCTGCGGCTCCTGCGGCCAGGCGGTGTCGTGGCTTTCGACAACGCCCTGTGGCATGACCGGGTCGCCGACCCGGCCCAGCGCGACGAGGACACGGTCACGATCCGTGAGCTCGGGCGGGAGATCGCGGAGAACGAGTCGCTGGTCTCGGTGCTGCTCCCCGTGGGTGACGGGCTGCTGGTCGCCAAGAAGGAGTGGTCGCCGGAGACCGGCGACTGATCGGTCTGCTCCCGGGCTACTCGGCCCGCGGAGCCGGCGAGAACCCGTCGCCGCCCTCGGCGACGGCGACGATGTCGCACGCCTCGACCAGGATCGGGGCGCTGCCGATCAGCTTCGACCCCGGCGACTCGGCAGCGGTCGCCTCGAACTCCTCGTGGAACGCGGCCCTCGCCGCGTTGGTCGCGAAGACGTAGCAGCCCTCGAACCACTCGCCCCGGCGCATCCGCCAGGTCTTGAACCCCAACCCGGGCCTCCCGGTGAAGCGTGCGTGCGAGGTGTCGGCGACGTACGTCGCGAGCTCGCTCTCGATCCCATCGGGCGCATCGGCGAGGGACCACCGCACGGTCAGCCCCTTCATCCGGAGATCCCGTCCAGGGGGTCCGGCCCACCCAACCAGGCCAGCAGAGCCCGGGCGCCGAACCCGGTCGGGCCGGCAGTCCACTCGTAGTTGTCGGTGGGCGAGTCACCGACCGACGCGATGTCGAGGTGCGCCCAGGGGAGGTCACCCACGAAGTGCTGGAGGAACAGCGCGGCGGTAATCGCTCCCGGCCCCCCTCCCGCGTTGTCGGCGTCGGCCACCTGGGAGGACAGCTTCTCCTCGTACTCGTCGGAGAGCGGGAAGCGCCACAGCGGCTCGCCGGCGGCCTCGCCGGCGGCCTTGACCGCTCCGGCGAGCCCCTCGTGGTTGGCGAAGTAGCCACCCACCTGCTGCCCGAGCGCGACCTTCATCGCGCCCGTCAGGGTGGCGATGTCGAGGACGGCCACCGGGTCGAGCTTCTCGACGGCGTACGCCAGGGCGTCCGCCATCACCAGGCGCCCCTCGGCGTCGGTGTTGGTCACCTCGCTGGTGCGCCCGCCGTAGTGCGTGACCACGTCGCCTGGCCTGAGCGCGTTGCCGCCGATGGCGTTCTCGGCGGCCGCGACCAGCCCGGTCACCCGGATCGGGCAGTCGACGGCCGCCAGGGCTGCCATCACGGCGAGCACGACCGCTCCACCGGTCATGTCGCGCTTCATGTTGACCATGGCTTCGCCGGGCTTGATCGAGAGCCCCCCGGTGTCGAACGTGATCCCCTTGCCCACCAGCACGACGCGCGGCGTCTTCCGGGAACCCTTGGCGGGCATGTAGTCCAGCCGGATCAATCGGGGCGGCGTCGCCGACGCCTGGCCGACCCCCACGATCCCGCCGAACCCGTCATCGTGCAGTGCGGCAGCGTCCCAGACCTTCGACTTCAGCCCCGCCTCCTCGGCCAGGACCACGGCCTGGTCGGCCAGCCATTCGGGACACTTGAGGTTCGAGGGAACCGAGGCCAGCATCCGTGCCCGCCAACCAGCGCCACCAAGCGCGATGGCCCGGTCGAGAGCCGGGGCCAGCTTCTTCGCCTCGGGAAGCGCAGCAAGGACCACCTTGGACACCGGCTTGTGCTCCGGCGGCTCAGACCGCCAGTGGAACCCGAACGAGCCGAGCATGGTGCCGACCACGAAGGCCTCGAGCCCGTCGTCCCCGGCCACGGCCGGGATCGAGGTCGCGACACCGGCTCGGTCGCGGGTTGCCCGGGCCAGGGCGGCCCCCGCACGGCGCAGGTCGGCGGGTCGTTGTGCCCCCACCCCGACCAGATGGACCCACCTCAGACTGGCGTTGTCGGGCCCGCCGAGGGGGACCGGGTACGACGTGATCTCGCCGGCCTTGCCGGTGGCGTCGCCCAGCTCGAGCAGGGCGATGAGATCGACGCCGAGCTGCTCTGCGAGCTCGTCGGCGCCGGGGCCGAGCAGGAGCAGGCCGGGCTTCGAGTCCGTGTCCGGGCCCAGCTCTCGTGCCCGGCCTTGTCCTGGGGCCGGGTCGGGAAGGACCGGGAAGGCGAGGGCATCGACGCCACGGATGGCATGTGGGAGCAGCGCACTGAGCGCAAACTCCGGAGGCGAGACCTGGGCGGGAAGGGAGGGCGGATCAGTCCGAGAATTGGCGGCCACGATTCAGCCGACGACGTCCTTGAGAGCCTCGCCGAGCGCACCTGCCTCTTCGGCATTCAGCTCGACCACCAGACGGCCACCACCTTCGAGAGGGACGCGCATCACGATGCCGCGTCCCTCCTTGGTGACCTCCAGCGGACCGTCGCCCGTCCGGGGCTTCATCGCCGCCATCCGCGCACCTCTACTTTCATGCCGATTCAGATGTGGGTCGGGCTGCCGCCCGGTACGCCGGTCCATTATCCCCCATCGAGTGCGTGACGCCGACCACAGGGCACGTCGCTGGTCCCCGGCGATGCGTCGCCGGGCTGGCAGACTCCACGCATGCACGCGCGGTCGGCACTGTTCGATGTGTACGGCGACCACTTGCGCGGGCGTGGCGACCAGGCACCGGTGGCCGCCCTGGTCAGGCTCCTCGAGCCCGTCGGCATCACCGCGCAGGCGGTGCGGACCGCCATCTCCCGGATGGTTGCCCAGGACTGGCTGCAACCGACTCGGCTCGACGGCGGACGCGGCTACCGCGCCACTCCGCGCGCGATCCGCAGGCTGGACGAGGCGGCCGATCGGATCTACCGGCGGACCGTCCCGCACTGGGACGGCACCTGGCACCTGGTCATCGTGGCTCCCCCGTCTGCGCGGGCAGCGCGGACCCGGCTCCGTGCCGACCTCGGGTTCATGGGTTATGCCGAGCTCGCCGGCGACGTCTGGGTGAGCCCGTTCCGCCGCCCGGGGCTCGCCGCCGTGCTCGCCGAGGCCGGTGCATCGGCGCGAACCGCGAGCGCCGACCGGTTCGAGCCCCCGCCGACGGAGGCCTGGGACCTGGCCGCGCTCCACGACGCGTACGCCGAGTGGCTGGCCACCGCGGAGACGCTCGTCGCGCGACACACCGCCGACCACGCCGACCCGGACGAGGCGGCCTTCGCGGCGCGGTTCCACCTCGTCCACGAGTGGCGCAAGTTCCTGTTCGCCGACCCCGGGCTGCCCGACGACCTCCTGCCTCCGGACTGGCCGGGGCGCGCCGCCGCGGCCCTGTTCTCCGACGAGGCAATGCGCCTCGAACCCGCGGCCGACCAGTTCGTCTCGCGGTGCCTCGACAACTGAGGCGCCGGACCGGCCTGCGGCGATCCGGCAGACTGCAGCCATGACCGACCCCTCCAGCTCCGCCGATCCCGTCCTTCTCGACGTCACCGAGGCGATCGCGACCATCACCCTGAACCGTCCGGCGGCCATGAACAGCCTCGACGTGGCCACCAAGGTGGCCCTGCTCGAGGCGGTCACCGCCGTGGCGGAGGACCCGGCCGCGCGCTGCGTCGTACTCACCGGGACCGGGCGGGGCTTCTGTGTCGGCCAGGACCTGAAGGAGCACATCGAGATCCTGCACAGCGAGTCCAGCGAGGCGCTGTTCCGGACCGTCGACGAGCACTACAACCCGATCGTGACCGCGATCGCGACCATGCCGAAGCCCGTGATCGCGGCGCTCAACGGGGTGGCGGCAGGGGCCGGCGCCAGCCTGGCGTTCGCCTGCGACCTGCGGATCCTGGCCGACTCGGCCGGCTACAACCTGGCGTTTGCCAACGTGGCCCTCTCCTGCGACACCGGCGCGAGCTATCACCTCCAGCGGCTCGTCGGCCGGGCCAAGGCCATCGAGCTGCTCTACTTCCCGGGCACGATCTCCGCCGAGGAGTCGCTCGCTCTCGGCCTGGCCACCCGGGTGGTCCCGGCCGACGAGCTGGCCGACGCCGCGCGGGAGACGGCGGCGCGGCTCGCCGCCGGCCCGACCGTGGCGCTGGGCGCGATCCGGCGTTCGGTGGCGTATGCCGCGGGGCACTCGCTGGAGGAGGCGTTGGAGTTCGAGAGCCGGATGATGCAGGGGACCGGTGCCACCGCCGATCACGGGGCCGCGGTGGCGGCGTTCGTGGCCAAGGAGAAGCCGGTGTTCGAGGGGCGGTAGTCCCCTGCTAGGGCCTCGGCCCGGACTCCGCCCGGACCCGCCGGGCGCCCCAGATCGAGAGGACCTGGCGGGGCGCCTTGACCCGCATCCGGTGGCGAGGCGGTCTGGGACCGTACTCGACGGTCAGCGCCGTGCCCTTGAACCGGTGGTTGTACCAGCCGGTCATGGTGCCGTGGCAGACCCCGCCGCAGTCCAGTCTCTTGGTGGGCAGCCGGAGCTTCCGGGCCACCTTGCGAGAGAACTTCGGCCGTTTGGTGTCGGTGTCGACACCGTTCAGGGGCTGGTGGAAGCTCAGGATCCAGCGCGGGCGGATGTCCCTCAGGAACCGCATCACGGCCCGGGTCTCTGGCTCGGACCTCGGCCGCGGGCCCGACTCCGTGCTCCCGTCGAGCTCGGCCCACCGGTAGGGGAAGTTCCGGTTCAGGTCGACGCCTCGAGCGTTCTTCCGCGTGTGGCGGGCGACGCCGTCCGGGTTGTACGTCGGCAACACCCACAGGTTGATCCCGCGGATCGGCCGGCCGTCGCGCAGTCGCCGCAGGATCTGGCGCGGGGCCACCTCGTCACCGTGCATGGCCGCGATCAACAGCACCTTCGGCTTGCCGCGTTGACCGAGACGGTAGGCCAGGATCTTCCGTCCCCGCACCGACCTGCCGACCACCCGGGTCTCGAGCACGGCGCCGGCCCTCGCTTGGCGCACCGCACTTGCTGTCGCCGCACTCGTCGCTGCGGTGCTGCTGCCTGCCGGTGTCGCCAGGGCAGGCAGCACCGGCAGAAGGAGCCCGAGGGCGACGACGAGGACCCGAGTCCGGCGCCGCATCCGCTCAGACCGCCGCGGTGAGGTAGGCGAAGGTGAACACGCTCACGCCGACCAGCATCCCGACGTGCGCGAGGACCGAGAGGCCCGGCCCCTCCGACCACGTGTCCTGGGTGCCCGAGGATGCGTGCTTGCCGTGGCTCGGGAGCCACCGGACGAGGATCAGCAGCCCGGCGACGACCGTGATCCACCAGAACGCCAGCGCCACGATCCCGACCGCCTCGCCACCCATCACCGTCTCCTCGTCGGAGAGCAGGAACGCGACCCAGAGCGCGAGGGCGACCACGCCCGCAACCGTGTGCAGGTTGAGCAGGCCGTGCCCGACATGGACCCGCTCGGCGCCACCGTCACCACGGAGCCGCAGCCGGGTGAGCACGACCACAACGGCCGCGAGCCCGGTCAGGATGTAGACGATCAGTTCGAGCGACACGCTGCGAGTGTGCCCTAGTCCGACGCTTCGTCGCCACGACGCTCCGGCGGTTCATCTTCGACGTGCGTCTCGTCGACTTCCCGGGCGGCCAACTCCTCGGCGAGTCGGTCGAGGAGGGCGTCCACCTCGGACATGCGGTAGCCGCGCAGGGCCAGTGAGAAGCGGATGCGGCGCAGGTCGTCGGGGCGAACGGGTCGGTCGGCGGGTACCCGCACGTCCGGGCGGTCGTCGTACGCCTCGCTCATCGGGACACCGCGGCCCGCGGCCAGCAGGGCGATGCCACCCAGGGCGAGAACGATGAGGATCGCGAAGAACCACATCATCACTGCTCACTGCCCATCCCGGTCACTCGGCCCGTCGGGCCGGGGGTGTCGGCAGGTCGCCGTGGCGGGCCTTGGTCATCAGCCGTACCGCCTCGTCGACGTCGTCGGTCAGGGTGAGCAGGGCCAGGTCGGTGGGGGCGATCTTTCCGTCGGCCAGGACCGTGTTCTCGAGCCAGTCCAGGAGACCCTGCCAGTAGCTCACTCCCAGCAGGACCACCGGGAACGACGTGACCTTCTGGGTCTGGACGAGGGTCAGCGCCTCGAAGAGCTCGTCGAAGGTGCCGAGCCCGCCGGGCAGGACCACGAAGCCCTGGGCATACTTCACGAACATCGTCTTGCGGGCGAAGAAGTAGCGGAAGTTGATCCCGACGTCGACCCACTGGTTCAGGCCTGACTCGAAAGGCAGCTCGATGCCGAGGCCGACGCTGATCCCGCCGGCCTCGCTCGCACCCTTGTTCGCGGCCTCCATCGAGCCCGGCCCGCCGCCGGTGATCACCGCGAAGCCGGCCTCTGCCAGCCGGCGACCGGCCTCCTCGGCCATGGCGTACGACGGGTGGTCGGGCGTGGTCCGCGCGGAGCCGAAGACGCCGATCGCCGGTCCGAGCTCGGCCAGGGCCCCGAACCCCTCGACGAACTCCGCCTGGATCCGCAGCACCCGCCAGGGATCGGTGTGGACCCAGGCGCTGGGGCCGCGGGAGTCGAGCAGCCGCTGGTCGGTGGTGGTGCCGTCGTCGACCTGGTCACGGCGCAGCCGGACCGGGCCCTTGTGCTTGTCCCTCATGCGCGCACTCCGGTCTCGCTTGCGTTCATATCACTGTCCTCCAGCCAGGCGCGGAGCCGGCGCTCGCAGCGCTCGATGTGCTCGATGGGGACATGCTCGTCCTGCTTGTGGGCGAACATCGGGTCACCGGGACCGTAGTTCACGGCGGGCACGCCCAGGGCCGTGAAGCGAGCGACGTCGGTCCAGCCGAACTTCGGGTTCACCTCGCCGCCGACGGCGTCGATGAACGCCTTCGCGGCCGGCACGTCGAGCCCCGGCAGTGCTCCGGGCGCCGAGTCGGCGACGGTGACGTCGTACCCGTCGAAGAACTCGCGAACCGCAGCTTCGGCCTCCGCCTCGGTGCGGTCGGGCGCGAACCGGTAGTTCACCTCGACCACGCACTCGTCGGGGATCACGTTGCCGGCGACGCCGCCCCGGATGGCCACGGCATTGAGGCCTTCGTGGTAGCGGAGCCCGTCGATCAACGGTCTCCGGGCCTCGTAGCCGTTGAGCCGGTGCAGGATGTCGCCCGCCCGGTGGATGGCGTTGACGCCCTTCCAGCTGCGCGCGGAATGGGCCCGCTCGCCGGTGGCGCGCACCCCGACGCGGAGCGTGCCCTGGCAGCCGGCCTCGACGAACGCGTTGGAAGGCTCCATCAGGATCGCGAAGTCGGCGCTCATCAGGTCGGGCGCGGTCTGCGCGAGCCGGTGCAGTCCGTTGTACTCGGTCTCGATCTCCTCGGCCTCGTAGAGGATGAAGGTGACGTCGCGGTTGGGCTCGGGCACCGTGGCCGCGATCCGGAGCAGCACCGCGTCGCCACCCTTCATGTCGCAGGTCCCGAGGCCGTGCAGGATGCCGACGTCCCGTCGAGCGGGGAGGTTGTCGTTGACCGGGACGGTGTCGAGATGCCCGGCGATCACGACCCGCTCGCCGCGACCGAGGTCGGTGCGGGCGACGACGGTGTTGCCGTGCCGGGTGACGCTCAGGTGGGCCAGCGGACGGAGGGCGGCCTCGACCGCATCCGCGATCGCCTGCTCGTTGCGGCTCACCGACTCGATGTCGACCAGCTGCTCGGTCAGGTCGACCGCGTCGGCGGTGAGGTCCAGGATCATGGCGCCCATCCAACCAGCCGGTGTGCCGGTGCGTCGGGGTGGCGGCTCACGCGCGGCGAAGCCCCACCTGAGCCGGTTCCCCGTCCCCCACGGTCGCGTCGGCCAGGACGTCATAGGTCCCGGTCGCTCTGGCAACCACGTCGTATGACGTTGCGAGGGTCTCGCGGGCGATCAGGTGCTCGTGTGCTCTGGCGGCCGCCAGCACCCCGTCGGTACCCGCGATCGTCAGCTGGATCCGGTCGGACACCTCGAAGTCAGCGTCGCGACGGGCCTGCTGGACAGCGCGGACCAGGTCGCGGGCCAGGCCCTCGGCCGCCAGGTCCGGCGTCACGGCCGTGTCGAGCACCACGAAGCCGCCGCGCGGAAGCATGCCGGTCGCCGAGGAGTCGTCGGCCGTGCCGGCCACCGTCTCGATGGCGTACTCCCCCTCCTCGAGCACCAGTCCACCAGCGGTGACGGTGCCGTCCTCGGCCACCGACCAGTCGCCGGACTTCGAGCCCTTGATCGCTGTCTGCACGTCGCGGCCGAGCCTCGGTCCCGCGGCCCGGGCGTTGACTGTCAGCTTCTCCGAGACGCCGTAGCTCGCCGCCTCGGGGGCGTCCGCGTCGAGCAGCCGGACCGACTTCACGTTGACCTCGTCGGCCACGATCGTCTCGAAGCCGGACAGGGCGGCCGCGTCGGTCACCACGACGGTGAGGCTGGACAGCGGCAGCCGGTTGCGCAGGTTGGCTGCCTTCCGGAGCGCCGATGCCGCGGAGCAGACGTCGCGCACCTGGTCCATGGCGGCGACCAGGGCGTCGTCGGCGGGCAGGTCCGCCGCCTCAGGCCAGTCGGTGAGGTGTACCGAGCGCTCCCCCGTCAACCCGCGCCAGACCTCCTCGGTGGCGAGCGGGAGGAGCGGTGCCGCCAGTCGACATGCGGTCTCGAGCACCGTGTAGAGAGTGTCGAACGCGGCCAGGTCCACGACGCCCTCGGTTGCCCAGAACCGCTCCCGGGAGCGCCTGATGTACCAGTTCGTGAGCACGTCCAGGAACGCCCGGGTCGACTCGCACGCGCCGGCGACGTCGTAGTTGTCGAGCTGCTCGGTCATCGCCTCGACGTGCTGGCGCAGCTTCGCCAGTAAGTAGCGGTCCAGGGGATCCTGCGAGTCGGTCGCGCGGCGGGCGTCGTAGGCCTCGCCCTTGCTGTCCGCGGCGTTGGCGTAGAGCGCGAAGAAGTACCAGCTGTTCCACAGCGGGATCAGCACCTGGCGTACCGAGTCGCGGATTCCCTGCTCGGTCACGATCAGGTTGCCACCGCGCAAGATCGGCGAGGACATGAGGAACCAGCGCATCGCGTCGGCGCCGTCGCGGTCGAAGACCTCGTAGACGTTGGGGTAGTTCCGGAGAGACTTCGACATCTTGTTGCCGTCGGAGCCGAGCACGATGCCGTGGCTGAGACAGGTCGAGAACGCCGGCTTGTCGAAGATCGCGCTGGCGAGCACGTGCATCGTGTAGAACCAGCCGCGGGTCTGGCCGATGTACTCGACGATGAAGTCGGCGGGGAAGTGCCCGTCGAACCAGTCGGCGTTCTCGAAGGGGTAGTGCACCTGCGCGAACGTCATCGAGCCCGAGTCGAACCACACGTCGAGGACGTCGGGCACCCGCCGCATCGTCGACTTCCCGGTGGGGTCGTCCGGGTTCGGGCGGGTGAGCCGGTCGACGTACGGGCGGTGCAGGTCCTCCACCCGCACCCCGAAGTCGGCCTCGAGCTCCGCGAGCGAGCCGTAGACGTCGATCCTGGGGTACGCCGGGTCGTCACTGCGCCACACCGGCACCGGGCTCCCCCAGAACCGGTTGCGGGTAATCGACCAGTCGCGGGCGTTCTCCAGCCACTTGCCGAACTGGCCGTGCTTGATGTGCTCGGGCACCCAGCGGACGTCCTCGTTGTGGGCGAGCATCCGGTCCTTCACCGCCGTCACCTCGACGAACCACGACGACACGCCCTTGTAGATCAGCGGCTCGCGACAGCGCCAGCAGTGCGGGTAGGGGTGGTCGTAGGTCTCGCGACGAAGCAGGACGGTGCCGGGCGTGACGGCGCCAACCTCCTCGGTGGTCGAGCCTGTCGAGACGACGGCCGCGCGGGTTGCGGCTTTCAGGTGGTCGATGATCTGCAGGTTGGCGTCGAACACCAACATGCCGGCGTACTCGTCGATCGGCTCCGTGAACCGGCCGTCCTTGCCGACGGGCATCACCGCCTCGATGCCCTCGCGGTCGGTGACGATCTTGTCGGCCTCACCGAAGGCGCCGGCGCTGTGCACCAGCCCGGTGCCGTCGGTGGTGGTGACGAACTCGGCGGCCTCGACGATGCGGAAGGCGTTCCCGTGGCCGAGGTAGTAGGAGAACGGCGGCGTGTACGTACGTCCCAGCAGGTCACTGCCCTTGAGGCGCTCCACGATCGTGGGGTCGTCCCCGAACTCACGGGCATACGCCGGCAGCCGTGCCTCCCCGATGACGTACCGCTCGGTGGTGCCGGTCGCGTCGGACTCGACCACGACGTAGTCGATGTCCGGGCCGACCATGACCGCGAGGTTGGAGGGCAGGGTCCACGGCGTCGTCGTCCAGACCAGCGCCAGCTCACCTGTCTCCAGGCGCAGGCCGACGGTGACCGCGGGGTCCTGCCGGTTCTGGTAGACGTCGTCGTCCATCCGCAGCTCGTGCGTGGACAGCGGTGTCTCGTCGTTCCAGCAGTAGGGCAGGACCCGGAAGCCCTCGTAGACCAGGCCGTGGTCATACAGCTGCTTGAAGGCCCAGATCACCGACTCCATGTAGTCGACGTTCATGGTCCGGTAGTCGTTGTCGAAGTCGACCCAGCGCGCCTGGCGGGTGACGTAGTCGCGCCACTCGCTGGTGTATTGCATCACCGTGGCACGGCAGGCGTCGTTGAACTTCTCGATGCCGAGGTCGAGGATCTCCTCGGTGGTCTTCAGGCCGAGCTGGCGCATCGCCTCGAGCTCGGCGGGCAGCCCGTGCGTGTCCCAGCCGAAACGGCGCTCGACCCGGCGTCCGCGCATGGTCTGGTAGCGCGGGATCAGGTCCTTGACGTACCCGGTGAGCAGGTGCCCGTAGTGCGGGAGGCCGTTGGCGAACGGCGGCCCGTCGTAGAACACGAACTCGTTGTCGCCGTTCGCACCGGCGTCCCGCTGCTCGACACTGGCGCGGAAGGTGTCGTCGTCCTTCCAGTACGCCAGCACCCGCTCCTCGATCTCCGGGAAGTTCGGAGTCGACGAGACGGCGCGGTGGGCGCCGGTGGAGACCTTCGGGTAGGACATCGGTGGCATCTCCTGCGGTACGTCGTGCTCGGGCTGTGCTGGCCACGAGGACGACAACTCTGCCGCGGTACCACCTCGCTTGCCCTGTTCTCGGTGGTCGAGCTTGTCGAGACCAAGGCCGCTTCATGACGGCTGTGACGGGCCTACCCGTCCGGTTCTACTGAGCGCCCCTCGGTGGTCGAGCTTGTCGAGACCACGTCTGTGACGCCGTTCTTCCGGAGGCTCGCCGCTGATGACGGCTCGAACGCCTGTGGTCACAGGGTACGGCGCGCCGTCACCGGGCGCCCAATCGATATCGGCTTGCTGCCCCGACCGACCGACGGCAGGGTGGGCGCGTGAGCGAGCGCAAGTACCACAACATGTGGGTCGACCCCGAGGACGACCCCCGCCAGCCCGACGAGCTCGCCGTGGGCGAGAACGCCGTCCTCGCCGACTACCTCGAGCGCTACCGGACGACCCTCGAGATGAAATGCGACGGCCTCTCGCCCGAGGAGCTGGCCCGACGGTCCGTGCCGCCGTCGACGATGTCGCTGCTCGGCCTGGTCCGGCACCTCGCCCGCGTCGAGCACCACTGGTTCCGGAGGGCGCTCGAGGGCCAGGCCGACCTGCCGCGCCTCTACCGCACGGAGGAGGACCCGGACCTCGACTTCAACGGCGCCGAGGGCACCGAGGAGGCCGTCGCCGACGCCTGGGAGTCGTGGCACCGCGAGGTCGCCCATGCACGTGAGGTCTACGCCAGGTACGCGGACCTGGGCGAGACGTTCGACTACCGGGGACAGCAGACCGAGGTCCGCGACATCATCGTCCACATGGTCGAGGAGTACGCCCGCCACTGCGGGCACGCCGACCTATTGCGCGAGTGCATCGACGGCCGCACCGGCCAGTGACCGCGGTGGCCGGTCGAGCGCATTCTGGGCGCCTTCTACGCTGTAGGGGTGACTGACGCACCGACAACGGCCCCCCGGCAGGCCTGGGGCTTCGGCCTCGCGACTCTCGACAGCGGCGGGACCGTGCTCGATGTGTGGTTCCCAACGCCCTCCCTCGGCGCACCGCCAGCGGACGCGGAGGAGCCCGCCGACCTCGCGGCCCTGGCCGGCAAGGACGAGGGTCGCGACGTCGTACGCGAGGTGATCAAGGTCGTGATCGACGACCTGTCCGCCGCCCCGGCGTCAACCCAGGACACGTGGCTGCGCCTGCACCTGCTGTCGAGCCGGCTCGTGGTCCCGCACAGCATCTCGATGGAGGGCGTCTTCGGGCTGCTCACCAATGTCGTCTGGACCAACCTCGGCCCGTGCCCGGTGGCCGGCTTCGAGGCGACCAGGGCGCGGCTGCGGGCCGCCGGCCACCACGTGACGGTCTACGGCGTGGACAAGTTCCCCCGCATGGTCGACTACGTCCTGCCGACCGGCGTCCGGATCGGCGACGCCGACCGGGTCCGCCTCGGCGCCCACCTGTCGGAGGGCACGACCGTCATGCACGAGGGCTTCGTGAACTACAACGCCGGCACGCTCGGCACCTCGATGGTGGAGGGCCGCATTCCGGCCGGGGTCCTCGTCGGCGACGGCACCGACGTCGGCGGCGGCGCCTCGATCATGGGCACCCTGTCCGGCGGGGGCAAGCAGGTCGTTGCTATCGGTGAGCGCTGCCTGCTCGGCGCCAACTCCGGCATCGGCATCTCCCTCGGCGACGACTGTGTCGTGGAGGCCGGCTGCTACGTCACGGCCGGCACCAAGGTGACCGTCCTCGACATGGACGGCAAGCCGAAGGTGATCAAGGCCCTGGGGCTGTCCGGGGCGAGCAACGTGCTCTTCCGCCGCAATTCGGTCAGCGGCACGGTCGAGGCGGTGGCGTGGAAGGGCTCCGGCATCAAGCTGAACGCCGCCCTTCACACGAACTGACGCGGATGGGGAGACGCTGGCTGGCCGCGCTCGTGGGCGTCGCCGTTCTGGTGGTCGCCGTCGTGGTCGGGGTCCGGGTCTACGACCGGGTACGGACCGCTGCTCACGAACGAGGAGTGCGAGGCGAGCGTCGACGGCCACACCGTGACGCTCACCCTCGAGCAGGCCGAGAACGCCGCGCTGATGGCGGCGATCTCGGTCCAGCGGGGGCTACCCGCCCGCGCCGCCACGATCGCGATCGCCACCGCGACCCAGGAGTCGAAGCTCTACAACATCGAGCACGGCGATCGGGACTCGCTGGGCCTGTTCCAGCAGCGGCCCTCGCAGGGTTGGGGCAGCGAGGAGGAGATCCTCAACCCGTACTACTCGATCAACGCCTTCTACGACGCCCTGACCAGGGTCGACGGGTACGAGGCGATGGTGGTCACCGAGGCCGCGCAGGAGGTCCAGCGCTCGGCGTACCCCGGGGCTTACGCCGACCACGAGGCCGACGCCCGGGTGCTCGCATCTGCGCTCACCGGCAACTCCCGGGCCGCGTTCCGGTGCACCGTGGACGGGGATGCCACGGAGGACCGCGACCGGTTGAAGGACTCCGGGCTCACGCCGCGCGCGGACGTCGTACGCCGGGACGTGAGTGGGGTGTTCGGGGACCTGCAGCTCGGCGGGTTCGCGCCCGGCGGCGTCAACGACGGCCACCAGGAGGGCTCGGCCCACTACGAGGGCAGGGCGATCGACGTCTTCGTGCGGCCGATCACGCCGGAGAACCGGCAGCGCGGGTGGGCGATCGCCCATTACCTCGTCGCCCAGGCCGACCGGCTCGGCGTCCAGAACGTCATCTTCGACGATCGGATCTGGACGTCGGGCTCGCAATCCGATGACGGCTGGCGCGACTACGACGCCCCCGACCGCTCCGGCGACCGGGCCATCCTCGAACACCGCGACCACGTCCACGTCGACGTCCTCGACTGAGCGACCCAGGTTTCGAGGCCCCTCAACCACCGGCCAGCCGGGCGATGGCGGCGTCGATGCGTTCGTCGGGTGCGGTGAAGGCGACCCGGACGTGCCGCCGCCCGGCCTGGCCGTAGAAGGAGCCCGGGGCCACGAGGATGCCGAGGTCTGCGAGGGCGGCAACGGTGTCCCAGCAGTCCTCGTCTCGGGTGGCCCACAGGTACAGCGACGCCTCGGAGTGGTCGATCCGGAATCCGGCGCCGGCCATGGCCTCCTTCAGTCCGGCCCGCCGAACCGCGTAGATCGCGTGCTGATCGCGCACGTGGTCGTCGTCGCCGAGCGCGGCGACCATCGCCGCCTGCTGGGGGGCCGGCAGCATCAGCCCGAGGTTCTTCCGGACGGCGAGCAGCTCACCGACCAGGGCGGGATCGCCTGCGACGAAGCCACAGCGGTAGCCGGCCAGGTTGGACCGCTTCGAGAGGGAGTGGACGGCGAGGATGCCCTCGACCGATCCGCCGCAGACCTCGGGGTGCAGCACCGAGACCGGCGACGCGTCCCAGGCGCACTCCAGGTAGCACTCGTCGGAGACCAGGATCGTGCCCCGCTCCCGGCACCAGTCCACGACCTTCATCAGGTGTCTGGGCGGCAGCACGCGGCCGGTCGGGTTGGACGGCGAGTTCAGCCACAGGAGGGCCGGGGTCTCCGGACCGAGCGAGGTGAGCGAGTCGGTGGCCACGGACCTGGCGCCACAGAGCTTGGCTCCGACCTCGTACGTCGGGTACGCCAGCTCCGGGTACACGACCAGGTCGCCCGGGCCGATCCCCAGGTGTCCGGCCAGTGAGGCGATCAGCTCCTTGGAACCGATCGACGGGAGCACACCGTCCGGCCCCACGCCGGTGGCGCCGGCGCGGCGTGCCAGCCAGTCGGCGCACGCCTGCCGGGTCTCGGGCCGACCGGCCGTGGATGGATATCCCGGAGCGTCTGCGGCGGCCCGGAGCGCCGCCTGGACGAGCTCGGGCGTCGGATCGACGGGAGTGCCGACGGAGAGGTCGACGATCCCGTCCGGATGGGCGCGGGCCCGCTGCGCATGCGCCGTCAGGTGATCCCAGGGAAAGTCAGGCAGGCGCGCGGAGACGGGCGGGCGGGTCACTCCTGGATCTGCGGCGGGAGGCCCTCGATGAAGGCGTGGTCCTTGTCGATCACGCCCATCTTGGCCGCTCCTCCGGGGGAGCCGAGGTCATCGAAGAAGCCGACGTTCGCCGTGTAGTACTCCTGCCACTCCTCCGGGGTGTCGTCCTCGTAGAAGATCGCCTCCACCGGGCAGACCGGCTCGCAGGCGCCGCAGTCCACGCATTCGTCGGGGTGGATGTAGAGCATCCGCTTGCCCTCGTAGATGCAGTCGACGGGGCACTCGTCGACGCAAGCCCGGTCCTTGAGGTCGACGCAGGGCTGGGCGATGACGTAGGTCACCAGTTCCTCCTGTGGACGGACGATTGCGAGATAGGAGACAGCCTAGTATCCCGACGTGACTGCCCCATCGCGCGCCCACCGTCTGGGCCCTCACGTCGTGGGTCAGCGGGTCGTCATCCGCCGGGTCCTGCGCGGTGAGACCGGGCCGAGCGGTGGTCCGGCGATGACGGACGTCCTCGGCACCTGTACGGCGTGGGGTGGCGGCGTCTGCGTCGTCCAGCCGGAGTCAGGCGCTGAGGTGAGGATCGACCTGGCCGACATCGTATCCGGCAAGCCGGTGCCACCACGCCCCTCGGCCCGGCACCGGGTCTCACCGCTCCAGGCCCAGTTGCACGGCCTGCACCTCTGGCCGGACCTGGAGACCGAGCCCGTCGGCGACTGGCTGTTGCGCTCCTCCCCCACCGAGTCGGCACGGCGTGCGAACTCGGTGCTGGCGTTCGTTCCTCCCCGGGTCGACGATGCCTACGAGCGGGTGGTCGCCCACTACGACCGACCGATCGCGGCGGTCCTGCCCGACTCAGCCGAGGACGAGCTCTTCCGGTCGCGTGGTTGGGTGGTGGAGAGCCACGACGCGGACACGCTGTTCCAGATCGCCGGTGTGGCGCAGGTGCGCCGAGCGCTGCCGGCTCCCGGGCCGTCCGGGGACCTCGTCGACCTGGCGCCCGGGGTCGTGACAGCGCGGATCGGGGAGGTGGCGTCGGGCGTCGCGGCGTACGACGACGACTGGGTCGGCTTCCGGAGCGTCGACGTGGATCCCGGCCATCGGCGACGTGGCCTCGGCCTGGCGGTGATGACAGCGCTCCTCGAGTGGGGCGCGGAGCATGGAGCGACGACGGCGTACCTCCAGGTCCTCGGCGACAACGAGCCGGCGTTGGCGCTCTACGCGCGGCTGGGCTTCACCACCCACCACGCCTACCGCTACCTCGCGGCGCCCTGACCGAACCACCTCTCGGCGTGGATCGTGAGCGGCGCCCAGATCCGGCGCTGGAGAGCGAGGAACAGGGTGCCGGCGAGGATCAGCCCGCTGATGTTCGCCCCCAGCTGCGCCAGCGATCCGGTGATCTCGTCGGGTTCCCACACCGCCAGCCCGATCGCGAGGTTGCCGGCCGCGGGCACGGTCGTCACCGAGATCAGGACGCCGACCATGGCCGACGCCTTCTCCGTGGACAGGGCGAGCACCCCGGCCATCCCGGCCACCAGGGCGACCACGAACGACCAGGGTTCTGGATGCCAGATGAATCCGGTCTGGGGGCGTGGCCGAGTGACCGCCTCGTTGGTGATCAGCCCGAGTGCGTGCGCGAGGACGCCGAGCAGGGTGACCACCGCGATGGCGAAGACGAACCCGAAGACCACCAGCTTGACCCCCGCCACGACGAGGTCTCGCCGGGAGAAGACCAGACCCACACACACCGCCGCGATCGCCCCGAACTCCGGCCCCACGACCATGGCACCCACGACGAGGATCGAGGAGTCGGTGATGACCGCGATGGCGGCGAGGATGACCGCGAGCACCAGGAAGATGTGGTAGGAGACGGTGGGCCGGCTCATGGCCTCCGCCTCGTTCTGCACCGACGCCCAGATCACGACATCGTCGGGATCACCGGGGGCCAGTTCCTCCAACCGACGGGCCTCGTCGAAGGGCGCATCCGTCGGCGTCGTCACGATGATGCCGCCCCGCTCGCCCAGGCCGAGCCCGGCCAAATTGTCGAGCAGGTCGTTGCCTGCTTCCCGGGCTACGTCGCACTCGATGAGGTCGCCGTGCGGCACGACTGAGGCGCCTGGTTGGACCACGATGTTGGTCGTGCGGTCGTTCCCCTCGATCAGCGCGCGGACCTCGGCGGTCAGGTCCGACGGCATGGTCAGGCGCAGGTGGAGCAGCACAGGCAGCAGCGTACGGCGAAGGTTGCCGTGATCCCGTGCGCATCGCTTACGATTTGGACGGCACACGTGAGGCCTGACGAACCTCGCCCCGGGGAGCACTGACCCGGAAGCATGCGTGGCCCGCGCGTTCGGCGTACCGACGAGAGGCCGGCCCCTCGACCAGAGGGACACTCGGCGAAGGTGTGGTGGCACCGCGATCTGGCCCCCGCCCACACCTCCAGGGCTTCCGCCGACTGGAGGTGAACGACATGAACAACGACATGGTCTCGACAAGCTCGACCACCGACGAGCGTCCAAGCACCGGGAAACGCACGCTTGCGGCGCAGCTGCCGCACGCCGAGCCCGGCTCGACGGTGCGGCTGCAGGGCTGGGTCCACCGCCGCCGCGAGCTCGCGGCACTGACCTTCCTCGTCATCCGCGACCGCAGCGGGCTGGCCCAGGTCGTCGTCCGCGAGGGCGACGTCCCACCCCAGGAGACGACCGTCGACGTGGTCGGTACGGCGACCGCGAACCCACAAGCGCCGGGCGGGGTCGAGGTCACCGACCCGGTCATCACCCTGCTCACTGAACCGGCTGCCACGCCGCCGGTCGAGCTGTGGCGGCCCGCGCTCAGCGCCGGCCTGCCGACGATGCTCGACCACGCACCTGTCACCTGGCGGCACCCGGTGCAGCGGGCGAAGTGGGAGCTGGCCGCCGCGTCCCTGCGCGGCTTCCGGAGCACCCTCGACGGCGCCGGGTTCACCGAGATCCAGACCCCCAAGTTCGTCGCGTCGGCCACCGAGTCCGGTGCCAACGTCTTCGAGGTCGACTACTTCGGCCGGCCCGCGTACCTCGCCCAGAGCCCGCAGTTCTACAAGCAGCAGATGGTCGGCGTCTTCGAGCGGGTCTACGAGATCGGGCCGGTCTTCCGGGCCGAGCCGCACGACACCGTGCGGCACCTTGCGGAGTACGTCTCGCTCGACGCGGAGCTCGGGTTCATCGAGGACCACCGTGACGTCCTGGCGGTGCTGCGGGACGTGGTGGCCGGGATGGTTGCGGGCGTTCACGAGTACGCCGCCCCGGCCGTCGAGCTGAGCGGCGCCCGGGTGCCTGTCGTCCCCGACGAGATCCCGATCCTGCACTTCCGCGACGCCCTGGCCCTGGTCGGCGCACCCGAGGACGAGCCGGACCTCGCCCCCGAGCACGAACGCGCGCTCGGCGAGTGGGCGCTGGCCGAGCACGGCAGCGACTTCCTCGCGGTCGAGGGGTATCCGATGGCAAAGCGTCCGTTCTACACCCACCCGCAGCCGGGATCGTCGGGCTGGTCGAACAGCTTCGACCTGCTGTTCCGGGGGCTGGAGCTGGTCACCGGCGGGCAGCGTCTGCACCGGCCGTCCGACTACGACGCCGCCATCCGGGCCAAGGGCGAGGACCCGGCGTCGTACGCCGCCTACCTGCAGGCCTTCGTGCACGGCATGCCGCCGCACGGCGGTTTCGCCATCGGGTTGGAGCGCTGGACCAGCCGGCTGACCGGCGGCGCCAACATCCGCGAGGTCACACTGTTCCCACGAGACCTCACCCGGCTCACCCCCTGACGGCTTTTAGTCGAGTGATTCAGTAGGATTAACTCATGTTGCGAGATCGCCTGGGCCAGCCCCTCGGAGACGGGCTCATCCACCACGGCACCGACGTGGAGACCCACTGGGGAACCGACGTCGTCCCGGACCTGACCCCCAACGACCGGTTCTTCGTCCGCAACCACACCCGGCCTGCCGTCGTCGACGCCAGCTCCTGGCGCCTGCTGGTGACCGGAGACGGTCTCATCGGGGACGCGACGTACTCCCTTGCCGACCTCCAGGCGTTCACCAGCCAGACCTACGAGCGGGCGCTCGAGTGCACCGGCAACGGGCGGCGCTACTTCGCGGAGCAGCAGAGGTCGGTGTCCCGCCGAGGATGCCGGTGGTGGCGTCGAGCACGAGGCCGGCCGGCAGCGTGCCGGTCGTCACCGTCCACGTGACCGGGACCGTGCCGCCGGTCTGCGTGAACGTCACCGGACCATACGGCACCGTCACCGTCCCGCCCGGGATCGTCGTCGGGCTGATCGTGATGGTGGCGCACGTCGAGGTCGTGAACGTAACGGTCACGTCCGCCGCCAGGGTGTCGGGCGGATCGTCGGTGTCGACGTCGGTGATCGCGCTGGCCGCGATCGTCAGCGTGCAGCTCGTCGCGAGCGGCAGGTCGATGTCGGGATTGAGCTCGAACGTGGTCGCCGGCGAAGCCGTGACCTGGTGAGCGCGATGGGGGTGGCGCCGCAGGTCAGCGTGAACGCGCCTGCCGCGGCCTCCACCGGTTCGCTGAAGGTCACCGTCGAGATTCGCGTCAACGGCGACCGTCGTCGCGCCGGTCGCCGGTGTCGTGGCTGCGACCGTCGGCGCGCTATCGCCGACCGGCGTGTCCGGCACACTCGCCGCGCTGGCGCTGCCCGCAGCCCAGAACTGCCCTTCGGGGAGGTGTACGACGACACCTCGACGACGAGCGGGACGGCCGGCGAGCTGACGAGACTTTCAATCGCCACACTGAAGGGCTGATTGACGATCCCGAAGTCGGCCAAGTTGACGGTGAGCCGCGCGTTGCCGGCGATCGGATAGGTGAGGGCGACGGGGCTGCCGGTCTGCGGGGTGACGGTGACTTGCACGTGTCCCGCGTCGGCGGACGTGTTGAGCAGGAGCAGGAACATTGCCGCCTGATCGGGGCCGCCAACGAGGCCGCCGCCGATGTAGGCGTTGAGCGTCGTGGTGCTGGACCCGGCGGCATCGCTCGCTTCGCCCCAGCCGCCCGCCAGCAGGCCGGGCCAGTACATCTTCCGCGCCACGGCAATGGGAAGGTCGCTCGTCACCGTTGCGCCGACGGCCGTCGACGCCAGCCCGGCGAGGGCCGGGTCGCTCCGCGCTTCGTAATTGAGCCAGACCGTGCGGCGGCGTTGCGGGTCGATGACGTAGGCCTTCGACAGCGTGGTGCCGTCGGGCAGCCGATACAGGATCGTCGCGGTCGCGGGGGTCGCCGACGGATTCACCAGGAGGAGGAACTCGTCGAAGAAGAGGCCCGTGGCCCCCTCGGCAAAGTGCGCCGTGGTCGAGAGCGTCGGTGTCGCCGCACTGGCCGAGCCGGCGCCATAAAACTGCGTCGGCGTCGAGACGTACATCGCCTGCTCGGCGACGATCGGCACCGTCGAGGTCATCGCCGCGCCCAGGGCCGCCGCCTGCAGATTCGGGGAAGTCCATCAGGCGCACCGTCAACCGGCTGTTGGCTGGGACGGTGACCTGCTTGATGACGGGCTCCTAACTTCGCGCAGGAAGGTGATCGTCACCTCCGCCGCCGTGGCGCCCGGATTGAGCAGCAGGTAATAGAGGTCGAAGACGCCCGTGGCGCCCTCAGCGAAGTACCACGTCGCCGACGGGTGGCGGACGCCACGCTCGAGCGAGCTGCCGTAGCCGCCCTCGCCCCAGGACATGTGCCGTTCGCCGAACAGCTCGATGTTCGACTCGACGATGGTCGCGTAGCCGCCGACGGCCCCGATGTCGGTGTTGAGCGAGATGGACTGGCTGGTGCCAGGGGCGAGCGTGATTGTCTTGGCGCCCACCGGACCGCTGCTGCCGACGAACGTGATCGTCGCATTGGCGGTCTCGGTCGGACTTGGATTGAGCAGATCGACCGTCGTCGTGAAGAAGCCGGTGGCGCCCTCGGCGAAATACAATGTGTGGGGCGCACCCGCCTGCCCTTCGAGTCCACGCTGTTGTATGCCGAGTGCCGCGACGAGTAACGCGAGGAGAGGAAGCTGACGCCGGCGAAGCCGTGTCAGGACTGGCAGAAGGTCCGTCACGTGTGTCCTTCATCCGGGCCGTTCGGACTCGAGCGACACGGGGGAAATCATTCGGCTGAAGCGGCGCGAGTATAACACGCGGCTTCACACGCGTTGCGCGCTACCGACGGCAGAGCTTTTAGCTGTACCGGATGTTTGTGATCAGTGACAGCGTCACCCTCGTCCGTGACTTACCTGTGGATCAACGAGCAGCCACTCGACGCCGCCGAAGCGCAGAAGTTCGCGCTCTCGGGATACGTCTGACTCGGACTCCACTGTGCGCGCAGGCGGACGCTCGCGGTCGCGTGATACGCTTCGGGGTCGGTTATGGCGGCGCGGCGCCGCCCTTGGCATGACGTGATGGATCACTCGCTGGCTTCACTCGGCGGCGGTCTGCTGATGGCACTGGCCCTGGCGGTGCTGCTCGGGGCGCGCCACGCTACCGATCCCGATCACCTGACCGCAGTGTCGACGCTGATCCTCTCGGACGATCCGCGCGGCGGCCGGCGCGCCGCCTGGCTCGGCCTCTTCTGGGGGCTCGGCCACGCCGTGACGCTGTTCCTGTTCGGGCTCCCGGTCGTGTTGATCGGACGAGGGTTACCGGAGAGCCTGCAGCGAGCCGCCGAGTTCGCCGTCGGCCTTCTCATCACTGGTCTCGCCGTGCGCCTGCTGGTGCGCTGGCGCCGCGGCTACTTTCACGCCCATCCGCACGATCACGGCGCCGTGCATCACACCCATCCGCACGTCCACGAACACGCGACCGGCAGCGTTCATCCGCACGCGCACCAGCACGCGCACGAAGAGAGCATGGGCCGGACGCCGCTGGCGGCATTCGCCATCGGCCTTGTGCACGGCGCCGGCGGCTCCGCGGGCGCCGGCGTGCTGCTGGTGGCGACGATGGCGACGCGCGGACAGGCGGTGTGGGCGCTGCTGCTGTTCTCGCTGGCAGCGGCCATGTCCATGGCGGTGGTGTCGTCCGCGGTCGGATACGCGCTCGTGCGCGGCGCCGTGGCGCCGCGACTCGCGCGATTCGTGCCGGTCCTGGGCTGCCTGAGTCTCATCTTCGGGATCTGGTACGCCATCGGTGCGATCGGATAAGGCGAGGGCGTGATCACGGTCCGGCTTCAGCGTCGCGTCACCGAAGTCCTGTGACATTCGGCCGGCGCTGCATCCCGGGGCGCGGCGTTGCTCGTCGGTTACATACGCCCGGTATCGCCCTCCTCGCGCCTTGCGCGCCGGGCGCATCGCCGCCCTCGGTGTGAACAGGACTTCGGAGACGCGACACTAGCCGGACCTGGCGACTCAGGAAGCCGAGGCGGGCGGCGGGGCGGGATCGTGCCACCCGCCGACGTCGGAGGCAATGGTGTCGGCGTCCGCCGGCCCCCAGGTGCCGCTGTCGTACTCCTGCAGCGGGACGACGTCCCCGAGCACCGGGTTCACGACGGCCCACGCCGCTTCGACCGCGTCCTCGCGCACGAAGAGGAGCGCGTCCCCTTCCATGGCGTCGGTGAGCAGGCGTTCGTACGCGTCCAGCTCGTCGCTCGATTCATTGTTCACCGCCGAGAGCTCGATCGGCATCGACGCCAGCTCGTTTCCCGGCCGCTTGACCCGCAGCCCCATGTTGAGCGAGAGGTCGGGCCCGAGCCGGAAGCGGAAGTGGTTGTTCAGGCTCGTGAGACGCGCGATCGGCGGCTGCTTGAGACGGACCAGCACTTCGGTGGCCGTCACTGGCAGACACTTGCCGGCCCGGACGATGAATTGCACGCCGGCCCAGCGCCACGACGGGATGAAGAACCTGGCGGCGGCGAAGGTCTCGACGGTCGAGTACGGCGCGACGCCGGGTTCGCTCCTGTAGCCGTTGAACTGCCCGCGGACGACATCGTCGGGCTCGAGCGGCTGCATGGATTGAAAGACCTTCACGGTTTCGTCGCGCAGCGAGTCCGGGTAGAGCAGCGTCGGCGGCTCCATGGCGAGGAACGCGATCACCTGGAGGAGGTGGTTCTGCACGACGTCGCGGATGGCGCCGGTCTCGTCGTAGAACTTGCCCCGCCCGGCGATGCCGAACGACTCGGCCATCGTGATCTGGACGCTCTGGACGTAGTTGCGATTCCAGATTGGTTCGAAGCTCGTGTTGGCGAAGCGGAAGAAGAGCAGGTTCTCGACCGCGCCCTTGCCCAGATAGTGATCGATGCGGAACACCGACGGCTCGGGGAAGACGCTGTGCAGCGTCGCGTTGAGAGCGCGGGCCGAGTCGAGGTCGTGGCCGAACGGCTTCTCGACGATCACCCTGGCGTCCCTGGCGCAGCCGGACTTTCCCAGCGCCTCGATGACCGTGCCGAACATGCTCGGCGGAATGGCGAGATAGTGCGTCGGGCGCTGGACGTCGGCCGAGCGTCTTGGCGAGCGCGTCAAACGTGGCCGGGTCGCGATAGTCGCCGTCGATGTAGCGCAGGAGCGTGGCCAGCTTGTCGAAGCTCGGGCCCAGCTGACCGCCGCCGTGCTCGAGGATGCTGGCGCGCGCCCGTTCGCGCAGCTGATCCAACGTCCATCCGGCCCTGGCGACGCCGACCACCGGCACGTTCAGCGTGCCGCGGCGCACCATGTCGTAGAGAGCGGGGAAGATCTTCTTGTAGGCGAGGTCGCCGGTCGCGCCGAAGAACACGAGTCCGCCGGAATGCCGTTCGTCCGGCACGGCCATCAGTTCACCAGCCAACGGTCGTCCCAGAGGCGGACGCCGCCGAGAAAGGCGTGCTCGTTGCTGCCGAGACGCACGCCGTCGGGCAGCTCGGTCAGCTTCTTCGCGTTCCCGCCGCCGAGCACGACCTCTTCGGTCTGCAGGGCATCGCGCAGCAGGTGGACGACCGCGAAGACGTGTTTCTGCCACTTCCTGCGCCCCAGCCGCTTGAGGCCGCGCGCACCGACGTAGTCCTCGAAGGTGAGGCCGCGCCGGTAGGGAAGATGCGCCAGCTCCATCGGTTCGACGACGCGATCCGCCACCATGGCCGAACCGAGGCCGGTGCCGAGGCCGAGAAACAGCATGCGCCGGCCCTCGCTCGAACCCAGCGCCTGCATCGCAGCATCGTTGATGATGCGAACCGGCCGCTTGAACGTGGCTTCGTAGTCGAAGCGCACCCAGCCGCCGCCGAGATTGTGGGGCTCGCGCAGCGGCCGTCCGCGGACCACCGGCCCGGGATACCCGATCGAGACGACATCGAAGTTCCAGCCGGCGATGACCTTCGCGACCTCGCGCGCCATGGCGCGTGCGGTCATGTCGGGACCCGACGGAATCTTCACGGACTCCTGCTGGCCGCTTGCTCTTACCTTGATGTTGGTGCCGCCGATGTCGATGACGATGACGCGCGATCGCGTGCGACCGCCTCGCGAGCGCCCGCCCATTGCTATTTCGCCTTCTCCACGTGGCCGCCGAACTCGAACCGCATGGCAGACAGCACCTGGCGGGCGAAATCGTCTTCGCCGCGGGAGCGAGAAGCGTTCGTAGAGCGCGGCGCTGAGTACCGGGTCGGCGTGCCCGATTCGATGCCGGCGAGGATGGTCCACCGCCCTTCGCCCGAGTCGGAGACGCGGCCGGAAAAGCCGGCGAGGTCGGGCTCGCGGCGAGCGCCCTGGCGGTGAGGTCGAGCAGCCATGATGCGATCACGCTGCCGCGCCGCCAGAGCTCGCAGATGTCGCGAAGGTCGAAGTCGTACTGATAGTGCTCGGGGTTGCGCAGCGGCGTCGTCTCGGCATCGACGGCGTGCGCGCGCTTGCCGACGTTGGCGTGACGCAGGACGTTGAGGCCCTCGGCGTACGCGGCCATGAGCCCGTACTCGATGCCGTTGTGCACCATCTTCACGAAGTGGCCGGCGCCGGACGGCCCGCAGTGCAGGTAGCCTTCCTCGGCCGTGCCGCCGGCTCGCGCCGCGGCCCTCGGTCGCGCGGAATGTCGCCCGCGCCCGGGCGCCAGCGTCTTGAAGATCGGATCGAGACGGTCGACGACGTCGCTTCTCGCCGCCGATCATCAGGCAGTAGCCGCGCTCCAGGCCCCAGACGCCGCCGCTCGTGCCGACGTCGACGTAGTGGATGCCCTTCGCCGCGAGCGCCTCGGCGCGGCGGATGTCGTCGATGTAGTACGAGTTGCCGCCGTCGATGATGATGTCGCCCGTCGAGCAGGCGGCCGGCGAGATCGTCGATCGTGGCGTCGACGACCGCCGCCGGCACCATCAGCCAGACGGCGCGCGGTGCGCGTCGAGCCTGGCGACGAACTCGTCGAGCGACGTGCCGGCGTCGGCGCCTTCCTTGGCCAGCGCATCGACCGCGTCCGGCGTTGCGGTCGTAGACGACGGCGGTGTGCCCGCCGCGCACGAGACGCCGGACCATGTTGGCCCCCATCCGTCCGAGGCCGATCATCCCAATCTGCATGCGAGGACTCTCCTGATGCGCGCGATCGGCAGTCGAGCCGGTCGGGGCCGCTCAGCGCAGCGTGCCGATGGCTTCGTGAAGTGCCGATGCCAGTGTCGCCAGTCCCTGATCGGGATTCGGTCCGACATGCGCGCGCAGGGCGCGGCGCCCGCGCTCGACGAGCACCTCGAGGTCGCCGCGGGCCTGCGCCTCCTTGACCACGCCAAAGGTGTATTTCTGGCCCGGCACGGGAACGTCCACGACATCGTCCGCGGTGATCTGCAGGAAGACACCGGTATTCGGGCCGCCCTTGTACGCCTGGCCGGTGGAGTGGAGGAAACGCGGGCCGAACCCGACCACGGTGGCGTTCTTCGTGCGGTCGCGCACCATCTGCCGCAGCGCCTGCAGCGTCGCGTCGTGAGCCGGCGTTGCGCTCGACATACGCGAGGATGGCGAAGTAGTCGCCGGCGGAAAGGCGCTCGAGATGGGCGCGAAGATAGGCGACGAGCGATGCGGCGCCGCGAACCGCCGTGTCGAGCGCGGCGGCATTGGCGGCATCGGTGAACAGACGGATGCCGTGTTCCTCGAAGACCGGCGCCTCGCCGGGCAGTGCCCCGGTCTCTTCGTCCTGGCTCGTGAGCTTGCGGGTCGCGATTTTGCTGGCCTCGACATCGGGCTGGTCGAACGGGTTGATGCCGATGATAGAGCCGGCGACGGCGGTCGCGACCTCCCAGCGGAAGAACTCCTCGCCGATGTCATCGAGCCGTCGACGGCGATGCGGACGACCGGGTGCCCGACGCCTGCTCCAGCGCGGCGACTGCCTCGTCCTGCGCCGCGTCGGCCCCGGCTTCCAGGCGCAGGTAGGCGAACA
>CAVTEY010000008.1:0-334638 GCA_963733895.1 uncultured Actinomycetota bacterium
AAGGTCCTGACATGCAGCTCGTCCTGGCCTCTGCCTCGCCCGCCCGGCTCGCCACGCTGCGCAGCGCCGGGATCGACCCGGTCGTGATCGTGTCCGGCGTCGACGAGAGCAGCTCGACGGCCTGCCGCCGGCCGAGCTGGCGCTGCAGCTCGCCGAGCTCAAGTGCGCCGCCGTCGCGGCCCGCGACGACCTCCCGCCCGGCGCGTTGGTGCTCGGCTGTGACTCGGTGCTCGACCTGGACGGCGTCGCGCTCGGCAAGCCGGACGACGCCGGACGACGCGACCCGACGCTGGCAGCAGATGCGCGGCCGCTCCGGCGTGCTGCGCACCGGGCACCGCTGCGCGACACGGCGACCGGCAGAGTGGCCAGCCGCGACCGCGTCCACGACCGTGCACTTCGCGGAGGTGACCGACGAGGAGGTGGCGGCGTACGTCGCGACCGGGGAGCCGCTCCCGTCGCGGCGCGTTCACCGTGGACGGGCTGGGCGGCGCGTTCGTGACCGGCATCGAGGGCGACCACCACAACGTGGTCGGCGTCAGCCTGCCGATGGTCGGAGCTTGCTGCTGAGCTCGGTCGGTCGTGGACGGACCTGTGGTCTCGATGAACGGGTCGGCCTCCTGGAGCTCGCTGAGCTGAAGACCTGAAGCGGGTTCTGCTTGAGGTCGGCGAGACCGACCGGCTTGCGGAACACCAGGGTGCGGAACAGGTAGAACCGGGCGACCATCGCGAGGAACAGCCCGAAGACGTTCGCCGCGATGTTGTCGGAGTACGGGTCGTCGGGCCCAGGACGTTCCGGCTGATCCAGAGGCAGGTGATCGGGATCAGCATCGTGACCAGGTTGATGATGATGAACAGCAGCCGGCCGCCGTCCGCGGTCTGGTCGGCCGGTCCTTGAACACCCAGTTCGGTGCCCCGGAAGCTCACGACCATGCCGATGACGTTCGCGATCGCGAACGCCAGGTAGGGCTGGTTGTTGAGCGGCGCGAAGTCGCCGGTGTTGAACCCGTGCACCAGCAGGTTGAAGATCATGAACGCGACGATCGTCGCGAGACCAGGCCGACTGCGAGGAACCGTACGCCTCGGTGAAGAACCGACGCCACCGGTCGGACATGCGGGGAAGGCTAACCGGGCGCCACTCGCGGACGGCGCTCGCGCGCTGAGTCTACTCGACGGGGAGGCCGAGGCCGCGGGCGATCAGCATGCGCTGCACCTCGGAGGTGCCTTCGCCGATCTCGAGGACCTTGGCGTCGCGGTAGAACCGGGCGACCGGGTACTCCTCCATGAAGCCGTAGCCGCCGAAGACCTGGGTGGCGATCCGGGTGGCGGTGACGGCCGACTCGGTGGCGTAGAGCTTGGCGATCGCGGCGGCCTGCTTGAAGTCCTCGGTCGACCGGCCGCCCGCCCTGGCGTCCTTCATCGCGGCCGCCTTGTAGGTGAGCAGCCGCGCGGCGTCGAGCATCACCTCGAGGTCGGCGATCTGGAAGGCGACGCCCTGCTTGCGGCCGATCGGCCCGCCGAACGTCTGCCGCTCGCCGGCGTACTGCGACGCGACATGTCGAGGCAGGCCTGGATGCAGCCGACCGCGAGCGCCGCGATCGCGACCCGGCCGTCGTCGAGGGTGGCGAGGAACTGGGCGAAGCCGCGGCCCCGCTCGCCGAGCAGGTTGGCCTCGGGCACCCGCGCGTCGTCGAAGGACAGCGGGTGCGTGTCGGAGGCGTGCCAGCCGAGCTTGTCGTAGGCCGGCTCGGCGGTGAAGCCCGGGCGTGCCGGCCGGCACGATGATCGTGCGAGATCTCGGGCCTGCCGTCGTCGCGGATCGCCGGTGCGCGCGGTGACCGTGACCAGCGACGGTGATCGTCGGAGCCGGAGTTGGTGATGAACTGCTTGGCGCCGTTGACGACCCACTCGCCGTCGACGAGCTCGGCCTTGGTGCGGGTCGCGCCGGCGTCGGAGCCGGCGCCGGGCTCGGTGAGCCCGAAGCCGGCCAGCGTCTCGCCCGGCGACCAGGTCGGGCAGCCAGGTCTGCTTCTGCTCGTCGGTGCCGAAGGTGAGGATCGGGTTGATGCCGAGCCCGACCGCGGCCTCGAGCGTGATGCCCATCGACTGGTCGACCCGGCCGATCTCCTCGATCGCGACGCACAGGCTGGTGAAGTCGCCGTCCTCGCCGGCGCCGCCGTACTCCTCCGGCGCGGTGAGCCCGAACAGCCCGAGCTCGCCCATCTTGCTGCACCACGTCGACCGGGAAGTGGTGGTCGCGGTCCCACTGCGCGGCGTGCGGCGCGATCTCGCTTCTCGGCGAAGTCGCGGACGGTCCGGCGGAACTCCTCGTGCTCACGGAGACAGCTCGAAGCTCATGCCCGCATGCTAACCCGTCAGGTTAGCGATTGTTAACCTGCCGGCTCGACCACCGTCGACGCCCGAGAGGTCCGGGGTAAGGTAAGGCGACCCTAATCCCCGTCGAAGGAGCATCCACGTGAAGAAGAGAGTGCTGGCGGTTGTCTCCGCCGCGGTCGTGACCAGCTCCCTGCTGACCGCGTGCAGCGACGACGACGGCCCGTTCATCACCGTCTACAACGCCCAGCACGAGGAGCTGCTCGAGGAGATCGCGCCCGGCTTCACCGAGGAGACCGGCATCGACGTGAAGCTCCGCAACGGCGAGCGACTTCGAGCTGGCCAACCAGCTGGTCCAGGAGGGCGACGCCTCCCCGGCCGACGTCTTCCTCACCGAGAACTCCCCCGCCATGTCGCTGGTCGACAGCGACGGGCCTGTTCGCGCCGCTCGACCAGGAGACCCTCGACCAGGTCCCCGACGCAGTACGTCCCGAGCGACGGCAACTGGATCGGCTTCGCCGCCCGCTCGACGGTCGCTGGTCTACAACACCGACGCGTTGAGCGAGGACGACCTGCCCGACTCGATCATGGACCTCGCCGACCCCGAGTGGGCGGGCCGGGTCGCCTTCTCCCCCACCGGCGCCGACTTCCAGGCGATCGTCAGCGCCGTCCTCGCAGCTCGAGGGCGAGGAGCGCCACCGAGGAGTGGCTCGAGGGCCTGGCCGACAACGGCACGGTGTACGACGGCAACAACGTGGTCCTCGAGTCGGTCAACGCCGGCGAGGTCGACAGCCGGGATCATCTACCACTACTACTGGTACCGCGACCAGGAGGAGTCCGGCGAGAACAGCGACAACTCGGCAGCTGCACTTCTTCGGCAACCAGGACCCCGGCGCGTTCGTCAGCGTCTCCGGCGCCGGCGTGCTCGCCTCCAGCGACAAGCAGGACGACGCCCAGCGAGTTCGTCAAGTTCCTCGCGAGCGTCGAGGGCCAGCAGGCCCTCGCCGACAGCTACGCGCTGGAGTACCCGCTCAACCCCGAACGTGTCGCTCGAACCCCCGGTCAAGCCGTTCGACGAGCTGCGAGCCGCCGCAGGTCGACGTGTCCACGCTCAACGGCGCCGAAGGTGATCGAGCTGATGCAGGACGCGGGGCTGCTCTGAGCACCAGCACCCCACTCCTCGAGCAGGAACTCGAGGACCGCCGGGCCGGCCGGATCGACCGACCCGGCGGACCCCACCCCTGTTGCTGCTTCGCCGGGGTGCTGGTCGCGCTGCTCGCGCTGATCCCGCTCGGGCTTCGTCGTCGTCTACACCATCATCATCGGCCCGGCCGAGGCGTGGGACCTGCTCGTCCGGCCGCGCATCGGCGAGCTGCTCTGGAACACCACGCGGCTGGTGGTCGGCTGCGTCGTCGCCTGAGCCTCGTGCTCGGCTCGGGCTGCGCCTGGCTGGTCGAGCGCACCGACCTGCCGTTCGCGCCGGATGTGGCACGTGCTGCTGGTCGCGCCACTGGCCGTGCCGGCGTTCGTCAACAGCTACGGCTGGGTGTCGCTGACCCACAACGTCGAGGGCTTCGCCGGCGCGGTGCTGATCGTGACGCTGTCGTACTACCCCTGGTCTACCTGCCGGTCGTGGCGATGCTCCGCGGTCTCGACCCGGCGCTCGAGGAGGCGGCGTACTCCCTCGGCCACGGTCGCTGGCGCGACGTTCCGGCGCGTGGTCCTGCCCCAGCTGCGGCCGGCGATGCTGGGTGGCTCGCTGCTGGTCGGCCTGCACCTGCTGGCCGAGTTCGGCGCGCTGCAGATGCTGCGCTTCCCGACCTTCACGACGGCGATCTACGACCAGTACCGCTCCACGTTCAACGGCCCGGCCGCGAACATGATCGCCAGCGTGCTGGTGCTGTGCTGCGTGCTGCTCCTGACTGCCGAGCTGCGGCTGCGCGGGCACCGGCGCTATGCCCGGGTCGGCCGCGGCGCCGCCACGGCCCGTCGGAGCGGCAACGGCTGGGGTCGCTGCGCTGGCCGCGTCGCGCGCCTGTCAGCGGTCGTCGTGCTGGCGCTGGGCGTGCCGACTACGCAGCCTGGTCCACTGGCTCCTGGTCGGCTCGTCGACGGAGTTCCCCGTCGGCGAGCTCGCTGTCGGCGCGCAGCCACGTCGCTCGGCCTGGGTGCCGGCGGCGCGCCGCGCTGACCAGTGCTGCTGGCGCTGCCCGTCGCCTGGCTGGCCGTGCGCTACCGCAACGTGGCGAGCACGGTCGTCGAGCGCAGCACGTACGTCGCCAACGCGCTGCCCGGGCATCGTGGTCGCGCTCGCGCTCGTCACGGTCTCGATCCGGGTCGTCCAGCCGGTGTACCAGACCTACGCGCCTGCTGCTCGCTGGCCTACGCGATCATGTTCCTGCCGCGGGCGGTCGTCAGCGTCCGTGCGGCGCTCGAGCAGGCGCCGCCGTCCTCGACGACGTCGCCCACAGCCTCGGGCGCGGCCCGCTCGTCGACGGCCCGTCGGGTCACCCTGCCGCTGATCGCGCCGGGCCTCGGCGCCGGCGCGGCGCTGGTGTTCCTCGCGGTCGTCGACCGAGCTGACCGCGACCCTGATGCTGGCGCCGATCGGCACCGCCACGCTGGCCACCCAGTTCTGGTCCGCGTCGTCGTCGGTCGCGTACGGCGCCGCCGCGCCGTACGCGCTGCTGATGGTGCTGATCTCGCTTCCGGCGACAATCCTGCTGAGCCGGCAGCCGGCCGCGAGCGACGCACCCGAGAGGCTCGCGCGATGACCAGCCTGCGGATCGACGGCGTGACCAGGTCGTTCGGCCCGGTCGTGGCCGTCGACGGCGTCGATCTCGCGTTGCCGCAGGGCATCGATCACCGCGGTGCTCGGCCCGTCGGGCTGCGGCAAGACCACCTTGCTGCGGCTCATCGCGGGCTTCCTCGACCCCGACGCGGGCACCGTCAGCTTCGGCGACCGGGTCGTCGCCGGCAGCGGGCGATCGGTGCCCGCCGCAGCAGCGCCGGGTCGGCTACGTGCCCCAGGAGGGCGCGCTCTTCCCGCACCTCGACGTGGCCGCGAACATCGGGTTCGGGCTGTCCCGCGAGCGACCGCCGGTCCGATCGGGTCGGCGACGATGCTCGACCTGGTCGAGCTGCCAGCGTCGCATCGCCCGGCGCTACCCGCACGAGCTCTCGGGCGGCCAGCAGCAGCGGGTCGCCCTGGCCCGGGCGCTCGCCCCGAACCCGACGGTCGTGCTGCTCGACGAGCCGTTCTCGTCGCTCGACGCCTCGCTGCGCGCCAGCACCGGCCGCGCCGTCGTCCGGGCGCTGCGCGCGGCCGAGGCGACCGCGGTGCTGGTGACCCACGACCAGGACGAGGCGCTGTCGCTGGCCGACCAGGTCGGCTGTGATGCGGGACGGCCGGTTGGTGCAGGCGGCGACGCCGCTCGATCTCTACCGATCCCCGGTCGACCCCGACGTGGCGCGCTTCGTGGGCGGCGCGACGATTCTGCCGGCTACCGTGCGTTCGCGGGATCGCCACCTGCGCGTCTCGGCGACGTCGAGCTCGTGGACGGCCCGCCCGGACGGGGGCGCGCAGGTCCTGGTCCGCCCCGAGCAGATCCGCCTCGACGATCCGGACACCGGGACGACCAAGGCCAGGGTCGTGGAGGTGAGCTTCTACGGCCACGACGCGGCCGTCCGGCTCGAGCTGCTCCCCGACGGCCCGGCCCTGGTGGCCCGGATCCCGGGCCTGGACGCGCCCGACCGTGGGCACGACGGTCGCGGTCGGAGTGAGTGGTCCGGTCACCGCGTTCGAGACGACCGACCCAGCCTCTTCCTGAGGTAAGCCTAACCAAAGTATACTGCTGCGGTGGTCCTGCTGCTTCGCGCCCCTGAGCGTGCTCCCGAGCGTGCACCATCGCGCCCGGTTCTGGACGTCGGGGCGCACGGCTCGCGGACCGCAATCCGCACCGCCGACGGCGAGATCACCTACGCCCAGCTCCGGGAGCGGGCCGCCGACCTCGCTGCGGACGTCCTCGGCCGGACCCGTCGGCTCGTGCTCATCGAGGGAGCCAATCACCTCGACGCCGTGACCGCTTACCTCGCGGCGCTCGAACACGGCCACGTCGCGCTGCTGGTCCCCGAAGGACGGCCGACGCAGACCCGGGACCTGGTCGACGCCTACGACCCCGACGTGCTCCTGCAACGCGACGACGACGGCCGGTGGCGGGCCACCGAGCGCCGCGAGGAGCAGCGCACACGACCTGCACCCGGACCTTGCCCTGCTGCTGAGCACGTCGGGCTCGACGGGATCTCCCAAGCTGGTCCGGCTCTCGCACGACAACCTGCGCAGCAACGCCCACAGCATCGCGACCTACCTGCGGCTCACCGCCGACGATCGGGCAGCCACCTCGTTGCCCATGCACTACTGCTACGGGCTCTCCGTCGTGAACAGCCACCTGGCGTGCGGTGCCGGGCTGGTCCTGACCGACCTCTCGGTCGTGGACGAGTGCTTCTGGGACCTGTTCCGCGACGCGGGCGCGACATCGTTCGCCGGCGTCCCCTACACCTTCGACCTGCTGGACCGCTCGGGCTTCGCGGAGCGCGACCTGCCGACGCTGCGCTACGTCACCCAGGCCGGCGGCCGGCTGGCCCCGGATCGAGTCCGGGAGTACGCCGCGCTGGGGCGCCGCGACGGGTGGGATCTGGTCGTGATGTACGGCCAGACCGAGGCCACAGCCCGGATGGCCTACCTGCCGCCCCACCTCGCGGACACCCGACCGGGCGCGATCGGGGTCCCGATCCCCGGCGGCTGGTTCCGGCTCGAGCCGGTCCCCGAGTGCCCGGAGCCGGACACCGGCGAGCTGGTGTACGCCGGGCCCAACGTGATGATGGGGTACGCCGAGCTGCCGGCCGACCTGGCCACCGGCACCACCCTGACCGAGCTGCGCACGGGTGACCTGGCGCGGTTCTCCGACGGTCTCTACGAGCTCGTCGGCAGGCGCAACAGGCACGCCAAGCTGTTCGGGCTGCGGATCGACCTCGACCGGGTGGAGCGGTCGCGTCGACGCGCCGACCCGATGCGTGCGTGGTGGACGAGGTGCTGCACGCGTTCACCACCCGACGCCGGGCGACCACGGCGCTCCATGACCAGATCGCGAGCCTGTGCGGCCTGCCCGCTTCCGCGGTGCACGTCACCGTGCTCGTCCGAGCTGCCGACGACCGCCAACGGGAAGCCCGACCACGTCGCCCTCGAGCAACAGGCACGGCTGGTGACCGACCGGACCAGGCGCGCGCAGGAGGCGGCGGCCGGGCGGCGTGCGGTGACCGCCGAGGCGGTCCGCGACGAGTACGCCCTCGTCCTCGGTCGGCCGGACGCCGACGTGGGCAGCTCGTTCGTCAGCCTGGGCGGCGACTCGTTGTCCTACGTCGAGCTGGCCACCCGGCTCGGGCGACCGGCTCGGCGAGCTGCCTCCCGACTGGCCGACCCGCACGATCACCGATCTGGCGACGCCCACCCGCCGCCGTCGATGGAGCGTCGCCGTCGACGCGACGGTGCTGCTGCGTGCCCTGGCGATCGTGGCCATCGTGGCCACGCACGCCAACCTGCTGACCGTCGTGGGCGGTGCCCATGTGCTGCTCGCCGTCGCGGGCTTCAACTTCGCCCGCTTCCAGCTGGCCGAGTTCCGCGAGCCTCGCGGGTGCGCAACGGACTGGTTGCGGCCGCGCAGATCGCCGTACCGAGCAGCGCTGTTCGTCGGCGTCGTCGCCCTGGCGACCGGCTTCTACACGGCCGGTACGGCGTTCTTCCTCAACGGGCTGGTCGGGAGCAACGAGTGGACCGACCAGTGGCAGTTCTGGTTCCTCGAGGCGATCGTGTGGACGTCGCTCGGGGTGGTCGCGTTGCTCGCCGTCCCGGCCATCGATCGGCTCGAGCGGCGCGCGCCGTACGCCTTCGCGGCCGGCCTGCTGGCCCTCGCACTGACCGTCCGCTACGCGTGGGTCGGCGTCGAGGCAGGGCCGACGGAGCGCTACACCGTCGGCGTGGTGGCGTGGTGCTTCGTGCTCGGCTGGCTCGCCGCTCGGGCTCGCACCCTGCCCCAACGGACCCTGATGGTGGCGCTGGCGGCCGTCGGTGTCGTCGGGTTCTTCGGCGAGCTCGAACGCGAGCTCCTGGTGCTGGCCGGGGTTGCGGCGCTCGCCTGGGCCCCGACCGTCCGGCTCCCCCGGCCGGTGGCGGCAGTCGCCGGGGTGCTCGCGAGTGCCTCGCTGTTCGTGTACCTGACCCATTGGCAGGTCTACCCGCACCTGGAGATGGACCACCCGCTCCTCGCGACACTGGCATCGTTCGCGGTCGGGATCGCCTACTGGCGGCTGATGCGGCCGGTCCTGCGCTGGCTCGGCAGGGTGCTCCGCCGTCCGCGCCTGTGGCGCGCACCTGCGGCTGCCACTAGCGTCGGCGCATGTCCTACCCCGAACCCAAGTACTTCGGCACCAGCGGTGAGGTGACGGCCCGCTATCGCCCCGTCGACACCGCTCCAGAGCTGCCGCGACCCGGCGGTGCGGCGTCGTACCTCGCGACCGGAGCCGTCACGGACGGACGCTTCGGCCTCTACCGCTGGGACATGGGACCGGAGCCGGCCGGCGCGGACGCGCACTTCCACCGCACGTTCAGCGAGTCGTTCTTCGTCCTGTCCGGCACGGTGCAGCTGTACGACGGCAAGAAGTGGTTCGACGGCAACCCCGGCGACTTCGACTACGTCCCCGAGGGCGGGCTGCACGGGTTCCGCAACGAGTCCGGCTCCCCCACGTCGCTGCTCATCCTGTTCGCTCCCGGTGCGCCGCGCGAGGCGTACTTCGAGGGCCTCGTGGAGATGGCCGAGGGTCGCTGGAAGCCCAGCCACGACGAGCTCCAGGCGTTCTTCGAGGAACACGACAACATCTACGTGTAGCTGCCTGGGTACCGGATGGCATGACCACGACACCCAACGATCCGCACCCCGACCCCGACGTCGTGCCGAGCGGCGACCCCGAGCCCATCCCCACTCCTGACCCGATGCCCGGCGAGGATCCGGGCACCCCACCGGACGCCCCCGGGACGGAGCCCGCGCCAGACCCCTTCTGACGGGGGATCGAGCCGTCGTGGCTGCTGGCCGGTTGCGAGCACGCTGTGACGCCGAGCGATTGAGACCTCGGGCGAAGCGCGGTTGAGTGGACGCTACGCTGCCGCAGGGCAGGACAGTCAGCCAGACCAGGAGCGCCAGGTGCCGGAGAGCAAGCCGTTGCAGAAGGTCCTCATCGCCAATCGCGGTGAGATCGCGGTCCGCGTGATCCGGGCCTGCAAGGACAGCGCCATCGGCAGTGTCGCGGTGTACGCCGACCAGGACCGCGATGCCCTCTTCGTCCGGCTCGCCGACGAGGCCCACGCCCTCGGCGGGGCGACGCCCGCCGAGTCCTACCTCGACATCAAGAAGATCATCGACATCGCCGAGAAGTCCGGCGCCGACTCGGTGCACCCGGGCTACGGATTCCTCGCGGAGAACGCCGAGTTCGCCCAGGCGGTGCTCGACGCCGGCCTGGTCTGGATCGGCCCGCCCCCGTCGGCCATCGAGAACCTCGGCGACAAGGTCAAGGCCCGCCACATCGCCGAGAAGGTCGGCGCCCCGCTCGTGGCCGGCACCAAGGACCCGGTCCAGGACGCCGACGAGGTGGTCGCCTTCGCCGAGGAGAACGGCCTGCCCATCGCGATCAAGGCCGCCTTCGGCGGCGGGGGCCGCGGCCTCAAGGTCGCGCGCGCGATGGAGGAGGTCGCCGAGCAGTACGAGTCTGCGGTCCGCGAGGCGGTCGGTGCCTTCGGCCGGGGCGAGTGCTTCGTGGAGCGCTACCTCGACAAGCCGCGGCACGTCGAGACCCAGTGCCTGGCCGACCAGCACGGCAACGTGGTCGTGGTCTCCACCCGCGACTGCTCGCTCCAGCGTCGGCACCAGAAGCTCGTCGAGGAGGCACCCGCGCCGTTCCTCACCGACGAGCAGGTCGCCCAGCTCTACGCCGCGTCCAAGGCGATCCTCGCGGAGGCGGGATACGTCGGCGCCGGGACGTGTGAGTTCCTCGTCGGCCAGGACGGCACCATCTCCTTCCTCGAGGTCAACACCCGGCTGCAGGTCGAGCATCCGGTCTCCGAGGAGGTCACCGGCATCGACCTGGTGCGGGAGATGTTCCGGATCGCCGCCGGCGAGGAGCTCGGGTACGACGACCCGCGGGTCGAAGGTCACTCGATCGAGTACCGCATCAACGCCGAGGACGCCGGCAGCAACTTCATGCCCGCCCCCGGCACGCTGACCCGGTGGCACGCGCCCTCCGGGCCGGGCGTCCGGGTGGACGGCGGCTACGACCAGGGCGAGACCGTGCCCGGCTCGTTCGACTCGCTCGTCGCCAAGCTGATCGTCACCGGTCGCGACCGCGACCAGGCGCTGGAGCGCTCGCCGGCGCGCCCTCGACGAGTTCGTGGTCGAGGGGATGCCGACCGTGATCCCGTTCCACGCGCGCGGTCGTCGACGATCCGGCGTACATCGGCGGACGGCGACGACGTTCGGCGTCTACACGTCGCTGGATCGAGACCGAGTTCGACAACCGGATCCCGCCGTACGCCGGCGACGGCGGTCGAGGCCGACGAGCCCGGCGAGCGGCAGAAGGTCACCGTCGAGGTCGGCGGCAAGCGGCTCGAGGTCGTCCTGCCCGCGGGCCTGGGCGGTCTGGCCGGAGGCGCCGCGGCCGGTGCCGGGAAGAAGCCCAAGCGCGCCGGCGGCAAGAAGGCGGGTGCGGCCGCCAGCGGCGACGCCCTCACCAGCCCGATGCAGGGCACGATCGTCAAGATCGCCGTCGAGGAGGGCCAGGAGATCGCCGAGGGCGACGTCGTCGTCGTGCTCGAGGCGATGAAGATGGAGCAGCCGCTCAAGGCCCACAAGGCGGGCACCGTCACGGGGCTCCAGGCCGAGGTGGGCGCAGACGGTCACCAACGGCGCCGTGATCTGCGAGATCAAGGACTGACGCCCACGAGAGTGGCTGGAACTGCGCGAGCCCACGCGAGCGGGTGAGCCCGAAGGCGCGGCAGATGTCGGCTGCTCTCGTCATTCCTCGGGGGCGTGCCTTCCTGTTCCTCGTCCTGCTCACTGTTACCGCCTACGTCTGGGCGCCGTTCGAGGTCCGCTGGTGGGTGACGGTCCTGACCGGCATCGTGCTGGCGGCCTGGGTGGGCGGTCGTCCCGACCTGGCGGTACGCCGTCCATCGCTGGGAGGTCACCGACACCGCGGTCTACACCCAGGTCGGCTGGTGGACCCGGGAACGTCGGATCGCGCCGATGTCGCGGATCCAGACCGTCGACTACTCCGAGGGCGCGATCGAACGGCTCTTCGGCCTTGCCAGCGTCACGGTCACCACAGCGTCGGCGGCGGGGGCGTTGGCCATCGGAGGACTCGACAAGCCGCGCGCTCAACAGCTGGCGGAGGAGCTCACCCGCAAGGCCGACAGCGTGCCCGGCGACGCGACGTGAGCACCCCGGCCGAAGAGCTGGCGCACGACGCGCAGTGGCAGCGGCTGGACCCGCGGATGATGTTCATCCAGCCGGTGCGCGAGGTGCTGAAGTTCCTGCCCGTCCTGCTCGGTCTCTTCGTCGCCGGGCAGGCCTCCAACGGGTTCGACGTCCCGTGGCAGCTCTTCGGCATCGCGGTGCCGGTTGCCCTGGGCTTGATGCGGTACTTCACCACCAGCTCCGGGTCGCCGAGGGGCGCATCGAGATGCGCCGCGGGCTCCTCAACAAGCACCTGCTGTCGGCGAGGCTGGACCGGGTCCGGACCGTCGACCTCACCGCCTCCCCCATCCAGCGTGCGTTCGGCCTGACCACGGTGCGGGTCGGCACCGGGACCGTCTCGACGGTGGGCGAGGACCGGCTGGACCTCGACGGGCTGCCCACGGACCGGGCACGGGCCCTGCGCGAGGCCCTGCTGAGAACCTCGACCCCCGAGACGCCGGTCGAGGCCGACACCACCCCGCCGGAGCGCGTGCTGCTGCGACTGGACCCCGCGTGGGCGCGCTTCGCGCCGATGACCAGCAGCGGCCTGGTCCTCGGTGCCGCGGCTCTCGGCGTGGGCAGTCAGCTGCTCGACGGGCTCGGGTTCTTCGACAATCCCTCGGTCTACGTCCACTACGACGAGCCGGACAGCAACTGGTGGCTGCTGGGGCCGGTGCTCCTCATCGGTGCTGCGGTGGTCTTCGCCGTGCTGGCTGTGGCGGCGTACCTCGTCAACAACTGGGGCTTCGTGCTCACCCAGACCAGGATCGACGGCTCCTGGCACCTGCGCCGTGGCCTGTTCACGACCCGCGAGACGAGCCTGGACGGCGAGCGTGTCGGCGGTGTTTCGATCGGTGAGCCGCTTGGTCTGCGCCTGGCCGGCGGCGCCCGGCTGTCCGCGATCGTGACCGGCCTGGGCGGCACGCAGTCCGGCAGTTCTGTCCTGGTGCCTCCGGCACCCCGGGCGGTGGTCTCGGGAGTGGCGGCCGAGGTCCTGGAAACGACGGAGCCGGTGATCGGCGCCCTCACCCAACACGGTCCGCGTGCGCGGAGCAGGCGCTTCACCCGGGCCCTGGTCCCGACGGCGGTGGTGGCACTCGCCCTGGGGCTTGCGGTCGTGATCGGCGACCTGTGGACCGGACTCATCGGCTTCTCGGCGCTGCTCCTTGTGGCCGCGGCCGGCCTGGCCGCCGACCGGGCGCGCTCCCTCGGGCACGCCCTGACCGAGCGGCACTTCGTCGCCCGCTCCGGCAGCCTGTACCGGCGCCGGGAGGTCCTCGAGACCCGGGCCGTCATCGGCTGGAACTTCCGGTCGTCCTTGTTCCAGCGTCGTGCCGGGCTCACGACGCTGGTGGCCACCACGGCGGGCGGCAGTCAGTCGTGCACGGCCATCGACGTTCCCGAGGACGAGGCAGTCGGCGTCGCAGCCGCCGGCGTACCCGGGCTGGTCGAGCAATTCGTCGCCGAGAACCTCCCGGTGACTGGAACGCCCGACGGCAACCACCCGGAACCTCAGTAGCCTTCCCGCATGTTCTCGAAGGTGCTGGTGGCCAACCGGGGCGAGATCGCGATCCGCGCCTTCCGGGCGGCCTACGAGCTCGGCGCGCGCACGGTCGCCGTCTTTCCGCACGAGGACCGATGGTCCGAACACCGGCTGAAGGCCGATGAGTCCTACGAGATCGGCGAGCGCGGGCACCCGGTGAGGGCGTACCTCGACCCCGAGGCGATCGTGGCGACGACCGTGCGTGCCGGAGCCGATGCGGTCTATCCCGGCTACGGGTTCCTGTCAGAGAATCCGGCCCTCGCCGAGGCGTGCGTGAATTCCGGCATCACCTTCGTCGGCCCGTCGGCCGAGGTGCTCACGCTCACGGGCAACAAGGCGCGCGCCGTCGCCGCAGCCCGGGCGGCCGGCGTACCTACCCTTGCGTCGGTGGACCCGTCGACGGACGTCGACGCGCTGGTCGCGGCCGCGGACGAGCTGACCTACCCGCTGTTCGTGAAGGCGGTCGCCGGTGGCGGTGGTCGCGGCATGCGGCGGGTCGATGAAGAGGCCGGACTGCGGGACGCGGTCGAGACCTGCATGCGTGAGGCGGAGGGTGCCTTCGGCGATCCCACCGTCTTCATCGAGCAGGCCGTCGTCGACCCCCGGCACATCGAGGTGCAGATCCTCGCCGACGGCACCGGGAAGGTGATCCATCTCTACGAACGCGACTGCTCGGTGCAGCGCCGGCACCAGAAGGTCGTCGAGATCGCCCCTGCCCCGCGTCTCGACCCGGGGCTGCGGGACCGGATCTGCGCCGATGCGGTCCGCTTCGCCGAGGACATCGGCTACGTCAACGCCGGGACCGTGGAGTTCCTGCTCGACTCCGAGGGTCGGTACGTCTTCATCGAGATGAACCCCCGGATCCAGGTCGAGCACACCGTGACCGAGGAGGTCACCGACGTCGACCTCGTGCAGTCCCAGCTCCGGATCGCATCCGGCGAGACGCTCGCGGACCTCGGCCTGGACCAGGAAACGATCCGCCTGCACGGGTCCGCACTGCAGTGCCGCATCACCACCGAGGACCCGGCCAACAACTTCCGGCCGGACACCGGCAAGATCACGACCTACCGCTCCCCCGGAGGCGGTGGCATCCGCCTCGACGGCGGTACGACGTACACAGGCGCCGAGGTTTCCGCACACTTCGACTCGATGCTGACGAAGCTCACCTGTCGCGGGCGCACGTTCCAGCACGCGGTCGAGAAGGCCAGGCGCGCCGTCGCTGAGTTCCGGATCCGGGGCGTGTCCACCAATATCGCGTTCCTGCAGGCAGTGCTGGAAGACCCGGACTTCGTGGCCGGCAACATCACCACGTCGTTCATCGAGACCCACCCTCACCTGCTGCAGGCCCGCGGCAGCGGTGACCGGGGCAGCAAGCTCCTCCGCTACCTCGCCGAGGTCACGGTCAACCAGCCGTACGGTCCGGCGCCCGTCAGCATCGACCCGGTTTCCAAGCTGCCACCGACCAACCTGGACGTCCCCGCTCCCGACGGCACCCGGCAGCTGCTGCTCGGTGTCGGGCCGGACGAGTTCGCCCGCCGCCTGCGGGAGCAGAACGAGGTGGCGGTCACCGACACGACCTTCCGCGACGCCCACCAGTCGTTGCTGGCGACCCGAGTCCGCACCCGCGACCTGCTGGCGGTCGCCGGACACGTCGCCCGGACCACCCCCCAGCTCTGGTCGCTCGAGGCCTGGGGCGGGGCGACGTACGACGTGGCGCTGCGCTTCCTCGGTGAGAACCCGTGGGAGCGGCTGGCCGCCTTGCGCCAGGCCGTGCCGAACGTCTGCCTCCAGATGCTGCTGCGGGGGCGCAACACCGTCGGCTACACGCCCTACCCGACCGCGGTCACCGACGCCTTCGTCGAGGAGGCGGCCGAGACCGGCATCGACGTGTTCCGGATCTTCGATGCCCTCAACGGCGTCGACCAGATGCGGCCGGCCATCGAGGCGGTGCGCGCGACCGGCACCGCCGTCGCCGAGGTGTGCCTGTGCTACACCGGCGACCTGTCCGACCCCGGCGAACAGCTCTACACGCTCGACTACTACCTCGGACTGGCGGAGCGGATCGTCGACGCCGGCGCTCACGTGCTGGCCATCAAGGACATGGCCGGTCTGCTCCGTGCGCCTGCTGCCCGCACGCTCGTGTCCGCGCTGCGGGAGCGCTTCGACCTGCCCGTCCACCTGCACACCCACGACACGGCGGGCGGGCAGCTGGGCACCTTGCTCGCGGCGATCGGAGCAGGGGTCGATGCCGTCGACGCCGCCACAGCATCGATGGCAGGCTCCACCTCGCAGCCCTCGCTGTCGGGGCTGGTCTCGGCAACCGACCATTCCGAGCGCGAGACCGGACTGGATCTCGAGGCGGTCAACGCCCTCGAGCCCTACTGGGAGGCGACGCGGCGGGTTTACGCGCCGTTCGAATCGGGGCTGCCCGCGCCGACCGGCCGCGTCTACCGGCACGAGATCCCCGGCGGCCAGCTCTCCAACCTTCGGCAGCAGGCGATCGCCCTCGGCCTCGGCGAGAAGTTCGAGCAGATCGAGGACATGTACGCGGCGGCCGACGCCATCCTCGGCCACATCGTGAAGGTGACGCCGTCCTCGAAGGTGGTCGGCGACCTGGCCCTGCACCTGGTGGCCGTGGGTGCCGACCCCGCGGAGTTCGCCGAGAAGCCCGGCGCCTTCGACATCCCGGACTCGGTGGTCGGGTTCCTGAACGGGGAGCTCGGCGACCCGCCCGGCGGCTGGCCCGAGCCGTTCCGGACCAAGGCGCTCGAGGGTCGCACGTGGCAGGCGCCCGCCGAGAACCTCACCGACGAGCAGACCGAAGGATTGCGCAGCAACCCTCGGCAGACACTCAACGAGTTGCTCTTCCCTGGTCCGACCCGTGAGTTCACCGAGGCGAGGCAGACCTATGGCGACCTCTCCGTGCTGCCGACCCGCGACTACCTCTACGGGCTGCGCCATGGCGAGGAACACGAGGTCCGGCTGGCCGAGGGGTTGATCCTGATCCTCGGCCTGCAGGCGATCGGCGAGCCCGATGAGCGGGGCTACCGAACCGTGATGACGACCCTCAACGGTCAGCTGCGGCCGATCAGCGTGCGCGACACCTCGGTCGCCGCAGAGGTCGTCGCGGCCGAGAAGGCCGACCCCGGACAGCCGGGGCACGTCGCCGCTCCCTTCCAGGGCGTGGTGACCGTCGCGGTCGGCGAAGGGGACCGGGTGTCCGCCGGTGACCCGGTCGCCACCATCGAGGCAATGAAGATGGAGGCCTCGATCACTGCGCCCGTCGACGGCACGGTCCAGCGGGTGGCGCTGCCCGGGACGCAGGCGGTCGAGGGTGGCGACCTGGTACTGGTGCTGGGCGACTGAGCCGATCAGTCGGTGGTCGAGCCTGTCGAGATCACTCCGCGGGCCGGGCCGGGCCGGCGGCGGAGCCGAGGCCCCTGCAGCCGTGGTGGGTTCGGCAGGCCGACGACCGAAGGCGTGGCCCTGCACATCTCACCGGGTTTCGAGGCTCGCTTCGCTCGCACCTCAACCACCGGATGGCACCGCTCGCACCTCAACCACCGGCTGGCACGCCCGCTCGCACCTCAACCGCCGGGTGGCTCCGCTCGCACCTCAACCACTGGTGCGGTTCAGGATGACCGCGTCCGGCGGTGGGGATGCGTTCTCGGCGTCAGGTGCCGACCGACCCGTGACGACCTCGTAGATCGCTCCGGCCATCCCCCGCATCCCGACCTCGAACGGGTGGTAGCTCGGGGCGACCCCGAGCTGCAGCCGACGCCCGTTGACCCAGGCGTCGCGGCCCGCGCAGATGTCGTGGTCGCGGGAGGCCGGGTAGAGATCGACGTACGTCGCGCCGACGTCCTCGGCCGCTGCCCGCACCGAGCGGTTCAGGAGCGCCTCGATCCGCCGGGCCCAGGCCGCGTCGCCGACCGTGAGGGCCGGCGGCGGCGCACGAGCCAGTCTCGGGCAGCAGCCGGGGGTAGCCCACGACATACACGTCGGCATCGGGAGCGCGGTCCCGCAGCTCCTCGAGGCCGCCGGCGCAGCGTCCCCGGATGCGCCGGGCGTCGCGCGCCTTGGTGTCCCGGCCGCGCCGCGTCGAAGGCGAAGTTCATCGCGGCACGGGGCGCCTCGCGGACCGCCACGAGAATCCCCGGGGCAGCCGCCGGAGATCGAGCCGAACAGGCCGAAGTCGTTGCCGCCCAGGCCGACGGTGACCAGGTCGGTCGCGCCGACAGCGCGTCCAGCCTGCGGCCGGGGGCGGGTGCCGCCCAGGAACGACGGCTGCCGGTGGCCGTGACGTCGCGGGTGGACGCGCCCGAACAGGTCGACGTCCGTGTAGGAGTCGACGTCGAGCAGGCCGGCGAGGTACGCCGGGTAGTTGTTGGTGGACCGGAAGCAGCCGGGCGCGATCTCGCGCACCACCGGGATCAGCGGGCCGGCGCTGTAGGAGTCCCCGAGCGCGACGTAGTCGACGGGGGTCTCGGCAAGGGCGTCGGGCGGCGTGTCCTCGTCGCTGCGCAGTGCCCAGACCGCGCCGGTGAGAGCCGCGAGCACGCCGACGACGACGGCGGCCGACACCATCCCCCGCCACGACATGCCGTGCACTCGCGAGCCCGCCGATCGGTGCGCGGCGGACGTCAGGGGCGGGCTGCCACCGCGAAGGTGAACCACGTCGACCGTAGTCCGAGGACCGCTCGCGCCGTGTCGCCGGACGACTATGACGCTGCGCTGGTCGCCAACGACGTCAGCGAGCCGACCCGGCCGCCCCAGTCGCCGTTGCCGTCCCGCTCGCCGACCAGGATCTGCTGGAGTTCGCCGATCGAGGGGAAGGCGGCCTCGATCGTCGTGTCGGACAGCGTGCGGGTCCAGCTGTGGTTGGGGTTGCCGGACCAGCCGTCGTAGGGATCCTCGTGCGCGCTCAGGTAGGGCACCGCGCCTGCCGCGGTCCAGCCCCCGCTGGAGGAGGAGAACTGGCTGAACGCCGGAGCCGTCCCGTCGGTAGACCACCTGGCCGCGGGTCGCCCGGAGCGCCTCGGTCGCCGACGGGTGTTCAGCCGCGACGCCGCCGTACACCTGGCACGAGGTGGTGTCGCAGATCTGGTAGTGCGCGGCCCGCGGATGGGCCCGCTCGTACGCCGCGTAGGTGCGGGCCGCGACGGCCTGGGCGCGCACCGCCTCGGGGCTCCAGGTCGCGGGGATCTCGCGCGGCACGACGCCGCGGAGGTACTTCTCGAGGCTCAGCACGTTGACCGTGTCCCGGGCGGTGCTGCCCGGCCTCGGCGCGGCCGCGCGCAGGCGGCCGCGGTAGGCCGCGGTCCCGGCCGGGGTGACCAGGGTGACGCGGCCGCGGGCGGAGAACTCGCCCGTCCCCGCGCAGGCGACAGCTGTTCGTCCACGCGCCGCCGGTCCGCGACTGGAGGCGGGTCACGCCGCGCGCGCTCGGTGACCAGACCGGAACCGGCTCGGGCCCTTACGCGGCAGCGTCGAGGCTCTTCCCCGGGCTCAGGTCCCGCAGGGCCAGGCCACGAGCGGGCCAGCACCTCGAGGTCGTCGGTGGTGTCGCGCCGGATCAGCACCGACACCTGGCCGCCGGCGGTGCCCCAGACGGTGCCCGGGTAGTAGAAGTCGATGATCTGGCTCGCCACCAGGCCCTGCCGCGCGGCGCCTTCGGCGCCGTACTGGGACATGCCGTGGCCGTGGCCGTAGCCGTGCCCGGTGAGCGTGATCGTGGCGCGGGCCGGGACCCCCCAGCGCCTCCGGCGCGCTCGGCGGCGGCCGCGGGCGCCGCACCCGCGGTCGCCGCCAGCAGGGCGGTCGCCACGACCGCGGCACGGCGGCGCGGGACGACGGGACGGCTGGGACATGGGGGGCTCCGGGAGACGTGTGACGGCAGTGGCAGGAGTGGCTGCCCTGCCATCGGCAACACGCGATCGGTGACCCGGCAATGTGTATGAGCGAACTACAGATTTGTAGTTCGGAGCCGGACCTACGATGCCTCATGGAGCTGATCGGCGGCGTCCTCGTGGTGGCGGCGGTCTGCCGGGGTCGGCGATGGCGCGCCCGGGGGCCGCCCGCACGGCCGGAGCGAGCGGAGGCTGGAGCGGCTGACACGTTCCGGGTCGCGCGGCGCGCGACGACGAGGACGTCACCAGGTTCGGCGAGGAGCTCGTCCTGCTGCACGAGGAGACCCTCGCGACCCCGACTCGACCGGCGATGCGCGAAGGACTACCAGAGGCGCTGGACAGCCTACGAGGACGCCAAGGCCCGCCTCCGACGGGCCGGCGAGGCGGCCGACATCACCGCGATGACCCGCACATTGGAGGACGGCCGATTCGCGCAGGCGTGCGTGCTCGCGCGGCGGGACGGGCGGACCGCTGCCGGAGCGACGCGACCCGTGCTTCTTCGACCCCGCCCACGGCCCGGCGAGTCCGGACGTGGCGTGGGCACCGCCCGGCGGAGTGGAGCGAGAGATCCCGGTCTGCTTCCGTGACGCGGAGCGGCTCGAGGCGGGGAGAGCGACCGGATGTGCGACGGTCCGGCTGGGGCAACCGCCAGGTCCCGTGGTACTCCGCCGGACCGCGCTACGCCCACTGGGCGAGGGGCTAGTACGGGTCACACGCGGTCGACGGCTCCTTCCCGGTCTTCATCCTCTGGTCATTGGGCCTCGGCGAGGCCTACTCGCATCGGCAGACCGTTGACTGGACGGGGTGGGCCGGCGGGTCGGGGAACTGGGCCGACGGCTTCGGCACCTATGACTGGGGCGGCTGGCACGGAACCGGTCAGGACGTGGGTGGGGGCTACGGCGACGGTGGCGCGGGCGACGGGGGCGGCGACGGGGGCGGCTGGGGTGACGGCGGTGGGGGCGGTGGCGACGGCGGCGGTTGACGTCAGGATGACTGCGTCAGACCCGGTGCAGGCGGCGTGCGGCCTCGGCGATGGACCCGCTCACCGACGGGTAGACCGTGAAGGCGTGGGCCAGCTGGTCGGCCGTGAGTGACTCGGCGACCGCGAGCGAGACCGCGTGGATCAGCTCGCTAGGCGCGCGGTGCGACGACCACGCCCCCGACCACGATGCCGGTGCCGGGACGGCAGAACAGCTTGACGAATCCGTCGCGGACGCCCTGCATCTTGGCCCGTGCGTTGCCCGACAGCGGGAGGGTGACCGACTCGGCCTGGATCTCGCCGTCGTCGACCGCCTTCTGCGACCAGCCGACGGTGGCGATCTCGGGTGCGGTGAAGACGTTGGACGAGACCTTCTTCAGGTCCAGGGGGGTCACCGCGTCGCCGAGGAAGTGCCACATGGCGATCCGGCCCTGCATCGCGGCCACGGACGCGAGCATGAGTACGCCGGTGCAGTCGCCGGCGGCGTACACCCCTCGGGACGACGTCCGCGACACCCGGTCGACGACGACGAAGCCGCCGTCGTCGGTGTCGATACCCGCGGACTCCAGGCCCAGGTCAGCGGTGTTCGGGCACCGAACCGAGGGCCAGGATGCAGTGCGAGCCGGTGACGGTGCGGCCGTCGGTCAGGGTCACGGTGACGGTGTCGCCGTCGCGCGTGACCGATGGCCATCCGGGACTTCGACAGCACATTCATGCCGCGGCGGGTCAGCACCTCCTCGAGGACGGCGGCCGCAGTCGGCGTCCTCGCCCGGCAGCACCCGGTCGCGGCTGGAGACCAGGGTGACGTCGATCCCCAGCGCGAGGTAGGCGCTCGCGAACTCGGCGCCGGTGACGCCCGAGCCCACGACGACGAGCTTCTCCGGGAGCCTCGGTCAGGTCGTAGACCTGCTCCCAGGTGAGGATCCGCTCGCCGTCGGGCTGTGCTGCATCCAGCGTCCGGGGGGAGGCGCCGGTCGCGACCAGGACGCATCTGCCTCGATCCTCTCCTCACCATCGTCCGCGAGCGAGACCACGACCTGATGAGCCGCTGGCCCGAGCCTGTCGATGGGGCGAGCCGGCCACGGCCCCGCACGATCGTGACGCCGTCACGCTCGAGCCGGCGCGCGATGTCGTCGGACTGGTCGGTCGGCAGCTTCTTGACGCGGGCGTTCACCGAGCGAGGTCGACCCGGATCGTCGTGGCGGCGTCGCCGTCGTGGTCGTGGAAGTCGATGCCGAGCTCGGCGGCCTCGGTGACCTCGGTCATCAGCTCGGACGTCGCGATCAGGGTCTTGCTCGGGACGCAGTCGGTCAGGACGGCGGAGCCTCCGATGCCGTCGGTGTCGACCACGGTGACCTCGGCACCGAGCTGCGCCGCGACGTGGGCGGACTCGTAGCCGCCCGGGCCGCCCCCGATGATGACGACCCGGTTCGTGGTCACAGGTTGATCATGTGCGGGCACACCCAATCTGACCTGCGGATACTCGTTGTTGCTACCACTATGGGCTCACCGGCCTGCTGGCAAGGGCCCACCGGGACCGGGGAAGGGCTCGTGGATGGGCTCACACAGGAAAGGCTAGCGGCGGGCGCGAATCACCGAATCAGGTGACGTTCCGGCGCCGTCACCTGCGGTCGAAGAAGGCCCGGTCGACGACGCCGTTGAAGGCGTCATTGTGGCCGGCCGGGATCCGTCGGTTGAGCTGCACACGGCCGGCGATCGACATCGGCCAGCTCCGGGCGAAGCGGACCGCGCCGATCGGGCGCGTATCCGTGCTGGTGGCCACCAGGGTGCTTCGGTGGCGGCCCAGACGCCAGACCCTCAAGGTGATCGTGTCGCCGGAGCGGCTGCACACGGCGCGGTACCAACGCTGGCGCGGCAGCGGTTGGGCGGCGATCGCGTAGGCCTCGCCCGCAGTGCCCTTGACCCGGCACCTGGGGCGGGAGTTGTCGAGCTCGATCTTGTACTGGCCACGGTTGGCGAAGGCGCCGCGCTGGATGAGGTTGTCGCCGTCGTCGCGCGCGCCCTCGCTCCTCCGGTTCAGCCGGTAGTCCGCGCCGAAGCGGAACGCCCGGGTGCGGGGCGCGAGGAGGTCGCGACGCCCCCGGTTCGTCACGATGATCGCCGCGCGCGGCGGCACACCTGTCGAACTGGCGGCGGGCATGCGCACTGCCCACCCGCGACGCGCCGAGCGGGCGCGCATAGCCTTGCCGCCGCGGCGGCTGGCAACCACCGCGCGCAGGTTGGAGCGACCGGAGTTGCCGAAGGCCCGGACCCGATCACCGGTTCGTTGCCGGCCGCCGTCCATGGCCAGGAACATCTCGACGCTACGCGCGACGCGGGCGCCAGGGGATCGAGCCTGGTCCGCACCGGCCGGCACGGACGCCAGGAGTGGTGAGACTGCGACGGCGATCGTGGTGACGAGAACCAGGGAACGGGTTCGCTGCATGCGAAGCCTCCTACGCTAAGCGGGCCGAGACATGGGAGGACACGCGCTGGTGCCTCAGAACCCCATGCGCGCCCAGTCGGACTGGCAGATGAGTCACCCCTGCTTGATGACTCAATTGCTTGATGACTCAATCACTCGAGTTGGACGCTAGCCCGCGAGGTGCGCCGGGAGGCAGGTCTGGGCCGCTGATCACCAATACCGGTGAAACCCGTCGGCTCAGGTTGCGGACGATCCGACGTCCGTGCGGGTACGTCGGCGGGCGTCGTACACCGCCTCGTCGACCACGGTCAGGAAACCCCGGTCCTAGAGGTTGATCATGTGGCCCGCGATGCCCTCCACGGCTTCCTTCATCGCCTCCGACAGGGTCGGGTGGGCGAAGATGTTGCGGGCCACCTCGTCGGCGGTGAGGTCCCACTGCTGGGCGAGGGTGAGAGCCGGGAGGAGCTCGGTCACTTCGGGCCCGATCAGGTGGGCGCCGACGATCTCGTGGTACTTCGCATCGGCGACGATCTTCACGAACCCCACGCCCTCTGCCATCCCCCGGGCCTTGCCGTTGGCCGAGAACGGGAACGTCGCGACCGTGACGTCGTACCCCTTCTCCCTGGCCTGTTCCTCGGAGTAGCCGAACGACGCGATCTGTGGCTGGCAGAACGTCGCCCGCGGGATCATGTCGAAGTTGATCTCGATGGTCTCGGCATCGGCGATGGTCTCCGCCGCGACGACGCCCATGGCCTCGGCGGTGTGCGCCAGCATCAGCTTGCCGGTGACGTCACCGATCGCGTAGACACCGTCGACGTTGGTGCGACCCCGGCCGTCGACCGCGATCGCACCGCGCTCGGTGAGCTGGACCCTTGCGGCGTCGAGCCCATAGTCCTCGACCCGGGGGGCGAACCCGAAGGCGGCGAGCATCTTGTCGGCCTCGAGCACCTGGGTGTCGCCACCGTCGGCGGGACTGACGGTGACCTTCACGCCGTTCCCGGTGTCCTCGACCGAGTCGACCTTGGTCGACAGGAAGACCTGGACGCCGAGCTTCTTGTACTGCTTCAACAGCTCCTTGGAGACGTCTTTGTCCTCGGTGGGCACCATCCGGTCGAGGAACTCCACGATCGTCACGTCGACTCCGAAGTTCTTCATCACGTAGGCGAACTCCACGCCGATCGCGCCTGATCCGCCGATGATGATGGATCCCGGGAGCTCGCCGTCGAGGATCTGCTCCTCGTAGGTGACGACGTTGTCGCTGACGCTCATGCCGGGCAGCATCCGGACCTTCGCGCCGGTCGCGATGATGAGGTTGTCGAAGGTGTACGACGAGGTGTTGCCGTCGGCGCCCTTGACCTCCATCGACTTCGCATCGGTGAGCGTCCCCCACCCGTCGATCTCGGTGATCTTGTTCTTCTTCATCAGGTAGTGGACGCCCTTGGCGCTGGCCTCCGCGACCTTGCGGCTGCGCTCGTGGGTGGGGCCGAACGCCATGGTGGCGTCACCCTCGATCCCGAACGTCTTCTTCTCGTGGGTGATGATGTGCGCGATCTCCGCGTTCCGCAGCAGCGCCTTCGACGGGATGCAGCCGACGTTGAGACACACACCGCCCCAGTACTTCTCCTCGACGACCGCGACCGACTGGCCGAGCTGGGCGGCGCGGATCGCTGCGACGTAGCCGCCGGGACCGGCACCGAGGACGAGAACGTTGAAGTGGGTCACGGCACTCAGCCTAGGAGAGTGCTGAAGAATCCGCTCGTCGCGAGCGTTGCGGTGCGCGTGCGATGGCGAGGCGGAGGAGCGAAGGCGGGTGAACACCCGTCGAGGCGACGTTTGGCCGGGGTCCCCGAGCCCGGGCCGATAGCCTTTGCGCGTGACCCTGTACGCCGCCTACGGGACGAACCTGGATCCCGCCCGGATGAGCGAGCGCTGCCCGCACTCGCCGCTCCGGACGACCGGATGGCTGTCCGGGTGGCGGCTGACCTTCGGAGGCGAGGAACACGGGTGGGACGGTGCCCTGTCCACGATCGTCCAGGACCCCTTCGAGCAGGTCTTCGTCGCCGTCTACGACGTCACCAGGGAGGACGAGCACGCGCTCGACGGTTGGGAGGCCGCCGATCTCGGCCTCTACCGCAAGACCAGGGTCCGGGTGTCGACGCTGACCGGCGAGATGGTGGTGTGGACCTACGTTCTTGACGCGTTCGAGGGCGGCCTCCCGTCGGCGATGTACCTCGGGGTGCTGGCCGACGCCGCCGAGGCCGCCGACGCGCCAGCCGACTACGTCGCCGCGCTGCGCCGCCGTCCCTGCCGCTCGACCGGACTCTGAGCCGTCCGCCACTCCTCGCGCAGGATCCCGTAGACGCCGGTGTCGGTCCACTCGCCCTTGTTGAGCCAGTCCTGCCGAAGGTGCGCCTCACGGGACATCCCGAGTCGCTCGCACAGCCGGACCGACGCGGTGTTCCGAGGGTCGAGCTGGGCGGAGATTCGGCGCAGCCCGTAGTGCCCGAAGCCGACATCGAGCAGCGCCGCGGCGGCTTCCGTCGCCAGCCCCTGCCCAGCCACGCCGGGGTGGAAGACCCAGCCGATCTCGGCCTTGGCGAGCTCCTCGCCGCGCAGGATCAGGAGCACGTGGCCGACGTGGCGGCCGTCGTGCTCGACGATCAGCCAGAGCGCTTGACCGTCGGCCTGCGGGTCGGTCCGGCCGGCCCAGGCCGCGACCTTGTCCCGGCACTGCTCCAGGGTCAGCGGCTCGTGGAGCAGGTAGCGGCACACGTCGGGGTCCCCGAAGTACTCCGCCAGCGGTTCGGCGTCCTCGTGGCGCGCGGGCCGGAGAACCAGGCGCGACGTCCTGATCGGGAGGTCGGGTGCGTGAGGCATGGCGGCAACCCTAGGAGGGCGGCGAGGAATCTCGTCGTCGGTCTCCTAGGCTGAGGTTCGTGACGGACCCGCAGACCCTGGCCCTAGAGGCGGCCGACAATCTCCGTGAGCTCACCGGCGTCGAGCGGCACGACATCGCCCTGGTCCTCGGCTCCGGCTGGTTGCCCGCCGTGGACGCCCTGGGTGAGGCCACCGCCGAGATCGCGACGACCGACCTGCCGGGCTTCTCCGCCGCCGCGGTGGCGGGTCACTCGGGCCGGATCCGCTCGATCCGCGCCGGGGAGCGCCACCTGCTGGTCTTCCTGAGTCGCACCCACTACTACGAGGGCAAGGGCGTGGACGCCGTCGTCCACCCGGTGCGGACCGCCGCGGCGGCCGGCTGCCGCGCCATCGTGCTCACCAATGGCTGTGGCGGCCTGAAGGAGACCTGGACCCCGGGCACGCCGGTCCTGATCAGCGACCACATCAACCTGACCGGACGATCGCCCGTCGTGGGCGCCAACTTCGTCGACCTCACCGATCTCTACAGCAGTCGGCTCCGGGCCTTGTGCCGCGACGTCGACCCCACCCTCGACGAGGGCGTGTACGTGCAGTTCCCCGGCCCCCACTACGAGACACCGGCCGAGATCGGCATGGTGCGAGCGATCGGCGCTGACCTGGTCGGGATGAGCACGACCCTGGAGGCGATCGCCGCCCGCGAAGCGGGAATGGAGATCCTGGGCATCAGCCTGGTCACGAACCTCGCCGCCGGGATCACCGGCGAGCCACTCGACCACGCCGAGGTGCTCGAGGCCGGCCGGGCGGCGGCGACCCGGATGGGCACGCTGCTCGGGGCCGTCGTGCCTCGAATCTGAACCCTGACCTCGAGTGTGAACGCCTGACCCGGGTGAGCCGGACGCAGGTGGGTACGCCTCCATGTCAGCGCACCCCTGGCGAGGAGGCTTTCATGGGCGGCACCGACGACCAGCCGACCGAGTCCCCCGACGAAATCGCGGCCGAGCGCGAACGCAGGCTCGCACCGGAGAACCGGCCCGACAACGTCGAGGTCGACAACAGTGACGCCACCTTGCCGACCGTCGAGGAGTTCGCCCGCAAGAACGCCGGCGACGAGCAGGAAGGCAGTGCCGGGCGCTCCGACCCCAGCGAGGCGTTCCGGGAGAATCCACCGTCGGACGAGGAGGTCGAGGAGATCAGGTCCGAGCGCGAGCGGCGCCTCGACCCCGACAACCGACCAGACAACGTCGAGGTCGACAACACCGGGCGCACGTTCGACGCCGAGAAGGGCGAGTTCGTCGACGAGGACCGTCCCTCGTCGCAGGCGTAGGCCAGGCTGGCTACCCTCTCTGCGTGCGCGTACTCCTCACCGGCGCCGCCGGAAACATCGGCCGCGTCCTGACCGTCGGGCTCGCCGATCGGGGCCACGACGTGATCGGCCTGGACCGGGTGGTCGAGCCCGAGGGATTCGACGGACCCTGGCACAGCGTGGACTGCGCTGACCCCGACGCCGTCTCGTCCGTCTTCGTCGCCGAGTCACCGGACGCGGTCGTGCACCTCGCCGGCAATCCGGGCGAGACGAGCCTGCCTGACGCGCTCACCTCCCACACCGTGACCACGGCCGCGCTCCTCGACGCGATGGTCGAGCACGACGTGCAGCGCATCGTCTTCGCCTCGTCCAACCACGCCGTCGGCCAGACCCCGCGCCCACCGGACAATGGCCTCGTCTCGGACGACGCCCGCTCGCGTCCGGACACGTTCTACGGCGTGGGCAAGGTCGCCGCCGAGGCCTTGTTGAGCCTGTACGCCGACCGGTACGGCTTCGACGCGATCGCGTGCCGGATCGGGTCGTTCCGGTCCCAGCCGGAGACCGCCCGCGAGCTCGCTACCTGGCTCTCGCACGACGACTGCGTCCGGATGGTCGACGCGGCGCTCACGGCCACCGCTCCGGGCTTCGCGGTCCTCTACGGCATCTCCGCCAACACCCGTGCCTGGTGGGACCTCGAACCGGGCCGACGGCTCGGCTTCGAGCCGAGGGACGACGCCGAGGAGTTCGCGGAGCAGATCCCGGTCCGCCGAGAGGACCCGGCGGAGGCTGCCCACGTGGGTGGTTCGTTCGCGGGCCCGGCCCACCACCGCCCGGCCCTCGACCGCGCCTAGCAGTCTCCTAGCCACTCGGCCCGGGCGACCCCGACAGCCGACCCGTCAGCCCGGCGAGGCAACCCTCCATCATCCGGTGGTGGTTCCAGCGCAACATCGGCCGGGCGGCGAACGACCCGAGGCGGAGTAGCCGGCCGGTGACATGGACGTCCTGCTCGAAGCTCATCTCGGTGACCCCGTCCCGGGCACCCAGGAGCCAACGCACCGTGCCGTCGAGGTCGCCGGTGATCGTGGTCTCCAGGTGGTTGAGGTCGCGGCGCTCCGCGTGCAGCACGAGGTCGAGGGTGTAAGGCAGCGCGGAACGACACAGCACTCGTGCGTCGTCCTCCCCCAGCTTCGCGACAGCCAGGATCTGCGGCCACCACTCCGGGTAGCGCTCCAGGTCCACCAGGACCGGCTGCACCTGCTCGACCGGGAACGGGACAGTCCACGCACCCCGGAAGGCGTAGCTCCGCATCACGGCGCCTCGTCGACCAGGTCGAGTCGCCCGGCCAGGCGCTCGAGGGCGTGGGCCGCCTGGCGTCGTACCTGCTCGTCCTCGTCCGCCAGACCGGCTCGGACGGCCGCCACATGCTCGGTGTCCCCGGTGGCGCCGAGGGTCCGCATCGCCTGCGCGCGGACCCGTGGGAGCTCATGGGTCGACAACGCGACCGCGGCGTCGCCTGCCCCACCGACCTCGTGCCTGGTCGCGACCTTCAGGCACATCTCGGCCGGGCGCCAGTGCTCGTCGGAGAGTCCGGCGAGCACGGCGCCAGTGGCCGTGTCGTCCCAGACGTAGAGCAGTCCGCGCGCTCCCCAGCTCCGGACCCAGTAGTCGGGCCAGACGCTCCGGTCTCGCGTCGCCGAGCCCGGCTCGAACCCGAGGCCTGTCAGGTAGGGCAGTGCGTCCAGGTGCTCGTCGCGATCAGCGCCTCCGAGCAGCTCGTGACAGAGCGCGACGACCGCGGGTCTGCCCAGGTGTCCGGCGAGCTCCACGACGAGGTCGCCGACGTGGGCCTCGATGTCACGCGGTGGCGGGAGCGGGCTCATGGGGCGATCACGTGGCCATCATGCCGCCCGGCTGCGACACCACTACGGTGTGCACCATGACGCCCTCCGCCGACACCGCGCTGCTCGACCGGGCCCGCGCCTGGGTCGCCGAAGACCCGGACCCGACCACGCGTGCGGAGCTGGAGCAGATCATCGCCGACGTCGAGGGCGGCGCCGACGGCTCCGACCTTGCGGACCGGTTCGCGGGCACCCTCGAGTTCGGTACGGCGGGCTTGCGCGGCGCTCTCGGCGCCGGACCCAACCGGATGAACCGGGTGGTCGTGACCCGGGCCGCCGCCGGCCTCGCGGCGTACCTGCGTGACCAGGACGTCCGCCGCGGCGCGTCGGTCGTGATCGGCTACGACGCCCGCCACAACTCCGACGTGTTCGCCCGGGACACGGCCGAGGTGATGACCGGGGCCGGCCTGCGGGCGTTGGTCCTCCCCCGTCCGCTACCGACTCCCGTGCTGGCGTTCGCGATCCGCGAGCTCGGTTGTGCGGCCGGCGTGATGGTGACGGCGAGCCACAACCCGCCGCAGGACAACGGCTACAAGGTCTACCTCGGCGACGGCAGCCAGATCGTGCCGCCGGCCGATGTCGAGATCGCCGAGCAGATCGCCGCCGTCGGCGCGATGGCCGAGGTCCCCCGCGGTGACGCCGGCACCGTGCTCAGCGAGGAGATCGTGGACAGCTACCTCGACACGGTCGCCGGCCTCGTGGGCGACGGGCCACGAGGCCTGACCACGGTGTACACCCCGCTGCACGGGGTGGGCGGCACGTCCGTGATCCAGGTGCTGGAGACGGCGGGATTCGAGCCGCCGCACGTGGTGACGCACCAGGAGGACCCGGACCCGGAGTTCCCGACCGTCGCGTTCCCGAACCCGGAGGAGCCGGGGGCCATGGACCTGGCCATGGCCCTGGCCGACGAGACCGGCGCCGACCTGGTCGTGGCCAACGACCCCGACGCAGACCGGTGCGCCGCGGCCGTCCCCGGTCCGCACGGCTGGCGGATGCTGCGCGGCGACGAGGTCGGCGCGCTGCTCGCGCACCACCTGCTCGGCGCCGGCAAGGAAGGGGTCTACGCGACGTCGATCGTGTCGTCGTCGCTGTTGGGAAAGATGGCCGCGGCCGCCGGCCAGCCGTACACCGAGACGCTGACGGGCTTCAAGTGGATCGGACGGCTCGACGGCCTGGCGTTCGGCTACGAGGAGGCGCTCGGCTACTGCGTTGATCCCGAGCACGTGAGGGACAAGGACGGCGTCTCCGCCCTGCTCCTGCTGTGCGAGGTGGCGGCCGCCGCCAAGGCGGTGGGTCGCACCCTGGACGACCTGCTCGACGACATCGCGACCGAACATGGCCTGCACGCCACCGACCAACTGTCGGTGCGGGTGACCGACCTCGCCGAGATCGGCGCGGCGATGGAGCGCCTGCGGGCGACTCCGCCCACGGAGCTCGGCGGCCTCCCGGTCGAGGGGGTCGACGACCTGGCGGAGGGGTCCGACGCGCTGCCGCCGACCGATGGTCTGCGCTACCGCCTGGCCGAGGACGCCCGCGTGATCGTGCGGCCGAGCGGGACCGAGCCCAAGATCAAGTGCTACCTCGAGGTCGTCGTGCCCGTGCGCCCGGACGACCCTTCGGCCAGCTCTGGAGGGACCGGCGTGGACGCGGCAAGGATCGCCGCCGTGGGCCGGCTCGACGCGCTGCGCAACGACATCAAGCACGCCGCCGGGATCTGACCAGCTTGCCGCCGATCACTGCCCCTCTGCCTGGCCCAGTCCCTGCCCCGTTCCCTGCCCGGCCGCCGCGTCGTACGCCGCGACCGCCTTCTTCGTCGCCGTCATCCGCCAGGCGTCGGCAAGGATCTCGAACACCTCCTGCTCGTCGGCCCGGGCAAGGGCGATCGACACCCACGCAGTCGACCCCGACGCCCACCCCTCCGAGAAGGTGGCGGGGTCGGTGGCGACCATCGCCTCCCGGTCGTGATGGGTCGACTTGATCGTCGCGGTGTCGTCGACGTGGTTGACCCAGCCGAAGCCCTTCCCGCGGAAGGTGATCGAGGTCCACTTCCGATAGTCCTTCAGCACCACGTCTGGGAGCTGCTCGGAGAGGGCGAGGACCTCGGTCGCGTGCATGCTCCGATTCTGGACCAGGCCGCCGACAGCGACGAGCGCGATCAGACCACGAGGGAGACCACGAACCCGACCGCACTGATGGCCAGCGCGGCGACCTCCGGCCACGCCCAGGCGCGGTGGACCTGGCCGGCCAGGGCGACCTGCTCGTCGGAGTACCGCTTGATCCCGGCCTGCGCCCGGGCCTCCTCGGCAAGGTGGTGGATCCGCGTCTCGACGAACGCGCCGTAGGACTCTGCAGGGGTCGGCGCTTCCTCGCGGCCGCGCCTCATCTGCTCCCGCAGAGGCTTGCCGATGGACGCCGAGACGTAGCGCCGGTCCCCCACCCGGACCGCCAGGACCTGGCTGACCACGACATGCTCGATCGCTGCCAGCGGCATCGAGATGGTGCTGAGCATGCTGCGGAAGACCAGGCGCGACGCCGTGACCCACACCAGCGGCCGCAGCATGGCGGCCCAGATCACCACGCCGACGAAGAGCACCACCCAGACGACGTACGCCGGGATGTCCTGATCGCGGTCGATGAGGGCGACGGCCACAATGGTGGCGGCGAGGGCGAGCCCGATCACACCCATGACGCGACCGCTCGTGGGGCGGAACTTCTCCACCGCAGCGTCCGCCATCGCGCACCCTTCGTCGATTCCCCTGTGGGGCCGTGTCTCCCCAGTCCGTGGCCTGCTGCGCGCCGCCCCGCGGGCGCCTCGCTTCGTTGTCGTCGGTCGTCGTGGCTCCGCCACGCCTCCACTCCTCCGCCTTGCGATGCATCCCGCAGGACGACGCTCGCGACGGCCGAGACTCGGGAGGCACGTCCACTTCTCAACCACCCTATGCTGGACCGGTGACCACCTCTTCCACCGTTGCCCCGGCGACCGGTTCGGACATCGCCGAGATCACCCGCTCGGACGCCTCGCTCCGCCGGTTCCTGCACGGTCTGCCGGGCGTCGACCAGGTCGGCGCGGAGGCCCGGGCGGCGAGCCTGGGCACCCGGTCGATCAAGACCACCGCCAAGGAGTTCGCGATCGATCTCGCGATCCGGATGGTCGACCTGACCACGCTGGAGGGCCAGGACACCCCGGGCAAGGTGCGGGCGCTCGCATCCAAGGCGATGCGTCCCGACCCGGCCGACCCGAGCTGCCCACCGGCCGCCGCCGTCTGCGTCTACCCCGACATGGTCCCGGTCGCCAAGGAGGTGCTCGGCACCAGCGGCGTGAAGGTGGCGTCCGTCGCCACCGCGTTCCCCAGCGGGCGCGCGGCCATGGACATCAAGATCGCCGACACCAGGGATGCGGTCGAGGCCGGCGCAGACGAGATCGACATGGTCATCGACCGCGGTGCCTTCCTGGCAGGGCGCTACCTGCAGGTGTACGAGGAGATCGTGGCGATCCGGGAGGCCTGCGACTCGGTCAGTCCGGGGGCCCATCTGAAGGTCATCATGGAGACCGGCGAGCTGCAGACCTACGACAACGTACGCCGGGCCAGCTGGCTCTCGATGATGGCCGGCGGGCACTTCATCAAGACCTCGACCGGCAAGGTGCAGCCGGCCGCCACCCTTCCCGTCACCCTGATCATGCTCGAGGCGGTCCGCGACTTCCGGGAGGCCACCGGTCAGATGGTCGGCGTCAAGCCGGCCGGGGGGATCCGCACCAGCAAGGACGCCATCAAGTACCTCGTCACTGTCAACGAGGTCGCCGGCCCCGACTGGCTGGACCCGGACTGGTTCCGCTTCGGCGCCTCCACGCTGCTCAACGACCTGCTGATGCAGCGCACCAAGATGAAGACCGGCCGCTACTCCGGTCCCGACTACTTCACGCTGGACTGATCCGAGATGACGAAGAGCAACGTGTTCACGTACGCGCCGGCCCCCGAGTCGCGCAGCATCATCGACATCAAGCCGTCGTACGGCCTGTTCATCAACGGCGAGTTCGTCGACGGCCGGGGCAAGGCGTTCAAGACGATCAGCCCCTCCTCGGAGGAGGTGCTGGCCGAGGTCGCCGAGGCCGACGAGGCCGACATCGACCTCGCGGTGAAGGCCGCGCGTCGGGCCCACACGAGGGTCTGGTCGAAGATGTCGGGGCGGGAGCGCGGCAAGTACCTCTACCGGATCGCCCGGATCATCCAGGAGCGCAGCCGTGAGCTGGCCGTCCTGGAGTCGGTCGACAACGGCAAGCCGATCAAGGAGTCCCGCGACGTCGACGTACCGACCGTGGCGGCGCACTTCTTCTACTACGCGGGCTGGGCCGACAAGCTCGAGTACTCCGGCTTCGGTACGACGCCCGTCGGCGTCGCCGGCCAGGTGATCCCGTGGAACTTCCCGCTTCTGATGCTGGCCTGGAAGATCGCGCCGGCGCTGGCCTGCGGCAACACCGTCGTCCTCAAGCCCGCCGAGACCACGCCGCTGACGGCCCTGCTCTTCGCCGAGATCTGCCAGCAGGCCGACCTACCGGCAGGGGTCGTCAACATCGTCACCGGCGCCGGCGAGACCGGCCGGGCCCTCGTGTCCCACCCGGACGTCGACAAGGTGGCCTTCACCGGGTCCACCGATGTGGGCCGGGCGATCGCCAAGGCCGTCGCCGGCTCGGACAAGAAGGTGACCCTCGAGCTCGGCGGCAAGGCAGCCAACATCGTGTTCGACGACGCCCCGGTCGACCAGGCCGTCGAAGGCATCGTGAACGGCATCTTCTTCAACCAGGGCCACGTCTGCTGCGCGGGCTCGCGGCTGCTGGTGCAGGAGTCGGCGGCCGACGAGGTGCTCGAGAAGCTGAAGCGCCGGATGACCACGCTTCGGGTCGGCGACCCGCTGGACAAGAACACCGACATCGGTGCGATCAACTCCGCGGAGCAGCTGGCCCGGATCCGCGAGCTGTCCGACATCGGAGAGTCCGAGGGTGCCGGCCGCTGGTCGCCGGAGTGCGAGCTCCCCCAGCACGGCTTCTGGTTCCCTCCGACTCTGTTCACCGGGGTGTCCCAGGCGCACCGGATCGCCCGCGAGGAGATCTTCGGCCCGGTGCTGTCGGTGCTGACGTTCCGCACGCCGGCGGAGGCGATCGAGAAGGCCAACAACACGCCGTACGGCCTGTCCGCGGGGGTGTGGACCGACAAGGGCTCCCTGATCCTGCACGTGGCCAACCACCTGCGCGCCGGCGTCGTGTGGGCCAACACCTTCAACAAGTTCGACCCGACCAGCCCCTTCGGTGGCTACAAGGAGTCTGGCTACGGCCGCGAGGGTGGCCGGCACGGACTGGAGGCATACCTCAAGTGACTCGCGTGAACGTCCGCAAGACCTACAAGCTCTTCATCGGTGGCACATTCCCCCGCTCGGAGTCCGGCCACTCCTACGTCGTGAACGACAGCAGGGGCAAGTTCGTGGCCAATGCGGCCCTCGCCTCGCGCAAGGACGCCCGCGACGCCGTCCAGGCGGCGCGCAAGGCCTTCGGTGGCTGGTCCTCGCGAACCGCGTACAACCGGGCGCAGATCCTCTACCGCGTCGCGGAGCTCATGGAGGACCGGCGCCCGCAGTTCGTCGACGCGGTCCGCCAGTCGGAGGGGCTGACGCCGGCTCGCGCCCAGAAGGTGGTCGACGAGTCGATCGACCGCCTGGTCTGGTACGCCGGCTGGGCCGACAAGATCACCCAGGTCGTCGGGGGCGCCAATCCGGTGGCCGGGCCGTTCTTCAACCTGTCCACGCCGGAGCCGACCGGGGTCGTCGCTGTCCTCGCCCCGCAGGAGTCCTCGCTCCTCGGGCTGGTCAGCGTCGTGGCGCCGACGATCGTGACCGGAAACACCGCGGTCGTCGTCTCGTCCTACGACCGGCCGCTGCCCGCCGTGACCTTCTCCGAGGTCCTGGCGACGTCCGACGTCCCCGGTGGTGTCGTCAACATCTTGACCGGCTCCGCGGCGACGGTCGCCCCCTGGCTGGCCGCGCACATGGACGTGAACGGCATCGACCTCACAGGGGTGGCCGGCGACGCCGAGCTATCGACGACCCTCGAGGTGGCCGCGGCGGAGAACCTCAAGCGGGTACGACGCGCCCCCGCCGCCGAGCCCGACTGGACCGTGGATCCCGGCATCGATCCGATGACCGGCTTCCTGGAGACCAAGACCGTCTGGCACCCGATCGGCGTCTGAGCACCCTCAGTGGTCGAGCCCGTCGCGACCACGCCAGAATGAGCCCGTGACCGCCCGCGTGATCGTTCTGGCCGGCCCCTCGGGGGCCGGCAAGTCCCGACTCGCCGAGCGGGTGGGGCTTCCCGTGTTGCGGCTGGACGACTTCTACAAGAACGGGGACGACCCGACGCTGCCCCGGATCACCCACGGCGCCAACGCTGGCCTCGTCGACTGGGACCACCCCGCATCGTGGCTTCCCGGCGACGCCATCGCGACCCTCGAGCAGCTCTGCCGCGCGGGATCGGCCGAGGTACCGATCTACGAAATCGCGAGGGACGGCCGGTGTGGGTCGCAGGCGCTCGACCTGCGCGGGCACCGTCTGTTCGTGGCGGAGGGCATCTTCGCCCAGGACGTGGTCCCCGCATGCGCCCGCGCTGGGATCCTGGCCGCGGCGTACTGCGTGCGTCAGCACCCGGTCCTGACCTTCTGGCGACGGCTGACCCGCGACCTCCGGGAGCGCAGGAAGCCGCCGTTGGTCCTGGTGCGCCGGGGTTGGGCACTGTTGCGCGCCCAGCGTCGGGTGGTCGCCCACGCCGTCGAGCTGGGCTGCCGTCCGGTCACTCCCGAGGAAGCATTCGCCGAGATCCGGCGGCTGCGCGAGCACGAGTCGGTCGATGGCTGATCCACTGGCGCGCCGGCTCGTCCAGCCCGACCAGCGGTCGTGCGGGGCAGCGGTGCTGGTCGTGGCCCGGCTGCTCGAGCGACCGTCGTACGCCGGGTTCGTGGCCAGCCCGGACGACTTCCGGTCCGAGGTGCTCGCGATGCACCGGCGGGTGACCGGCCCGGTGGACGTCCGCGGACGCCTGCAGCTGCCCTGGCCCCGGGACATCGGGACGCCGCCGTGGGCCGTGGCCAGGCAGCTGTCCGGGACGACCGGTGTCGAGCACGGCGTGCACCTGACTCTCTTCGACCGGGGTGACGCCTTCGGCCGGATCGCTCGTGCCACCACGCAGGGTCATCCGGTACCCGTGTACGTCGGGAGCCGCTGGCTTCCCCGGCACGTGGTGCTGGCCGTCGAGGCGACGCCGGGCAGGCTGCGGTTCTACGAGCCGGCTGGTGGCCGGGAGGTCGACGTGAGCCGCCAGGACTTCGAAGGGGGTGCGCTGGGACTCGGCGGCTGGGACCACCCGTGGTTCATGATCCTGCCGCGAGGCGCGCATAGCCGGGCTTGACGATGCCGTCGATGATCGCGAGCCGCTCGTCGAAGGGCAGGAAAGCCGACTTCATGGCATTGATGGTGAACCAGCGCAGGTCCTCCAGCGTGTAGCCGAAGGCCTCGACGAGGCCCCACATCTCGTCGGTCATCGATGTCTGGCTCATCAGCCGATTGTCGGTGTTGACGGTCACCCGGAACCGGAGCCGGGTGAGCACGCCGATGGGGTGCTCCGCGATGGAGTCGGCCGCGCCGGTCTGCACGTTCGACCTCGGGCACATCTCGAGCGGGATCCGCTTGTCACGGACGTACGCCGCCAGCAGCCCCAGCTCGGCCTTCCCGTCCTCGTCCACCGTGACGTCGTCGATGATCCGCACCCCGTGACCGAGCCGGTCGGCCCCACACCACTGGATGGCCTGCCAGATCGACGGGAGCCCGAAGGCCTCCCCCGCGTGGATCGTGAAGTGTGAGTTCTCGCGCTGGAGGTACTCGAACGCGTCGAGGTGCCGGGTCGGGGGGTAGCCCGCCTCGGCACCCGCGATGTCGAACCCCGCGACGCCACGATCGCGCCAGGCGACGGACAGCTCGGCGATCTCCATCGACCGGGCGGCGTGCCGCATGGCGGTGAGCAGCTGGCGGACCACGATCCGGCCGCCCGCCGCCGCGGCACCCGCCTCGAACCCGTCCTGCACTGCGGCCACGACCTCGTCGAGGGTCAGGCCCGCGGTGACGTGCTGCTCGGGGGCGTAGCGCACCTCGGCGTACACGACGCCATCGGCCGCCAGATCCTCCACGCACTCGCGGGCGACCCTGGTCAGGGCGGCCGCGGTCTGCATCACGGCGACCGTGTGGTCGAAGGTCTCGAGGTAGCGCTCCAGGGAGCCGGAGTCGGCCGCCTCCGCGAACCAGGTGCCGAGCGACTCGGCGTCGCCGGCCGGAAGCTCGTGTCGCACCTCGGCGGCCAGGTCGATGATCGTCTGCGGACGCAGACCTCCGTCGAGGTGGTCGTGGAGCAGCACCTTCGGTGCGCGGTGGACCTCGTCCCTCGTCGGCGTCCTGGTCCCGGTAGGTTCGGCGGCGGAGGCGGCGATCATGGCCGCAATCCTGACAGATGCACACGAGCCGCCGGCCAGCGTGTCGAGACCAGCGGCCCCGACGAACGGAACGGCATGCGCGTCTTCACCACCCTCGACGAGATCGCCGCCGCCACCGGCGAAGAACTCGGCACGACCGAGTGGGTCACGATCGAACAGGACCGGGTCGACCAGTTCGCCGAGGCCACCGGAGACCACCAGTGGATCCATGTCGATGTCGAGCGGGCCAAAGCGGGTCCCTTCGGCGGCACGATCGCCCACGGCTACCTGACCCTGTCCCTGATCCCGTGGCTGGGCAGTCAGGTGCTTTCCCTCGAGACCCCGGGGGCGAAGCTGAACTACGGGGTCAACAAGGTCCGTTTCCCGAACCCGGTCCGGGTCGGCTCACGGATCCGGGCCACCGCATCGGTCTCCGACGTGGTCGACGTCCCCGCCGGCAAGCAGGTCACCTTCAAGTACGTCATCGAGATCGAGAACGAGTCCAAACCCGCCTGCGTCGCCGAGACCGTCGTCCTGCTCCTAGCGAACGAAGTTCGCTGAGGAGGGTTGGGTGAACCGCAATCAGCAACTCAGCTGATGCGGTCGATGACCAGCGGCGCGGGTTGGTACGGCGTCCCGGCAGGCGCGATGTCGTAGCCGCCGTCGAGGGAGGCAAGGGCGCGGTCGAACCGGTCGGTGTCGTCGGTGAGCAGCGTGAACAGGGGCGAGCCCTGGGCCACCTCATCGCCCGGGCGGGCGTGCCAGACGACTCCGGCACCAGCCTGGACCGGGTCCTCCTTGCGCGCCCGTCCGGCGCCCAGCCGCCAGGCAGCCATCCCGACAGCCATCGCGTCGAGCCGGGTGAGGATCCCGGACTCGGGCGCGGTGACGACGTGCGACTCCCGTGCCTCCGGCAGCGCCGCATCGGGATCGCCACCCTGGGCCCGGATCATCGACTGCCACGCATCCATGGCCGACCCGTCGGCGAGGCGATCGGCGGGGTCGACATCGTCGAGCCCCGCCCCCGCGAGCATCTCCCGGGCGAGCGCCAGGGTCAGCTCCACCACGTCGGCCGGTCCACCTCCGGCCAGTACCTCGACCGACTCGGCGACCTCGATCCCGTTGCCGGCGGTCAGCCCGAGCGGGGTGGACATGTCGGTGAGCAGCGCGACCGTGTGCACCCCGGCATCGCTGCCCAGACCCACCATGGTCTGGGCCAGCTCGCGCGCGGCCTCGACGTTCTTCATGAACGCCCCCGTGCCGACCTTGACGTCGAGGACCAATGAGCCAGTGCCCTCTGCGATCTTCTTGGACATGATCGACGACGCAATCAGCGGGATCGCCTCCACCGTGCCGGTGACGTCGCGCAGTGCGTAGAGTTTCTTGTCCGCCGGCGCCAGCTGGTCACCCGCGGCACAGACAACCGCACCGACGGACTCGAGCTGGGCGAGCATCTCGTCGTTGGACAGAGCGGCTCGCCAGCCGGGCACCGCCTCGAGCTTGTCGAGCGTCCCACCGGTGTGCCCGAGACCGCGCCCCGACAGCTGCGGGACCGCGACTCCACACGCCGCGACCAGTGGCGCCAGCGGCAGCGTGATCTTGTCGCCGACGCCACCCGTGGAGTGCTTGTCCGCGGTCGGCCGGGAGAGGCCCGAGAAGTCCATCCGCTCCCCGGAGTCGATCATCGCGTTGGTCCAGCGCGAGATCTCGCGCCGGTTCATCCCGTTGAGCAGGATCGCCATCGCCAGCGACGACATCTGCTCGTCGGCGACGTCGCCGCGGGTGTACGCCGAGATCACCCAGTCGATCTGGCTGTCGGACAGCTCGGTTCCATCGCGCTTGGCGATGATCACCTCGACCGCATCGTGCATGCTCATCTCCCTCCACCTGCCACCGGCACCCTACGGAAGCCACGCAGGACGAAGGTGCCCCGGCTCTCCGGCTCGCCCGCCAGGCCGAGGTCGGGGAAGCGGTCGAACAGTGCGGTCACGGACTCCACCAGCTCCATCCGGGCCAGCGGCGCGCCCAGGCAGAAGTGCACGCCGGCACCGAACGCCAGGTGCGGGTTCGGGTCCCGGGCGACGTCGAACTCGTCGGGATCGGCGAACACTGCCGGGTCACGGTTGGCCGCACCGAGCAGCGCCGCGATCTTCTGTCCCTCGTCCACGACGACGTCGCCGATCGACACCGGCACGGTGGCGGTCCGCTCGAAGAGCTGGAGCGCCGCGTCGAAGCGCAGCATCTCCTCCACGCACAGCGCGACGTCGGGCCCTGGCCGCTGGCCCCGTCGCAGCATGGCCGTCAAGCCGTTCCCGAAGACGTTCACCGACGCCTCGTGGCCTGCGTTCAGGAGGAGGACGACGGCAGCGACGATCTCGTCCTCCTCCAGGTCGGTGGCGACGAGGTCGCTGATCAGGTCGTCGGCCGGTGTCGCCCGGCGCTCGGCCACCAGCTCCCGCACCAGGCCGGCGAAGTCGGTTGCCGCCGCCACGGCCGCGTCCACGACCTGCTTGGTGGGCGCGACCTCGTACATCTTCACGATCGCCTGCGACCAGTCCCTCAGCGACGGTGCGTAGGACCCCGGCACGCCGAGCAGCTCGGCGATCACGAGCACCGGCAGTGGCTCGGCGTACTCCCCGACCACGTCGAAGCCGCCGTCCTCGCACGAGTCGAGCAAGGATCCCGCCAGCGCGCGGACCCGCGGCCGCAGCCGCTCGACGTGGCCGCGGTTGAACGCGCTCGACACCAGCCGGCGCAACCGGGTGTGCTCGGGCGGCTCGTTCTCCATCATCTGGTTGCGGTGCAGGAGGTTGAACGGCTCGAGGTACGCCGCGGGCTGGCGGTCGCGCCAGATCCGGCCGAGTCGCCGGTCGCGGAGCACCGCCCCGACGTGGGCGTGGTCGAAGGTGAGGTACATCCCGGACGGCTCGTGCCAGGCCACCGGGTGCGCGGCCCGCTCCTCGGCGAAGAAGGGGTAGGGATCCGCGACGACCTCCGCCGAGCCCAGGTCAAGCGAGGTCGTCGGGGCCGAAGGCATCCGGGAGCACCTCGTCCATCCGGCGCACGCCGGAGACCGTCATCAGCAGCAGGTCCGGACCGCCGTTCTCGTAGAGCAGCTGCCGGCACCGGCCACAAGGCATGATCACGGCGCCGGAGCCGTCGACGCACACTGCGTGGGTGAGCCGCCCGCCGCCGGTCGCGTGCAGGGAGGAGACCATGCCGCACTCGGCGCACAGCCCGACGCCGTACGCCGCGTTCTCGACGTTGCAGCCGACCACGAACCGGCCGTCGTCGACCCGGGCGGCCGCGCCCACCGGGTAGTGCGAGTAGGGCGCGTACGCATGCCTCATGATCTCGACCGCCCGGCGGCGCAGGTCCGCCCAGTCGGCGTCGGCGAAGGAGTCGGGCCCGCCAGCCGGCCCCATCAGCCTGCGCTGCCCTTGCGATATATCTGCCCGTCCGCCGCGGGCATGCGTAGTCGTTGGGAAGCGAAGGCGAGTACGACGAGCGTGACGACGTACGGCGTCATCCGGGTGAAGTCGCCGGGGACCTGGTCGATGGAGATGTAGAGCGCACCGAGCGCCAATCCACCGAGGAGCATCACCGTGGCATCGCGCGGCTTCCCGGAGCGCACCTGCCAGACGGCAGCGGCGACCGCGAGAACGGCGAGGGCAAGGAGCAGCGCGTGCACCGAGTCGCCGCCCTGGCGCAGCCCGAGGGTCTCGGTGTAGCCGAACAGGCCCGAGCCTGCGACCAGGCCGCCGGGCCGCCAGTTGCCGAAGATCATGGCGGCCAGGCCGATGTAGCCACGGCCTCCGGTCTGGCCGTCGCGATAGTTGCTCGACGCGACCATCGCGAGGAATCCGCCGGCCAGCCCGGCCAGACCACCGGAGATCAGGACCGCCACGAACTTGTAGCGCAGCACCTTCACGCCGAGCGACTCCGCCGCAGCCGGGCTCTCGCCGCAGGAGCGCAGCCGCAGCCCGAACGACGTCCGCCAGAGCACGAACCAGGTCAGCAGGACCAGCAGGAACGCGATGACCACGAGGAGCGACAGGTTGGTCACCAGCGCCCGGAGGACCGCAGCGAGCTCGGAGACGAGGACCAGGTCCCGCTCCTCCACGTCGAGCAGGGCATCACTGAGTGGGTCGATGGTGATCGACGGCACGTCGGGGAGCTTGGGCGACTGCGTCTGACCACCGCCGGGAAGGCCGACGAACGTCAAGGACGCGAGGTACTGCACCGTGCCCAGCGCGATGATGTTGATCGCCACACCCGAGATGATGTGGTCGACGCCGAAGGTCACGGTGGCGATGGCGTGGATGAGCCCGCCGAGGGCGCCCAGCAAGATCGCGCCGGCCACACCGGCCCAGGCTCCGTAGTGGTAGCCGAAGTACCCGGCGCCCCAAGTGCCGAGGATCATCATGCCCTCGAGGCCGATGTTGACGATGCCCGCCCGCTCCGACCAGAGACCCCCGAGGGCGGCCAGCATGATCGGGACTGTCGCGATGAGGGTCGCGGACAACGTCCCCCGGGTGGTCAGGTCATCGGCACCGGTGACGATCTCCAGGAGGGACAGCGCGAACAGGACGACCAGCAACGCCACGAGGTACGACCACCAGGGCAGCCGACGACGGGGACGCGCGTGGCCGGTGGTCTCTCCTACGGAGGTGGGGACACTCACTTCGTCACCTCCTCGCGCTGCTCGGGGCTGGTGCTCCGCAGCTCCTGCGCGACTCGCTGTTGCTCGAGGCGGACGCCGTACCGGCGCACGATCTCGTAGGAGATCACGACCGTGAGCACGATGACGCCCTGGGTGATCGCCACGATGTCCGGGGAGACGCCGACCACGATCTGCAGGGGGTTGGATTGCTCGTCGAGGTAGGCCCACAGCAAGGCGGCCAGGGCGATGCCGATCGGGTGGTTCCGCCCGAGCAGGGCGATCGCGATCCCGGCGAAGCCGAGCCCCGACTGGAACGTCGACCCGTAGACGTACGCGTCCCCGAAGAGGATCGGCAGGCCAACGAGCCCGGCGACCGCTCCGGAGAGCAGCATCGTGACCAGGATCATCCGCTTGACGTTGATGCCGCTGGCGACGGCAGCGGTCGTTGACTGCCCGGCGGCACGCAGGTCGAAGCCGAAGCGGGTCCGGTTCAGGACGAACCAGTACGCGAATCCGGTCACCACGGCGATCACGATGAATCCGTAGATCTCGGTGCTGGCGCCCTCGCCGATCGAGATGTTCGGGATCCTGCTTCCGTCGGGGATCTGCTTGGTGTTGAGGGCGTTGCTTCCTTCCTCACGGACGGCGACCTGGCGCAGGAGGTAGGCGACCAGGAAGGTCGCGATGAAGTTGAGCATGATCGTGGAGATGACCTCGCTGACGCCGCGGGCGGCCCGGAGGAGACCGGCGATGCCCGCCCAGACGGCACCCACGGCCATCGCGGCGATGATGGCCAGGGCGGTGTTGAGGTAGCCGGGCAGCCACGCTTCGCCGCCGACCACGGCGGCCGTGAAGGCGGCGACGCGGTACTGCCCGTCGACTCCGATGTTGAACAGGTTCATCTTGAAGCAGATAGCGACGGCGAGACCGGAGAGGTAGAACACGGTGGCGTTGTCGACGATGTTGGAGACGTTCCGGATCTCCGGCACCGAGAGGATGGTGTCCCAGACCTCGCCCACCGGGTCCCCGGCGATGATCAGCACCAGGCTGGTGATCGCGAACGCGGCAACCAGCGCGAGCACCGGCGCCGACAGGCCGAGGAGGAGGCGCGTGACGCGGGGGCTCACTCGGCATCCCCCGCTCCGGTCATGGCGGAGCCGAGGCGCTCGGGGGTGACGTCACCGGGGTCGAACTGGCCGACGAAGCTGCCCCGCAGGATGACCTCGATCCGGTCCGAGAGGCCGATCAGCTCATCGAGGTCGGCAGAGATGAGCAACACCGCGAGCCCCTCCCTGCGGGCATTCTTGATGTGGGTCCAGATCGCGGCCTGGGCCCCGACGTCGACCCCGCGGGTGGGATGCGCGGCGATGAGCAGGATCGGATCACCGCTCATCTCCCTGCCGACGATGAGCTTCTGCTGGTTCCCACCCGAGAGGGCGCGGGCCAGGACGTCGGGCCCGGGCGTCCGGACGTCGTACTGCTCGATGATGCGCTCGGTGTCCTCGCGCGCCGCGCCCTTGTTGATGAGACCACCCTTGACGCTGGGGGGCCGGGTCTGGTGACCGAGGATCCGGTTCTCCCACAACGGCGCGTCGAGCAGCATGCCATGGCGATGCCGGTCCTCGGGGATGTAGCCGACGCCTCGCTCGCGGCGATGACGGGTGGACAGCGCGGAGAGGTTCTGGTCGCCGAGCGTCACGAGGCCCGTGGCTTCGGGGCGCATGCCCATGATCGCCTCGACCAGCTCGGCCTGACCGTTGCCCTCGACGCCCGCGATGCCGAGCACCTCGCCGCGGTGGATCTGGAACGTGATCCCGTCCAGCAGCGGGCGACCCTCGGGGCTGGGCAGGTTGAGGTCGTCGACCGAGAGCAGCACCTCGTCGGTCACCGTGGACGTCTCGGTGCTAGGTGATGGCAGCTCGGAGCCCACCATCAGCTCGGCCAGCTGGCGCGCGGACACGCCCTCGGGCTTCACGGTCCGCACCGTGGTGCCGCGGCGGATCACGGTGATCTCGTCGGCCACCGAGAGGACCTCGTCGAGCTTGTGCGAGATGAAGATGAGGCTGAAGCCTTCGTTGCGGAGCTCTCGCAGGTTTCCGAAGAGCTCGTCCACCTCTTGCGGCACCAGCACGGCCGTGGGCTCGTCGAGGATAACGATCTTCGCACCGCGGTAGAGCACCTTGAGGATCTCCACCCTCTGTCGCGCCCCGACGCCCAGTTCCTCGACGAGTCGGTCGGGCTGGACCCCCAGCCCGTATGAGTCGGAGATGCGCGCTATCTCGGCTCGCGCCCCGGCCCCGATGCCGTGCAGCTTCTCGGCCCCGAGCACGACGTTCTCGAGGACTGTCAGGTTGTCGGCGAGCATGAAGTGCTGGAAGACCATGCCCACGCCATGCGCAATCGCGTCGGCCGGCGAACTGAGCTGGATCTGCTCACCGCCGATCTCGATGGTTCCGGAGTCCGGCGGCTGGACGCCGTACAGGATCTTCATCAGTGTCGACTTGCCGGCGCCGTTCTCGCCGACGATGGCGTGGATGGTGCCGCGGTGCACGTCGATGTTGACGTCGTCATTGGCGATGACACCGGGGAATCGCTTGCCGATGCCACGCAACCGGACCGTCACCGGTAGGGCGTCGATGTCGGCGGCCGGAGCGGATGGGGGGCTGGACACGAGCAGCAGGCTACTAGTCCGTGGGGCTCTCGCAATGGCAACGGGGCTGCGGGTACGCCGTGGCGTTCCCGCAGCCCCGTTGCTTGCTGCGTTGCTGAGACTTCAGCGGCTGGATCAGGGAGTGGTCGGGACCTCGATCTCGCCGTCGATGATCTGCTGCTTGTAGTCGTCGAGCTGGTCGGTGATGTCGTCGACGAAGCCACCGCTGGTGGAGTAGCCGACGCCGTCGACCGCGAGGTCGTAACGGGTCACACCGGAGGGCACGTCACCGTCATTGACGGCGGTGAGGTACTCGTAAACCGCAACGTTCACGTTCTTCAGCATCGAGGTGAGGATGACGTCCTGGACCGACGGGTCGGCCGTCTCGTACTGGTCGGAGTCGACACCGATCGCCCAGTTGCCCTCGCCGGCCTCGGCAGCCGCCTCGAAGACACCACCACCGGAGCCACCTGCGGCGTGGTAGACGATGTCAGCGCCACCGTCGAACATGCCCTGCGCAGCCGTCTTGCCCTTGGCCGGGTCGGCAAAGCCGGAGAAGTCCGGCACCTGGGTCAGGTAGGTGCTGTCGACCTGGATTTCGGGATCGACCGCCTCGGCACCCGCGATGTAGCCCGCCTCGAACTTCTGGATGAGCGGGGTCTCGACGCCACCGACAAAGCCGATCTGACCGGCCTCGGACTTCAGCGCGGCGGCCGCGCCGACCAGGAAGGAACCCTGCTCCTCGGCGAAGACCAGGTTGGCGATGTTGTCGCCGGCGGCGACCTCGTCGTCGATGATCGCGAAGTTCACGTCCGGGTACTCCGGGGCGACCTTGGCGACCGACGCGGAGTAGGCGAAGCCCACCGCGATGATCGGGTTGTAGCCGGCCTCCGCGAAGGTGCGCAGCCGCTCCTCACGAGCGGTCTCTGCCTCGCCGTCCTCGGCCTCAGACTCCTCGGAGTCCATGCCGAACTCTTCGACTGCCTGGTCCAGACCAGCGGCGGCGGAGTCGTTGAACGACTGGTCGCCCCGCCCGCCCACGTCGTAGGCCATGCCCACCTTGATGTCGGACTCGGGGGCCGCGTCCCCGCCGTCGTCTCCGCTGTCGCCGTCGTCACCTCCGCAGGCGGTGGCAGCGAGGGACAGGACCCCGACGGTGAGCAGTGCTGCGAACTTCGTTCTGCGTCGCAAGACGCCTCCTATTGTGCTGATGGCGCCCTGCGGGCGCACGTCCCGGAAACTGTAGGGCTTCGTCGGGTAAGGGTTGCCTCGCCGTGACGAAGTTGTTATGGACGAACGCACCCTACGCCGTCAGGGACCCGACCGCTGCCTCTGCGAGCACCCGCGCGCCGATCAGGGTCGCCCGCTCGTCGATCCGCAAGTTTCCCTGGTGCAGGTCGTACGTCGAGCCGCCGGGCTCCCTGGTCCCGAGCCGGGCCATCGCGCCGGGCACCCGGTCCAGGAACCAGCCGAAGTCTTCGCCGCCCAGGCTCTGCGTCGTACCCACGCGTCCGTCCAGGCCGACGACGCGCTCTACGGCACGGCCGAGGATCCGCGTGGACTCGATGTCGTTGACGACCGGGGGCACGCCGCGGCGGTAGTCGACCACGGCGGTGACGCCGTACGGCGCAACGATCTCGTCGATCACCGTGCGGATCAGGGCCTCCGCCTCGGACCACGCCACCTGGTCGAGCATCCGGACGGTGCCGGCCACCTGGCCGGCACCCGGGATGACGTTGTGGGCGGCGCCGGCGCGGACCATGCCCCACACCAGGCTGACCCCAGCACGTGGGTCGAGGCGTCGGGAGACGATCGCGGGCAGCTCGGTGATCACCTTGCCCAGCGCGAAGGTCAGGTCCTCGGTCAGGTGCGGACGTGACGTGTGTCCGCCGCGGCCGGTGAGCTGGACCGACAGAGCATCGGCGGCACCGGTGAGCGGCCCCTCGCGCAGCCCCAGCTCACCGACGTCGAGGGTGGGGTCGCAGTGGAGCATGAAGATCCGGTCGACCTCGTCGAGTGCGCCCGCCTCCATCATGTGGATCGCGCCGCCCGGCATGACCTCCTCGGCGGGCTGGAAGAAGAACCGCACCCGGCCCGGGAGCAGCCCGCGCGCGTGGATCTCCGCCAGCGCGAGCGCGGCCCCGACCAGGCCTGTGGTGTGCACGTCGTGGCCGCAGGCGTGGGCGACGCCGGGGGTCCGGCTGGCCCAGGGCTGACCGGTGGTGTCCTCGACCGGAAGGGCGTCGAGGTCGGCTCGCAGCGCGACGAGGTCTCCGCCCTCCCCGACCTCGGCGAACAGTCCGGTGCCGTCGAGCCGGGAGACCCGGACCCCCGCCTCGGACAGGCGGGCGGCGACCATTTCGGTCGTGCGCGTCTCCGACCACGAGAGCTCGGGGTGAGCGTGCAGGTCGCGCCGGAAGTCGATCAGCTCGTCGGCGTACTTCTCGATAACCGAGTCGATCGCGGCCGAGGCGTCGGTGGGTTGGGAGTGGGACATCTTGACGTAGAGGTTAGTTCACCCCCAGCGCGCCCGGAGAATCATTGGAGAGGCGAACGGCGGGGTGCCGGTTGCCCGGGAACGTCCCCGGCTGGTCAGGACCGGTCGTCGTCGTACGCCGTCAGGATGCGGTCGGCGGCGACAGTTGCCGGCAGCTCTCCGGCGAGCACGGCCTCTCGGATCTCCTCGCGGATGGCCGCCACTGCCTTCGAGTGACGGAGCCGTTGGGCGAGCTCGTCCTGCACGAGTGCCCAGGCGAAGTCCAACTGCTGACGCGCCCGCTTGTCGGCCAGCCCGTTGACCCCCAAGTGCTCGCGGTGCGTGAGCACCCGCGCCCACACGTTCTCGACCCCGTCGCCCGTCAGCCCCGAGCAGGTCACCACGGGTGGCGCCCACTGACCCTTACCGTGCACCAGCCGGAGTGCTCCGGCGAGCTCGCGGGCGGCGGAGCGCGCCTCCTGTTCGCGGTCACCGTCGGCCTTGTTGACGGCGATCACATCGGCGATCTCGAGGATCCCCTTCTTGATGCCCTGGAGCTGATCGCCGGTGCGGGCGAGGGTGAGGAAGAGAAAGGTGTCGACCATGCCCGCCACGGTGATCTCCGACTGGCCGACCCCCACCGTCTCGACCAGGACGACGTCGTACCCCGACGCCTCGAGCACCGCCATCGCCTGGGACGTGGCCCGGGCGACGCCCCCCAACGTCCCCGCCGAGGGCGAGGGACGGATGTAGGCGTCCGGGTTGGCAGCCAGGCCTGCCATCCGGGTCTTGTCGCCGAGGACCGAGCCGCCGGTGCGGATGCTGGACGGATCCACCGCGAGGACGCCGATCCGGTGCCCGCTGTCGGTGAGCCGTCCGCCAAGGGTCTCGATGAAGGTGGACTTGCCAACGCCGGGCACCCCGGAGATCCCGACCCGGATGGACTCGGGCGTCGAGGAAGGCGAGTCGGCTGTCTTCTCGACATCCCGAGACTCGGCCAGCTCGGCCAGCAGCTGCCGCGCGGCCTCCCGGTGGGCGGGCTTGGACGACTCGACGAGCGTGATGGCCTGCGAGACGGCGGCGCGTCGACGGGCGCGCACACCCTCGACCAGCGAGGTGACGTCGGCCATCAGTGCCCGAGCTGCTCGGAGAGCTTGCCCAGCAGGTCGAGCGCCGACTCGGCGATGACCGTGCCGGGCAGGAAGACCGCAGCAGCCCCCATCTCCCGGAGCGTCGACACATCGTCGGGCGGGATCACGCCGCCGATGACGACCATGATGTCGGGACGTCCGTGGTCGGCGAGTGCCCGGCGCAGCTCGGGCAGCAGGGTCAGGTGGCCCGCTGCCAGCGACGAGACCCCCACGATGTGGACATCGGCGTCGACAGCCTGCTGGGCGACCTCGTCCGGCGTGGAGAACAGTGGCCCGACGTCGACGTCGAAGCCCATGTCGGCGAAAGCGCTGACCACGACCTTCTGACCGCGGTCGTGTCCGTCCTGGCCCATCTTGGCCACCAGGATCCGGGGCCGGCGACCCTCGTCCTCCTCGAACCGGTCCGCCGCGTCCACGACCTGCTGCACGAGCTGGTCACCCGCGGATCCGGACTCGTCCCTGAACACGCCGCTGATCGTACGGATCACCGCCTGGTGGCGCCCGTAGACCTTCTCGAGAGCGTCGGAGATCTCCCCCACGGTCGCCTTCGCCCGCGCCGCATCGACCGCCAGGGTCAGCAGGTTCTGGTCGAGCGACCCCCCGGCCCCACTTGTCGACGCGTCGCTGTCGGCGGATCTGGTCAGCGCCTCGAGGGCCCGTCGAACGACGTCCTCGTCGCGCTCGGCGCGCAGGCGCTCGAGCTTGGCGAGCTGCTGGCGGTAGACCTCGTCGTTGTCGACCTTGAGCACGTCGAGGGCGTCCTCGTCGGCAAGCCGGTACGTGTTGACCCCGATCACCTTCTGCACGCCCGAGTCGATCCGGGCCTGGGTGCGGGCCGCCGCCTCCTCGATCCGCATCTTCGGGATGCCCTGCTCGATGGCCTTGGCCATACCGCCGACTCGCTCTGCCTCGAGGATGTGGGCCCAGGCCCGCTCGGCGAGGTCATGGGTGAGGCGCTCGACGTAGTACGAGCCACCCCACGGGTCGATGATGCCCGTGGTCCCGCTCTCCTGCTGGAGCAGGAGCTGGGTGTTGCGCGCGATCCGGGCGGAGAAGTCACTCGGCAGCGCAATGGCCTCGTCGAGAGCGTTGGTGTGCAGGGACTGGGTGTGTCCCTGGGTCGCGGCCATCGCCTCGACGCAGGTGCGCTGGACATTGTTGAAGACATCCTGCGCGGTGAGCGACCAACCACTCGTCTGCGAGTGCGTGCGCAGACTCAGCGACTTCGGGTTCTGCGGGTCGAACTGACGGACCAGCCGTGCCCAGAGCGCCCGGGCCGCGCGCATCTTGGCGACCTCCATGAAGAAGTTCATCCCGATCGCCCAGAAGAACGAGAGCCGCGGCGCGAACCGGTCGATGTCGATGCCGGCGTCCAGCCCGGCCCTGACGTACTCGACCCCGTCGGCCAGTGTGTAGGCGAGCTCGAGGTCAGCCGTCGCACCCGCCTCCTGGATGTGGTAGCCGGAGATCGAGATCGAGTTGAAGCGCGGCATCCGCTCGGCGGTGTAGGAGAAGATGTCCGAGATGATCCGCATGCTCGGCGCCGGCGGGTAGATGTAGGTGTTGCGGACCATGAACTCCTTGAGGATGTCGTTCTGGATGGTCCCCGTGAGGTGTTCCGGCTTCACCCCCTGCTCCTCGGCGGCCACGATGTAGAGAGCCAGGACCGGGAGGACCGCGCCGTTCATGGTCATCGACACCGACATCTCGTCGAGCGGGATGCCGTCGAAGAGGGTGCGCGCGTCGTAGATCGAGTCGATCGCCACCCCGGCCATGCCGACGTCGCCGCGGACCCGCGGGTGGTCGGAGTCGTAGCCACGGTGGGTGGCCAGGTCGAAGGCGACCGAGAGCCCCCGCTGGCCGGCCGCCAGGTTCCGCCGGTAGAACGCATTGGACTCCTCGGCCGTGGAGAAGCCGGCGTACTGGCGGATGGTCCATGGCTGCGTCGTGTACATCGTGGGATAGGGCCCGCGCAGGAACGGGCTCAGCCCCGGCCAGGTGTCGAGGGCGTCCAGGCCGTCGAGGTGTTCGGGGCCGTAGACCGGGAGGATGTCGATCCCCTCCGGGCTGTGCCACGGGTCGGCAGAACGACGACGCCCGGCAACGTCGGCACTCGCTGGGCTTGCCGCGTCGCCGGGCCTGCCCTGCGTGGTTGCGGTCGCCGTCGGCGCCGCGCCGCGCTTTACGCTCGCACCGACGTCCCCGTCCGCCGTCGTCCCGGCTGCCAGGGGCAGGCCCGCGAAGCTCTTCGGGACCGTCATGCCAGCTTCTCCCTGGTGCGGCGCAGGAACAGCAACGCGTCGATCCCGACCGCGCAGGAGTCGTCGACACCGAGATCCAACGACTTCCCGGCGACGATCACCCACCGGGCCCCCGCTTCACGCAGGCCGGCGACGAGCGCGGCGCCCCACTCGGCATACGAGGCGTCGGTGCCGGCCAGGCACACGACCGGCTGGGCGTCGTAGGCCGCGAGCACCTGGTCGACGCCGTCGGTCGCGCCGGCGGTCTCCACGGCGATGCCACCCGCACCGAACAGGTTGGCGGCAAAGGTTGCCCGGGCGGTGTGCGCGGCAACCGTGCCCATGGTGGCGAGGAAGACCGCGCCGGCGACCGGCTCGTCACGTAGCGCCTCGAACGGAGCGCCGTAGCGACGCGCGGACTCCTGCGGGTGCGGCTCCCGCTCGGGCAGGGCCTCGCCGAGATGCGGGAACTCGCTGATCCCGGTCAGGGGTCGAGTGCGCCGCGCGATCTCCGCGTCCCGGACGCCGACGACCTCGTCGATGCGCTGCACCAGGGAGCCGTCGTCGAGCGCCGCCGCGACGCCGCCGGCTTCCTCGATCCGGCCGAGCTCCGCCCAGCCGGCGACCGCGAGGTCATCGGTGAGCTTCTCCACGGCGTACGCGCCACCGGCGGGGTCAACCACCCGGGCCAGGTGCGACTCGGAGATGAGGAGGGACGAGGTGTTGCGCGCGATCCGGCGACCGAACGCGTCGGGGATGCCGAGTGCGCTGTCGAATGGCAGCACGGTCACCGCATCCGCACCGCCGACGCCGGCAGCGAAGGCCGCGACCGTGGTGCGCAGCATGTTCACCCACGGGTCGTACTTGCTCATCATCGGCCTGCTGGTGACCGCGTGCTGGCGCTGTCGACTCGGGTCGTCGAGGCCACTGAGCTCCAGCACCCGCGCCCACAGCCGGCGTGCCGCGCGCAGCTTGGCGATGGTCGGGAACTGCTCGTCGGTGGCGGCGTACCGGAACTCCATCAGGCCGGCCGCCTCGTCGACGCCGAGCCCGGCGAGGGTGAGCTGACGCAGGTACGCGGCGCCCACGGCCATCGAGTAGCCGAGCTCCTGGCCGTCGGACGCCCCGAGGTCGTGGACGGCGGTGGCGTCGACCACCACGGCGAGCGTGCCGGCGTCCCTGGCCATCGTGGCCAGCGTTGTCGCCACCTCGAGGTCATCCTCGCCGCGGCCGCGGAGCCGGGCTCCGAGCGGGTCCGCACCGAGGTTGGTGCCCTCGGCCAGCGGGCTGTCACCCGCGTGGTCGAGGAAGCCTTCGGCCGCTGCCTGCGGGTCGGCGGGTGCTTCCAGCACAACCGGGGCGAGGTCGAGCAGGACCCCGTCGAGGATGGTGTCGAAGTCCGCGGAGGGCTCGACCTCGAGCCAGAGCGACGTGACGCCCCCATTGAGCTCGAGCAGCGCCGCCTCGTTGGCGCCCTTCGCGCCGGGTACGTCGAGGTGCGCGCGAATGTCCCAGGCGCCGGCCCGCCCTGGGCGCCCGCTCGTCTCCAGGCCGGCGAGACGGTCGGGAACGCCGAGCGGCTCGACCGGGATGCCGTCGAGCGTGGGCCGGGTCAGCGCCCCCCAGACCGCATCGTCCGACTCGTCCTCGCTGAGCCGACCGGCCTTGCGGAGAACAGCAGCGGCGGACCGCTCCCAGTCCGCGCGGGAGCGGGTGTCGTCGGCGTCGGCCAGTGCGAGCGAGCCCTGCTCGGGCTCCAGCTCGGCCGGCTCGTCGAGGCCGCCCTCGACCTCGGTCACCATGCGCAGACAACTCCCATGGTGCGAACACTAGGAGGGCGCGCAGAGGTGTACCACCGAGTGTGACTTTCTCAACCGCAGGGACGTGCTCCCCACGGGATCAGAGCTCCTCGCGTCCCGCGGTGTCCTTGCTCCGGATGCCGATCTTGTTGCCGAGCCAGACGAGCGGGTCGTACTTCCGGTCCGCGACCCGCTCCTTCATCGGGATGATCGCGTTGTCGGTGATCTTGATCCCCTCGGGGCAGACCTCGGTGCAGCACTTGGTGATGTTGCACATGCCGAGGCCGGCAACCTCGTGGGCGTAGGAGCGCCGGTCGTCGGTGTCGAGCGGGTGCATGTCGAGCTCGGCGTACCGCAGGAAGAAGCGGGGCCCGGCGAAGGCCGGCTTGTTCTCCTCGTGGTCGCGGACGACGTGGCAGGTGTCCTGGCACAGGAAGCACTCGATGCACTTGCGGAACTCCTGGCCGCGCTCGACGTCCGCCTGCATCATCCGGCGCTTCCCGTCCGCGTCCCGGGGCGGGAGCGTGATCGGCGGGAACTCCCGCGCCTTCTTGTAGTTGTACGAGACGTCGGTGACCAGGTCACGGACGACGGGGTAGGCGCGCATCGGCGTGACGGTGATGGTCTCGGACGGGTCGAAGTCCGAGAGCCGCGTCATGCAGAGCAGCCGCGGCCGACCGTTGATCTCCGCGCTGCACGAGCCGCACTTGCCCGCCTTGCAGTTCCACCGCACGGCGAGGTCGCCGGCCTGGGTCGCCTGGACCCGGTGGATCGCGTCGAGCACCACCTCGCCCTCGGACACCTCGACCGTGTAGTCGCCGAGGTCGCCGCCGTCGCGGTCCCCGCGCCAGATGCGCATCTTCAGGTCGTAGCCCACAAGGGATTCCTCACTTGCTCTCGAAGTAGGTCTTGAGCTCGTCGGGCATGACCGGCAGCGGCTTCTCGGCCAGGTCCACACCGGTGCCGTCGGCGTCCAGGGTGAGCACGAGGTTCTTGGTGCCCCACGTGTCGTCGGTCATCGGGTAGTCGTCGCGGGTGTGGCCGCCGCGCGATTCGGTGCGCGCGAGCGCGGCCTTCGCGATGCACTCCGACACCAGCAGCATGTTGCGCAGGTCCAGGGCGAGGTGCCAGCCGGGGTTGTACTGGCGATGCCCCTCGACGTGCAGAGCCCCGGCCCGTTCCTTGAAGGCCTCGATCTCCTTCAGCGACTTCGCGAGCTCCTCACCGGTGCGGATGATGCCGACGAGGTCGTTCATGGACTGCTGGAGGTCCTGCTGAATGGAGTAGGGATTCTCGCCGCCCTCGTGCCCGAACGGGTCGAGGGCGCTCAGCTCCGCCTCCTTCAGCTCGTCGCGCACTCTCGGGCGCTCTCGGAGCCCAGCGGCGTACTCGGCGGCGCTCTCACCCGCCCGCCGGCCGAAGACCAGCAGGTCGGAGAGCGAGTTGCCCCCCAGCCGGTTCGACCCGTGCATGCCGCCGGAGCACTCGCCCACGGCATACAGGCCGGGTACGGCGCTCAGCTCGGTGTCCGCGTCGACCTCGACGCCGCCCATGACGTAGTGGCAGGTCGGGCCGATCTCCATCGGCTCGGCCGTGATGTCGACGTCGGCCAGCTCCTTGAACTGGTGGTACATCGAGGGCAGCCGGCGCCGGATGAACGTGGCGTCGCGCCGGGATGCGATGTCGAGGTAGATGCCCCCGTGCGGAGACCCGCGCCCGGCCTTGATCTCGGAGTTGATGGCCCGTGCCACCTCGTCGCGGGGCAGCAGCTCGGGAGGGCGGCGGTTGTTCTTCTTGTCCTCGTACCAGCGGTCCGCCTCCTCCTCCGTGTCGGCGGTCTCCGACTTGAAGAACTCGGGGATGTAGTCGAACATGAACCGCTTGCCCTCGGAGTTCTTGAGGACGCCGCCGTCACCACGCACCGACTCCGTGACGAGCAGACCCTTCACCGATGGTGGCCAGACCATCCCGGTGGGGTGGAACTGCACGAACTCCATGTTGATCAGGGAGGCTCCGGCGCGCAGGGCGAGGGCGTGACCGTCGCCGGTGTACTCCCAGGAGTTCGACGTGACCTTGAACGACTTGCCGATGCCGCCGGTCGCGAGGATCACGCTCGGCGCGTCGAACACGACGAACCGACCGGTCTCCCGCCAGTAGCCGAAGGCGCCCGTGATCCGCCCTCCTTCGGTCGAGCCCGGCGAGTCGTCCTTGAAGAGCTCGGTGACGGTGCACTCCATGAACACGTCGATGCCCAGTGCCACCGCCCGCTGCTGGAGGGTGCGGATCATCTCCAGGCCGGTCCGGTCCCCGACGTGCGCCAGGCGGGCGTACCTGTGGCCTCCGAAGTCGCGCTGGGAGATCAGCCCGTCCTCGGTGCGGTCGAACAGGGCTCCCCAGTCCTCGAGCTCCTGGACCCGCTCGGGCGCCTCCTGTGCGTGCAGCTGCGCCATCCGCCAGTTGTTGAGCATCTTCCCGCCGCGCATGGTGTCGCGGAAGTGAACCTCCCAGTTGTCCTCGGGCCACCGGTTGCCCATGGCCGCGGCGATGCCGCCCTCCGCCATCACGGTGTGCGCCTTGCCCAGCAGGGACTTGCAGACGACGGCGGTCCGGGCCCCGGCGTCGTGCGCAGCGATGGCCGCGCGCAGACCGGCCCCGCCCGCACCGATGACGATGACGTCGTAGGAGTGCCGCTCCAGTCCGCCGGCCTCCTCGCCGGACATCTCGTTCCCGGTCATCGGGTGCCGGGTACCGGAGTCATTCATCTGAGAAGCCTTTCCGGGGTCCCCGCGAAGTTGTGAGCGGGGGGAGCGAAGCGGAGGGAGCGAGCAACTTCGTGGGGTGGTTCAAAAGAACCTCACGTCGTCGATCCGGCCCGAGGCGAGCAGGTAGATGTAGAGGTCAACCAGCGCCACGGAGAACAGGGACACCCAGGCGTATCTGGCGTGGTTGAGGTTCAGCCTCGACACCCACGTCCACAGGCGATACCGGACCGGGTGCTTCGAGAAGTGCCGCAGCCGCCCGCCGACCGCGTGCCGGCACGAGTGGCACGACAACGTGTAGAGCCAGATGTAGACGACGTTGATCAGCATCAGCAGGGTGCCCAGGCCCGCGTGGCCCCACTCGTGGTGCTCGTTGCGGAAGGCGAGCACCACGTCGAAGCTGAGCACCAGTGCCACCAGCAGCGCGGCGTACCAGAAGTAGCGGTGGAGATTCTGCAGGATCAACGGCAGCCGCGACTCACCGGAGTACCGCTTGTGCGGCTCGGCGACGGCGCACGCGGGCGGGGACATCCAGAACGCCCGGTAGTAGGCCTTGCGGTAGTAGTAGCAGGTCATCCGGAAGCCGAGCGGGAAGATCAGGATGATCAGCGCCGCCGACAGCGGGAACGCGGCGAACGGCTGGCCGAAGTCCGAGGCGCCCTCGACACAGTCGCCCAGGCAGGGTGAGTAGAAGGGCGAGAGGTACGGCGAGGAGTAGTAGAACTCCCCGGCGAAAGCCCGCCAGGTGGCATAGACGACAAAGGCGGAGAACACCACGAACGTGGTGAGGGGGGACAGCCACCACCGATCGGGCCGCAGGGTCTTGTCCTCGATCCGGGCCCGGGTGGGCCCCGTCACGCCTGCGTCCGTCGACGCCATCTGCACCTCCGGTGTCTGGGCAACGGGGACGAGTGTACAAACGACCTCGGTCGGGTCAGACGGGCGTTCACGTCCGGGATCCGGGCGTGGTTCACGCCCTGCCGGAACGGAGACCGAGGCCGTATTGTCTGCGGCACCACCGACCCGTCTCGGGCCGTTACGGCGCAAGGCTGCCCATGAGCAAACCGACGATCATCACCGTCGACGACGACCCGCTGGTCTCCGAGGCGATCACTCGCGACCTCCGCGGTCGATACGGTGCCGACTTCACTGTCGTGCGCACGACATCGGGACCCGAGGCACTGTCCGTGCTCACCGAGCTCGCTCTCAAGGATCGGGAGGTCGCCCTGATCGCCGCCGACCAGCGGATGCCACGCATGACCGGCATCGAGATGCTGGAGCAGGCGCGGGCCCACGCGCCGGGAGCCAAGTTCCTGCTGCTCACGGCGTATGCCGACACCGACGTGGCCATCAAGGCCATCAACGACATCGGGCTCGACTACTACCTGCTCAAGCCCTGGGATCCACCGGAGGAGCGGCTCTACCCGGTGATCGATGACCTGCTCGACGACTGGCGGCATGAGAATCCCGACCACACTTCCGACGTCAGGGTCATCGGGCACCGGTGGTCGGATCGCAGCCACGAGATCAAGACCTTCCTGACCCGCAACCACGTGCCGTACCGCTGGCTCGACGTCGAGCGGGACGAGGACGGCCGGCGTCTGGCGGAGCTGGCCTCGGCCGCGTCCACCGACCTCCCACTCGTCCTGGTCCCGGACGCCGAGACCCTCCGGTCTCCGTCCACCCTCGACCTCGCCGAGCGGCTGGGACTGCGCACCCGACCCGAGCAGCCGCTCTACGACGTGTGCATCGTCGGTGGCGGGCCGGCCGGCCTGGCCGCCGCGGTGTACGCCGCGTCCGAAGGGCTCCGCACGGTCGTGGTGGAACGTGACGCACCCGGCGGGCAGGCCGGACAGAGCGCGGCCATCGAGAACTACCTGGGCTTTCCCAAGGGTCTGAGCGGCTCCGACCTCACCCAGCGTGCGATGGCACAGGTCTCCCGGTTCGGCGCGGAGATCGTGCTGGCCCGCGACGTGGTGAGCTTCGAGCGGCGCGGACCGGTGCGGGCGGTGCTCTTCGACGGCACCGGGGAGATCGAGGCCCGTTCCCTGGTCGTGGCGTCGGGAGTGGCCTACCGACGACTCGAGTCGGACGGGATCGACGCCCTGACCGGCCGCGGTGTCTACTACGGCTCCAACGCCAGCGACGCGCCCCAGGTCGAGGGCGAGGAGGTGTACGTCGTCGGCGCGGCGAACTCGGCCGGCCAGGCCGCCATGAACCTGTCGCGCCACGCGAAGCGCGTTGTGATGATCGTGCGATCCCACACCCTTGCGGAGACCATGTCCCGATACCTGGTCGAGCGGGTGACCGCGACACCGACCATCGAGGTGCGCTACCGCACCGAGGTCGTCGCTGCCCGCGGGGACGGGCATCTCGAGTCGCTCACGCTGCTCAGACGGCGACAGCGGATCCAAGGAGGACGTGCCTGCCAGCTGGCTGTTCGTCTTCATCGGGGCCTCCCCCCGGACCGATTGGCTCGGGCAGACGTGGCCCGCAACGACAAGGGATTCGTCGTCACCGGTCAGGAGCTGCTCCGGCGGGAGGATCGGTCGGGCTGGCCACTTGGCGCGCTCGCCGTACGCCCTCGAGACCAGCGTGCCGGGAGTGTTCGCGGCCGGGGACGTCCGGCTGGACTCGATGAAGCGGGTCGCCTCGGCGGTGGGCGAAGGCGCCATGGCCGTCTACCTGGTCCACCGCTACCTGGCCACGGTCTGATGGACGCATCCGACCTTCGCCACTTCGCCCTCTTCGACGGTCTCAGCGAAGACCAGCTCGCCGAGCTCGTCTCCCAGGGCGACGAGGTGGCCATCGAGCCCGGCGTCGACCTGTTCCGCGAGGGCGAGCACGCTGACCACTGGTTCGTCCTCGTGGACGGCGCACTCGACCTCATCCGGCACGTCGGCCGCGAGGACACAGTGGTGGGGAGGATGGACGTTCCCGGTCGGTGGGCAGGTGGGCTTCGGGCATGGGACGAGAACGGTGCCTACCTGGCGACCGGACGCGGTGTGGTCAAGGGCCGCGTGCTCCGGGTCTCTTCGACGTTGCTGCGCGACCGGATGCAGGACTGGTTCCCGATGGCGGTCCATCTCATCGCCGGGCTCTACGGCACCGCCCGGAGTATCGAGTCGACCGCGCGGCAGCGCGAGGCGCTGGTCACGCTGGGCACCCTTGCCGCTGGACTCGCACACGAGCTCAACAACCCGGCCGCGGCAGCGAGCCGCGCGGTGGACTCGCTGGACAAGGCGTGCACGCTCGCTCGTGGCGGCCCTGGGTCGGCTCGCGCAGGAGGACCTGACGGCCCCCGAGTTCCTCGCCCTCGAAGAGCTCCGGCGCGAGCTCGGAGCCGCGACGCCCAGGCCGGGGCCCGCTCGCCCTGGCCGATGAGGAGGAGGCGCTCGCCGAGTGGTTGTCTCGTCACGGCATCGACAACGGCTGGGAGCTCGCGGCGACACTGGCGAACGGCGGGCGCGGACCTGCCCTGGTGCGAGCGCGCTGCCACGCTCCTCGAGGGTGCATCGCTGCAGGCAGGACTGGAGTGGGTGGCCGGCGCGCTGTCGGCGAACCGGTTGCTCGCCGAGGTCAGGGAAGCCACAGGGCAGGTCTCGGAGCTCGTGGCCGCCGTTCGCTCCTACACCCAGATGGACCGGGCGGCGATGCAACCAGTGGACGTGACCGAGGGGCTGGAGAGCACGCTCGCGATCCTCGGCCACAAGTTGCGCCACGGTGTGACGGTCGTCCGCGAGTACGACGAGGACCTGCCGAGGATCGACGGGTACCCCGGGGAGCTCAACCAGGTGTGGACGAACCTCGTCGACAACGCCATCGACGCCGTCGACGACGACGGCAGGCTCCGGGTCATCGCCCGGTCCGACGACGAGGCGGTCGTCGTCGAGGTCGGCGACTCGGGTCCGGGCATGTCACCGGCGGTGGCGGCCCGGGCGTTCGACGCGTTCTACACGACCAAGGAGGTGGGCAAGGGCACCGGTCTCGGCCTCGACATCGCCCGCCGCATCGTGGTCGAGCGACACGGAGGAACGATCGACATCGAGCGCCGCGGCGACGAAACATTGCTCATGTCCGGCTACCTCGCTGACGCAAGAGGCGGGAGTTCACACCGCGGCCACGCCGTGTCACCCGGACGTTCGTCCGGCACGGTCACCGTGGCGGCATGCGGATCGTTCTGGTTTCGGAGGCGTTCTTCCCGGCCGTCGACGACACCACCACGACCGTCAAGGCCGTGGCGGACCGCCTGATCGACAGCGGACACGAACTCCTCATCGTGGCACCCGTGCCGGGCCTCGGGTCGTATCGCGGCTGCCAGGTCGCACGGATCAGCCCGGACGGACTGAGCACCCGGGTTCGGATCGCGATCGAGAGGTTTCGCCCGGACCTGGTGCACGTGTCCTCCCCCGGTCGGCTCGGCCGGAAGGCGCTCAAGCACTCCCGCCGGATCGGAGGTCCCGAGCCTGGTGGTGCAGCACACCCCCGTCTCGAGCGTCGGGGCGGACTACTGGCGTTCCAAGGTGGCCGCGCGGGCCGACCGCGTGCTCGTGACCTCGTCGTGGATGGTCGGGCACCTGGCCGAGCTCGGTGTGCCCGCGCTCTTGTGGGCGCCGGGCGTGGACACGCACGCCTACGCGCCGCAGCTACGAGTCGGCCGGCTGCATGCCGCCTGCGCTCGCTCCCTGGACTCCGATCGGCCACTCGTGGTCGTCGGGTACGCCGGAGGCCTGGACAAGCACCACGGCGTACGCCGACTGAGCGAGATCGCACACCTGCCCGGGATCCGGCTGGTGGTGATCGGCGACGGCCCGCAGCGCGACTGGCTCGAGGACCGGCTGCCGACGGCCCGCTTCTCCGGGCCGCTGGAGCGCGACGAGCTGGCCGCGGCAATCGCATCGCTGGACGTGCTCGTCCACCCCGGCGAGCGGGAGACCTGCTGCCACATGCTTCGGGCGGCGGCCGCGAGCGGCGTCCCCGTCGTCGCGCCACGTGCCGGCGGCGCCCCCGACGTCGTACGCAGCCTGGAGAACGGCCTTCTCTACGACCTCGCAGAGCCGAGTGCGCTCCGGCATGCGTTGACCGCCATCGTCGCCGACCGGCACCGGGGCCTTCTCGGCCGGCGCGGACGGGAGCTCGCGGTCCAGCGGGGCTGGGCCTCGGCCGTCGACGAGCTCGTCACGTATCACTACCTGCCGCTGATCGCCCAGCCGACCGGGAGGTCGGCGGCCTGACTCCGCGGTAACCGGGGGGAATCTCACACGCTGTCCGGGCATCGCCAGGCGGCCGGAGCGGTAGCGTTAGTGGCCGTGGCAACCACTACCCCCTCCAAGGATCTGGTGGCGGGAGCCCGCGCCGCGCGGACGACGATCGCGCTCAAGCTCCTGATGGCCGCCAGTGGCGTCATCTTCATCCTGTTCGTGCTCGCTCACATGTACGGCAACCTCAAGGCCTTCTCGGGTCACGACGCCTACAACGAGTACTCCCACCACCTGCGCGAATTCGGCGAGCCGATACTGCCGTACGGCGGCTTCCTCTGGATCATGCGCGTCGGCCTGATCGCGGCACTCATCGTCCACGTCTACGCAGCACTGACGCTATGGCTGCGCGCCAAGCGGGCGCGCACCGTCAAGTACGTCGCCAAGAAGCACACCGGTGCCACGTTCGCGAGCCGGATGATGCGGTGGGGCGGTGTCACGATCCTGGTGTTCATCGTGTGGCACCTGCTGAACTTCACCATCGGCAAGGTGAACGTGCAGGGCGGCTCCACCAGCGACCCCTTCAACCTCCTCGTCGACAGCTTCGAGACGTGGTGGCTGACCTTGATCTACCTCGCCGCGATGCTGATGCTCGGGGCGCACCTGCACCACGGCACCTGGAGCGCCGCGCAGACGCTCGGCCTGACCAACAACGCGCGCGCCCGCCGTAACGCCAAGTGGTTCGCCTTCAGCCTGGCGCTGGTCATCACGGTCGGTTTCTCACTCGTCCCGATCTTCATCCTCGCCGGCGTCATCTCGAAGTAAGGCCACGACATGCCCGACCTGCCCGACATGCCCGACACCACCACCACCTTCGACGCATCGCACACCCGGCCGCCCGGGGAGGGCGAGCGCTTCGACGACGCCGCGGACTTCTACATCCCCGGCGAGCCGATCATGGACGCCAAGGCACCGGGCGGCCCGATCGAGGAGCGTTGGGACACGCGTCAGTTCGAGGCCCGGATCGCCAACCCGGCCAACCGTCGCCGGCTGTCCGTGATCGTGGTCGGCACCGGGCTCGCGGGCGCGTCGGCGGCGGCCACCCTCGGCGAGGCAGGCTACGTCGTGAAGTCCTTCTGCTACCAGGACTCCCCGCGTCGCGCCCATTCGATCGCCGCCCAGGGCGGCATCAACGCGGCCAAGAACTACAAGGGCGACGGCGACTCGGTCTACCGGCTCTTCTACGACACGATCAAGGGCGGGGACTACCGCTCCCGCGAGTCCAACGTCTACCGCCTGGCCCAGGTGAGCCGGAACATCATCGACCAATGCGTGGCCCAGGGCGTCCCCTTCGCCCGCGAGTACGGCGGCCTGCTCGACAACCGCTCCTTCGGTGGCGTGCAGGTCTCGCGCACGTTCTACGCCCGCGGCCAGACCGGGCAGCAGCTGCTCATCGGGGCCTACCAGGCGCTCGAGCGCCAGGTGGCTGCCGGCACGGTGCGGTGCTACACGCGGCACGAGATGGTGGAGCTGATCATCGTCGACGGCCGGGCCCGCGGGATCATCGTTCGCGACATGGTCACCGGCGAGATCGAGACCTACTTCGCCGACGTCGTGGTGCTCGCCAGTGGCGGCTACGGCAACGTCTTCTTCCTCTCCACCAACGCCATGGGCTGCAACGTCACGGCCACCTGGCGGGCGCACCGCAAGGGCGCCTACATGGCGAACCCCTGCTACACCCAGATCCACCCCACCTGCATCCCGGTCTCGGGCGCCCACCAGTCCAAGCTCACGCTGATGAGCGAGTCGCTGCGCAACGACGGCCGGATCTGGGTGCCGAAGTCGAAGGCCGACTGCGACAAGGATCCGCGCCAGATCCCCGAGGACGCCCGCGACTACTACCTGGAGCGGATCTATCCCGCGTTCGGAAACCTGGTGCCCCGCGACATCGCCTCTCGCCAGGCCAAGAACATGTGCGACGAGGGCCGCGGCGTCGGCCCGGAGGTGGAGGGCGTACGCCGCGGTGTCTACCTCGACTTCGCCGAGGCGATCGAGCGGCTCGGCCGACCGGCCATCGAGGAGAAGTACGGAAACCTCTTCGACATGTACGCCCGGATCACCGGCGAGGACCCCTACGTCGTACCGATGCGGATCTACCCGGCCGTCCACTACGTCATGGGCGGGCTCTGGGTCGACTACGACCTGCAGTCCACGATCCCCGGCCTGTTCGTGACCGGCGAGGCCAACTTCTCCGACCACGGCGCCAACCGGCTAGGCGCGTCGGCGCTGATGCAGGGACTCGCCGACGGCTACTTCGTCCTGTCCAACACGATCCGTGACTACCTCGCGGACGGGCCTTTCGACAAGGTCCCCGAGGACCATGCCGCGGTCGTCGAGGCGCAGGAGTCGGTGCAGAGCCGGATCGACCACTTCATGTCGATGAACGGCACCCGCAGCGTGGACTCCTACCACCGCGAGCTCGGCAACATCATGTGGGAGTTCTGCGGGATGGAGCGGACCGAGGACGGGCTGAAGAAGGCGATCGACCTGATCCGCACCCTCAAGGACGACTTCTGGCGCAACGTGAAGGTGCTCGGCAGCGCGGACAGCCTCAACCAGTCGCTGGAGAAGGCCGGCCGGGTCGCTGACTTCCTCGAGCTCGGGGAGCTGATGTGCATCGACGCGCTGAACCGGCGCGAGTCCTGCGGCGGCCACTTCCGGGCCGAATCGCAGACAGAGGATCACGAGGCACTCCGTCACGACGACGAGTACGCCTACGTCGCGGCCTGGGAGTGGGCGGGCGAGGGCAAGAAACCGGTCCTGCACAAGGAACACCTGACCTACGAGTTCGTCGAGATGAAGCAGCGGAGCTACAAGTGAGAGTCACCCTGAAGATCTGGCGACAGCCGGACCCGGCTTCGGCAGGTGGGATGCACACCTACGAGGTGGACGACGTCTCCCCCGACATGTCGTTCCTCGAGGTGCTCGACGTGCTCAACGAGCGGCTCAACAGCGAGGGCGAGGAGCCGGTCGCGTTCGACTCCGACTGTCGCGAGGGCATCTGCGGGATGTGCGGCCTGATGATCAACGGGGAGCCGCACGGCCCCGAGGTGACCACCACCTGTCAGCTGCACATGCGGTCGTTCAGCGACGGCGAGACCATCACGATCGAGCCGTGGCGGGCCGATGCCTTCCCCGTCATCAAGGACCTCTGCGTCGACCGTGGTGCCTTCGACCGGATCATCCAGCGGGGCGGCTACATCTCGGTCAACACCGGCGCGGCCCCGGACGCGCACGCCACCCCGGTCCCCAAGGACAAGGCGGACCGTGCCTTCGACGCCGCGACCTGCATCGGCTGCGGCGCCTGCGTCGCGGCCTGCCCGAACGGCTCGGCCTCGCTGTTCGTGGGGGCCAAGGTAACCCACCTCGGCGAGCTGCCCCAGGGTCAGGCCGAGAGGGACAGCCGCGTGGTCAACATGGTCGCGCAGCACGACCACGAGGGCTTCGGCAGCTGCACCAACATCGGCGAGTGCACCGCCGCCTGCCCCAAGGAGATCCCCCTCGACGTGATCTCCCGTCTCAACTGGGACCTGCACGCCGCCCTCCGCCACGGCCACTGACCCGGGCAACTGACCAGGGCCAACTGACCAGGCCAACTGACCAGGCAACTGGCAGGGCAACTGGCAGGGCAACTGGCCAAGGCAACTGGCCAAGGCAACTGGCCAAGGCAACTGGCCAAGGCAACTGGCCAAGGCAACTGGCCAAGGCAACTGGCCAAGGCAACTGGCCAAGGCAACTGGCCAAGGCAACTGGCCAGGCAACTGGCCAAGGCAACTGGCCAAGGCAACTGGCCAAGGCCGGTGACCACCGAGGACGGCAAGCCCGGCACCCACGGTGAGCGGGCTCCAGCCGAGTCGGCGTGAGTTGTCCGGAGGAGCGAAGCGGGGGAGGCAACTCACGCCGACTCGGCGTCCAGGCTCGGGAACTGGCGCCGACTCGGCGTCCCGGCACTGCCAACTGGCGCCGGCTCGGCGCGATAGCGTGGTCGCGCGATGAAGATCCTGATCTCGGCAGACATGGAAGGCGCGACCGGCGTCACGTGGCCCGCCGACTGCGAGCCGGGCACCGAGGAGTGGCAACGCTGCCGGGTGATGTTCACCTCCGACGTCAACGCCGCCGTCGACGGGTTCTTCGCGGGCGGCGCCGACGAGGTCGTCGTCAACGAGGCGCACTCCACGATGCGCAACCTGCTGCTCGAACAGCTCGACGACCGCGCCACGATGCTCACCGGACGCCACAAGGAGCTCACGATGGTGGAAGGGGTGCAGGCTGGGGACGTCGACGGCGCCGCCTTCCTCGGCTACCACACCGGCGCCGGGACAGAGGGCGTGCTGGCGCACACGTACCTGCCGAACTCGATCACGGGCGTCTGGGTCGACGGGCAACCCGCCAGCGAGGGCTACCTCAACGCCATCGTGTGCCGCGAGTACGGCGTCCCGGTCGTGCTGGTGACCGGGGACGACCGGGCCTGTGCGGAGGCCGAGTCATACGCCCCCGAGGCCAAGACGGCTGCGGTCAAGGACTACGTCTCCCGCTACGCCGCCGTCTGCCGACCACCTGCGCGCACGTTCGCGGACATCCGGGCCGCCGCGCAGGAAGCCATCGGCCTCGCTGTCCGCCACGATCCTGCGTCCGCCGGCCCGTTCGTGGTGGAGGTCGAGGTGGACGCGACGCAACTGGTCACGAATTCCTGCATGGTGCCCGGGGTCGACGCGATCGCCGAGCGGCGGGTGCGCTACAGCTCGCCCAGTGCCTTCGAGATGATCCGCACCTTCAAGGCCGTGACGACCCTCATCGCCAACGCCGTCGAAAAGAACTATGGCTGACGCCGAGGCCCACGCCGACGACGAAGTCGTGCGGTTCACCTCCGAGCTGATCCGCATCGACACCAGCAACCGGGGTGACGGTGACTGCGCCGAGCGACCGGCCGCTGAGTACGTCGCCGAGCGGCTCTCCGACGCCGGCCTCGACCCGCTCCTCCTCGAGTCCGCCCCCGGGCGGGCCAACGTCGTCGTGCGGCTCGAGGGTGCGGATCCCGACCGACCTGCCCTCCTCGTGCACGGTCACCTGGACGTCGTACCGGCCGAGCCGGCCGACTGGTCGGTGCACCCGTTCTCGGGCGAGGTACGAGACGGGTGGGTGTGGGGTCGCGGTGCGATCGACATGAAGAACATGGTCGCGATGATGCTGACCCTGGCCCGCTCCCGCGCCACAGAAGGGCGCCGACCGGCCCGGGACGTGGTCCTGGCCTTCACCGCCGACGAGGAGGACAGCGCCGAGGCCGGGTCCGAGTGGCTGGTCCGCAACCAGCCCGACCTCTTCGAGGGCTGCACCGAGGGGATCAGCGAGTCTGGCGCCTATACGTTCCACGCCGGCGACGGCCTGCGCCTGTACCCGATCGGCGCCGGGGAGCGAGGTACGGCGTGGCTGGAGCTCGCCGCGCGGGGAACCGCCGGGCACGGATCGCGGCGCAACGACGACAACGCGGTGGGTGCCCTGGCGGGCGCAGTGGCCCGGCTCGACGACCACCGGTGGCCGGTGCGGTTGACGCCCACTGTCCGCGCCGCCATCACGGGCATCGCCGAGGCCGTCGGGGTCGAGGCGGACCCCGATGATCCCGACCTCGACGTGGACGAGCTGCTGCAGCGACTCGGCCCCGCCGGCCGACTTCTCATCCATACGGTCCGGAACAGCGCGAACCCGACGATGCTCCGGGCCGGCTACAAGGTGAACGTGATCCCGGGATCGGCCACGGCGCGCGTGGACGGTCGGGTGCTGCCGGGAGCCGAGGCGGAGTTCGAGCAGACCCTGGACGAGCTGACCGGCGACCGAGTCGACTGGACCTACCTGCACCGCGAGATTCCGCTCGAGGCACCTGTGGATTCATCGACGTTCGACGCCATGCGCGCGGCTCTCGTCGCCGAGGATCCGGGTTCTCATGTCGTGCCGGTGTGCCTGGCCGGCGGCACCGACGCCAAGCAGTTCTCGCGCCTCGGGATCACCGGCTACGGGTTCTCCCCGCTGCTGCTGCCGCCGGGCTTCGACTACTCCTCGGCCTTCCATGGTGTGGACGAGCGGGTGCCGGTCGAGGGCTTGTTGTTCGGGCTTCGCGTGCTGGACCGGTTCCTGTCGACCTGCTGACGAGACACATCTGAGGAGAAGCGTGACCACGACCGCGCCGTACGGCACCTGGACCTCACCCATCGACGCGCACGCCGCCGCCCGTAACGACGGGTAGCCGAAGTGGCTGCGGACGCACGAGGGAACCGACTGGTGGTGCGAGCCGCGCCCCTCGGAGTCCGGGCGGGTGGCGCTGGTCCGGAGGACGGCCGGCGGCGCCCCGGAGACCGTGCTGTCCCCGCCGTGGAACGCCCGGACCCGGGTCCACGAGTACGGCGGCCATCCCTACGTCGTCCTGCCTGACGGCTCGGTCGTGTTCGCTGAGTACTCCGACCAGAGGCTCCATCGCCTGGTCGTGGGCGAGCACGCCGGTGCCGTTGACGCCGGAGCCGGCGCACGCCGTCGGCCCTGCGGTACGTCGAGCCGTTCCTTGCCCCGACCGGCGATGAGGTCTGGTGCATCCGCGAGTCGGGGTCGCGTCCTCGGCGCTGTACATCGTCAGGTAGTCGTACATCAGACGATGGATCTGAGTTGGCGTCGAGTAGATCGACGTGAACGGGTTGAGCGAGTCGACCGTGGGGTCGACCACGCCGACCGTGAGGGTGGTCGGCTCCCCCGATCCCTCACTGGCCGCCGCCGGTGACGGTGTTCCACCGGGCAACGTGGCCACGAGGCCGATGGCCACCAGAGCGGCGGCGAGGATGCCCACGGCCCAGCGCGCGGATCTCGGTCGGGTGGCGGCGGGGTCGGCGTCGAGTGACGCACTGCTGGATCCGTGCCCGAGACTAGACCAATTCACCTGGAAGACCCTCCGAGTAGACCTATGGTTCACAAAAACCTAGCCATGGCGGGCGAGCCCTGTAAAGAGACAGTCCGGCGATTCTCCCCCGAGACCGGACAACGTCAGGTCTTCTGTCCGGTGTCCCGTCTGCGGCGGAGGACGGCGGCCAGCCCGAGCGCCGTCGCTCCCCCGGCGGCGAAGGCCTTGGCCCGGGCTCCCCTGCCCGCGATGGGGGTCGACTCGCTGCGGGCGGCCTCGTGGAGGTCGACCCGGGTGAGCTCCTGCAGGCGGGCCCGCTCGAAGGCCTCGCGCTCCCTGATCTCGCGCGCCGCGGCCGACGTGTGCGCCCACGCCGCGGCGTACAGCACGACCCGCGAGGTGAGGTTGATCCAGACCAGCAGGATCAGGGCGATCCCGAAGGCCTGGAAGGCCGGCTGTTCCTTGGTGCTCGCCAGGAGGAGGCTCGAGAGTCGCTTGAGCAGTTCGAAGCCGACCGCGCCCAGAACGGCACCCCACCACAAGGAGCGGGTGGGCGTGGGGGGCGCTGCCAGCAACCGGAACAGGACGAAGAACAGCAGCGCGCTCGCCGCGAGCCCGAGGAGGACCGTGAGCAGCTGGAACACCGGCGAGACCCCGTCGCCCAGCCCGACGGCGTCGAGGAGCTCGCCGGAGTAGCTGCTGACGAAGCCGGAGATCGCGACGGAGAGCATCAGGACCACGCCGACCAGGACCAGAGTCACCAGGTCACGCAGCTTGCCCGCGACGAAGCCCGGTTGCTCCTTCGCGGGCAGCTCGAAGACGACGAGCAGCGCGTTCCGGACGGCCGAAAGCCAGCCGAGACCCGCGTAGAGGACGCCGAGGGTACCGAGGACACCGAGGGCGGCGACCGTCCCGGCGGCGTTCGCGAGGTCGGTCATCGAGATCTGGCCCGCGTCGTCGCCGATCATCCCCGGGAGGACCTCGTCGATGGCGGTGACCAGGTCGGCCTGCGCGTCCGGGTAGACCCGCGCGACGTAGCCGACGACGAAGAACGCGAGCGCGAGGATCGGGAAGAACGACAGGAACCCGAAGTAGGTGATCGCGCCCGCCTGCTGGCTGGCTTTCGCCTGGCCGTAGTGCCGGACCATGCGGACCGCGTGGTCGAGCCACGGGAGCCGCTGTCGCAGGTGGTCGAGGCGGCCCCGGATCCGCTCCTTCAGTGGCGCCATGAACGGGCCGACACTGCCTAGGCGGGCGGTGGGAGTAGGGGAAACTTCCGGGTCGGCTGCCAGCCCGCGTGATCGTCGTGGACGTAGAGATGGAAGTCCTCGGCGGCGAAGACGCTCTCGAAGGTGGCCAGGTCGCGGAAGGCGCGATCGAGTGCGTCGTCGGGCAGGTGATGGGCGATCGTCACGTGCGGGTGGTAGGGGAACTGTAGGTTCACGCTCAGGGGACCGCGACGCAACGCGCCGGCCAGCTGCTCGCAGGCCGAGATGCCCTCGACGACGGTGACGAACACGACCGGGGACAGAGGTCTGAAGGTCCCTGTTCCGCGCAGGTGCACGGAGAACCCGCGAGTCCGTCCGGCCACGTCCTCGAGGTGTGCCTCGACCTTGGGCAAGTCGGTGTCTCCCACCTCGACGGGCGGGATCAGGGTGATGTGTGTCGGGATCATGGTCGCCGTCGTGTCGCCGACCGACGTGCGGTAGTCCTGGAGCTCGGTCGCCCAGGGCTCGGGGATGGCGAGGGCGACGCCGATCGTGGGCATGCGGGCATCCCTCCTCAGTCAGTGACCTGCCCTGCCGACCCTACTGCCCGACGCTATTGGCCGGGGCCACGACGCCGACCCGTTGGTAGACATCGCGCAGGGTGGCCTCGGCGACGGCGCGGGCCTGCTCGTGTCCCTGCTTGAGTACGGCGGTCAGGTGTGCCTGGTCGTCCAGGAGCTCCAGCGTGCGATCGCGAAATGGCGTGACGAAGTCCACGACGAGGTCGGCCAGGTCTGTCTTGAGCGCGCCGTACCCACGGCCGTTGTACTCCTCCTCGATCGCAGAGATCGGCCGGGACGTGAGCGAGGAGTAGATGGTCAGCAGGTTGCTGATCCCGGGCTTCTCCTCGGGGTCGAACGTGACCTCACTGCCCGAGTCGGTGACCGCCGAACGGATCTTCTTCGCGCTCACCGCCGGGTCGTCGAGGAGCCACACGCAGCCACTCCCGCCGATGCTCTTGGACATCTGCTTGTCGATGAGCTGGAGGTCGTAGATCTTCGCGGTCGCCTTGAGGATGTAGGGCTCGGGCAGCCGGAACGTCTTGCGGTACCGGTGGTTGAACCGTTGCGCGAGGTCGCGAGTGAGCTCGAGGTGCTGGCGCTGGTCCTCGCCGACCGGGACGAAGTGCGGGCGGTACAGCAAGATGTCGGCGGCCTGAAGGATCGGGTACGTGAACAGTCCGACGCTGGCCGCCCCTTCACCCTCCTTGGCCGACTTGTCCTTGAACTGGGTCATCCGCCTGGCCTCGCCGAACCCGGTGAGGCAGTTCAGGACCCAGGCCAGCTGGGCATGCGCCGGAATCTGGCTCTGGATGAAGATCGCCGACCGGTTCGGGTCGATACCCATCGCCAGAAGCTGGGCCGCGGCCCGCAGGGTGCGCTCGCGCAGCAACTTGGCGTCGTACTCGACGGTCATCGCGTGCATGTCGGCGATGAAGAAGAACGGCTGGTAGTCATGCTGCAGGTCCACCCACTGCCGCAGCGCGCCCAGGTAGTTGCCGAAGTGGAACGAGTCGGCCGTGGGCTGGATCCCCGAGAGCACCCGCGGCCGCGCGGTGCCGGACCCGGCCGCGTAGGCGGCCACCTCGGGCTCAGTGGTCGGTGCGGACATGCGCCGCATTCTGTCAGGGGGGCCCGGCCGCCCGGAAACCGGCAATCCCATTGCAGCCGTCGGCTCGCGTTGGCAGGGTTCCGGCATGTCCAGCGCACCGACACTCACCGACGGCACGGTCACCCTGCGCGCGCATCGCGCCGAGGACGCCCAGGGGTCCTGGGAACAGTGCCAGGACCCGCTGTCGCAGGCCTGGACCACGGTGCCCATCCCCTACTCGATGGACGACGCCCGCGAGTACGTCAGCGAGTCGATGCCGCGCGGATGGGCCGACGACTCCGAGTGGAACTTCGCGATCGAGGCCGACGGCAGGTACGCCGGCAGCGTCTCGTTGCGCAACGAGGGCGACGGCCGGGCCGAGCTGGCGTACGGAAGCCACCCGTGGGTGCGCGGGACGGGGTACGTCGAGCGGGCGCTGCGGCTCATGGTCGAGTGGGGCTTCGCCGACCGAGACCTGAACACGATCATCTGGTGGGCGAACAAGGGCAACTGGGCCTCCCGGAAGGTCGCGTGGCGACTCGGCTTCACCTTCGAGGGCACCCTTCGCCGCTGGCTGCCGCAGCGCGGCGAGCTTCGCGATGCGTGGGTCGCCACCCTGCTCCGCGACGATCCGCGGGAGCCCCGTTCGGCGTGGTTGACCTGCCCGGTCCTCGAGTCGGCGCACATCAGGCTTCGACCGTGGCAGCACTCCGACGCGGAGCGGGTGGTCGAGGCCTGCAGCGACGAACGGACGGCGTACTGGCTCAGCCGGATGCCGTCGCCGTACACCCTGCAGGACGCCCACGACTACATCGAGACGCGGACGGAGGTCCTCGCCACGGCGGACGGCATCGGCTGGGCCGTCGCCGACCGGAACAGCGACCTGCTCCTGGCCTCGTTGGCGTTGTTCGACCTGCAACCGGGAGTCTCCGCTGAGCTCGGCTACTGGACCCACCCGGACGCCCGCGGGCGCGGCGTGATGTCAGAGGCGGTGGCGCGGGCGCTGCGGCACGCGTTCACGGGCGCCGACTCCGGCGGCCTGGGGCTGAAGCTGGTCACCGTCATGGCGGCCGAGGAGAACCTCGCCTCTCGCAGGGTCGTGGAGGTCAACGGCTTCCGCTTCTGGGGCACCGAGCGGCTCGGCACCACCACCCGGGACGGTCCCGTGGACGTCGCCCGCTACGACCTGACCGCCGAGGAGTTCACCGCCCGCTCCCCCACCGTTGCTTGAGGTGCGAGGAGCGCCAGCGACGAACCCGCGCCGGTGGTTGAGGTGCGAGGAGCGCCAGCGACGAACCCACGCCGGTGGTTGAGGTGCGAGGAGCGCCAGCGACGAACCCACACCGGTGGTTGAGGTGCGAGGAGCGCCAGCGACGAACCCGCGCCGGTGGTTGAGGTGCGAGGAGCGCCAGCGACGAGCCTCGAAACCCGGTGAGCCGGGCAGGGGGCCGGTCCGTCGGCTGCGCCGAGGCCCCCCTTGCCTACCACCCGCTCCGCTCGTTCCTCGCTCCGCGGGGGCCAGTCCCAACCACGGCTGCGGGGGGCCTCGGCTCCGCCGCCGGCCCGTCCGGCATGCCCGGAGCCCGCATCACCTCGGGTAGCCCCACTTCCGGGTCACCAGGTCGGCACGGAACTGGGGCCATCTCCATGCACGGCGTGCTCCGGGCTAGGACCTGACGGACGAACGGCCGGCCGTCCGCACGTGGACAGCAGCCGAGACGGCCACGACCACGAACCCGGCCACGGAGAGGGCGACCCCGACGAGCGCGGTGGAGCGATAGCCGTAGCCGGCAGCGATCACCAGGCCGCCGAGCCAGGCACCGAGTGCGTTCGCGAGGTTGAGTGAGGCGTGGTTCATCGCCGCCCCGAGGGTCTTCGAGTCACCGGCCACGTCCATCAGGCGGAGCTGCAGGTTCACCACGAGCACCGAGCCGACGACGGTGATCGCGAACGCGGGGACGATCGCCCACCAGCCTGCGGGCGCCAGCGCCGCGAAGGCGAGGAGGACGACTCCGAGGCTGAGCGAGGAGCCCAGCAGCGAACGCAGGATCGACCAGTCGGCCAGCTCGCCGGCAAGCCAGGTCCCGGCCACCATGCCCAGGCCGAACACGAGCAGGAAGACGGGAATCGCGGATTCCGGAAGCCCGCCCACGTCGGTGACGATCGGGGCGATGTAGGAGTACACGGCGAACATGCCGCCGAAGCCGATCGCCCCGGCGAGCAGGGTCAGCCACACCTGCGGCTTGGCGAAGGCGGACAGCTCGCGCCGGCCCGTTGCCTCGGGGTCGCCCTGACACGCCGGGACGAAGGCGGCGACGAGCGCGACGGTCAGCAGGGCAAGGCCGGCCACCGCCCAGTACGCCGCGCGCCAGCCGAGCGTCTGGCCCAACCAGGTCGCGGCCGGGACGCCGATCACGTTGGCGACCGACAGCCCGAGCATGACCAGTGCCACCGCGCGTCCCTTGCGGCCGGGCGGCGCCATGCTCGCGGCCACCAGGGAGGCAACCCCGAAGTAGGCGCCGTGGGGCAGTCCGTCGAGGAACCGCGAAATCATCAGCTGCTCGTAGCTGACGGCGAGGGCGCTGACGGCGTTGAACACGGCGTACGCCGCCATCAGGACGATCAGCAGTCCTCGCCGCGGCCATCTGGCTCCGAAGAAGGCGAGCACCGGAGCGCCGACGACCACCCCGACGGCGTACGCGGAGATGATGTGCCCGCCCACCGGGATCGACACGTCGACGCCGGCCGAGATCTGGGGCAGCAGGCCCATCGTCACGAACTCGGTCGTGCCGATCGCGAACCCACCCGTGGCCAGCGCCAGCACCGCCAGGGCGAAGTGCTTCGCCCTGGGTCGGGTCTCGGTGGCTGTGGTGGCGGTCATCGTCACGAAATCCTGCAACGAGCGGGCCCGGACCACCTATTCCTCGCCACAGCGGACGACATGCCGTCAGAGCGTTGCGAGCACCTCGTTGAACGTCTTGGACGGGCGCATCACCGCAGACGTGAGGTCGTCGTCGGGACGGTAGTACCCGCCGAGCTCCGCCGGTGATCCCTGCACACCGATCAGCTCGTCGGTGATCGTCTTCTCGCTCTCGGCGAGTGACTTCGCAAGGTCGGCGAAGTCCGAGGCCAGCTCGGCGTCCTCGGTCTGCTCAGCCAGTTCCTGCGCCCAGAAGAGCGCCAGGTAGTAGTGCGAGCCGCGGTTGTCGATGGAGCCGACCCGTCGCGCTGGTGACTTGTTCTCGTCGAGGAACCTGCCCGTCGCCCGGTCCAGGGCGTCGGCAAGCGCCTGCGCCCGCGCGTTGCCGGTGGTCTCCGCGAGATGCGCCAGGCTCTCTGCCAGCGCCATGAACTCACCGAGGCTGTCCCACCGCAGGTAGTTCTCCTTGACCAGCTGCTGCACGTGCTTGGGCGCTGAGCCGCCGGCACCGGTCTCGAACAGGCCGCCGCCGTTGATGAGCGGTACGACGGAGAGCATCTTGGCCGACGTACCGAGCTCGAGGATCGGGAAGAGGTCGGTGTTGTAGTCACGCAGCACGTTGCCGGTGACCGAGATCGTGTCCTCACCCTTGCGGATCCGCTCCAGGGAGAAGGCGATCGCCTCGACCGGCGCCATGATCCGGATGTCCAGCCCGTCGGTGTCGTGCTCGGGGAGATAGGCCTTGACCTTGGCGATCAGGTTCGCGTCATGGGCCCGCCCTTCGTCCAGCCAGAAGACGGCCGGGGCGCCCGTGGCGCGGGCCCGGCTCACGGCGAGCTTCACCCAGTCGCGGATCGGCACGTCCTTGGTCTGGCACATCCGCCAGATGTCGCCCTCGGAGACCACGGTCTCGAGCACCACGGTGCCGTTGTCGTCGACCACGCGGACCGTGCCGGTCGCGGGAGCCTCGAAGGTCTTGTCGTGCGAGCCGTACTCCTCGGCCGCCTGCGCCATCAGCCCGACGTTGGGCACCGAGCCCATCGTCGCCGGGTCGAACGCGCCGTTCGCGCGGCAGTCGTCGAGCACGACCTGGTAGATGCCGGCGTACGACGAGTCGGGGATCACCGCGAGGGTGTCGGCCTCCTCGCCGTCCGGCCCCCACATGTGACCCGAGGTGCGGATCATCGCCGGCATCGACGCGTCGACGATGACGTCGGAGGGCACGTGGAGGTTGGTGATACCGCGGTCGGAGTCGACCATCGCGAGGGCGGGACCGTCGTCCAGACCCTGCTGGATGGCAGCCTTGATCGCGTCCCCTTCCGGCAACGACTCAACGCCGGACAGGATCGCTCCGAGGCCGTCATTGGGACTGAGGCCAGCTGCCGCGAGCACGTCTCCGTACTCGGCGAAGACGTCGGGGAGGAAGGCGCGGACCACGTGCCCGAAGATGATCGGGTCCGAGACCTTCATCATCGTTGCCTTGAGGTGCACCGAGAACAGCACTCCCTCCACGCGGGCACGGGCGATCTGCTGGGTCAGGAACTCGCGCAGTGCGGCGACCCGCATCGCCGTGGCGTCGACGACCTCGCCGGCCAGCACCGGCACCGACTCGCGCAGGATCGTGGTCGATCCGTCGTCGCCGACCAGCTCGATGCGGAGCGAGCCGGCCTCGGACACGACAGCGGACTTCTCGTTGTTGCGGAAGTCGTCGGCGGTCATGTGCGCGACGTTGGTCCGCGAGTCCGGGGACCACTCGCCCATCGAGTGCGGGTGCTTGCGCGCGTAGTTCTTCACCGACGCCGGCGCCCTGCGGTCGGAGTTGCCCTCGCGCAGGACCGGGTTGACGGCACTTCCCTTGACCTTGTCGAGCCGCGCGCGGAAGTCGCGCTCCTCGTCGGTCTTCGGCTCGTCGGGGTAGCTCGGGACGTCGTAGCCCTGCTCCTGCAGCTCCTTGATCGCCGCCTTCAGCTGCGGGATCGAGGCACTGATGTTCGGCAGCTTGATGATGTTGGCCTCGGGCGTCTTCGCCAGGTCGCCCAGCTCGGCGAGGGCGTCGTCGATGCGCTGCTCGTCGGTCATCCGTTCCGGGAACTGGGCGATGATCCGTCCGGCGAGGGAGATGTCGCGGGTCTCGACGTCCACACCCGCCTTGGCGGCGTACGCCGAGACGATCGGCAGGAAGGAGAACGTCGCCAGCGCCGGAGCTTCGTCGGTGCGGGTGTAGATGATCTTCGAGTCGGTCACGACCCGACGCTAGTCGGCGCCGCGAGCGGCAGGCAAACGGGGGTCGAACGGGGCTAGAGTAAAGCCGTGCTCCGGCTTGCGGGGCACCTCGGAAGGGGCACCCGCGATGACCGAACCCACCACTGGCCACAAGGTCGCCGCCGAAATCATCGGCATGTTCGTCCTCGTCTTCTTCGGATGCGGCACCGCTCTCATGAGCGGTGGCAACTACGTCGCCACCGGTATGGCCTTCGGCCTGACCGTTCTGGTGATGGTGTACGCCGTGGGTCGGATCTCGGGGGGCCACTTCAACCCGGCCGTGACCCTGGGCGCTGCCATCGGCGGTCGGCTGGCCTGGAGCCAGGTCCTCGTCTACATGGGCGCACAGCTGTTCGGCGCCCTCCTCGCCGGTGCCTCCCTGTTCACGCTGATGCACGGCTTCGAGGATTTCGATGCCAAGGGCAACATGGCCCAGAACTCCTTCGGAGACGACGGGACGGGCTACGCCTGGTGGGCGGCGCTGCTGCTCGAGCTCCTGATGACGATGATTTTCGTCTGGGTGATCCTCGCGGTCACCGACACCCGCAACGAGCACCCCGCGCTGGCCCCGCTCGCCATCGGCCTGGCACTGACGATGATCCACTTCGGCTCGATCGCCGCCACGGGGACTTCCGTCAACCCGGCGCGCTCCATCGGAGTGGCGGTCTTCGCCGGCACCGACGCCATCATGCAGCTCTGGCTGTTCATCCTGGCTCCGCTCCTGGGCGGCGCGATCGCGGGTGTGACGTACGCCGCCCTCTTCGGCCTCGGAGCGGCGCCGGTGCCGGGATCCGGGCTGGCCTTCTCCCGTCCGCCACAGCCGGTTGTTCCCGGGTACGGCGCGACCGACCAGTACCAGCAGCAGTGGAACCAACCTGAGGCCGAGCAAGCCGCACCATGGCCCAGCCAGCCGGCGGCAGAGCCCCCGCAGTGGACACCCGAGCAGCAGGCCCAGTGGGAGGCCCAGCAACAGCAGCAGCAACAGCAGTGGCAGCAACCCCCGCCGGCGCAGCCGCCGCCGGCTCAGCCGCCGCCGCAACAGCAGCAGCCACCGCAGCAACCGCCGGGCCCCGACGACGGCGATCCCGAGCGGACCCAGATCCGACCGCCCCAGGGTCCGTGAGGCTCGGGCAGGTCAGCCGCGGTTGAACTCGACGAGCTCAACCCTGTCCAGGCCGCCGGCGACGGTCTCCTCGAGGACGACGCCGACCCCACGGGCGTAGTACTTGTGCTCGACCAGGTCCGGCTCGAGCGGTGTGGTGTCCTCTGTCTGCACGACGTCATCGAAGGTCCCGAACGGGACCTCGACCTCCTCGGTCAGGGACAGCACCTCTGCCCGGTCCTCGGCGACACCCTCGAAGAACTCCTGCCGATAGCCGTCGCCGACGCGTGGCGTCGCGGCCATGACCAGTCCGGCCCGCGCCCCGTCGACCCCGGCCTCCCATGACCCCGCCCGGTCCGGCCGTCCCCGCTCGTCGTACTCCACCGTCTCCTCGCCGAAGTACCAGACGTTGCCCTCGGTGTCCTGGGCGAACCAGTCGTGGGTGTCCTCGATGATCTCGCCGCCCGGTCCGGTCACGACGTCGTGCACCACGGTGGTGGGAACCCCCAGGATCTCGCGGGTGTCGTCGGTCACCGTCACGGTGATCGTCTCCGACTCCTCCCCCGTCCCTTCGTAGACCCAGGTGCTGCCCGGGACCAGTGGGAGGTACGGGTTGTCGATCTCTTCCACGAAGTCGTCGGGATCCGGAGAGGGGGTGGGGATCTCCAGCCCGTCCACGCCCTGGGGCGGGCTCTTCACCGGGGCCGAGCCACACCCGGAGGCGAGCAGCACGGCCGCGAGCAGGAGGAACGGGGCCGCCTTCGGAAACACACGCACAGCATGCCGGACGATGTGTCAGCGGCCACCACCCTCCTGCCCGCCCTCCTGCCAGCGGGCACCGAAGCGCTGCTAGCGTCGACTGCGACTCGCCCATCGCCCTCGACTAGGAGTCGTCGTGACCTCTGCTCCCCTCAAGGTGGCCGTGACCGGAGCCGCCGGACAGATCGGCTACAGCCTTCTCTTCCGCCTCGCCAGTGGCTCCCTGTCGGACCGTCCCGTCGAGCTGCGCCTGCTGGAGATCGAGCCGGCGCTGAACGCGCTGGAAGGCGTCGTCATGGAGCTCGACGACTGTGCGTTCCCCACCCTGGCCGGGGTCCAGATCGGTGCCGACCCGGGGAAGATCTTCGACGGCGTCAACCTGGCCCTGCTGGTGGGTGCGCGGCCGCGCGGGCCGGGCATGGAGCGGGGAGATCTCCTGGAGGCCAACGGCGCGATCTTCACCGCGCAGGGCAAGGCGCTGAACGAGGTCGCTGCCGACGATGTGCGCGTCGGCGTCACCGGCAACCCCGCGAACACCAACGCCCTGATCGCGATGACCAATGCCCCAGACATCCCCGACGAGCGGTTCTCGGCGCTGACCCGGCTCGACCACAACCGGGCGATCTCTCAGCTCGCGGCCAGGACGGATGCCGCGGTCACCGACATCAAGAAGATGACCATCTGGGGCAACCACTCCGCCACCCAGTACCCCGACCTCTTCCACGCCGAGATCGCCGGCAAGAACGCCGCCGAGGTCGTCGACGACCAGGACTGGATCGAGAACGACTTCATCCCCACGGTGGCCAAGCGAGGCGCCGCCATCATCGAGGCCCGCGGCTCCTCCTCGGCCGCGTCGGCGGCCTCCGCGACGATCGACGCCGCGCGAGACTGGATGCTCGGCTCGGCCGACGGCGACTGGGTGTCGATGGCGGTCAGGTCCGACGGGTCGTACGGCGTCCCGGAAGGACTGATCTCCTCGTTCCCGGTCACTACCCGGGACGGGCGATGGGAGATCGTCCAGGGTCTCGACATCGACGACTTCTCGCGGGGCAGGATCGACGCATCCACCAAGGAACTGGCCGACGAGCGCGAGGCCGTGACAGATCTCGGGCTGATCTGACCCGTCAGAGTGGCTGGTTGGGAATCGCCTCGGACAGGACGATGAGGGCGGCGCCGACGACGCTGAGCATGACCGCATCGACTGCGCGGTTCCGGACGGCCAGCATGCCCGCCCTGCGCGCTGGCAGCACCAACCGGATTGCGGCGGCGAAGATGAGTGCCCCTCCGATCCACTTGACGCCAAGGCGCCAGTCACCGGTCCAGGCGATGCCGATCCCGACACCCGTGGCGACCAGGGCCACAAGGTAGAAGTACCCGCCGATGGTCGAGGGATAGAGCCGAGCTTCCGGCTCGACGTACGCCTCCTCGTCGGGCAGCGGGTCGACGGACGGGTCGTCGGCGGCCACGTCAGCCCGTGGACCCGTCACCGAGAGCCCTCTCGGCCATGTCCACGATGTTGGACAGCAACATCGCCCGAGTCATCGGACCGACGCCGCCCGGGTTCGGCGAGACCCAGGCCGCCACCTCCCAGACATCGGCGGCCACGTCGCCGGCAATCCTGCCGTCCACCCGCGAGACCCCGACATCCAGGACGGCGGCCCCGGGCTTGACCATGTCGCGGGTGATGATGCCGGGGACACCGGCCGCCGCGACCACGATGTCGGCCGACCGCACGTGGGCGTCGAGGTCGCGGGTGCCGGTATGGCAGAGGGTCACGGTGGCGTTCTCGGTACGGCGGGTGAGCAGCAGCCCGAGCGGGCGCCCGACCGTGATCCCGCGCCCTACCACCACCACGTCCGCCCCGGCGATCTGGACGTCGTGGCGACGCAGCAGCTCCACGATGCCGACCGGCGTGCACGGGAGGGAGCCACTCTCACCGAGGACCAGCTTGCCGAGACTCACCGGATGCAGTCCGTCGACGTCCTTGTCCGGGTCGACCCTCGACAGCAGCGCGAACTCGTCCAGGCCCGTCGGCTGCTGGACGAGGAAGCCCGTGCACGCTGGATCCGCGTTCAGCTCGTCGATGACCGCCTCGACCTCCGCCTGGGATGCCGTGGCAGGCAGGTCCCGCCGGAACGAGCTGATGCCGATCGCGGCGCAGTCCTTGTGCTTCGCTCCGACGTACCAGTGGCTGCCGGGGTCGTCCCCGACGAGCACGGTGCCGAGGCCCGGGGTGACTCCTTGCTCGGTGAGCTTCGCGACCCGTTCGCGCAGCTCCTCCATGATCGTCGCGAGCGTGGCCTTGCCATCGAGCGTCTGTGCCGTCACGCGTTCATCCTGTCATCCGGGTTGCGGTCTGCTGTTCTGTCACTGGGTTTCGACACGCTCCATCGCGTCTTCGGTCCTCGACGCGGTCGCTGCTCAACCTGCTCACTGCACACACCCCGGCTTCGCCGGGGGCTCAGTGAGCAAAGTGCCGGGTGCCGGTGAAGTACATCGTGACGCCCGCCGCCTGGGCGGCGTCGATGACCTCGTCGTCCCGCATCGAGCCGCCGGGCGCGACGATGGCCCGGACGCCCGCGTCGATCAGGATCTGCGGGCCGTCGGCGAAGGGGAAGAACGCATCGGAGGCGGCCACCGAGCCCGCGGCCCGATCCCCCGCCCGGGTCACCGCCAGGTGGCAGGAGTCCACCCGGTTGACCTGCCCCATGCCCACCCCGACCGACGCCCCACCCGAGGCGAGCAGGATCGCGTTCGACTTCACCGAGCGGATGGCTCGCCATGCGAAGGCCAGGTCCTCCCGGACGTCCTCCGGTGCCGCCTCGCCGGCCACGAGCCGCCAGTTCGCCGGGTCGTCGCCCTCGGCCTGGAACCGGTCGGCAGCCTGGACGAGCAACCCGCCGGGAATCGGCCGGCTCTCGATCGGTGACCCATCCGGAGCCGCACACACCAGCAGCCTGATGTTCTTCTTGCGTGCCAGCACCTCGGCGGCACCGTCCTCGAACCCGGGCGCCACGACGACCTCGGTGAAGATCTCGGCGACCTGCTCTGCCATCGCCACGCTGACCGGGACATTGGTCGCGATCACGCCGCCGAACGCCGACACCGGGTCGCACTCATGGGCCTTGTGGTGCGCCTCGGCGACGTCCGCGCCGACGGCGATCCCGCAGGGGTTCGTGTGCTTGATGATCGCGACGGCGGGCGCGGTGAAGTCGTAGGCCGCCCGGTGCGCCGCAGCGGCGTCGACGTAGTTGTTGTACGACATCTCCTTGCCGTGCAGCTGCTTCGCGTGCGCCAGGCCGGGCGCGGCGCCATGCTCGAGGTAGAGCGCGGCCGGCTGGTGTGAGTTCTCCCCGTACCGGAGCACGGCGGCGCGCTCGAAGGTCTGGCCGGCGAAGTCCGGCCACCACACCTCCGGGTCGGCCGTGAGCTCCTGGGCGAACCACTCGGCGACGGCCACGTCGTACGTCGCGGTGTGCACGAAGGCCTCGGCTGCCAGGGCCCGGCGCTCCGCAAGCGTGAACCCGCCGTCCTTGGCCGCGCGTAGCACGTCGGCGTACCTGCTCGGTGAGGTCACGATTGCCACGGACGGATGGTTCTTGGCGGCGGCCCGCACCATGGAGGGTCCACCGATGTCGATCTGCTCGACGCACTCGTCCGGGCTCGCCCCTGAGGCAACGGTCTGCCGGAACGGGTACAGGTTGGACACGACCAGGTCGAACGGCTCGATGCCGAGCTCACCGAGCTGGGCGACGTGCGAGTCGAGCCGCCGGTCGGCCAGGATCCCGGCGTGCACCGCGGGGTGGAGGGTCTTGACCCGGCCGTCGAGGCACTCGGGGAAGCCGGTGAGGTCCTCGACCCTGGTGACGGGCACCCCGAGGGACTCGATCTGGGCCGCGGAGCCGCCGGTCGAGACCAGGGCCACGCCCAGCTCGTGCAGCCCGAGGACGAGGTCGTCGAGACCGCTCTTGTCGTAGACGGAGACCAGCGCCCGCGTCAGCGGGATCCGGGCGTCGAACGATTCAGTCATGGCGGCTCCTCAAGGACGTCGTTGAGGGCACCCAGGCGTTCGATGCTCTCGGATCCCCGGTGTTGGGGCACTCCCCGGTGGTTGCCCACCTGCGCCAGTCGTGTGCGGATCAGGTTAGTGCATGCCCAGGCGTGGAACTCAGGTGCCGAACCGCACCGTCCGACCCGAAACCCTGAACCCTTCTCGCGCGATCCGGCCGACGCTCTCGACGAGCATGGTCCGCTCGGCCGCCTTGATCCGCTCGTGCAGGGAGTCGACGTCGTCGTCCTCCGCCACGGGCACCACGCTCTGCGCCACGATGGGACCGGTGTCAACGCCGCTGTCGACCACGAAGAGCGTGCAGCCGGTGACCTTCACGCCGTACTCCAGCGCCTCCTCCGGGCCACGGGTCCCAGGGAACGACGGCGACAGGGCCGGGTGGGTGTTGACGACACGACCGTCGAAGCGAGCCAGGAACTCGTCGCTCACCAGCTTCATGAACCCCGCGAGCACCACCAGGTCCGGCTCGAAGCCGGCGACCGCGTCGGTGAGAGAGCGGTCCCAGTTCTCGCGGCTGGAGTAGCCGCCCAGCTTCCTGACGAATGTCGGGATCCCCGCGCGGTCCGCGCGTGCCAGCCCCTCGATGTCCTCCCGGTCCGCACCGACGGCGACCACCCGGGCGCCGTACGCCGGGTCCGCGGCGGCGTCGAGCAGTGCCTGGAGGTTGGTGCCCGCGCCCGAGACGAGAACAACCAGGCGCGCGGGTGACGAGGTGGGCACGCGGTGAGTCTAGGTGCGTGGCCTTCGGGCCATGGCATTGAGAGGCGCCTGCGCCGCCTCGGCTCAGGAGGACATCGCGGCCGCGCGCCGGGCCGACCTCCGGTGCCACCAGGTCATCGCCAACCCGCCGAACAGGCCACCGATGCCGAAGGTGGTGATCGCGTGGACCAGCACGTCGGACGCGAAGGGCGCGACGTCACGCATCCGCCCCGGGCCGACAGCGCCGCCGGCGAAGGCCGCCAGCAGGCCCAGCAGGGCACCGGCGAGCACGCCCCCGGTGCCGCCCCGGAGCGCGCCCTCCTCCCAACGGACCGTGGGATGGCGCCGCTGCGCCCGGGCGGCCGCCACGGCCGCCACCAGTGGCGGGATCGCCATGAGGTACGGCGTCCAGCCGCCGGTGGGACCGTTGTCGGGCAGGGCCGCCAGCAACGGGAACATGGGCAACGGCCCCATGGCGACGACGGTCGGCGAGACCATCGTGTTGGTGCCCACGGTGAAGCCCGGACCCAGCAGGTAGGCGCCGGAGAAGACCACGGCGTTCGGCACCACCGCCGCCGTCACCAGGAGGAACAACGACGCTTCACCGGCATCCAGGCGCAGTTGGGAGAGCACGTTGGCCGCGGTACCGAAGTCGACCGCGAGCGCGGCGACCAGGGCCACGGACGCGACCAGGAGGTAGCCGGTGACGATGGTCAGGCCCGTGGCGACGGCCGCCCGCACCGAGACCGGGACGAACGCCGCCCAGATCGCCGCCCTGCCCGAGCCGACGGCGATGGCCGGGCCGCCGACGAACACCGTCAGCAGCACCGACCAGAGCGCAGCCCGGGCCGTCGAGGGCGAGGTCTCCGGCGTCGCCGCGAGCACCGACGTGACCATGGTGACCACGACGTAGCCGGCCGAGAAGACGGCCACGGCCACAGGCACGGTCCAGTCGCGCTCGCCGTCGGAGATCGCGTCGGCATCCGGCCCGTGGCCGGAGACCGAGTCTCCGATCCGGTGCCCGACTCGCCAGATCGACCAGGCGCACAGGAGCGTGAGCAGGAGGGGGACGACGGTGACGGTCGCGCCGCGGACGGTGACTCCCGACCCGTGGGCCATCAGCCAGCCGAGGGCACCGACCTGGAGGCCGTCGCGCGGCTCCCCGTGGGCGCCGACATCGGATACGAACCAGCCAGCGACACCGAGCGCCAGGCACACCAGCAACGGCGCGGTGGCGGCGACGACGCCACCGAGGCCAGCGAGGAGGACCAGAGGACGCCGGTGTCGAGGGTCGGAACGGCCGTCGGGGTCGGCGCGGGGGGCCGCGAGCAGCGAGGTCATGGCCCGGCCATCTTCGCCCGGCCCCGGCGCCGTTCGGGGCCGCCACGCCGATGTGCGCGGCGATGCCCGCTCCCGTACCGTGGACGCGCCATGATCAGCCCCGACGAGTTCGACGCCTTTTACAAGGGCGCCCGCTCCCGGCTGCTGCTCCAGACCTATGCGCTCACCGGCGACCTGCCTGCCTCCCGGAGCGCGGTTCGCGACTCGTTCGTCGGAGCCTGGCACCACTGGCGCAAGGTCTCGCGCCTTCCCGACCCGGAGAGCTGGGTGCGCCCGCACGCGTGGTCCCAGGCCCTCCGCCGACACACCGGTCGACCGTGGCACCGGGACAAGTCCCTGGACCCGGAGTCGCGAGCGACGCTCGAGGCCATGGGCAGGCTCCCCCTCACCCAGCGCAAGGCGCTGCTGCTGACCCAGCTGACATCGGCGAGCATGGGCGAGATCGCCCGCGAGCTCGGCCTGCCCCTGGCCGAAGCCGAGCGGCATCTCCAGACGGCGACCGCGCAGTTCTCCGTCCACCGTGACGTCCCGTCCACGAGCATCCGGTCGCTCCTCGACGGTCTGCGCGAGCAGGCCGAGCACTCCACGTGGCCCCGATCGACCATCATCCGGCGCGCGGGCGCCGCGCGCCGGCGTACGCACACCCTGGTCGGTGTCGGGGCGACGGTGGCCGCGGTCGTCCTCAGTGGATCCCTGGTCACCGACGTCGGGGGCGCGACTCCGAGCCTGCCCGTCGATCCCGACCCGACCGACGCCTCCGCCACGGACACCCCGTCCGACGCCCCACTGGAGGCACTCCCCGAGGACACGATGCTCGACGCTGCGCAGGTTGCCGCCCACGCGCCCGGGCGCCGGTGGCGAGTGACCTCGACCTCCGACAACACGGAGGGCGACGGTCTGGTCCTCCCGTGCCAGCAGACCCGCTTCGCCGACCCGTCGGGGGCGGCTGCGCTGGTCCGCACCTTCGACACCTCTCCGCGCAAGCCGGAGCCGAAGACCTCGGCCTTCCAGCTCTCCGAGGAGTCGGACTCGATCCGCGCCGCCAGGAAGACCTACGCCACGACGCAGCGATGGTTCGCGGGATGCACCGATCATCGGGTCCAGCTGATGTCCACCAAGCGGGTGGGGAACGTCGGCGACGAGGCGTCGGTGTTCGGCCTCCAGTCGTGGGCGGGAGAGCGTCCCAAACTCGTGGTGGGGGTTGCCCGCACCGGCGCCATGACGACCACGACGTTGGTCCGGACGACGGCCGAGGCCCCGACGGACTACCGGAGCGCGGCAGGGCTGCTGGCCGATGCCGTCAACGGCCTGTGTGCCCAGTCGAGCGGCGGCGCGTGCGCCACCCGGCGCCCGCAGGTGGAGGACATGGCGCCGGTTCCCGTGGCGGTCGCGCCGGGCATGCTGGCAGAGGTCGACCTGCCTCCGGTGTCCGGGATCGTCCGGCCCTGGGTCGGCACCGAGCCGCGCAAGGCGATGTCGAACCTGGCGGCCACCGGTTGCGACAACACGGACTTCAGCAGCCCGCCGATGAGCAACAACCTGACCCGGTCCTTCGTGATCCCCGGCGCGAAGCTGCCGGACCAGTTCGGGCTCACCCAGACGGTGGGCACCCAACCGGCCGCCGGGGCGCGCGCGTTCGTCGCAGACATCCGCCGGAAGATGGCGGCGTGCCCCGAGCGGGATGCGGGCCTCGGCACCGAGGTCACCGAGCTGACGAACGAGCAGTCGAAGCGATCTGACCTGAGCGCCTGGCGGCTGACGACGGAGCTCAGTGACGACCAGTCCGTCACCTACCTGATGGGTGTGGTGCGCACCGGGACCGCCATCAGCCAGGTCGGGTTCGTTCCCGACCGCGGTGCCACGATGACCACCGACGACTTCGTCGACCTGGTCACCCGGGCCGGCGCCCGGCTGGGCGCCATGCCACCCCCGCGGTAACGCCCGGGAGGCCGGTCAGCGCTTCTCGAGGATCTCTCGCATGAGCGAGGCGGTCTCGGACGGCGTCTTGCCGACCTTGACGCCCACGGCTTCCAGGGCTTCCTTCTTGGCGGCAGCGGTGCCGGAGGAGCCGGAGACGATCGCGCCGGCGTGGCCCATCGTCTTGCCCTCCGGGGCAGTGAAGCCGGCGACGTACCCGACGACCGGCTTCGTCACGTGGTCCTTGATGTACGCCGCCGCTCGCTCCTCGGCGTCGCCGCCGATCTCACCGATTATCACCATGGCGTCGGTCTCGGGATCGGCCTCGAACGCCTCGAGTGCGTCGATGTGCGTCGTGCCGATGATCGGGTCGCCGCCGATGCCGATGCACGACGAGAACCCGAAGTCCCGCAGCTCATACATCATCTGGTAGGTCAGCGTGCCCGACTTCGACACCAGCCCGACCCGGCCCGCCTTGGTGATGTCGGCGGGGATGATGCCGGCGTTGGACTTGCCCGGGCTGATCAGACCGGGACAGTTCGGGCCGACGATGCGGGTCTTGCCGGACGCCTCGGCGTACGCACGGAACTCGGCCGTGTCGTGCACCGGTACCCCCTCCGTGATCACGACGGCCAGGCCGATGCCCGCGTCGACGGCCTCGACGGCGGCCGCCTTGGTGAACGCCGGGGGCACGAAGAGGACCGTGACGTCGGCCCCGGTGGCCTCCATCGCCTCGACGACGGTGCCGAAGACCGGCACCGACGTGCCACCCGTGAAGTCGACAGTCGTGCCCGCCTTCTTGGGGTTCACCCCGCCGACGATGTTGGTGCCGGAGTCGAGCATGCGCTGGGTGTGCTTCATGCCCTCGGAGCCGGTCATGCCCTGGACGATGACCTTGCTGTTCTCGGTGAGGAAGATGGCCATTTCTCTTGTTCTCCTTCGTCCTCAGGCGTTGGCGAGCTCGGCGGCCCTGTCGGCCGCGCCGTCCATCGTGTCGACCAGGGTCACCAGCGGGTGGGCGGCCTCGTCGAGGATCCTGCGGCCCTCCTCGACGTTGTTCCCGTCGAGGCGGACGACGAGCGGCTTGTTCGCCTCGTCGCCGAGCGCCTGCAGCGCGCCCACGATGCCGTTGGCGACGGCGTCGCAAGCGGTGATGCCCCCGAACACGTTCACGAACACCGACTTCACCTGCTCGTCGCCGAGGATGATGTGCAGCCCGTCCGTCATGACCTGCGCGGAGGCGCCGCCGCCGATGTCGAGGAAGTTGGCCGGCTTCACGCCGCCGTGCTTCTCGCCGGCGTACGCGACGACGTCGAGGGTCGACATCACGAGCCCGGCGCCGTTGCCGATGATGCCCACCGCGCCGTCCAGCTTGACGTAGTTCAGGTCCTTCTCCTGCGCGGCGAGCTCCAGCGGGTCGACGTCCTCGACCAGCTCGAAGGCCGCGTGGTCCTCGTGCCGGAAGTCGGCGTTGCCGTCCAGCGACACCTTGCCGTCCAGCGCCTCGAGGGTGCCGTCACCGAGCTTCACCAGTGGGTTCACCTCGACCAGGGTGGCGTCCTCCTCGACGAAGACCGTCCAGAGCTTCTTGACCATCTCCTTCGCCGCGTCAGCGACATCGGCGGGGAACCGAGTCGCCGCGACGATCTCTTCTGCCTTGGCGTCATCGACACCGGTCTGCGGGTCGATGGCGACCTTGGCGACGGCGTCCGGGTCCTCCTTGGCCGTGACCTCGATCTCCACCCCGCCCTCGATGGACGCGATGCAGAGGTAGTTGCGGTTGGCGCGGTCCAGGAGGAACGAGAAGTAGTACTCCTCGGCGATGTCGGCAGCGGGCGCGATGAGGACTCGGTGCACGGTGTGGCCCTTGATGTCCATGCCCAGGATCTCGCCGGCCTTCGCCACGGCGTCCTTCGGGTCGTTGGCGAGCTTGACTCCTCCGGCCTTGCCGCGGCCACCGATCTTGACCTGCGCCTTGACGACCACCCGACCGCCGTTCGCCTCCGCCGCGGCCTCTGCGTCGCTCGCCTGGGTGACGACGGTGCCGAGCGTGACCGGCACTCCATGCTTCGCGAAGAGCTCCTTCGCCTGGTACTCCATCAGATCCACGATCGACCCAGTCCTTTGCCATCTTCGAGAGCCCGAGAGTTCCGCCGACTCATTCCCTCGGCACCCTAGTCCCGTACGGAGGTCCCTCACCACGCCGGGTGCCCGGACGTCACGGGTCGGATGGCAACGACGATCAAGGATCCCGTCGGCGCCTCCGCGTAGCGTCGGTCGCATGACACGGACGCAGTACTTCACTGCCACGTCGGCGGACGGCTTCATCGCCGATCAGGACAACTCGCTCGACTGGCTGTTCGAGGTACCCCACGACGAGGACGACGGGGGCTGGGACACGTTCATCGCCGGCGTGGCGGTTCTGGCGATGGGTGCGACCACCTACGAGTGGATGGTCGACCGGCACGACATGCTGGCGAACCCGCAGCAGTGGCGGGACTTCTACGGTGACCGGCCGGGCTGGGTGTTCACCCACCGCGACCTCCCCTCGATCCCGGGGGTCGACATCCGGTTCACCGCCGATGTCGAGAAGGCGTACGCCGAGATGGGCGAGGTCGCCGGTGACCGCGCGATCTGGCTGGTCGGCGGCGGAGACCTGGTGGGCCAGTTCGACGACGCCGGGCTGCTCGACGAGATCCTGGTCAGTGTCACCCCGGTGTTCCTCGGCTCGGGGGCTCCCCTGCTCCCTCGCCGGATCACCTCACGGCGGTGCACGATCCGGGAGGCGCACCAGATCGGGCAACGAGTGCGGATCGCCTTCGACGTACGCCGCGAAGCGGGTCAGGCGTCCGAGTCGGCCGACTCGGCGAAGTAGTCGGCCACCCAGCCGGTGATCTCCCCTGTGGCGGCACCTGGCGTGAACACCCTGGCGACCCCCATCTCCTCGAGGACCGGGATGTCCTCTTCGGGGACGATGCCACCACCGAAGACCACGATGTCGGAGGCGTCGCGCTCAGCGAGCAGGTCGATCAGCTTGCGGAAGAGGGTCATGTGCGCCCCGGAGAGCACGGAGAGGCCGATCAGGTCGGCGTCCTCCTGGATGGCCGTCTCGACGATCTGCTCCGGCGTCTGGTGCAGACCGGTATAGACGACCTCGTGACCCGCATCGCGCAGGGCCCGGGCCACGATCTTGGCTCCCCGGTCGTGCCCGTCCAGGCCCGGCTTGCCGACGACGATCCGAATGCGTCGGATCGGGCCTGAGAAGGTCATGCGCGCAGGTTAGCCGACCGTGATCCTGCCCACGGCGCCCTAGCACCCGGAGAGCGCCCGCAGCGGGGAAAACCCCGAAACGGGGACGGGCGTACCTAACTTATGCACAATCACACACACGGGGATTTCGGAGCCATGTTGCGATCCGTTAGGGTCTTGGACCGTTGTCTCGAAATTCAACTAGTCAACGGAGACCTCCATAATGGGTAATCACCGAGCGGATCATCGCGGCTCGCGCCGCGTCCGTTCGGAGACCCCCGACAGCGGCGGATCCCGCGCCAGCGGGACCCGTGCCCAGCGTTCCGCCACCGCTCCTCCCGACGCCGGCAAGCGCAGGGCCTCCAAGCACTCCGCCTCCCGTGGTCCGCTCTTCCGTGGTCTGCCATCGCCGCCGATCCTGCTCGGCGTCGCGGCGCTGGCCGTGTCGGTCGGAGGTGCCGTCACTGTCGGCGACCCGACACTGCTCACCGGGGACAACGACGATCGTCTGGCCCCTGCCAGCGCCCTCAGCGGCGCCAGCGACGTGGCCAACACCAACCTGCTCGACGCGCGAACCGCGGCCGTCAGCCGGGACTCGCGCCGCGACGCCCTCGCCGATGCCGCCGACGAGGAGCTGGTCGAGCAGGCCGAGAACGAGGCGAGGGAGCGCAACGCCGCACTCGCCAAGTTCGCCAAGCAGGCGGAGGCCCAGGCCGCCAAGATCGCTCTCAACCAGTGGGTGCTGCCGCTGGCCGGCTACGACCTCAGCGCCGGATTCGGCGAGGTCAGCTACCTGTGGACCACAGTGCACACCGGTCTGGACATGTCGGCCCCCTCGGGCACTCCCATCCGGTCGGTCGCCAACGGTGTCGTCAACGAGGTCGGCTACGACGGCTCCTACGGCAACAAGACGGTCGTCACCCTCGAGGACGGCACCGAGATCTGGTACTGCCACCAGACGTCGTACGACGTCGCCGAGGGCGACGAGGTTCGCGCCGGCGAGGTGATCGGCTACGTCGGGACCACCGGCAACACGACCGGCCCGCACCTCCACATCGAGGTCCGCCCCGGCGGCGGCGACCCTGTAGACCCCTACGAAGCGATGCTGGTGCACGGGTTGCGGCCCTGATTGGTTACGGCCGTCGCTCGGCTCACCGGGTCTCGACACGCTCCGTCGAGACCTCGCAAGCTCGGGCTCGGTCGCTGCTCGACCACCATCAAGCTGTAGTCCGCGCTTCGCGCGGGCTACAGCTTCTCCACCGGGGCGTAGCGCAGCAGCAGCCGCTTGACCCCCTCGGAGCCGAAGTCGATCGAGGCGACCGACTTCTCGGCTACGCCCTCGAGCGCCACGACCGTCCCCATCCCGAACGAGTCGTGCACCACCCGGTCCCCGGGCTCCAGCGCCGGGATGTCCCGGCTGGCCTTCGCCTTGGCGGCGGCATCCGCCTTGACTGCGGCCGAGGAGAAGTTGCGCCGGCCGGCGGCGGTGGGCGTACCGAGTCGTCCGGCGGGTGACGCGCTCACGAGATCGGGCCGACCCCACATGGCCTGCGCAGCCTCGGTCCGCCGCCAGTCGACCAGGTCGACCGGCATCTCGTCGAGGAACCGCGAAGCAGGATTGTGGGCCGGCGCTCCCCAGGCCGAGCGGACGACCGCCCGGGACAGGAACAGCCGCTGCCGCGCCCGGGTGACGCCGACGTAGGCGAGGCGGCGTTCCTCCTCGAGCTCGGGCTGGTCGCCCAGGGAACGGGCGTGCGGAAACACGCCGTCCTCGAGCCCGGTCAGGAACACGACCGGGAACTCCAGCCCCTTCGCGGTGTGCAGCGTCATCAGGGTCACGACCCCGGACTCGTCCTCCTCGGGAGCGTCCGGGATCTGGTCGGTGTCGGCCACGAGCGCCACCCGCTCCAGGAAGTCGGCCAGCCCGGGCGCGACGGTGCCGGCGTCGACGTCGGCGGGGTCGGCGGACGGGCCGGCCACCGGGTCGTCGGAGAACTCCCGGGCCACTGCTACCAGCTCGGCGAGGTTCTCGACCCGGGTGGCATCCTGGGGGTCCTCGGATGCCTCCAGCTCCGCGAGATAACCCGATCGCTCCAGCACCGACTCGAGGATCACGTCGGGGCGCTCGTCGGCGTCCACCATGGACTGCAGCTCGTCGACCATGCCGACGAAGCCCTGGATCGCGTTGAGGGAACGCGACGCCAGCCCGGGCGCGTCGGACGCCCGTCGCAGCGCCTCCCAGAACAGGATCCGGTCGCGGTCGGCCAGGGCCTGCACGCATTCCACGGCGCGGTCCCCGATCCCGCGACGCGGTGTGTTGAGCACCCGGCGCAGCGAGATCTCGTCGGCCGGATTGACCAGCATCCGCAGGTAGGCGAGGGCGTCGCGCACCTCGCGCCGCTCGTAGAACCGCACCCCGCCGACGACCTTGTAGGGCATCCCGAGCCGGATGAAGATCTCCTCGAAGACCCGCGACTGCGCGTTGGTGCGATAGAAGACTGCGACGTCCGCCGGCCGGAAGGTCCCGCTGTCGGTCATCGTGTCGATCTCCTCGGACACGAAGCGGGCCTCGTCGCGCTCGTCGTCGGCGACGTATCCCACGATCCGATCCCCGTCCCCGGCCTCGGACCAGAGCCGCTTGGGCTTGCGTCCCTTGTTGTGGCCGATCACCGCGTTGGCGGCGTTGAGGATGGTCTGGGTGGAGCGGTAGTTCTGCTCAAGCAGGATCGTGGTCGCGTTGGGAAAGTCCTGCTCGAAGTCCATGATGTTGCGGATGTTGGCGCCGCGGAAGGCGTAGATCGACTGGTCCGCGTCGCCGACCACCATCAGCTCGGCCGGCTCGACTCGTTCCTCGCCCTCGACCACCTCGGGATTGTCGGCACACAGCTGGTGGATCAGGGCGTACTGGGCGTGGTTGGTGTCCTGGTACTCGTCGACCAGGACGTGGCGGAACCGGCGCCGGTAGGTCTCGCGCACCTCGGGGAAGGCCTGGAACAGGTGCACCGTGGTCATGATCAGGTCATCGAAGTCCAGGGCGTTGGCCTCGCGAAGACGGCGCTGGTAAAGGGTGTACGCCGCGGCGTAGGCCTCCTCGAACGAGTTGCGCGCGTCGGCGGTGGCCTCCTCGTGGTCGCGCAGCTCGTTCTTGTGGTTGGACATCCAGTGCAGGATGGCGTTCGGCTGGTAGCGGCGCGGATCGAGGTCGAGGTCGCGGCAGACCAGGGTCATCAACCGCTTGGAGTCGGCGGCGTCGTAGATCGAGAAGTTCGACTTGTAGCCGACCTTGGCGATCTCCTTGCGCAGGATCCGGACGCAGGCCGAGTGGAATGTCGACACCCACATGACGCGAGCTCGCTTGCCCACCAGCGCCTCGACCCGCTCCTTCATCTCCGCGGCGGCCTTGTTGGTGAACGTGATCGCCAGGATCGAGCCCGGGTGGGCCTGGCGTTCGGAAACCAGCCACGCGATCCTGCGCGTGAGGACCCGGGTCTTGCCGGAGCCTGCCCCCGCGACGACGAGCAGCGGAGCACCGGCGTGGACCACGGCGGCCCGCTGCGGGTCGTTGAGGCCCTCGAGCAGCTCGTCGGCGGTGGGGCCGCGCCGGGTGGTCCGGGGCTCTTCGCTGGGCTCGAGGTCGTCGAGACCGGGGATTGGGGAGGACATGCTCATCTCGCGCCCAACCCTACGTGCCACCACCCCCCTCACCCCCTCGCCGGTCGCACGGGCGACGCAGCAGCCGGGTCGAGACCTAGCGGTCCCGGCGCAGCGCATACTGACCCCATGACGGATGTCCCGGAGATCCTCATCGTGGGCGACGGACCGGTCGCCCAGGCGCTGTCGCCGATGGTGGTCGCGCTCGGCTGGACGCCGACCACCGTCACGAGCATCGAGGACGTGGACGTCGCCCTCGGGCGGTCCGATGCCACGGTCGTGCTCAGTCACCACGAGGGAGTCGACGGGCCGGCGATCCGGGCCGCACTGGCCGCCGGGACGGCGTACGTCGGCGCGATGGGCTCGCGAAGGACCCAGGCCCGCCGACGGGACTGGCTGCTCGCGAACGGAGTGACCGAGCAGGCCCTCTCCACGCTGCACGCGCCGATCGGCCTGGACATCGGTGCCGACGAGCCGGGCGAGATCGCCGTGTCGATCCTGGCCGAGATCGTGGCGGTACGACGTGGCTCGGCCGGATCCGGCTCGGTCAGCGACCGCGACGGCGCGATCCACCCTGATCAGGAGCCGGGCACCGCGACCTGCCCCGGCGGCTGAGCGGAAGTCGGGTCACGCCTCCTCGAGCTGGCGCAGGGCCGCTCCCTTCGCTCCGCGGAGGGCGGTGAGCTTCACCTTCAGCGGCGCGGTGTCCACGTCCGCGATGCTGCTCATCTGGTACGGGTCGTCGGCGAGGTCGTACAGCTCGAACTCGTCGGCCTCGTAGTGGTCGACATAGGCCGTCGGGCCCTCGCGGAGCATGGCCCATCTGCTCTTCGGGTGCTCCACGAGCAGGCGCTTGCGCCATCCTGACCAGTCGCCTCCCGTCAGGTGCGGAAGCATGGACCGCCCGTCGAGCGCCCGCCCCGCGTGCGGGTTGAGGCCGGCGATGTCGAGTGTCGTGGGCATCAGGTCCACCTGGCTGACCAGCGTCGGGTCGGCCCGCACCGGGACGCCCGGGCCACGCACGACGTACGGGATGCCGGCGCTCTCCTCGTACGGCCTCTCCTTCTTGAACATGCGGTGCTCGCCGAGCATGTAGCCGTTGTCGGACACCATGAAGATCCAGGTCCTGCCCAGCTGGCCCGTCTTGTACAGCGTGTCGAGGATCCGGCCGATCTGGTCGTCGAGGTCCCGCAGCTCCTCGAGCTTGCCCTCCCAGGCGGCGTCGATCTTCGCCGTCCTCTGCATCCGCGTGCCCCGCATCCACGTCGGCTTGTCGGCCATGTTTCGCTCGTTCAGCGACGGGGGCCGGTACCGCGCCTTGTCGAAGTCGTGCTCGTGCTTCCGGGACGGGAGGTAGGGGCTGTGTGGGTTGGAGGCGGCGAAGACGGCGAACCAGGGAGTGTCCGGCCGGTTCTCGAGGAACCCGAGCAGGTGGCGGGAGGCGAAGGCGTCCGGGTCGCCGTTCAGCCCGCGGACCCTCCCGTCCATGTTGAACTTGAACGGCTGGCCGGCCCGATGCACCGAGGTCACCCACCGGTCCCACCCGGGGGCGACGTACTCGGGTGTGGAGTTGTGTCCGTTCAGGTACTTGCCGAAGTAGCCCGTCGCGTACCCGGCCTCCTTCAACCTGGTGGCGACGGTGTCGTGGTCATGACCAAGCGCGACGAACCGCGGATTGGTCGAGTTGGTCACGCACTCGTGGTTGTGCGGGTACATGCTGGACAGGATCGACGCGCGCGCCGGACCGCACAGGGGGACAGCGGAGTACCCCCGGGTGAACCTGGTGCCGCGCTTGACGAGGCGCGACCACACCTTCGGCATCCGGCTCAGCGTGATCCGCATCTGGTCGTCGGTGATGATCCACAGGATGTTCACGTCGTTCTCCTCAGTCGTGTGCAGTCGACGAGAACACGGCGACGGCGACGTTGGCAACGGTCAGGGCCAGCAGCGCCCCCGGCCTCGGTCACCGGGTCGTTGGTCAGAGAAGCCGGCGGTCCGACGCCCACCTCGCGAGCTCGTGACGCGAGGACAGCTGCAGCTTGCGGAGCACGCTGGACATGTGCGTCTCGACCGTCTTGATCGAGATGAACAGCTCCTTCGCGACCTCCTTGTAGGCGTAGCCTCTGGCGATCAGCCGCATCACCTCACGTTCGCGCTCGGTGAGCCGGTCGAGGTCCTCGTCCACGGCCGCCACGTCGATGGAGCCGGCGAACGCGTCGAGGACGAACCCTGCGAGCCTGGGTGAGAAGACCGCGTCGCCGTCGGCGACGCGGTTGATCGCCGCAACCAGCTCCGGACCGGTGATGGTCTTGGTGACGTAGCCGCGGGCTCCGCCGCGAATGGTGCCGATAACGTCCTCCGCGGCGTCGCTGACACTGAGCGCGAGGAAGCGCGGTGCGTCCCCGGGCGTCGCGAACGCCGGGGACGACGCCAGCCTCCGCATCACCTCGACGCCGCCACCCCCGGGTAGGTGCACGTCGAGGAGCACGACATCGGGTCGATGCTCGTCGATGGCGCGCACGGCCTCGTCGACGTCGGCCGCTTCCGCCACCACGTCGACCGCGTTGCCCAGCTCGGAGCGGACCCCGGCGCGGAACATGGCGTGGTCGTCCACGAGGACGACCCTCGTGAGCTCAGTCATCTGGCTTCTCCTGTCTCGGGAGGTGGAGCCGGATCTCGGTCCCCGTGCCCGGTTCGGACAGCACCGTGGCGGTACCGCCGTGCCGATCCATCCGGTCGATGATGCTGTGCCGCACCCCGTACCGGTCGGCAGGCATCGACTCGAGGTCGAAGCCCGCGCCACGGTCGCGGACGAAGACGTCGACGGCCTCGGCCGACACCTCGGCGTAGACGTCGACCTTGCCGGTCCCGGCGTGCTTGGCGGCGTTCGTGACCGCCTCTCGCGTGGCGTTGACGATCGGACGCAAGGGCTCGATGAAGGGGCAGTCGCCGACGTTGACGACGTCGACGGAGACTCCGTGGGCGTCCTCGATCGTGGCGGCCACTCCGCGGAGTGCGCTCGCCACGGTGCTCTCGTCGGTCGCCTCACCGACGTACAGCCACGACCGGAGGTCCCGCTCCTGGGCGCGTGCGAGCCGAGCCACGGTCGCCGCGTCGTGGGAGTTCTTCTGGATCAGGGCGAGCGTCTGCAACACCGAGTCGTGCAGGTGCGCGGCGAGGTCGGCCCGCTCCTGGGTGCGCACCCGTTCGGCTCGCTCGGCGGTCAGGTCGGAGGCGAGCCGGTAGATCCACGGCCCGATCACGATCCCCAGCCCGACGACGGTGAGAAGGGCGGCGAGAGTCACGTCCCCGGCCATGTCGACCGAGCCTCCGCGCAGGACGAAGATCGCGAACGCGGCCAGGATCAGCCCGACGCCCGCGGCGATCCGCGCGTACGCCGCCCAGCCACCGCTGCCGACCGCGGCGCGGATCGGGTCGATCCGACCGGTCGTGTCCAGCCACCGTTCGCGTTGCGCCTCGTCCGCTTGCCGCCACAGCAGCGCGATCCCGACCAGGCCGAGGAACAGCGGCCAGAAAACGGCGCCCTGGCCGAGCACCGCCTCGAGCAGCAGGATCGAGCCGAAGGCGAGGGCAGCCAGCGCCACGACCGGCCCCACGTCGCCGAGACGACGGATCCGGCCGGGGCGTCGCCCGCCCCTGGTCGCACTCTCCAGGCCCGGAGCCTCGGACTCGAAGTGGGAGTCGGTGGGCAGGACCAGCCACAGTCCGGCGTACATCGCGATGCCGAAGCCCCCGAGCGCCGCGGTGACCACGAAGGTGGCGCGCACCCACAGCACCGGCAGGCCCAGGTGTCGGGCGAGTCCCGCCGCTACCCCGCCGATGATCGGCTCCTGGGTGTCTCTGGTGGCGCGCCGGACGTCGCGCGCGTCGGCGGGGGAAGGTGTGCTGCTCATCGTGCAGCAATCGTCACACAGCGACGAGGCGCCAACCATGAGGAGCAACCCCGGCGCGACCCTGAGGCGTGGCCCGCCGCGATCGGGCAGGATCAGGGTCGTCCCCGATGGTGCCGGGCCTTTCCCGGACGCAGGCTTGGAACATGACAACGACCCCACCCGATGCACCCACCGGTCCACCGGAGCACCCCGCCGGCGAGGAAGGCCCGCGCGTCACCCGTGACGAGATCCGCGATCTGGGCCGACTCCGGCGCTCCACCGCCGACCGGAAGGTCGCCGGCGTCGCCGGCGGCCTGGCCCGGCACCTCGACATCGACCCGCTGATCCTGCGCGTCGCGTTCGTGGTCCTCGTCTTCTTCGGGGGCGCCGGCATCATCCTGTACGGCGCCTGTTGGCTGCTGGTGCCGGAGGACGGGTCGGACTCCGCCGCGATCACCCTCGATGAGCGCAGCCGGACCGTCGCGCTGCTCCTCGTCGGGGTGCTCGCCGCCTTCGCGTTGCTGGGCGACACCTGGGGGGTCTTCTGGTTCCCGTGGCCGGTGGCCGTCATCGCGGTCGTGGTCTGGCTCCTGCTGAGCCGCAGGGATCACCGACGGTCACGCTCCGCCGGCCCCGCCACACCTCCCCCGCCAGGCGCAGGGGGTGGCCCGGCCGCAGCGCAAGCGGCCGACGCCGCACCGGCCTACGAGGCCTCGCAGCACCCGGCTTCGCCGTACCAGACCGCGCCGCAGCAGGCCCCGCAGTACCAGGCCTACCAGGCGCCGCCGGTGCAGCGTGACCCGCGAAAGCGCGGACCGATCCTGTTCTGGTTCACCCTCGCTCTGATCGCCCTGGCCGTCGGGGTCCTGGGGATCCTGGATGTTGCCGGCCTGGACGTGGCCGATCCCGCGTACCCGGCCCTCGCCGTCGCCATCACCGGCGTCATGCTCCTGGTCGGGTCGGTGTACGGCCGGGCGGGTGGCCTGATCCTCCTCGGCCTGCTCACCACGCTCGGACTGGTCGGCGCGACCGCCACGGCAAAGGTGGACCAGGACACCGAGCGGCACACGCCGACCACCGCCGCGGCTGTCGACGACAGCTACGACTTCAACGCCGGTGAGTTGGTGCTCGACCTCTCCCAGGTGAGCGACATCGAGGAGCTCGACGGTCGCACGATCGACATCGACGGCGGAATCGGCCGGATCGAGGTCATCGTCCCCGACGACGTCGATGCGGTGCTACGCGGCCACGTCGGCGGCCCGGGACACGTCGAGGCATTCGGTGAAGAGAACGGCGGCATCGACAACCGCGTCACCCGCGAGCACGACGGCGGGGTCGGCGCACCCACCATCACCATCGACGCCGAGCTCGGCGTCGGCGAGATCTACGCGACGAGCGAATGAGGACGGACATGGACACCATCGACGCAGGACGTCACCCCGTGAACATCGGCCACCTGGTGATGGGCATCGCCTTCCTCGGCCTGGTCGGCGTGTGGGCCTTGGTCCAGGCCGACGTCGTGACCGGCGACGACATCCGCTGGCTGTTGCCGATCCCCTGGGTCTTCGCCGGCATCGCCGGACTGCTCGCGACCACGATGACCGTCCGCAGACGGCACGGGGTCAGCCAGAGCGGCTGGGTCGGGAGTGAGGACCCCGCTGGGGAGCCCGACGCCCCGGACGATCCCGACGACGAGCTCGCCGCCCGCATCGAGGCAGCCGCCGAGTCCACCGACGACGAGCGCTGACCAGAAACCCCGGAACTCCAGGAGTTCCGGGGTTTCTGGCGTCCCGGTCCGGGGAAGGACTACGGCAGCGCCGCTCCGAAGCACCACGGAACGGCCGGCACCGACCCGACGGACGACAGGGGACATCATGGGCGACACCGGCACCGAGCTCGGTGTGGACTGTTACGAGCTGTACGACGCGGGACACAACCTCTATCCCGCCATCGCGTCGGAGTTCGACGCCTGCGCGACCGAGTTCTCGGCCTCGAGCAGCTACCACGCGTTCGTCCGGGACTCCAGCATTGGGCTCGGCTACTCCGGTGCCTACACCGACTGGTCGGCCGCTGCGAACACCCTCGACAACGTGCTCGCCGAGACCGGACGCAACCTGCGTGACACCGGTCAGGCCCTGATGCTCGCCGCCAACACGTACGCCGCAACCGACGCTGCTGCCCAGGCCGAGTACGACCGACGCAAGAGGGAGCTTGGCTGACATGAGCTTCGAGGAGCTGTCCGCGCACGCCCAGGAGATCGTCGAGAAGGCGATGGAGTGGGACCTCGAGCGCATGGGCTACATGAAGGTCGGCGACAACGAGTGGATGCCGAGATCGAGTTACGGCGGCCGTGGGGGGCAGTACCCCGGCTACGGCGGCAGCACCATGACCCAGTCCGAGGTGGACGCCGACATGGCCGAGGTCTCCGGACGGTACGACGACGTGCCGGGGCTGTTCGATGCCTTCTCCTCGCTTCCCGACCCGGCCAGCTTCGAGGCCGGCATCGACGACCTCACCTCGGCGCTCGGCAAGCTCTCGCAGGGCAGTGGCGGTGAGGACCCGACCAACGGCTCGCCGACGCCGGCGAACACGATCCTCGACGGGATGGACACCAGCCAGGACTACCTGGCCCGCTGGACCGGGATCGCCGCGGCCCAGTTCAAGGAGAACTTCGTCGACACCTTCGAGTCGATCACCACCAACCAGTTCCTCCTGACGAGCTACATCAAGGGCGCCCTGGAGGCCGAGAAGTCCCTGTGGGACGCGGCACGCCGGAACATCGACGAGATCGCCGAGGACACCATCACCGCCCTCGAGGAGATGGGTGACTGCGGCAAGAACGAGTGGAGCATGGCGTTCTCGGTCGCCGGTGCGGTGGTGGCCCTGGTAGCGGTTCCCTTCACCGCCGGTGGCTCGCTGGTCGCCGCGGCGACGTTCGCCGGCATCGGTGGTGCGCTCTCGATCGGCGGCGCAGCCGTCGGGAACATGGAGGAACCGCCGGAGCTCGACATGTCCGGGGAGAGCCCCGAGGCGGTGATCGGCAACATGCGCGAGGCGATCACCAAGCTCAAGGACGAGATCTCCAAGGCGGAGCAGAAGATAGCCGACAAGATGACCGAGCTCCAGGGCATCGTGGACGGCCACCGCGAGCTCTTCGTGGCACCGCGGCCCAACCTCGCGGACTCCGGGCCCGGCGACATCCGCGACGACATGGGGGTCCCGCGATGACCACCAGCACCATCGACAACCCGATCAACTCGCTCGACGTCACCGTCGCGACTCCCGACGAGAAGGCCTACGGCAGGGTGCGAGGTCGCTGCGAGGTGTCGGTCTGGTTCGCGCCGGGCTACTACGACGCCACGACGGAGTCCGACCTGCAGTGGCAGCTCACCCGGCTCGGGCGGCTGCTGTTCGCGGCCCGGATGCGCGAGTACTACCGCCTCCGCAGCCTGGCCTTCCGGCGCACCGTCACCAGGGAGTCGCCGCCGACCACGGACCGGGACCGCGAGTTCGTGGACCGACGTGACGAGCTGGTCGCCGAGGGTTCCTCCCCCGACGGCCAGATCCGGGTCTCGGCGGTCGGCATGCAGAACTGGACGGTCTCCATCGAGCCGGGCCTGACCCGGACTCGCGACGAGCAGTCGTTCCTCGCCGACCTGGCGACCGCGGCCAACACGTTGGTCGACGACCAGTTCGCGAAGGTCCGCGATCTCAAGTACGACGTCTACGCCTGACCGCCGCACATCGTCGGTGGTTGAGGTGCGAGGAGCCGTCAAGGCCCGAGCCTCGAAAACCCCGCACCGGTGCAGGGCGCCGCGCACCGCCGTGCCCACACTTCAGGGGTTTCGAGGCTCAGGCGCAGAGCGCCTTTCGCACCTCAACCACCGAGCTACGTCAGCCGGCGCTGAGCGGAACCACCTGGCGCAGGGCGACCTCCAGCTGGTCGGGGTGCTCACCATCCCTTGACCCGGCGGCGCGAAGCTCGTAGTCGCGGCCGACCTCGAGATCGAGCGGACCACCCTGATCCGCCTCGAAGACCTGCCGCACCAGCGTCTGTTCCCCGTTGCTGGTCTCTTCGAGGAGATCGACCGCCGCCGACGCGTCCAGGCTCGACGCATCCGCCCCGGACCGCACGTCGTACTCCACGGGCGGGCCGCCGCCCACCGGCTGCCACGTGACATCGCGGAGGTCGACCTCGGTCGCCACGATCACCCAGGACCGCGACTCGGCCGCCCATCCCAGCTCGGGGAGGTAGGGCAGGACGATGTGGTCGCCCACGGTGCACGTGACGCGGTAGTCGATCTGCGGGTCGTCCAACCAGCCCCGGCCGGGGCAGTCCGGTGCCGGTCCGGGGGCCTCGGGCAGGTCGTACAGCGGTGCGGCCAGGCCCGCCTCGCGCTCGCCACTCGCGGCGTCGACAGACTGGGTGACGCCGTCGTACCCCACCTCCAGGGAGACGTTCTCGCCGTCGCCGGGCACGGCGACATAGACCGGACCCCGCTCACGGGCCAGGTTCGGTGACACCTGGATGGTCTCGCCCCCGGTCACCAAGTCCAGCGTGATCGGCTCGGGTCGGGTCGCCATGACGAGCGCGTAGCTCGGCAGCGCTGAGTCGTCGATCTGCCACGCCAGGGGCACGAAGCTTCCGTCGTCCGGCGCTCGACGTTCCTGGAGGTCAGACGTCTGGTCCTCGGCCACCTCGGACAGCGGTTCCCCCAGGGTGAAGGTGATCCCGCCCACTGGCACGCGCACCTCGGCGTCGGTGCCGGTCACTTGATCGGCGTCCCGCCCGACCACGATGTCGCCCGGCTCGGCGCTCTTGCCGGTGAGCACCGCGCACCCCGCCGAGGGGAGGAGGAGCAGCACGAGCAGCAGCCCGAGCCTCCTGCGATCCACGACACCCCCGTACGGACGGCGAGCCCTCACCCTCCACCAGAGCGTCGCGCCGAGGCAAGCAGAGGACGGTCAGCCCACCCGGGCCTGCCGGACCTGCCACTCCTCGCGCGCCGCGAGCGCCGTGTCCGGGTGGTCGCTGAACATGCCGTCGACGCCGGCATCCAGGAACGCGGTGGCCTCGGCGATGCCATCGCCGAACGCGTTGGGATCGGTGCCGCGCCGGACGTTGGTCGCCATGAACTGGTTCTCGTCGCGCAGCGTCCAGACGTGCACCAGCATGCCCTCGTCGTGGGCGTCCTCCACGAGCGCAGACGGTTCGCCGGTTTCGCCGGTCACCGGATCCCGAGGCAGGACCAGGTCCTTGTTCGCGCCCACCCCGTCGGCGTACCGCGCCACCCAGGCGAGACCGGCAGGGGTCACCAGGTCGGCGTAGGTGCGCGGGTCGCCGGAGGCGACCAGGTCGTACGGCGCTCCCGTGGCGTCAATGAGCTGCACGAGCGGGACGTCGGTGCGCCGGTTCAGCTCGCGCAGGTTCGTCGTCTCGAAGGACTGGATGAAGACCCGCGAGCGACGCTTGTCCATCCGGTTCCGGTGGAGTGCGCGGAGCAGCGGCTCCTCCAGGGAGAGTCCGATGGAGTCGAAGTAGGTCGGGTGCTTGGTCTCCGGGTACACACCGATCCGCCGACCTGCGCGTCGCGACTCGTTGCGGACCAGCCGCAGCACCTCGGCGAACGTCGGCACCTGGTACCGGCCGTCGTACCGGGTGTTGCCCGGGCGGACCCCCGGCAGCCGCTCCTTGGCGCGCAAGGTGTGCAGCTCGGCCAGCGTGAAGTCCTCGGTGAACCAGCCGGTCACTGACCGGCCGTCGATCACCTTGGTCGTCCGCCGGCCCGCGAACTCCGGGTGGTCGGCCACATTGGTGGTGCCGCCGATCTCGTTCTCGTGCCGGGCGACGAGGACGCCGTCCCTCGTCGACACCAGGTCGGGCTCGATGTAGTCGGCTCCGAGCCGGATCGCGAGCTGGTAGGCGGCCAGCGTGTGCTCCGGTCGGTACCCGGAGGCACCTCGGTGCCCGATCACGATCGGCTGGTGGGACTCCGGGCGCTCCCGGGCAACCGCGGGCTCCGCTCCGGCGGCCGGGGCAGCGTCGACTACGGGGGCGAGCAACAGCGGCGAGGTCAGGCCGAGTCCGACGGCGGTGATCCGCGAGGTGGTCATGTCCTCAGGCAAGCGGCGGCGGGTGACGCGACGGCACGTTTGAGGTGAATGTCGGATGATGGGCCGGTGACGCTTCCCAGCCTCGGCACCCTGACCTCGCTGCCCGCCCTCGAGCACCCGGAGCTGCTGGCGCCGCCGGTGGCCTCCGCCCTGCGGGGCTGGCCCTCCGCCTCCGGGGTCGCGGTCGTCGAGATCGATCCCGCGGTCGCCGACACGGCCGCCATGAGTGAGGCCTACGGCCTGGCGATGTCCACCGGAGCCAACTGCGTCGTGGTCGCCGGCCGGAGAGCCGGCGAGGAGCGCGTGGCGGCGTGCGTGGTCCGGGCCGACACCCGGACCGACGTCAACAACACGGTCAAGCGGCTGCTCGACGTCCGCAAGGCGTCCTTCCTCGCGATGGAGCGGGCTGTCGAGGAGTCCCGCATGGAGTACGGCGGCATCACCCCCGTCGGCATCCCGGACCATTGGCGACTCCTGGTCGACAGCCGAGTCGCCGGGATCGAGGTGGCGGTCATCGGGTCCGGCGTACGCCGCTCCAAGCTCCTGCTGCCCGGGTCGCTGGTCGCCGACCTCCCCGGCGCCGAGGTGGTGGACGGGCTGGCCGGCTGACGCTCCTCCATCAGGTGGGGTCGCGTGGTCCAGCGTTCATCCGCCCGTCATGTCGCAGCCGACGGCCGGACCTACGGCCCGGGGACCATGGCAGTGACACATGGACCGGAACGTTGCCCGGAAAGGGGCCACCATGTCGGTCACGACCCGTGACGTCGTCATCTGGACCGCTGCCATGCTCGCCTTTCCCTTCGCCGTGAACATCACCTCACTCGCTGCCTCCGACGGAGCGCCCGACCGCGACAGGCGACCTGTCGACCACGGTCCGTCGGTGGCGGAGCAGGGGCCTGGCTCGAGGTGAGCATCGCCCCGATTGGGGTACACATGCTCCATGGGTGATGAACGCCACGAGACCGAGACCGAGCGGCTCGACCGCAAGTGGGGTGACCTGCTGCAGGAACTGCGAGTCATGCAAACCGGGGCACAGCTCACTGCCGGCTTCCTGCTCACCCTGCCGTTCCAGACCGCGTTCGCCGACCTCGACTCCTTCCAGCGCGGTCTGTACCTCGTACTCGTTCTCCTCGCAGCCCTGACCACCGCGCTGGTGCTCGCGCCGGTCGCCGTCCATCGCAGACTGTCGGGACGCCACGTCAAGGAACGGCTCGTGCAGGCCGGCCACCGCCTCGCAACCGGCGCGCTCCTCGCCATCGGCCTGCTCGTGACCGGCATGGTGGTCCTGATCTTCGACGTCGTCGAGGGTCGCGGAACAGCCCTCGCCGTGGGCGGCGCCACGGCGGTCGCCCTGCTGATCCTCCTCGTGGCGCTGCCGTTCACGCTCACCAGGGACGAGTAGGCGCGGCTCCCTGCTCGCGGTCGAAAAGCGGTCGCGACTGTCCGCGGCGCTCCGTACCGTTGGGGAGTGCGCCAACTCCCTCTCGACCACCCAGGTGTCGCCGACCACCGCTCCCCCGGCCGGTTCCTCTGGTGGATGGCGAAGGGTCAGTGGCAGACCCTCCTGGTGGGCATGCTCTTCGGCATCGTCTGGATGAGCACCCAGGCGGTGCTGCCGTTCGTGCTCGGTCGTGCGATCGACCGTGGCGTCGCGGCCAAGGACTTCGACGAGCTGCTCAAGTGGGCGCTGATCATGCTGCTGATCGGTCTCGTGCAGGCAGGGAGCGGCATCATGCGGCATCGCTTCGCGGTGACCAACTGGCTGACCGCCGCCTATCGAACGGTGCAGCTTGTCGGCCGCAAGACGGTTCACCTCGGCGGCACCCTGCCGCGCAAGGTGTCCACCGGCGAGGTGGTCGCGATCGGCACCAACGACCTCTCCCACATCGGCCAGGTGATGGACGTGACCGCCCGGTTCGCAGGCGCGATCGTGTCGTTCCTGCTTGTCTCGGTGATCCTGCTGACCACATCAGTGACCCTCGGGCTCGTCGTGCTGATCGGCGTCCCACTCCTGATGCTGGCGATCGGGCCGCTGCTCAGCCCCCTCCAGCGGCGCAGTGCCCACCAGCGGCACCTGATGGGTGACCTCGCGAACACCGCCAGCGACATCGTGAGCGGCCTGCGGGTCCTGCGCGGCATCGGTGGCGAAGAGGTGTTCCACAATCGGTACCGCCGCGAGTCGCAGACGACACGGCGCGCCGGCGTCGAGGTGGCCAAGCTGCAGTCGGTCCTGGACGCGTTGCAGGTGTTCCTGCCCGGCGTCTTCGTGGTGCTCGTGGTGTGGCTGGGCGCCCGGTCGGCCGTGGCCGGGCAGATCACGGGCGGCGAACTGGTCGCGTTCTACGGGTACTCCGCCTTCCTGATGATCCCGCTACGGACAGCCACGGAGTACGCCAACAAGGTGATCCGGGCCAAGGTCGCCGCGCAGCGGATCTGCCGGGTGCTCGCCCTGACGCCGGACCACACCGACCCCGAGGTCGTCGCGCCTTCGCCCCCGCCCGGATCCGACCTGTACGACGAGCGCACCGGTCTGTGGGTCCGCGCCGGGTCCCTGACCGCTGTGGTCGCCAACCAGCCCGACGAGTCGGCTGCTCTCGCCGACCGGCTCGGGCTGTGCAGCCCCATCGTCGACTCCGACGTCCGCCTGGGCGGCGTACCGCTCTCCGAGCTGCTCCGCCAGGAGGTGCGCCGCCGGATCGTGGTCTCCGACACCGGGTCCACCTTCTTCTCCGGACGCCTCGGCGACCGGCTCGACGTGACGGGAAGGGGCGGCCTCGACCGGGCTCTGGACACGGCGTCGAGTGACGACATCTTCGAGGCTCTGGACGACGGACTCGACACGATCGTCGCCGAGCGCGCTCGCACGTTCTCGGGTGGACAGCGACAGCGCCTGATCCTGGCCCGGGCCCTCATCAGTGACCCGGAGATCCTGGTGCTGGTCGAGCCGACGTCCGCCGTCGACGCCCACACCGAGGCCCGCATTGCCTCCCGTCTGCGCGCGCACCGGGCCGGCCGCACCACCGTGCTCACGACGAGCAGTCCGCTCGTGCTCGACGCCGTGGACGAGGTGGCCTTCCTGCGCGACGGTCGGATCGTGGCCACCGGTCCCCACGCCGAGCTGCTCGTCTCGAACGCGGACTACCGCGCCCTGGTCACCCGCGACATCGGCCTCGACAAGCGCGACCACCGGGAACGGGAGCCGGTCAGGTGAATACGATGCTGCCCGTCGCCGACGGCCGGTCGGTGCGCCGCTACGCCACCCAGATCGCCCGCCGGCATCCGAAGCTGGTCTGGGGGGCGGTGGCCCTGCACGTGCTCGCCGCGCTCGCGGCGCTGGCCGCGCCGCGGCTGCTGGGCGACCTGGTCCAGGCGGTCGAGACGGGGACCACCACCGCACACGTGGACCGGATCATCTTGATCCTGGCCGGGTTCCTGATCGTTCAGACCGTGCTGACCCGATACGCCCGCTACGCGAGCCAGGTGCTCGGCGAGCAGGTGCTGGCCGAGCTCCGGGAGGACTTCGTCGGCAACACCCTCGCCCTACCGGTCGGCGTGGTCGAGTCGGCCGGGTCCGGCGACCTGTTGACCCGGACCAGCCGCGACGTCGACCAGCTGGGCTGGTCGGTGCGCTGGGCGCTGCCGGAGTGGACCATCGCCGTGGTCTCGGCAGTGGTGACCTTTGTGGCCGCCCTCTCGGTGGGCTGGTGGGTCGCGCTGCCGTGCCTGCTCGGCGTACCGCCGCTGGTGATCGGGCTTCGCTGGTACCTCGCCCGCGCCAAGGACGGCTACCTGCGGGAGAGTGCGACGTACTCCGAGATCAACGCCACCCTGACCGAGACCGTCGAGGGGGCACGGACCGTCGAGGCGCTCGGGATCGGCGACGAGCGGATCCGGCAGATCGACAAGGACATCAAGGGCTCCTTCGACGCGGAGCGCTACACGCTGTTCCTGCGCACGGTGTTCTTCCCGAACATGGAGATCGCCTACCTGGTCCCGACGGTGCTGACCCTGCTGTTCGGCGGCTACCTCTACATGCAGGGGTCGGTGTCCCTGGCCGACGTGACCACGGCGACCCTCTACGTGCAGATGCTGATCGACCCGGTCGACCGGATCGTGAGCATCCTCGACGAGCTGCAGATGGGCGCTGCGTCGCTGGCCCGCCTGCTCGGCGTTGCGCAGGTCCCGGACGACCGGGAGGTCACCGGCGCGCAGCCGACCGACGAGAAGCTCGAGGCCGACGACGTGCGGTTCTCCTACGTCGCAGGACGAGACGTGTTGCACGGGGTCGACCTCGACGTCGGTGTGGGCGAGCGGATCGCGATGGTCGGCCCGTCCGGCGCGGGCAAGTCGACCCTCGGCCGGCTGCTCGCCGGCATCCACCCGCCGCGCACCGGGTCGGTGACGGTCGGCGGGGTGGGCCTCGTGGAGCTGCCCCTCGGCGACCTGCGAGGGCACGTCGCGCTGGTCACCCAGGAGCACCACGTCTTCGTGGGCACCCTCCGCGAGAACCTCGCCCTCGCGGCGCCGCCGGGAGCCGGGGACGACGAGATCCGGGCTGCCCTGGACGCGGTGGACGCGCTCGACTGGGTCGAGGCCCTGCCCGACGAGCTGGACACGCTGGTCGGCTCCGGTGGCCGCTCGGTCACGGCTGCCCAGGCCCAGCAGATCGCGCTCGCGCGGCTGGTGCTGGCCGACCCGCACACCCTGGTCCTGGACGAGGCGACGTCCTTGATCGACCCGCGGTCCGCGAGGCACCTGGAGCGCTCCCTGGCCGCCGTACTCCACGGCCGGACCGTGATCGCGATCGCGCACCGGCTCTTCTCGGCCCACGACGCCGACCGGGTCGCGGTGGTCGAGGACGGCGTGATCTCGGAGTTCGGCTCGCACGACGAGCTGGTCGGCGCGGGTGGCTCCTACGCCGCACTCTGGGATTCCTGGAACGGCCGCCACTGATTCGTCACGACTGGATCGGGATCCGCAACCGCCACCCGACCTGGATCTCGTCGGGGTCGTCGATCCGCGGGTTGGCGGCGACGATCTGACGCACCGTGACCCTGGTGAAGTCCTTCAGCTTGCGCACGATGCCGGTCAGGGTGTCGCCGGGCTCGACCCGGTAGAGCAGCCAGCCGTTCATCTCGGGGAAGATGATCACCTCGACCTCGCGGGTGTTGAAGCCGGGGCTTGGTCCCTCGTCGGGCAGGCCCGGGTTGTCCCCGAAGACCTGGACGGTGAGCCGGGTGCCGGCGCGGGGCGGGTCGTCCACCTTGACTCGCGTCGAGAACTCCCCGATCCCGATGCCGCCGCCGCTGGACTGGGCGAAGTCCTGGGCCAGGACCCTGCCGCGTGGCCCGAGCACCCGGATGCCGATGGTGCCCTCGAACCCCGCGCCGATGCCGGAGACCAGGAACCGCCGACCGACCAGTTCGTTCTTGGCGGGCTGTCGCACCCGCACGTCCGTGATGAGTCCCATGCTGCCCCCTGATGGCGTGGTGGGTGAGATCCTTCGGAGTCTAGGGTGCGTCTCCTTGTCCGGCGCCGTAGCGAGCGGGATTTCGCGCCGATCTGGCAAGGCGGAGGCGCGAAGGCGGGCCGGAGGCCCGTCGAGTCGTCGACAACGCCGCCAGATCGGATGCGAAGGCCCGCGCAGCAGGCGCACCCGGATAAGGAGCCGTGCCCTAGGGAGCAACCGATGGCCGGCGATACCGATCCGATCCGGGTCGTTGTCCCTGCTGCGTCACCTTCCGGGTGTGGGCCGCCGGGTAGGTTCGAGGCACCACTGGCGGGAGGACGACCGTGATCGACCTGACCAAGGGGCAGGAGCTGGCGCTGGCCACTGAGGACGGCCAGCCGCTGACCCGGCTGCAGCTGGGTGTCGGCTGGGACAAGGAGCCGACGGCGGGTTTCATCGGGACAGGTGCGCCCGACATCGACCTCGACGCCTCGGCGGTGCAGTTCGCGGGTGGCCAGCTCTTCGACCTCGCGTTCTACAACAACCTGCAGACCCGCGACGGGTCGGTGGTGCACCAGGGTGACAACCTCACCGGGCGCGGCGAGGGTGACGACGAGCGCCTCACCGTGGACCTGACCCGGGTCTACGGGAAGGTGGACACGATCGCCTTCCTCGTGAGCAGCTACCAGGGGCACACCCTCGAGTGGATCAACCGCGCCTACTGCCGGCTGGTCGTCGACGACGACGTCGAGCTCGCCCGGTTCACGCTCACAGGAGGGGTCACCGAGACCGGCCTCGCGATGGCCACGCTCTTTCGCGACGGCGAGCAGTGGAGGCTGCGGGCGATCGGCGAGGGAATCGCGGTCAAGGTTCCGACAGAGTCGGTGGAGGCGCTGCGCAGGTTCCTCTGACCGCATGGCTCGTGGGCACGGAGGCAGGTCCGCGGAACCCCTGCGATGCGCAGGGCGGTGTCACCCGGCTAGGACGTGAGGTCCGGGTGCACGATCCATACGTTCGGCTCCCAGTAGCTGCCGCGGTCCGATGACCGGTCGATGTGCACGGTCGCCAAGCCGTGGGGGAACACGTAGTCACCCGACTCAGGGAAGGCCATTTCGGTCCACGTCTCCCACTCCGACACCGTCCCGGTGATCTGCAGAGACTTCGGGAGCGGGGTCGAAACCCGCGCGCCGAGGCGCTCGTGGATGCGCATCCATGGATCGAACAGCTGCCCGTCCTCTCGGCGCCACTGGACGTAGCGCTCGATCGCCGTCAGCGGATAGCGCTCCTTGAACGACGGGCGCACTGGAGCGACCAGGTGGGTCAGGCCTTGCCGCTCCGCGATCATGCGCATCGCTCCGAGCAACTGCGCGGCGAGGCCGCGCGCACGGCCGTCGCGCGGGCTCTCGGCAGCCAGGGCGCACAGGGTGTTCACCGGCTCGCCGGTCCTGACGCGATCGAAGATCTGCTCGAGCGCGGCGTCGATTCCTCGCGGCAGCGTGTCGTCCACGCCGTTCCACCACAGCGGCCCGGTGTGTCCCTCGGCGACCACCTCGTCGCTCTCGTCGTCGTACAGCACGAACTGATAGACGGGCAGGTCCTCGTCCAGGTGGCCCCACCATCGGTTCAGCACGTCACCGTGCAGGTTGTACTCCGGCCAAACGGACTCGGAGGGGATACCGCGCTCCCAGAGGTCCGGTCGCTCTGCGGTGGTGTGAACGGTGAACGTCATGGACCCATGATGCCCCCGTCGCATCCTTCGGGGGTCATGGCCGATCCTCGCCATCACCGCGCGGATCGCGGCACGAATGCGCAGAGACACGCCGGACCAGCCAGGGCTCAATGAGGAGTTGGTTGTGATAAAACCCTATTAATTCAATACAGAAAGAAGAGAAACGTGAGTCTCGGACCTTCTCGATTGGACGTCACCGGCCTGCTCGTCACCCTAGGCATCCTTGCCGCTCTCGTCCCCGGCGAGCCAGGTGGCACCGACGCCGCCGCGGCCTTGCCCCCTCCCGACCGCCGACCGAACATCGTGTTCATCGTGATGGACGACTTCTCCCTCGAGCTGTTGGCCACGATGCCTCAGGCCCAGCAGATGAAGTCCCAGGGCGCTGTCTACGACAACGCATTCGTCATCGACTCCCTGTGCTGCCCGTCGCGCGCCTCGATCTTCACCGGCCAAGCGCCGCACCAGACGGGCGTGCTCACCAACACCCCCAACGACCACGACCTGCCGATCGGGGGGTTCGACGCCTTCCAGCAGTACGGCAACCTCGAACGCTCCTTCAACGTCGCGCTTCAGGCCAGTGGCTACTCCACCGGCTTCATCGGCAAGTACATGAACCGCTACGAGGCCTCGACCGTCGTTGGGGTCGTCCACCCGCCGCCGCCGGTGCCGGGCTGGACGGACTTCGAGGCGATCTTGGGCGGCGGCTACAACGGCTGGGGCTACAAGAGCACCCGTCTCGACGACACCGGAAACGTCCTGCTCGACAACCACCCCAAGCCCGCTCTGACGGACCCCGCCATCGACGACGAGTACGCCACCAACGTGGCTGCCGACAAGGCGATCGCCTTCATCGAGCGGCACCAGGGCGAGGACGCGCCGTACTTCCTGGAGATCGCGACCTACGGCCCGCACAGCCAGCTCGACGCCGCCTACCCCGGCAGCCCGCAGTTCCCGTCCGCCATGGCCGACCGGGCGCCGGCCGGCAACCCGACCGGTGGCAACTGCGGCCTCAAGACGTGTGGTGAGCTGACTCTGGCGGACCTCGTCGGGTACGGCGACCCGCGCGATGACAACGCGCCGACCTACCTGCGGCCCGACGGCAGCACCGCCCCGGCTCCGCCCTGGCGGACCAACAACATCTCGCTGACCGACGCCCAGGCACTCACCCGCTACCGGGACCGCGCCCGCATGGTCCAATCGATCGACCGGATGATCGGTCGGGTGCGGACGGCCGTCGGGCCCGACACCTACATCGTGCTCACGGCCGACAACGGCTTCCACCTCGGGCAGCACCAGCTCAATGGCGGCAAGGGGACGCCGTACGACTCGGACAGCCGGGTACCGCTCGTCGTTGTCGGGCCGGGCGTCGTGCCCGGCGAGCGCGACCAGTTCATCAACAACATCGACCTGGCGCCCACCTTCGAGCAGCTCGCGGGCCTGAAGCCGGCGCCGTTCCGGTCCGGCATCGGCTTCGCCAGGACGCTGGCCGAACCGAACGCCGCAACCGCCCGCTACGCGGTCTTCGAGCACACCTATGCCAAGTCCGTTCCGGGCGAGGTCGACCTCGACATGGGATCGGGCGGGACGATCGACATCATCCCGTCGTTCATCGCGGTGCGCGGCACCCACGGGCTGCTGGTCCGCTTCGACCTCGACAACTCATGGCAGGGCATCGACTACGCCTGGGAGCTCTACCGCTACGACCAGCCATGGGAGGACAACAACGTGTTCGCAGATGACCACGACCTGCCCTGGGCCCGGGACCTGAAGCGGCGGCTGGAGCGCTGGGTGGACTGCAAGCCTGCTCAGTGCCGGGCGGCTGTCCGGTGATCTCGACCGATGGAGCCGTCGCTTCCGCTCGAGGTCGCGGCCAGGGCCTCACTCACCCAGAAACCTGCGACGTCTGCTGGTGCAGGAGCAGCAGCGTGTACGCCGCAGTGGATTTCGCGTCGTTGATGGTGCCGTCGTTGATCATGCGCTCGACGTCGGCACGGGTGAACCAGGCCGACCGCATGTCCTGCTCCTCGAGGTCCCGTTGTGGCGCTCCTTGGGTCAGGTCGGTCGCCAGGAAGACCCTGCATTGTTGGCTGAGCATGCCGGGCGCGACGTCGAGTGTGCCGAGCGGGGTCAGCGTGCTGGCCGAGAGCCCGGTTTCCTCGCGCAGCTCGCGGGCGGCCAGCGCCGCCGCGTCGCCGTCGAGTTGCTGGTCGGCGGTACCGGAGGGGAACTCCCAGCGCCGGCCGGCGACCGGGTGCCGGTACTGCTCGACGAGGTGCAACCGGTCGCCGTCGAGAGGGATGATCAGGGCGATGTCCGGGCTGTCCACGACGCCGTAGATGCCGGTGGATCCGTCCGGGCGACGGATCGCGTCTTCCCGGACCGTCATCCACGGGTTGGCGTAGACCTGTTTGCTGCCAAGGGTCTCCACGTGATCATTGTGCGCGACCAACGATCGAGGCGCGTGCGCGCCGGCTCATCGGCATGATCGAGCGGACCGCGGCAGATCCGTGCACGACCGATGAGATCGGCGCCGCAGTCCGGTCGTACCGAAGGACGACCCAGCGCGAAGGGAACGGCGACCATGAAACTGACGACCGTCACGAATGTCTCCCTCGACGGGGTGACGCAGGGACATCGACGGATTGATGTAGGGACCCAGCGTGAAGGCGGCGGGCCGGAAGAGGACGGCAGCAGCGGCTTCGAGCGCTTCGGATGGGGCCCGCCCCTGCTCGACGACGAGGCGTCGACGTTCATCAGCCAGGCTTTCCAGCGCGCCGACGCGTTCCTGTTCGGCCGGCGGACCTACGAGATCTTCGCCGGCTCCTGGGGAGCGGGCATGGATCCGGGAAACCCCGTCGGAGAGGCGTTGAACACGCGGCCCAAGTACGTCGCCTCGACCACGCTCAGGGACCCGCAATGGGCGGAAACGACCGTCCTGTCCGGTGATGTCGCGGCCGCCATCGGCGAGCTGAGGGCCGAGCCAGGCGGTGAGCTGCAGGTGTGGGGCAGCGGCACCCTGATCCGCTGGCTGCTCGACCACCGGCTGGTCGACGAGATCGTGCTGCTCACCTATCCCGTGGTCGTCGGCCAGGGGACGCGACTCTTCCCCGCCACCGGCCCGGACACAGGACTCGAGCTGGTCGACCTGCAGTCCACCCCCAAGGGGCTGACGATCCAGACCTACCGCACCACCGGTCGCCCGCAGTACGAGACGACGACGACCTGAGGCTCGTGACATAGGTCTGCCGGGGACGTAGCGCGGTGATTCCGCCGCGGTGGAAGTCCAGCGCAACGGTCAGGTCGTCTTGGTGCCGGCGAGGTAGGAGTGGACGGCGGAGATCACCACGGACCCCTCGCCGACCGCCGAGGCCACCCGCTTGACCGACCCAGCGCGTACGTCACCGACAGCGAACACTCCGGGCAGCGACGTGATGAAGCCGTCGTGGGTGACCACGAAACCCTTGGCGTCGAGCTCGACGCCCACGTCGTACAGCCACGTCGTGCAGGGGTCTGCGCCGATCATCAGGAAGAGAGCGGCTGCGTCGAGCCGCACGTCCCGGTCGAGGGCGTGGTCACGCCAGGTCAGCGCGGTGAGCCGGCTCGTGCCATGGACCGCGGACAGCTCCGAGCGAGGGTGGACGGTGACCCGTTCGTGGTGAGTGAGGCGCTGCGCCAGATAGTTCGACATCGTGTCGCGGAGGTCGTCACGGCGGATCAGCATGTGGACCTGACCGGCGTGCCGTGCCAGGAACAGGGCGGCCTGGCCGGCCGAGTTGGCACCCCCGATCACGACGGCGTTCCGGCCGGACACCATCTTGGCCTCGAGCTGGCTCGCGGCGTAGTAGACGCCGCGTCCCTCGAGGTCAGCCAGGCCAGGCAGGTCCAGGCGCCGGTACCGGACGCCGCTGGCGATGACCACGGCGGAGGCGACAAGATTGTGCTCGTCGTCGAGCCGTACGCGGAACCCGCCGGGCACCTGCGAAAGCCCGGTGACCGCGCGGGGGGACACGAGCCTGGTCCCGAACTTGACGGCCTGCAGCATCGCGGCCCGTCCCAGCTCTGCGCCGGACACGCCCCGGGGAAAACCGAGGTAGTTCTCGATCCGCGACGAGCTGCCGGCCTGGCCCCCGATGGCGACGTCCTCGACGACGACCACATCGAGCCCCTCCGAGGCCCCGTAGACGGCCGCCGCCAGCCCGGCCGGACCGGCGCCCACCACGAGCAGGTCACATCGAGAGTCGTCGGAAAGGCACCACAGATCGATCCCCAGCGCTGTCGCCAGATCGCGCGTCGTCGGTGAGGTCATCACCCGCCGCTCTCCCGTCACCACGACGGTGCCCACCTCAGGTAGCGCAGTGGTCTTCGCCAGCGCTGACCACGCCGACGCGTCCGACCGCAGGACCGTCCGGTAGGGGAGCTGGTTGCGCTCGGCGAAGTCCTGGAGCCGGTGCAGGTCGCGGTCATCGTCTCCAGCGAGCACGAGACCGCCCTCCCCCATTCTCTTCAACAATCGCCGCCGGGCGTCGAACGCGGACAGCAGGACATCGCTCAGCTCCCCTGAGATCTCCACGAGCTGGCGCAGCTCCTCGACCCGCACCCGGAGCACCGCGGTCTCATCCATGGCCACACCCGGAAGGAACGCCCGCTGCCCCATCAACATGCCCAACTCGCCGACGAAGTCGCCTTCCTCGACGACAAAGACCACGCGGTCTTCCCGGCGGTCAAGGAGAAGTACGCCGCCGGCCAGGACGAGGTACAGGTCGTAGGGGTCACCGGCGTCCCACAACAGCTCGCCGGGCTCGGGATGCAGCACCTCGCCGGCCGACCGCAGCAGGTCCAGAGCGTGTTGGCTGAACACCGGCCAAGCCAGCGCATCGACATCGTCCTGCCGCCGTGACGAGTAGTGGGTCTGCTCGTCGGGCGCGGGGATGCTGCTCATGCGTCTCCTTCACCTGGCACATGGATCGACCCAACAATCTCATCAGGATCGGGTGAGTCAGGTCGTCCATGCAATCAGGCTGCGCGGGCTCATCGGCATGGCCGCGCGGTGCGCGGCATGAGAGTGCACCTTTGCGATCAGGATGCGACCGACGGCTCTCGTTGAAAGTCAGCCGAGGAACATGGTGCGACAGGCCTCGACGCCGTCGACGGTGGCCGGTGGGTGACTGATCTCGGCCCACCTCTCCGCAGTGAGCCGGAGTCGATCGGACACGAGGACTTCGTCGCCCCTCGCGTCCTTGGAGATCCCGTCACGCCGATAGCCCAGCTTGCGGGAGACACCTTGCGATGCGTGGTTGTTTGGGAAGACCTCGGTGGTCGCGTCGGTGGCACCCAAGTGATCAAAGGCCAGAGTCAGCAGGCCCACCCGCGCTTCTGTCCCCAGTCCCTGATGGTGATGAGGCAGTCCGAGCCAGGAACTCGTGGTGACCCCGCGGACAACCCGAAAGTCTCGGCCTCGCAGCGAAAGCATGCCGATCGGCTGGTTGCCGGAGACGAAGACGCCCAGCCCGAGGGTCCAGTTCGCCGGGGTCCAGGAGGCGAGGTCGTCCCAGTGGCTCTGAAGCAGGATCCTGGCTCGATCCTCCGGCGTGCCCTCCGTCCATGGCGTGAGGAACGGCCTCTCGCTGGGCTTGTGCACACCGTCGGCCACGACCTGTGCCAGGGCCGCGAGTTCGTTCTCGTCGGGAAGACGCAGCGTCAATCGGGGTGTGTGGATCCGCAGGGCATACGTCGGCCACAGGTCAGACAGCACGAGCGCCAGTATCGAAGTACCGCAAACCCGAGACAACCGAATATCCGCTCTTCGGCAGATCTGCGCGGATCGCGGCATGACCGGATATCCGCAGCGCACGCTATCTGCGGCATGAGCGTGCACTCCTACAACGCCCTCGGAGCGCTTCGGACGCGGGATGGCCACGCGGAGGGTGCAGGTGTGCGGGTGGAGCGCTGGACCGGCTCAGTCGCGCGTGCTCGGGGCCACCTCGCGCACCATTACGCAGTTGCCCTGGCCCTTTGGCCGGTCGTAGGTGAAGCCCTCGCGCTCGTACATCGTGCGGGTGCCGTTGTAGAGGAACGACGAGTTCTTCTTGCGGATCCCGCCGGTGTCGTGCGGATAGCCCTCGACCAGGCCGCCGCCGGCACGCGCGATCAGCTCGACGGCTCCGCGCAGGGCGATCGCCGCCAGGCCCTGACCACGAAAGCCGCGCTCGACCAGGATGCAGGTGACCCGGTAGTCGGGCAGTCGCTCGGCAGTGGCGACGTACTCCTTGCGGTGCTGGATATTGGGCAGCTCCTCGGGTGATCCGTACTCCGCCCAGGCGACGGCCCGGTCGCCGTCGTAGACCAACGCCGCGTGCGCGATCCCCTCGGCCACCAGACGTTGCTTGAGCGCCCGGTTCCCCTCAGCGGTCTGGCCCTTCTCCGCGCAGTCGGGATGGAAGTGCGTGCACCAGCAGCTGGCGAACATACCCTTGTTCCGCTCGACGAGAGTGGCGAAGTCGTCGAACGTCTCCGGTGTGAGCGCCTTGATCGTGAAGTCGGACACGCCAGCAACGTACCTCGGATGGCGGACGTTCTACGTCCGGTACTCAAGCTGCAGGGCGGTGGACCCTCGCATGCAACACACGCTCATCGGCGTGACTGAGCCCGCAGGCATGTCCGGACGTTTCGCGGCGGCCTGATGCGTCCGCCGCGCACCCCGTCGTACGATGGCAGGCCGAGAGGAGGCGGCGATGGCCGATCCGGTGGGCGACATCATCGGGGACTATCGGGCGTTCGCCGCGCAGCAGCACGAGCGCCTGCTCGCCCGGGGCATCGACATCCGCCCGTACCCGCTCAGCCACCTCGCCGTCCGCGTACATGAGTGGGACGAGTACGCGCATGTGCGGAACCTGCTCGAACGCCACGCGGTCGCCAATCGCGAGAACGTCTGGAACGGCCGCCCGATCTCCTTGATCGTTCCCGCCGAGCCGCTCGAAGTCCTCGACGGCAAGGTCGTCCCGCTCATCGAGCTCATCCCGCCCGTGCACCAGCGCGTCTACAAGATGGGGTTGGAGCACCTCGGCGTCGTGGTCGGCGACACTTTCGATGCCTTCGTCGGAACGCACAAGCCCGTCCTGACGGGACAGCAGTTCCAGGGCCCAAACAGCACACCCGACCCCGTCTACATCTTGTTCGAGGACTTCACCCACGTGAAGTTCTATCGACTTTCACTGAGGGCATCCGTCGAGCTCGATGCTGGCCCGTTCGACGATGGCTTTCATCACGTCGATGACTGGGTGCCCCAGCGGCTCGTGACCGCGACCGGCCCGAACCCTTTGCCGCGCTGAGTGACGGCCGCAGCCTCGCCGACGACGACAGTGGGCATGAAGTCCGTCGCCGGCCCGACGTCGCGCCGCACGCCGACGCCAACGACACGGCTGGACAGTCGGAACCCGGCATGACCGCTCATCGGCATGACCGGACAGCGGCATGAGCGGATGGCCATGCGCTGCGAGGCGGCGGAACCCACGCGCGTGTGGCGAGCCTTGTAGTGAATCTGCCGGGCGAGGATGCTCTTCGTATGAAGCCCATCGAGTTCGAGCTCGAGCGCACGATCCGGGCACCGGTCGACCAGGTGTTCGCGCGGCTCGTCGACATCGAGGGGCACAACGAATGGATGGCCGACACGGGAAGCATGCTCAAGCACACCCGGCAGACGTCTCCCGGAGAGCCCGCCGTCGGTACGACGTTCGTCGACGAGACGAGCCAGGGTCCAATGCCCGGGGAGATCGCCGAGATGGAGGCGCCGCACACGATCGTCTACCACTGGTGGGAGAAGTCGAAGTCGGGCAAGCTCAAGTTCGAGGGCTGGCCGAGCTACCACCTGCAGCCCTCCGGCGACGGGGAGACGTTGGTCCGTCATCGCGGCAAGTTGGTGTCATACGGCGTGTGGCGCCTGGGCACACCGATCTGGCGGCGGTTCGCGGTCAAGGAGCGCACCATCACAGTCGATGCGCTCAAGGCGTCCTTTGAGCAGATTCCGGGTTCTGCTCCTGGGTGAGCGTCTCTGCCCGGTCAGGATCCTGGCAGGCCATGAAGGGCGCCAGAGGGGCCGAGTGACGCGCGCTCATCGGCAGATCAGCGCGTTCGCGCAATGCGCGACGGCCCCCGATCTGTCCACAGGCATCCTCCGGCACGCGTCGTCCACAGGGAGTCGCGCGGACCCTCTCGAATGCCGGTGCCGACTGGTTGAGTTCGGTCATGGCGATTGCACCGCTCCCGTTCCCCGATCCGGCAGGAGTCGTGGCGGAGGCGTGTGCCCTGGTCGGTGGGCTTGCCGACACGATGTGGGCGGCCCGTACCTCTGAGGAACTGGTCGGGACGGTCGAGACCCTGCAGGCATTGCGCTCCGCGATCGCGGCGGTCGAGGCGCAGGTTCTGGCCGAGATCGATGCCCGGGAGGTGGCGCGACGAGAGCTGGCGTGGGGCTCGACCGCCGACTGGTTCAGTCACGTCGCCGGCGTGTCCCGCGGGCACGGCAAACGACGTGTCGAGCAGGCTCGCGAGCTGACCAACGGCCGGGCTGCCACGTTGAGCGCCCTGCGTGACGGTGCGATCAGCCCCGAGCAGACGAGTGTCATCGTCGATGCAGTGGGAGGTCTGCCCACGAGCGACAACACGGTCCGCGGCAGGGCCGAGCGGTTCCTGCTCGACGAGGGAGGCCGGCTGAACGCCACCGACCTCGCGCGGGCTGCTCGTCACCTGATCGAGGTGGTCGACCCGGACCACGAGGAGCGACGGCTGGAGAAGAAGCTCGAGCGGGACGAGCGGGACGCCCACCTCGACCGGTTCCTCTCCGTGGCCGAGGACGGCGCCGGTGGCGTCCGGCTCAAGGGCCGCGGCACCGTCGAGGACGCCGCCGTGCTGAGGGCCGCGCTGCTCCCGCTCACCGCACCGGTCCGGGCGGTCGACCCGGAGACCTGCGAGCCCGCGCGTGACCCCCGCGACCACGGTGCCCGGATGTGGGACGCGCTGGTCGATGTCGCTCGCCACGCGCTCTCGACAGACCTGCCGCCGGAGTCCCACGGCGCCCGGCCGCGACTCACCGTGACCACCGGCCTCGATTCCCTGCGCACCGGTCTTGGCGAGCCGGGCACCACCGACGACGGCCTGGAGCTCGACCTCTCCGCCATCCGTCGCCTCGCCTGTGACGCCGACGTGATCCCGGCCGTCCTCGGCTCCCGCGGTGAGGTGCTCGACGTCGGCCGCCTGCAACGGCTGGTGACCGCGGCCATCTGGCGGGCACTGGTGCTCCGGGACCGGCACTGCGCGTTTCCCGGTTGCACTCGGCCACCGGTGATGTGCCACGCGCACCACATCGAGCACTGGGTCGACGGCGGCGACACGTCACTGGCGAATCTGGTGCTGTTGTGCGGTCACCATCACCGGCTCATCCACGACAGCCCGTGGCAGGTGCGCCTCTCCGCAGTCGACCAACGGCCGGAGTTCCGGCCGCCACCGAAGCACGGGAGCACACCAGACTGGCTCCGACATCGACCCAGGCGCGAGTGACGGCCGGTCGGGCGGCCGGTGTCAGACGCCCGAGATGCGGATCCCGGAGAGGGTCTTGTACTTCCGGTTGATCGAGATCAAGACAGCCGTCAGCGGCTCCAGCTGCCTGGCCAGGCGGAGCTTGCCTGCGTCGATCCCGTCCCGCCCGGTGACGCACCGAGCCAGCTCGATGGCCACGGCCTTCCCCTCCGCCGAGTCGCCGCAGACCAGCACGTCCTCGTGGTCGAGGTACTCCTCCTCCGACCACAGGTTCTTCGCCGACACATGGTGGAACCCGCCGACCACGGTGGCATCGGGAGCGATCCGCTGTGCCGACTCGGCCGCCGAGCCCTCACCACCGTCGATCACCTGACCGAACGCGCCACGCTTGTCGAACGCCAGCGGGTTCACGCAGGAGATGACGGTCTTCCCGGCCAGCGGTAGCGAGGCGACCAGGTCGTCGTGGCCGTCGTACGGCACCGCGAGGAGTACGACGTCCGCGTCGGCGCACGCGTCGGCGTTCGCAGCACCAGTGGTCTCCACGCCGGAACCGCCCAGCCGCTCGTTGACCTCGACCGCGGCGGCGACCGCCTTCTCGGCCGAGCGCGACCCCAGCACCACGCGGTGCCCGTGCCTCGCGAAGCGGTAGCCGAGCCCCTTGCCCTGTGGGCCGGTCCCGCCCATCACGGCGATGCGGTACGTGCGCGTCGCGTCGGCACCTGCGCTCTCTTCGGGCCCGTGCTCTCGTGCCAGGCTCAGTCGGCCACTGTGCTCCTCGTCTCGATGAGGTGTCCTTGCCATTGTGACAGTGATCCTGTCACAGTTGCGGAGGACCCAGGACCCGGACCGAAGGACCACGCGTGAAGCTCTCGATGCCCCTGATCTACGCCGGAAACCCGCGCGAGACCGCGGACCAGGTATCCGGTCTCGAGAAGGCCGGACTCGACACCATCTGGGTCGCCGAGCCCTACGGCTTCGACTCCCCGACGCTGATGGGCTACCTGGCCGCCAAGACCGAGACCGTCGAGATCGGCGCGGCCATCCTCAACATCTACTCCCGCACCCCCGGTGCGCTGCTCCAGACCGCCGCCGGCCTGGACAACGTCTCCGGCGGCCGCGCCGTGATCGGCCTCGGCGCCTCCGGGCCACAGGTGATCGAGGGCTTCCACGGGGTCCCGTACGACAAGCCGGTGACCCGGACCCGCGAGATCGTCGACATCATCCGGCGCGGTCTCCGGCGCGAGTCCGTGACCAGCGACGGCATCTACAAGCTCCCGCTGCCCGCGGACCAGGGGCTGGGCCTGGGCAAGCCGCTGAAGCTCCTCAACAAGCCCGAGCGACGCGCAGTACCCCTCTTCATCGCGGCCCTCGGCCCGAAGTCTGTCGAGGGCGCCGCCGAGTACGCCGACGGCTGGTTGCCGTTCCTCTTCTTCCCGGAGAAGGCCGACCAGGTGTGGGCCGAGGCGCTGGCGAAGGGGACCGCCAAGCGCCAGGAGGACCTTGGTCCGCTGGAGGTAGCCGCCGGCGGCATGGTGGCGATCGGCGAGGACGTGAAGGGCATGCTCGACTTCGCCCGCCCGCTCTACGCCCTGTACGTCGGCGGCATGGGCGCGCGTGGCAAGAACTTCTACAACGACCTGGCTTGCCGGTACGGCTTCGAGAAGGAGGCCAAGGAGATCCAGGACCTCTACCTCGACGGCCACAAGCGGGACGCGGAGGCGAAGGTGCCTCAGGAGTGGCTGGAGGGCGGCAACCTGGTCGGCCCCGCGTCGTACGTCCAGGAACGGATCGCCGCGTTCCGCGAGGCCGGGGTCACCAACCTGCAGCTCACCCCGGCCACCGAGGACCCCGCCGCCACGATCGCGCAGGTCAAGGAGTGGGTGTCGTGACTCGCCGCCGGAGTCGCGCCCGGCTGCACTCCCCGGCCGATACGCCAACCTGGACCGGATCAGCCGGCTCGACCCCGAGAGCGACTACGACGAGATCGCCAACCTGACCGCGCGCTACGAGTTCCCGTGGGACTACACGCAGGGGACCGGCATCGCGTTCCTCCGCGACTACGGTGTGCCTTCGATCGCGCGGGTCCTGGACCACAGCGGGGAGTTCGAGCACCACGGCGTGAAGAGGTACGACGACACCCTGCTCATCGGCGACGAGTCGACGATCGAGGGCATCGATTCCCCGCGCTCCCATGCCGCCGTGCGCCGGCTCAACCAGATCCACGGCCACTACGACATCCCCAACGACGAGTTCCAGTTCGTGCTCGCCACGACGATCGTCGGGCCGGTCCGCTGGATCGAGGCCTATGGCTGGCGCCCCCTCGATCCGAAGGAGGTGGCGGCCCTCGCCAAGGTCACCACCCGGTTCGGCGAGCTCATGGGCATCCAGGGACTCCCCTCGACCTACGACGGGTACCTGGAGCTGCTGCACCTCCTACGAGCGCGAGCGGTTCGAGTTCGCCCCGGCCAACCGCCGGGTGACCGAGGCGTCGATCCGGATCGCCCGCGAGCATCGCACCGGCACCGCTGCGGCCGCTCGTACGGCGAATCGACGATCGCCCTGATGGACGAGCCTCTCCGCCGTGCCCTCGGGATGCCCGCGCAGCCGGCCTGGTTCGTGCGCACGGTCCGGAGCGGCGCTAGGCTGCGCGGCCGGTTGCTGCGCTTCTTCCCGCCTCGCCGCGCGGCCTACCGACACCGACCGTCGACGTACCCCCTGGGCTACGCCCTCGGCGACCTCGGGCCGGTGTCGATGCTCGAGGAGCTGAACGAGAAGGAGCTGCAGCGATGAGACGCGAGATCTTCGACGAGGACCACGAGGCCTTCCGGGATACCGTCGGTGCGTTCCTCGACAAGGAGGTCGTCCCCACCACGAGCAGTGGGAGCGGGACGGCATCGTCGACCGCGAGGTGTGGGCGCAAGGCCGGCGCCCAGGGGCTGCTCGGCCTCCAGTTCGACGAGGAGTACGGCGGCGGCGGGACGTCCGACTTCCGCTACAACGTGGTGATCGGCGAGGAGATGACCCGACGGCGGCGTCTACGGCGCCGCCTTCACCGTCTTCAACGACATGATCGTCCCCTACCTCGTCGCCAGCGCGAACGACGAGCAGAAGCAGCGCTGGTTCCCGGACCTGGTGCAGGGCGAGAAGATCGCCGCGATCGCGATGACCGAGCCCGGAGCGGGTTCCGACCTGCAGGGCATCCGGACGACGGCGGTCGACCAGGGCGACCACTTCGTCCTGAACGGGAGCAAGACGTTCATCTCCAACGGTATCCTCGCCGACCTCGTGGTCGTGGTCGCGAGGACCGACCCCGAGGCCGGGCACCAGGGCATCTCCCTGCTCGTGGTGGAGCGCGGGATGAAGGGGTTCGAGCGGGGCCGCAACCTCGACAAGGTCGGGATGCACGCCCAGGACACCGCCGAGCTGTTCTTCGACGACGTCCGGGTCCCCAAGGAGAACCTCCTCGGCGAGCAGGGCGCCGGGTTCGGCTATCTGATGACCAACCTCTCCCAGGAGCGTCTCTCGATCGCGGTCTCCGCCGCGAGCGCCTGCGAGGTGGTCCTCGACCAGACCCTGACCTACGCCAAGGAGCGCACCGCCTTCGGCAAGCCCATCGGCAAGCTTCCAGCACAACCGCTTCGTGATCGCCGAGATGGCCACCGAGGCCCACATCGCCCGGGTCTTCGTCGACGACTGCATCAAGCGTCACGTCGCCGGTGAGCTCGACCCGAAGACCGCGTCGATGGTGAAGTGGTGGACCACCGAGCTGCAGAAGAGGCTGGTGGACCGGGGCGTGCAGATGCACGGCGGGTACGGCTACATGATGGAGTACCCCATCGCGCGTGCCTTCGTGAACGGCCGGGTCGGGACCATCTACGGCGGCACGACCGAGATCCAGAAGGAGATCATCGGTCGCAGTCTGGGGATCTGAGACACCACCCGTCGGGCTCTGGTCGAACCCGTGGCCGTCCACGATGATCGGGGTCGTCCCCCACCCCAGGAGCCAGCCATGACCGCCGACGTACTCACCGACCGGGCCCGGATCGAGCAGCAGGTCGCGGGCCGGACCCTCATCGACGCACTGGCCGACACCGTGCGCACCTACCCCGACCAGCCGGCGTACTCCGACAAGCACCACGTGCCCGACGGCGAGACGTGGCGAACCCTCAACTGGACCGAGGTCCGCGAGCATGCCCGCGACGTCGCGGCCGGGCTCGTCGAGCTCGGCCTCGGCGTGGGCGACACCGTGGCGATCATGGCCACGAACCGGCTCGAGCACTACCTCGCGGACATGGGTGCCGTGCACGCGGCCGCGACCCCGATGTCGATCTACAACACGCTCTCCCCCGAGCAGGTCGCCTTCGTCGCCGGCCACGCCGAGCCCACGGTGGTCGTCCTCGAGAACGCCGACCACCTCGCACGCTGGAGCCGGGCGCTCGACGAGACCCGGAGCGTCGGCACGGTCGTCGTCCTCGACGCCGACGCCGTTCCCGCGGGCGACTCGACAGGCCCGGGGCAACCCCGGTTCGTCCCGTGGGATGACCTGGTGGCCTCAGGAACGGCGTACCGCACCGCACATGCCGACGAGCTGGACGCCCGAGCCCATGACCTGGATCCGGACGCGCCGGCGACGATCCTCTACACCTCCGGCACGACCGGGAACCCGAAGGGGGTGGTGCTCACCCACCACAACGTCCTCTACGAGGCGATCAGCACGCTCGAAGCGGCGGGGCTCCACGACGCGCAGACCGCTGTCAGCTACCTCCCTCTCGCACACATCGCTGAGCGGGTGCTCGGGCTGTACGGCCCGCAGATCCAGGGCAGCCACATGCATGCGATCGGAGACCCCGCGGAGCTGCTCGCCGCGCTCGGTGAGGTGCACCCCACGAGCTTCTTCGGCGTGCCTCGCGTCTGGGAGAAGATCAAGACGGGCATCTCCGCCAAGCTCGCCGCCGATCCGAACCCCGACAACGTGAAGCTCGTGCAGGACTCGATGGCCGCCGGACTGGCGTGGGTCCAGGCGCAGGAGGTCGGCGGCACCATGACCCCGGAGATCGAGAAGGCGTACCGCGAGGCGGACGAGGCGATCCTCGGGTTCCTCAAGCTGCTCCTCGGGCTGGACCAGGTGATCTGGGCAGGATCCGCGGCGGCGCCGATGCCGCTCGAGGTCGCGAAGTTCATGGCCGGCCTCGGAATCAAGGTCTTCGACGTGTACGGAATGACCGAGACGTGCGGCGCGATCACCGCCAACGGACCGGAGGGCTTCCGCCTCGGCACGGTCGGGCGCCCCACTCCCGGCATGGAGGTGCGGCTCGGCGACGACCGGGAGGTGCTGGTCCGCGGTCCGGTCAACACCCCCGGGTACTTCCGACAGGAGGACGCCACGCGGGCGCTCATCGACGAGGAGGGCTGGGTGCACACGGGCGACATCGGCACCCTGGACGACGCCGGGTTCTTCGCGATCGTCGACCGCAAGAAGGAGCTGATCATCACCTCGGGCGGCAAGAACATCTCGCCGTCGAACATCGAGAACTTCCTCAAGGAGTCGCCCATCGTGGGCCACGCGATGGCCGTCGGGGACGGCAAGCCGTACGTCGTCGCCGTCCTCACCCTCGACGGGGAGATCGCCCCGCTGGTGGCACAGAAGATGGGCGTCGGGTTCACGGACCTGGCGGACCTGGCGCAGAAGCCGGAGATCCGGGCGATGGCGCAGGCGGCGGTCGACGCGGCGAACGAGCGGCTCTCGCGTCCGGAGCAGGTCAAGGCGTTCGAGCTGCTGCCGATGGAGTGGACGGCCGAGTCGGAGGAGCTCACGCCCACGCTCAAGCTCAAGCGCCGCGTCGTGAACACGAAGTACTCCGACGTACTGGACCGCCTGTACTCGTGACCCGGGTCCTGCCCCCGGCGGTCGGTCAGATGACTCTGGCGCCCCGGCGCAACCGACGGCGTACGTCGCGCAGCAACAGGCACGCAGGCAGCTGACGCAGCCGCCTCGGGACCATCCGGTAGACCGGCGGGAACACCCTCCAGAACAGGTCGTAGGCACGCTGGTCGCGCGCGGACCACGGCAGCGCGAGGATCGCCCGGGTGTGCGGGTCGAGGTTGCCCCGGGTCATCAGGCTCTGCAGCGGCCTCGCCGGACGCAGGTACCACGGCGCGCCGTCCATCGACACCAGCCGCGCGGCGTACACCTGCACGTGTGGATCGCTCTCCAGTCGTCCGAGCGACTCTTCCCAGTACCTCTCGAACTCCCGCCGGGTCTGCGGCCATGCCTCCGTTCGCACCTGCAGGGCCGTGCCGAGGATCCAGGAGTCGCGGTACAACCGCTCGCGTGCGGCCTCGCTGAGCGTGCCGAAGACCCGCTCGTAGAGGGTATCGCTGTTGCGTGCGAGCGTGGCGGCCACCCAGAGCTGCAGCTCCGGATCGAAGGCCGAGTACCGCCCCGGGGACCGGACCGGCGCGTGCATCCGGTTGACCAGACCGGCGAACTCGTCCTTCTCCTCATCGGTGCCCAGGACCATGACGTAGACGTAGGTCAGGGTGGTGCGCAGCCGGTCGACCGGGCGGCTCAGCGTCGTACTGTGCTCGACGACGCCGAGACCGACGCCCTTCATGGCCAGCTGGTACATCACCGTGGAGCCCGCGCCGAGCATGAACATCGCCTCGGCCGCGATGCTGTCGAGCCGGAAGTCCGCGTGAGCGGGCTCGACAGCCCGCTCAGCAGGCGGGTCTCGCGGCTCGCCGGACCGTGGCTCGTGGGACATGAGCACCTCCGATGGCGAGGCTCGGCCGATGTCCGACACGACAGCAGAACCGTCCGGGCCATGGCAAGAAGCGGTCAAAACCCTCCGGAAGGCCCCGACCTAAGGCGAACGACCGTCGAACCGGCGATGAAATTGAGGACGTCCTCCGGTCTGATCAGGGGGAAACCCTGATGCCGACTGTCCCCACCTTGTGATGGAGTTGCCCCATGCATCGTCAGATCGCCGGCAGGTTGACCGGCCCAGTGTCCAAATGGATCGTGTTCGTAGTTGTCCTCCTCGTCACGGGCGCGATGAGCGCCCTCAGCTCCAAACTGATCGACGTCCAGAACAACGAAGCCTCCTCGTGGCTGCCCGGCTCCGCCGAGTCCACCAAGGTGGTCGAGGAGCTCACCGGGACGGTCGATCCCAACGACATCCCGACCCTGATCGTCTATCACCGAGACTCAGGGCTGACCGACGACGACCTGGCGGCGATGGACGAGCAAGCCCAGGAGATCGCGGAGATCGACGGCGTCACCGACGAGGGCGTCATCTCCCCGAATGCCGCTGCCGAGCTGGAGGCACAGGGCCAGCAGGTGCCTCCGCTCATCTCCGAGGACGGCGAAGTCGCCTATCTCGCGCTCACCTTCAACTTCGGCGAGAACGGCTGGAACGACATCCCCGAGGCCGCCGACGAGATCCGCGACATCTCGCAGATCGACGGCGTCACCGTCCACCTGGCAGGCTTCGGCGGTCAAGCGGCCGATGCTGCCGAGGCGTTCGAGGGCATCGACACCAACCTGATCCTGATCACCCTCCTTGTGGTGATCGTGATCCTGCTGTTCACCTACCGCAGCCCGATCCTCTGGCTCCTGCCGATCATCTCGGCGGCCGTCGCCTACACGATCTCAGGCGGCGTCGTCTACCTGCTGGCCAGATACGCCGATCTCACCGTGAACGGGCAGAGTCAGGCGATCCTCGGCATCCTGGTGATCGGCGCCGGCACCGACTATGCCCTGCTGCTCGTGGCCCGATATCGAGAGGAGTTGCGCCGCCACGAGGACCGGCACGAGGCGATGGCGTTCGCGCTCCATCGGGCCGCTCCGGCGATCCTGGCCAGCGCCGCGACCGTCGTCGTCGGCATGCTGTGCCTGAGCTTCGCCGAGCTCAACTCCACTGCCGGCCTCGGACCAGTCCTCGCCGTCGGGATCGGTGTCACCTTCCTGGTGATGGTGACCCTGCTGCCGGCAATGCTGGTGATCTGCGGCCGGTGGATCTTCTGGCCCAAGCGGCCGACGTTCGGCTCGCCCGAGCCGACCGCCTCCGGTTTCTGGGCCAGGGTCGGCGGTCGGATCGCGCCGCGTCCACGTAGGGTGTGGGCCACCACGGCCGTTCTGTTGCTGATTGCCTGCCTCGGCCTGTTCAAGCTCGACCCGTCCGGTCTGGCGACCGAGGAGTCGTACACGAAGGAGTTCGACTCGATCAAGGGCCAGACCCTCCTGGTCGACCACGGGCTCGACGACACCTCCAACACCGTGCAGGTGATCGCCAACACCGATCAGATCCCCGCGGTGCAGGAGGCGATGACCGACGTCGAAGGCCTGGGCGAACCCACGCCGGAGCAGGACATCGGTGACGGTCGTTCCTACTTCGAGGCCACAGTCGGGGCGGACATATCCTCCACAGCCGCATTCGACATCGTCGAGTCGACCCGCGACGCCGTCCACGACGTCGACGGGGCTGATGCCTTGGTCGGTGGCGGATCCGCCTTCTACCTGGACACCAAGATCGCTTCGGAGCGCGACAACAAGGTCATCATCCCGATCGTGCTGGTCGTGGTGTTCCTGATCCTGATCCTCCTGTTGCGAGCACTGGCGTCGCCGTTGATCCTGATGGGCACGGTGGTCCTGTCGTTCGGAGCGGCCCTGGGCATCTCGACTCTGCTGTTCACCGAGGTGTTCACCCGGGCGCCGATCTTCGATGTCAACGAGGGGTTCGCACACACCGATCCAGGGTTCCCCCTGTTCACGTTCGTGTTCCTCGTCGCCCTCGGCATCGACTACAACATCTTCCTGATGACGCGCGTGCGCGAGGAGACGGCGACCCGGGGTACCAGGGAGGGCTCGCTGGTGGCGCTCTCCTCGACAGGCGGCGTGATCACCTCGGCCGGCTTTGTGCTGGCGGCCACGTTCCTGGTGCTGGGCTCGCTGCCGCTGGTGTTCCTGGCCCAACTCGGGGTGGCGGTCGCGCTGGGCGTGCTGCTCGACACGCTGATCGTGCGGTCGGTGCTGGTCACCGCGATCAACCTCGATCTGGGCGGGAAGATCTGGTGGCCGAGCAAGCTCGACCGGGGCACCCCGCGCAAGGAGCGGTCGGCCGAGGAGGAGTGGGCCCCCGCCTGACCGGGACCCGTCGACACGCCCGTCGACACGACCGTCGGCACGAAGGGCGCGTCCGTGGGTTGACCCCGCGGGCGCGCCCCGTCGGTTCTTGACAGACTGGCCGCATGCAGGACGTCGAGCACGCGGCAGCCGAGCCGGTGCGTCCGGCCCAGATCCGGCGGGCGCTGGCGCGCGTGGAGCGCGGCGCGGCCCTCGATGTCGCCGAGGCAACCGCCCTCCTGGCCGCCCGCGGACCAGACCTGGACCGGCTGACCGCAGCCGCCGCCCGGGTGCGCGACGCGGGTCTGGTGGGTGCCGGTCGCCCGGGTGTGGTCACCTTCTCCCCCAAAGTGTTCATCCCGGTGACCCGGCTGTGCCGCGATCGTTGCCACTACTGCACCTTCGTCACGACGCCGGGACACCTCGCCCGTGACGACCAGGCGCCGTACCTCTCACCCGACGAGATCCTCGACATCGCCCGCCAGGGTGCCGGTCTCGGTTGCCTCGAGGCGCTGTTCACCCTCGGTGACCGTCCGGAGGACCGGTGGCCGGAAGCGCGGGCCTGGCTCGACGAGCAAGGCTATGACTCGACCCTGTCCTACGTCCGCGCCATGGCGGTCCGGGTCCTGGAGGAGACCGGTCTGCTCCCCCACCTCAACCCCGGCGTCATGTCCTGGGAGGAGATGAACCGCCTGAAGCCGGTCTCCCCCTCGATGGGGATGATGCTCGAGACCACCTCGCGGCGCCTGTACGAGGAGAAGGGTCAGGCCCACTTCGGCTCACCCGACAAGGATCCTTCGGTGCGGCTGCGGGTGCTGGAGGACGCCGGACGGCTGTCGATCCCGTTCACGAGCGGCCTGCTGGTCGGCATCGGCGAGACCCTCACCGAGCGCGCCGAGACGATCTTCGCGCTGCGCGCCGTCTCCCGCCGGTTCGGGGCCGTGCAAGAGGTCATCGTGCAGAACTTCCGGGCCAAGCCGGACACCGCCATGCGGCACGCCGACGACCTCGGTCTCGAGGAGCATCGGGCGGCGATCGCCGTCACCCGGCTCGTTCTCGGGCCGAAGGCGCGGGTGCAGGCGCCGCCCAACCTCGTCGACCTGACGGAGTGCCGCGCCCTGCTCGAAGCCGGCGTCGACGACTGGGGAGGGGTCTCCCCCCTCACTCCCGACCACGTCAATCCCGAGCGCCCGTGGCCGTCCCTGGATCGGCTCCGCTCGGTGACCGCCGACAGCGGGTTCGACCTGCGCGCCCGGCTCACCGTGCATCCCGAGTACGTCGTCACCGGAGAGCCCTGGCTCGACCCACGGGTCTCCCGGCACGTGGCGACACTGTCCGGACCCGACGGCCTCGCGCGCCCCGGCGTCCGCCCAGAGGGCCTGCCCTGGCAGGAGCCCGACGGCGGCTTCGCCCATCTCCACGACGGCGTGGGCCGCACCGACCTGCACGCTGCCATCGACACCACCGGCCGCAGCGCCGACCGCCGCAGCGACTTCGACGCCGTGTACGGCGACTGGGACGAGGTCCGTGCGGCCGCGGGCGCCATGACGACCGACCCGGACGCGCCGGACGACGGGGCGCCCGGCGCCGGGGTTGCTGGGACTGGCCCCCGCGGAGCGAGGGACGAGCGGAGCGGGCGGATCGCCGGCGCCGGGTCCCCGGCGGGAGGGGCGGCCGGGTCCGCCGCACTCCGATCAGCGGAGTCGGATCCTGCGGCGATCACGGACGATCAGGCTCTCACCTTGATGATGGCGGAAGGCGACGTGCTGGAGCAGGTCTGCGGGCTGGCCGACGACCTGAGGCGCGACACCGTTGGCGACGAGGTCACCTACGTGGTCAACCGGAACATCAACTTCACCAACGTCTGCTACGTCGGCTGCCGCTTCTGCGCATTCGCCCAGCGCCGCACCGACGCGGACGCATACTCACTGTCGCTCGACCAGGTCGCCGACCGGGCCGAGGAGGCGTGGCAGGTCGGCGCGACCGAGGTGTGCATGCAGGGCGGGATCGACCCAGAGCTGCCCGGCACGGCGTACTTCGATCTTGCGGCGGCGGTGAAAAAGCGGGTCCCTGGAATGCACGTGCACGCGTTCTCGCCGATGGAGATCGTCAACGGAGCCTCGCGCACCGGGCTCTCGATCGAGGACTTCCTGATCAAGGCGCGTGAGTCCGGGCTCGACACCATCCCGGGCACAGCCGCTGAGATCCTCGACGACGAGGTCCGCTGGGTGCTCACCAAGGGCAAGCTGCCCGCGCAGATGTGGATCGACGTGGTCACCACGGCGCACCGGGTGGGCCTGCGCTCGAGCTCGACGATGATGTACGGCCACGTCGACCATCCCCGGCACTGGGTCCAGCACCTCCGGGTGATCAGCCGGATCCAGGACGAGACGGGCGGCTTCACCGAGTTCGTCCCGTTGCCGTTCGTTCACCACTCCTCCCCCATCTACCTGGCAGGGGTTGCCCGACCGGGCCCGACCCTGCGGGACAACCTGGCCGTCCACGCGATGGCCCGGATCCTGCTGCACGGCCGGATCCCGAACATCCAGACCAGCTGGGTCAAGCTCGGCACCGACGGCACCCGGGCGATGCTCCGCTCCGGCGCGAACGACCTCGGCGGCACCCTGATGGAGGAAACCATCTCGCGGATGGCCGGGTCCGAGCACGGCTCGGCCAAGACGGTCGCCGAGCTGCACGAGATCGCCGCGGGGATCGGACGACCCGTGCGCGAGCGCACGACGACGTACGGCGTCCCGGGTCAGGAAGGAGCGCCTTCCTCAGGGAGCGCCGCCACGGCCACCCGGAGGTCCGCCACCAACGCTTGAAAGGCAGCCTCCCGCTCGTCCGTCCGCAGCACCGCAGCGGGGTGGGTCGTCGGCAGCACCCACGCCGGCGGATGGGGCACGTCGAACGTCCCCTGCGGCCACTCCAGCAGCCGGCCCCTGCTCTGCCCCACGCGAAACGCCGAGCCGAACACCGCCTTGCCGGCGGTGGCTCCGAGCACGACGACACCGGTCGGCCGCACCACACCGAGCTCCGCGACCAGCCACGGGCCGCAAGCCGTCACGTGCCAGCGGCTCGGCGACTGGTGAATGCGCCGCTTCCCACGCGTCCCGGAGAACCGGAAGTGCTTGACCACGTTCGTGCGGTAGACCGTCTCGTGCGGGAGGCCGGCCTCGTCCAGCGCCCGGTCGAGGATCCTGCCCGCCGGGCCGACGAACGGCTCCCCCTCGAGGTCCTCCCGGTCCCCCGGCTGCTCGCCCAGCACCATCATCGACGCCCCCGGCGGGCCGTCTCCCATGACCGGCTGGGTGGCGTCTCGATACAGGTCGCACCCGCGGCAGTCCAGAATCGCCTCCCGAAGCCGTTTCAGGCTCGGCCGGGCAGGCACCCACTCCCCGGCCCCGGGTCCCTCCTCCCTGGCCATGGGGTGCCCGTGCCCCGACCGATGAATGACAATCGCAAAATTTCGCTGCAGAGTGGATCGTGCTCGTGGCGCCGTACTCCTGGCGTCGGAACGTACCGAACTGCTGGCACCACCGCTAACGTGACGGGATGGGCGACATCAGCGTCTCGGGAGGTCCCGTCGACCGCTCCGAGGAGATCCTGACCGAATCGGCGCTCGACTTCGTTGCTGACCTGCACCGGCGCTTCGGTGCGCGGCGCGACGAGCTGTTGGCAGCGCGGCGGACACGCCGGACGGCGATCGCCGAGACCGGCACCCTCGACTTCCTGCCCGAGACCGCCGACGTGCGGACCGGCGACTGGCGGGTCGCCCCCACCCCCGGCGACCTGCAGGACCGCAGGGTGGAGATCACCGGCCCCACCACCCGCAAGATGTCGATCAACGCCCTCAACTCGGGCGCCAAGGTCTGGCTGGCCGACCTCGAGGACGCCAACACCCCGCACTGGGAGAACGTGATCGGCGGCCAGGTCAACCTGTACGACGCCGTACGCCGCGACATCTCCTTCACCTCTCCTGAGGGGAAGAGCTACGCCCTCGCCGATCCCGACCGGATCCCGGTGATCGTGCCGCGGCCGCGTGGCTGGCACCTCGACGAGGCACACATCTCGGTCGACGGAAGCCGGATCGCCGGCGGGCTCGTGGACTTCGGCCTGTATTTCTTCCACAACGCCAAGGAGCTGCTGTCCCGTGGTTCCGCGCCGTACTTCTACCTGCCCAAGATGGAGTCGCACCTCGAGGCCCGGTTGTGGAACGACGTCTTCACCCACGCCCAGTCGGCACTCGAAGTCCCGCACGGGACCATCCGCGCCACGGTGCTGATCGAGACCATCACCGCGGCGTTCGAGATGGACGAGATCCTCTACGAGCTGCGCGACCACATGGCGGGCCTGAACGCCGGGCGGTGGGACTACCTGTTCAGCATCATCAAGAACTTCCGTGACGCCGGAGCCCGGTTCACGCTCCCCGATCGCAACGCCGTCACGATGAACGCTCCGATGATGGCGGCCTACAGCGACCTCCTGGTGCAGACTTGTCACAAGCGCGGGGCGTTCGCGATCGGCGGCATGGCCGCATTCATCCCCAGCCGCAGGGATTCCAAGGTGAACGAACGTGCCTTCGCGAAGGTGCGCGAGGACAAGAACCGCGAGGCGAAGGCCGGCTTCGACGGGTCCTGGGTCGCCCATCCCGACCTGGTTCCCGTCTGCGCCGAGATCTTCGACGAGTTGCTCGGCGACCGGCCCAACCAGCTGGATCGGCTGCGCGAGGACGTGTTCGTCAACGCGCCCGACCTGCTCGCCGTCGACCAGACCCCGGGCGAGCGCACCGAGGAGGGGCTCCGGGGGAACATCCGGATCGGGATGGAGTACCTCCAGTCCTGGCTCTCCGGGAACGGTGCCGCCGCCATCAACAACCTGATGGAGGACGCGGCGACCGCGGAGATCTCTCGCTCCCAGGTGTGGCAGTGGCTGTACAACGAGGCGACCCTGGACAAAGGCGAGACGGTCAGCCGCGAGCTCGTCGAGCGGATCGTCGAGGAGGAGTACGCCGCCATCCGGGATCAGGTCGGTGATGACGCATTCACAGCCGGCCACTGGGAGACCGCCCGCGACCTCTTCGTCGGCTCCGCGCTGAGCGAGGACTTTCCCGACTTCCTCACCCTCCCGGCGTACGACGCTGTCCTCGCCGCCGAAACCCGCTGACCGTCAGAACGTTTCTGACGGGTCGGCGCGGAGGCGGTCGCCGGAGACCCAGACCGAGGCCAGATCGGAGTCGCCGCCGAGGGCGAAGATCTTGGCGAGCGCGTCCTCGGGCGAGATGGCGTGCCGCAGGCCGACGTCGAGGGGGTCGTCGGCGAGCGGGCGGACCAGGATGGCGTCGAACTGCTTGCCGACCCCGAGATCGCCGACCTCGTCCCCGAGGCCGAGGGCCAGGGCGCCCGCGCGGGTCGCGAGGTAGAGCAGGTGCGGTGACGTGAGCGGCAGTCCCTCCGGACCCAGCAGGGACTGCGCGAAGTGCGCCTGCAGACCCTCCTTGAACAGGGAGAACCCGGTGCCGGCTCCCACGTCGGAGCCCAAGGCGACCCGGACGCCGTGCTCGACGTGGCGGCGCAGCGGGAACAGGCCGCTCCCCAGGGCCGCGTTGCTGGTCGGGCAGTGGGCCACCGCCGCGCGGCGACCGGCCAGGACGGTGAGCTCCTCGTCGGTCGCGTGCACGTTGTGGGCCAGCACCGACCGTTCGGAGACCAGGCCGTGCCGGTCGTACGTGTCGACGTAGTGCTCGGCCCCGGAGAAGGACCGGGCGACCTCGGCGATCTCGGCCGGGTTCTCGTTCACGTGGGAGGTGAAGAGGGTCCCGGGGACGTCCTTCAGCACGGCGCCGCAGGCATCGAGAATCTCCTCGCCAGCCGAGTACGAGAAGCGTGGCGTCACGGCGTACCTCGTCCGGCCGGTGCCATGCCATCGGGCCGCCAGTGCGCACGCCTCGTCGTAGGCACGCTCGGGGGTGGTGAGCAGCGGCTCGGGAAGCGAGCGATCGCTGACCACGAGACCAGCAGTCACCCGGAGGCCGACCCGCGTGGCTTCCTCGAAGAGGGAGTCCATCGCGCCGGAGAAGTGCGATCCGAAGACCAGGGCGGTGGTGGTCCCCGCCGACAGCAGGCCGCAGACGAACTCCGCGGCGACCTCGCGGGCATACGTCGGCGACGCCAGCCGCGCCTCCTCGGGCAGGGCGCACCGCTCGAGCCACTCCAGCAGCGGCATGCCGAGCGCACCGATCGCGCGGACCTGCGGGTAGTGCAGGTGGGTGTCGACCAGGCCGGGCAGGAGTACGCCGTCACGCAGGTCGACCACGTCTGCGTCCGGGTGGTCGGCGCGGACCGCCGCGAAGTCACCCCGCGCGGTGATGACTCCGTCGGTCACTAGCAGGCCGGCGTCGTCCACGCTGCGCAGGGACGCGCCCGCAAAGGGGTCGTCCGGGGTGTCGAACACCCGGGCCCGGTAGAGCGTCACGAGGTGACCCGGCTGCTCTCGAAGATCCGCAGGAGATCGGCGGCCACGCTGACCGCGATGGTGGCCGGATCCTTCCCCGGGACGTCAGGTGTGCCGATCGGGGACCGGATGCGCTGGATCTGCGCCTCGGTGTGGCCTTCGACCCGGAGCCCCTGCTGGAACCGCTGCCACTTCGCCGACGAGCCGATCAGGCCGATCGACCCGAGGTGCGAGCAGCGCAGGGCCGCGTCGCAGAGCGCGAAGTCCTCCGCGTGGTCGTGGGTCAGGACCAGCACGTGCGTGCCCTGCGCGACCTCCCCGAGCGCCACCTCGGGCACCGGCGAGTGATGGGCGTGGACGAGGGCCGGCCCGTCGTCGAGGCAGGCCAATCGGTCCGCTGTCACCTGACCCGCGCGCGAGTCGACGACGTGGAGATCGAGGTCGTGGCGGGAGAGGATGCGGGCGAGCTCGAGCCCGACGTGGCCCATGCCGAAGATCGCGACGGAGGGGACGACGCCCAGTCGCTCGAAGAGCAGGGTCACCTCACCGCCGCAGCACTGGCGGCCGTGCTCGGTGCGAACCTTGTCGTTGAGCGACATCGTCATCGACTCCGGCGCCGAGGGCGGGTCGTCCAGCATCTGCCGCGCCCTGGCCAGCGCCGTCTCCTCGAGGTTGCCGCCACCGACCGTCCCCCACGCCTCGTCGGAGGCGACCACCATCTTGGTGCCGGCGTCCCGGGGGGCGTGGCCACGTACGTCCGTGATCGTCACCAGGACACCCGGTCGGCGCTCGCGCCGCAGGCGCTGGACTGATGCGATCCAGTTCGTCACGACCGCACCTCCTCGGGCACAGCCCCCGCCGCCTGCTCGGAGCGTGGGTGCAGGCGGTGCGCGTCGGGGCCGGGCTGAGCCGGGACCTGGCCCGGCAGGCCCTCCTCGACATGGCCGTGCACCGGGCTGTCCGCAGTGCTGCGCCGCGCCTGCTCGACCGCCCAGAAGACCGCTTCCGGTGTCGCCGGTGAGGCCAGGTCGACGCTGGTGCCCGGCGGCCCGAATGCCGCTGCGGCCTGCCGCAGCGCCTCACGCACGGAGAAGGCAAGCATCAGCGGCGGCTCCCCGACGGCCTTAGACCCGTAGACCGAACCGTCCTCGTGGGCCCGCTCGAGCAGCGCCACGTTGAAGACCTCGGGCATCTCCGAGAAGCTCGGCAGCTTGTAGGTGCTGGCCGCCTGGGTCGCGAGTCGCCCACGAGACGGCTGGTCGGACTCGTCCCAGCGCAGGTCCTCGAGTGTGAGCCAGCCCGCCCCCTGGACAAACCCACCCTCGATCTGACCGAGGTCCACCAAGGGGGACAGCGAGTCGCCGACGTCGTGCACGATGTCCACCCGCAGCGTCCGGTTCGCGCCGGTGAATCCGTCGACCTCCACCTCGGCCGCGGCGACGCCGTACGCGAAGTACTTGAACGGGTGCCCGTGCATGACGGAGGAGTCCCAGTGCAGGCCCTCGGTGCGGTAGAAGCCGGCCGCCCAGAGCTGGACCCTGCTGAAGTACGCCTCCCGGACCAGCTCCTCCCAGGTGACGTCGCGGCCGACCTCGCGGCCGGCTGCGACCTGCGCGAGCCGCTCCATGATCTGCTCGCACGCGTTCTTGACCGCGCCGCCGTTGAGGTCCGCGCCCGAGCTCGCGGCGGTGGCCGAGGTGTTGGGCACCTTGTCGGTACGGGTGGGCGCGAGCCGCACCTTCGCGAGGGGCACGCCGAGCGTGGTCGCCGCGACCTGCAGCATCTTCGTGTGCAGCCCCTGGCCCATCTCGGTGCCGCCGTGGTTGATCAGCACCGAGCCGTCCTTGTAGACGTGGACCAGGGCGCCGGCCTGGTTGAAGGCCGTGAAGTTGAACGAGATGCCGAACTTCACCGGCGTCACGGCCAACCCGCGCTTGACGTGCTCGTGCCGCGCGTTGAAGTCCTCGATCTCCCCCAGGCGTCGCGCGACGACGCCCGACTCCAGCACTCGCTCCCAGGCCGCCACTGCCCGCTCGGAGTGCCGGACCGGCTGGCCGTACGGCGTGCTCTGGCCGTCGGCGTAGAAGTTGCGGCGTCGCAAGTCGATCGGCTCGATCCCGAGCAGCGGCGCGCACCTGCCGAGGATGTCCTCGATCACGAGCATCCCCTGCGGCCCGCCGAACCCGCGAAACGCGGTCTGCGACGTCTTGTGGGTCTGCGCGATCCGGCCGTTCACCCGCACGTGCGGGATCCAGTACGCGTTGTCGACGTGGCACAGCGCCCGCGCCAGCACCGGCTCGGACAGGTCCAGGCTCCATCCGCCGTCGGAGGTGAGCGTGGCATCGAGTGCCTGGAGCCGGCCCTCGGCGTCGAACCCCGCGCGCCACTGGGCGTGGAAGCCGTGCCGCTTGCCGGTCATCGTGATGTCCTGCGTGCGGTTGAGCCGCAGCCGCACCGGACGACCGGTGAGCGTCGCACCGAGCGCCGCGATCGCGGCGTACCCGTGCGGCTGCATCTCCTTGCCGCCGAAGCCGCCGCCCATCCGCAGGCACTGCACCGTCACGTCGTGGTTGCTCAGCCCCAGCACGTGGGCCACGATCTCCTGGGTCTCCGTGGGGTGCTGGGTGCTGCTCTGCACGAAGATCTGCCCGGCCTCGTCGACGTGCGCGAGCGAGCAATGTGTCTCGAGGTAGAAGTGCTCCTGACCGGCCATCTCCGTCTCGCCGCTGAACACGTGGTCCGACCCGGCGAGTCCGGCCTCGACGTCACCGCGCGACACCGTGGGTTGACCACCCTGGAAGCTCCCAGCCGCGATCGCCTCGCGCACACCGATCAGCGCCGGCAGGGGCTCGTAGTCGACCTCGACCGCCTCGGCTCCGAGCCGGGCCGCCTCGAGGGTTTCGCCGAGCACCCAGCAGACCGCGTGTCCGAAGTACCTGACCTCGCTCGGGAACAGCGGCTCGTCGTCCTTGACGCCGGCGTCGTTGATGCCCGGGACGTCGTCGGCGGTGAGGACGCGGACCACCCCGGACACGTCGAGGGCGGGGTCGACGCGCAGGGCCGTCACCCGGGCGTGGGCGTGCGGCGCCTGCACGGGATGGGCATGCAGCACGTCACGGGTGCGGCCGACGAGGTCGTCGGTGTAGAGGGCGGCGCCGGTCACGTGCAGGGCGGCGCTCTCGTGCGGGATCTCCAGCCCGACGATCGCGTCGTCCGGGCGTCGGGACAGGTGGCTGCCCGCGGGGGACGTCATGCCGGCACCGCCTCGGCGTCGGGGTGCTCCGCGTGCAGCTTGAGCAGTGCGGTGCCGAGCGTCGCCGCTCGGTACGCCGCACTGGCGCGGTGGTCGTCCATCGGCGTGCCTTCGGTGCCCATCACCTCGGCTGCCACCCGGGCGGTGTCAGCGGTCCAGGGTCTCCCCTCCAGGGCCGCTTCGGTGGCCAGCGCGCGGACGGGCGTGGCTGCCACCCCGCCGAGGCCGATCCGGGCCTTCGTGACCACGCCGTCGTCGAGGTCGAGAGCGAAGCCGACGGCGACGATGGAGATGTCGTCGAAGCGACGCTTGGCGATCTTGTGGAAGGCCGCGATGCCCGGCTGCCGCTGCGCGATCCGGATCGACCGGATCAGCTCGCCGGTGCGCAGCACGGTCTCGCGGTAGCCGGTCCAGAAGTCGGCCAGCGGGACCTCGCGATCGCCGTCGGTCGACGCGAGGATCAGGGTCGCCTCCAGGGCAAGCAACGCGGGGGGCAGGTCCCCGATCGGCGAGGCGGTCGCGATGTTCCCGCCGATGGTCGCGCCGTTGCGGATCAGCCGGGACGCGAACTGCGGCCAGACCTGGTCGAGGATCGGGACCCGTCGGCTGAGCCCGGCTTCGACCTCGGACAGGGTGAGGGCCGCTCCGATCTCGATGACCGCATCGGTGGTCGAGCCCGTCGAGACGACCTCCAGCTCCCGCAGCTCGGGCACCCGGTCCACCGCGACGACGTATGCCGCCCGCTCACCGCGGATGTTCACCTCGACGCCCCAGTCGGTGCAGCCGGCGACGACGGTGGCGTCGGACCGGGAGGACAGCAACTCCACTGCCTCCGCGAGGTCGGCCGGACGGGCGAACCCGTCTACGCGGGTGGCGACTGGTGCGGGCGCCTGTGCCGATACCCGGACGGCGAGGGGATCGGTGGCGTCGGGCGACCCCAGCGCGTAGGCCGCGTCCCGGATCGGTCGGTAGCCGGTGCAGCGGCACAGGTTGCCGCTCAGTGCGTGCAGGTCGAAGCCGTTCGGCCCATGCTCGGGATCGGTCGGCGCGCCGTTCGTCGGTGCCCGGCCGGTTCGGTAGAACTCCGCTGCCATGCTGCAGACGAACCCTGGCGTGCAGTAGCCGCACTGCGACCCGCCACGGTCGGCCATCTCCCTCTGCACCGGGTGCAGGTCGTCGGGAGTGCCGAGGCCCTCGGCGGTGACGACCTCCTGCCCGTCGAGGGCGAGTGCCGGGACCAGGCAGGCGTTGATCGCGGTCCACTGCGAGCCGTCCGACAGGCCCGGGCGGGCCACCATCACCGAGCAGGCGCCGCACTCCCCCTCCGCACAGCCCTCCTTGGCGCCGGTGAGTCCGATGTCGCGCAGCCAGTCGAGGGCAGTGGTGTGGGCCGGGATGGGGCCGAGCGCGCGCGGCTCACCGTTGACGGTGATCGAGGGCTGGGTCATCGCGTCTCCCATCGCACGCGGGCACGTCGTCCCGGGCATGGTTGAGAGCCACAGGGGATCGCTGGTTATCCATGCCGAACAACGAACCCGCCGGTCAGTCTACGTGGTCCGGGTCACATGGACAGGCGGAGCCGGGGGTGCCGGTTGACGTCCTTGTAGAGCAAGTACCGGAACCGGCCCGGGCCGCCGGCGTAGCAGGCCTGGGGACAGAACGCCCGCAGCCACATGAAGTCGCCCTCCTGCACCTCCACCCAGTCCCTGTTCAGCAGGTAGACGGCCTTGCCCTCGAGCACGTAGAGGCCGTGCTCCATGACGTGGGTCTCCGGGAACGGGATCACGCCGCCGGGCTCGAAGTTCACGATGTTGACGTGCATGTCGTGCCGGACGTCGAGCGGGTCCACGAACCGCTGGGTCCCCCACGCACCGTCGGTGTCGGGCATCGGCTCGGAAGGGACGTCCGACTCGTGGGTGACGAACGCGTCCGGGACCTCGATCCCTTCCACCCGCTGGTAGGCCTTGCGGATCCAGTGAAACGTCGCGGTCGCGTCCGTGTCGTTGCGGAGGGTCCAGGTCGCCCCCGGCGGCAGGAAGGCGTAGCCGCCCGGCTCCATCCGGTGGAGGATGCCGTCGACGGTCAGCCCGACGGTGCCGTCCACCACGAACATCACCCCCTCGGCAACGGTGTCGGGCTCGGGACGGTCGCTGCCGCCGCCGGGCGCCACCTCGACGACGTACTGCGAGAAGGTCTCCGCGAACCCGGTCATCGGCCGCGCGATGACCCACAGCCGGGTGTCGTCCCAGAAGGGCAGCCGGCTGGTCACGATGTCGCGCATGGTGCCGCGCGGCAGCACGGCGTACGCCTCGGTGAAGACGGCGCGGTCGGTGGTGAGGTCGCGCTGGGACGGCAAGCCCCCACGAGGTGCGTAGTAGGTCATGCCTCTCCCCTCCTCAGCAGCTGCCCGCGCGGGGCGGCGTCCAGGTCGACGGGTACGCCGCGCAGCCAGGTCTGCCGGACCGTGCCGGTGAGCGTACGCCCGGCGTAGGCCGAGACCGGGTTCTTGTGGTGCAGGCGCGCCACGTCGACGACGAACTCCTGATCGGGGGCGAACACGCACAGGTCGGCCGCGGCACCGACCGCGATCCGGCCACGGTCGGTCAGGCCGACCCGGTCCGCGGGGCCGTTCGCCATCCATCGCGTCACGTCGGCCAGGCCGTGGCCGCGCTCGCGCGCCATCGTCCAGACCGCCGGCAGGCCCAGCTGGAGCGAGGCGATGCCACCCCAGGCATCGCCGAAGTCGCCGAGCTCCTGACGCTTCAGCTCGGCCACGCACGGGGAGTGGTCGCTGACCACGAAGTCGATGTCGCCGGCTGCGAGCCCCTCCCAGAGGCCCGAGCGGTTGGCCGCGTCCCGGATCGGCGGGCAGCACTTGAACTCGGTGGCGCCGTCGGGGATCCCTTCGGCGTCGAAGAAGAGGTAGTGCGGGCACGTCTCGACGGACACGTCGACGCCCGCCGCCCGGGCCGCACGAAGGGCCGGGATTGCGCCCGCCGCGCTCAGGTGCACGATGTGCGCCCGGCTGCCGCTCGCCCGGGCACCGTCGATCACCAGGTCGATCGCCCGCTCCTCCGCGGCCGAGGGCCGGGAGTCGAGGAAGCCGGAGTACGCCGACCCGTGCGCGTGGGAGTCGTCGATCAGGTCGGCGTCCTCGGCGTGCACGAGCATCAAGGCCCCGAGCCGGGCCGTCTCCCCGAGTGCCGCGCCGAACTCGCGCGGCGTCAGGTGCGGGAACTCCTCCACTCCCGAGTCGAGGAGGAAGCACTTGAAGCCGAAGACGCCCGCCTCGTGCAGCTTCTCGAGCTCGGCCAGGTTCCCGGGGACGGCACCGCCCCAGAAGCCCACGTCGACCCAGACCTGGTCGCGGGCGACCTCCTGCTTCTCCTCCAGCCCGGCGAACGTCGTGGTCGGGGGGATGCTGTTGAGAGGCATGTCGACGATCGTGGTCACGCCGCCTGCCGCCGCGGACCGGGTGGCGGTCTCGAAGCCCTCCCAGTCCGTGCGGCCGGGCTCGTTGACGTGGACATGGGTGTCGACCAGGCCGGGCAGGAGCACCTCGTCGCCGGCGAGTTCGAACACGGCCTTGGCGTCGAACGGCGCGTCGTACGGCGCGAGGTCGGCGATCCGGCCGTCCCTGATTCGCACCGAGACCGGACCCTCCCGACCGTCCACGACCGCCCGTTGCGCCCGGACGCAGATGTCCAAGGGATCAGCTGCCACGGTAGGTCGAGTAGCCGAAGGGACTGAGGAGCAAGGGAACGTGGAAGTGCTCGTCCGCGCCGATGCTGAACGTGACCACGACCTCGGGGTAGAAGCCGGTCACTCCGGCGTCGGCGAACCACGCCGTCGTGTCGAAGCGCAGCCGATAGTCGCCGAGCGCGAGCTCCCCACCGATCGGGGCGACGCGGCCGTCGGCGTCGGTCACGCCGGTGCCGAGCGGGTCCCCGGTGGCGGACTCAAGCGCGACCGGTACGCCGGCCGCCGGGCCGCCGCGGCTGGTGTCGAGGACGTGGGTGCTCAGGGATGCCATGTCAGCTTCTCTCCTCGTGCTCCGCGACCTGCTCCAGGCGCAGGAGGGCGATCTCGCGCAGCTGGGTGACCGTCTCTGCGCGCTCGGTCTCGTCGTCGTTGCCCAGCCGTCGTTCGAGCTCGGCCAGGATCTCCGGGGCACTGCGGCCGGCAGCGCGGATGAGGAAGACCCGGTCGAACCGCTCCTCGTAGCCCCGATTGCCCTCCGCGAGACGACGCGAGACGTCGGCGTCGGCGGGATCGACCCCCGCCTGCTCCCGGGCGGAGAACCTCGCGTCGTGGCCTGCCGACGCGCGTTCCCCGATCCGCGGATGGCGGGCCAGCGCCGACTCCAGCTCCTCGTCGTCGAGAGACTCAGCCGCCACCTCGGCCACGTTCATCAGGGCGCCGCGGTCGGCGTACGGACGGCCGGCCAGCACGACGTCGACCCAGCGAGGCACGTCGAGGCAGGTCGCCAGCCGGGCCCTCGCCTCCTCCTCCGGAAGGGAGTTGAACGGGTCGAGCTCGGTCACTCCGCCTCCCGGACGACGGTGGCCTCGATCAAGCCGTAGGGACGATCCGCGGCGATGAACACCTCGCCGAAGTTGTCGATGCCGAAGGGGCCGAGGTCGACGAGATGGTGGTGTCGATTCGGGGCGGAGAAGCTGATCTCGGCCACGTCGGTGTGCGCCTCGAGCACGGCGGTGCCCATCGCGTACAGCGTCTCCTGCAGGGCGCGGCTGTAGGTGGTGGCGAAGTACTCCAGCATCGTGGACCGGATCTCGTCGTACGTGCCGTTCCAGTCGAGGTCCCCGCGCGGCGCGTATTGCCACCTGGCGGTGAGTGCGGTCGCCAGGATCCGGTCGTCGGCGTCGGGCAGTGTCGTGTACTCGTCGCGGAGGAACTCCTTGAACTCCGACCCGGTCGACTTGAGCACCACCAGGTCGGTCAGCCCCGACGCCACGGTCGCCCCGTTGGTCGTGACGTCGACGGACGTGGTCCTCACCTCGCCGCCGCGTCGGACGAAGGCGTGATCATGGCCGGCGCCGCCGACGGGGATCCGGTCCCAGGCGTACTCCTCGACATCGACCCGGGCGCCGGTGGCCGCCGGGGTCGCCTCGAGCAGCCGGGTCCCCAGCGCTACCGCGTAGTCCTCCGGCGACGTGATCCCGTGCTTCTTGGCATAGGCGAAGGCGGTGTTCTTCTGGGTGTCGGTCGGCAGCACGTGCGTCTGGTCGCCGGTGACGTGGGCGTCCGCGAAGTCGCCACGCAATGACGTGGAGACGTTGAGGTCGCGGATCTCGTGGCGGTCGGTGTCGCGGTAGATCCGCACCACCCGGTTCTCCGCCTTCCCATACTGGTTGGGGCCCAGGACCACACCCATCGCTCAGCCGTCCTTCCGCAGGTCGGTCCGCCGGGCAAGCGCGGCCAGGGTTCCCCTGCTCACGCCGGAGGCTGCGGCGACCTCGGCTTCGGACAACGCGCCGCAGTCGAGGCCGCGGAGCAGGTAGTCCGCGAGCGCCCGCGCCGTCGCCGGCTCGTCGAGGACCTGTGAACCGACCTGCTCGACATAGCGGTGCAGTCGCCCCGCGGCGCTGTCGAACCCGCTCCGGTAGAACGCGAAGGTCGCGGCGAAGCGGGTCGGCAGCTGCGCGGGATGCATGTCCCACCCCTGGTAGAAGCCACGTTCCAGGGAGCGCAGGACCAGCCGGAGGTGGTTGGCCCAGGCGGAGTGCACGGCCTCGGCGTCGCCGACGGGCAGGATGTTGGTGGATCCGTCGGAGAGCCGTACGCCGGTCCCGGCCGCGGCCGCCTGCATCACCGCCTTGGCGTGGTCGGCGACCGGGTGGTCGAGGCTCTGCTGCGCCGCGGCGATCCCGCAGTAGGCGGAGTAGTCGTAGGTGCCGTAGTGGAGACCGGTGCACCGGCCGCGAGCGGCGTGGATCATCCGGGCAACCAGGGCGGTGCCGTCGGGGCCGAGGATGGACTGCGGGGTCTCGATCTGGAGCTCGAAGCGGACGGACCGCTTGCCCAGCCCGAGGCTGGCTTCGAGCCGCTTCGCGGCCAGGACCATCGCCTCCACCTGGTCGACCGACGTGACCTTGGGGAGGGTCACCACGAAGCCCTCCGGCAGCCGCCCGTCGGCGGCGAGGGTGGACAGGAAGAGCGCGAGGGTGCGCAGCCCACGCTCCCTGGTCGGCCTCTCGAAGCTCTTGAACCGGATCCCGTGGAACGGGCTGGCCTCGCCCTTGTCGATGGCCTCGCGAAGATCCGTGGCGGCCTTCTCGGCCGTGGCGTCCTCCTCATCGTCGGACCGGGCGCCGTACCCGTCCTCGAAGTCGATCCGCAGGTCCTCGATCGGCTCGCTCTCCAGCTTGGTCAGTACCTGCCCGAACAGGTCCTCGTCGTCATCGAGCAGCCTGAGGAAGTCCTCGGCGTGCTCGAGCACGCACATCTGCGCCGTGTTGCCGTACGACGCGAAGATGTCGCGGTCGAACGTGTCGGCCGGGACGTAGACCGTGTGCACCGGCTGGCGCCCGGACCGCTCGCCCGGGTAGTGGCGCTCCAGCGCCTCATCCGCGTCGCTCAGTCGCTCGTCGAGCTCCGCAGACAGCCGCCCGAGGTCGACACCCGCGACCTGTCCGTGCGTGTCAGTCATGGAGGCAGCCTAGGGCGTGTCTCCCTCACCTGGTCGTGGACCGACCGGGCCACTCACGGCACGATGGGCCGGTGAACCGTCGAACAGTCGTGTCGGTACCGGGCCGGATGCGAGGCCCCTTCGTGCCCACCCTCTTCTACCCGATCGAGGCGGCGGAGGATCGTGGCGCAGTCGTGGAGGCCGTGCATTGGCCCGGACACCCCACACCGGTGGAGCCGGGTCCGGGCGCGCCGGCCATGGTGGCCGACACGGTCGGTGCCGTCCTGGAGCCCTTGATCGACAGCGGCGCGGAGACAGTCGTCGTGGCGAAGTCGCTCGGCACGTTGTCGGCGCCCGCGGTGGCTGCCCGGGAGTGCCCCGCCATCTGGGTGACGCCCGTGTTGACCGAAGCGGTGGGCTTCGACCCGGCGATCGTGGTGGAGGCGGTGCGGAAGTCGGCGGCGCCGTGCCTGCTGGTGGGCGGGACCGGGGACGACCTCTGGGACGGCGACCTGGCGCGGAGCCTGACGCCGCACGTGCTCGAAGTCCCGACCGCCGACCACGGACTGCGGGTGCCGGGGCCGCTGGCGGACTCGGCGGCGGTCCTGGGGCAGCTCGGCTCGGCCGTCGAGCGGTTCCTGGACGAGATCGTGTGGCCGGGCTGAGGTGCTACCTCGGCGAAGAATGCGCCGAATGTCGCCCGAGGGTGCATGATGGAGGTGATGACAACACGGCCTGCACAACGGCGACAATTGCCGAACAGTCCTTTCAAGATCCCCTCCGAGCCACGGATCGAGCGGTTCGCACTGGAGGATCGGGTCAACCACGACACCTACGGCCTCGGCCGCGTGATTTCGACTGAAGAGGGTGCGGTGACCGTCGACTTCGGCTCGCAGCCACGCCGGATCGTGAGTCCGTACAACGGGCTGGCGAAGCTGTAGCTACTCCGCGGGAGTCGGGGGACCCTCAGTCGCCCTCGACGACGACCTCGACCTCGAAGCCCTCGGAGTTCTCCACGTACAACGCCGTGTGTTGCTCTCCGCCGGCGTGCGGGTAGCGGTCCGCGAACAGCTCGTGCCACCCGTGCTCGGAGGACTCCGCGCGGATCCGGTCGAGCAGCGCCCGGTCGGGGCAGGTCAGGGCGAGGTGGTTGAGCCCGGGGCGCAGCCGGTCGTGCGGCTCGTCGACCTGGTCGGATGATCGCTCCATGAACAAGTAGGTGCCGTCGGAGTGCCGCCAGGCCACGCCGTCGTACTCCCAGTCGAGCTCGCCGAGCAGCCAGCCCCACTCGCCGGCGGCTACCCCAGCGTCACTCACCCACAGATCGAGGTGGTGGACGGCGCGGTTCACTCCCACTCTTCTGTTCCTGTAGGACAAGGAGTTGCGGGCATGGCGGACACATCACTTCCGTTCTTGGTATGTGCATACAACATGATGCCAGCTCTCAATCCTCCGATGGACCGGACCGATGAAGTCATGTCCAAAGGAGGACATAGACATGCCTCGTCGTCAGACACCGCGCCTGTCCGAGGCGTTCGCGCCGTACCAAGCGGCACGCTCGACGCTCGTCGCGCACAACACGTTGATCAATGATCATCCCTAGAACGCCACGATGAGCAGGACAACGACCAGGACCAGGATCGCGAGCGGGCGGATGACGCTCGAGGCAGCACGAACTTGAGCCCCCGGGTCCTCGGGTCCACCGCACGCATCACGGGCAGTCCAGCTCCCCCTCAGTTCAGGTGCCCGTCGCAATTGCACTCGCCAAGCCAGTACAGCTGCCTATGGGAAGAACAGGGACCAGACGGTGGCTATGACGAACGCGATTGCGGCCAGCCCGACAGCAAAGCCACTCATCCACGTCCAGGCGCCGGTCCTGTGGTGGTGCTCGACAGCCAGGCCCATCGACGAAGCGGCCAGAATGTTGGGCCAGCCCGACCACGGAGCGATGACCACGAAGGCTGCCGCGACCGCAAGCACCACGGCCGCTGTTCCAAGTCGCTGGGACGACCCTGACCATCCCCACCGCCCGATCCCGAAGGCGATGGCCAGCCCGACCAGCGCGAACATCACCAGGCTCACCCAGTTGCCCAGCGTGAGACCCGGCTCCCCCTCCTCGGCGAGGTCGGGATGAGCGATGGCGGTGGCCGCGCCCCAGACGAGCAGTCCGCTCAGTCCACTGAGGCCTGGATGAGCGAAGCGGAGGCCGATCTCGCCGATTGCGGCGCGGGTCATGGCCATCGCATGCAGCTGATTCCCTCTGACTGGGGACACATCCGGTCAGACGCCACTAACGCCGGTGTCTCCGCCGCCACTGCTGCGAAGATCTCTCCAGTCGGCTTCCCGGCCAGCTTCCTTGGCGCCGGACTTGGTGCATTCACCACGCTTGCGGCCACGATCCATCCACGTCACCCAGGCAACGAAGGCAACGAGCACGGTCCCGAGAACGATCAAGATCTCCATCAGAACTAGCCGGCCTGGCCACCTCGACTGCCAAAGCGCTTGGTGATGTCCGCAGCCTTGTCATGGGCGTCGGACAGATCAGTTCCACTGGTCCGGCCACGCGTCTTCCACCACGCCCACCCCAAGAACAGGGCGAGGGCCCCGAGTATGATCATCCAGGTCTCCATGGGAATCACCTCAGATCAAGTCTGCGCCTGCCCCAGCGGAGGCGCAACGCCGCCCAGGTCTCCACATAGCGCCAGTTCGGAGATCACGCAGGATCCCAGCGGTTCCGATCCTGGTGCGCCTAGACGAGCACGCCCGGATCTCGACGTCGCCGCGTCCCAAGGTCGCCGTCATGCGGAACCGATTAGGCGCAGCTGGTCGCCGAGCCCGGGGTTTCCGCAGCCTTTGCGTTCAAAGTGCGGCGGTGGGGTTCCTGCGATCTACGGTGTGTTCTCCGGTACAACGAAGGCCAAGACCGCAGGCCAGACCATAGTGCTCTACTCCCACTCGATCGTCCCAGGCGGCTTGGACGTGATGTCGACGGCGACCCGGTTGACCTCGCTGACCTCGTTGGTGATCCGGGTCGAGATCCGCTCCAGGACGTCGTAGGGGACCCGTGCCCAGTCGGCGGTCATCGCGTCCTCCGAGGTGACCGGGCGAAGCACGACGGGATGGCCGTAGGTGCGGCCGTCGCCCTGTACACCGACGGATCGGACCTCGGCCAGCAGCACGACCGGGAACTGCCAGATGTCGCGGTCGAGCCCCGCGCGGGTGAGTTCCTCGCGGGCGATCGCATCCGCCTCGCGCAGGACGTCCAGCCGCTCGCGGGTGACCTCGCCGATGATCCGGATCCCGAGCCCCGGCCCCGGGAAGGGGTGGCGCCACACGATCTCCGACGGCAGCCCGAGCTGTTCGCCCACCAGCCGGACCTCGTCCTTGAAGAGGGCCCGCAACGGCTCCACCAGCTCGAACTCCAGATCGTCGGGCAGCCCGCCGACGTTGTGGTGCGACTTGATGTTGGATGTGCCGGCCCCGCCGCCCGATTCGACCACGTCGGGATACAGGGTGCCCTGGACGAGGTAGGCGACCTTCTCGCCCTCGTCGACGGCGCTCTGTCCGATCGACTTGGCCAGGACGTCGGCCTCGGCCGCCTCGAAGACCCGGATGAACTCGCGGCCGATGGTCTTCCGCTTCTCCTCCGGGTCGGAGACGCCGGCCAGTGCGTCGAGGAACCGCTTCTCGGCGTCCACGACGTGCAGGTCGACGCCTGTCGCGGCGACGAAGTCGCGCTCCACCTGCTCGGCCTCCCCCTTGCGCAGCAGCCCATGGTCGACGAAGACGCAAGTCAGCCGATCGCCGATCGCCCGCTGCACCAGGGCCGCGGCGACGGCCGAGTCCACGCCCCCGGACAGCCCGCAGATCGCATGCCCGTCGCCCACCTGCTCGCGAATCCGCTCGATCTGCTCCTCGACGATGTTGACCATGGTCCAGGTCTGGCGGCAGCCGGCGATCTGGTGCAGGAAGTGCTCGAGCACCCGCTGTCCGTGCTGGGTGTGCAGGACCTCGGGGTGCCACTGGACGCCGGCCAGCCCGCGCGGGACGTCCTCGAAGGCGGCCACCGGGGTGACAGCGGTGGAGGCGAGTACGGCGAATCCGTGCGGCGCCGCCGTGACCGAGTCGCCGTGGGACATCCAGACGGTGTGCTCGGCGGGGATCTCGGCGAGCAGCGTGCCTGCGTGCCCGACGGCGACCTGGGTCCGGCCGTACTCACGGGCGCCGGTGTGCGAGACGGTCCCGCCGAGCGCCTGGGCCATGAGCTGGAAGCCGTAACACATGCCGAACACGGGGACGCCGCCGTCGAACAGGGCCCCGTCGATCCCCGGCGCCCCTTCGGCGTACACCGAGGACGGGCCGCCGGAGAGAATGATCGCCTTCGGTTGCCGCGCCAGCATCTCCGCGACCGGCATCGAGTGCGGGACGATCTCGGAGTACACCCGGGCCTCGCGCACCCGGCGGGCGATCAGCTGGGCGTACTGCGCACCGAAGTCGACGACCAGGACCAGGTCGTGCTCCGGGTGCTCCATGGGCGCATGCTATCGAGCCGCCGCGTCGCGAGCCTGCGAGCAACGCGATCAGCGGCGAAGGTTGAGGAGGCTCGGCGCAGACCCGAGCGCGGCGAGGGGCTGTGCGAGCCGTCTCGAAACCCCCGCACCCGACTGGCGACCGCTCGTGGTCACCGCCCTGCCTCGCTCACCGGGTTTCGAGACGGCCTGGACACCCCGTCGCTGCGCTCCGGTGTGTCCGGGCCTCCTCAACCTCCTCGCTGCTTCTGGGTCTCTGCGGAGCAGAGCCCAAGGCTCGGAAACGCATCAGGGCCCGGCCGGGGAGGGAGGGTGGCCGGGCCCTGACCGTCCACGCAGCGTGCTGGACGCGTGGACCATGGGACCCGGCCTGGGAGGGAGCAAAGCACCGGGTCCGCTGGTCCAACGAGCCGAAATCGCCCGGGTTACGACTGGTACGGATGAGTTTCTGGAGATTCTTGGGGCGGGTCAGCCAACGCCGACGATGGGCAGCCGCAGGGCGCCCGGCGCCGCGTCCGGGACCGCAGGTTCCCGCGGCGGGACCGGGGCGAGTGGCTGGTAGGCCGCCCCGAGCGCTGGCCGGGTGTCGGCCTCCCCCTTGTTCGGCCAGTAGGCCATGGCCCGCTCGGCCTGCGCGGTGATCGTCAGCGACGGGTTCACGCCCAGGTTGGCCGAGATGGCGGAGCCGTCGACCACGTGCAGGCCGGGGTGTCCGTAGACCCGGTGGTAGGGGTCCACGACCCCGGTCTCCGCCGAGTCGCCGATCGCGCAGCCGCCGATGAAGTGGGCGGTGAGCGGCCTGTTGAACGGCTCCCCGATCGAGCCGCCAGCGGTGCCGCCCATGAGCCGCGCCATCCGGCGCACCGCCTCGTTGGCGGCCGGGATCCACGTCGGGTTGGGCTTGCCGTGGCCTTGCCGGGAGGAGAGCACCCAGCCGAGCGGCGTCTTCTTCGGGAAGGTGGTGATCGAGTTGTCGAGGGACTGCATCACCAGCGCGATGATCGTGCGCTCCGACCAGTGCCTGAAGTCGTACAACGACCGGACGTTCCGCTTCTGCTCCCACATCTCCGACAGCCAGGTGCGCCACCTCGGCTGCGGCCCGTCGTCATCGGTCAGCACGGTCTGCATCAGAGACATGAAGTTGGAGCCCTTGCCGTACCGCACCGGCTCGATGTGGGTGTGCTCGTCGGGGTGGAAGGACGACGTGATCGCGATGCCCTGGCTGTAGTCGACGGTCAGGTCGGGTGCGATGGCCCCCAGGATCGACTCGGAGTTGGTGCGGGTGAGGTAGCCCAGGCGGCCGCTGAGGCGCGGCAGGTCCCCCTCGGCCTTCAGCCGGTGCAGGAGCTTCTGCGTGCCCAGCGCCGCGGCCGAGAACACGACGTGCTCGGCCGTGAACGTCTTGGTAGCGGAGCGCCGGGAGACCTTGGCCTTGGTCCAGCGTGCATCCACTTGGTAGCCGCCACTGTCCTGTGGACGCACCCGGGTCACGGTGGTCAGCGGTTGGACGACCGCGCCCTGCTGCTCGGCGAGGTAGAGATAGTTCTTGACCAGGGTGTTCTTGGCGTTGTGGCGGCAGCCGGTCATGCACTCACCGCAGCCCCGGCAGACAGCCCGGTCCGGTCCGGCGCCGCCGAAGTAGGGGTCGGCGACGGCCTCACCCGGGTGCTGCCCGGGACCGCCGAAGAACACGCCGACCGGAGTGGGGTGGAAGGTGTCGCCCACACCCATCTCGCCGGCCACCTTCTCCATCACGTCGTCGCTCGGCGTGCGCAGGGGGTTCTCGACCACGCCCAGCATCCGCTTCGCCTGGTCGTAGTACGGCGCCAGCTCGGCCCGCCAGTCGCAGATGTGGGCCCACTGGCGGTCCGCGTAGAACGCGTCGAGGGGCTCATAAAGCGTGTTGGCGTAGACGAGAGACCCGCCGCCCACGCCCGCGCCGGCCACGATCATGCAGTCCTTGACCATGTCGATGCGCTGGATGCCGTAGCAGCCGATCCCCGGCGCGAACAGGAACTTCTTCACGTCCCAGGAGCTCGTGGGCAGGCTGTCGTCGTCCATCCGCGGCCCGGCCTCGAGTACGGCGACCCGGTAGCCCTTCTCGGTCAGCCGCAGGGCAGTGACGGAACCGCCGAAGCCCGAGCCGATGACCAGGACGTCGTAGTCGTAGCGCGCCTCTGGACTCGTAACCCCCTGCGAGGTGGGGTACGGGACGTCGTGAGCGGCGACCATCTACGGCCTTCCCAGCTTCTTCATCAGCCGCAGGTTGGCCGTCATCACCTTCTCGTAGGTCCGGTCGGACATGCCGAGCATGGGCGCGAACCGGATCAGCCGCTGCGTGGCGACCGACTGCGACTCGGTGTAGCGATGGATGCCCTCACTGCCCTGCCGTCGGCCCAGACCGGACTGGCGCATGCCACCCATCGGGGAGTCGATGCTGCCGAACGTCGCCCCGAACGCCTCGTTGATGTTGACGGTTCCGCAGGTGATGTGACGCGCCATCTCGCGCGCGCGGGTTCCGCTCCGGCTGTAGATCGAGGCGTTCAGGCCGTACTCGCCCGCGTTGGCCCGAGCGACGGCGTCCGCCTCGTCGTGGAACCGGTACAGCGCGATCACCGGCCCGAAGGTCTCGTGCCCGAAGCAGGTCATGTCCGGAGTGACGCCCTCGAGGATGGTGGGCTCGAAGAAGTAGGGGCCGAGGTCCGGTCGGGCCTTGCCGCCTGTCAGCACGCGGGCACCCTTGGCGACCGCGTCGTCCACGTGCGCCATGACGGTGTCGAGCTGCTCCTGGGAGATCAGGGAGCCCATGTCGTTGCCCCAGTCGAGCGTTGCGCCGAGCGTCATCGCCTCGGTCCGCGCCACGAATCGTTCGACGAATCGGTCGTAGACCTGGTCGGCCACGAACATCCGCTCCATCGAGACGCACAGCTGTCCGGCGTTCGAGAACGACGCCCGGACGGCACCCTCGGCGGCCCTCTCGAGGTCGGCGTCGCGCAGCACGAGGAGCGGATTCTTGCCACCGAGCTCCAGGGAGCAGCCGATCAGCCGCTCGGCGCACTGCTTGGCAATGAGCCGGCCAGTGGCGGTCGAGCCGGTGAAGCAGACGTAGTCGGCGCGCTGGATGATCGACGTACCGACCCTCGATCCGGGGCCGGCCACCACCTGCCACAGGTCCCTCGGGAAACCGGCCTTCTCGAGGAGGTCGGCGGCGAGCAACGCGGAGAGCATGGTCTGCGCGTCCGGCTTGGCCACCACGGCGTTCCCGGCGAGGAGCGCGGGAAGGCCGTCGCACAACGCCATGGTGAACGGGTAGTTCCACGGCGAGATGATGCCCACGACACCCTTCGGGACCCGGTTGACCTCGACCCGGGTGAGTCCCGGAACCACGCCGATCTTGCGCTGCATGTCGAGGTGCTCATGCGCCTTGTGGGCGTAGTAGCGCGCCGTCAACGCGATGTGCAGCGGCTCGTCGGACGCATGCTTGCGGGCCTTGCCGGACTCCCACACGATCAGGTCGTTGATCTCGTGCTGTCGGTCCAGGACCAGGTCGTGCAGCCGAAGCAGCGTCTGGGCACGCTCGTCGAGGCTCGTGCGGGCCCACAGGGCCTGGGCGCGCTCGGCGCGGGCGAAGGCCTGGGCGACGTCGTCGTCACTGGACTGGGGGATGTGCGCGAGCCGCTGGCCGTTGAGCGGGGAGCTGAGCTCGGCGGTCTCCCCCGAGGTCGCGAGGACGCGCGCCGTGAGGCGCTGGACGTACTCCGGCTCGAGGGCATAGGACGCGGCTGGGTCGTGCTCGGGGTCCGCCGGACCGTCGAGGAGCGGCCCACCCGCAGGGTTCTGAGCGCTCATGACGCCGAGGGTACTCGCGTGACTACCCCGCGGTAGGCGGGTGAGACGGTTGACACATCTCCTTGATCTGTCAAGCCGGCTCCAGGTCGAGTCGGCGACTCACTCCACGCAGAACTCGTTGCCCTCTGGGTCGGCCATGACCACGATCGGTTCTCGCCACAGCACCCTCGCGCCCAGGCCCTCCAGCCGTCGCACCTCGTCGTCGACTGTGCCCGGGGCACGGAGGTCGAAATGCATCCGGTTCTTGGCCGTCTTGGGCTCCGGCACACGTTGGAACCAGATGTTCGGGCCGCCCCAGCCGGTTGCCTCGACGAACGCCTTGTCCGAGGTGGAGTCCTCGTCGAGGTCGGTGCCGAGCGCGGCGGACCAGAACCGGCCGAGCACCAGCGCGTCTGCTGCGTCGAAGGTCACCGACTTGATGTATGTGCCCATGCGGGCAAGTTACCCGCATCCCGACGCCGCGGAGAGTCAGACGATGTCCGGAGCGCTCACCCGGGCCTCGTCGGCCTCCTGGTCCGTCAGCTTGAGCTGGCTCTGACGCTCCGCCTCGACCCGTCGCAGGTAGTGGTCGATCTCGTCGTCGGTCCGTGCGTCGTCCCAGCCGAGCTCGGCCGCTATCAGCCGGGCCGCTGGTTCCGCAGCGTGCACGCCGCGGTCGAAGGTCTCGATGGAGATCCGGGTGCGGCGGGTGAGTACGTCGTCCAGGTGCCGGGCACCCTCGTGGGTCACGGCGTACACGACCTCGGCGGCAAGGTAGTCCTCGGCGTCCTGCAGCGGTGAGGCGAGCTCGGGCCGCTCGGCGCACAGGTCGAGCAGGTCGTCGACCAGGCCCCCGTAGCGGCCGAGGAGGTGGTCGATCCTGGCCACATGCAGCCCGGCACGCCGGGACAGCAGCACCCGCTGGTTCGAGCGGGTCTCGAAGTCGGCGGCACCGACCAGCGGGACCCGGTCGGTGATCGAGTCCCGAACGTTCGTGTTGACGATGGTCCGCAGCGAGTGGGCGGCGGCGTCGATGGCGTCCTTCGCCATGACCCGGTACGTCGTGAGCTTGCCGCCGGCGATCATGACCAGACCCGGGACCGGCGTGACGACCGTGTGCTCGCGGGAGATCTTGGACGTCGGCTCGGACTCGCCGGCCAGCAGCGGCCTCAGTCCGGCGTACACGCCCTCGACGTCGTCGTGGTCGAGCGGCTCGCGCAGGATCGTGTTGACCTGGGCGAGCAGGTAGTCGATGTCGGCCCGGCTGGCGGCCGGGTGCGCCTTGTCGAGGTTCCAGTCGGTGTCGGTCGTGCCGATGATCCAGTGCCGGCCCCAGGGGATCACGAACAGCACGGAGGTTTCGGTCCTGGTGATGAAGGCGGTCTCCGAACGGATCCGATCGCGCGGGACCACGAGGTGGATGCCCTTGCTGGCCTGCACGTTGAGGCTGCCTCGACCTCCGACCATCTCCTGGATCTCGTCGGTCCACACCCCGGCCGCGTTCACGACGACCCGGGCCCGCACCTCGAGCTCGCGGCCGGTCTCGAGGTCGACCGCGCGGACACCGACGACGCGCTCGCCCTCGCGGAGGAAGCCGACCACCTTGGTGCGGGTGGCCACGTGCGCGCCGTGCCCGGCCGCGGTGCGGGCAAGGGCGACCACCAGCCTGGCGTCGTCGACCTGGCAGTCGTAGTAGCGGATGGCGCCGGTCAGGTCCTCGGTGCGCAGGTCCGGCGCGATCCGCGCCACCTGGCGGCGGAAGAGATGCCGGTGTCGCGGCACGCCCATGTCGTACCTGCCCAGCATCGCCATCGCGTCGTACAGCGCGAGCCCGGCGCCGACGTAGGGGCGCTCGAGAGTCTTGTGCAGCGGGTAGAGGAACGGGACGGGCCGGACGAGATGCGGGGCCAGCCGGGTGAGCAGCAGGCCGCGCTCCCCCAACGCCTCGCGAACGAGCGCGAAGTCGTACATCTCTAGGTAGCGCAGGCCACCGTGGATCAGCTTGCTGCTCCGGCTGCTGGTTCCCGATGCAAGGTCGCGCTGCTCGATCAGGCCGGTGGCCAGGCCCCGGGTGACAGCGTCCACGGCCGTGCCGGCGCCGACGACTCCGCCGCCGACCACGAGGACGTCGAGCTCCCCGGTGCTGGAGGACTGCGCGAGCGTGTCGAGGGCGGTCGCCCGGGCCGCGGGGCTCAGGGCGCTCGACCGACTCATGTCCGCCAACCTATCCGGGCATCATGGAGCGGGTGAGCGAAGCGTCCGGCGAGATCGTGCCCGTCTGGGACGAGGATGGCCGCCCGTGCGGGACCGCCTCCCGCGCCGAGGTTCGCGCGCGGAACCTTCGGCACGCGGCGAACTCCGTGGTGGTGAGGGATCGGATGGGCCGGGTGTTCGTGCACCGCCGCACCGACACCAAGGACGTCTTTCCTGGCCTGTTCGACTTCGGCGCCGGTGGAGTGATGACAATCGGCGAGGAGCCCCTGGCCGCCGCGGTCCGGGAAGTCGAGGAGGAGCTCGGCGTGAGCGGCGTCGCGCTGCGACTCCTTGGCCAGGCGGACTATGCCGACGAGCACACCCGCTACCACGCGTTCCTCTACGAGACCGAGTACGACGGCCCGGTCCGGCTGCAGCCCGAAGAGGTGGCGTGGGGTGAGTGGGTCACCCTCGAGCGACTCGACCGGATGCTCGCCGAGGTCGACTTCGTGCCGGACACCAAGGCCCTGCTCGGCCCGTGGCTGAAGGGCCGGTTGCGCGAACGGGAGCCGTTCGGCGACGGCTGGGACAACGTGACCGAGCTGGTGGAGGGGCGTTGGGTGGACCGGACCCCACGCCGCCCCGCGACCGTTGCCCCACTGCTCCGCGAAACCCGGCTCCTGCCGCGGATCGCGCCGCTCCTGCCGATCCCGGTCCCGGAGCCCGTCGTGCTCGAGGACGATCCGCTCCGCGTCCGGCATCGCCTGGTGCCGGGCTCCTCGGTGCCACCAGCGACCCTGCCCGCTGCCGCGGGTGAGGCGGTGGGGAGGTTCCTGCGTGCCCTGCATCGCCTGCCCACCGCGGATCTCGGACTGCCTGGGGAGGACGTGGTGCGCGCGGACCGGTTGGGATGGCTCGACCGGTTCTCCGTCGACGTCGTCCCGCGGCTGCCGGCGACGGCACGGCCGGCCGCCAGCGAGCTGCTCGGCGCGCTGCGGGACGCACCCACCGGGACCCTCGTCCACGGCGACCTCGGTCCCGAGCACCTACTGCTCGACGACGGCCAGGTCAGCGGCATCATCGACTGGGGCGACACCCAGCTCGGCGATCCGGCCATCGACCTCGCCTGGACGGCGCACGGCACACCGGACGAATTCCGCGACGCCCTGGTCGCGGCGTACTCGCCGACGGCCGACGAGCTGGCACGGGCCCGCCGCTGGCACCAGCTGGGTCCGTGGTTCGAGGTGCCCTACGGCCTCGACGAGGGCCTGCCGAACTACGTCGAGTCCGGGCTGGCCGGCGTGCTCGAGCGCCTGTGATCGGCTACTCGACCACGACCTCGACCCGCTGGAACTCCTTGAGGTCGGTGTAGCCGGTGGTAGCCAGCGAGCGCTTGAGGGCACCGATCAGGTTCATGGTGCCGTCGGCGACCCGGGACGGGCCGAAGAGGATCTCCTGCAGCGAGCCGATGGTGCCGATCTCGACCCGCTCCCCCCGCGGCAGCGCGGCGTGCCACGACTCGGCACCCCAGTGGAACCCCCGGCCGGGCGCCTCGGCAGCGCGGGCGAACGGCGAGCCCACCATGACCGCGTCGGAGCCACAGGCGACCGCCTTCGCGATGTCGCCGGACTTGCCGATCGAGCCGTCGGCGATGACGTGCACGTAGCGGCCGCCGGACTCGTCGAGGTAGTCCCGTCGGGCAGCCGCCACGTCGGCCACGGCGCTGGCCATCGGAACCGCGATCCCGAGCACGGTGCGCGTGGTGTGTGCCGCTCCGCCGCCGAAGCCGACCAGGACTCCGGCCGCCCCGGTCCGCATCAGGTGCAGCGCTGCCTGGTACGTCGCACAGCCGCCGACGATGACGGGTACGTCGAGCTCGTAGATGAACTCCTTGAGGTTGAGCGGCTCTGACTGGCTCGAGACGTGCTCGGCGGACACCGTGGTGCCCCGGATCACGAACATGTCGACGCCCGCGTCGACCACCGCCTTGGCGTACTCCTTGGTCCGCTGCGGCGACAACGACCCGGCGACGGTGATTCCCGCCGCACGGATCTGGTGCAGGCGCTCGGTGATCAGCTCCGGCCTGATCGGCTCGCGGTAGATCTCCTGCATCCGCGTGGTCGCCTCACCGCCGCGCAGCCCGGCGACCTCTTCCAGCAGCGGCGCCGGGTCGTCGTACCGGGTCCAGAGGCCCTCGAGGTTCAGCACGCCGAGCCCGCCGGCCTTGCCGAACGCGATGGCGGTCTCCGGTGACATCACCGAGTCCATGGGCGCGGCCAGCACCGGCAGCTCGAACCGGTAGGCGTCGATCTGCCACGCGACACTGACCTCCTCGGGGTCGCGGGTGCGCCTGGAGGGCACGATCGCCACATCGTCGAACGAATAGGCGCGGCGGGCGCGCTTGGCCCGGCCGATGTCGATCTCGGTCATGTGTGATCCTTCGGTGGTCGAGCCTGTCGAGACCCGCTGGTCGAGCCTGTCGAGACCCGGTGGCCTACGATCTCAGGTCGGCGGAACCTTCACCACAATGCCCCGGCGGCGGGCGCCGACTCCTCGAAGGAGCCGCGACCCCAATAATCAGGAGCAGGGAAACCCCATTATTGGGGAAGTCCGGGCCATTTTTGCTGTTCCGGTGGCGAAATTTGTGTAGTTGCTGAACGGTGGGGCGGCATGACCCGCCCCCGCCCTGCCCATCGTCAGCAACCAACCGCCCACCGTCAGCAACCAACCAGCCACCGGCGTCACCCACACGCCAGTACCCGATTCGCCCGCACACGCCTGATCATCTCCGGCATCGCGCTCATCGGGATCTTCACCGCAAGCGTCTCTGCCGCCGCCGCTCCACACCAGGGGGGACGCGATCGCGCGGCCTCCGCTGCGCAGGGGGACCAGTCAGCGGCCGCAGCGCAGGCCCTCGCGGCGCCCGATCCGGTGTTCCTCCGAAGCGCCACCGACACGGTGCTGAAGGTCGGCTGGACCCCGCCCCCGGACACCGACAGGTACCGCCTGCAGTTCGCCACGAGTCCCGACATGACCGACGCCCGGAACCGGTGGACGAGCCGGACCAGGTTCCCGCTCAAGGGGCTCGAGCCGGACACCGAGTACTACGTGCGGGTCCGAGTAGTCGACGCAGCCGCAAAGCGTTCGCTCAGCCCCTACTCCGAGATCTCCACGATGCGCACCCTCGGGTCCGGAGCTCCGTCGCCGGCGCCGGCGCCGCCCAACGAGCCCCCGAACGAGCCCGAGCCGCCCAACGAGCCCGAGCCGCCCAACGAGCCCGAGCCGCCGAACGAGCCCGAGCCCGAGCCGCCGGCGCCGCCCAGTGGCGACGGGCCGCTGTTCGGGGCGAACTACAGCTCCAGCGTCGACGAGAGCGTCTACGAAGGCCGCGCGCAGGCAGCGCGCATCTTCTGGCAGCAGCTGAACGGCGCTGACTTCTCCAAGTCCAAGCCTGTCCAGGAAGCTCGGGCCGACGGCATCAAGACGTTCGTCATCTCGTGGCACGATCGCGACGCGGACAACGTGCGCGCGTTCCTGGCCACCATCCCCGACGGCCTCACGATCTATGCCGCGTTCAACCATGAGCCCGAGAACGACACCGGCGGACCCGGCTCCGCGGGGTACCAGTCCTGGTCGGACGAGTGGAAGCGCATCTGGACCGTCCAGTCACCCATCATCCGCAAGGAGGGCTTCATCCCGACCGCGATCATCATGGCCTACACCCTCAACAAGGGTTCGGGTCGCAACCTCGCCGACTGGACGCCACCTCGCGGCACCGTGGACGTCTTCGCATTCGACGCCTACACCCGCGGCCGTTCCCCGGCCGCCATGGTCGACCGGATGAAGGAGGGGGCGAGGGCCGCAGGCGTCTCGCGCACCGGGATCGGCGAAACGGGCGGACCGGTCAGTGACCCCGAGCGCCTCGAGAAGGTGCGCCAGCTCAAGGCCGAGCTCCGGAACGAGAGCATGTTCGAGTGGGCGCTGTACTGGAATGCCCGCGGGTCCAGCGGCTGGGACGGCCGGATGGACGGGGAGACCGCGGACGTCTGGTTCGGCTAGGGAGGCACGAACCGGGGCTTGTCTCTCAATCCCGGCCGTCACTCGCGGGGCGGGCCATGGGATTGAGAGGCAAGCCCTAGCGTCCCGTGTAGTTCGGTGCCTCGACGGTCATCTGGACGTCGTGGGGGTGGCTCTCCTCGAGCGACGCCGAGGTGATCCGAACGAAGCGGCCCTTCTCCTGTAACTCGGCGATGGTGCGAGCACCGACGTAGAACATCGACTGGTTGAGACCACCGATCAGCTGGTGGGCGACGGCGGCGAGCGGACCGCGGTAGGCCACCTGACCCTCGATCCCCTCCGGCACGATCTTGTCGTCGCTGGACACCTCCGCCTGGAAGTAGCGGTCCTTCGAGTACGACTTCTTGCCCCGGCTGGACATCGCTCCGAGTGAGCCCATGCCGCGGTAGGACTTGTACTGCTTGCCGTTGACGAACACCAGCTCGCCCGGCGACTCCTCGCAGCCCGCCAGCAGTGACCCGAGCATGACCGTGTCGGCGCCGGCGACGATCGCCTTGGCGATCTCGCCGGAGTGCTTCATCCCGCCATCGGCGATCACGGGCACGCCGGCCGGCTTGCAGGCCAGCGACGCCTCGTAGACCGCGGTGATCTGCGGGGCACCGACACCGGTGACCACCCGCGTCGTACAGATCGAGCCAGGCCCGACGCCGACCTTGACCGCGTCGGCGCCGGCGTCGACGAACGCCTGCGCGCCCTCGCGGGTGGCCACGTTGCCGCCGATCACCTGCACATTCCGGGTGGCGGGGTCGGACTTGAGCCGCTGCACCATCTCGATCAGCATCCGGACGTGGCCGTGGGCGGTGTCGGCGACGAGTACGTCGACTCCGGCGTCGACCAGAGTGGTGGCCCGCTCCCAGGCGTCCCCGAAGTAGCCGATCGCCGCGCCGACCATCAGGCGTCCGTCGGCGTCCTGCGAGGTGTGCGGGAACTGCTCGTTCTTGACGAAGTCCTTGACCGTGATGAGTCCGCCCAGCCGCCCCTCGTCATCGATCAGCGGGAGCCGCTCGCGCTTGTGCTTGCGCAACAGCAGGGCAGCGTCCTCGCGGGAGATGCCCAACGGGCCGGTCACCAGGCCCTCGGCGGTCATCACCTCGGTGACCTTGGTGGTCGCCCACTCGGCGACGGGCGTGAAGCGCAGGTCGCGGTTGGTGATGATGCCGAGCAGCCGGTTGTCGGTGTCGACGACGGGCAGGCCGGAGACGCGGTACTCGCCGCACACGCGGTCGAGCTCCTCGAGCGTGGCGTCGGGGCCGATCGTGACGGGGTTCGAGATGATCCCGGTCTGGGTCCGCTTGACGAGGTCGACCTGGTAGGCCTGGTCCGCCATCGACAGGTTCCGGTGCAGCACTCCTAGCCCGCCCTGGCGGGCCATCGCAATGGCCATCCGGGACTCCGTCACGGTGTCCATGGCGGCGCTGACCAGGGGCACCTTGATGTTGATCCCACGGGTGAGCCGCGACGCGGTGTCGATGTCGGTGGGCGCGAGGTCGGAGCGCCCGGGCAGCAGCAGCACGTCGTCGTACGTCAGGCCGAGGGCGGCGAACTTGTCCGGGACGCCTTCGGGCGTCAGGTGGTCTTCCACTGTGCTTGGGCCGACCTTTCCACTGGGAGACGCCCCCGAGTCTATCGGCGGGCCGCGTTCCGTTCCGAACCCCACGCCTGACACCCTGTGGGCATGGGGGCGGGTGTCCGCGGGATCGACACGCGGTTGGTGGTGGGCGGGTCCGCCCTGGCGGCCGCGGTGCTCAGGTTCCCCGGGCTGCTCGTCCCGGCGGGCGCCGACGAGAGCGGTTTCACGCTCGTGGCGCGTCATTGGGACCCGCAGCCGGACAGCATGTACGGCCCCTTCTGGCTGGACCGCCCGCCGGCGGTGATCGCGCTGGTCAAGGTCTCCGACATGGTCGGCGGCCCGACATTCCTGCGGGTGGTCGCCGCCGTGGGCTGCGCGCTGCTCGTCGTCCTTGCCGCCGCAACCGCCCGTGCGGCGCTGAGGTACGCCGGCGAGGTCGACGAGCGGATGGTTACCCGCACCGGGGCGTGGACCGCCGTGCTGACCGCAGCGTTCGTGTCGAACTCGATGATCGACACGGTCATGGCCAAGGGCGAGGTGCTGGGGATCCCGTTCGTGGTGCTCAGTTTCTGGCTGATCCTGCTGGCCGTGAGCAGACCCCGGGTCGACGGAGCCGGCCTGGCCCTCGCCACGGGGTCGGGTCTGGCCGCCACCATGGCCCTCGGCATGAAGCAGAACATGGTCGGTGGGCTCGTCTTCGCAGCCGTGATCCTGGTCGGGTCCCGGTTGACGCACCGGCTGAGCACCGGGGACCTGCTCCGGCTGGGAGCCATGTTCGCCGGCGGAGCGTTGGTCCCGGTGCTGGCGACGGCCCTGTGGGCGGTGAGCGCCGGCGTACGACTCGAGTCGGTGTGGTACTCGATCTACGGCTTCCGCTCGCAGGCGCTCGCGGTCATCCTCGAAAGCAACATCGACGCCCCGGCGATCCGGGCCATGCTGCTCCTGGGCACCGTCATCGCCACCGGGATGGCCTTCGTGGTGGCCGGCGTGTTGGCGCACGTCCGCCGCCTGTGGCGCGTCGACGGGCCGCTGACCGTCGCCGCCCTCGTGGTTGTCGCGGTGGACACCAGCGGACTGGTCCTGAGCGGCAGCTACTGGCAGGCCTACCTCTTCATCCTGATTCCCGGCGTCGTCCTGTGCACGACCCTGCTGCTGTCCATCCGCGTGCACGTGGCCCGGCGGGTGTGGCTGCTCACGATCCTGGCGATGGTGAGCGCGCTGCTGTCCTCGGTGGTCCGGACCGGGTTGTACGTCGCCGACATCCGGACGCCGACCGCGGCCCGTTCCGGCGAGGCGATCGCGGCGGCCTCCGAGCCCGGCGACACGATCGTGGTGTACGGCGGCCGGGCAGAGCTGGTGCTCGCCAGCGGACTGGAGTCGCCCTACGAGCATCTCTGGTCATTGCCGATGCGCACTCGAGACCCGGACCTCGACGAGCTGAAGGGCGTGCTGAAGGGACCCGACGCCCCCACGTGGCTGGTGTTCTGGGCTCCTCGCTCGGGGTGGAACGCACTGGGCGAGTCCCTGACGCCGATTGTGGACCAGCGTTACGAGTTCCACGGACTGGCCTGCGACGACCACCCGGTCTATGTCCTCGCTGGCGAGTCCCGTCCACCCATCGAGCCCCACTGCGACGACTGACCAGCCAGCGCTCGCGATCAAAATGCCGCTGACCCGGCAGAAAGGATCTGCCGGGTCAGCGAGGGCCGTTGATCAGTGGCCGTGTCCGTGACCGTGGCCGGCACCGGCCGCGGACTCGTCCTCTTCCTCGGGCTTGTCGACCACCAGGGTCTCGGTCGTGAGCAGCATGCCCGCGATCGAGCTGGCGTTGACGAGCGCCGAGCGGGTCACCTTGACCGGGTCCAGCACGCCCTGGGCGACCAGGTCGCCGTACTCGCCGGTGGCGGCGTTGTAGCCGGTCCCGGCGCCGGCCTCGCGCACCTTGGCGACCACGACGTGACCGTTGTCGCCGCCGTTCTCGGCGATCCACCGCAGCGGCTGGTCCAGCGCCTTGCGCACGATCCGCACGCCGACGGCCTCGTCACCCTCGAGCCCGAGGTCGTCGGAGAGCACCGCGGCGGCGTGGATCAGCGCGGAGCCACCACCAGCGACGATGCCTTCCTCGATCGCGGCCCGGGTCGCCGAGACGGCGTCCTCGATCCGGTGCTTCTTCTCCTTGAGCTCCACCTCGGTGGCAGCGCCGACCTTGACGACGCACACCCCGCCGGCCAGCTTGGCGAGCCGCTCCTGGAGCTTCTCGCGGTCCCAGTCGGAGTCGGTGTTCTCGATCTCGGCCTTGATCTGGTTGACCCGGCCGTTGACCGTGGCCTTGTCGCCCCCACCGTCGACGATGGTCGTGTTGTCCTTGGTGATGACGACCCGGCGGGCCTGGCCCAGCACCTCGAGCCCGACCTGGTCGAGCTTGAGGCCGACCTCGGGGGCGATCACCTGACCGCCGGTCAGGGTCGCGATGTCCTCCATCATGGCCTTGCGTCGGTCACCGAACGCCGGGCTCTTGACGGCGACGGCGTTGAACGTGCCGCGGATCTTGTTGACGACCAGCGTGGACAGCGCCTCGCCCTCGACATCCTCGGCCAGGATGAAGAGCGGCTTGCCGGCGGCGATGACCTTCTCCAGCAGCGGAAGCAGGTCCGCGACCGCGCCGATCTTGCCCTGGTGCAGCAGGATGTACGGGTCGTCGAGGACGGCCTCCATCCGCTCCGGGTCGGAGACGAAGTACGCCGAGATGTAGCCCTTGTCGAACTGCATGCCCTCGGTGAACTCCAGCTCGGTGCCCATGGTGTTGGACTCCTCGACGGTGATCACGCCGTCCTTGCCGACCTTGTCGAAGGACTCGGCGAGCAGCTCGCCGATGTGGCTGTCTCGCGAGCTGATCGTGGCGACCGAGGCCATGTCCTCCTTGGAGTCGACCTCGCGGGCCGACTCCTTGAGGGCGTCGTTGACGGCTTCGGCGGCGGCGTCCATGCCCCGCTTGAGGCCCATCGGGTTGGCACCGGCGGCCACCGCCCGGAGACCCTCGTGCACCATGGCCTGGGCGAGCACAGTCGCGGTCGTCGTACCGTCACCGGCGATGTCGTTGGTCTTGGTGGCAACTTCCTTGGTCAGCTGCGCACCGAGGTTCTCGAACGGGTCGTCCAGCTCGATCTCACGGGCGACGGTCACGCCGTCGTTGGTGATGGTCGGGGCGCCCCACTTCTTGTCCAGGACGACGTAGCGACCCTTGGGCCCCAGCGTCACCTTGACCGTGTCGGCGAGGGCGTCGACACCCCGCTCGAGCGCCCGGCGGGCGCTCTCGTCGAACTCAAGAATCTTGGGCACTGCAAAGCCTTTCTACTGGTACCTGAGTCGCATGGCGCCCGGCCGGCAAGGCGGAGGAGGGAAGGCGACCTTGAGAGCGAAGCGGTCGTCGACCGACGACAACGCAGCCGGCCGGGATGCCAGGCGGCTCAGGAAACGACAGCGAGCACGTCACGGGCGGAAAGGATGAGGTACTCGTCCCCGCCGTACTTGACCTCGGTGCCGCCGTACTTGCTGTAGATGACCTTGTCGCCCACGGCCACGTCGAGCGGGACGCGGTTGCCGTTGTCATCGATCCGACCCGGGCCGATGGCCAGGACCTCGCCCTCCTGGGGCTTCTCCTTGGCGGTGTCCGGGATGACCAGGCCGGAGGCCGTGGTCTGCTCGGCGTCGAGGGGCTTGACCACGAGGCGGTCCTCGAGGGGCTTGATGTTGACCGACACGATGTCGACCTCCACTTTCTCCACTTGTCTGACTCGATGGAGGACACGAATCCTCCGGACGTTTGAGCCTGCGGTGAGGTACGCCGTCGCGGGGGTCGCACGTTCGTCGCAAGCGCTGGCACCCTCAGGGCGAGAGTGCCAGATCAGACGTTAGCACTCGACTCGTTGGAGTGCCAGAGAGACCCCGCGCTACCGGTCGGGGAGCGCGAGCCACTCGTCCCAGGTGAGGTCGCGGCCGACGTACCGCGGCGCCTCGAGCGGCCAGTCCTCGGCGATCCAGCGCGGCACGAAGTCGTCCAGGGCGGCCTCGAGGTCGGTGCCGACGCACTCGTCGACCACCCACCACGAGATCTCGGCGTCGGCGCCGGGCTTCTCCGGCGGGTCGATGTAGATGCACCCGAGCAGGGCGGTCTCGTCGGCGTCGAACAAGGCGTAGTTGAAGGACTCGTGCGTCTCCATCTCGGCCGCATGCCGGGCCAGGTCCTCGCGGTCCTGCTCGTAGGTCATCGTCGCCGGCGGCCAGCCCCAGGCCTTTCCGTAGATGCCCCACAGCCGCTCCCTCGAGCCCATCACGGCGATCATGTCCAGGTCGACGTCGTCGGCGTGGATCGGGCGCAGGTGGTGTCCAAACGGCAGTGACACCTTGGTCGGGTGAATGAAGCCATCCGGCAGCCACTGCCGGGAGGAGTCGGGTGATGCGTTCATGGGGTCAGCCTTTCCGGTGCCAGTCTGGAGCAAGCGTCGGGGGTTGTCGCGCGGCACGAGCAGGCCCGGCCCCCGACCGGGCCTGCTCGCGGGGGCTGCGTGCCTCAGACCCGCTCGTGCCGGGAGAACAGGAGCCCGGCAGAGAAGATGGTCAGGAGGAGCGGCCCGGTCATTCCGGCCATGTACTGCAGTGGGCTGACGGCGAGGAACGTCGTCAGGCCGCCCAGGACGAGCCCGGTGACGCCGATCCAACGGGCGTACGCGCCGTGGCGAACGGCCGCGACGCCGACGGCGAGGCCGGTCAGGCCGATGGTGCCCCACAGCCATGGGATGGTGCCGATCCAGTGGCCGAACACCGCGGCGGTCTCGGGGACGAGCAGGTCGGGCTCGCCGACGCCGAAGACGAACTCGGTGGTGAGGCCCGAGCCCATGATCAGGGTCACCGCGACGAGCACCAGCCCGGTCGAGGCGATCCGCGGGATCAGGCTGTCGCGGCCGAGCCGATGCTCCAGCTGCCGGAAGAGGCCGGCCGCGAAGACCACGAGGAGCATTGCGCTCACCATGGTCGCGACGTGGAAGAGCATGATCTGCGGGACCATCTCGGAGAGGCGGTCCATGATGGCGGGTGCGTCGCCGGCGATGTCGTCCTCGTAGACGGCGCCGCTGAGGCTGCTGCCGACGACCGAGACGATGCCGGCGAGGCCGGCGCCGAGGCCGGCGACTGCCCAGGTGCGGGAGGTGGGCCGCGCGGCCGGGTCGGTGGCGCGGGGCGTGGTGATCGTGGTGGTCACGTCGAGCTCCTGTGGTTGTGGGATCGGCGTGATCGACGCCGCGCCCCAACTGTCGGGGAGCCGAGCCCTCGCCCACCACGGACACTTCGAGGTGTACGAGTGGTGTACGAGTCGCCTCAACCGGCCTGCGCTCGCTCGCCCCGGGCGAGCGCGGCGGCCTCCTCGGGCGTCATCGCGCGGCCGACGTCGAGCGCGTCGTCGTACCGGTCGGCGCCGAGGCGGCTGCGAGCCTCGTCGGCGGCCCCGGTCAGGGAGGCGGGGTCTGGCCGGTAGTAGCCGTACCCGCGCGAGCCCACCGCCTCACGGATTCCCTGGGCCGCGCCGAGCAGGAGCGGCACTCGCGCGTGCTGTCCCTCCGCGGCCTCCAGGACGGCGGTCGTGTCCAGGAAGTAGGCGAGGTTGGCGTGGTCCCCGGTCTCGAGCGAGAGCCGCATGCCCTCCTCGAGATGGCCCCGGGCCCGGTCGTGGTCCGGTCGGCCGAGCTCGACCTGGGACAGGTTGTAGAGGGCGATGTACGCCGTCAGCCGGTCGCCGCGGCGACGAGCGGAGGCCAGCCCGCGCTCGATGTGGTCGACAGCGGAGTCGGCGTCGCCCTCCAGCAGCGCGACCGTGCCGCTCCAGATCCACGCCAGGGCCAGGGTCCACTCCCCGTCGGGCCCGCCGGCATCCGCGAGCGGTCGTGCCGCCTCGAACCTGGCCGCGGCCTCGGCCAGGTCGCCGGCGGCGAGGTCGGCGAGCCCCACGCCGGCGACGGCGTTCGCGCGCGTCGTGGGGCTCTCTCCGGCGTGCGCCTCCGCCGCCAGCCACCACGCCCGGGCGGCTGCGACGTCGTCGAGTGCGAACGTCATGGTGGCGGCCGCGAGCTCAGTGCGCGCGCGCACCGACGTCGGCAGCTCCCGGGCGAGCGCGGCCTCGGACAGGCGTCGACCTAGCGCGAGGTGGCCGCGAAGCCACCAGTACATCCACAGCGCCCAACAGAACCGGCCGGCTCGGGCGATGTCGCCCCCGGCCAGGGAGCGCTCGATGGCGGCCGTGAGGTTGGGGTGCTCCGCGTCGATCCGGGCCAGGGCGGCCACCTGACCACCGTCGCGGTAGCGAGGTTCGATCTCCTCCGCCAGGTCCAGGTAGTGCTCTGCGTGGGCGCGCCCGGCCAATTCCCACTCGCCGGCCACCTCCAGCCGGGTTCTCGCGTACTGGGCGACCGGCTCCAGCAGCCGGAACCGGGGACCGTCAACGGAGACCGGGTCGGTGACGACCAGGGACTGCTCCGACAGCGCCTCCAGCAGCGTGAGCACCGAGCCCGAGAGCCCCGCCCGCGCGGCCACCCGCTCCAGGTCTTCGAGCCGGAAGCCACCGACGAAGACGGACAGCAGCCGCAGCAGCGCCTGCTCCTCCGGCTCCAGCAGGTCGTGACTCCAGTCCAGGGTCGCCCGCATCGTGCGTTGCCGCTCGGGCAGGTCCCGCGGGCCCTCGACCAGAGCGGTGTCGAGTCTCGCGAGGAGGGCGCCGGGGTCGAGCAATCGGGCTCGGGCCGCGGCCAATTCGATCGCCAGAGGAATACCCGCGAGCCGGACGCAGATCGCGGCGACCGCGTCCAGCGCCTCCGGGTCGCTCCCCCAACCCGGGCTCACCGAGGCCGCCCGGTCCAGCAGGAGGCGGGTTGCCGGCGCGTCCTGCTCACCCGACGTGGGCAGCGCAAGCGGCTCGACCGCCACCTCCACCTCGCCGCGCACCCGCAGCGGCGCCCGGCTGGTGGCCAGCACCGTGAGTCCCGGCGCGGCCTCGACCAGGGCGGCGATCTGCGGCGCCACGGCGAGGAGGTGTTCGACGTTGTCGAGGACCAGCAGCGTCTGGTTGTCGCGCAGTCGCTCGACCAGGACGCCGGTGGGGTCGGGGTCCGAGGTCGGTGCGGCATCCACGGCGTCCGCGACGGCGGGCAGCACCTGGGCCGGGTCGAGCAGTGGCGCGAGCTCGACGTACGCCACCCCGTCCGCGAACCCCCGCCCGGCAGTGGCCGCGGCTGCCAGGGCGAGCCGCGTCTTGCCCACGCCGCCGGTCCCGGTGAGGGTCACGACACGCTCGCGCCCGACCAGCTCCACGACCCGCGCGAGCTCCGTGTCTCGTCCCAGGAGGGTGGTCGTGGGCACGGGCAGGTCCCGCCCCCGCCCCGTCTCGGCGGCGTCGGCCGGCTTCCGTGCGGAGCGGCGACGCGATGGTACGGCGGCGATCAGCGCCGCCCGCTCGTCGTCGCCGGCGTCGAGCGCGTCGGCGAGGGCCCGGATCGTATGCGGATACGGCCGGGTCCGGGTGCCCCGCTCGAGGGCGCTCACGGCGTGGCTGCTGAGTCCGGCCCGCTCGGCCAGCTCCTCCTGGGAGAGTCCGGCGGCCTCCCTCAACTTCCTCAGCCGGCCGCCGAACGACCCGCGCTCCTCGACCGCCACGGCCATCACCCCCAATCCGATTCGGGAGTGTACGGCGCCCGGGCACCGGTGGCGGTCACTCCGGAAAGGCCGAGGGCTGTGAGAATGCAGCGGTGGACCTCGATGCCTTCCGGTGGCTTCTGACCGATCCGGGCCAGCGGCTCCTCGAGCGGGCGGCCGAGGTGCCGGGCGACGAGCTGCACGCGCAGACCGTGTTGCGTCGGACCGCCTCCCCCGAGCACGTCGCTGCGGCGCTCACGCAGGTGACCTTGCGTCGGCAGGCTGCGGTCAAGTTCGGCGACCTGGCCGAGCGGATGTACTTCACTCCGGAGGGACTCGAACAGGCCACCCGACTGCCTGTGGCCACCCACCGCGCGTCCCGCCTGAACGCGGCATCGGCCGGCTCGGTGATCGATCTCTGTTGTGGCATCGGCGGCGACCTCGTCGCCTTCTCGCGGGCGGGGATCACCAGCGCCGGCGTCGACCTCGATCCGCTGCGGGTCGAGGTGGCCACCGCGAACCTGGCGGCGCTCGGCCTGCCCGGCGCGGTCACGGTTGCCGACGCCACCCGGGTCAACACCTCGCCCTTCGACGCGGCGTACGCCGATCCGGCGCGGCGCTCGGGCCGCGGCCGGACCTTCTCCGTCGACGCGTGGACCCCACCGTGGTCGTTCGTCGAGGCGCTCCTGCACCGGGACGCCTGCGTGAAGGTCGCGCCGGGCATCCCGCACGACCTGGTCCCGGATGAGGTCGAGGCCGAGTGGGTGAGTGACCACGGCGAGGTGAAGGAGGCCGCGCTGTGGTCCGGCCGGCTCGCCAGCACTCGGCGACGGGCCACGGTGATCGGACACGGAGGGCTGGCCACACTGACCGACGAGGACGACCCGGGCGGCGGCGTCCGGGACGTCGGCGAGTTCCTGTACGAGCCGGACGGGGCGGTGATCCGCGCTGGGCTGGTCACCGCGGTCGCCGCGGGAGTCGGCGGCGGGCTGGTCGACGAGCACATCGCCTACGTGACGGGGGACGGCGCGTTCCGCACGCCGTTCGCGCGCGGCTACCGCGTGGTCGAGACCCTTCCCTACCGGGAGAGGGCCCTGCGCGCCGCCCTCCGCGAGCGGAACGTCGGCTCGCTCACCATCAAGAAGCGCGGGGTCGACATCGTTCCCGACCAGCTCCGCAAGAGGCTGGAGCTCACGGGTGACGAAGCCGCGACGCTGGTGCTCACCCGCGTGGCAGGGCACGGGACCGCCCTGCTCGTCCAGCCCTTCTGAGACACGCCCTAGGTCGGGTGACCGTCCATGGCCGCCTTCTCGGCGCCGATGGTCGTGTCCTCGCCATGGCCCGTGTGCACCACCGTGTCGTCCGGGAGCGCGAACAGCCGCGTGCGGATCGACTCGATGATGACGTCCGCATCGCTGAACGACCGACCGGTCGCGCCCGGTCCGCCGTTGAACAGGGTGTCCCCGGTGAAGACACAACCCAGGTCCGGTGCGTGGAAGCAGACCGCCCCCGGTGCATGGCCGGGCGTGTGGAGGGCGCGCAGCGTCGTGCCACCGACCTCGATCACGACACCGTCGGCAAGGTCGACGTCCCACAGGTGCTCGGAATGAGTGAGCTCCCACAGTGGGCGGTCGGCGGGGTGCAGCATGATCGGCGCGACGACTCGTTCGCGCAGCGCCGGCGCGACCCGCACGTGGTCGTCGTGGGCGTGGGTGCACAGGATCGCCTTGACTCGTCGTTCCCCGACGACGGCCAGGATGTCGTCGACGCTGTGCGGTGCGTCGATCACGACGCATTCCTGGTCGTCGCCGACCACCCAGATGTTGTTGTCGACGTCGAACGTCTCGCCGTCGAGGGAGAAGGTGCCGGTGGAGACGGCGTGGTCGACGCGGGCGGCCATCAGAAGATGACCACGGAGCGCAGCACGTCGCCGGCGTGCATCCGGTCGAAGGCCGCCTCCACGCCGTCCAGCGGGATCTCCTCCGTCACGAACGCGTCGAGGTCGAGCCGGCCCTGGCGGTAGAGGTCGATCAGCATCGGGAAGTCGCGCGACGGAAGGCAGTCGCCGTACCAGCTCGACTTCAGGGCACCGCCGCGGCCGAAGACGTCGATCAGCGGGATGTCGGGGATCCGCATGTCGGGCGTCGGTACGCCGACCAGGACCAGGGTGCCGGCGAGGTCGCGGGCGTAGAACGCCTGCTTCCACGTCTCGGGGACACCCACGGCGTCGATCACGACGTCGGCGCCGAAGCCTCCGGTGAGCTCCTGGATCGCCGGTACCGGGTCGACGTCCTTGCTGTTGATCGTGTCGGTGGCGCCGAGCCTTCTGGCGCCTTCGAGCTTCCGGTCGTCGACGTCGACCGCGATGATCGTCGAGGCCCCGGCGAGCGCTGCGCCCGCCACTGCCGCGGCGCCCACGCCCCCGCACCCGATCACGGCGACGGACTGGCCGCGCCGGACGTTCCCGGTGTTCATGGCCGCGCCGAAGCCGGCCATCACGCCACAGCCGAGCAGTCCCGCGGCGGCCGCACGCGTCGAGGGATCGACCTTGGTGCACTGGCCGGCGGCGACCAGGGTCTTCTCGGCGAAGGCGCCGATGCCGAGGGCCGGCGACAGCTCCGTGCCGTCCTCGAGCGTCATCTTCTGGGTCGCGTTGAAGGTGGCGAAGCAGTACCACGGCTCGCCCCGGTTGCAGGCGCGGCAGTCGCCGCACACCGCGCGCCAGTTGAGGATCACGAAGTCGCCCGGAGCAACGCTCGTCACGTCGGATCCGACCGCCTCGACGACCCCCGCGGCCTCGTGCCCCAGGAGGAACGGGAACTCGTCGTTGATCCCGCCCTCCCGGTAGTGCAGGTCCGTGTGGCAGACCCCGCAGGCCTGCACTTTCACCAGCGCCTCACCCGGCCCCGGGTCCGGCACGTTGACCGTCTCGATACTGACCGGTTCGCCACGGCGGTGCGCGACGACGGCTCGGACCTGATGCATGCGGAAGTCCTCCCTTTGGCTGGTCGAGCACACCCTAGCCACGCCCCCAGTCACGCGCCGGGCACGCGACTTGCAACCTTCCTCCCGCCGATCGCGTCTTGGAAGCGATTGGATGGGGGTGCCTGGGATGCACACACTCACCGGAGCGGGGGTGACCATGGGGGGCCGGACGCGCGCCCACGACGCCGAGTTCTCGGCGTACATGCAGGCCCGCCAACCCAGTCTCCTGCGCACGGCGTACCTCCTGACCGGCGACCGGCACACCGCCGAGGACCTCGTGCAGACCGCCCTGGCCAAGCTCTACCTGGCATGGGACAAGGTCCACCAGCGCGACTCGGTCGACGCCTACGTCCGGCGGATCCTGGTCAACGAGCACAACTCGCTCTGGCGGCGCGGCTGGAAGAAGCGCGAGTACTCCGCGGAGAAGCTGCCGGAGAGCGGACACGTCCTCGACCGGTACGACGAGGGGCTGAGCTCGGCGCTGTGGGAGATCGTGCAGACCCTGCCCAGGAGAGCGCGGGCCGTCGTCGTCCTGCGCTATTACGAAGAGCTTTCCGAGGCCGAGACCGCCGACGCGCTTGGCATCTCGGTCGGGACCGTGAAGTCCCAGGCCAGTCGGGCGCTGGCCACCCTGCGCGATCGGGCGCCACATGACTTGAACCCTCGAAGCCGGGAGGAGGAGCGATGAACACCCAGGACGAGCTGACGCGAGCCCTGCACGACCAGGCGGACCGGATCGGTGGCCACCCGATCGGCCTCGATGACGTCCGCGGCCGGGCGCGGGGCATCCGGCGGAACCGGCGGATCACCGGGGTGGTCGCCGCGGCAGCGGTGCTCGCCGTGGTCGTCCCGGTCGGCCTCAATGTGGTTGACGGGATGCAGCGGTCCGGCTCGCCTCCGGCCGCACCCACCCCGGCCGGGCAGGGTGCCGCGCTCCTGCACGACGGCGTGGTCACGATGCCTGACGGCGACACGGTCCGGGTCGACGTTGACAGCGGCGACGTGAGCGGTTTCGGGGTGCTGACCGACGGGCGGATCGTCATGGCCAACACCGATCGGATGGCGATCCAGGTGTTCTCCGCCTATGGCACCCTCGGGGTCCAGTACCCCGTCGAGACGACGGCCGTGACCATGGGCCCGACCGACGAGACAGCGGCCTGGATCGACGGTGACGGAATGGTGCAGGTGCTCGAGAGCGGCACCGCCGAGCCGGTCACGCTCGGCCGCCTCCCGTCCTCGGAGGTCACGTCCTTCATGGTCGACGCCGTGGTCGGTGACGACTGCGCTTCCGGCACGTGCCGGGTCCTCGCCGGCGACGGGAACACCACGTCCCGGGAGGTCACCAGCCGTGGGGTGCAGGACCTCATCACCGCCGAGCCGCTGCGGGTCACCGACGTGAGCCCGGACGGCGCCCTGTGGGCGGTCACGTTCCCGCCCGAGGGCGGCGAACAGTACGGCTGCGTCGGGTTGTACGACCCTGAAGCCGAGCAGGTGACCGCGCGGAACTGCCAGACCTCGAACCTCATGTTCTCCCCCGACGGCGAGCACCTTCTCGGCGGCAGGTACGAGAACAACATGGCCGGTGAAGTCACGATCCTCGACCTCGACCTGAGCACGGTCGGCAGCTACAACCCGTCGCCACGTGTGATCAGCCGCGCGGCGTGGGCGGACGCCACGCATGTCGTGAGCGTCGTGGCCGGGCTGGAGGACAACCAGTGGTCTGTGGTCCGAATCGGCATCGACGGAGGCGAGCCCGAGGTCGTCGACGGCCCGGTGGCCGGCGACAACCCGGAGATCGGCACGGAGTACCTGCCGTCCCAGTGAGTCAGTCGGGTGCGGACGGGGACCGGCAGGGCGTGCCGTCAGGCCAGCACCGACGTCACCGGGAGCGACGAGTCGGCCGGCAGGTCCAGTGCCGACGGCGGTCGCCCCCTGGCCACCATCTCGGCACCGAGCGCCGCCACCATGGCGCCGTTGTCGGTGCAGAGGCCGGGCCGCGGCACCCGCACCCGGATTCCCATGCCGGCGGCTCGCTCTTCGGCCATCGACCGGAGGCGTGAGTTGGCGGCGACCCCCCCGCCGATCAGCAGATCGTCGATGCCGTGTGCGACCGCGGCATCCAGCGCCTTGCGGGTGAGGACGTCGCAGACCGCCTCCTGGAAGCTGGCTGCGACATCCGCCACGGGGACCGGCTCTCCAGATCGTTCCCGGGCCTCGACCCATCGTGCGACGGCCGTCTTGAGGCCCGAGAACGAGAAGTCGAACCGGTGCCGCTCGAGGTCCCGGCGGCCGGTGAGGCCGCGCGGGAAGTCGACGTACACGCTGTCCCCCTCGCGTGCGACGCGGTCGATGTGTGGCCCACCCGGGAAGGGGAGTCCGAGCACGCGGGCCACCTTGTCGAAGGCCTCGCCGGCCGCGTCGTCGATGGTCGCACCCAACGGGGTCACTCCGCTCGTCACGTCCGTGACCTCGAGCAGGCTCGAGTGCCCCCCACTGACGAGCAGCGCGAGGCAGGGCTCCGGCAGCGGTCCGTGCTCGAGCTGGTCGACGGCGACGTGGGATGCCAGGTGGTTGACGCCGAAGATCGGCTTGCCCAGCCCGAGCGCGAGCGCCTTGGCCGCGGCCACGCCGACGAGAAGGGCGCCGGCCAGGCCGGGCCCGCTGGTCACCGCGACCGCGTCGACGTCGTGCGGCTTGATGCCGGCGGTCTCGCAGGCCCGCTCGATGGTCGGCACCATCGCCTCGAGGTGGGCACGGCTGGCCACCTCGGGTACGACGCCTCCGAAGCGCGCGTGCTCGTCCACACTGCTGGCGACGGCGTCGGCGAGCAGCGTGCTGCCGCGGACGATGCCCACGCCCGTCTCGTCGCACGACGTCTCGATGCCGAGCACGAGTGGTTCGCTCACGTGGGTCATTGTGCCGACAATGGTGGCGTGCGCGAGGTCGGGGTCGAGGAGCTGGTCCGGAGCACTGACGATCCGTTCGTACGCCACCAGGTGGACCCCGTCGGCGTCCGCGCGGCCTGGGTCGCCGCCGGGGCGGTGGTCATCTCCGGGACCCGTGGCCGACCGGGCGAGACGCCTCCGGGCCCGGTCTTCACCTGCCTCGGTTCGCTCGAGGACCTCGGCCCCCTGATGAGGGCGGTCGCCGCCCGCTCCGAGCGGCTCCCGTGGCGCCTGACTGTGGAGGTGGACGCGTTGGACGCCGTGCCGGAGGCCTGGCGGCACGAGCGTCACCATCGCTGGCACTGGATACTCACCCGTGGACCGGTGACGAAGGTCCAGCACTCGGTCGTCGAGGTCGACGACGCCGACGAGATCAACGGACTGCTGGACGAGGCGAACCCCGACTCGTTCGCCCGACCGGGGGTCCAGGGGATCGAGGCGTGGCTGGGGGTCCGCAACGGCGCCGGGCCGGCGGGTCCCGACCTGGTCGCCGTGGGCGCGCTGATGCGCCAGGCCGACGGCACCGGACACCTCCGCGGCGTGTCCGTGCATCCGGCCGCGGCCGGACGCGGCCTGGGTAGGTCGGTGAGTGCGGCGCTGACCGGTCGCGCACTGGCGACCGGTTCCGGGGTCGCGACCCTGGGCGTGTACGTCGACAACGCCGCGGCGGTGGCGATGTACGCGCGACTGGGCTATCGCACCGCCCACACGTTCGCCTCGGGGCCGGTCAACCGGAGTCGGTGACGAGCAAGCGTCGCATCACGACAGCGGTCCCGCCGTCCCGGTAGTAGCTGCGTCGGCGGTCGATCTCGACGAATCCTCCGGCGTCGTAGAACGCCAGGGCGCCGACGTTGTCGTCCCTCACCTCGATCAGCAGCCGGTCCGCGCCCTCGCGGGTCGCCGCGTCCACGACACCGTCGAGCAGCTCGGTGGCGAGCCCGCCACGCCGGTGCCCGGCGTCCACAGCGATCCGCTGGAGCTCGGCGATGTCGGCCACGATACTGGCAGCGGCGTACCCCGCCAGGACGCCGCCGGCCTCCGCCACGAGGTACCGGATCGTCGGCAGTGCGCCCGTGACGCCCTCCTCCACGAGACGTTCGGACCAGGCGTCGGCGCCGAGGCAGGCGGCCTCCAGTGCTGCGATCGCCGGGACGTCGTCCGGCGTCGCGGTGCGGATCACGAGGGCCCGTTCACGTCGCGGGTCATCAGGCCGGGGTCATCAGGCCGGTGTCATCAGGCCGGGGTCACGAGACGGGCTTGCGGGCGGCGGGGGTCACGGCGTCCGGCCGGCGGAGGTAGAGCGGCTCCGGATCGGAGAGCTCCGCGCGCTCCTCCGCGACCGCACGCGCGAGCCATGCGGCGGACGGCCGGGTCGGTCCGGCGGCGCGGTCGAAGTGATCGGGGTAGAGCAACGCTCCCTCACCGACCACCGGCAGCTCGGTGGCAAGCGCCGCCGGCTTGCCCACGACCGGGCCGCCGAGGCGCGACCCGTCCTCGTCGTACGACGCCAGGTAGACCTCCCTGCGGCGCGCGTCGGTGGCCACCACGAAGTCTCCCTGGACAGCTCCGGTGTCGACTGCCTCCAGCGCGAGCACGTCGAGCGTGCACACGCCGTACACCGGGATCTCGAGCGCGAACGCGAGCGTCCGCGCGGTGACCAGGCCGACCCGCAGGCCTGTGTAGGGACCCGGACCCACACCGACCGCGATCGCCGTGAGGTCCTGCCGGACGATGCCCACCTTGCTCATCGCGGCGTCGATGAGCGGCGCGAGCTGTTCCCCGTGCTTCATCTTCTGCTCCGACACCAGCTCGGCCACGACGTCCTCGCCGTCGTGCACAGCCACGGTCACGAGTGGAGTAGCGGTGTCGAAGGCGAGCAGCACAGCCCCGAGGCTACTGGTGGTCGAGGCGCGAACGCGCTCGCCCGTCAGGCCCCGGCGGGGCCTCCGACGACGGCAGCCTCGGTGATCTTGGCCCGGCTGAGGTCGAGCCGGTGCCAGCGTGGACCCACGGGCGTGAGCTCCAGCCGGCGTGGGTCCAGCCCGTCGTGGGGGGCGTCACCACGGACGATGGCGACCTCGAGTCGCGACTCGGACAGACCTTCGGCCAGCCCCTCCCCCCACTCGACGACCGTGACGGCGTCGTCGAGCGAGGTGTCCAGGTCCAGGTCGTCGAGCTCCTCGATGCCGCCGAGGCGGTAGGCATCGACGTGCACCAGCGCGGGTCCGTCGACGAGCGAAGGATGCACCCGCGAGATCACGAACGTCGGGGAGGTGACGTCCCCCCGGACACCGAGACCCGAACCGAGACCCTGGGTGAACGTGGTCTTCCCCGCGCCCAGCTCGCCGCTGAGCACGATCAGGTCACCGGCGACGAGCTGGCGGGCCAGCCCGCGGCCCAGACGGCGCATCGTGTCCGCGTCGGGGACCTGGTAGACGAACGTCCGCAGCGGGCGACGGAGCTCGACGTTCGGAGAGGACCGGCGGATCTCGCGGAACCCCTGGCGTTCCCAGAACGTGATGGTCGCCGGTAGCTCCTCACGGGCGACCACTGTCACGTCCTCCGACCCGTCCGCGGCCTCCACGGCCGCATCGATGAGCGCGGCGGCGACGCCATGGCCCTGCGCCGCGGGCGTCACGCCGAAGCGACGGAGATAGGTCGTCGTTCCCTGCCGGTCGAGCACGAGCGCCCCGACCGCCTCGCCGTCGACCAGGGCGAGCAAGCCACCTTCTCCCTGCAGGAAGTCGGCCAGGGAGGCCTCGGTCTCCCGCAGCGCGGCCGCCGGTGGGTCGAGCGGCGGCCGGGCGCCGAACGCCGACCGGATGACAGCCAGGATCTTCGGCGCCGCTTCCGGACCGACGCGTCGTACGACGAGGCTCACCGGCTGTCGACCCGCTCCGCCGCCGCTGCGATCAGCTGGTCCAGCGCAGCGTTGACCCGGTCGTGCCGCTCCATGATCACCATGTGGCCGGCTCCCTCGCACTCGACGATCTTGGAGTCGGGGATCTTCGTGTGCAGCTTGCGGCTGTGCCCGACCGCCGTGAGCTTGTCCTCGGTGCCGCAGATGATCGTGGTCGGGACGGTGCCGAGCGCCTCCACGGTCTCGAACTTGTCCAGCGAGCCGAGGGCCGGGAAGAACTCCGCGACCACCTCGAACGGCGTCGCCGAGAGCATCCCGTCCACGAACGACACGTAGCTCGCCGGCACCGCGTCCCCGAAGGCGAACACGTCGGTGGCCACGGACGCGACCGCCTTGCCCGCCCGGCGCAGCCCGTCGACCTGTCGGTGTCCCCGCGCGAGGACGGCGACCAGGCGGGCCGCCAGCTGGCCGCCGATCATCGACGGCATCACCGGGACCAGGATCCGGTGCGGGTCCAGCCCTCCCGCGGTGGTCGAGATGAGGCCGACGCCGATGACCCGGTCGCCGAAGAGCTCGGGGTAGTGCTCGGCGAGCGCGACGATGGTCATCCCGCCCATCGAGTGGCCGATGAGCACGACCGGCCCCTCGGGGACGACGTGGTCCAGCACCTGCTTCAGGTCGTGCCCGAGCTGGTCGATGGTGGCCCTGCCCTCGGTGGACCGCCCGGAGCGACCGTGCGACCGCTGGTCGTAGTAGACCGCCCGCACCAGGCCGCGGTACCCGGCCCGCTGGAAATGCCAGCTGTCGAGGTTGAGCGCGTAGCCGTGGCAGAAGACGAGGGTCAGCGGCGGCTCGGCAACGGCGGCGGTACGCCGTCGGCCGCGCTCCGGGACTCCGGCGAACTCGTCCACCTCCACGTGCAGCGGCACCCCGTCGTCGGTGACCACGGTGAGTGGGTTGGAGCGCAGGGACCCGAACGGGGTGCGGTCGCCGGCGCCGCGTCGGGCGATGACCCGGCGTCGCCGGGCGACCTCGACCGCCGTACCAGCGACGGCGACGCCGATGGCACCGGCCGCGACTCCTGCGATCTTGCCCTTGATGCTCACCGAGCGGCTCCTTCGTCGACGTACCGGCGGGCCATGCGGCCACCGATCCTGGACACGATCTCGTAGTTGATGGTGCCGCATGCCTCGGCCCAGTCCTGCGCGGTCGGTTCGCCGGTGCGGCCGGTGCCGAAGAGCACCACGTCCGCGCCGGGCTCGGGCAGGTCCCCCTCGAGGTCGACCACGAACTGGTCCATGCAGATCCGCCCGCGCACGGGCCGGCGTCGTCCGGCCAACCACACCTCCGCCATGTTGCCCGCGTGACGAGGCACGCCGTCGCCGTAGCCGGCGGGCACCAGGCCGACCGTGGTGTCGTGGTCCGCGGTCCAGGTGTGACCGTAGGAGACGCCGTCGCCTTGGTGGATCGGCTTGGCGAGCGACAGGGATGCCCGGGCGGTCATCGCCGGGAGGAGCCCGATGTCTGGCGTGACGCCGGGCGCAGGATCCAGACCGTACGACGCGATGCCGCAGCGGACGACGTCGAACCGGGACGACGGGCGCAGGATGGCGGCCGCCGAGTTGGCTAGGTGCCGGACCTCGGGCCGCAATCCGGCTCCGGTGGCGACCTCGAGCGCCTCGAGGAAGGCCCTCTCCTGGGCGTCGTTCGCGGGATGATCTGGCTCGTCGCTGCAGGCGAAGTGCGACCAGATGCCGGTGACCGACCAGTCCCCTGCCTCCTCGCCCTTCCGGGCGGCATCGACCACGGCCGGCCAGTCCTGGTACGCGGCCCCACCGCGCGACAGTCCGGTGTCGACCTTGAGCTGCAGCCGCGCCGGACGAACGCCGAACCCGACCGCGGCCCGGATCTCGTCCAGCTCGGCGACCGAGTACGCCGTCAGCTCGATGTCGTGCGCGATCGCCTCGGCGTAGCTCTCCCCGGGTACCCCCAGCCAGCTCAGGATCCGCCCGGTGTCCCCGCCGTGGCGCAGGTCGAGCGCCTCGTCGATGGTCGCGACGCCGAGCCACTCTGCCCCCGCCTCGCGTGCGGCCCGGGCGACCGGGACCAGCCCGTGGCCGTAACCGTCGGCCTTCACCACGGTCATCATCTGCGCCGGTGCCGACAGCTCGCGGAGCAGCCGGACGTTGTGCCGGATCGCCACCAGGTCGACCACGATCTCGGCGCGGACGACGGGACTCATGGAGCCGATTCTTCCATTCCGGCCCGGTCGCTCAGTCCGCCCACGCCACCTGCCGGACGACCTCGGGGACGCACCGCGCGACGTCACCCGCCACCAGCGGGCCGTCTCCCGAGGCGAGAGTGGCCGCCGCACCGTGCAGCCACGAGCCCACAGACGCCGCATCGTACGGCGTGAGTCCGGCGGCCAGGAGGGAACCGATCACGCCGGTGAGGACGTCGCCGGCCCCGGCCGTCGCGAGCCACGGGACTCCGGTCGTGCTCACGCGCACCCGTCCGTCGGGGTGCGCCACGAGTGTGTGTCGGCCCTTGAGCACCACGACCGATTCGAACCGCTGTGCCGCGGCCCGGGCGTGCGCAAGCGGCCTCGCCTCGACGTCCACGCGCTCGACGTCGGTGAGCGCGGCGAGCTCGCCGGCGTGCGGGGTCAGCACCGAGGGAACGCCCAGCGGCCCGGCCATTGCGGCGAGCGCGTCGGCATCCACGACGACGGGCACACCGTCGGCCCGGGCCTCGGTCAGGGCCTCCTGGGCGCCGGATCCGCCACCGGAGCCGACGGCCCACGCCTGGACCCGCCCGGCACCGACCACCTCCGGGTGCGCCGCCCGCACCCGGGATGCGACCCGCGGATCGCCGACGTACCGCACCATCCCGCACAGGCCCGTGGCCGCTCCGGCGACGCAGAGCAGCCCGGCGCCGGGGTACTCCTCCGAACCGGCGCGGACGCCGACGACGCCGCGGGTGTACTTGTGGGCAGCCGGCTCCGGCCTGGGCAGCAGTGGTGCGACGTCGCCGGGCTGGAGTGCCTCGATGTCGGCGTGCGGCAGGTCGAGGCCGATGTCCACGAGATGTACGGCGCCGCAGGCGGCGCTTGCCGGATCGACCAGGTGGGCGATCTTGTGGGTGCCGAACGTGACGGTCACCGCTGCCTCGACATGCGGGCCGTCCAGCTCGCCGGTGTCGACGTCGACCCCGGACGGGGTGTCCACGGCCACCACCGGGATCCCGTCGAGGCGTCTGAGCGCCTCGACCGCGTCATCCCGCAGCCCGGGCCGGCCACCGATGCCGACGATTCCATCGACAACGACGTCCGGCCGCCATGGGCCTGGTGCGCTCCGGCGCTCGCTGGGAGCCACGACTCTGCCGCCGGCGGCCTGGAAGGCCGCCAGCCCGGCCTCATGCACCTGGTCCGCACGCAGCCACGCCTCGACGGCGCAGCCACGCCGCGCCAGGAGCGCTCCGGCATGGAGTGCGTCACCACCGTTGTCGCCCGGCCCGACGAGCAGGACCACCCGTCGGCCGTAGGCCGACCCGAGCAGGTCGATCACGGCGTATGCCAGCCCGGTCGCGGCGCGTTGCATCAACGCGCCCTCGGGCAACTGGGCCATGAGCGCCTTCTCGGCCGCCCGGACCTGCTCGACGGTATGCGCCTGCCTCACGGTGCCACGCTAGCCGGGTAGTGGGCCTCGATGGATCGGGTCGTGTGCCTGAGGACGGTCTCGAAGTCGTTCTCAGGCACACGACCCGTCTCACGAAGGGGATTCGCGAGCGAACCGATCCGTCGCGGCAACCAGGATCGCGTTGGTCTCGTCGCCGTCGCCGTGCGCGTCGCCCTCGACGACGTGCAATTGAGCGAGAGGCAGCGCCTTCGAGAGCTCCCACGCCGACCGCAACGGGGCAGCAATATCGAGCCGGCCGCGCACCAGGACGGCCGGGAGGTGCGCGATCCGGTCCAGCCGCCCGACGATGCCGTCGTCGGGGAGGAACGCATGGTGGCCGAAATAGTGCGTGACCAGGCGGGCGAAACACAGCCGGAAGCGCGGATCCGCGTATCGCGGGCTGGGCCTGACTGGGCCGGACAGCGTCGCCAGGCGGTCTTCCCAGGCACACCACGCCAACGCAGCACGTCCGTGCACCTCCGGGTCGGGTGAGGCCAGCAGTCGCTGATACGCCGCCGGGATGTTGCCGTCCCGCTCATCCGCGGGAAGCACGGCCACGAGCTCGTCGAAGGCCTCCGGGTAGACCTGCCCCATCTGTCGGGTCAGCCAGTCGATCTCGTACGCACGGCTGGTGACGACGCCCCACAGCACCATCTCCGTCACCCGGTCGGGGTGCTCCACCGCGTACGCCAGCCCGAGCGTGGAGCCCCACGATCCCCCGAAGAGTTGCCAGCGGTCGATACCGAGGTGCTGTCGAAGCAGCTCGAGGTCAGCAATGAGGTGCGCGGTCGTGTTGGTGGAGAGGTCCGCGGATGGGTTACCGGCGTACGGCGTGCTGCGGCCGCAGCCGCGTTGGTCCAGGAGCACGACGCAGTACCGCTCGGGGTCGAAGAACTGCCGCCACCAGGGCGTTGCCCCTGACCCGGGCCCCCCATGCAGCACCACCGAGGGCTTGCCGTGCGGGTTCCCGCACAGCTCCCAGTAGACGTGGTTCCCGTCCCCGACAGGCAACCGCCCGGACTCGTAGGGTTCGGTGACCGGATAGGTCACGAATCAGGACTCCAGCACCACGACCGCAGACGCGATCCCGGCATCGTGGGACAGCGACAGGTGGACCGAGCCCACGCCGAGGTTGTTGGCCCGGGCCAGCACGGTGCGGCGCAGCTCGAAGATCGGTCGCCCCGACGGCTCCGTGCGCACCTCGGCGTCGTGCCAGCCCAGGTCCCCGGGGGCACCCAGCGCCTTGGCCATCGCCTCCTTGGCCGCGAAGCGCGCGGCGAGCGACGCGGGCGGCCGGACCGCCTCGTCCGGGGTGAACAACCGCTCGCGGAGTCCCGGCGTCCGATCGAGCGACTCCATGAACCGTTCGATGTCCACCACGTCGATGCCGACCCCGATGATCGCCATCACTCGACCGTGACCGACTTGGCCAGGTTGCGGGGCTGGTCGACGTCGTGCCCCATCACCGAGGCCAGCTCGCACGCGAAGAGCTGCAGCGGGACGGCCGCCACCAGCGGCTGGAGGAGCACCGGCACGCGCGGCAGCGGGATCAGGTCGTCGGCGTACGGCCCGATCGTGTCGTCTCCCTGCTCGGCGAGGCAGATCGTGTGCGCCCCGCGGGCCCGCACCTCCTGGATGCCGCTGAGCATCTTGTCGTGCAGCTGGTCTCGTCCCTTGGGCGGTACGACGCACAGCACCGGCAACCCGCGCTCGATCAGCGCGATCGGACCGTGCTTCAGCTCGCCGGCGGCGAAGCCCTCCGCGTGCAGGTAGGCCAGCTCCTTGAGCTTGAGCGCACCCTCCAGTGCGACGGGGTAGCCGGCATGCCGCCCGAGGAACAGGACGGACCGGGTCTCCACGTGCCTGCGGGCCAGCACGTAGATCGCCTCGGCGCCGTCGAGGACCGTCTGGATGTGGTCGGGCATCGACTCGAGCTGGTCCATCACCTCGGCGATCTCGTCTCCGTAGCGAGTCCCCTTCAGCTGCGCGAGGTACAGGGCCAGGAGGTAGCAGGCAACCAGCTGGGTGAGGAAGCCCTTGGTGGACGCGACCCCGATCTCGGGCCCGGCGTGGGTGTAGATGACCGCATCCGACTCACGCGGGATGGTCGAGCCGTTGGTGTTGCAGATGGCCAGCACCATGGACCGCTGCACCCGCGCGTGCCGGATCGCCTGCAGGGTGTCGGCGGTCTCCCCGGACTGGCTGATCGCGACGATCAGGGTCGAGCGGGTCAGGATCGGGTCGCGGTAGCGAAACTCCGACGCGAGCTCCACCTCCACGGGGACCCGGGTCCAGTGCTCGATGGCGTACTTCGCGACCATCCCGGCGTAGAACGACGTCCCGCAGGCGATGATGATCACCTTGTCGACGTCGCGCAGATCCTGGTCCGACAGCCGCATCTCGTCCAGGTGCAGCGCACCGATCTCGGTACGCCGCCCCAGCAGCGAGTCCGCCACAGCCCTCGGCTGCTCGTGGATCTCCTTGCGCATGAACCAGTCGTGCCCGTCCTTCTCCGCCGCCGACAGGTCCCAGTCGACGTGATAGCGCCGACCCTCCGACGGCACCCCGTCGAACCCGGTCACTGCCACCCCGGACCGGGTGATCGTGACCACCTGGTCCTGGCCGAGCTCCAGCGCCTCACGGGTGTGCTCGATGAACGCGGCGACGTCGGAACCGAGGAAGTTCTCGTGCTCGCCGAGGCCGACGACCAACGGCGAGTTCCGCCGGGCCGCGACGACCCGGGTCGGGTCCTCGGCGTCGACCGCGACCAAGGTGAACGCACCCTCGAGCCGGCGGCACACGACCTGCATGGCGCCGGTCAGATCGGCCCCACCCACCAGCTCGCTCTCGAGAAGGTGGGCGACCACCTCGGTGTCGGTCTCGGACTCGAGCTCGTGGCCGGCGTCCTCGAGCTCCGCCCGGAGTGCGCCGAAGTTCTCGATGATCCCGTTGTGCACGAGGGCGAGCCGCCTCGTGGGCCCCAGATGGGGATGGGCGTTGACGTCGTTGGGGGCTCCGTGCGTCGCCCATCGGGTGTGTCCGACCCCGGTCGTCGAGGGCGCGAGCGGTGCGTCCGCGATGGCCTTCTCGAGGTTCGCGAGCTTGCCCGCCTTCTTGGCGGTCGTGATGACGCCAGGCCCTTCTGAGCCCGACGAAGCGTCGGCGACGAGGGCGACGCCGGCCGAGTCGTAGCCGCGGTACTCGAGGCGACGCAGCCCCTCGACCACCACCGTCTGCGCCTGCTTCGGGCCGACGTAGCCAACGATCCCGCACATGCGCGCGAGTCTAGGGCGTGGCTCTCGATCCTCGGCCGTCGCGAGCGTCGTCCAGCGCGTGCGCTGGCAAGGCGGAGGAGCGAAGGCGGGGTGGATACCCCGTCGAGCCGACGACAACGCAGCCAGCGTGCGTGATGGGCGGCGCGCAGCAGGCCACGGGATCGAGCGCCACGCCCTGGCGTGGCGTCGGTCCCGACCGACCGGCCACCGACTGCAAGAATGCCCGCCATGTGTCCCCACGGCGGTCACCCGAACGGCGACGACGCCGGGCGCGAGCCGTCGCCGTACGTCGAGCTCGATCGCGCCGCCTGGGCGGCCCTCGCGCGCTCCACCGAGAGCCCCCTGACCCAGGACGAGATCGCCAGCCTCCGGGGGCTCGGGGACGCCCTCGACCTCGACGAGGTGCAGCAGGTCTACCTCCCGCTGTCGCGCCTGCTGAGCATGTACGTCGAGAGCGCGGGCCGGTTGCACCGGCAGCAGGAGGAGTTCCTCGACCAGCCCCAACCACCCCGGACGCCGTTCGTCATCGGGCTGGCGGGATCGGTGGCCGTCGGCAAGTCCACGACGGCCCGGGTGCTGCAGCAGATGCTCGCCCACTGGCCCGAGCACCCCCAGGTCGAGCTGGTCACCACCGACGGCTTCCTGTACCCCAACGCGGAGCTCGAACGGCGAGGGATCCTGCAACGCAAGGGCTTCCCCGACTCCTACGACCGCCGCGCCCTATTGCGGTTCGTCGTCGACATCAAGTCCGGGAAGGACGAGGTCGAGGCACCGATCTACTCCCACCTGGTCTACGACGTCATCTCCGACGAGAAGGTCGCCGTGAAGCGACCAGACATCATCATCGTCGAGGGCCTCAACGTCCTGCAGCCGGCCCGGGTGCGCGACGACGGCCGCACCGGGCTGACCCTGAGCGACTTCTTCGACTTCAGCGTCTACGTCGACGCTGCCACCGATCACATCCGGTCCTGGTACGTCGAGCGGTTCCTGCGCCTGCGGGAGACCGCGTTCCAGGACCCGGCGTCGTACTTCGCGAAGTACGCCAGTCTGAGTGAGGACGAGGCCGTGGCCGAGGCGGAGCGGCTCTGGGACACCATCAACGGCCCGAACCTGGAGCAGAACATCAAGCCGACCCGATCCCGGGCGACCCTGGTGCTGCGCAAGGACCTCGACCACTCCGTCCGGTACGTCCGGCTGCGCAAGTTGTGACGCGAGCGTACGTCGCCGGGGATTCGACGCGCTGCCGCGACCTCGTCCCTCGGTCGCGACGCTTGCTCAACCTGGCCTGCTGGCGGACCGACCTCGTTCCTCGGTCGGACCTGGCAGTCTCATTTGGAACTCACCGAGGCGCTCGAGGGGGCGGAACCCGAGCAGGTCGTTGACCGCCACCATGTGCCGGTTCACCTCGGCATTCCAGGTCCGCAGCTGGCGCGCCCGGTCCTGCCCGCGCTGGAACGACAGGAGGTTGGCCACCTTGACCGCCAGGCCCAGCCGGTGCCCCCGGTCGGTGCGTCGCACCAGCGTCCCCCACTGGAAGGCGACGTCGGGCTGGTGTGACGTGGTGACGATGTCGGTGAAGGCCACCACGGTGCCCTCCTCGTCGACCGCCACCGTTGTGTACTTGGTCCGCCCCTGCAGGCGCACGACGTTCTCGTGGCGCCGAAAGGCCTCGACGTCGGCCTTCTCCGGCTCCCGCTCCAGCTCACCGGTCGGGGCCTCGACCATGAGCAGTGCGTCCAGCTCCACGTGGCTCGCAATGAGGTCGTCGGGGACCGGGCCGGCCCAGGACCGGAGTGTGTACGCCGCATGGGCCGGCGCGACGTCCATGGCCAACCCTTCGAGCAAGCCTTGGTCGACCGGCAGGTCCAGCACCCGGGCGATGTCGCCGAGGCCGAACTTGAAACCGCGGTGCGTCAGGAAGTCCGCGGATTCGGTGCCGTTGCCGTCGGCGGGCGCGTCGTATGGCCACGCCGCCTCGGCGTTCAGCACGGTTCGTCCGTGCTCGCTGGCGACCTGCTCGAGGTGGGCGAGCATCGCCGAGCCGTGCCCCCGGCGCCGGTGCTCGGGCTCGGTGTACACCGCGACCCGCGCGTGGTCGAGGCTGTCGAGCAGGGACGCGTCGAACTCACCGGCCACGACGACCTCGCCGTCGACGACGCCTGAGTAGAGCCGCTTGATCGAGTCTTCCTGGCCGGCCTGCTGGTCCGCGCGCACCTCGGCCACATCCCACGGCGTCGCCGCCTCCTCGCGCCCGTGCCGGTCGGCGGCCACGACGGTCCGGTGCCACGCGGCCAGTGCCGCGTCATCGAACGGATCGACCGGCCGGATTTCCATCACAGCTTCTTCTGCACGTCGAGGCAGCGTTCGACCACCTGGTAGCCCATCAGGTCGTTCACCGCGTTCATGTGCGCGTTGACCCCGGCGTTGCCGGTCACCACGGCCCCGCACTCGGGGTACAGCTCCATGACCCGACGGTGGGTGAGCAGCTTCATGCCCATACCCAGTCGATGGCCGCGGTGCTCCGGGACGACGAGGGTGATCCCGACGGAGGCCTGACGCGGGTCGGCCCGGTTGACGAAGACGTCGGACATCCCGCACAAGGTCCCGTCCGGCGCCACGGCCGCGGCGACGATCCAGGTCCGCCCGATCCGTTCGTGTCTGATCTCCTCGTCTCGGAGTCGCTCGGGCGTGAAGGCCAGTGGTTTGATCTCGAGATCGCCGAGCGGGATGTTGCCGATGAAGGCGTTCAGCAGGGTGCAGACGTCGTCGAGGTACTCCTCCGGTGTGCGGTCCTCGAACACCCGCAGTCGATAGTCACCGAGGGTCTCCGCCACGGAACGGTCCAGCGGGTCCCAGTCCGCCGGGGCCACCTTGAGGTCGATCAGCTTGGTCTCCTCGAAGCTGGCCACGGGATACCCGGCGGCCGCCGCGAACAACGACCCGGGGCTCTCGGCACCCACCGGCGCAAAGGCGCTGCTCACGACAGTGGTCCGCCCTGCCGCGCGCGCCCTGGCCTCCATCGCCTCGAGCAGAGCGCGACCCACCCCGCGCCGACGGTGCGAGGGCGCGACGTACACGTCGATCTCGGCGAGGTGGGTGTTGTCGAGGAGGAACAGCCACATGAAGGCCGCGCCCACCACCTCGCCGTCGACCGCAGCCGTTGCCAGCGTTCGACGGCCGTCGGTGCGCGGCACCGGCATCGCCCTCTTCGTCACGTCCCACACCGGCCAGGCGTCGAACGGCCGTTCGGCGCTGGCGGCGTTGCCGACCTCCCACCACGACCGCAGCGCGGCCTCGTCGGTGGGGTCGATCTCCGTGATCTCGATGGTCACGAGCTGAGCGTACGAGCGCGCGCAGTCGCCGGGCGAGCGGTTTTCAGAGAGCCAGCTGCGTGCGTACGACGCGGGCGAGCCGATCGGCGATCGACCGGGCCTCCTCGGCGGTCGCCGCCTCGACCATCACGCGTACCAGCGGCTCGGTGCCCGAGGGGCGCAGCAGGATCCGCCCGGAGTCCCCGAGGGCGGCCTCCTCCTCGGCGACGGCGGCGGCCAGCACCGCGTCGTCGTCGGTGCGCGACTTGTCGACGTCGGTCACGTTGACCAGGACCTGCGGCAACCTGGTCATCACCGAGGCCAGCGACTGCAGGCTCTCGCCCGTCGTGGCCATCCGTTCCAGGACGTGCATGGCGGTCAGGGTGCCGTCGCCGGTTGTGGCGTAGTCACTCATGATCACGTGCCCGGACTGCTCCCCTCCGAGCGAGTAGCCCGAGACCTTCATGGCCTCCAGCACGTAGCGGTCGCCTACCTTGGTCTGCCGGACCCCGATGTTCACTGCCCGCATCGCCTGGACGAACCCGAGGTTGCTCATCACCGTGGCCACGACGGTGTCCTTGGCCAGGTGACCCGACTCGAGGAACCCGAGGGCCAGGATGGCGAGGATCTGGTCGCCGTCCACGACGTTGCCCTCGCGGTCTACTGCGAGACAACGATCGGCATCACCGTCGAGCGCGAAGCCGACGTGCGCGCCGTCCTTGATGACGGCTGCCTGCAGGGACTCCAGGTGGGTGGAGCCGCACCCCTCGTTGATGTTCAACCCGTCGGGGAAGGCGTGGATGGCGGTCACGTCGGCGCCCGCATCGGTCAGGGCCTTGGGCCCGGCATCGCTGGCGGCACCGTTCGCGCAGTCGACCACGACCCTGAGCCCCGTCAGCGGGTGGTCGATCGTCCGCACCAGATGAGCGGAATACTCCCCGACCGCGGCAGGGTACGGCGTGACCCGGCCGACCTGGGCGCCTGTGGGACGCTGCCACTCCTGGTGCAGCCGCTGCTCGATGGCGATCTCGATCGAGTCGTCGAGCTTGTGCCCGCCTCGGGCCAGGAACTTGACGCCGTTGTCCGGCATCGGGTTGTGCGACGCGGAGAGCATCACCCCGAGGTCGGCCTCGAGGATGTCGGTCAGATAGGCGACGCCCGGGGTGGGCAGCACGCCCAGCAGCAGGACGTCGACACCGGCCGAGGCCAGGCCCGCGACGACCGCGCCCTCGAGGAACTCTCCGGAGATCCGGGTGTCCCGGCCGACCACGGCCAGCGGGCGATGCCCGTCGAACTCGCCGCGATCGGCGAGCACCCCGGCCGCAGCAATGGAAAGGTCCAGGGCCAGCTCGGCGGTCAGTTGACCGTTCGCCAGACCCCGGACCCCGTCCGTGCCGAAGAGTCGCGCCATGCGACGTGACGTCAGCGCTTGCTGAACTGGGGCGCCTTGCGGGCCTTCTTCAGACCTGCCTTCTTGCGCTCGATCACACGCGCGTCGCGCGTGAGCAGGCCGGCCTTCTTCAGGGAGGCGCGGTTGGCGTCGATGTCGATCGAGTTCAGCGCCCGCGCAACACCGAGACGCAGCGCGCCGGCCTGGCCGGTGATGCCGCCGCCGTGGATGCGGGCGATCACGTCGAAACGGCCCTCGAGCTGCGTCGTCGCGAAGGGCTCGTTGACGACCTGCTGGTGCAGCTTGTTCGGGAAGTAGGAGTCGAGGGTGCGGCCGTTGACGGTCCACACACCCGTACCGGGGACGAGACGCACCCGGGCGACGGCCTCCTTGCGGCGGCCGGTAGCCGCTGCCGGGGCGATGGTCGCCGCGCGCAGCGGGGCGTCAGCCGACGGTGCGCTCTCCGAGCTGTAGGCAACGCCCTGCTCGTCGACCTCGAAGGTCTCCTCGGCGTCCCCCTCGGCGGTGGGGTTCTCGGTGGTCCCGGTGGATTCGGTCACGGGTTCCTCACTCAGGCTTTCTCTTGGCTTCAGGGATCGGTCTACTGGGAGATCTGGGTGATCTCGAAGGGGGTGGCCTTCTGGGCCTGGTGCGGGTGGTGCGGGCCGGAGTAGACCTTCAGCTTCCGCATCATCTGGCGGCCGAGGCGATTCTTGGGGAGCATGCCCCACACGGCCTTCTCCACGGCCTTGCGGGCGTCCTTCTCGAGCAGCTCGCCGATGGGCGTGGCCGAGAGGCCACCCGGGTAGCCGGAGTGGCGGTAGGCCATCTTCGTGGTCTTCTTGGTGCCAGAGAGGGCGACCTTCTCCGCGTTGACGATGATGACAAAGTCGCCGGTGTCCACGTGCGGAGCGAAGATGGGCTTGTGCTTGCCGCGCAGGAGGTTCGCGGTCTGGACAGCGAGCCGCCCCAGCACCACGTCCGTGGCGTCGATGACGTGCCACTCACGCTGGATGTCAGCGGGCTTCGGGCTGTACGTGCGCACGGCGGATGTGTCCCTCTTCGTCGGTCGTGAATCTGGTTGTGCCGAATCACTTCGGCAAGACGTCCCGCGTAGGTCCGGGCGGGCGTCGTACCGGCCTGCATGGATCCGACTCGGAACCGGGGCAGGCCGCGACCGACAAGAATACGCGGGCCGTTCCGCGCAGGTCAAAACGGGCGGAGTCCGTTTCGCCTGACGGCCACGAGCAGTCTAAGTTGGGCGAGTGACCGATTCTCTCACCGTCCGTGACAACCGCACCGGGCAGGAGTACGACGTCCCGATCACCGACGGGACGGTCAAGGCCGCAGACCTCGGTGCGATCAGGACCGGGGAGGACGAGCCCGGCCTCGCCGTCTACGACCCAGGCTTCGTCAACACGGCCTCCTGTCGCAGCGCCGTGACCTTCATCGACGGCGACGAGGGGATCCTCGAGTACCGCGGCTATCCGATCGAGCAGCTGGCCGACAAGTCGAACTTCCTCGAGGTCGCCTACCTCCTCATCCACGGCTCCCTGCCGTCCCGGGCGGAGTACGAAGCGTGGGTGCACGAGATCACGTACCACACGTTCGTGCACGAGAACGTCAAGAGCTTCATGGAGGGCTTCCGGTACGACGCCCACCCGATGGGCATGCTCATGGCCTCCGTCGGCGCGCTCTCCACGTTCTACCCCGACGCCCGCAACATCACCGACGCCGACAACCGCCACATGCAGATCGTGCGGATGATCGCGAAGATGCCGACGCTGGGCGCCTGGTCCTTCCGGCACGCCCAGGGGAAACCGTTCGTCTACCCGGACAACGAGCTCGGCTACACCGCGAACTTCCTGTCGATGCTGTTCAAGATGAGCGAGCAGAGGTTCGAGGCCGACGAGCGCCTGGTCAAGGCGCTCGACGTGTTGTTCATCCTGCACGCCGACCACGAGCAGAACTGCTCCACCAACGCGGTCCGCTCCGTCGGCTCCTCGCAGGTCGACCCCTACTCCGCGGTGGCGGCCGGCGTGGCCGCCCTCTACGGGCCGCTCCACGGCGGCGCCAACGAGGCGGTGCTCCGGATGCTGCGCCGGATCGGGTCCAAGGACCGGATCCCCGACTTCATCGCCGGCGTCAAGGAGGGCAACGAGCGGCTGATGGGCTTCGGCCACCGGGTCTACAAGAACTACGACCCGCGCGCCACGATCATCAAGAAGGCCTGCGACGACGTCTTCGAGGTCACCGGCGTCAACCCGCTGCTCGAGATCGCCCAGGAGCTGGAGAAGATCGCGCTGGAGGACGAGTACTTCGTCAAGCGCAAGCTCTACCCCAACGTCGACTTCTACTCCGGCCTGATCTACGAGGCCTTCCAGTTCCCGCCCGAGATGTTCACGGTGCTCTTCGCCATCGGTCGCACGCCTGGCTGGCTTGCCCAGTGGCTGGAGCTGGTGCAGGACAAGGAGCAGAAGATCGCCCGGCCCAAGCAGATCTACACCGGCGACCGGACCCTCGACTTTGTGCCCGCGTCGGAGCGTTGGGCCTGAGCGGAGCGAAGCCCCAACGCCGGGACGAGTCCGGGCCAGGTCGAGTAGCGGCACGGCTGGGCTTGCGAAGCCGTGACCCGCGTATCGAGACCACGCCGGCGTCCGAGCGCTGGAGCTGATCAGACCACCGTGCCCTCCGGCCGACCCGGGTCGTCGTACGCCGGGGACGTCTGCCCGCAGCGCAGCGCCTCGAGCTGGGCGCAGATGGCGATACCGTAGAACAGCGCCATGGCGGAGACCAACGACCAGAGCAAGAGCGCGAACACACCCGCGAGCGGGCCGTAGATGCTGCCGAAGGACCCGCTCAGGTTGACGTACGCCGCGAGCCCGGCCGTCGCGCCCATGCTCAGCAGCACCGCCACGACCGAGCCGAGCGCCAGCCAGGACAGCGCCGGTTGGCGCCTGCGAGGTGCGTGGTCGAAGAGCACCGCGATGGTGGCCACGACCAGCACCAGACCGACCGGCCAACGAGCCAGGTTCCAGAACTGGCGCGCGTCGGCGGTCCAGACGTCCTCCGCGACCATCGCGTCGCCGAACGCACCGCCGGCGACGAGGAGCAGGAAGGCGACCCCCACCGGCGCGGCCAGGACCGCAGTCAGGACGGCCGCCCGACCGTACTTCGACGGCGCAGCCCGGTCTCGACGGATCCCGTAGATCCGGTTGCTGCCGCGTTCGATCTGCGCCATGGCCGTGGTCATCGAGGCCAGCGCGAAGGCGAGGCCGAATGCGAGGGCGAGCTCGCCGGTCTCCTCCGACCCGTCGACCACGGCTGTTGCGAGGGCATCGTCGGTGCCGCCACCCGGTGAGATCGCCTCGATCGCGGCCGCCATCACCCGCGCGGGCCGCTCCTGGTCGAGGTCGGCGGCGAGCCCGGTCAAGGCAATCAGGAACGGGACCACCGCCAGGCTCGCCTGGAGCGCCAGAGCCCGGCTGTTGGTGAAGCCGTCGCCGTAGCGGAACCGCACGAACGACTGGACGGCGATCCGGCGCAGCCCGAACCGCCGGGCCAGGTGCCAGGCGTCCTCCGCGTCCAGCTCATCGCCATCGAGCTCCGTGGTCACCGGGACGAGGCGGGCGGTGGTCATGCGCGGAAGACTAGGGCGTGCCTCCCAAGTCTCGGCCGTCGCGAGCGTCGCACCGCGGGATGCATCGCAAGGCGGAGGAGTGGAACGTGGCCGAGCCACGGCGACCGACGACAACGAAGCGAGGCGCCCGCGGGGCGGCGCGCAGCAGGCCACGGACTTGGGAGGCGCGCCCTTAGGCTCGCCGCCACGTATCAGTCGGGAGGTCTCCCGCTCCTCGAGGGCATGACTGCACATCCCTTGGCCACGTGGCTCCAGCTGAAGATGTCCGCCGACCGCCCCAACGCTCGCACGCGGCGTGGCGGACCGATCGCTGCGAAGCGTTCGGGACCGCGCTCCCGGTTCGCTCCACGCACGATCCCAGGCGCATAACCCCCGTACGAACCGCGGCCGCCACCAACTTTCGGCAGCCTCCCAGCGCCATCTCAGGTTGATCACAGAATGGTTGGGCACGGTTAGGACCGTGAACCCCAACGACACCATGCCGATCATCCCCCCGCCCGCCTACGAGACGCCGCCCGCGCCGCCGGCGCGTGGTCGAGGCCCCCTCGTCGCCGGCATCCTCACCGGAGCTCTGCTCCTCGGTGGCGGCGCAGGAGTGGCCGGCGCAGCGGCCTGGGACCAGTGGGGCTCCGACGATTCCACGACCCCGTCGTCGTCGAACGGGCAGGACATCGCGGTCGCGGACAGCGACGACACTCCGGCGCCGGACGGGTCCGTCGAGCAGGTCGCCCAGCAGGTACTCCCCTCCGTGGTCAAGATCGACGTCACCGGCGAGGTGGAGGGTCAGCAGGCCTCCGGCTCCGGATCGGGCGCCATCCTCACCGAGGACGGCGAGATCCTCACCAACAACCACGTGGTCGAGATCGCGGGGGACGGCGGCGAGATCTCGGTGTCGTTCGAGGACGGGACCCAGGCACCTGCCGAGGTCCTGGGTACAGACCCGCTCACCGACACCGCTGTGATCAAGGCCGAGGACGTCAGTGGCCTCACCCCGGTGAAGGTCGGGGAGTCCGCGAGTCTCGACGTCGGCCAGCAGGTCGTCGCGATCGGCTCGCCGTTCGGCCTCGACTCGACCGTGACCAGCGGCATCGTGAGTGCGCTCGAGCGCCCGGTGAGCGTCGGGACCGACGCCGAGGGCAACAGCACGACGTACCCGGCCATCCAGACCGACGCCGCCATCAACCCCGGCAACAGCGGCGGGCCTCTGGTGGACATGAACGGCGCGCTGGTCGGCATGAACTCCTCGATCCGCACCGGCGGCTCCTCGCCCGAGCAGGGTGGAGGCTCCATCGGCCTGGGCTTCGCGATCCCGATCGACGAGGTGCTCCCGATCGTGGAGCAGATCCGCGACGGAGACACTCCGACGCATGCCCGGCTGGGGATCTCGGTGTCCGACGTCTCCGCCGAGCCCGGAACGGTCGCCGCCGAGGGCGCCCAGGTGGAAGAGGTGACCGACGGCTCCACCGCCCAGGAGGCGGGCCTGGAGAACGGCGACGTGATCACGAAGGTCGACGACACGGTGATCACCGGCGCCGACTCCCTGGTGGCGACCGTCCGGTCCTACCGACCGGGCGACGAGGTGACGATCACCTTCCGCCGGGACGGTGGCGACGAGGACACAGCCAAGCTCACCCTCGACTCGGACGGCGAGTAACCCTCGACCCCACCCCCCAGACCCCCCCGTCGCATCCGGCTACCGTGACCGGATGCGACGGGTGGCTTTTGGCAGCATCCTGTTCTTCGTTGCCGCTCCGGGCGTCACTGCGGGCCTGGTCCCGTGGTTGGTCACGGGCTGGGACGGCTCGCCGGACGGTTGGGACCTCCTCGACATCCTCGGGGGTCTGATCGGGCTGCTCGGCCTGGCCATGGTCGTGGCCTGCTTCGTCAGGTTCGTGCGCGAGGGCCACGGCACCCCGGCCCCGACCGCGCCGACGGACAAGCTGGTGGTCGGCGGCCTGTACCGCTACCTGCGCAACCCGATGTACGTCGGGGTCGCGCTCGTCATCGCCGCCCAGTGCCTGGCCTTCCGCAGCGTGCCGCTCGTGGGCTGGCTCGCGGTCTTTGTGGTGGCGGTGACGGTCTTCGTCGTCGGCTACGAGCAGCCGACGCTCCGTGAGCAGTACGGAGCGTCGTACGACGAGTATCGGCGCCGGGTGCCGGCGGTGGTCCCGCGACTGCGTCACCGGACCCGCTGGACCCGCCCCTCGTCCCAGACCGGGCCGTCGGACTCGTAGACGTCCCCGTCCGCGCCGTACACCAGGAACCGGTCGAAGCCGCGGGTGAACCAGCGGTCGTGGGTGACGGCGATGACGGTGCCCTCGAAGGCTTCCAGGCCGTCCTCGAGCGCCTCGGCCGACTGCACGTCGAGGTTGTCGGTCGGCTCGTCGAGCAGCAGCAGGGTTGCCCCCGACAGCTCGAGCAACAGGATCTGGAAGCGCGCCTGCTGCCCGCCCGAGAGCGACTCGAACCTCTGCTCGGCGGCGTGCGCGAGCTCGTAGCGATCCAGCACGCGGCTGGCCGCCTCGCGGCCCATGCCATCACGGTGATCGTCGCCGCGGTGCAGGATCTCCACGAGGGTGCGGCCCATCAGCTCGGGGTGCTCGTGGGTCTGCACGAACCAGCCCGGCCGGACCCGGGCCCCGAGCTTCGCAGTGCCCGTGTGCAGGACCGGCGCGACCGGAACGTCCCCGACCGGCTGGTGCTCGACGTCCGGGTCGGAGCCCCCGGCTGCCAGCAGGCGCAGGAAGTGGGACTTGCCGGAGCCGTTGCTCCCGAGCACGGCGACCCGCTCGCCGTACCAGACCTCCAGGTCGAATGCCTTCATCAGCCCGGTGAGCTCGAGGTCGCGGCAGACCACGGCCCGCTTGCCGGTGCGACCACCCTTGAGCCGCATCTTCACCTGCTGCTCGCGCGGCTGCTCGGTCGGGGGCCCGGCCTCCTCGAACTTGCGCAACCGGGTCTGGGCGGCCTGGTAGCGGCTGGCCATGCTGTCGTTGTACGCCGCTTTCTGCTTGTACATCTGGACCAGCGCCTTGAGCTTGGCGTGCTGCTCGTCCCAGCGTTTCCGGAGCTCCTCGAAACGGGCGAACCTGTCGCGACGCGCGTCGTGGTACGACGCGAAGCCACCCGGGTGCGTCCACACCAGGTTCCCGGCGCTGCCGAGCTCGACGGTGACCACTCGCGTGGCGGTGTTGTTGAGGAGCTCGCGGTCGTGGCTGATGAAGAGGATGGTCTTGTCGGACTCGATGATCCGCTGCTCCAGCCACATCTTCCCGGGCACGTCCAGGAAGTTGTCCGGCTCGTCGAGCAGCAGCACCTCGTCCGGCCCCCGTAGCAGGAACTCCAGCACCAGCCGCTTCTGCTCGCCCCCGGACAGGGTCCGCAGCTCGCGGTACTTCGCCCGGTCGTAGGGCACGCCCAGGCCCGCGATGGTGCAGACGTCCCAGGTGACCTCGATGTCGTAGCCGCCCGCGTCGGCGTACTCCGCGAGCGCCTCGGCGTACCGCATCTGGGTCTTCTCGTCGTCGCTGTCCATCAACGCTCGCTCGCACCGGTCGACCGCCGCGCTCGCCTTCTGGATGCGCGGCGGTGAGACCGACAGCAGGAGATCTGCGACCGTCGGTGCGTCGCCGAGGCCGGCGTTCACCATCTGCCGCATCACACCGAGGCCGCCCGACCGAGTCACCACCCCGGCGTGGGGTGCCAGGTCGCCGGTGATGATCCGGAGCAGGGTCGTCTTGCCGGCGCCGTTGGCGCCGACCAGCGCAACCTTGGCGCCCTCACCCACCCGGAACGACACGTCGTCGAGCAGCACCCGACCGTCGGGTAGCTCGAACCGCACGCCCGCAACATCCACATGCCCCACGAGGGACGATTCTCCACCGTCGAGGCCCTCCGGTCACCCGGTTATCAGCCGCCTCCCGGCGCACAGGAAGACTCATCGGCCGGGAAGACACGCCTTAAGTAGGTGGCCCAGGAGGGGGTTTGGTCCTTACGCTTCCGGGATGAGGAGGGGGAACCTCGAGGAAGCGCCCGCGCCGGCTCTGCCGACGCGCCGTACCTCGACCAAGAAGTCACGTCGGGCACTCGCCATGGGCGGCTACGCCGTCCTGCTGGCCACGTGGACGTGGTTCCTCGGCATGCCCAACGACACCATCCAGATCTTCCTCTGGCTCTGGCTGGCGACGATCGCCTGGAACATCGAGGCCGAACCCAGGCAGCATCTGCAGTTCCTCCGGGACTGGTGGGTGCCGATGCTCGCCCTCATCATCTACTTCTACAGCCGCGGCATCGCCGACAACCTGAGCCGCGACGTGTCTGTGGTGATGCCGATCGACGTCGATCGCTGGATGTTCGGCGGCCACCTGCCGACGGAGACCCTGCAGAACGCCTGGTGCGGCAATCCGTGCGACCCGGCGAGCGACCCGCGGTGGTATGACCTCTTCTTCACCACCATGTATGCATCCCACTTCGTCACCGGCCTGACCATTGCCGCGGTCCTGTGGGTCCGCAACCGACACGAGTTCGCCATGTGGATGCGGCGCCTGGTGTCCATCAGCTACGCCGCCCTGGTGCTCTACATCGCGTACCCGATGGCGCCGCCCTGGTGGGCGTCCGAGCGTGGGTACATCGATGCCGACCTGTATCGGATCACCGGCCGGGGCTGGGAGGACATCGGGATCCACCGGCTCAACCTGCTGCTCGGCGGCGTCGGGAACAAGGTCGCGGCAATGCCCTCGCTGCACGCCGGGATCGCGTTCCTGGTGGCGGTGTACGCCGTGCAACGACTGCGGTCATCGTTCCGTTGGCTGTTGCTCGCCTACCCGGTAGCCATGGGTCTTGCCCTCGTCTACTACGCCGAGCACTACGTGATCGACATCCTCGCGGGCTGGGCGGTGGCCGTGGTCGTGCTGGTCGGGTGCTCGTGGTGGGAACGAAGATCGGCCGCGTCTTCAGGCGGCAGACCGGCGACCACTGGGCGCGCCCTGGGGGCGAGCGGCGAGCTCGGTCAGAACGCTTCTCACGTAGCCCGGTGAGTGCATCACCTGTTCCCAGGTGAATCGGACGACCAGCCAGCCGGCCATGGCCAGCGCCGTGTAGCGCACGCAGTCGCGTGCGTGCGACCGCTTGTCGGTGTGGAACTCCCACGAGTCCGCCTCGATGACGATCCGTCGCGACTCGTCGACGAGGTCGGGATGCCATGTCTGGCCGCGGGCTGTCACGGGCAGTTGGGGCACCATGTCCAGCTCCGAAAACTCGAGGACCAGGGCCCGAAGCACCGACTCGAACGGGTTGGCTGCCTCAGGCGTCGCTTCCGCCGCGACGCGTCTGCACTGCCCTGCGCCACGGCCTCGAACCCTGGCCGCGGCCACGATCATTTCGTCCCTGGTCACGTCGCCCTCACGCAGCGCGGAGTCGGCAATGGCCAGGGCCTCGTCGAACGGGAGCCGCCGTGCACAGTCGATGACTGTCCGAAGTGGCGACGTGACGCCTGACCTGACGTCGTCGCCCTTCAGGTCGGCGTACACAATCTGCACGACAGCGTGGGTGTCCGGATCGACGCTCCGCTTGCGCGGGACCGTCACCCACGGCTGGTCGGGAACCCACTTCACCTTCCAGCCCCAATGGACAGCGGCGCCGGCGTGTGACGTGATGGCCGCCAGTCTTGCCGCGGTCCGCCGATCCCGGTCGAGGTTGGCCAACACATAGCGACCGCGTGCGACGTGCACGACTCGCCCTTGGCGGACCGCCTGGCGCAACTTCCACCGCGAGCTCAGCGCAGTGATCTCCCCGAAGCCTCCCACTCCGCCCAGCCGCTCCAAGGCGTCCTCCACGTCCACGGTCCCAGCGTTCCGGCTTCGCCGGCCCGCTGCTGGCGCTGTCCACAGGCGCGCCCAACTGGCACAGGCCTCGACCTGGTGACGGTCTGAGCGTGACGACCGAGTGCATGCGGCCCGATGCCAGTTTGGTCCGACACGGCCTGGACAGGCCGCTCAGCAGATCACTCCTCGGTCTGCTTCGCCCACAGGTTGATGCCGGACTCCTCGGCATGCTTGTCGATCTCGGCCAGCTCGGCATCAGTGAGCGGAGGCCCTTGCAGGGCATCGAGGTTGGTGTCGAGCTGTTCGACGCTCGATGCCCCGATCACGGCCGACGTCACCCGCTCGTCGCGCAGCACCCACTGCAGTGCGAGCTGGGCAAGCTTCTGGCCGCGCGCCGACGCGATCTCGTTGAGAGCGCGAACCCGGGCGAGCACGCCGTCGTCGAGCCCGGTGAGGGTGGAGTCCTCGCGCGCAGCTCGTGAGTCGGACGGCACGCCGTCCAGGTAGCGGTCGGTGAGCAGACCCTGCGCGAGCGCGCTGAAGACGATGCAGCCCATACCCTGCTGCTCGAGCTCATCGAGGAGGTCCTCCTCCATCCAGCGGTTGAGCATGGAGTACGACGGCTGGTGGATGAGCAGCGGTGTCCCGAGCTCGCGGGCGATCGTCGCCGCCTCGTTGGTCTTCGCCGCGGAGTAGGACGAGATCCCGGCGTAGAGGGCCCGGCCCGACCGGACGGCGGCATCGAGCGCCATCATCGTCTCCTCGACCGGGGTCTCGGGGTCGAAGCGGTGGCTGTAGAAGATGTCGACGTACTCCAGGCTCATGCGGGCCAGTGACTGGTCGAGCGAGGCGAGCACGTACTTGCGCGAGCCACCGCCCTGTCCGTACGGGCCCGGCCACATGTCCCAGCCCGCCTTCGTCGAGATGATGAGCTCGTCGCGGTAGGGCCCGAAGTCGTCCGCGAGGTAGCGGCCGAAGTTCTCCTCCGCCCGGCCGTACGGCGGGCCGTAGTTGTTGGCCAGGTCGAAGTGGGTGACGCCGCGGTCGAACGCGCGCCGGAGAATGGCCCGATGCGTGTCCTCGGGCCGGTCGTCACCGAAGTTCTGCCAAAGTCCCAGCGACAGGGCCGGCAGCTTGAGTCCGCTCCGCCCGGTGAAGCGGAACTCCATCCCGGTCGAGGCGTCGTAGCGGTCTGCGGCTGCTTCGTAGCTCATGCCCTCATCGTGCCCTGCCCAGCGGAGGGGTAGTCAACGCCCCTCAACGCGGGAGCAGGTCGTCGAGCAGGGCCGCGACCCGGGACCGGATCTCGTCGCGGATCGGCCGCACCTGCTCGATCCCTCGACCGGCCGGGTCGTCCAGCTCCCAGTCCTCGTAGCGCTTGCCGGGGAAGTAGGGGCACTCGTCCCCACAGCCCATCGTCACCACCACGTCGGACTCGTGAACCGCCGAGGCCGTGAGCACCTTCGGCTCCGCGGTTGCGATGTCGATGCCGACCTCGGCCATCGCCTCCACGGCAACCGGGTTGATGCGATCAGCAGGCTGGGACCCGGCAGAGAGCACCTGGACACGGTCACCCGCGAGGGCCTGGACGAAGCCGGCAGCCATCTGTGAGCGGCCCGCATTGTGGACGCACACGAAGAGGATCGTCGGCCGGTCAGGCACGGTCGGCCTCCACAAGGCGTGGGTACAGAAGGGCGACCACTCCCAGCGCCACGGCACCACCGAGGAACTGCGCGAGCAGGAAAGCCGGGACCGAGGCGGGTGCGATCCCCGCGAAGGTGTCGGAGAACATCCGCGCCCCCGTCACGGCCGGGTTGGCGAAGCTGGTCGAGCTCGTGAACCAGTAGGCCGCGGTGATGTACCCGCCGACCGCATAGGCCACCGTCGCGGGCCGGCCCGTGCGCAGGCTCCCGAAGATGATGATCACGAGCCCGATCGTGGCGACGACCTCGCCGAGCCAGATCGCGCCTCCGGTGCGCTCGGTGGTCGAGAGGGAGACGGCACTCAGGTCGAACATGACATTCGCGAGTACGACGCCCAGGCATCCGCCGATGAACTGTGCCGCCACCAGGAACGCGAGCTCACGCGAGGTCACGATGCCGAGTGCGCGCTCGACCAGTGTGACGATCGGATTGAAGGCCGCGGAGACCGGTTGGAGCGCGAGGATCAGGGCGACCAGGACTGCGCCGGTCACCAGGCTGTTCACCAACAGCTGGAGAGCGAGGTCGTCCGGCGACAGACGGGTCGCGGCGATGCCCGACCCCACCACCGCCATGACCAGGAACGCGGTGCCGATCAGCTCGGCGCACGCCCGGCGTACGACCCTCACGAAGCCACGCCGCCGAGCAGCGCGCCGAAGTCCGAGAGCGCGGCGCCGTTGAGGCGGTAGTACACCCAGACACCCCTCTTCTCGCGGTCGAGGAGCCCGGACTCGTGCAGCACCTTGAGGTGATGGCTGATGGTTGGCTGGGAGAGGTCGAAGGCATCGTTGAGGTCGCAGACACACGCCTCGCCGTTCGCGTGTGAGGCGACGAGGGACAGCAGCCGCAGGCGGACGGGATCGGCCAGCGCCTTCACGAGCGGGGCGATCCGTTCCGCCTGTTCGGCGCTCAGGGGCTCCTGGGTGAGCGGGGTGCAGCACGCCACCGTCTGGACGGGAGTCAGCTCGATCAGGGACTTCGACATGTGTCGATATTGACAGATGTCAATACCTGTGCCAAGTTCCACACATAGACATTCATCGATATCAAGGGAGCACACCATGTCGCGCCTCCAGCTCGCCCTCAATGTCGACGACCTCGAGGAGTCGATCGCCTTCTACAGCAAGCTGTTCGGGACCGAGCCGCACAAGACGAAGCCCGGCTACGCGAACTTCGCCGTCGCCGAACCGCCGCTGAAGCTGGTGCTGATCGAGAACCTCGGCGAGGGTGGCTCGGTCAACCACCTCGGGGTGGAGGTGACCGACACCGACACGGTCGACGCGGAGCAGACCCGACTCGCAGCCGAGGGCCTGGCATCGTTCGAGGAGCGTGGGACCACCTGTTGCTACGCCAAGCAGGACAAGTTCTGGGTCGACGGCGCGCCGAACGGCGAGCGCTGGGAGATCTACACCGTGCTGGAGGACAGCGACTCGTTCGGCGTCGGCGACACCTCCGAGGTCGGGTGCTGTGGCCAGGACGCGGCGCAGCGCGCCCTGACGCCGAGTGCCTCCGCGTGCTGCTGAGCCCGGGTCAGGGTTGACGGAGGTTGCCGACGGGCGAGCCGAGCAGCCGGAGCAGCCGGTCCGTGACCTGGTGATATTCGACCTCGCCACCGCGGGTCGTGGTGAGGACCTCGTGCTGACCACACTCGCCGTTGTAGACCCAGGCGGGCGCCCCGTCGTCGGTCACCAACAGATAGAACTCAGACTTCCCCTCGCAGCGCAGGAACCTGCCCTTGCCGCTCGGAGCGTCGGCGATCGCTTCCCGGACGGCCCCTGACTCGCCATCGCCCAAGGTCACAGACTCCGCGAGCCAGTACCCCGGTTCGGCGGTCCGGTCCGGGTTCGCGGCGTACCGGCAGACGGTCAGGTCGCCGCCCGGATCCGGATCCAGGGAGAAGTCGGTGTTGGCATAGACGCCCGAGACGCAGCCGCGGCTGTCCTGGCCCTCGAACCGTCGGGCCGAATCGACCATCGTCTTCAGCATCTCCGGCGACTCCGCCACGACGTCGACGTAGTAGTCGTCGTAGGTCAGCCGCTCCCCCGACCCCTCGTGCTCGGGCAGCGGTTGCTCCGGCGTGCCGGCGCGGAAGCTGACGCTGGAGCTGAGGCTCGGCGTGCAGGCAACCATCGTGGAGACGCCCTCGCCTCGGTCCACGATTCCCGGTGGTTTGCTCCCGACACACCACTGGGACGCGGCACCGTTGACCCAGTCCGCGGGCACGGCGATCTCGAAGTCCCGCCACGACTGCCACGTCCAGTCCGAGGCGATCGGTCCGCTGTCGCCGGACGCGATGACCCCGGGGTCGTCCCCGCCGCGATCGCCGTCGCCCAGGACGGTGAGCCCGATCGGCACGAGGGCCACGGCCAGCGCGACACCCAGTCCCGCTCCGACGGCCCGCACCCGGCGACGTCCGCGCAGCCGGCTTCGCGCATCGTCGGCGAACCCATGCGGGTCCGGGGCCGCCGCACCGGCCGAGTCCAGGGCGTCGCGCAGCCGGCGTTCGAAGTCACTCATCGCTCTCTCCCAGATCTGCTCGCAGGGCGGCCAGGCCACGGGACACGCGCGAGCGCACGCTCCCCTCGCGGACGCCGGTCAGCGCCGCGATCTCGGCGTACTCCAGCTCCTCGTAGTAGCGCAGCACCACCGCTGTGCGCTGGATCTCCGGCAGCCGCAGGCACGCCTGCCAGATCCGGTTGCCGTCTGCGGGGCCGGCGCCAGGCTCGGCGGTGGGTGCGGTGGTGCCCGCCGGTACCGGGTCGGCCACCGGCGACTCCCGGCGCCGGAACTTGCGCCACCAGGACGTGTGCGCGTTGACGACCATCCGCCGGACGTACGCGTCGGGGTTCTCCACCGACGCGATCCGCGACCAGCGAGGCAGCGCCCGGGACAAGGCGTCTTGTACGACGTCCTCGGCGTCGGCGCGATTCCCGGTCAGCACGTAGGCGAGGCGCAGCAGAGCGGGACCGCGCGATGCGACCCACTCGTCGAAGTCGGGTGCGTCACCCACACGCGTCCTCTCGGCTTGTGGCATGACAGCCTCCATGCCCAACAAAACGCTCGCTGCGCGAGATCTGTTGCGAGCTGTGTTCCCGCGCTAGTTTCCCGCCCGCACGGCCGACAGGACGCGGAATCCCTTGGCGCTGGCGAGCCGCTCGGTCGGATAGCCCTGGTCGGTCAGCCAGCGCTGGAGTGAGTCGGCGCCGAGGTTCTTCCCGACGACCATGACCGCGCGACCGCCGGGCGCCAGCCTCGGAAGCCAGGTGAGGAGCAGGTCGTGCAGCGCGGCCTTGCCGATCCGGATCGGCGGATTCGACCAGATCTCGTCGTACGCCGCAGCCGCCGGGACGGCGTCGGGCGTCATCGCGGCGAAGCGGTCGCCCAGGCCGAGGGCGCTGGCGTTCTCGTTGGCGAGGAGCACGGCGCGTTCGTTGACGTCGACGCCCGTCACGGTCGCCGCCGTCGTCGCGGCGATGGCAAGCCCGATCACGCCGTAGCCGCAGCCGAGGTCGAGGACCCGGTCGACCTGGGGCGGCGACGTCTGGCGGAACAGCACGGACGTCCCGATGTCCAGGCGACCCTGGGCGAAGACCCCGCTGCCGCTGACCAGTGACAGGTCCTGGCCCCACACCGACATGCGGACGGGCACCCGCTTGAACCGCACCGTCGGGTCGGCCGTGAAGTAGTGGTCATCCATCGTTGCTCACCGTGGTCCGATCCGTCGGTGCCACCCTCTTCGTCCGAGTCAGCGCGGCCCGCGCTGCCAGCTCCTCGTCGGGTGGGTAGGCCACGTCCTCGAGCGTGAGGCCGTGCGCCTGGACGACGGTCACGGCGGGATCGCGCGCCTCGGCCCGCAGGATCTCTCCGGCCCATGCGACCGGGTGTCGTCCCTCCCCGATGGCGAGGAGACACCCGACGAGCGCGCGGACCATGCTGTGGCAGAACGCGTCGGCCCGCACCGTCGCCACCGCCACGCCGGCCTCGTCCCGCTCCCAGTCGAGGTCAAGCAGGGTGCGGACGGTCGTCGCTCCCTCCCGCTGCTTGCAGAACGCCGCGAAGTCGTGCTCCCCCACGAGGAGTGCCGCGGCCGCGTTCATCGCGGGCAGGTCGAGGCGCCGTCCCCGCGCCAGCACGTGCGACCTGGCCAGCGGGTCGATGCTCTCGGGGCCGTCGGCGATCCGGTACGCATACCGACGCCACAATGCCGAGAAGCGGGCGTCGAACCCGGTTGCGGCCTCCGCCACGCGTCGTACTCGTACGTCGTCCGGGAGGATGCCGTTCAGACGGCGAAGCAACGCCTCCGGTGGCGGATCGCTCGATCGTCCTGCGGACGCCGCCAGCACGCCCTCGTCCAGGTCGACGTGGATGACCTGACCGCGCGCGTGTACGCCGGTGTCGGTGCGCCCGGCACAGACGACCGACACGTCGGGGACCCGCAGCACCGTCGCCAGCGCGGCCTCAAGCGTCCCCTGGACCGTGCGCAGGCCGGGCTGCGCTGCCCAGCCGTGGAAGTCGGTGCCGTCGTAGGCGAGGTCCATGCGGATCCGCATGATGGGCATCCTCGCAGGAGGGACTAGTCCGCCGGCCGGTGACGTCGCCCGTCGCGAGCGTCGTCCAGCGCGTGCGCTGGCAAGGCGGAGGAGGGAAGCTGTGGCAGCGCCACTGCGACTGACGACAACGAAGCCAGGGTGCGTGATGGGCGGCGCGCAGCAGGGCGAACGTTGCCGGACGGGGGACTAGCCGAGCTCGGCGCGGTACGGCGGGTCGGCGCCGGGTCGCGACACGGTCACGGCCGCGGCGCGGGCAGCGTGAGCGAGGACCGCGGTGATGACGTCGTCGTCGGCCGCCGCCAGGTCCTGGCGACGGCCCGCGCCCAACAGGTCACGTTGCCAGAGGGCATCGATCAGGCCCGCGGCGAACGTGTCGCCAGCCCCGATCGTGTCGGCGACCGGGGTCGGGTGGGACGGCACGTCGACGCGGCGGTCCGGAGAGAACCACGTCGCTCCGGCGACCCCCCGAGTCACGACGACCGCGAACGGGCCCAGGGTCAGGAGTCCCTGGGCCGCGGATTCCAGGGTCCGGTCCGGATAGAGCACGGCCAGGTCCTCGTCGGAAGCCTTGACGACGTCGCTCACGCCGACCATCCGCTCGACGCTCGCCAAGGTGGCGGGCCCGGTTCCCGTGACGGCGGGCCGGGCGTTGATGTCGTAGCAGACCGTCGCTCGCTCCCGGAGCCGCGCGGCCACGGCGTGCACGTCGTCCGCGCCCGGGGCCAGCACCGCCCCCAGGGAGCAGACGTGCACCAGCCGAGGCTCCTCGCGCGCTGCGACGGGGTTGAGCCGCCAGTCGATGTCGAACTCGTAACTCGCCGAACCGTCCGCGCGGATCGCGGCGACGGCCGTCGACGTGCGTGAGATCGCACCGGGATCCGTGGCGAGGGCGACCCCCGACCTGGCCAGGTGATCCGCGATCACGTGGCCGTGTGCGTCATCGGCGAAACTGGTGGCGAACCGGACCAGTCGCCCCAGCCGGGCCAGGGCGACGGCGACATTCGCCGCGCTCCCGCCGGCGTACTCGGTCTCCGTCCCGTCGGCGGCGCGCACGATGTCGACCAGGGACTCCCCCACCACCAAGGCGTGCACGCCACGTCTCTACCAGAACCTGTCCTAGGGTCGCGAGCATGGACCTGACGCCCATCGACCCCGCCGCGCCGGAGCCGCCGTACGAGCAGCTGCGCGTGCAGATCGCGTCGCAGGCGGCGGCCGGGACCCTGCCGGCCGGCACCCGGCTGCCCACCGTCCGCGCGCTGGCTAGTGAGCTCCAGCTGGCGGTGAACACCGTCGCCAAGGCCTACCGGGCGCTCGAGGTGGACGGCGTGGTCGTCACGGAGGGCCGCCGCGGCACCTTCGTCTCCTCGGGTGCCGCCGCGTCCTCCGGCGAGGCGGTCGCCGCCGCCGAGCGTTATGCGGCTACCGCACGCAGCCTCGGGCTCGGCCTGACCGAGGCCCAGAACCTCCTCGACCGGGTCTGGGTCAGCCGATGACCCGGTCCGCGAACCGGCAGAAGTCGAAGCTCGGCTTCAGAGTCGGGAACCGGCCCTTCTTGAAGATGATTTCCTCCTCGAGGATCTCGCCCCCCGGTTGGCTGTCGCCCAGCGTGTCGAAGACGGACCGGATGCCGATCCTGCCGTGCTCGCGGAGCACGACCTTCCCGTGGGCGTTCCGGATCTTGTAGGAGTGGACGCGGTCGATGGCGATGAACTGCCAGATGTCACCGTGGAGGTGCTTGGCCTTGATCTCGGTGAAGCGTCCGTGACCAGACGCGAACATCCGCTTGCCGTTCCTGGGGTTCTTCATCACCTCGCGGAAGTTGTACCGGTCGTCGACCAGGAACGCTTGGCCGTCGGAGCCCTTGACGTTGTAGATCACGAAGCGACCCCAAGCCCTGCCCTTGGTCCGGATCGGGAAGTCGCAGTCGCGATTGACGAAGGAGTAGGGGTCGTTGTACCGATCCCTTTCGTAGACCGAGCCGCGGTCACTGTGCGCCTCGGCAGGCGCCGCGACGAAGACCAACAGTGCGATGGAGAAGAGCAGAACGAGCAGTCGACGGATCATGTCGGACTCCTTGACACCGCCGGTTTCGGGGGACGCGGACCGGTTCCGAGAACTCCGCTGTACGGCGGCTACCTCCCGCCTACACCGCCGCCACGACCCCGGCATCCCTAATTGAGGGGATCTCCGCGTCGATGCGGAAACTGATGCTCCGCGGGAGCGAGACGGATTGCGCTGGTGCCGGAGGGCTCTCCCGGGGGTGCGCTGCCCTGGTCGTACCCTCGCCCCCATGCGGTACGTCGTGTACGGAGCCGGTGCGGTCGGCGGAGTGATCGGGGCCAAGCTGCACCTGGCCGGCGTTCCCACCACGCTCGTGGCCCGCGGGCCGCACCTCGCCGCCATCCAGCAGGACGGACTGGTCCTGGACGCCGCCGAAGGCACCCGCGCGCTCGACGTCGTCGGCGTCGAGTCGGCCCGCGACGTGGAATGGACCGACGACACCGTCGTCCTGGTCACCGTGAAATCGCACCAGACCCACGACGCCCTGGAGGACCTGACAGCTCACGCGCCGGACGACGTGGTGGCAGTCTCGGCCCAGAACGGGGTCGCGAACGAGGCGGCGATCCTGCGCCGCTTCTCCCGCACCTACGGGATCTGCGTGATGCTGCCCTCGGGGCATGTGCAACCGGGGGTGGTGGTACAGCGCTGCCATCCGACGCCGGGCATCCTCGACCTCGGCCGGTTCCCGCACGGGGTCGACGAAGCCGCGGTGGAGATCGCCGAGGACCTGCGCCGGGCCGGCTTCGAGTCGGTCCCCAGGCCGGACATCATGGCCTGGAAGCACCGCAAGCTGATCATGAACCTCGGCAACGCGGTGCAGGCCTGCTGCTCCCCCGGCCCGGCGTTCGACGAGCTCGCCGACCGGGTGTGCGCGGAGGGCGAGACGGTCCTGGAGAGGGCCGGGATCCCGACCGTCACGGCGGCCGCCGACCGGGAACGCCGCGGCGACATCCTGCAGAGCACACGGCACCGGAGCATCCGCGGCGGGTCGACCTGGCAGAGCATGGCGCGGCGAACCGGGCAGGTCGAGACCGACTACCTCTCCGGCGAGATCGTGCTGCTCGGCCGGCTGCACGGCGTTCCCACGCCGGCCAATGAGCTGGTGCAGCGCACCGCACACGTCCTGGCCCTCTCCCGCGGCGAGGTCGGCAGCCTCGACGCCGCCGACCTGCTCGCCCGGCTGCCACCGGCCTGATCTCGCTGATCGAGCCGCTTTGGGCGCCGCGCCCATCCCGCCGCTCCCGACCGCGGGCCATGATGGGCGCAGACACCAGCGACGCGAAACGGGGGACCCGGCCCGATGCAACTCGAGCTGTCCGACGAGGACCAGGCGTTCCGCGAGGAGATGCGCGCCTTCTTCACGAGTGCGATCCCCCAGGAGATCCGGGACGCCGTGGTCGAGGGCCGTGAGCTCACCGCGGAGCAGACAGTCGAGAGCATGCGAACCCTCAACGACGCCGGGCTCGCGGTGCCGCACTGGCCCGAGGAATGGGGCGGCCGGGACTGGACCGCCCTCCAGCGCCACATCTGGAACGAGGAGATGCAGCGCGCCGGCGTCCCCGTTCCCCTGGCCTTCAACGCGTCCATGATCGGCCCGGTGCTCGCCCAGTTCGGCACACAGGAGCAGAAGGAGACGTTCCTACCGAAGACCGCGAGCCTCGACATCTGGTGGGCGCAGGGCTTCTCCGAACCCGACGCCGGCTCCGACCTTGCGAGCCTGCGGACGACGGCCGTCCGGGACGGCGACCACTGGGTGGTCAACGGCCAGAAGACCTGGACCACGCTTGCGCAGTACGCCGACTGGATCTTCGCGCTCGTCCGCACAGACCCCGAGGCGAAGAAGCAGGCCGGCATCTCGATGTTGCTCATCGACCTGAACACACCTGGGGTCGAGGTGCGCCCGATCCAGCTGATCGACGGCGGGCACGAGGTCAACGAAGTGTGGTTCGAGGACGTGCGGGTGCCCGCGGAGAACCTCGTCGGCGAGCTGAACGGTGGCTGGACGATCGCCAAGTTCCTGCTCGGCAACGAGCGGGTTGGCGTCGCCCCCGTCGGCATCACCAAGCGTGCCCTCGCGCGAGCCAAGGAGGACGCTGAGGAGGTGATCGAGGACGAGCCGCTCACCAGGGCCCGGATCGTCGAGCTGGAGAACGAGCTGCTCGCGCTGGAGCTCACCGCGCTCCGGGTCGTCGGCGCACTCAGCGGACGGCGAACCACACCCGGCCTCCTCGGTGCTCAAGCTGAAGGGCACCGAGCTCCAGCAGGCGGTCAGCGAGCTGGTCGTCGACCTGGCCGGCCCGGCGTCTCTCTCCAGCGGAGCCGATGACGATGACTCCGACCTCGACGCCTGGGCGCGTCGCGCGCCGACGACGTACCTCGACCTGCGCAAGGCCTCCATCTACGGCGGCTCCAACGAGATCCAGAGGCAGATCATCGCCCGGACGATCCTGGGACTCTGAGGGGACGACGATGGACTTCACGTACGACGACGAGCAGGTCGCCCTCCGCGACGCTGTGCGTGGTCTCCTGGGCAAGGCATACGGCGACCACGACGACCGCCGCCGCACCGTCGCCGAGGAGCCCGGCTTCGACGAGAAGGTCTGGACCCGGATGGCCGAGATGGGTCTGCTCGGGCTGCCGTTCGCCGAGGAGGACGGCGGAGTCGGCGCCGGGCCGGTCGAGATCGGCATCGTGTGCCATGAGCTCGGCCGGGTCATCGCCCCGGAGCCCTACCTCACGTCGGTCGTGCTGGCGGGTGGCCTCGTGTCCGCTTGTGGTTCGCCGGAGCAGCGCGCCGACGTCCTCGGGCCCCTGGCGGCCGGAGATCTCGTGCTCGCCTTCGCTCACGACGAACCCCGACGACGATGGGGCCCATCCGCGGAGCAGGTGACGGCTACCCGGGACGGGGACGAGTGGAGACTGACCGGAGTCAAGGAGCCCGTCCCCCACGGCGGGCACGCCGATCGGCTGGTGGTCAGCGCCGCCCTGCCCGACCGGGGCACCGGGCTGTTCCTCGTCGAGGGCGCTGGTGTCGACCGGACCAGCTACCGGGCCTACGACGGCGGCCGGGCGGCGCGGGTCCGGCTCGACAACACAGCTGCCACGCCACTTGGCGAGTCCGGGCGTGACCTGACCGACAGCATCGCGACCGTCCAAGACATCACCCGGGTGATGGCCGCCAACCAGGCCCTCGGAGCCATGCGCGTCGCACTGCAGGCCACGACCGACTACCTCAAGGGCCGCAAGCAGTTCGGGGTCACCCTGAACACCTTCCAGTCGCTCACCTTCCGCGCCGTCGACATGTACGTCTCCCTGGAGCTGACCACCAGCCTCGTCGACTGGGCCACCATGGTGGTCGCCGGCGGCACGCCCGACGACATCGCCGACGCCGCAGCCCGGGCCTCGCTCCAGGTGAGCCGGGCCGGCCGGCACATCGGCCAGGAGGCCATCCAGTTGCACGGCGGCATCGCGATGACTGCGGAGTACTCCGTGGGCAACTACGCGGCCCACCTGACGGCGCTGGACCACCTGCTGGGCGACGGCGGGTTTCACGTGCGGCGGCTCGCGGACACCGTGCCCGACCACGGGACGCTCGACCCGCTGGGGTAGCGCGCGGCCCGGGCCGCGCCGCCTGACAGGGTAGGGACGTGATGGAGCAGTTGCGCGACCAGGGCGCCGTCGTCACCGGGGCCGGGCACGGCATCGGCCGGGCCCTGGCCATCCGACTGGCGGCAGAGGGTGCCCGGGTCGTCGTCAACGACCTCGACGCCGAGGCCGCTGATGCGGTCGCCGCCGAGGTCGGGGGTACGTCGGCACCGGGGGACTGCGCCACCGACGACGGGGTTCGCGGCCTGGTCGACGGCGCGACAGCCGAGCTCGGCCGGATCGATCTGTTCTTCGCGAACGCCGGCATCGACGCCGCCCCGCCCGACAGCCTCCAGGCACCCGACGAGGTCTGGGCACGGATGCTCGAGACCAACGTGATGGCACACGTCCGCGCGGCGCGCGTCCTCTGCCCAGCGTGGGTGCGCGACGGTGGCGGACGCTTCGTGGTGACCGCCTCGGCAGCGGGGCTGCTGACGATGATCGGCAGCGCGCAGTACTCCGTGACCAAGCACGCGGCCGTCGCGTTCGCCGAGTGGCTGTCCGTGACCTACGGAGACCGCGGCGTGGTCGTCCAGGCGATCTGCCCGCAGGGTGTGCAGACCCGGATGCTGGATCACGCCGGCTCGCTGAAGGACCTGCTCTCCCGCGATGCTGCGCTGACTCCAGAGGAGGTCGCCGAGACGTGGGTGCAGTCACTGGCCGACGACAGGTTCCTGGTCCTCCCCCATCCCGAGGTGGCCGACTACTACTCCTCCCGCGCCCAGGACACCGACCGCTGGCTAGCGGGCATGCGCCGGCTCCAGGCAAAGGTCGAGGAGGCGGGCCGATGAACGAGCTCGCGGGCGGCGAGATCCCCGGACTGGACCTGCCTGCCTTCCGACGCTGGTACGACGCCCAGCGGCCGGGCGAGATCGCGGGCGACCTCCGGGGCCGGGTCGTCGCGGGCGGCAAGTCCAACCTCACCTACGAGGTCAGCGACGGCACGTCGTGGTGGATCGTCCGCCGGCCGCCGCTGGGACACGTGCAGGCGACGGCCCACGACATGGGTCGTGAGTTCACGGCGATGACCGCCCTCGCCGCGACCGACGTACCCGTGCCGCGGACCTTTGCCCACTGCACCGACGAGACCGTGATCAGCGCCCCGTTCTACGTCATGGAACGGGTCGCGGGGACGCCGTACCGCACGTCCGACCAGCTCGCCGAGCTCGGCGCGGACGCCACCGCGAGGGTGGCCGGGGCGATGATCGAGGTCCTGGCCCGGCTGCACCAGGTCTCCCCGGACGACGTCGGCCTGGCCGACTTCGGCCGCCCGGCCGGCTTCCTGGAGCGCCAGGTACGGCGATGGAGCCGCCAGCTCGACGGCTCCCGCACCCGCGAGCTTCCGGACGCCGACGAGCTGATCCGGCTCCTGGCCGCGAACGTCCCGGCGGGCGACGACGGCAGCTCCGCCGGGATCGTGCACGGCGACTACCGGCTCGACAACCTGCTCGTGGACGCCAGCGAGCCGTCCCCGGTGCGGGCCGTCGTCGACTGGGAGATGGCGACCGTCGGCGACCCTCTGACGGACGTGGCGCTCCTGCTCGTCTACGACCGGCTGTCCGGGACCGCAGGCGGGTCAGCGGTCGCCGACGTCAGCTCCGCCCCGGGCTACCCGACAGCCGAGGATCAGCTGAAGCAGTACGCCGCGGCCGGCGGACGCGACCTCGGCGATCTCGATTTCCACTTTGGGCTGGCCCACCTGAAGCTGGCGGTGATCCTGGAGGGCATCCACTACCGCTTCCAGCACGGCCAGACCGTCGGCGAGGGCTTCGACACGGTCGGCGATGCCGTGGAGCCGCTCCTCGCCGCTGGCCTCGACGCCGTGAAGCGTTCCCACTGACCCGAAGGGACTCCGATGGATTTCGCATTCGACGACCGCACCGAAGACCTCCGGGGCGACCTCCTCGAGTTCATGGACGTGCACGTCCGGTCGGCGGAGCAGGTCTTCCACGACCAGCTGCAGCAGCTCGACAACCCCTTCGCGTGGACGCAGGCACCGGTGCTCGACGAGCTGCGGGGCGCGGCTCGTTCACGTGGTCTGTGGAACCTCTTCCTGCCCGGCGACACCGGCGGGCTGGGCGCCGGCCTGACCAACCTCCAGTACGCGCCACTCGCCGAGATCACCGGCCACAGCGCCCACCTCGCGCCGGCCGCCCTCAACTGCTCCGCCCCGGACACGGGGAACATGGAGGTGCTGGCGATGTTCGGCACGGCGGATCAGCAGGACCGTTGGCTGCGGCCCCTGCTGGACGCGAAGATCCGGTCGGCCTTCGCCATGACCGAGCCCGACGTCGCGTCCTCCGACGCGACCAACATCGCCCTCAGCATCCGCCGAGACGGCGACGAGTACGTCGTCAACGGCCGCAAGTGGTGGATCACCGGAGCGATGAACCCCGACTGCGCCATCCTCATCGTGATGGGCAAGACCGACCCGGAGGCGTCCCGGCACCAGCAGCAGAGCATGGTGCTGGTCCCCCGCGACACCCCTGGGCTGAGCGTCGTCCGCCCGATGCACGTGCTGGGGTACGACGACCACGAGCACGGCGGGCACGCGGAGCTGCTGTTCGAGGACGTTCGGGTGCCGACCACCAACCTGATCGGCGCGGAAGGTCAAGGCTTCGGGATCGCCCAGGCCCGTCTGGGGCCCGGCCGGATCCACCACTGCATGCGTTCGATCGGAGTGGCCGAGCGAGCCATCGAGCTGATGTGTCAGCGGGTCGAGAGCCGGGTCGCGTTCGGCCGCCCGCTGTCGCAACAGGGAGTGATCCGCGACTGGATCGCGGAGTCGCGGGTGGCCGTCGAGCAGTTGCGGTTGTTGGTCCTCAAGACCGCATGGCTGATGGACACCGTCGGCAACCGGGGCGCGCACACCGAGATCCAGGCCATCAAGATCGCCACCCCGAAGGTGGTCCAGGAGATCGTCGACCGGGCGATCCAGGCCCACGGCGCCGCGGGCCTCTCGCAGGACTTCCCCCTCGCCGCAGCCTTCGCCGGCATCCGCACCCTGCGGTTCGCCGACGGTCCCGACGAGGTGCACAAGAACTCGCTGGCCCGCGCCGAGATCGCCCGCCACAGCACTTCTGACACGTCCGGTGGTTGAGGTGCGAGCGGAGCGAGCCTGGCCGGTGGTTGAGGTGCGAGCGGAGCGAGCCTGGCCGGTGGTTGAGGTGCGAGCGGAGCGAGCCTGGCCGGTGGTTGAGGTGCGAGCGGAGCGAGCCTCGAAACCCGGTGACCGTGTGCAGGGCCTCGTGGTCGGTGGTCGAGCCTGTCGACACCACGTCTGGTGGTGCCGGGTTGCGGTCTTTCATTTCCGGATGACGTGGTCACCGGGCCGGTGGTTGCGGTGGCCGCGCACGGTCCGTGTGTGGCCGGCGGCGCCGTCGGGTCGACCCTGGTGGTCGCCGTTTCCAGTCGTGGATTTCGTGATCTGACCGTGACCGCGGGGGTTGTGGAGAGCCCCTGGTTTTCGGGGTCTGGGTGTCGGTGCCTGCTGCTTGAGTAGGACCCATGGAAGCCACCGCCGATCTGGACACCGCGGCCGATGTGCTCGGCCGCGGCGCGTGCCTCCAAAGTCGTCGAGGACGCCATGGCCGCCCGGCAGCTCCAGCTCGCCGTGGCCTGGGCGGCGATGCATTGCGTGGACTCCATTGCCGACGCCGCCTGGGCCGGAGACTTCGGGGACCTGGCGCTCCCGATCGCCGGGGAGGGGGCGCCGTTGGTGGCGGAGTTCTGCATCCCGGAGTTCGCGGCCGCGGTCGGGCTGCCCACCGACACCGGCCGGGCGTACTTGGGTGAGGCGGTCGAGCTCCGGCACCGGCTTCCCAGGCTCTTCAAGCGGGTGACGTCCGGGGACCTGGCGGCGTGGCGGGCCAGGCAGATCGCCCGGGCCACCCTGGCGCTCTCCATGGAGGCGGCGGCCTACGTGGATCGGCATGTCGCGCACGTGGCGCACAAGATCCGCCCGGTCACCGTGGACCGGCTGGTCGAGGAAGCGACCGCCAGGTTCATGCCCGACCGAGCCGAACAGGCCCGCCGCGACGCTGCGGACCGACGGGGGTTCACCATCGACCACCGCCAGGTCTCCTTCGCCGGCACCAGCCAGGTCTACGGCGAGCTCGACCTCGCCGACGCCCTCGACCTGGACGCCGCCATCGGTGGGATCGCCGGGCAGCTGGGCGACCTCGGCTGCGGTGAGTCCCTCGACGTGCGCCGGTCGATGGCCGCCGGGGAACTCGCCCGCCGCCACCTCGCCCTCGACCTCACCACCCGCCCACCCGGATCAGCCGGGCGACCCGGATCAGCCGGTGGTTGAGCCACCCCGGCGCCGCCGACCCACCCGGCGAACGGTGTTGTACGTTCACCTCACCGAAGCGGCGGTGACCGGCGCCGGAGGGATCGGGCGTGTGGAGAACACCCGGTCACCGGTCACCGCCGACACCATCCGGACCTGGTGTGGCCGCCCGGACACCGAGGTGATCGTGAAACCGGTGATCGACCTGGCCGACCACATCCACGTCGAGTCCTACGAAACCCCCGACCGGCTCACCGAACAAACCGGCCTCCGCGACGGATCCTGCGTGTTCCCCTGGTGCAGCCGCCCGGCCCGATCCTGCGACTCCGACCACGTGATCCCGCACTCCCGCGGCGGACCCACCTGCTCAGACAATCATCGCTCCCTTGTGCCGGCGACATCACCGGCTCAAGACCCACACGACGTGGACCTACACCGCCCTGGAACCCGGCACCTACCTGTGGTCGAGCCCGCACGGCTACCAGTTCCTCCGCGACCACACCGGCACCCTCGACGTCTCCCGCGACCGACCCCGGCCACCAGCCGACCCGCCCGAGGACTAGCTACCCCGCCCCACACCCCGCCACCACCGGCGGGGTGAGCAGCATGCCGAGATCCCGGCTGGCTGCACTCCAGGCCATCGAGTCGAGCTACCTGCCGGGGAATCGGGGCTCGCTCCGGCAAGGTCTCCGCGTGGGACAAGTCGTGGACGCCGGCGTCGCCTGACGGAGGTGGCCACGACACGCAGATGGCCCGCCACCCACAGGTGACGGGCCATCCACAACGCGGTTCGGTTACTCCCCGGCCTTGGTGAAGCCGGCGGCCTCCGCTGACTCCTCGGTGTCGAACCAGACCTCGGCGGTGGTCTGGTCGAACCACTGGCCATCGGGGGTGTGGTACTTCATGGAGTCCTCGTTGCCCTTGATCGGGAAACCCTCGGGCGCCTTGTCGACGTCCTCCAGGGGCACGTGCGAGCCGGGGTACTTGCCAGCGGGCCCGCCCTCGGTCTCCTCGAGGGCCTCGGCGTCGCCCTCGCCCTGCACCTCGGCGACCGTGGCCACGCCGGCGTCGGCCGCCTTCGCCTCCACCGGATCCGGCTCGACTGTCGCGTCCTGCGTCTCCTCGGCGGGCTCCTCGACAGCTGCCGGCGCCGGAGCGGCGGCCGCGGTCTTGGTGGACGTCTTCGAGGACTTCGACTTGGGTTGGTACTCCTCGGTCACGAGCTCGATGACCGCCATCGGGGCGTTGTCGCCCTTGCGCGGACCGATCTTGGTGATCCGGGTGTAGCCACCGGGACGCTCCGCGAACGTCGGGGCGATCTCGGTGAACAGCGTGTGCACCACCGACTTGTCGCGGATGGTCTTCAGGACCTCGCGCCGGTTGTGCAGGTCGCCCTTCTTGGCCTTGGTGATCAGCTTCTCCGCGACCGGGCGCAGCCTGCGCGCCTTGGCCTCGGTGGTGGTGATCCGACGGTGCTCGAACAGGGCCGTGGCCAGGTTCGAGAGGATCAGTCGCTGATGGGCCGGGCTGCCGCCGAGGCGGGCACCCTTGGTGGGAGTAGGCATTGCTTCACTCGTTTCTCCCCGGCCGTGTCAGGTACCGGAGTAGATGGGATCTCGGGTGCTGCTCAGTACTGCTCGTCCTCGACGAACGCGTCGTCGTCGTCATCGCCGTACGCCGCCAGGGCAGCGTGCGGGTCGAAACCGGGACCGCTGTCCTTGAGGGACAGGCCCATCTCGACCAGCTTGGCCTTGACCTCGTCGATCGACTTCGCGCCGAAGTTGCGGATGTCGAGCAGGTCCTGCTCCGAGCGCGAGATGAGCTCACCCACGGTGTGGATGCCCTCACGCTTGAGGCAGTTGTAGGAGCGAACGGTCAGCTGCAGGTCCTCGACCGGGAGGGCGAGGTCGGCAGCCAGCTGCTCGTCGACGGGCGACGGGCCGATGTCGATGCCCTCGGCCTCGACGTTCAGCTCGCGCGCGAGGCCGAACAGCTCGACCAGGGTCTTGCCGGCCGAGGCGATCGCGTCGCGGGGACGGATCGACGGCTTGGTCTCGACGTCGATGACCAGCTTGTCGAAGTCCGTGCGCTGCTCGACACGGGTGGCCTCGACCTTGTAAGTCACCTTCAGGACGGGGCTGTAGATCGAGTCGACCGGCATCCGGCCGATCTCGTTGTCGGCGTCCTTGTTCTGGACGGCCGAGACGTAGCCACGGCCACGCTCGACGACGAGCTCCATCTCCAGCTTGCCCTTGTCGGACAGCGTGGCGATCTTCAGGTCGGGGTTGTGCACCTCGACTCCGGCCGGCGGCGCGATGTCCGCAGCGGTGACGTCGCCGGCACCGGACTTGCGCAGGTACATGGTGACCGGCTCGTCGTGCTCGGAGGAGACGACGAGGCCCTTGAGGTTGAGGATGACCTCCGTGACGTCTTCCTTGACGCCCTCGATGGTCGAGAACTCGTGGAGGACGGTGTCGACCTTGATGCTCGTGACCGAGGCGCCAGGGATCGACGACAGGAGGGTACGACGAAGTGAATTGCCGAGCGTGTAGCCGAAGCCGGGCTCCAGCGGCTCGATCACGAACCGAGAGCGGAACTCGTCAACGGATTCTTCCGACAGGGTCGGGCGCTGAGCGATAAGCACTGATTCATTCCTTTCCGGGCCGCCCGCTATATGACGGACCCGAACTGCTGTGGCGAAGGAGGGGCGGTTGCCACGGGGTAGCACCCCGTGTTGTTACTTCTTGGAGTAGTACTCGACGATCAGCTGCTCCTGGACCGGGATGTCGATCTGGGCCCGGACCGGAAGCTGGTGGACAAGGATGCGCATGCGCGTCGGGATCGCCTCGAGCCACGCGGGCACGACACGCTCGCCGTGGGTCTCGCGGGCGATGATGAACGGCGTCATCTCCATCGACTTCTCCCGGACGTCGATGATGTCGTGCGCAGTGACCTGGAAGGACGGGATGTCGACCTTCCTGCCGTTCACCTTGAAGTGACCGTGCACGACGAGCTGACGAGCGTGGCGGCGGGTGCGGGCGAAGCCGGCGCGGTAGACCACGTTGTCGAGGCGGCACTCGAGCAGTTGAAGCAGGTTGTCACCGGTCTTGCCGGAACGACGCGACGCCTCGACGTAGTAGCGGTGGAACTGCTTCTCGAGGATGCCGTAGGAGTAGCGGGCCTTCTGCTTCTCGCGAAGCTGGAGGAGGTACTCGCTCTCCTTGATCCGACCGCGACCGTGCTGGCCGGGCGGGTAGGGACGACGCTCGAAAGCCGAGTCGCCACCCACGAGGTCGACACCGAGACGGCGCGACTTCTTGGTGATGGGGCCGGTGTAGCGGGCCATGTCTCAAAGTCTCCTGTTCAGTCTCGGGTCGGTCAGACGCGCCGGCGCTTGGGCGGGCGGCATCCGTTGTGCGGCGTGGGGGTGACGTCCTGGATGGTGCCGACCTCGAGGCCGATCGCACCCAGGGACCGGATCGCCGTCTCACGACCCGAGCCCGGGCCCTTGACGAAGACGTCGATCTTCTTCATGCCGTGGTCCATCGCCCGACGGCCCGCGGCCTCGGCGGCCATCTGGGCGGCGTACGGCGTGGACTTGCGCGAGCCCTTGAAGCCGACGGTGCCGGCCGAGGCCCACGAGACCACCGCACCGGTGGGGTCGGTGATCGTGACGATCGTGTTGTTGAACGTGCTCTTGATGTGGGCTTCGCCCTGAGCGATGTTCTTCTTCTCCTTGCGGCGCACCTTCTTGGCGCCGGCCGCGCGGCTCTTGGGAGGCATTAGGCAGACTCTCCTGAGGTAGCTGGTCTGGGGTACGAGGTCGAGGTGTCAGCGACGCCAGTGGGTGCCGGGGTCACTTGACCTTCTTCTTGCCGGCGACGGTGCGCTTGGGACCCTTGCGGGTGCGGGCGTTGGTCTTGGTGCGCTGGCCGCGGACCGGGAGGCCCTGACGGTGCCGGCGACCCTGGTAGCTGCCGATCTCGATCTTTCGGCGGATGTCGGCCTGGACCTCACGACGGAGGTCGCCCTCGATCTTGAAGTCGTCGCGGCCCTCGATCTCCTCACGGAGCTTGACCAGCTCCTCGTCACCCAGCTGGTGGACGCGCAGGTCCGGGCTGACTCCGGTTGCGGCCAGGACCTGCTGGGCGCGAGTACGGCCGATGCCGTAGATGTAGGTGAGTGCGACCTCGATGCGCTTGTCGCGCGGGAGGTCGACACCAACGAGGCGTGCCATGTGGCGTTTCCTTGTCTGTCTTCACAATGGTTTCGGTCGCGACGCGCCCCATGCCGCCTCGGCTGGGCCCCGGCCACTGCTCCGGGGGTGATTCGGCACCGGTTTCCCGGGCCTAGCGTTCACGTTGAGTTTGTCTGTTCAGTTGTGGTTCACACCATGTGCGAACGCGCAAGACGCTCACACTCGCGTCGCATCGGTCAGCTCCGACTCCGTCGGGCCTGACCTCGCGCCGCTCTATCCTTGGCGCTGCTTGTGGCGCGGGTTCTCACAGATCACCATGACTCGGCCGTGGCGACGAATCACCTTGCACTTGTCACAGATCCTCTTGACGCTGGGGTTGACCTTCACGACGAGGCCCTTTCGGTACGGCGGCTCACTTGTAGCGGTAGACGATCCGACCCCGGGTGAGGTCGTACGGCGAGAGCTCCACCACCACGCGGTCCTCGGGGAGGATCCGGATGTAGTGCTGACGCATCTTGCCGCTGATGTGGGCGAGCACCTTGTGTCCGTTGGTCAGCTCGACCCGGAACATGGCGTTGGGGAGGGCCTCGACGACGGTGCCCTCGATCTCGATCACGCCTTCTTTCTTCGGCATGTCCTCCACAATCTCTGGTTGTTTGTCTACCGTGGTGCACTGCCCTGGTGGGCAGGTGGCCCGGGAACCTCCGCCGTCTCACTGGAGACGATCGGTGGACCTCGTAGAGTCGTCTTGAGCGCCCCCTCCCGGGCGCACGCCAGAGGTGCTCTTGCGAGCACATCTGAGATGTGATCCGGGCAGCCGCGAGGCACCACAAAACAGACCCACGTTGGGCCGACGGACAAGTCTAGGGGGAACGCTGGTAAAACCCTAATCGCCCTACGGACCGCCCGGACCCGTGGTCCGGGGACCGGCTGAGCGACGGAACGTGGCCAGGTTGACCGCGGCCAGGAGCCGCCGCCGACGGCTCACGGCCCGCGACATGGACTGCCGTTCGGCGTCGATCGAGGACCAGTACGACGCCGCCTCGGCCTCCTGGGGCGGCATCGGGCCGAAGACGTGACCGTCGGCCCGACGGGCCAGACCGGGCGCGGCCGCCGACGCGACCAGCAGGGACTGCTCGCGCCGGGTGACCCCCGAGCCCCGCGGGACGACGTGACCCAGGTCGCGCGCGTGGTCGACGAGCTCTCGCCAGCCACCCACGAACCGGGCGGACACCCGGGCGGCAGCCCGGCGACGTCGCCGGCGCAGGTGCTTGGCCAGCACCACCCCGCCCATGAGGAGGAGCGCCACCAGGATCGGCAGCCCGAGGTACAGCAGCAGCGCCCGCAGCCAGGCGGGGAAGGCCCAGCCGTCGTCGACCTCGCGATCTCCCTTACGGGCGTTGAGCTCGGCGTCGGTCTGCTCGCCGGCGGTGGAGGGCGGTGGGATCGGTGCCGGCGGCGGGACCTGCGTGCCGCTCATCTCCTGCTCGTTGATCGGCGGCTGCTCGGCCGGCCGGTCGGTGTCCATGAAGGTCTCCGTCGGCAGGGTCCGCCACGAGCCGTCGGCGACCTGGAGCTCCACCCAGGCCTGGACGTCGCCGCCCCGGACCACGCCGTCCTCGGGTACGACGGCCCCCATCACCACCCGCGCCGGCACCCCGATCTTGTTGGCGACCAGCGCCATCGTGGCGGCGTACTGCTCGTCGTTGCCGACCATGATCGGCGCGTTGACGAACTCGTCGGAGAGCCGTTTGACGTGGTGCCCCGGGTGGTAGATCTTCTCGGCCTCGATGACGCCGTCGGAGTACTTGCCCTCCTGCTTGAGGTGCTCGGCCGCGGCGAAGACGCGACGCATCGGCTCCGACTCCCCGGCCGACCACTGGACCGCCTGGGTGTCGAGGAACGCCGCGGCGAAGGCGGCGTCGGTCACCAGGCCGGACGGCGCAGCGTCGGCGTCGACCCCGGCGTCGGGACGGACGGCAGTGAACGTGTAGCTGTCACCTGCCCGCAGGCCCGACGGGACCACGGCAGTCGACGTCGCCAGGTTGTAGCGGAACGACTCCTCCTTCGCCTCCGGGTCGCCCTCGCCGAACTCCATCGACTGCAGGGCGCCGATGGTCGGCAACCAGACCCCGGAGTAGCCCTCGCCGACGGTGACCTCGACCTCGATCCGGTCACCTGCGACCGGGTTGTCGATGGTCGACGAGACGCGTTGGAAGGTGTCGACCGTGCTGCCCGGGACGGTGTCGTTGGCGGCGCCCCAGACGACGCCGTCGTACTGGTCGAGGGTGGCGATGCGGAGCCGCGACCCGCTCGGCGCCCCGTCGACCGTCAGCAGGGTCTTGTCGTAGAGGTTCACTGCGTCCGGCTTGGGCATCTTCACGTAGCGGCGGAACGACGCCAGCGGTGAGGGGTACTGCCCGACGTCGAAGGGCGGCTCGACGTAGGTGCGCAGCACCACCCGGCCGGCGTCCGAGCCGGTGGCCCAGCCGGCGACCGGCAGCGCCAGCATGCCGGCCACGCCGACCAGCACGGCGCCCATCGCGAGCCGGGTGGCGGGCGCCGACCCCGCCGCGCACCGGCGCGGTCTCACGCTGCGCGCGCAGGGCGAGCCAGCCGATGGCGAGCACCGCGAAGCCGGCGCCCTGGATGAGCAGCGACTGGGGGTGGCGCACGCCGAGCAGGATCACGCCGACGAGCAGCAGGCCGGGTGCCAGCAGCGGCAGCGCCACCCGGAGCCACACCGGGCCGGCCCGGAGACCGACGAGCAACCCGCCGAGCAGCCCGGTCGCCAGGCCCATGGCCCACGGGAGGGCCAGCAGGGGCCCGTTCCCGTCCACCGGCGGCAGCGTCGTCAGCAGGTCCTTCCAGCCGAAGACGAGCTGGTCCGCGAGCTGGCCGAGGGTCTTGGTGGTCGCCGTGGTCGGGACCCTCCTGGTGATGAACGCGGGCAACGGGCGGGACGAGGATCCGGGGGAGGTCGCGACCGGGCCGACGACGCCGCTCAGCCTCGACCCGAACGCTCCGGCCGAGCCGCCACGGGTGACGGGGGCCCGACAGCCCGAGGGGGTGCGCTTCACCTGGCGCCTGGCCGACGGCGGCCAGGCCGGCGACACCTGGGAGTGGAAGCGCACCGACACCGGCGACAGCGAGCGCACCGAACGGCAGGCGCTGGTGGTCCGGGCCGACGCGCGGGTCTGCCTCCAGGTCCGCGTCATCCGCGGGACGTACGCGTCGGCCTGGGCCGAGGACTGCGTCGACTGACCTCGGACCCGGCAACCGCAACAGCGGGCCTTCCGCGGTGCCGTATGCGGGCATAGCCTCGCGAGGTGGCTCAGGTCGGACCGCAGGTGGCGTTCTTCGACCACGTGTACGCCGTCCTCGACCCTGTCACTGCCGACGAAGTCGCGCATTGCGACTACCTGCGTTCTTTCGGACGGTTCGACGTGCACACAACCGTCGCGGATGACGAGACGTGGACCGGCCGGTATCTGTTCGGCAAGACGAAGTACCTCGAGCTGTTCGGACCGACAGACTTCGGCGGCCCTGAAGAAGCGGTGGGCTCGACCGGGCTCGCACTGTCGACGCGTGCGCGGGGCGGACTGGCGACTCTGTCGGACCGGCTGAAGGCCGGCGGCCCCCGCACGGAGGTCAAGCGCAGGACGCGCCACGAGGATGAAGAAGAGGTCCCGTGGTTCGACTACCTGTCTCCGACGGACGCCACGCACACCTTCTCCGTCTGGGTGATGGAGTTCCTGGGCGACCCCACCGACCTGCATGTCCGCGAGTCCGCGTTCTCGGAGTGGATCGAGCAGACCGAAGGGGCCCGCCGCAGGCCGCTGCTACAGGACATCTCAGCCGTCGAGCTGGCAGCCACAGCGGAGGACATCGCCATCGCTTGGCCCCTTCTGGAGACCGCGGGGTACGCCATGTCCGACGACGGAGGCGTCGTCACGGCGCGTGACGGTGAAACAACGATCGTGATGCGCCGCAAGCCAACCGAAGCCGTCGGGTTGACGCGCATCGAGTTTCGCCTGGCCGCCCCAGCGGAGGCTCCCCATATCGAGACGATCGGCGGCTCAACCCTCACCGTCGGCCCGGGTAGCCACGCAGCATGGGACTTCATGCACGCCTAGGCGTCCCCCGGGCTTTCCGAGGAATGCCCCGGTCCGGGCACACCGGTGGCCCCGCCGGTGTCGGCGGGGTGTGGGGCGGGGTAGCTAATCCTCGGGCGGGTCGGCTGGTGGCCGGGGTCGGTCGCGGGAGACGTCGAGGGTGCCGGTGTGGTCGCGGAGGAACTGGTAGCCGTGCGGGCTCGACCACAGGTAGGTGCCGGGTTCCAGGGCGGTGTAGGTCCACGCTGTGTGGGTCTTCAGCCGGTGATGTCGCCGGCACAAGGGAGCGATGTTTCTGAGCAGGTGGGTCCGCCGCGGGAGTGGGGGATCACGTGGTCGGAGTCGCAGGATCGGGCCGGGCGGGTGCACCAGGGGAAGACACAGGTGCCGTCGCGGAGGCCGGTGTGTTCGGTGAGTCGGTCGGGGGTTTCGTAGGACTCGACGTGGACGTGGTCGGCCAGGTCGATCACCGGTTTCACGATCACCTCGGTGTCCGGGTGGCCACACCATTCGCGGACCTGCTCGGCGATCACCACGGACCGGGTGTTCTCCACCCGCCCGATCCGGCGCCGGCGCCGGCCCACCGCCGCTTCGGAGAGGTGGACGTACAACACCTTCGACGGGTGGGTCGGCGGCGCCGGCGTAGCTCAACCACCGGCTGATCCGGGTCGACCGGGTCGTCCGGGTGGGCTGGGTGGGGGGTGGTGAGGTCGAGGGCGAGTTGGCGGCGGGCGAGTTCCCCGGCGGCCATCGACCGGCGCACGTCGAGGGACTCGGTGCAGCCGAGGTCGCCCAGCTGCCCGGCGATCCCAGCGATGGCGGCGTCCAGGTCGAGGGCGTCGGCGAGGTCGAGCTCGCCATAGACCTGGCTGGTGCCGGCGAAGGAGACCTGGCGGTGGTCGATGGTGAGCCCCCGGGGTCCGCGGCGCGGCGGGGTTGTTCCTCGGCGGTGTGGGGCATGAACCTGGCGGTCGCTTCCTCGACCAGCCGGTCCACGGTGGCCGGGCGGATCTTGTGCGCCACGTGCGCCACATGCCGGTCCACATAGGCCGCCGCCTCCGGGGACAGCGCCAGGGTGGCCCGGGCGATCCGCCGCGCCTTCCACGCCGGCAGGTCCCCGGACGTCACCCTTGCAAGAGCCTGGGGAAGCCGGTGCCGGAGCTCGACCGCCTCACCCAAGTACGCCCGGCCGGTGTCGGTGGGGATTCCGACCGCGGCCGCGAACTCCGGGATGCAGAACTCCGCCACCAACGGCGCCCCCTCCCCGGCGATCGGGAGCGCCAGGTCCCCGAAGTCTCCGGCCCAGGCGGCGTCGGCAATGGAGTCAACGCAATGCATCGCCGCCCACGCCACCGCGAGCTCGAGCAGGTCGGCCTCGGCCCGGTCCGCGACCGCGCGTCGATCCCGGGCCGCGGCCAGCACATCGGCCGCGGTATCCAGATCGAAGGTGGTGGTGCCCGCCATGGGTCCCACTCAAGCAGCAGGCACCGACACCCAGACCCCGAAAACCAGGGGTTCTCCACAACCGTCGCGGTCACGGTCGGGCAACGAAAACTCACCGCTCGAAACGGCGACCACCAGGGTCGACCCCGACGACGCCGCCGGCCACACACGGGCGGTGCGCGGCCACCGCAACCACCGACGCCGGCGACCACGCAACCCGGAAATCAAAGACCGAACCCGACACCCACCAGTGAGTGGTCTCGACACGCTCGAAGAAGACGTCCTGCTTGCTCAGCCGGAGGAGCTGTCCCGGTCGGATTTCTGGGACTCCCGCCGGTACTCCTCGAGGGACTCGCCACGCGCCGAGGCTTTCTTGGCGTCGTACCGGTCCTTGGCGAGGCTCAACACCGTGGTGACCGCCAGGGTGCCGATGATGACCGCCAGGGACAGCCAGATCGGGATCTCCGGGGCCCACTCCACGTGCTCCCCGCCGTTGATGAACGGAAGCTCATTCGTGTGCAACGCCTCCAAGGTGAGCTTCACACCGATGAAGAACAGCAGGAAGGCGAGCCCGTACGACAGGTAGACGAGCCGCTTGAGCAGGTCGCCGATCAGGAAGTAGAGCTGGCGCAGTCCCATCAGCGCGAACACGTTCGCAGTGAAGACGAGGTAGGGCTCGTCGGTCAGGCCGTAGATCGCGGGGATCGAGTCGAGCGCGAAGATCAGGTCCGTCATGCCCAGGGACAAGATCACGATCAGCATCGGGGTGATGAGGCGCTTGCCGTTCTCGACCACCGTCATCTTCAGGCCGTGCCACTCCTCGCTCAGCGGGAAGTGACGGCGGACGTAGCGCACGATCCGGGGCTCGTCGTACCCGCCCTCCTGCTCACCACCCTCCCGGGCGAGCTGCACGGCTGTGTAGATCAGGAACAGGCCGAAGATGTAGAAGATCCAGCTGAACTGCGCGATGGCGGCGGCACCGACGGCGATGAAGATTCCGCGCAGGATCAGGGCCAGGACGATGCCGACCAGCAGGGCGCCCTGCTGGTACTGGCGGGGAACCCCGAGCTTGGCCATGATCACGATGAAGATGAACAGGTTGTCGACGGACAGCGAGTACTCCGTGAGCCAGCCCGCGAAGAACTCCGCCCCGTACTGGTGCCCGGCGAACACCCAGACTCCGATCCCGAACACCACGGCAAGGCCGAGGTAGATCCCCAGGAAGGTGCCGGTCTCACGGCGGGAGGGCTCGTGCGGACGGCGTCCGATGATGAAGACGTCGAACAGGAGCACCGCGGTCGTCACCCCCACGGTGATCGACCAGATCAAGGGTGTTACGTCCACTCAACAATCCTTCGCGGGGTCGCGGGTTCTGGCCACTCGGGAGGCCGCGTCACTTCAACCTACCGGCCACCAAAAGGCGCACCGAGGGCAGCCAATGCGGCCTCGCCGCCGTCCAGGGCGGTGAGTACCCAGGCGCCGCGCGGGGTCAGGGTGAAGGTGTGCTCGAAGTGCGCTGCGCGCTGCCGTCGCTGGTCACACCGTCCAGTCGTCGTCGAGCAGGACGGTCTGCTTGCTGCCCAGGGTCACCATCGGCTCGACCGCCAGCGCCATCCCCTCGACCAGCCGGGGCCCGCGACCGGGGCGGCCGAAGTTGGGCACGTGCGGCGCCATGTGCATCTCGGTGCCGATGCCATGGCCGGTGTAGTCCTCGAGGATGCCGTAGGCCGCCCTGGGCGCGGACGTGCTGCTCCACCGCGTGGGAGATGTCGGTCACGCGGCCACCGAGCCGGGCCGGCGGCGAGCCCGCGCCACAGCGACTCCTCGGTGACCCGCATCAGCTCAGTCACCTCGGCGGCGACCTCGCCGACTGGGACCGTGATCGCCGCGTCGCCGTGCCAGCCGTCGACGATCGCGCCACAGTCGATGGAGATGACGTCGCCCTCGGCCAGCACCCGATCGCCGGGGATGCCGTGCACGACCTCGTCGTTCACCGAGGCGCAGATCGTGCCGGGGAAGGGCGGGTGCCCGTAGCCCATGAACGACGGGATGCCGCGCGTGGGAGCGGATGTTGTCCTCCGCGAACGCGTCCAGCTCGCGGGTGGTCACGCCGGGGCGTACGGCGGCTCGCAGCAGCTCCAGCGTCTCCCCGACCAACAGGCCGGCGACCCGCATCAGGTCGATCTGCTCAGCGGTCTTGATCTCGATCCCGCGGTCCAGGAAACCCACGGCACTCACGTCAGTCTGGGGTACGACGTCGAGCGCGTCGAAGATGCGCTGGGTCACCTCGTCGACCTCGCCCATGCCGTCGACCTCGATCAGGAGCCCGCGGCCGGTAGACCTCGATCAGCGGCTCGGTCTGCTCGGCGTAGACCTGCTGCCGGCGGCGGATGACGTCCTCGGTGTCGTCGGCGCGACCCTCGATCGCGGCCCGCTGGAGCAGCCGCTGGACGAGCTCGTCGTCATCGACGGTGAGCACCACCGAGGCATCGAGGCGGTGGCCGGTGAACGCGACCATGCCGTCGAGCTCCTCGACCTGGGCCAGGGTGCGCGGGTAGCCGTCGAGCAGGAAGCCGGGCTCGGCGTCCGGCTCGTCGATCCGGTTGCGGACCATGAGGTTGGTGACCTTGTCCGGGACGTAGTCGCCGGCGTCCATGTAGCGCCTGGCCTCCCGGCCGAGGGCGTGCCCTGGTCGACGTTGGCGCGGAAGATGTCGCCGGTCGAGATGGCCGGGATCCCGAAGTGGTCGGCGACGAACTTGGCCTGGGTGCCCTTCCCCGCTCCGGGGGGGCCCATCATGATCAGTCGCATTTAGCGCAGGAATCCTTCGTAGTTGCGCTGCTGGAGCTGGCTCTCGATCTGCTTCACCGTGTCGAGGGCGACGCCGACCATGATCAGGATCGACGTTCCGCCGAACGGGAAGTTCTGGTTGGCGTCGATCAGGACCAGCGCGATCAGGGGGATCAGCGAGATCAGTCCGAGGTACAGCGAGCCGGGCAGCGTGATGCGGGACAGGACGTAGGACAGGTAGTCCTCGGTCGGCTTGCCCGCCCGGATCCCGGGGATGAAGCCGCCGTACTTCTTCATGTTGTCCGCGACCTCTTGCGGGTTGAAGGTGATCGAGACGTAGAAGTAGGTGAAGAAGATGATCAGGAGGAAGAACGTCGCCATGTAGATCGGGTGGCTGCCGCGCGACGAAGTAGTCGTTGACCCACGAGATCCATCTGGAGTCGCTGTCCTGGTTGAACTGGACGGCCATCGCCGGCAGGTAGAGCAGGGACGAGGCGAAGATGACCGGGATGATGCCGGCCTGGTTCACCTTCAGCGGGATGTACGTCGAGCTGCCGCCGAACATCTTGCGGCCCACCATGCGGCGGGCGTACTGGACCGGGATCCGCCGCTGCGCCTGCTCGATGAAGATGACGGCCGCGATGATGACGAGGCCGATGGCCATCACGACGCCGAACACCCACCAGCCCTGGCCCTTGGCGACCGCCCACATCGAGCTGGGGAAGGTCGCGACGACCTGGGTGAAGATCAGCAGCGACATGCCGTTGCCGATCCCGTGCTCGGTGATCAGCTCGCCGAACCACATGATGACCGCGGTGCCTGCCGTCATGGTGATGACCATGACCAGGAAGGTGGCGGTGCCGTTGCTGTGGAGAAGGTTCTCCTGGCAGCCCTGAAGCAGGTTGCCGGACCGGGCGAGGGCGACGATCCCGGTGGCCTGGAGCACCGCCAGACCCAGGGTGAGGTAGCGGGTGTACTGGGTGATCTTGGTCTGGCCCGCCTGGCCCTCCTTCTTCAGCGCCTCGAGTCGCGGGATGACCACGACGAGGAGCTGCAGGATGATGCTGGCGGTGATGTAGGGCATGATGCCCAGCGCGAAGATCGTCAGCTGGAGCAGGGCCCCGCCCGAGAAGAGGTTGATCAGGCTGTAGACGCCCTGGTTCTCGATGTCGTTGAGGCAGGACTGGACGTTCGCGACGTCGACTCCGGGTGCCGGGACCTGGCTGCCGAGCCGGAAGATCGTGATGATCAACAGGACGAAGAGCAGCTTGCGCCTCAGGTCCGGGGTCCGGAAGGCGTTGGCGAACGCGCTTAGCACGACATCCTCTTTCTCACAGCGGGGTGCGGCCCTCGCACGGCTCCCGCGAAGACCCGGGGAAGCCTAACAGGCGCCCCACGGGGCTTCATTTGTGCGTCGAGGCGCGTCCGGCTCCTCATGAATGAGAGCCGTCCGCGCCCCGGCGCTGTGGCATTTCGTTGGCGATCAGAGCACGGTCGCGGTGCCGCCGGCCGCCTCGATCTTCTCCTTGGCAGTGCCGGAGAACGCGTTGGCGCTCACCTGCACGGCGACGGACAGGTCGCCCTGCCCCAGGACCTTGACCGGGTGTCCGTTGCGTACGGCGCCCTTGGCCACGAGATCGTCCACGGTCACGGCTCCGCCGTCGGGGAAGAGCTCGCCCAGGCGGTCGAGGTTGACCACCTGGAATTCCACCCGGAACGGGTTCTTGAAGCCCTTCAGCTTCGGCAGCCGCATGTGGATCGGCATCTGGCCGCCCTCGAACGAGGCCGGCACCTGGTTGCGGGCCTTGGTGCCCTTGGTGCCGCGGCCGGCGGTCTTGCCCTTGGAGCCCTCACCGCGACCCACACGGGTCTTGGCGGTCTTCGAGCCGGGAGCCGGACGCAGGTGATGAAGCTTGAGCGTCATGTCAGTCGACCTCCTCGACCGTCACCAGGTGACGGACGGTCTGGACCATGCCGCGGATCTCCGGGCGGTCCTCCTTGACGACCACGTCCCCGATCCGCTTGAGGCCGAGCGTACGCAGGGTCTCGCGCTGGTTGGCCTTGCAGCCGATCGTGGACTTCTTCTGCTGGACCTTGAGCTGAGCCATCAGCCCGCCACCTCCTGGGCGCCCTCGGCCCGGGCCCTGAGGAGCGCCGCCGGGGCGACTTCCTCGACCGGGAGGCCACGGCGGAGGGCAACGGCCTCCGGCTGCTCCAGCATCCTCAGCGCCTCGACGGTCGCGTGGACGATGTTGATCTGGTTGGACGAGCCGAGCGACTTGCTCAGCACGTCGTGGATTCCGGCGCACTCCAGGACCGCGCGCACCGGGCCACCGGCGATCACACCGGTACCGGGAGCGGCCGGACGGAGCAGGACGACACCGGCCGCCTTCTCGCCCTGGACCGGGTGCGGGATGGTGCCCTGGATGCGGGGCACCTTGAAGAAGCTCTTCTTGGCCTCCTCGACACCCTTGGCGATAGCCGCCGGGACTTCCTTGGCCTTGCCATATCCGACGCCGACGAGACCTTCGCCGTCACCGACAACCACGAGGGCGGTGAAGCTGAAGCGACGACCACCCTTCACGACCTTGGCGACACGGTTGATCGCAACGACGCGCTCGATGTAGGCGGTCTTGTCAGCGCCCTGGCCTCCGCGACGATCGTCGCGTCCGCCCCGGCGCTCGCCACCGCGCTGTCCGCGCTGGGCTCCGCTCATGAGACTCTTCCTCTTCTCTCTGTTACTTGTCGTGCGATCAGAACGTCAGGCCGCCCTCGCGGGCGCCGTCGGCCAGGGCCGCGATTCGGCCGTGGTACTTGTTGCCGGCGCGGTCGAAGACCACGCCATCCAGCCCGGCAGCCTTGGCCCGCTCGGCGACGAGCTCGCCGACCCGCTTGGCCTTGGCCTTCTTGTCGCCGTCGAGGGCACGCAGGTCCGGCTCCATCGTGGATGCCGACACCAGCGTCTTGCCCACGAGGTCGTCGACCACCTGGACGGTGATGTGCTTCGACGAGCGGGTGACGACGAGGCGCGGGCGCTCGGCGGTGCCGGCAACCTTCTTGCGGCCCCGGACCTGGCGCCGCAGGCGGGCCCTGGTGCGCGCAGCGGTGTGCTTGTGGTGCGAAAGCGTGATCGCCATGGTCACTTACCTGCCTTTCCGACCTTGCGGCGGATGTGCTCGCCCGCGTAGCGAACGCCCTTGCCCTTGTAGGGCTCCGGCTTGCGCAGCTTGCGGATGTTGGCAGCGGTCTCGCCGACCAGCTGCTTGTCGATCCCCTGGACACCGAGCCGGGTCGTGCCGTCCACCGTGAAGGTGATGCCGTCGGGGGCGTTGAACGTGATCGCGTGTGAGTACCCCAGCTGGAACTCCAACTGGGTGGGCCCCTTGGACAGGACGCGGTAACCGACGCCGACGATCTCGAGCCTCTTCTCGTAGCCGTCGGTGACGCCGACCACCATGTTGTTGATCAGGGTGCGGGTCAGGCCGTGCAGCGAGCGGCTGACGCGCTCGTCGTCGGGCCGCTGGACCTCCAGGGCGCCGTCGTCACCCTTCTGGACCGTGATCGGCGCGGCCACATTGTGGCTCAGGGTGCCCTTGGGGCCCTTGACCGTCACCAGTCGCTCGTCGATCGCGACGTCGACACCCGACGGGACCACGATGGGGAGCTTGCCAATGCGCGACATGCTTCGTCTCTCCTTCTCGGTCTCGTCGTTACCAGACGTAGGCGAGGACTTCCCCACCCACGCCCTTCTGGTTGGCCTGGCGGTCGGTCAGCAGACCCTGGCTCGTCGAGATGATCGCGACGCCGAGGCCGCCGAGCACCTTCGGAAGGCCGGTGTGCTTGGCGTACACCCGCAGCCCGGGCTTGCTGATCCGGCGGACGCCCGCGATGGAGCGCTCCCGGTTGCGGCCGTACTTGAGAGTGATGATCAGCGTCTTGCCGACCTCGCCCTCGTTGGGCTCCTCCACGTCGTACGACGTGATGTAGCCCTCCTGCCGGAGGATCTCCGCGACGCCCTGCTTCAACTTGCTGTACGGCATCGACACCGCGTCGTGGTACGCCTGGTTGGCGTTGCGCAGACGAGTGAGCATGTCTGCGATCGGGTCAGTCATCGTCATGGCCGTGAGGCCCTTTCTCCACCGTGGTTTCGCACCTGCGTCTCAGGTGCGACCTGCAGCGATCTGTTGTTGTTTTCGGTTCCCGCCGTAACCACCAGACGGGGGTGTGGGGGCGAAGCCCCACGAGGTCGCGGGGCGAAGCCCTGATTGCATTACCAGGAGGACTTGGTCACGCCGGGCAGCTCGCCGCGGTGCGCCATCTCCCGGAGGCAGATACGGCACAGGCCGAACTTGCGGTAGACGGCCTTGGGCCGGCCGCAGCGCTGGCAACGGGTGTAGCCGCGCACCGCGAACTTGGGCTTGCGGGCCGCCTTGACCCTCAACGCTGTCTTCGCCATGTCAGTTCTCCTTGAAGGGGAAGCCGAGCTGCTTGAGCAGCGCGCGACCCTCGTCGTCGTTCGTCGCGGTCGTGACGACCGTGATGTCCATGCCCCGCTGGCGGTCGATGCGGTCCTGGTCGATCTCGTGGAACATCGCCTGCTCGGTCAGGCCGAACGTGTAGTTGCCACGACCGTCGAACTGCCGGGGCGACAGGCCGCGGAAGTCACGGATCCGGGGCAGCGCGAGCGACAGGAGCCGGTCGAGGAACTCCCACATCCGGTCGCCACGCAGGGTCACGTGGGCGCCGATCGGCATGCCCTCGCGCAGCTTGAACTGGGCGATGGACTTCCGCGCCCTGGTCACCTGCGGCTTCTGGCCGGTGATCGTGGTGAGGTCCTTGATCGCGCCCTCGATCAGCTTGGAGTCGCGAGCCGCCTCGCCGACGCCCATGTTGACCACGATCTTGGTCAGGCCGGGCACCTGCATGACGTTCTTGATCTCGAAGTCCGACTGCAGCGCGGGGACGATCTCCTCGCGGTAGCGGGTCTTGAGACGCGGGCTGACCTTCTCGGTCTGGGTCTCGCTCATCAGATTTCCTTGCCGGTCTTGCGGGAGATGCGGACGCTGCGCGTCGATGTGTACGTCGACCCGTCGGGGCGGCGCTTGGTGACCTCGTCGCGGCGGAAGCCGATCCGGGTCACACCGTCGCCGTCGACCAGCATCACGTTGGACACGTGGATCGGCGCCTCGGCGGTGATGATGCCGCCGGTGGTGCCGGCGCGACCGCCCTGGTTGACGACCTTGGTGTGCCGCTTGACGCGGTTCACGCCCTCGACGATCACCCGCTGCTCCTCGCGGAGCACCTGGATGACCTTGCCCTCGGCGCCCTTGTCCTTGCCGGTGATGACGACGACCTGGTCGCCCTTCTTGATGTTCACCGACTTCTTGTTCTTCTGTGCCTTACCCATGGTCAGAGCACCTCCGGTGCGAGCGAGATGATCTTCATGAACTTCTTGTCGCGCAGCTCACGGCCCACCGGGCCGAAGATGCGGGTACCTCGCGGCTCGCCGGTGGGGTTGAGGATCACCGCGGCGTTCTCGTCGAAGCGGATGTAGGAACCGTCGGGGCGACGACGCTCCTTGACGGTGCGCACGACCACGGCCCTGACGACGTCGCCCTTCTTCACGCCGCCACCGGGGATCGCATCCTTCACGGTGGCGACGATGACGTCGCCGATACCGGCGTAGCGTCGACCCGAGCCACCGAGAACACGGATGCAGAGGATCTCCTTCGCACCGGTGTTGTCGGCGACCTTGAGTCGCGACTCCTGCTGGATCATTGGTTTCTCCTGGTTGTCGAGCTGGTTCTCACACCGCGTCGCGGCTGGTGAGCCTTGCCGAACTCTCTGTGGATTTCGGGCTCCGCCCGGGTTACTTGGCGCGCTCGAGGATCTCGACGACGCGCCAGCGCTTGGTGGCCGACAGCGGACGGGTCTCCATGATCCGCACCCGGTCGCCGATGCCGCACTCGTTGTTCTCGTCGTGGGCCTTGAGTCGCGCCGTCTGGCGCATGACCTTGCCGTAGAGCGCGTGCTTGACGCGGTCCTCGACGGACACGACCACGGTCTTGTCCATCTTGTCCGACACGATCAGGCCCTCTTTGACCTTCCGAGTGTTCCGCTCTGTCTTCTCGCCTGCCTGCTGGCTCATGCGGCGCCTCCTTCCTGCGTGCTGGTCTCGTCCTCGTCGCCCGGCGGGACCCTGATGCCGAGCTCGCGCTCGCGAGCCACGGTGTAGATCCGGGCAATGTCCTTCTTGACCGTGCGCAGCCGGCCGTGGCTCTCCAGCTGGCCGGTGGCCGCCTGGAACCGGAGGTTGAACAGCTCCTCCTTGGCCTCGCGTAGCTTGGCCTCGAGGTCGACGTCGGTCATCTCGTCGAGCTCGTGGGTGGCCAACTTGTTGCTGGGCATCAGAACTCACCACCCTCACGTGAGATGAACCGGCACTTCATGGGGAGCTTGTGGATCGCGCGACGCATGGCCTCGCGAGCGGTTCCCTCATCGACGCCGGACAGTTCGAACATGACGCGGCCGGGCTTCACGTTGGCAACCCACCACTCGGGGGAGCCCTTGCCGGACCCCATGCGGGTCTCGGCGGGCTTCTTGGTCAGCGGGCGGTCGGGGTAGATGTTGATCCACACCTTTCCACCACGCTTGATGTGCCGGGTCATTGCGATTCGCGCCGACTCGATCTGGCGGTTGGTGACGTAGTGGCCCTCGACCGCCTGGATGCCGAACTCGCCGAAGGCGAGCCTCGTCCCACCCTTGGCCGCACCGGTCCGCCTGGGGTGGTGCTGCTTGCGGTGCTTGACACGACGGGGCATCAACATGGGTCAGCCCTCCTTACCGGACTCGGCGGGAGCCGCAGCCTGGGTCGCCTCGGCCGGGACCGGCGTCTCTGCGGGAGCGGCTGCGGGAGCGGTTCCCGCAGCGGTTCCGGCAGGGGCAGCGGCGGGGGCCTCGGTACCGCGGTCCGAGCGGCTCGGGCGGTCACCGCGCGAGCCACGGCTCGGACGGTCGCCACCGCGCGACGGACGGCCGCCGCGGCCGGGAACCCCGGCCCTGGCGGCGGCCTGCGCCTGGCGCTCGGCACGGGTGCCCGCGACTTCGCCCTTGTAGATCCAGACCTTCACGCCGATCCGGCCGAAGGTCGTGCGGGCCTCGTAGAAGCCGTAGTCGATGTCGGCGCGCAACGTGTGCAGCGGGACCCGGCCCTCGCGGTAGAACTCGGTGCGCGACATCTCGGCGCCGTTGAGGCGACCCGAGCACTGGATCCGGATGCCCTGGGCACCGGAGCGCATCGAGGTCTGCATCGCCTTGCGCATCGCACGGCGGAACTGGACCCGGCCGGACAGCTGCTCGGCCACGCCCTGGGCGACCAGCTGCGCGTCGATCTCGGGGTTCTTCACCTCGAGGATATTGAGCTGGACCTGCTTGCCGGTGAGCTTCTCGAGCTCGCCGCGGATCCGGTCGGCCTCGGCGCCGCGGCGGCCGATGACGATGCCCGGGCGAGCGGTGTGGATGTCCACCCGGACCCGGTCGCGGGTGCGCTCGATCTCGACCTTGGAGATGCCGGCCCGCTCCATGCCCTTCGACAGCAGCTTGCGGATCGCGACGTCCTCACCGACGTACGCCTTGTACAGCTTGTCGGCGTACCAACGGCTCTTGTGGTCTGTCGAGATGCCGAGGCGGAAACCGTTCGGGTTGATTTTCTGGCCCATCAGGCCTTCCGTCCCTTCTTCTCAGTTACCTCGGCGGCCGGCTGGACCACCAAGGTGATGTGGCTGGTGCGCTTGAGGATGCGCGTCGCGCGGCCTTGGGCACGCGGACGCCAGCGCTTCATGGTCGGTCCTTCGTCGACGAGTGCGACGGAGACGACCAGGTCGCTGGTGTCGAGACCTTCGGTGGTCTCGGCATTGGCGACCGCGCTCTCCAGCACCTTGTAGACCGTCTCGGAGGCGGCCTGCGGCGCGAACTGCAGCAGGGCCAGGGCCTCGTCGACCCGTTGGCCACGCACCATGTCGACGACACGGCGGGCCTTCATCGGCGTGATCCGCACAAAGCGTGCGCTCGCGAAGGCACCCGGCTGGTCGCCGAGCAGCGACTCGCGGCGGGCGCTGGTGCGCCTGCGCTCGGTAACGCTCATCGACGTCGTCCCTTCCGGTCGTCCTTCACGTGCCCGCGGTAGGTGCGGGTGGGTGCAAACTCGCCGAGCTTGTGGCCGACCATCGAGTCGGTCACGAACACCGGAACGTGCTTGCGGCCGTCGTGCACGGCGATCGTGTGGCCGATCATGGCCGGCACGATCATCGAGCGACGCGACCAGGTCTTGATCACGTTGTGGCTGCCCTTGTCGTTCTCGGCGTCCACCTTCTTGATCAGGTGGTCGTCGACGAAGGGGCCCTTTTTGAGGCTGCGAGGCATCTGTCTACTTCCCTACTCAGCGCTTCTTGCCGGTCTTGCGGCGACGGATGATCTGGGAGTCGGAGGCCTTGCGCTTGCGCGTGCGGCCCTCGGGCTTGCCCCAGGGGGACACCGGGTGGCGGCCACCCGAGGTCTTGCCCTCACCACCGCCGTGCGGGTGGTCGACGGGGTTCATGACGACACCGCGAACGGTCGGCCGACGGCCCTTCCAGCGCATCCGGCCGGCCTTGCCCCAGTTGATGTTGGACTGCTCGGCGTTGCCGACCTCACCGATGCTGGCTCGGCAACGCACGTCCACGAACCGCATCTCGCCGGACGGCAACCGCAGGGTTGCCCGCGAGCCCTCCTTGGCGACCAGCTGGGCCGAGTTGCCGGCGGAGCGGGCGATCTTCGCGCCGCCGCCGGGACGCAGCTCCACGCAGTGGATGGTGGTACCGACCGGGATGTTGCGCAGCGGAAGGTTGTTGCCGGGCTTGATGTCGGCGTTGGGACCCGACTCGACCGGGTTGCCCTGCTCCAGGCCACGGGGGGCCACGATGTAACGCTTCTCGCCGTCGGCGAAGTGCAGCAGCGCGATCCGGGCGGTGCGGTTCGGGTCGTACTCGATGTGCGCGACCTTGGCGGGGACGCCGTCCTTGTCGTAGCGACGGAAGTCGATGATGCGGTAGGCGCGCTTGTGACCGCCGCCCTGGTGCCGGGTGGTGATCCGGCCCTGGTTGTTGCGGCCACCCTTCTTGGGCAGCGGGCGCGTCAGCGACTTCTCCGGCGTGGTCCGGGTGACCTCGACGAAGTCGGCGACCGACGAGCCACGGCGGCCTGGGGTGGTCGGCTTGTACTTGCGGATAGCCATTTCTCAGTCCTCAGTCAGGAGCCCGGTCAGGAGACCGGACCTCCGAAGATGTCGATGCGGTGGCCCTCGGCCAGGCTGACGATCGCGCGCTTGGTGTTGGCGCGCTTGCCCACACCGAAGCGGGTACGACGCGTCTTGCCCTGGCGGTTGATCGTGTTGACCGACGTGACCTTGACCTTGAACACCTTCTCGACGGCGATCTTGATCTCGGTCTTGTTGGCGTCGGGACGGACGATGAAGGTGTACTTGTTCGCGTCGAGCAGGCCGTAGCTCTTCTCCGACACGACCGGCGCGATCAGGATGTCGCGGTGGTCCTTGTGCAGGGTGCTCACTTCGCCTCTTCCTCCTCACCGCGGGTCAGGCCCGCGGCCTCGGCGTCCTCGACGGACTTGAACCAGAAATCCGCGGCAGCAGGGTCGTAACCCGGGCTGTCCGGCTCGTGGTAGACCCCGGCGGCGAGGCCCAGCACCTCGTAGCCCTTGGGTGCCCGAGGGGACTTGAGCGGGGCCTTGGCGCCCTTCGGCAGGGCGGGCTCGTCGGCGGCCTTGGCTTCTGCGGCAGGCTTCTCGGCCTTGGCTTCGGCCTTCGGCTCCTCGGCCTTGGCATCGGCCTTCGGCTTCTCGGCCTTCGCCTTCGGGGCCGGCTTCTCCGCCGGCTTCTCGGTGGTCGAGCCGGTCGAGACCCGCTCGGTCGCCGCGGCGGTGCCGTTGACGAAGGTGTCGTAGGCACCCCGGGTGAAGACGATGTCGTCGGCGGCCAGCACGTCGTAGGTGTTCAGCTGGTCGACGGCCACGATGTGCACCTCGCGAACGTTGCGCAGCGACAGCCAGCTGACGGCGTCGGTGCGCTCGAGCACCACGAGGTACTTGTTGCGGTCGGACAGTCCGGCGAGGGCCGCCAGCGCCGCCTTGGTCGACGGAGTGTCACCCGACACGAGCGCCTCGACCACGTGGATCCGGTCGTTGCGCGCCCGGTCCGACAGGGCCCCGCGCAGGGCGGCGGCCTTCATCTTCTTGGGCGTGCGCTGGTCGTAGCTGCGCGGGTGCGGGCCGTGGACGATGCCGCCACCGGCGAACTGCGGGGCGCGGATCGATCCCTGACGGGCGCGGCCGGTGCCCTTCTGCTTGTAGGGCTTGCGTCCACCGCCGCGGACCTCGCCGCGGGACTTGGTGGAGTGCGTGCCCTGGCGGGCGGCGGCCTGCTGGGCCACGACCACCTGGTGGATCAGCGGGATGTTGACCTGGACGTCGAAGATCTCGGCGGGCAGGTTCACCTTGACGGTCTTCGCGGTCACTTGGCGGCCTCCCCATCGGTAGCGGTGCTCTTGGCGGCCGAGCGGAGCACGACGAGGCCACCCTTGGGTCCGGGGACGGCACCCTTGAGCAGGATCAGGCCCTTCTCGGCGTCGACGGCGTGCACGGTGACGTTCTGGGTCGTGACGGTGTCCTGACCCATCCGGCCGGCCATGCGCACGCCCTTGAACACGCGACCCGGGGTGGCGCAGGCGCCGATCGAGCCCGGCTTGCGGTGGTTGCGGTGCGCGCCGTGGGAGGCGCCGACGCCGTGGAAGCCGTGCCGCTTCATGACGCCTGCGAAGCCCTTGCCCTTGCTGGTGCCGGTGACGTCGATCTCCTCGCCCGCGGCGAAGGTGTCGACGGCCAGCTCCTGGCCGACGGAGTAGGAACCGGCGTCGGTGGTGCGGATCTCGACGAGATGACGACGCGGAGTCGTCCCGGCCTTGGCGAAGTGCCCGGCCCGCGGCTTGTTCACCTTGCGGCCGTCGATCTCGCCGAAGCCGACCTGGATGGCGTGGTAGCCGTCGGTCTCGGGCAGGCGTACCTGCGTGACGACGTTGGTGCCAGCGGCGATGACGGTCACCGGGACGACGCGGTTGTCGGCGTCCCACAGCTGGGTCATGCCGAGCTTGGTGCCCAGCAGCCCCTTCAGATTGCGTTCGAAAGTCATGGTCTGTGTTTCCGTCCCCGACCTAGAGCTTGATCTCGATGTCGACGCCGGCAGGCAGGTCGAGGCGCATCAGCGAGTCGACGGTCTTCGGCGTGGGGTCGATGATGTCGATGAGGCGCTTGTGGGTGCGCATCTCGAAGTGCTCGCGGGAGTCCTTGTACTTGTGGGGCGAGCGGATGACGCAGTACACGTTCTTCTCGGTCGGCAGCGGCACCGGGCCGGCGACCTTGGCACCCGTCCGGGTGACCGTGTCCACGATCTTGCGCGCCGAGGTGTCGATCACCTCGTGGTCGTAGGCCTTGAGCCTGATGCGGATCTTCTGTCCCGCCATAGGTCTCTCTCGTCCTTCGTAGTCGTACCGCGTGCAGGTCACGAGACCGCCTCGGGTGAAGCCGTCCCGCCCGTGCTCACCACCGACTACCGACCCCCGCGGTCGGGTGTGTCGCGCACTTTCAACGCGCCACGAGGGCGGGAATCTTGCTTGTAGTTGGTGGCGCCCGACGGGTTCGTCGGGCTGATCGGGTCTCCAGGATCGGTGCGGCCGCACGCCAGCCACCGATCGTGTTGCGGAAACGCGATTCAGTAGTCAAGGTGTGACGCACCCCGGCAACCCGCCGGAGCAACCGGACTATCTTGGCAGACATCCCCGGCCAGCACCAAATCCGTTCCGTTGCGCCCGACGCCGCCGGTCAGGGCCTGGTGCCGACGGCGAACTCGAGCACCTGCTCCCCCCGCCTGGTGAGGTTCCCGTCGAGGTCGAAGAGCAGGTCGTAGCCGTGGCCGCCGTCGGCCCGCACGAAGCGTGCCCCGGCGGCCTCTGCGGTCTCCGCGGAGGCCGCGAACTCCGCGGCACCGTCCCCGGGGTCGTGCAGGACCAGGCCGGGTACGTCGATCCGCCGCGCCTCCTCGGCCACCACCCGGCCGTCCCACGACGGCGGGCCGGAGAGGTAGACCCACGAGTCCGCGTCCACGCCGTCCGCCATCGCGAACACGGTGCGAGCGGCCCCCATGGAGGCACCGACCAGGACCACCCGCTGCCCCCCGAGCTCGGAGCGCGCGTAGTCCACGGCGTACTGGATCTGGTCCGACGACCTCGTGTCCCACGCGTCGGGGCATTCAGCGCTGCCCCATCCGCACGTGTCCAGGGCCAGTGCGGAGACCCCCCGCTCGGCCGCCTCCAGCGCGTACGGCGTCCAGCCGCACAGCCCATCGCGGTCGGTCTGGTGCAGGAGCACCAGCGTCGTTGGGGCGTCGGCGTCGTACACAGCCGCCGGGAGGGCCACCCCGGGGGCCGGTTCGAGCACGACGTCCTCCGCCGCGCCCGCCGGGACGTCCTGGCCGCAGCGGGCCAGGCCGGTCTCGTCCGCCGCGCCGCCCGTTGTCGCCTCGGCCGGATCCGCGGCCTTGTCCGCAGGCTCGGCATCGGAGCAGCCGAGCAGGACCAGGACCGCCGCCACCACCACACCCGAGCGCGCCCGCATGAAGCAGAAGCGTAGGTGCATGACTGCACAGGAGGGCTGCGGCACGATGTGGGGGTGATCGATCCGAAACCCCTGTGGGACTTCGACGACCCGGCCGGATCGGAAAGTCGCTTCCGGGACGCTGCCGGGGCCGCAGAAGGAGACGAGCGCGCGATCCTGCTCACCCAGGTGGCCCGCGCGCTTGGCCTCCAGTCGAAGTACGACGAGGCGCACCGCGTGCTCGACGAGCTGGACACGACGGGGGCGAACGCCGCGGCCCGTGCAGCGCTGGAGCGCGGCCGGTTGCACCGGTCGTCGGGGCAGCCGGACGCGGCCGCGCCGTACTTTCTCAGGGCGGAGACGCTGGCCGAGGACGCGGGTCTCGACGAGCTCCGGGTGGACGCGATGCACATGACCGCGCTGGTCGTGGACCCGGACCGAGCCAGGTCCGTCAACGAGGCGGCGCTGAAGGTGGCCCGCGCCTCGACCGACCCCGGCGCCCGGGACTGGGATGCGTCCCTGCTGAACAACATCGGCATGACCCACGCCGACGCCGGTGACCACGCCGCGGCACTCGTCACCTTCGAGGAGGCACTCGAGGCTCGGCAGCGCATCGGCGGCGTGCCCGAGATCCGGGTCGCCCGATGGATGGTGGCGTGGTCCCTGCGCAACCTCCGTCGTCGGGACGAGGCGCTGGCGATGCAGATCGCGCTCAAGACGGAGCTGGACGCCGACGGCGAGGTCGATCCGTACGTCGACGAGGAGATCGCCCTCCTGCAGCAGGGAACCTGACAGGATGTGCCGCGTCGCCGGCCTCGGGACGTGAGGGAGTCAATGTCAGGCAACGAGAACTACCCGCCGCCGGGCCAGCCCCCAGGGCCGCCTCCACCCGGCGCCCACCCCCCTCCCCCAGGGCAGCCCCTGCCCCCGCACGCCCCGGGCCACCCGGGACCGGGTGCCACCTTCGCGGGCGCTCCCCCGGCCCAGCCCTGGGCACCGCCGCCGGGGATGCTGGGCGCGGCCCACAAGCCGGGAGCCATGCCGCTCCGCCCGCTCGGGCTCGGAGACGTCTACGACGCGGCGTTCCGGATCATCCGCTTCAACCCCAAGGCGACGGTGGGCTCGGCGGTGCTGGTCGCCGCCGTCGCGATGGCGATCCCCATCCTGGTCACCGGATTCCTCACCTGGGCGGTCGACCTCTCCCTGGACGACAGCGGCGAGATGACCCAGACCGACGCAGTCGGCGTCTTGAGCGCGCTCGGCTCGCTCGGCCTGGGTGCCGTGCTCCAACAGGTGGGGTTGATCCTGGTCACCGGGATGATCGCCCACGTCGTGGCGGCAGCGGCGATCGGCCGCCGGCTGTCCCTCGGTGAGGCGTGGGGGGCGACCCGTGGGAAGCGCTGGCGCCTGATCGGACTGACCGTGGTCCTGGCTCTGCTTGCGCTCGTGGTCGTCGCGGCGTACGTCGCCCTGTGGGTGCCGGTCGTGGCGTACGCCGAGACCTGGTTCGTCGTCGTGTGGGGCCTCGTGAGCGTGCCCCTCTTCCTCTGCCTGATGTTCTGGTTGTGGATCCGCGTGTTCTACCTCCCGGTCCCGGCCCTGATGCTGGAGCCGGTGGGGGTCTTCGGGGCCATCAGCCGAGGTTTCCGGCTCTCCCGGCGGCAGTTCTGGCGGCTCTTCGGCATCGCCCTGCTCACCCTGCTGATCGCACAGGTGGCGGCCTTCGTCCTCGCGCTGCCGATCTCCTTCCTGGGACAGCTGGTGACGCTGTCGGGAGGCTCGGAGTACGCCGTGCTCGCGCTGGTCGGCACTCAGGCGCTGAGTTCCGTCGTGTCGGCCGCGTTCGTCACGCCGTTCACCGCGGCGGTCGCGTCCCTGCTGTACCTCGACCAGCGGATCCGCAAGGAGGCCTACGACATCGATCTGATGACCCAGGCGGGGATCACCGCGTCGTGACCCTGCTCGTCCCTGCCGTCGTGACCCGGCTGGCCGACCCGCCGCTCGAGCCGTCCTCCGACGAGGCCAGGTCGTGGCTGCGGAGGGAGCTGCTGGAACCGGAGTACCACCAGCAGAACCTGGTTCAGCGGCTGGTCACCTGGCTGCAGCGACAGGTAGATCGCGGCCTGGCCGCCGCCGAGGACACCCCGCCCCTGACCACTTTCGCGGCGATGCTGGTGCTCCTCCTCCTGGTGGCCGCCCTGGCCTGGCTGGTCTCGCGGGCCCGGCGGAGCACCCGGCGTCGACCCACCGACGGGGCGGTGCTCACCGACGAGGTCGTGACCGCGGCGGCGTTACGGGCACGTGCCGAGGCGGCGCTCGCCGCGGGCCGCCACGAGGACGCGCTGGTGGACGGCTTCCGGGCCCTCGCCGTCCGCCAGGTAGAGCGTGGGCGACTCGAGGACACCCCGGACGCCACCGCACACGAGGTCGCCGACGCCCTGGCCGCGACGTACCCCCACCAGAGGCCACGGGTCGACGGCAGCGCTCGCCTCTTCGACCTCGTGCTGTACGGCGACCGGGCCGCGAGTCGCGAACAGGCCAGCGGTGTCCTGGCGCTCGACGACGAGCTGGCGGGGCTGCGATGACCAAGACCGCGACCCAGACCGCGACACCTGCGTCGGCTCCCGGCACCGACAGCCACCCGGGCTGGCTGGTCCGCCACCGCACCTCGCTCGTCATCGCCCTGGGTGCCGTCGCAGCCCTGGCGGTGGTGGTCGTCCTGGGAGGCACGGACACTCGGACGGCGACGCCGCTGGACCCGGACAATCCGGGGCCGGACGGTGCCCGGGCACTCGCTCGGGTGCTCGACGACCAGGGTGTCGACGTCACCGTCGTGCGGAGCGCCGACGCCCTGGAGGACACCGAGGCCGGGCCGGGGACGACCGTGCTGGTCACGTCCACGGAGTTCCTGGGCCAGAGCACGACCGGGCGACTGCTCGACCACGCCTCCGACGCACGACTGGTCCTGGCCGAGCCCGGTCCGGGGCTCGTCGACACGCTCGGGGCCGCCGGCATGCCGTCGCGGGTACGGGTCGGTGACGGCCGCGAGGCGGACTGCTCGGATCCGCTGTTGCAGGGGCTCACCGTGGAGGTCGACCGCGCTCTGGCGTACCGGGGGCGGGGCTGCTTCCCCGGCACCGACGGCTCCCTGGTGGTCGAGCGGGACGGCGTCCGGTTTCTCGGCCCGGCGGAGGCGCTGACCAACGACCAGATCCTGCGCGCCGACAACGCCGCGGTCGCCGTTCGCCTGCTCGGGCAGGACGACCGGCTGGTCTGGTACGTCCCCACCATCGAGGACCTGGTCGCCGACGACGGCGTCAGCCTGGTCACCCTGTTGCCTCGGTGGTTGCGACCCGGCCTGTGGCTGGCGGCGATCGCCGCGTTGTCGATGATCGCGTGGCGGGCTCGCCGTCTCGGGCCGCTCGCCACTGAACCGCTGCCGGTCGTCGTCAAGGCGATCGAGACCACCCACAGCCGCGGCCGCCTCTACCGCAAGGCAGGCGACCGGGCGCACGCCGCCGACGCTCTGCGTCGCGCCGCGCGCGCGAGCGCGGCCGAGCGCTTGCGACTCGGGCCAACGACCGACGACGCCCTCGTGCGGGACGTGGCCCGTCACGTGGACCGGCCCGAGAGTGAGATCGCCGATCTGCTCCTGCCGCAGAGCGCCCCGGCGACCGACAAGGACCTGATCGCCCTGGCCACCACCCTGGCCGATCTCGACAGAGAGGTACGACGCTCATGACCGAGCCCCTCACCCCGCCGGATGCCCAGCCTGATGCCCAGCCGGACGCAGGACCGCCCGGGCCGGCGGACGGTGCGCGCGAGCGCCTGATCGCCGTACGTGCCGAGGTGGCCAAGGCCGTCGTCGGCCAGGATGCCGCCGTCTCCGGGCTGCTCGTGGCGCTGCTCTGCGGGGGCCATGTCCTGATGGAGGGGGTGCCGGGGGTCGCCAAGACCCTGCTGGTGAGGTCCCTGGCTGGTGCCCTGTCGGTGGACACCCGACGGGTGCAGTTCACGCCGGACCTGATGCCCGGCGACATCACGGGGTCGATGGTGATCGACAGCCACCGGGGCGAGCTGTCCTTCCGTGAAGGACCCCTGTTCACGAACCTGCTGCTGGCAGACGAGATCAACCGGACGCCACCCAAGACCCAGTCCGCGCTCCTGGAGGCGATGGAGGAGGGGCAGGTCTCGGTCGACGGCGTCTCGCGACAGTTGCCGCAGCCCTTCCTGGTGGCCGCCACCCAGAACCCGGTCGAGTACGAAGGCACCTACCCACTCCCGGAGGCTCAGCTCGACCGGTTCCTGGTCAAGGTGGTGCTGCCGATTCCGGGCCGCGCCGCCGAGCTGGAGATCCTGCGCCGGCACGCCGAGGGCTTCGACCCACGCGACGTCGCCGCAGCCGGACTGACCGCCGTGGCCGGCGCCGGCGACATCGTGGCGGGCCAGGCGGCGGTGCGGACGGTGCAGGTCTCGCCCGAGGTGACCGGGTACGTCGTCGACATCGCGAGGGCCACCCGCGAATCTCCGTCGCTGAGCCTCGGGGTCAGCCCGCGCGGCGCCACCGCCCTGCTCCGGTCAGCACGGGCCTGGGCCTGGCTGGAGGGCCGGGACTTCGTGACGCCCGACGACGTGAAGGCACTCGCCCACGCCGCACTGGTGCATCGACTCGGACTGCGTCCCGAGGCCGAGCTCGAAGGCGTCGACGTGGCCCAGGTCCTGGCCTCGGCGCTGGGATCGGTCCCGGTCCCACGATGAGGCGTCACCGCTGATGGCGATCTCCGGCCGGGTGCCGCTCCTGCTCCTCCTGGGACTCGTCCCGGTGGTGCTGCGGCCGGCCCTGAGCACGGTCTGGCTGTGGGTGCTCGCCGTGACCCTGGTGACCCTCGTGGACTGGGCGGTCGCGCCGCGGCCGACCATCCTGTCCATGGTCCGCCGCCCGGTGGGAACGATCCGGCTCGGCCAGCCCACCGAGACCGTGTTGGTCGCGAGCAACGACGGGGGTCGCCGGGTGAGGGGACTCGTGCGCGATTCCTGGCAGCCGACGGCCGGCGCGACGGACAACCGGCACCGGATCCGGCTCGGTCCGGGTGACCGGGCGAGTCTTCGTACCCCGCTCCGTCCGCGACGCCGCGGCGACCTGCGCGCGATCGGGGTGACCGTCCGCCTGCCCGGACCGCTCGGCCTCGCCTCCCGCCAGGCCACGCGCAGCGTGGCCGGGGCCGTCCGGTCACTGCCGCCCTTCGAGTCCCGCAAGCACCTGCCCAGCCGGCTGGCGCGGCTGCGCGACCTCGACGGCCGGTCTGCGGTCCGGGTGCGTGGCCAGGGCACGGAGTTCGACTCGTTGCGGGAGTACGTCCGCGGGGACGACGTACGGTCCATCGACTGGAGGGCCAGCGCCCGCAACCGCAACGTCGTGGTGCGGACCTGGCAGCCCGAGCGGGACCGCCGGGTGGTCCTGGTCCTCGACACCTCCCGAACGTCGGCCGGCCGGGTGGAGGACGTCCCCCGACTGGACTCCGCGATGGACGCCGCGTTGCTGCTGGCGGCTCTGGCCGCCCGGGCTGGCGACCGGATCGACTTCCTCGCCGGCGACCGGAGGGTTCGCAGCCGACTGCGCTCGGCCGGCGGGCGCGACGTCGCGGCCAGGCTCCAGGACTCCATGGCCGATCTGCAGCCCGTGATCGCGGAGGCCGACTGGGCGGCCCTCGCCGGAGCCGTGACCGGGTTCGGGCCGGCAGCGCGCGCTCGTCGTACTCCTCACTCCGCTGGAGCCGTCGGCCGTGGAGGAGGGGCTGCTGCCGGTGCTGCCCACCCTCACCCGGCATCACCGGGTGGTGCTGGCGTCGGTCCGGGACCCCGCTCTCGAGCGTCTGGCCGCCCGCCGCGACAGCGTCGACGAGGTGTACGACGCCGCGGCCGCCGAGCAGGTCATCCTGCGACGGCGGCACACGGCCGAGCTGTTGCGCACCCTCGGGGTGGACGTGGTCGACGCCGATGCCGAGCGGTTGCCGCCCGCGCTCGCCGACCACTACCTGGGCCTCAAGTCGCGGGGGCTGCTCTAGGCCTGGGTGGCGACCCGGTCCTCGAGCAGGTCGGCGTCGACGTCCCCGGTGTGGCCGCGACGGTACGCCGCCCGGCCGAGGATGAACACGTAGGCGAAGAACACCGCCTCGGCGAAGATCCCGATTCCGACCCGCGCCCAGGTCGGCAGGCCGGACGGCGTCACGAACGCCTCGATGACGCCACTCACCATCAGCACGGCCACGAGTCCCAGGGCTACGGTGCCGGCGGTGCGGCCCTCGTGGGCCAGTGACTGGCTGCGGGTCAGCGAACCGGGCTCCACCCATGACCAGAACAGCCGCAGGCCGACTCCTCCCGCGACGAACACGGCCGTCAGCTCGAGCAGGCCGTGCGGCAGCAGGAGCCCCCAGAAGTGCCCGCCGTGATCCGCGCGATGCATGATCGAGCCGATGATGGCGAGGTTCGCGACGTTCTGGAACAACAGGTAGACCACGGGGAGCACCGAGCACGCCCAGCGCCAGGCAGAGGGTGGCGACCCAGGCGTTGTTGATCCATACCTGGGCCGCGAAGTGGCCGGCGGCGTACTCGCTGTAGTAGTTCTCGAAGTCCTCGTTGACGAGCTGGTCCACCTCCGACGGTGACATCAGACTCTGCTGGACATTGGGGTTCTCCAGCAGCCACAGCATCATCACCGCGATGACCAGCACATTGGCCACGAGCACGCCGAGCCACCACCAGCGCAGGCGGTAGAGCGCGGCAGGGAAGCGGTCCACGAAGAACGAGGCCACCCCCCGCCAGGTGCCGACCCTGGCACCGGCGGCCCGGTTGCGGGCGCGGGCAAGCAGGGAGGACAGGTGCGCAACCAGCGACGGGTCGGCGGCCGAGGTGCGGACCACCGACAGGTGGGTGGCCACCTGTTGATAGCGCTCGACGAGCTCATCGCTCTCCGCCCCCGAGAGTCGCCGCTGACGGACCAGCTCCTCAAGACGCTGCCACTCGCCGGAGTGCGCGACGACGTACGCGTCCAGGTCCACACGCGCACCCTAAAGGGTGCGTCTGCCATCGTCGGTCGTCGATCGGGTGACCCACCTATGCTGGCGCCGATGTCGACTCCGGAGTTCGCCACCCTGACGAGCGACGACCTCGTCACCGGCGAGGCCGTCGCACTCGACCTGCCGCCGGCGAGCCTCGGAACACGGATCGCCTCCGGGCTGATCGACGTGGCTGTGACCGTCCTCCTTCTCGTGGGCGTGATCCTCCTCTTCATGACCGCCTCGGTCGGGACCGACGCGGCGCTGGCGTGGGTCGCCTACGTCGGCACCCTGATCACGGTGTTTCTCGTCGTCCCGACCACCGTCGAGACCCTCACCCGCGGCCGGTCGCTCGGCCACCGGGCGCTCGGTCTGCGCACGGTGCGCGACGACGCCGGTCCGATCTCGTTCCAGCACGCGTTCGTGCGCGCCCTGATCGCCATCGTGGAGATCTACGCGTTCTTCGGGGTACCCGCGTTCTTCTCCGCGCTGCTCAGCTCGCGCGGCAAGCGACTCGGCGACCATGCCGCGGGGACGTACGTCGTGCGGGAGCGGGTCCGTCTCACACTTCCACCGCCGCCGCAGATGCCGCCGCAGCTCGCGGCCTGGGCGGCTTCTGCCGACATGGCGTCGCTGCCCAGCGGGCTGGTCCTCGCCGTTCGCCAGTACCTCAGCCGGCTCTCGACCATCGACCCCACGACTCGGGCCAGCATGGGCGCCAGGCTTGCGGAGCAGGTCCGGCCCTACGTCGCCCCGCCGCCGGCGCCGGGCACGCCGCCGGAGCTGTTCCTCGCCGCCGTCCTCGCCTCGCGCAGGGAACGGGACACCGCGCGCCTCGCCCGCGAGGCCGAGCTCCGTCGCCGGCTCACGTCCCGCCGATGAACAGCCCGGCACCTACATCGAGTCCGTGACCGGCTCCCCGATGTCGTGGCCCTTCGACACCGGCATCCGCGGGATCATCAGGCACAGCCCGGCCGCACCGACGCAGAGTGCGCCCGCGGTCAACCAGGCGGCGTAGTAGTCACCGTTGACCTGCCGGATCCAGCCCGCGTAGCTCGCCGCGACTCCGGCGCCGACCATGTGGGACGCGAACACCCATCCGAACACCACTCCGGCCTTCTCGATGCCGAAGTGCTCACGACACAGGGTGACCGTCGGCGGCACGGTGGCGACCCAGTCGAGTCCGTAGAACAGGATGAAGAGGAAGAGGCTGGGGTGCACGTGCGGCCCCAGCAGCCAGGGGACGGCGAGCAGCGAGAGACCGCGGAAGAAGTAGTAGACGAACAGCAGGTAGCGACTGTCCACCCGATCGGTCAGCCAGCCGCTGGCCACGGTTCCGGCGATGTCGAAGATGCCGATCAGGGCGAGCAGTCCGGCGCTGGTCGTGGCAGGCATGCCGTGGTCGTGGGCGGCCGGGATGAAGTGGGTGCCGATCAGTCCGTTGGTCGACCAGCCGCAGATCCAGAACGTCACCATCAGGATCCAGAACGTCCGGGACCGCGAGCTCTCCCGCAGCGTGTCGATCGCCACCTGGGCCGCGTTGCGGGTGCGGCTGGGCGCCTGGGGAGGTCGCCAGTCGTCGGGAGCGCCGTACGGCGTCGTCCCGACGTCGGAGGGCTGGTCACGCAGGATCCACCAGACGAGTGGCACGAGCAGGAGCGCGAACACGGCCACCAGCCCGGCAGCCCAGCGCCAGCCCGGGCCGTCGGCCAGTCTCGCGATGGCCGGCAGGAAGACGAGATGGCCGGTCGCGCCGGCTGCCGAAAAGACCCCCATGACCAGGCCCCGGTGGCGGACGAACCAGCGGTTGGCGACGATCGCGCCGAACACCAGGGCAAGGGCGCCGGTGCCAGCGCCCACGGCGAAGCCCCAGAGCAGCCAGAGCTGCCACGCGGAGGTCATCACGAGGGTCAGTCCGGAACCGATCGCGACGAGGGTCAGCGCGACGACGACCACCCGGCGCAGGCCGAACCGCTCCATCAGCGCAGCCGCGAAGGGGGCCGTCAGGCCGTAGAGGATCAGGTTGAGGCTGACCGCCCCGCTCGTCGTCGCCCGGGACCAGCCGAAGTCCTCCTCGAGCGGCTCCAGCAAGGCCCCGGTCGAGGACCGGAAGCCGGCCGCGGCGACCAGTGCGGCCATGGTGATGACAGCCACGAACCACGCGCGATGGATCCCGGCCACGCCAGCAGGCCTGTCGACGCTCGCGGTCACGGCGCCCAGCCTAAAGGCGGCGCCGCTCGTCGCTTGCCGGAGCGGCATGGTCGGCCTACCGTCGAGGCATGGTCGACGGACCGGTCGGGGGCGCGCTCTCGATCCTCGGTTTCATCACGGTCGCGGCCGTCATCATCGGCCTGCTGCTGTATGGCCGCGAGCTCGCCGCGCTGTCAGTGCGGCTCGCCCGCCGTCTGCACCTGGCGCCTCCTCCTCCACCGACACCGGTCGGGATGCCACTGGAGCAGATCGCCAGGGACCTTCGGCGGCTCCGCGTCGAGGCCCGCCGCCACACTCCCGGGATGCCGGTCGCCAAGCACCGCGGGATCGTAGCGGCGTACGACGACGCGTTGCTCGACGCGTGCCGGGCGCTCGACCTCCCGACCAGCCTGGACGCCCTCCCGGAGGGGCTCGAGCACGAGTCGGAGCGGTTGCGGGTCGAGGCCGAGCTCGAGGCCGCCGGCATCGTCCTCGAGTCCTCGCCCCCGTGACCGGTGTGGCCCTCCCTACTCGACCCGGATGCGTCGATACGCGAGATCAGTGATCTCGCGGCCGCTGGCCAGCCCCTTGCGCTCGAACTTCGTGACCGGCCGCTCCTCCCAACGCCGCGTGATGCCTCCGGCCAGCAGCGATTCGGCATCGAGCACCTCCACCATCTGCGCGGCGTAGTCCGCCCAGTCGGTGGCGAGGCGCCATTCCGCCTCCGGCGCCAACCGCGAGGCCGCCAGGTGCGCGAAGTCCGGGTTGACCATTCGCCGCTTGTGGTGCCGCTTCTTGTGCCAGGGATCCGGGAAGAACGTCCAGAGGCCGGCGAGGCGCGCCTCGGGGATCAGGTGCCGCATCGACCAGACCGCGTCTACCGAGCAGAACCTGACGTTCTCGACGCCGGCATCGGCCACGCGGCGAAGAGCCTGTGCCACTCCCGGCATCCACACCTCGAAGGCCAGGACGTCGACGTCCGGTCGGGCCGCCGCGAGCACGGCGGTCGCCTCCCCGACTCCGGAGCCGATCTCCACGATGAGCGGCGCCTCGCGGCCGAACCACTCCGCCCATGAGAACGACGGCTCGTCGACGGCTGCGTCGGGGATCACCCAGGCCGCGTGGTGGGCCTCCCACGCGGCAGCCTGACGGTGCGTGAACCGGCTTCCCCGGCGCGAGTAGGTGAGCACCTCCCGCATCCGTCGGCCGTCCTCGGTGAGCCGCACGTGAGGGCGAGCAGGGCGTACGCCCTCGGGTGGCTCGGTCATCCACCCAGTCTCCCGCACGGTCGGGGCAGCGGGCGCGGGCACTGCGGCCGCTCGGCACGCCTTCGGGCACTGGTCGGCCTGCCGCTGGTCTACGGCATCTACGAGACACTGGTGAAGACCATCGACCTGTTCTAGTGGCTCCGGCCACCGTGCAGGGCGGTAGGTTCCCTCCATGATCGACCGTTCCCGCCTGTCGGACCTCCGGGCAGTTGAGGAGCAGCGCTTCGTCGACGGCCACTCCCGCTCGGCCGAGCTTGCCGCCGAGGCCCGCGGTCCGCTCCTTGCCGGAGTGCCGATGCCCTGGATGACCCGCTGGCCAGGCGCGTTCCCGGTCTTCTTCGACTCGGCCGTCGGTGCCCGGCTCACCGACGTCGACGGGAACGAGTACGTCGACCTCTGTCTCGGGGACACCGGCGCGATGACCGGCCACGCGCTGCCCCAGGTGGCCGACGCCCTCGCGGACCGGGCCCGCACCGGAATCACCACCATGCTCCCGAGCCCCGACGCTGTCTGGGTCGGCAACGAGCTCGCCCGCAGGTTCCGGCTGCCGTCCTGGCAGCTGGCCATGTCGGCCACCGACGCAAACCGTTTCGTGCTCCGCTTCGCGCGTCACCTGACCGGTCGGCCCCGGATCGCGGTGATGGACTGGTGCTATCACGGCACCGTCGACGAGACGCTGGCCGTCCTCTCCGATGGCCGGGTCGTCGCCCGGCCTGGCGCAATGGGCCCACCCGACGACGTCGCGACCACGACCGCGGTCGTCCCGTTCAACGACCTCGACGCCCTGGACCGCCGGCTGGCGGCCGGCGACGTCGCCTGCCTGCTGATGGAACCGGCGCTCACCAACATCGGGATCGTGCTGCCCGACGAGGGCTACCTCGACGGTGTCCGCGCCGTGACCCGCCGTCACGACGTCCTCCTCGTCATCGACGAGACGCACACTCTCTGCGCCGGACCGGGAGGATGCACCGCGGCCTGGGGGCTGGAGCCCGACTTCGTGGTGGTGGGCAAGCCCATCGGCGGCGGCGTTCCCTGCGCGGCGTACGGCATGTCGGCCGAGGTGGCCGCCCGCCTGGACGGCCAGATGCTCGAGGACGAGATCGACGTCGCCGGCGTCGGCGGCACACTCACCGGCAACGCACTCGCCCTGGCCGCAATCAAGGCGACCCTCTCGACCTGCCTCCGCGACGAGGACTTCGCGGTCGCCATCCCCCTCGCCGAGCGCTTCACCAAAGGGGTCGCTGGGGTGATCGCCGAGCACGACCTGCCCTGGCACGTCCAGCGCCTGGGCTGCCGCGCGGAGTACTGGTTCTGCCCGCCGCCACGCGACGGCGCCGCCGCCGCGGCGGCCGTCGACGACGACCTCGAGCAGTTCCTCCACCTCTGGGCGCTGAACAGAGGCATCCTGCTGACCCCGTTCCACAACATGGCGCTGTTCAGCCCGCACCACACCGGGGCAGACGTCGACCGGCACACCGACGTCTTCGCTCAGGGCGTGGCCGCCGTGCTGGCTCGCTGACTCATACAAGAGCTCTTGTGAGAATCCTGGGCCGCTTCTAGCGTCGTCGCCATGCCACGCCGCACCGCTTCCGAGCGCCATCGCGACACCACTCCCGCACCGGGCGGACCCGAGCTCATGGAGCAACTGATCGCGTACCACCACCCCACCCGGCAGCGGATCCTGGAGGATCTTGCCCTGCACGGTCCGTCGTCCGTCGGGCAGCTCGCCGGGCGACTCAGCCTGGCACCCGGCAGCGTCAGCCACCACCTGAAGCCGCTGCACCGGGCGGGATTCGTGGAGCCCGCCCCGGAGCTGGCCCGCGACAGCCGGGCGAGCTGGTGGCGGCAGACACCACAGAGACTGTCGTACGACGCCACGGACTACCCCGTCGGTTCGCGGGCCCGCGAGGTCGCCATCTTCGCCGAGAGGGCCAACGACGAGCGGCACATCGCGGCGATCCGCGCCTGGCGATCCGACCGGGACGACCTACCTCGAGAGTGGCAGCGCGCCGGCGGCTCCACCGACTCCACGGTGGTCGCCACCAGCGCGCAGATGGCCGACTTGCTCCGTCGAATCGAAGCGACGACGAGTGCCTGGGCGGCGGCGTGCCGACTCGACGCCGAGCACAGCCCCGACCGTGATCGCCGCGCCGTGCTGGTGTTCACGCACGCCCAGCCCGTGGCCGAGGGGGACCAATGAGCGTCCTCATCGAGACGCGACTGCCGCCGCCGACGCGGGATCCGGTGGTCTGGGTATGGGCCGCGGCGAACTTCGTCGGGTTCGTGGGAGACAGCGTGTGGCTCGTCGGCCTTGCCTGGGCTGCCGTGTCTGTCGCGTCACCGGCTGTCGCGGGCGTCGTGGTCGCGATCGGCCTGGCACCCCAGGCCGCACTACTCCTGGTCGGTGGCAGCTTCGCCGACCGCCTGGACACGCGCGTCATCGTGGTCGTCTCCAACGCCGTGCGGGTCGGAGTTCTGCTCGTCGGCTCGGCGCTGTGGCTGACCGAGTTCCCGCCGGTGCCGTTGCTCGTCGTCATCGCCTGCGTGTTCGGTGCGGCCGACGCCTTCTACGTTCCCGCCACCGGAACTCTCCCGCGCCAGATGGTGCGCGAAGAGGATCTAGCAGCCCTCGGCGGGATGTTCCAGGTCGTCCGGCGGGCCGCCGTCCTCGTCGGCTCGGCGCTGGGCGGATGGATCGCCGCGTCGTACGGCCTGGTCGCCGCGATGCTGGTCGACGCCGTCGGCTTCGTCGTGGTCGGCGCCGTCGTCGCCGTCGTGCTCAGGCCCCGATTCCCGTTGACCCGCAATGTTTGCGAGCCGGTGGTCACCGCGATCCGCAGCGGCCTGCGGTACGTCCGTGACGATCGGACGGTCCGGACGCTGGTGATCACGATGTCCGGACTCAACGTGTTCGTCGGCCCGGCAATGGCTCTCGGTGTGGCGCTGCGGGCCGACGCCTCGCACTGGGGGGCGGGCGTGGTCGGCGCGGCCAACGCCTGCGTGGGTCTCGGTGCAGCGGCCGGCGCGCTGGTGGCGATGCGGACGCGCCCTGGCCGACCTGCGATGTGGGGCTTCCTCGCGCTCGTGGCCCAGGGCGTCGGGATCGCGGCCCTCGGGGTGGCATGGCTCCCGGGCACCATCGGCGGGGCGCTCCTGATCGGCCTCACTGCCGGCTACGCGTCGGTGACCCTGAATGCGTGCTTCCAGAGAGTGATCAGAGGTGATCAGCTCGGGCGGGTGTTGTCGCTGACCATGCTGTCGGACTACACCCTGCTCCCGGTGGCGACCCCGTTCTTCGGCTGGCTCGCGGCCACGACCTCGGTGACGACGACCGCAGTGCTGTTCGGCCTCGGCATGGTGGCCCTGAGCGCCTGGGGAGCGAGCCGACCCGTGATCCGGGCCCTCACCTGAGCACAAGGATCTGCGCACAGGGAAATGCAGAACGGCCCCGGACCTGGGGTCCGGGGCCGAACTGATGGATCAGTTGGTCTCGTCGACCAACGAGTGGATCACTTGGTGATCTTGGTGACCCGGCCGGCGCCGACGGTGCGGCCGCCCTCCCGGATCGCGAACCGCAGGCCCTCGTCCATGGCGATCGGCTGGATGAGCTCCACCGACATCTCGGTGTTGTCACCCGGCATGACCATCTCGGTGCCCTCGGGGAGGGTCACCACGCCGGTCACATCCGTCGTACGGAAGTAGAACTGCGGGCGGTAGTTGTTGAAGAACGGCGTGTGCCGGCCGCCCTCCTCCTTCGACAGGATGTAGACCGAGGCGTCGAAGTTGGTGTGCGGCGTCGTGGTGCCCGGCTTGATGACCACCATGCCGCGCTCAACGTCCTCGCGCTTGGTGCCGCGGAGCAGCAGGCCGACGTTCTCTCCGGCCTGGCCCTCGTCGAGCAGCTTGCGGAACATCTCGACGCCGGTGACCGTCGTCTTCTGCGAGCCCTCGCGGATGCCGACGATCTCGACCTCCTCGTTGACCTTGACGATGCCGCGCTCGATGCGGCCCGTGATGACGGTGCCACGACCGGTGATCGTGAAGACGTCCTCGACCGGCATCAGGAACGGCTTGTCGGTCTCGCGCTCCGGGGTGGGGATGTACTCGTCGACGGCCGTCATCAGCTCGGACACCGACTTGCCCCACTTCTCGTCGCCGTTCAGCGCCGGGAAAGCAGCCACCTTCACGACCGGGATGTCGTCGCCGGGGAACTCGTACTCGGAGAGGAGCTCGCGCACCTCCATCTCGACGAGCTCGACGAGCTCGTCGTCGTCGACCATGTCGCACTTGTTGAGCGCGACGACCAGGGCCGGAACGCCGACCTGGCGGGCGAGGAGCACGTGCTCACGCGTCTGCGGCATCGGGCCGTCGGTGGCGGCGACCACGAGGATCGCGCCGTCCATCTGCGCCGCGCCGGTGATCATGTTCTTGATGTAGTCGGCGTGACCCGGGCAGTCGACGTGCGCGTAGTGCCGCGCCTCGGTCTGGTACTCGACGTGAGCGATCGAGATGGTGATCCCGCGCTGACGCTCCTCGGGGGCCTTGTCGATCTCGTCGAACGGCGTGAACGGATTCAAGTCCGGGTGCTGGTCGTGCAGCACCTTCGTGATCGCTGCGGTCAGCGTCGTCTTGCCGTGGTCGATGTGACCGATGGTGCCGATGTTGACGTGCGGCTTGGTCCGCTCGAACTTCGCCTTAGCCACTGTGGGCTCCTCCTGGTGTGGTTGTTACTTGACTCGTCTTGCGTTTACTTGTGCCGAGGACCCGCGACTACTCGCCGCGGACCTTCGCGATGATCTCGTCGGCGATGCTCTGGGGAACCTCGGCGTACGAGTCGAACTCCATCGAGTACGACGCCTGACCGGAGGTCTTGGACCTCAGGTCGCCAACGTACCCGAACATCTCGGACAGCGGAACGAGGGCATTGACGACCCTGTCGCCGTGCCGCTCCTCCATGTTCTGCACGTGGCCACGCCGGCTGTTGATGTCACCGATCACGTCACCGAGGAAGTTCTCGGGCGTGATGACCTCGACGGCGAACATCGGCTCGAGCAGCACCGGCCTGGCCATCCGGGCAGCTTCCTTGAAGGCCTGGTTTCCGGCGATCTTGAAGGCCAGCTCGGAGGAGTCGACGTCGTGGTAGGCGCCGTCCTCGAGCGTGAACCTCACATCGACCATCGGGTATCCGGCGAGCACGCCGAACTCCATCGCGTCCTGGCCACCCTGGTCGACCGAGGGGATGTACTCCTTCGGCACGCGACCGCCCCTGACGTTGTTCGCGAACTCGTAGCCCGCGCCGGCCCCGGTCTCGGGGTCGACGTTGGGGCCCAGCGAGATGACGACCTTCGCGAACTGGCCCGAACCACCGGTCTGCTTCTTGTGCGTGTAGCTGTGGTTCGTGACCTCCTTGCGGAGGGTCTCGCGGTAGGCCACCTGCGGCTTGCCGACGGTCGCCTCGACGCGGAACTCACGCTTCATCCGGTCGACGAGGATCTCCAGGTGGAGCTCGCCCATGCCGGCGATGATCGTCTGGCCGGTCTCCTCGTCGGACTTGACCGTGAAGGTCGGGTCCTCGTCGGAGAGCCGCTGGATCGCCGTGCCGAGCTTCTCCTGGTCGCCCTTGGTCTTGGGCTCGATCGCCACCTCGATCACGGGGGCGGGGAACGTCATCGACTCCAGGACGACCTGGTTCTGCGGGTCGCTCAGGGTGTGGCCGGTCTTGGTGTCCTTCAGACCCATGACCGCCACGATCTGGCCGGCGCCGACCGACGCGATCTCTTCACGCTTGTTGGCGTGCATCTGGTAGACCTTGCCGATCCGCTCCTTGCGGCCGTTGACCGAGTTCACCACGCTCGAACCGGCCTCGAGCTTGCCGGAGTAGACCCGGACGTAGATCAGCTTGCCCAGGTGCGGGTCGGAGGCGATCTTGTAGGCGAGCCCGGAGAACGGCTCCTCGTCGCTGGGCATGCGTGAGATCTCTTCGGCCTCGTCCTTGGGCGAGTGGCCGATGATCGCGTCGACGTCGAGCGGCGACGGTAGGTACTTCACCACCGCGTCGAGCAGCGGCTGGACGCCCTTGTTCTTGAAGGCGGTGCCGCACAGGACCGGGTTGAGCTTGTCGGCGAGGGTCGCGCGACGGATCGCGTCCTCGAGCTCGTCGACGGAGATGTCCTCACCCTCGAGGTACTTCTCCATGATGTCGTCGTCGGCCTCGGCCAGCGTCTCGAGGAACTTCTCGCGGTACTCGGCCACCTGCTCGGCCATGTCGGCCGGGATCTCCTCGACCTCGTAGTCCTCACCCATCTTGGTCTCGCCGCGCCAGGTCAGGGCGCGCATGCTGACGAGGTCGACGACGCCGATGAAGTCGCCCTCCGCGCCGATCGGCAGCTGCAGCACAAGCGGGGTGGAGTTGAGCCGCTCGACCATCATGTCGACGCAGCGGAAGAAGTCCGCGCCAGTGCGGTCGAGCTTGTTGACGAAGCACATGCGCGGCACGGCGTACTTGTTCGCCTGCCGCCACACCGTCATCGTCTGCGGCTCGACGCCGGCCACGCCGTCGAAGACGGCGACCGCGCCGTCGAGGACGCGCAGGGAGCGCTCGACCTCGGCGGTGAAGTCGACGTGACCGGGCGTGTCGATGATGTTGATCTGGTGGTCCTTCCACCAGCAGGTCGTCGCGGCGGACGTGATGGTGATGCCGCGCTCCTGCTCCTGCTCCATCCAGTCCATCGTGGCGGCGCCCTCATGGACCTCGCCGATCTTGTAGGTGATGCCGGTGTAGAACAGGATCCGCTCGGTCGTGGTGGTCTTGCCGGCGTCGATGTGCGCCATGATGCCGATGTTGCGGACCTTCTTGAGGTCCGTGGTGATGTCAACGGCCACTGTGAGTCGGTTTCCTTAGAACGTCAGAGGGGGAATGGGGCAGCGGTGGTGATGCGAGCGAGGCACCTGTGCCTACGCGGCTGGTGACCACCAATGGTGACCACCGACCACCGCAGCCCGATCACCAGCGGTAGTGGGCGAAGGCCTTGTTCGATTCGGCCATCTTGTGGGTGTCCTCGCGCTTCTTCACCGCGGCACCAAGGCCGTTGGAGGCGTCGAGGATCTCGTTCATCAGGCGCTCGGACATGGTCTTCTCGCGACGGTCCTGGGCGTAGCTGACCAGCCAGCGCAGTGCCAGCGTGGTGCCGCGCGTGCCCTTGACCTCGATCGGGACCTGGTAGGTCGCACCACCGACGCGGCGGGACTTGACCTCGATGGCCGGCTTCACGTTGTCCATCGCACGCTTCAGCGTCACGACCGGGTCGGTACCGGTCTTCTCGCGGCAGCCCTCGAGCGCCGTGTAGACGATGCGCTGCGCAACCTGCTTCTTGCCGTCGATCAGCACCTTGGAGACCAGCTGGCTCACCAGCTGCGACCCGAAGACCGGGTCGACGTCGATCGGCCGCTTGGGAGCGGGACCCTTGCGGGGCATATCAGCTCTTCTCCTTCTTCGCGCCGTAGCGGCTGCGCGCCTGCCGACGGTTCTTGACACCCTGCGTGTCGAGCGTGCCGCGGATGATCTTGTAACGGACACCGGGGAGGTCCTTCACCCGGCCGCCGCGGACGAGCACGATCGAGTGCTCCTGGAGGTTGTGACCGACACCCGGGATGTACGCCGTGACCTCGACGCCGCTGGACAGGCGCACGCGGGCGACCTTGCGAAGGGCGGAGTTCGGCTTCTTCGGGGTGGTGGTGTAGACGCGGGTGCACACACCGCGTCGCTGGGGCGAGCCCTTGAGGGCAGGCGTCTTGTTCTTCGACACCTTGTCCTGGCGGCCCTTGCGGACCAACTGCTGAATGGTGGGCACCGGGTGGTTCCCTTTCTCGTCCTCTAGTCAGAACCCGGCGCCGTGCCGGGCACGATGAAACTGCTCAAGCTGTGTGCCTGTGGTGTGTGTGCCCGGGGCCTCTCGAGGCCGGGCCCTGAAGGCGGCGGCTGCTCGGATTACTTTTGGGCACGCGCAACGGTCTGGTTGTCCCAGACACGAGGAACGAGATTACTCGGTCGCTGATCGGGGGTCAAAACGCGCCTGGCCCGCGCAAACCACAGGCCGGCCAGGCCGACACCGAGGCCGGTAGCGAGGCCGCCGAGGATCAGCGTCCAGCGGGCGCCGAACTCCTCACCTATCCAGCCGATGAGCGGTGCTCCGAACGGCGTGCCGCCGATGAAGATCATCATGTAGAGGGCCATCACCCGGCCCCGCATCCGCTCGTCGGTGTGCAGCTGCATGAAGGCGTTGGCGGCCGTGATCATGGTGAGCGCGGCGAGCCCGAGCAGCGGGGTGGTCAGCGCGAAGGCGACGTACGACGGCATCAGTCCCGCGGCGATCTCGACCACGGCGAAGGCCAGCGCGGCACCCATCACCAGGCGCAGGCGGACGTACGGGCGGCGGGCAGCGGCGAGTGATCCGGTGAGCGACCCGACGGCCATGAACGTGCCCAGGAGGCCGTACTCGGCCGCCCCCTTGTCGAACACCTCCGTCGCCATCAGCGCGGACGTCATCTGGAAGTTCAGCCCGAAGGTGCCCGTGAAGAATACGATCGCCAGGATCAGCATCAGGTCGGGCCGATTCCGCACGTAGGCGAGGCCGGCCAGGATCTGCCCCGGGCCCCGGGCCACGGGCTTCGGGGTGCGAAGGGTCGCCCCGTCGAGGCTGCGCAGGGTGAGGATCGGGGCCGCGTAGGTGACCGCGTTGACCAGGATCACCCAGCCGGTGGCCACCTCGCCGCCGCCCAGCGCCGCGATCAGGACGCCCGCGACGGCCGGACCGACGATGCGTGCGGCGTTGAAGCTCGCCGAGTTCAGGCCGACCGCGTTGGTGAGGTCCTCCGGCTCGACGAGCTCGGAGACGAAGGACTGGCGGGCCGGAGCGTCGAACGCCGCGGCCGTGCCGAGCACGAACGCGAGGATGTAGACGTGCCAGATCTCGGCGGTACCGGTGACGGCGAGCAGGCCAAGGACCAGTGCGGGGACGGCCATGCCGACGTTCGTGATCTGCAGGAGCCGCCGCTTCGGGATCCGATCAGCGGCGAGGCCGGCGAACGGTGACAGCAGCAGGAACGGGAGGAACTGCAGGCCGGTGGTGATGCCGATGGCGGCGCCGCTGTAGCCGGAGAGCAGCAGGACCAGCCAGTCCTGTGCGACCCGTTGCATCCAGGTGCCGACATTGGACACGACGCTGCCGGCGGCGTACCGGCGATAGTTGGGGTTGGCGAGGGAGCGGAACGTGGGGCTCAACTCGTGAAATCAGTCCTTCTGGGCAAGTTGTTCGAGGATCGGGGCCGCCTTCCGGAGTACGGCGCGTTCCTCGGCGGTGAGGTCCATCAGCCCCTGGGCGAGCCAGGCGTCGCGGCGGGCCCGGTCGGCGAGCACGACGTCCTTGCCGCGCGCGGACAGGGCCACGACCACCTGACGACCGTCGGTGTCGTGCGGACGACGGGTGACGTACCCGCCCTCCTCGAGGCAGTTGACGGTGCGGGTCATGCTGGGCGGCTGCACCCGCTCGTGCCCGGCCAGCTCGCCGACGGTGAGCTCGCCGTTGCGGTACAGGCAGCCCAGCACGGCCATGGCGCCGAGGCTGAGTTCGTTGTCGGGGTGGCGTTCGTTCGCCAGTCGTCTGCGAAGCCGCATGACCGAGATCCGGAGCTCGGCAGCCAGCCCGGCGTTGCTCCGGGCGACCTTCTGGACAGTGGGCATGTCCTTAGTCTAGGTCATTAGCATTGCTAATTAAACCGCCGAGCCGGCGCCAGTTGTCACGGCAGGCCCGCCGAGCCGGCGCCACTTGTCACACCAGGCCCGCCGAGCCGGCGTGAGTTGTGACAACTCACGCCGGCTCGGCGAAAGAGGGTCAGGTGAGCCAGTCGGTGAGCGGGTCGATCGCGAAGTACACGATGAAGAGCGCCGACACGATCCACATCAGGACATGGACCTGGGCGGCCTTGCCTCGAACCGACTTGATCAGCACGAAGGCCAGGAACCCCGCGCCTATGCCCGTGGTGATCGAGTAGGTGAACGGCATCAGCACGATCGTGAGGAACGCCGGGATCGCGATCTCGAGGTCGTTCCAGTCGATGCCCTGAACCTGTTGCATCATCAGGAATCCGACGAGGACCAGCGCGGGGACGGCCGCCTCGTTCGGAACGATGCCGACCACCGGGGCGACGAACATCGCGCCCAGGAAGAGCACGCCGGTCACGATGCTGGCCAGGCCGGTGCGGGCGCCTTCGGCGACACCCGAGGCGGACTCGATGTACGACGTGTTGCTCGACACCGATGCGGCTCCACCCGCCGCGGCGGCAAGGGAGTCCACGAGCAGGATCCGGGAGGTGTTGGGCGGGATGCCCTCCTCGTCGAGCAGGCCGGCCTCGGCGCCGATGGCCGTCATCGTGCCCATGGTGTCGAAGAAGTCGGCCAGCAGGAGGGTGAAGACGAACAGCGCCGAGATGACGATCCCCGCGTTCTCCCAGGAGCCGAGCAGGTTGAACTCACCGAGGAGCTGCAGGTCGGGCATCCCGAACACGTCGTCCGGCCACGCGGGGACGTTGAGGTTCCAACCCCGAGCGTTGAACTCATCCCCCGCGACGGTGGGGCCGATGTCGGCGACCTGCTCCACGAGTATCGCGACAACCGTCATCACCGCGATCGTGATCAGGATGGCGCCCTTCACACCGCGCACGAACAGCGAGAACAGCAGGGCCAGGCCCAGGCAGAAGACGGCCACCGGCCAGCCTTCGAGCTGGCCCACCGATGCCCAGCTCGACCGGCACCACGCCGCCGGCAGGACGACGGACGAACCCGGCGTCGACCAGCGCGATGAGCGTCAGGAACAGCCCGATCCCGACCGAGATCGCGATCTTGAGCTGCTTCGGGACCGCCCGGAACACCGCTTCCCGGAAGCCGGTCAGCACCAGCACCGTGATGATCAGCCCCTCGATCACCACGAGGCCCATGGCGTCGGCCCACGTCATCTGACTCGCGATGGAGAAGGTGACGAAGGCGTTCAGTCCGAGGCCGGTCGCGAGGGCCAGCGGGAAGTTCGCCACCACGCCCATCAGGATCGTCAGCACTCCGGCCACCAGAGCCGTCGCGGCCGCGATCGCGGCGAAGTCACCCCCGGCGAGGAAGTCGCCGTTCACGTCGGTACCGCTCAACAGGATGATCGGGTTCAGGACGATGATGTAGGCCATCGTCAGGAACGTCACGACCCCGCCGCGGACCTCACGGGCGACGGTCGAGCCGCGCTCGGAGATCTTGAAGAAACCGTCGAGCCCGCCCGCTGAGGGCCGGGCGCCGGCACCCGAGCCGGTCTTCGTGTTCTCGCTCACGACGGCAGCATGGCAGAGCCGAAACCGGGTGTGGGGGACCTCGACGGCCGGAGTCGACTAGCGTGGGCGACGTGGAACTGCGCGACGAGCAGCCGAAGAAGCACGAGATCGGCAACCGGACCTACATCGTCGCCGACGTGGAGCCCCTCGACGTGGACGGCGTGCGCACCGTCGAGGTCGGCACCGCGCTGTGGCTGATCGGGTTCGTGGCCCTGCTGCCGTTCTACGGGCGTCTCGAGGACGCCGGCCGCCTGTGGTGGCTGTGGACGTGCCTGGCCGGGTTCGGGCTCGGGCTGTTCGGCCTGGAGTACTGCCGCCGCCGCAAGAAGGCCCGCCAGGAGGCACAGTCAGCCGAGGCGGACTGACGGCACTCGGTCAGAAGGTCTCGAGCTCGTCGACCCCGACGGTGTCGAAGACGTGGTCCGGTAGCGGCTGAGGCTCGTGCTTCTTGGCGAGCTGGACCTCCGAGTGCGCACCGCATCCGTGGTCGAGGGAGACCACCCTGCCGTCGTCGTTGGCGCTGCCGTTGGCACACACCCCGAACATCTTCGACAGCGGTCCGGCGATCCGGAGCAGGAACCCGCAGTTCGAGCAGCTGTCGGGAGCCGACTGGGCGAGCGGGCCGTCCGGCCCGGCGTCTGAGTCGTACCAGCGCTGGGCCGCGAGGTCGCGGCCCTCCAGGGAGAGGGTGCGCACGCGCCCGAGCCCGAGGTCGGCGGCGACGGACCGGATCTGGGCCTTGTCCTCCAGCGAGAGTGGGTCGTCGCCGAAGGAGTACGTCGGGACCAGCCGCGGGTCGCCCTCCTCGACGGGGAGCAGGTCACCCGGGGAGAGGTCACCGGGCTGGATCCGCTCCTTGTAGGGCACCCACTCGGGGGCGACGATGGCCCCTTCGCCGGGCACCAGCACGATCTCGTCGACGGTGATCGCCTTCTGGCGCGACGCCCGGACGACGGTCACGGCCCACTGCCAGCCGGCGTACCCGTCGCGGGTGCACGCGAACAGGTGCGTGATGACCCGGTCCCCCTCGACGACGTGCCCGAGGTGCTCACCGACGTCCTTGTCGCCGACGTCGGCCACCAGCACCGAGCGAGCATCGACGACGGCGGCCTTGGCGCCGGCGTCGGCTCGGGTGCGCACCGTGGTCATCACGGGCCACATCATCACCCATGGCGGCACCCCGTGTCAGGTCGGGTCGCGATCCGTGTCCCACGCCCGGCCGTTCACGAGGACCGGGCAGGATGGGCGCCATGAGCCAGACCGGACCGGACTCCCAGGCTGGGGAGACCCGAGGGCCGGACCCGCAAGAGGCCAAGCCCCAGGCGGGGCCCCGGCGGGCACGCGCCGTGGGACGCAGCCTGGGGACGGGGGCCAAGGTGGCCGCCCGGGCCACCGGACGTGCTGGTCGGTACACCGCGCGGCAGGCGCGGCGGGCGTCGCGGGCGGAGGGGGCCGGGGACTCCGGGCTGTCGCGGCTGCTCGAGATGCACTTCTTCAACACCGCCGGGGACGCTGCCGTGGCGATCTCCCTGGCGGGCACGCTGTTCTTCCAGGTCCCGACCGGCGAGGCCCGCGGACAGGTGGCGCTGTTCCTGGGCCTGACGATGCTCCCGTTCGCGATCGTGGCACCGTTCATCGGCCCGTTCCTGGACAGGTTCAGCCACGGGCGGCGCTGGGCGATCGGCGGCACGATGGCGGTGCGCGCATTCCTCTGCTGGGTCCTGGCGGGGGCCGTGATCACGGACTCCACGTGGCTGTTCCCCGCAGCGCTGGGCGTCCTGGTCGCGTCCAAGGCGTACGGCGTGACCCGCGCGGCCGCCGTACCCCGGTTGCTGCCCGAGAAGCTGACCCTGGTCAAGGCGAATGCCCGGGTGTCCCTGTCGGGCATCGTGGGCGCGACCGTCTCCGCACCGATCGCGGGCCTGGCGTCTGTCGCCGGGCCGGAGTGGTCGCTGCGCTACGCGTTCGTGCTGTTCGTGTTCGCCACGATCGGCGCCATCCGGTTGCCGAGCAAGGTCGACTCCAGCCGGGGTGAGGGTGAGCTCGTCCTGCACGGCGGCTCGGAGCCGGAACCGACCGGCACCGCACGCCAGGGCAGGACCCGGATGCGGATACCGGCGGCGGTGGCCTTCGCCCTGCGCGCCAACTGCGGACCCCGGTGGCTCACCGGCTTCCTCACGATGTTCATGGCGTTCCTGCTGCGGGAGCATCCCATCGGTGACTGGGAGCCGGCACTGCTGCTCGGCATCGTCATCGGGACCGCGGGCCTCGGCAACACCCTCGGCATCGCCACCGCCTCGCTGCTGCGCAACGTGAACCCCAAGCTCACGGTGGTGCTGGCCCTCGTCGCCGTCACCGTGGCGACGTTGATCGCGGCGGTCCTCTACGGCGTCGCGTCCCTCGCCCTGCTCGCGCTGGTCGCCGGGCTCGGGCAGTCGCTCGCGAAGGTGTCACTCGACGCCACGATCCAGCGCGACGTACCCGGGCGGATCCAGGCCAGCGCCTTTGCGCGCAGCGACACCACCCTTCAGCTGGCCTGGGTGATCGGTGGCTTCGTGGGCATCGCCATGCCGCTGTACCCGCATCTGGGCCTGGGTGTGGCGACCGCCGTGCTCGGAGCCTGGGCCTTCTTCGTGCTCGCCACGGCACCACGGGCACCGCGCCAGGTGGCGTCGGCCGGTTGAGCCGCCGACTCGCCCGCGACCTCAGCCCGCCCGACCTCAGCCCGTCAGAGCTCGAGCTCGTCGGCGAGCGCGCGCAACAGCTTGGCCGCCGGTCGTGCGGTGCGTGCGTCGGGGTGGCGACCGTGCCGGTAGGCCTCGCCGACACCGTCGAGGAGCCGGATGAGGTCTTCCACGATCGGCGCCATCTCTTCCGGCTTCTTGCGCCGGGCCTGCGCCTGGTTGCGACTGACCGACGCAGGTGCGTCGAGGATCCGGACCTGGAGCGCCTGGTCCCCGCGACGACCCTGGGCGATGCCGAACTCGACGCGCGTACCGGCCTTGATGGTCGTCACCCCTTCGGGCAACGCCTCGGTGCGCACGTAGACGTCGGGCCCGTCCTCCTGGGACAGGAAGCCGAAGCCCTTCTCCGCGTCGAACCACTTCACCTTGCCACTGGGCACGGTCTGACCTCTCCTTGCTCGGCAGCGGCACGACACCGCAGCAACGCGCAAGCCTATGTGGCGGACCAAGCCCCGGGCCACCGGGTTGTGGTCCGCGGAGATCGTGTCAGGTCAGCAGCTCGTTCATCGACCCCGAGCGGAAGCCCCGCGGATCGAGCTCCGCGGCGTCGAATCCGGCCGACCGGACGGCCTGGACGACCCCCTCGGCCAGGGACGCGCCCGGCGCCAGGTCGGCGGCGAGCAGGCTCGCGTCGACCTCCACGGACGCCCGTTCGCCGAGGTCACGGACCCGCAGGTCACGCAGCGGTACGCCGGCCTCGGCCAGCAGGGCGCGGATGGCCGCCTCGGCCCGCTCCACGCGGGCCAGCCGGTACGGGGTCACCTCGACGCCGTAGGCAACCCGCGAGGAGAGGCAGGCGGCGGCGGGCTTGTCCCAGGTCGGCAGGTCCCATCGTCGGGATGCCTCCCGCACCTGTGCCTTGCTCAGCCCCGCGTCACGCAACGGCGTGATCGCGCCCCGCTCTGCGGCCGCCCGGATGCCGGGCCGGAACCCCGCCACGGCGTCGTCGGCGTTGGTGCCGGTGGCGACGAAGGCCAGGCCGTGCTCGGAGGCCAGTGGCGTCAGCACCTCGAGGAGCTCGGCCTTGCAGAAGAAGCACCTGTCCCCCGCGTTGGCGCGGTAGCCGGCCCGGTCCATCTCGTGGGTTCGCGGTGTGAGCACCCGGACCCCGAGGGACTCGGCGAAGGCACGGGCCGGGTCACGCTCTGATCGAGGGAGGGAGTGGGAGTAGCCGGTCGCCGCGACGACGTTGTCGGTGCCGAGCGCCCGGACTGCGGCGGCGAGCAGGAGGGCGCTGTCGGCGCCACCGCTGTAGGCGACCAGCACCGACCCACGACTGCGGAGGTCCGACTCAAGCGCCGCCAACCGGGTCGTGAGCAGGTGTTCGTCGAGCCAGGCGGGAAAGGCGGCGAGGTCGTCGAGCACGACGTGGGTGCCGGCCGCCACCAGCTCTTGCCGGGTGCAGCCGCCGCTCAGGACCGAGACGCTGAGGGCGCCGGCAGCGAGCGCGCCCTCGACGTCGTGGATGTGGTCCCCGACGTAGATCGTGGCGCCCTCGCGGCGCAGGACATCGGCCTTGCCCACCCCCCAGACCCAGCCCTCGAGGAGGTCCACGTCCAGCTCCAGGTGGTCGAGGTGGAGCCGGGCGTTGGCGGCGTACTTGCCCGTGACGACCACGATCCGGCCGCGGTGGCGGCGGACGGCCGCCAGCGCCTCGTGTGCGCCTGGCAGCACGGGAACCGGGGCGACCGCATGGTCGGGATAGAGCGCCCGGAACCGGTCGCCGGCGCCGGCCACGGCCTCCGCGGGGAGGTGTTCGGCGAGCATGGTGTCGAGAGGGGGGCCCAGCCGGGCCGTCATCTCCTCGACCGGGAACTCGACGCCCAGCTCGGCTCCGAGCACGCGCAGCGTGGCCCCGAAACCCGGCACCGTGTCGATGAGGGTCATGTCGAGATCGAAGCCGACGACGAGGTCCTGCATGGGCTCAGGGTAGGAGGTCGGGTCCGTCCACGCGGGCGGCGGGCCGGTGCCCCGACGGTTGCCCGGCCGTTGCGGAGTGCCCAATCGCCTGCCACGCTGGGCGACTTGCGGCAAAATCACGGGACCTAGTGGGACGGATGGGACAGTGATGACGCGAGGAATGAGGTACGCCGGCGCCTGGCGCGCCCGCACCTTCCTCGCCGCCTTCCTCGCCGCGGCCCTGGCCGCCGCCGGCACCCTCGTCCTGGCACCGACCCAGGCGGTGGCCGAGGCGACTGCCGCCCAAGCCCGGTTGCACCTGATCACGCTCACCGGCCCCGGCCTTGCCGGGGGCGCCAGGGGCGACACCACGACCCGAGAGGAGCTGATCGCCACCCAGGACGACGTGCTGGCGCTGGTGGACGCGCCCGTTCCGGTCTACCGGTGGACCACCGCCCTCAACGGCGTCGCCGTGGAGCTGACGACGCAACAGGCGGCGGAGCTCGCCTCCGACTCTCGGGTCGCTCTCGTGGAGGAGAACGCGGTTCGCCGACTGGCCGGCACGGCGGGGCCCGCCACCCGGCTCACCCCGAACCGCGGCGAGGGTGGAGGTGCCGGCGTCGTGGTCGGAGTCGTGGACACCGGCATCTGGCCCGAGAGCCCCCTGTTCGCGGACTCGACCGACCTCGGCCGTCACCCGCGCGGCTTCCGGGGTGCGTGCTCCACCGGCGAGGAGTGGGGGGCCGGCTCATGCACCAACAAGCTGGTCGCCGCGCAGTGGTTCGTGAACGGCTTCGGGGAGGACAACCTGCGCAGCGCGTCCTCCCTGTCCCCCCGCGACGACACCGGACACGGCACCCAGATGGCGTCGATCGCCGCCGGCAACGCCGGAGTCTCCGTGCACCTCCCTGGGCAACGGATGGGCACCTACGCCGGCGTGGCACCGCAGGCGCGGCTGGCGGCCTACAAGGCGTGCTGGAGCGCACCGGACCCGCGCGACGACGGGTGCGCGACGGCAGACCTGGTGACCGCGATCGACCGGGCCACCCGCGACCGGGTCGACGTCCTCAGCCTCGCAGTCACCGGACCGTCATCGTTCGACACCGTCGAACGAGCCCTACTGGGCGCTACCGAGCGCGGCGTCGTCGTGGTCGGCGCCGCCGGCAACGACGGCGACGCCGCCTACGCCTCGCACCCGTCCCCCTGGGTGCTCACGGTGGGCGGCGCGACGGGTGATCCCCGCCGCGGCCGGGTCGTTCTGCCCTCCGGCGAGGAACTCGTCGGGGCCATGGCATCGTCCCGGTCCGCCGGGCCGGCCCGACTGGTCGTAGGCGCCGAGGCCGCGGCGAGCGGCGCCCGGCGCGCGGCCGCACGACTCTGCCGTCCCGGCAGCCTGGACGCCTCTCGTACTCGCGGTGCCATCGTCGTGTGCGAGCGTGGCGGGGTCGGCCGCGTGGTGAAGTCCGCGACAGTCCGCCAGGCCGACGGGGTCGGCATGGTGCTCGTCAACGTACGTCGCGGCACCGTCGTCTCCGATCTGCACAGCGTCCCCACCGTGCACCTGTCCCGGGCCGACGCCCGCGACCTCAGGGCGGCGGTACGTGCCGCGCCACGAGCCAGGTTCGAGCTGCGTCCGCTGCCGGTTCGCCCATCCCCCGCCCGGGTGACCCGCCGGTCCAACCCCGGCGACCCGACCGCCACGCTGGTGAAACCCGACGTGGTCGCGCCCGCGACCTCCGTCCTCGGCGCAGTGCCGCCGAGCGTCCGCAGGACGCGTTGGGACTTCGTGTCGGGCACCTCGGCCGCCACGGCGTGGACCAGCGGCCTGGCGGCTTCCCTGCTCGCACAACGCAACTGGGGCCAGGGGCTGGTCCGTTCGGCGTTGGCCACCAGCGCGGTCCCGGTCCGGGGTGGTGCGTCGATCCTGAGTACCGGGGCCGGCGAACCGCGGCTGGCACGCGCCCAGCGGCCGGGCCTGGCATACCTCGTCCGCCCCGACGACTACCGGGCGTGGCTCGAGGGCTCCTGGGGGGAGCGGGAGCCGAACACGCCGTCGATCGTGCTCTCGGGCGACCGCAGGACAGCGAGCCGGACGGTGACGAACGTCGGCCGGCGGGCGACGTACTTCTCGGTGCGGACGAGCGGGTTCCGCGCCCACGAGGTCACCGTCCGACCGATTGCCCTGCGCCTCGCGCCGGGCGAGAGCGCGCGGTTCCGCGTCGTCGTGTCCGGAGCCGACCGGACGGAGCCAATCGATGACGGGTGGCTCGTCTGGCGCGGTGCCACCGGCACTCGGACCCGGATTCCGGTGGCCCTCACCCGTTGACGCGGGCCCTCCCACGACGTCCGGAACCGCGCGTCGGCCGCTGCCTCACTCCTGCAGTCGCAACTGCTTCGCCGACTTCTCGCGCATCTCGACCTTGCGGACCTTGCCGGTCACGGTCATCGGGAACTCGTCGACGACCAACACGTAGCGAGGGACCTTGTAGTGCGCCAGCTTGCCGGTGGCGAACTCCCGGACGGCGACTGCGTCCAACGGCGTCGCTCCGGACCTCATCGTCACCCAGGCGCACAGCTCCTCCCCGTACTTCTCGTCGGGCACCCCGATCACCTGGACGTCCTCGATGTCGGGGTGGGTGTAGAGGAACTCCTCGATCTCGCGCGGATATATGTTCTCGCCGCCGCGGATGACCATGTCCTTGATCCGGCCCACGATGTTGCAGTAGCCGTCGCTGCGCATCTCGGCGAGGTCACCGGTGTGCATCCAGCCGTCGGCGTCGATCGCCTGTGCGGTCTGGTCCTCATCGTTCCAGTACCCGAGCATCACGGAGTAGCCGCGGGTGCAGAACTCGCCGGGCTGACCGCGCTCCACGGTGTCCCCGGAGCTCGGATCGACGACCTTGATCTCGACGTGCGGGTGGACCCGCCCGATGGTGGCAGTACGGCGGTCGAGGTCGTCGTCGGCGCGGGTCTGGGTCGAGACCGGGCTGGTCTCCGTCATCCCGTAGCAGATCGACACCTCGGCCATGTGCATGTCCTCGACGCATCGCTTCATGACCTCGACCGGGCAGACGGATCCGGCCATCACCCCGGTCCGGAGGCTCGACAGGTCGTGGTCGGCGAAGGTCGGGTGATTCTGCATGGCGATGAACATCGTCGGCACGCCGTAGACGCCGGTGCACCGCTCCTCGGCGATCGTGCGCAGCGTGATCTCGGGGTCGAAGCCGGGTGCCGGGATCACCATCGTGGCGCCGTGGGTGGTGCACCCGAGGTTGCCCATCACCATGCCGAAGCAGTGGTAGAAGGGCACCGGGATGCACAGCCGGTCGTTCTCGGTGAAGTTGATCAGCTCGGTCGTGAAGAACCCGTTGTTGAGGATGTTGCGGTGCGACAGGGTGGCGCCCTTCGGGCGGCCCGTGGTTCCCGAGGTGTACTGGATGTTGATGGGGTCGGAGGGCGACAGCGTCGACATCCGTTCGTTCAGGCCGGTCACGCCGGCGCCGGACACGACGAAGTCCGCCCAGTCGTCGGTGCCGATGAATACCACCCGCTCGAGCGCGGGTGTCTCGGGCCGGACGGTGTCGATCATCGAGCGGTAGTCGCTGGTCTTGAAGTCGGTGGCGGAGATGAGCAGCCGGACGCCCGACTGGTTGAGAGCGTAGGCGAGCTCGTGGGTGCGATAGGCCGGGTTGACGTTGACCAGGATCGCGCCGACCTTGGCCGTGGCGTACTGGACGAGCGTCCACTCGGCGCAGTTCGGGGACCAGATCCCGACTCGGTCCCCCCGGTCGATCCCGGCGGCGAGCAGCCCGCGCGCGAACTCGTCGACGTCGTGGTTGAGCTCGGCCCAGGTCCATCGGCGCCCCGTGGCGACCTCGACCAACGCCTCCCGGTCGGCGTACCTGTGCACGGTGCGCTCCAGGTTGTCGCCGATCGTCTCCTCCAGCAAGGAGGGACTGCGCTCGCCCTTCGCGTAGGACTCCATGTCGCCAAACCCTAGAGCGGGTGACCGTCCGACGAAAGGAGCCCTCGTGCCGCCCACCGTAGGGTGACCCGATGGACACCGAGGCGATTCTGGGTCTGCTCCAGGACGTCGCCGACGAGGTGATCACCCCACGATTCCGGGACCTGGCGGCGGGGCAGGTCACCGAGAAGGGTCCGGGCGACCTGGTCACCGTGGCCGACCACGAGGCCGAGGCCCTGATCACGGCGGCCCTGGCGGCCGCCTACCCCGACGCGGTCGTGCTGGGCGAGGAGGCCGAGAGCGTCGACCCGTCGCTGATGGGCATGTTCCGCGAGGCCGCGCACGCGTTCACGGTCGACCCGGTGGACGGCACGAAGAACTTCGTCGCCGGCTCGCCAGACCATGCCGTCATGGTGTCCGAGATCGCGTACGGCCGGGTCGTGCGCGGATGGATCTGGCAGCCGCAGCACCGGGCGGCGTACGTCGCCGAGCGGGGCGGTGGCGCCTGGCACAACGGCGAGCGGATCACGCGCCCGCCCGTCCGTCCACCCCTCCGCGGCGTGACCGCCCGGCGATCCTGGGTCGGCCGGACATTGGGCGGCCTTGCGCCACTGGAGCTGACCTGGGTCTGCTGCGGAGTGGACTATCCGAAGCTGGTCGAAGGTGCTGCCGACTTCGTCCTCTACCGGCACGGGAAGCCGTGGGACCACGGACCGGGGTCGTTGATCCTGGAGGAGGCCGGAGCCTTCGTGGGCACCGGCGACGGCGAGGCGTACCAGCCACAGCTCGACTCGCCCGCCTGGCTCGTCGCGGCGGCGGACCGGCCGACGTACGACCTCGTCCGCGCGCTTCTCTGAACGACTGCCGCCGCTCGCGACCGGCCTCCACGAGCACCGGGCCCCGCCCATCCCGGAGGATGAGCGGGGCCCGATGTCGAGGTCAGGCGGGCTTGGTCAGCCGGCCTTGCCCACCTTGACGGTCATCAACCCCTTCGTGTCCACCTTCACCACGCGGATCGTGGTGCCGGTCTTGGGCACATCGACGCTGTACCAGCCGGGCTGGTAGCGCCCCGGGTGCCCGCCGGTGCTGTGCTCGTCGCTGTCGAACCACCAGTCGAGGGTGTCGTCGAACACCGCCTCTGCCGGCCGGGCACGCAGCGTGAACGGCTTGTCCTGCAGGTGCAGGCGCTGCGGTCGTGCTGTTCTTGAGCGAGAACGTCGCGTCGTAGGCCAGCGTCCGGGCCGGGCGATCGCACCGTCCGGCGTGTGGGTGAACTCCGGGTGGGCGTCGACCGGGAGGACCTCACCTGCACCTGGGTGGTCGCCCACGTTGTTGTCGGTGTAGCGAGCTGTCCCAGTAGCTGATCAGCGCCCCGGGCTCGTACGTGGAAGAACTCCACCCGGTTCGGCTGGTCCGCGGACCCGAAGTTGTACACGTGGTCCAGCAGCCTGTCCCGGCCGACGTACTGCCGGTTGTCGACGAAGTACGCGTTGAGGAACTCCTGGATCTCGCTGCCGGTGGTGGTCCGGAACCCGTCGAACTCCCAGCCCTCGTCGTCGGTCTCGGCGGTGCCGATCGTCGGTGCCGTCGAGGGTGATGTTGTCGACCTGGAAGCCGGGCAGCGACGAACGCGGTGTCGGTCACGTAGCGCCACCGCAGCGCGTTCGTGCCGTCCGGCACGGTGGCGGTCAGGTCGACCCACTCGCCATCGGTGGTGCCGGACGATGCCGGTGCCGTCGGGGTTGAGGCCGCTCTCGTCGTGCGCCTTCGTAGGTCTCAGCTGGTCTCGATCGAGGTCCAGGTGTCGCCACCGTCGCTGGACGCCTCGAGGAACGCGTAGTCCCAGCCGTCCTCGATCTCGTAGCGGACCTTGGCGGTCAGGGCACCCCCGTCCTCGACCTCGCGGGTCATGGTGTTGTCGAGCTCGTTCCCGGAGTCGCTGTAGAAGTACCGCTCACCACACTCGGCACACGGCGCGCCCAGCTCGAGCGGGACCTCCTTGTCGGGCAGCAGCACGACCAGCCCGTTGGCGCTGGCTGCCCTTGGCGATCTGTGCCGGGCGCAGCGCGTGCGTGGACGCGCGACCCGCGCGCGCGACGTCGTAGTCGAGCCAGCCGAGCTGGAACTTCTCCCAGGCGCCGAACGGCATCGGCCGGTCGCCGATCCCGGCGTCGCTCGCGCCGGTGCCTCGCGACTGGGCCATCAGCGACCAGAAGCCGACGCTGTTCTCGGCGCCACCGGTGTTGCCGGAGGTGTCGTAGAGGTCAGGCAGGCCGAGGTCGTGGGCGAACTCGTGCGCGAACACACCGAGGCCGCCGTTCTCCGGCTGGATGGTGTAGTCGTTGACCCAGACGCCGGTCGGGTTGTTCGGGATCTGCACGGCGCCGCCGTCGGACGGGCCGCCCTCGCCGATGTTGACGCCACCGATCGCGGCGCCGCCCTCGGGACCGGTCCCGAACGGCTGGATCTGCGCGTTCCAGCGGTGGCTCCAGATGGCGTCGGTGCCGTAGATCGGGTCGCCGTCGGCCTCGTCGCCGCCGGCGTGCACGATCTGGAAGTGGTCGATGTAGCCGTCCGGCTCGTTGAAGTCGCCGTCGTCGTCGAAGTCGTAGCGGTCCTGGTGGTCGAACGTCTTCAGGTAGTCCTGGATCCGCTCCATGGTCCAGCCTGACGTCGAGCCGGTCTTCGGTCCAGTGAGCGAGTGCGTCCCGGACCAGGAACCAGGTGTTGTTGCACACGATGGTGCCGCAGACGTCGCGGCCGTAGCGGGCCTGGTTGAACGGCACCTTCACCCACGCGGTGACGTCGCCGTCGAAGGTGTACTCGCCCGCTGGACTGGGCTCGTAGAAGGACCTCATCCGGTTGAAGTACATGTCCTCGAAGTGACCGCGGTCGTAGTCCGCCTGCCACAGCGTGGAGTTGTCGGTCTTGCGGTCCGGCTTCGGGATGTCGTTGTGGATCGGGCCCGTCGAACGTGGTGGCGTCCGAGCCGCCGTCCGGGAACGCCGAGTGCCTCGTGTCGCCGAACTCCGCGAGCACGACGAAGATCCGGTCACCACCGGTCTGCGCGACCCGGCCGTGGACGCCCTTGGCCAGGCGCTCGCTGTCGCCCGAGCCGCCGGTACGGAGGCGCTGCTCGACAGCGGTCTTCCGGATCGCTTCGTACTTCTCACGCCACTTGGTGGTGAGCGTGTCGGATTCAAGGCCCGGGCTGTCGGCGGTGGTGCCCGACGGGGCCGATGAGGACGGCGTGGCGCCGACCTGGGTAGCGGTGAAGGGCAGCACAAGGACTGCCCCGATCATGGAAACGGTCGCGATTTGGGCGACCCTGGTCCTTCGCAAGAGATGCCTCCAATTGTGCGTGTCCGAGGCGCGGAGGCGCCCGAGAACCTGGACCGGGTGCGCCGGGTCTCGGCGTCTAGCCCCGGTCAGGCCAGAGCAGTCGACAGGCCCGAGCCCCGTGGGGGAAGTCCGACGCGGCTTCGTTGCCGAACTGTTACCAAGGTTTTCCCGGGCCTACCGAACACCGACCGTCGCCCTGTCCGGGTCCTCCGGCCGGCGCTCAGGCCTCCTGCGCCACCGTCATCTGCCGGTCGCCGAACCGGACGCGGTCCCCGGTGAGCAGGGTGGTCGGTTTGCCGGCCGGGAGCTCCTTGGAGACGCCCTGGCGAACCAGCACCGAACCGTTGGTCGAGCCACGGTCCATGACCACGAGGACGCCGTCCGGCGCCACCTGGAACTGGGCGTGCGTCTTGGACAGCGACATGTCGCCGGACGGCAGGGGAACGAGGTGCCGGACCGGCTCCCCGGGTCGCGGCTCGGGCCGCCGCCCGACGAGCGCCAGGCCCTCGACCAGGAAGGACTCCCCGGTGTCGAAGGTGACCCGCCAGCTGGCCAGGCCACCGGTGGGCTGGCCGTTGCGGACGTGGGTGCGCTCGGCAGTGGTTCCCGGGCCGGACGGTCGCCTCGGTGTCGGCTGCGGTGTCGGCTGCGGTGTCGGCTGCGGTGTCGGCTGGGAGGTCGGCTGCGGCGTCGGCGGAGGCCGGGGTGTCGACGGCGGTGGGCTGGCCTGCGGGCTGGACGGTGGCGGCCCGGCCCCCGATGCGGGTGCCGGTGCGGGCGCACGCGTCGGCCGTGGCGGCCGGGCCGGGGGGATGACGGGGACCGGCTGGGAAGCCGGTACCAGCCGCATCGCGGTGAGGTTCACGATGTGCCGCGGCGCGGCCTCGACCGGCGCCTCGGACTGGGGAACCGGGCGGACATCGACGACGATCGACCCCGTGACGTGGTCGTGCCAGCCGCGCCGCAGTCGCTCGGGGTCCATCACCGCGGTCCACGCGAGGGTCGCGACGCCCAGGCCGAACGTGGGCAGCGTGGCCACACCCAGGATCAGCGTGCGCAGCATGGCTGCCGGCACCCCGATCGGCGTGCCGCTGCCGACGTGCACGACCCTGAGCCCCGACATCGCCATCCCGGGCGAGGTGCCTCTCAACCCGAGCAGCAGCGAGAACGCCAGGCCGACCAGCAACACGGTGCCGACGATCACCGCGATGCCCGCCGCCGTGCGGTCCTCGGAGAGCAGGAACCAGTACGCCGCCAACACGCCCGCGCCGTCCAGGGTCCACGCAATCAGGCGGTCGATCGTGAACGCGTAGAAGCGCCGATCGAGCTCGGCCGCCGGGAAGGTCGGCGCCTCCGGGATCGCGGTGTCAGTCATGGGATGGTCGTCGCCGCTCAGGGGTTGATGACCTGGATGGTCACGCCGTCGCCGAGGTCGATGATGGCGCCGGGGATGAGCTGGACGGCGATGCCGGGCTGCAGATCCTCCGGTGGCAGTCCGGGCTGCACGAGAACTGTCCCGTTGGTGGAGCCGAGATCTGTCACAACGGCGCTTCCGTGGTCCGCCCCGGAGCCGGGGCGCAGCTCGAGATGGGTCGAGGAGATCTCCTGCTGCGGGCTCGGGACGGTCACCAGCCGCGGCTGCTCCGACGAGGGGAACCGGCGCGCTTCGGGTGCCCGGCCGACGAGGACGGCTCGGTCGACCTCGACGGTCTCGCCGCTCGAGAAGACCAGCTTCGCGACCGGTCGCGACACCACGCTCGGTGCCGGCGGTTGCCCGGGGATCCCGGGTGGCGGGACGAACGGTTCGGGTTCGCCGACTCCCGTCCTGGTCAGCCCGTCGTGGTCGGCGGCAGGCGGCTCCGGCGTGATCGGTGGCGGCGGGACGGTGGCCGCATGAGTGGGGGGCGGCGGCATCGGCGTGGCCTGCGTGGGCGGGAGGTCGGGCTCGGGGGGCGGCTCCGGCACCTCGATCGGCGTCTCCGCCGTCTCGTCCGGCAGGTCTGCCACGTCCTCGGGCCCGCCTGCCACGTCCTCGGGCCCGTCTGCCACGTCCTCGGGCCCGGCGTCCACCTCGGTCGTGTACGGCGGATCGTCCACGCGTGAGACCCGGACCAGCCCGTTCTCGACGGTGTGGTTGGGCCCGATGGCCTCCCCGCCCTCCTCGGCGACGTCGATGGACATGCCGGTCACTCCGGTCATCGACCGCTCCACCCACGTGGTCGCCGACGACCCGGCGAGCTCGACCGGCCCGTCGGAGGTCGTGAAGGTGGCTCGTGCCGCGCCGCGCACGACGACCTTGGTGTCGGTCTCGAACGCACTGACCAGCACGAACCCCGGCAGCTCACGCAGGCCGCCCGAGATCAGCGCGTCGAGGACCTCGTCGAACCCCGCGCCCTCGTCCACGAGCTCCCACAGCTGCGCGACCCGGTCCTTCTCCGAGGGCGGCAGAACGACCGTCACGTGGTCGCCGAAGATGCCGAACCAGGAACCTGGACGGTAGGAACGCGCGCTGGTCGCGTCACTCACGGCAAGGCCCCCAATTTCTGTTCGAGACTCTCGCGCTGGCGCTCGGAGTCGTAAGCGTCCTCCCGCACCAATCCCACCACATCGACCACGACTGCCGTGGCGTTGTCCCGACCTCCGGCGGCGACTGCGGCCGCCACGACACGATCAGCGGCGTCGCGGGGGTCGGCGGTCTCGGTGAGGATGGCCTCGATGGCGACGTCGTCGATCATCCCGCTGACCCCGTCGGAGCACAGCACCAGGCGCTCGACCGACGGGAGCGGCAGCAGGAAGTAGTCGGCCTCGGTCGGATCAGGACCGCCGAGCGCCCGGGTGATCACGTGTCGTTCGGGATGGGTCGCCGCGTCGTCCTGGCTGATCGTGCCGGCCTCGACGAGCTCCTGCACGACGCTGTGGTCGACGCTGACCTGCTCGAGCACCTCGCCGCTGAACCGATAGATCCGGGAGTCGCCGAGGTTCGCCAACAGCCACTTGGGCCCTTGGTCGTCGACGACGAGCAGGGCCACCACGGCCGTCGTGCCGGCGTACCACTCCTGTCGGCCCTCGCTGATCTGCCGCTCGCCGTACTCTGCGATCCGGCGCTGGCACTCGCGCAGGGTGGCGGCCACGATCTCGGCGCCGCCGCGCGGGTCGTAGCCCTCGTCGGCCAGCCGCCCGAACTCCTCCACGACGATGGCGCTGGCCACGTCGCCGCCCTCGTGGCCGCCCATGCCGTCGGCCACCACGAAGACGGGCGGCGCAGCGAGGTACGCGTCCTCGTTGACCTCCCGGACCAGGCCCACGTCAGTGGCCGCTCCGTGATGCAGCTCGACGTTGTTCACGCGCTCCCCCGGGGCTTCCGGACGAGGACGCAGCGGGGTGCAGACCTGGCCGGTAGCGTGAGAGGGATGTCCGCGACGAGTACGAGTCCCCAGGGTTTCCGCACCCTGGCGGACCAGCTGCGCGGGTGGCCGGACGACCGGCTCTCCCGGCTCCTCCGCGAGCGTCCCGACCTCGCCACTCCCGCACCTCACGACTCCGGCCAGCTGGCGTCTCGAGCTGCCACCCGGTCTTCTGTTCTGCGTGCGCTCGACCAACTGACCCGACTCGAGCTCTGTGTCCTTGATGCCCTCGTCGTGGCCGGTCAAACCCCTTTGCCCGAACTCGTCACGATTGTCCACGCCGACGGGGACTCCGTCACGGCCGCCGCCGGTCGGTTGCTCGATGTCGCCCTGGTCTGGGAGGCGCCGGGTGGCCTGCGCGCGCTGAGCGCCGTGGCCGAAGGACTCGCGGGAGGTGCCGGGACCCTGAGCGGCCTGCACCCCGCCACCCCGGAAGGCATGGAGCCGACCGACGTCGATCGGCTCCTCGGTGAGATCAGCCCGGCTGCCCGGGCCATGCTCGACCACGTCGACGAGAGCGGCGGCCAGGCCACGACCGGCGCCGCGCGGCACAACGTGTCGCCGGACGAGGCCACCAGTCCCGCCGAGGAGCTCCTGTCCCGGAAGCTGCTCGTGCCCCGGGCCGGGGGGCTGCTGCGGGTGCCCGGGGAGGTCGGGCTGGCCCTGCGAGGCGGAAGGACGACCCGCGACCCTGTGGACGTCCTTCCCGACCTCGCCACCTCCGAGCGGGAACCCGGACAGGTTGACCGAGCGGCGGCTGGCGCGGCCTTCGAAGCGGTACGTCGGGTCGAGCTGCTTCTGGACCACTGGGGCGCCGATCCCCCGAACGCTCTCCGCAGCGGTGGCCTCGCGGTCCGCGACCTGAAGGCGGCGGCGGCCCAGCTGCACGTCGACGAGCCCACCGCTGGACTGCTGATCGAGACGGCCGCGGCCGCCGGACTCCTCGCCATGCGTAGCGACACCAACGGTGACCCGGTGTGGCTGCCGACCGATGCGTTCGACGTGTGGACGACGCGATCGGTCGCGGAGCGTTGGTCGACCCTGGCCACGGCATGGCTCGACAACGACCGGGTTCCGGGCATGGTCGGCACCCGGGATGCCGCCGGGAAGACACAGAACGCCCTCGCCCGGGACCTGTCCAGCGGGATCGCGACCGAGTCCCGCCGGATGGCACTCGCCGTCCTGGGCGGGCTGCCCCCGGGCGAGGTGCTCGCGGCGGGCACCGGTACGCCGTCCGCGGTGGCGCACGTGGCGTGGCTGCGGCCGCGGCGACCACGGCCCCGGGCCGACCAGGTGGTGTGGGCACTCGCCGAGGCGGCGGCCCTCGGCGTCACCGGGTTGGGTGGGTTGTCCTCCTTCGGCCGCTCCGTGCTCGCCGGTGAGGACGCCAAGTCGGTCGAGACGCTGGCACCGCTGCTCCCCGCACCGGTCGACCACGTCTTGATCCAGGCCGACCTCACCGCCGTGGCCCCCGGGCCGCTGGAGACGGCGCTGGCCCGCAAGCTGCAGCTGGTCGCAGACGTGGAGTCCCGCGGCGGCGCGACCGTCTATCGCTTCACGTCCGGCTCGGTGCGCCGCGCACTCGACGTCGGCTGGTCGGCGGTGGAGGTGCACGACTTCGTCGGCACTGTGTCGCGCACGCCGGTGCCGCAGCCGCTCACGTACCTGATCGACGACACGGCCCGCACGTTCGGCACGATCCGGGTCGGGCACGCGGAGGCGTTCCTGCGCGCGGACGACGAGGCGGCCCTCAGCGAGCTTCTGCACCACCCGAAGGCCGCCTCCCTGCAGCTGCGGCGGATCGCGCCGACGGTCCTGGTCACCTCGACTCCGCTCGACGTCCTGCTTCCCCGGCTGCGCGAGCTCGGCTCCGCGCCGGTCGTCGAGGCGATGGACGGCACGGTGCGGGTCGCGCGCCCGGACCAGCTGCGCGCCCGCACGCCCAGGGAGAGGCGCGGTGCCCAGCTCCGGTCGGCCCGGGCGACGGCACGCGTGGCGCAGGTCGTCACCGCGATCCGGGCCGGCGACCGCGCCAGCTCCGCGCGGCCGGTCTCCACCGAGGCGACGCTGACCCCCATCGGGTCCCTCGCCGCCCTCCGGGAGGCGGTCGAGGCGCGGCGGACGGTCCTGATCGGGTACGTCGACAACCACGGCACCAGCACGGAGCGGGTCGTGGACCCGGTCCGCGTCGAAGGCGGCTGGCTGACGGCGCACGACCATCGGAGCGACGACACCCGGACGTTCGCGGTGCACCGGATCACCACCGTCCGCGCCATCCCCGACTGAGCGCCCGCACCGGGCCGCGCGCACGCGACAGGCTGCCCCGACCGGGTCGTCGGTCGAGGGAGTTGCGGAGCAACCTCCTCGCGACCCGGGCGGGACAGCCTGCCCCCGTCACATACCGGCGATGTTGTTGGTCGCCATCCAGTCGAGCCCGTAGATCACGACGTACCCGACCAGGGCGAGGGCCCCGATCGCGACGGCAGCACCGCCGAGGCCGGGCCGCAGTCCGGTGCGCCGGGCGGCCGCGCCGAGCAGCATGCCGCCGACCGCCAGAGGCGGGGTGAGCCCGGACCAGAACGCGAGCACCAGGATCAGCCCCGCGATCGCGAGGCCGAGGCCTACTCCGGCAGCCTTCGTCCCGTGCTGGGTCCGCGGGACCACCAACCCGAAGACAACGGCCACGGCAACGGCCGTGAACCCGACGATCACGAGGAACTCACCGACGCTGCCGTCGGCGCCATCGGTGCCGTCCGCGAACATGCCGAGAGCGGTCAAGGCGGTGGTGCCCACGAGCGTCGCGACGGCGACGGGCAGGATCGAGCGATGGGTGTCGGGTGCGGTGGCGGTGATGCTGGTCATGATGACCTCCTGGTGTGGCGGATCGGATGACTCGAGTGTTCAGAGATCGGACCGGTGCAGTCGTCCCTCGCGGAGGCGAACCCGGTCATTCGTGAGAGCGACCCTCCGCGTCATCCTCGAGAGTGACCACGCGGACCGCCGCTGAGCCCTACCGTGTCCGCATGAGGTGGCTGGCCTGGCTGTCGAGACATCGCGACCCCGTGATCGCGGCGCTCGCGCTGCTCGGACTGAGTGCCGAGCTCCTCGCATGGGACGGAGCGGACCTGCCGCGCGCCCTCCCGCTGGCCGTGGGCGCGGCACTGCCGCTGTACTGGCGGCGCACCCAGCCGGTCCCGGCGTTCCTCGCCACGTGGCTGGCGTTGGTGGCGCTCACCAGGACCGCACCCGGTTTCGACAACGGCTCGTCGACGTTCGTGGTGATCTTCTTCGTCTCTCTCTTCTCACTCGGTGCGCACACCCGCGGCCGGGAGATCGGAGCGGCGGTCGTGCTGGTCGCCGTGGGCATCGCGGTCTTCGTGATGACCGACAGCGACTCAGCCAGCGTCGGAGACGTCGTCTTCGGCATCTTCTTCGTGGGCGGACCGTGGGCCACTGGGCTCGCCCTGCGGCTGCGCGGCGATCTCGCCCGCACCCACGCACAGCTGAAGCTCGAGCAGGAGGAGAACACCCGGCGCGCCATCGCCGAGGAGCGGGCCACCATCGCCCGCGAGCTGCACGACGTCGTGGCGCACGCCATCTCGGTCACGGTGCTCCAGGCCCGCGGAGCGCGGCGGATACTGGGTCGCGACGAGGCGACAGTACGGCGCTCTCTGGACGCGATCGAGCACACCAACACCCAGGCCCTGGGTGACATGCGCCGCCTGCTGGCCCTGCTGCGCGACACCGAGGGCGACGCCGCCACGTCACCCCAGCCGTCGCTGGAACGACTCGACGACCTGGTCAACGACGTGCGCGAGTCGGGCCTCCCCGTGGAGGTGGAGGCGACCGGAGACCCCCGCGACGTACCGCCGGGCGTGGACCTGTCGGCGTACCGGATCATCCAGGAGGCGCTCACCAACGTGCTCAAGCACGCGGGGCCGGCGAGCGCGACCGTCCAGCTCACCTACGGCGAGGACCACCTGACCCTGTCGGTCACCGACACGGGAACCGGGCCGACCTCGGTCAACGGCACGGGACATGGTCTGGTCGGGATCCGCGAACGGGTGGCGGTTGTCGGTGGCGAGATCGAGACCGGAGCCGGTGACGAAGGCGGGTTCGTGGTCCGGGCGCGGCTCCCCTACTCGGTGGAGACGTGATCACCCGATGAGCGCCACCCGGGTCGTGCTGGCCGACGACCAGCCCCTCGTGCGCGCCGGGCTGCGGATGATCCTCGACACCGAGCCGGACCTCGAGGTCGTCGGAGAGGCAGCGAACGGCGAGGAGGTCGTGGCGCTGTGCGCCGGCGCCGCGGCTGACGTCGTCTTGATGGACGTGCGGATGCCGGTCATGGACGGCATCGAGGCGACCCGGCGGGTCACCAGCCTCGAGGACGCGCCCCGGGTCCTGGTGCTCACGACCTTCGACCTGGACGAGATCGTCTACGACGCGCTCCGGGCAGGGGCCAGCGGGTTCCTGCTCAAGGACGCACCCGAGGAGAGGCTGACGACCGCGATCCGGGTGGTGGCGGATGGCGGTTCGCTGTTCGCGCCCAGCGTCACCCGCCGACTGATCGAGGAGTTCGCGCAGCGCACTCCACGGCCGTCGAAGCCGCCGCGGGGGCTGACCGACAGGGAGACCGAGGTGCTCCGCCTGGTCGCCGGCGGTCTCAGCAACGCCGAGATCGCCGAGCGCCTCTACATCACCGAGAACACGGTCAAGACGCATGTGGCTCGGCTGCTGATGAAGCTGGGGCTGCGCGATCGCGTCCAGGCCGTGGTCCTCGCCTACGAATCGGGGATGATCCGCCCCGGAGGATGACGTCGCGAGCCGTATGCTCTGAGCGTGGACTTCATCAGGTACGCCGAAGCATCCGCGCACCTGCTCAACGCAGACCTCGCGGACCGCGAGCGCCTGGTCCTGCACCTCGCCAGCCGGGACTGGCTGCACGACCAGTGCACCGACAAGGACGCGACAGTGCTGCGCCGGTTCCAGCGCGAGCTGCGCCCGGTGTTCGAGGCCTCCGACACCGGCGACACGGCAGGGGTCGTCGACGGGATCAACGAGCTGATGGAACGCAACCCGATCACCCCGCGCATCTCCGACCACGAGCGAGACCTGCACCTGCACGTCGCCACCAAGGCGGCGAGCGTGGCCGACCTGCTGATCGGCGAGGCGCTGCTCGGCCTGGCCACGCTGGTCTGCGACCTCGGGCCGAACCGCCTCGGCGTGTGCAGCGCCGCGCCCTGCACCAACGTCTACGTCGACACCTCCCCGAACCAGTCGCGCCGCTACTGCTCCGAGCGCTGCTCGTCGCGGGCCAACGTGGCGGCGTACCGCGCCCGGCAGCGGGCAGGGTCCCCTGCCTGACCTGCTCGCCGCCGCTACCTCCAGGCTGCGGGCCGCCGGCTCGGTGTACGCCGAGGAGGAGGCGGCGTTGCTCCTCGCCGAGGCGATCTCTGCCCCCGCGCTCGAGGCGATGCTGGCTCGCAGGGTCGCCGGGGAGCCGCTCGAGCAGGTCGTCGGCTGGGCTGAGTTCCGTGGACTGCGGATCCACGTCGAGCCCGGCGTGTTCGTCCCCCGCCGCCGGACCGAGCTCCTCGTGGAGGAGGCCATCCGGATAGCCCCTGCTGCGCCGGTCGTGGTGGACCTGTGCTGCGGGTCGGGGGCGGTGGCGACGGCGATCGCGGAGGAGATCGAAGACGCCGAGGTGTACGCCGTCGACATCGACCCGGCGGCGACGCGATGTGCCCGGCGCAACCTGGGTCAGCACGGACAGATCTTCACCGGCGACCTCTTCGAGCCCCTCCCCGCGGGACTGCGCGGCCGAGTCGACATCCTGGTGGCCAACGCGCCGTACGTACCCAGTGACGCGGTCCCGCTGATGCCGCCGGAGGCGCGAGACCACGAGCCGCGGGCTGCTCTCGACGGCGGGCCCGACGGCCTGGATGTCCAGCGCCGGATCATTGCGGACGCTCCGGCCTGGCTTTCCCCGCGCGGCCATCTCGTCGTCGAGACCGGCCTCACGCAGGTCCCGGGCACCCTCGACGCCTGCGCAGGTGCCGGTCTGGAGGGGCGGGTCGTGAGCGACGACCAGCGCGACGCGACGGCCGTCGACGCCACCAGCGGCCGTCGGTCCGTCAGGCCGGCTCGTGCAGCCGGAGGGTGACGAAGGGGATCTCGTCCCCCGGCAGCAGGTAGCGCTCGACCTCGACGAAACCGTGGGCAAGCGCGAAACGCAGCCCATCCTCGTTGGACGCCAGGACGATTGTCTCGATGACCTCGGCGGCCTGTTCCCGGGCCCGCGCCAGACCGCGTTCGTAGAGCTTCCGGCCGAAGCCCTGGCGCCTGTGCTCGGCCAGCACCCGCGCGATCACGGTGGCCACCGCTGCGTCTCCCGTGGGCGGCCGGACCGTCGAGCACCCGACGAGGACGTCGTCGGCGTACGCGACCTCGAGCACGTGGCGTCCGACCCGCTCGCGCACCTCGTCGAGGGACAGTGCCGCAGTCGGGATGATCGTGTTGTGGACGTGCCGCCAGTCCTCCACCGCGGCATCGTCCGTGACGGGCTCGATGCGAAGGTCGGTCACCGGCGCAGGAAACCGTGCCGCCCGGAGGTCCGTCAACCTCAAGGGGCTGCATTGGCGTCCGGCCGTAGGATCGTCCGGTGAACGATGGCCCCCTGATCGTGCAGAGCGACAAGACGCTGCTGCTGGAGATCGACCACGAGCGGGCCGCCGACTGCCGCAAGGCGATCGCGCCGTTCGCGGAACTCGAGCGGTCCCCCGAGCACATCCACACCTACCGCCTGACCCCGCTCGGCCTCTGGAACGCCCGGGCGGCGGGCCACGACGCCGAGCAGGTCGTCGACACCTTGCTGGAGTACAGCCGGTACGCCGTCCCGCACGCGCTGCTCGTCGACGTCGCCGAGACCATGGCCCGGTACGGGCGGCTGCGGCTGGAGAAGCACCCCACGCACGGGCTGGTGCTGGTCAGCAACGACCGCCCGGTGCTCGAGGAGGTCCTTCGGGCCAAGAAGGTCGCCGGCATGATCGGTGCCCGGATCGACGACGACTCGGTCGTGGTGCACGGCTCCGAACGCGGCAATCTCAAGCAGGCGCTGCTCAAGCTGGGCTGGCCCGCCGAGGACTTCGCCGGCTACGTCGACGGGGAGGCCCATGAGATCGCCCTCGACGAGACGGAGTGGCACCTGCGCGACTACCAGCGGGACGCGGCCGAGTCGTTCTGGTACGGCGGCTCGGGGGTCGTCGTACTCCCCTGCGGCGCGGGGAAGACCCTGGTCGGCGCGGCCGCCATGGCCCAGGCCCAGGCGACGACCCTGATCCTGGTCACCAACACGGTGAGCGCCAGGCAGTGGAAGGACGAGCTGGTCCGCCGCACCACACTGACGGCCGACGAGATCGGCGAGTACTCCGGCGCCGTCAAGGAGATCCGGCCGGTCACCATCGCGACCTACCAGGTGATGACGACTCGCCGTAAGGGCGTCTACACGCACCTCGAGCTGCTCGACGCCCGCGACTGGGGGCTGATCGTGTACGACGAGGTGCACCTGCTGCCCGCGCCGATCTTCCGGATGACCGCGAATCTGCAGGCGCGACGCAGGATCGGACTGACCGCGACCCTGGTCCGCGAGGACGGCCGCGAAGGTGACGTGTTCTCGCTGATCGGCCCGAAGCGGTACGACGCGCCGTGGAAGGACATCGAGGCCCAGGGCTGGATCGCGCCCGCCGACTGCGTCGAGGTGCGGGTCACTCTGCCCTCAGCCGAGCGTCTCGTCTATGCCACGGCCGAGCCGGACGAGCGGTACCGGCTGGCCTCCTGCACCCATCACAAGATCGACGTCGTGCGCGACCTGGTCGACCGGCACGCGGGCCAGCCGACCCTCGTGATCGGGCAGTACATCGACCAGATCGACGAGATCGCCGAGGTCCTCGGTGCCCCGGTCATCAAGGGCGAGACGCCGGTGCGGGAACGACAGCGGCTCTATGAGGCGTTCCGGACCGGTGAGGTCGGGCTGCTGGTCGTCTCCAAGGTCGCCAACTTCTCCATCGACCTGCCCTCGGCCGAGGTCGCGATCCAGGTGTCCGGGTCGTTCGGGTCCCGTCAGGAGGAGGCCCAGCGACTGGGCCGCCTGCTCCGGCCGAAGTCTGCTGGCCAGACCGCTCGCTTCTACACGATCGTCTCCCGCGACACCGTCGACGCAGAGTTCGCCCAGAACCGCCAGCGGTTCCTCGCCGAGCAGGGCTACGCCTACCGGATCGTGGACGCCGAGGACCTCCCCGCCTGACCACGGCCGTCCGCGGGGGGATCAGCGCTTGGCGCGGGCGCGCGAGCAGGCCTCCCGCACGTTCACCGTCTCGCCGCGGTCGACCACGACCTCGCGGGTGGTGCGCAGCTCGCCCCTCTGGCTGGTGCAGCTGAGCACCCACTTCTCCTTGATCCCGGTGTAGGACGGCGGGTCCGGACTCTGGAAGGTGACCTCGCCCTCCCAGTCGTCGTCCGCCGTCCCGCCAGCAAAGTTGTCGGCGATCACGGTGTAGGTGCCGGCGACCGGGTCTGGGATCCGGATCCGCTCGGGGTTGGCGAGCGTCGCGCCGGAGCCCACCGGTTCGCCGTCCGGGCCCTCCACGAAGAAGTCCCAGTCGGCGTCGCCCGGCCACTCGAACTCCAGGGTCGCGAAGCCGTTGTCGACCTCGGGCAGCCCGCCGACCTCGAAGGTGAGCTCCTCGCTCTCGCCCTCGGCGGGAACCCCAGCTGGGTTGGTCAGCGTGATCGGCTCCTGCGGGTCGGCCTCCGGCTCGCGGCCGTAGCGGCCCGCGACCAGCGGCCGGGTGGACGGGTTGACGTGGAGCGTGAACTGACCGCCCGTGGAGCGGTAGACATTGGTCAAGGTGTCCTCGTACCAGATCGGGTCCCGCGTGGACCCGTCCGGCTGGATCACCGGCGAGGTGGGGGAGACGTGGGTCTTGGAGACCGTGATCTTGTACCCCTTGGGTGCCTTGCCCTTGATCAGCGAGTGCAGCTCCGCGTTCTGGGCGGCCAGGGCGGCCGCGTAATAGGCCTCCCGGTTCCCGCCCTCGCCGGCGCCGTCCGCCGGCGGCACGCCGAGGTACTCGCCGACCACCGCTTCCTCGTATGCAGGGTGGAAGCCCTCGTCGCCGATCTCGAAGGTGAACCCGAGGCCGCCGGTGATCCAGTAGCTCCAGTCCTCGGTCGAGCCCGAGGTGTCATAGAGCTGGTAGGACGCCTGGCTCGTGTACTCGTTGTACGACGCCATCTCGTCGCCCAGCGCCTTGTAGACCGGCTCGTCGGGCGCCTTGCCGGTCGTCGGCGGTTCGAGTTCGACAGGTCGCGGTGACTCGGCGCCAGTAATTGGCGGCTCGTTCGACGCGCGCGAGTCCACACTCGGTGTGGGTCCCTCGATATCCTGCTCGAGGACCCAAACGGCACCGAACGCTAACAGCACGAGGAAAGCCAGGTACGCGGCTCCAGCCCCGCGTCCCATCTTTGGTGTGTCGTCCTGAGGCCACACCAAAAGGGGCCGTTCGGGCCCGGCATCCCTCTCCGGGTTCACGAGTTCATCTCGCCGCCAAGTTGCCCTGCCCATAGCTCGTACCCTGGCGCTAGCCGCCAAACGAATAGTCGAACGTCACCGTCGGAACCCAGCTCGCATTGAGGCCCACATCCGTGAGCGGCCGAAGCACGTTGGCCGTGATCAGCCAGGTTCCTGTGACGTTCCATTTGAATCCTCCGATCGCCACGATGCGATGGGTGGTTCTCTTCGACTCCGGTCAGCCGGATGGTATCGACACCGACGAGTCGAGGATGAGGCGACGGTCGTCACGGCTAGCCGCCCCAGTCCTTCGACCCTGCGACCGAAGACTTCGCCCACAATCGTGAAGCGGGGTGCGGCCGCGACCGTCATCGCGGCGCCGTAGCCCAACGCCTTCGAAACCCCGTGAAGCGTGTACGCACACCTCGCCGTGAAATCCGACGCTGTCGCCCTCAACCGAGCCGATGAAGCTGCGGTGTGAAGCTGATCTGACCTGCGCCGAGCAGGTTCGTTTCGTCACCGGTCGGAAGTCGCGTCTCTGCGCCAAGCGCCAGGCCGCTCGCACCCGTCACGAAGCACGTTGAATTTGACGCGTGCGACGACGTCGCCCAGCCCGGAGGCCGAGGCCGAGCCGGTTGCCTGAAGGAAAGCTTGTCCGCGGTAGGTATCGACCCGCTCTCCCTCGAGAGTCAGCCGTACGAACGGGACCGCCACGCCAATATCGACTCGATCGGCGACGCCGTAGTTGCCCGTGAGCGTCATCGTGTCTGTGCGAATTCGCAGCGAGACCGTTTCAATGTCGAACGGCTGCGTGTCGCCGCGCAGGATGGCCGCCGGTTGAGACCAAGCGTTCCGTCGCGCAGGTCGCGTCCATCGATGCGTGTCGTACAGCGTGCTCTGGTAACCCACACCAAACGAGCCGCGATTTCTGCCGGCCGTCAGCGATCGCTCGGTGTAGAACGGACCAAAGCTGTCGCTCGATCGAATGACGGTGCCAAGCGCACTGTCGAGACGGTACGTGAACCCTCCGGACGAAGTGGACACCGGGAAGCGTGGCGAGCTCCTGAACCAGGAACGTCGCGAACGTATCGCGCGTTGCCGCTGCGGCTTGCGCATCACGGTCGAAGTCGCCGGTGATGATCGTCCGGTTCGTCAGAAGGAACGACAGCACGTCGACGGTGGTTTGTTGGGCGCTGGCAGGGGGGATGGAGACACCCAGCAGCAAGCACGTCACGAACAAGGTCACTCGTCCTCTTCGGACGCGCGTCGTCGAGCCGCAAGTCATCCTCATCGCATCACCTCAAAGGGTGTCGCCTTTGCCTTTGCCGCCTTTGTCCTTGCCCTTCCCCTTGCTTTGCCACTGTTGTTGTCTCCGCCGCCATCATCGTTTTTGTTGTCCTCGTCATCGCCACCGCCAGTGGGGCCGGCGCCGCCACTGCCACCGCCGCCACCACTTGGACCGGCAGCGGCCGCACTCTGGGTCACTGTGAATGTCTGGCTGGCGATAGTGATGTCCCCTGATCGTGTGGCGCCCGTGTTCGGAGCCACTCTGAATGTGCTCGAACCGCTGCCGCGTACCGTTTGCGCCCGATGCAACGCTGATCCACGGCACACTGCTGCTGGCGCCCCATGCGCATCTGTCCCTCACCGACACGGCGGCGTGAGTGGTGCCACCAGTCGCGCCGATGTTGAGGTTGCCGGGGCGGACCTCGAAGGTGCATGGCGGCGCAGCTTCCTGCACCACTCGAACGCGATCGTCGTTGACGATGATCTCGGCCTCGCGCGCGGAAGGCTCCGTATTGGGAGCAGCGCGAAACGCCAGTTGACCACTGCCTTGCCCGGACGAAGGAGAAAGGTCTGTGATCCAACTCGCTTGCGTCGAGGCGGTCCACCCGCACTCTGGCTGGGTGGTGATACTGACTGCACTGGGTCCACCGGCAGCGCCGACATTCGACGAAGCACCGAGTACCGGCTGACACTTCGCCACTGTTGCTGTTGGCCCGGTTGTGACCGCAACCGCGGACGCCGCTTCACACCCGGCGATGATCAATATGGTGATCACTGCCAGCGGCACGCATGAACGGTAAGCCCAGATCTTCATGGTGCTCACCTCACTTCGTGACGGTGGGCGTCTGACCAGCACCGCTGAGACCTACCCCGGCCTGCGTCACACTGAACGACTGGCCGCCGATTGAGATGACGTCGGTGCGTGCGGCGCCGACGTTCGGCAGCACGAGGAACCCGACCGCGCCGTTTCCATTTCCACTGGTGCCGGTCGTGAACGAGATCCAAGACGCGTTATTGGTTGCGCTCCAGGCGCACCCGGCTGCTGCTGTCACGGTGATCGAGCCAGCACCTCCCAATGCCGAGAAAGAGGCGCTGGTCGGATTGAGGCTGTACGTGCAGGGCAATGGCGCTGGCGCCAGCTGATTGACGGTAAACGTCTGGCCGGCAATCGTCAGCGTGCCGCTTCGCGCGCCGCCCGGGTTGGCCGCCACCGTCATCCCGACCGAACCGGGACCGTTACCCGTGGCTCCGGATATCACCGTAATCCACGGAACGTTGCTGACAGCGGTCCAGAGACAGCCGCTCGTGGTCGTGACCGTCACGGGATTCACGCCCCCACCACCCGCGGCCACCGACGAACTGGTCGGACTGATCGAGTAGGTACACGTTGGCGCCGGCGGTGGCGGGGGAGGCGTGGGCTGTGGCGCTGCCTGCTGGATGACGGTATGCGTGCGGCCGGCAACGGTCAGGGTTCCGGTGCGCATGGGGCCGGCGTTCGAATCCCACCCTGAATGCGACGGTGCCGTTGCCGTTGCCGCTCTCACCGGCAGTGATCGTGAGCCACCCGGCGTTGCTTCGAGCTGTCCACGTGCACGTGTTGTAGGTCGAGACTGTCACGCTGGCGTTCTCCGCGTCGTTGGTCACAGTCTGCCGGTCCGGATCGATCGTGAATTGGCAAGGTGCCGCCTCTTGCATGACGCGGACATGGTCCTCGTTGATGACGATTTCGCCTTCCCGCATGGCAGGCACCGTATTCGGCGCCGCCCGAAACTCCACCTTGCCGTTGCCTTGACCGGATGAAGGCGACAGATCGGAAATCCAATTGGCCTGCGTCGCCACTGTCCATGGGCATTCGGGTTGAGCAGACACGGTAATGGCACCGGTGCCGCCATCGGCGACGATGTTCGACGGGGAAGTCACAGTCAGCTGGCACTTTGTCGGTGTCGGCCCGGTTGTGACTGAAGACGTGGTGGCCGACTCACAACCGGCGACGATGGTCGCGATTGTCAGCGAGAACAGCCAGCGCTACAAATGGGCATCGCCCCAGACACTGGGCGAGTAGGACGACGGGTCGGGACAAATCTCTCTGATGCATCGCAGCGTATAGCGCAGCCATTGCGCTGCTCCGCTTTGTGCATACCGTGCGCCAGCGACTCTGCCGAGGTGAAACGGGCATAGACACGTTTACCTAAGGCGCTTGACGCGACCCGTCGTGGCAGCTTTTGCAAAAGGCCGCGGCGTTCTCATTTCGGAGAAGCCCGGCTGTTGCTTATGCTCGTGACGAGCTAGGTGGCGGCCGCGGACTGAATCGGGAGAGTAAAAGAGAACGTCGCTCCATGGCCCGCGTTGTCCTCTGCCCACAGTTGGCCACCATGGGCTTCGATAATCGAGCGGCTGATCGAGAGCCCGACGCCGCTGCCAGACGCCTTCGTCGTGTACGACAGCGCGAACATTCGCTCTCTGTCGACGCCTGTGAGGCCACGCCAGTGTCTCGCACGGAGACCATCACACTCTCCTCAGGTGTGAGCGACGATGACACCTCGATGACGTCGTGCGCTCGGATCGATGCTTTCCATCGCGTCGATGCTGTTGCCGATCAAATTCAAGAGGACCTGTTGCAGCTCCACGCGGTCGCCGTAGACGGCCGGCACGTCTGGCGTCACCGAAGCGATCAGCGTAACGTGTCCGGCCTGCAGGCGCGACTTGCCAACACCTCGACCTCATGGATGACGCTATTGAGATCGAGCAGCTGCCTTCTGCACGGTGCGGTGCTCGAAACAGCTCTCGATTGCGTCGAATGATTTCATTGGCTCGCTGGCCCGCTTCGACGACATCCGACAACGCGTCGCGGACCTCTGTCAGATCCGGCGACGAGGCACCCAGCCAGCGAAGGCAGGTCTTCGCATTCAGCAGGATGCCGGTCAGTGGCTGGCGGATCTCGTGTGACAGCGATGCCGCGAATTCGCCGAGCGCCGTGAGTCGTGAGACACGAGAGAGGTCGGCCTGTGCTTCGTGCAGCGACTGCGTCGACTTCTTTCGCTCAGTGACGTCACGGACCACGGCGAGCACCTCGTTGTCTCGACAGGGCACGATGCGCGCCTCGTAGGAATGCTCGCCGTCAGGCATCGGCAGCGGGTATTCGAGGAAGACCGGTCCAGGTTCGTGCGTCAGTCTGGCAAACGCGCCGGCATAGGCGGCCGCAACGCGCGGAGGCAACACCTCACTCATCTGTCGTCCTAGGAAGGAAGCGGGTGGGGCGGGCAACAGCTTCTGATCAGAGGCGTGATAGTCGATATACACGCCCATCCTTCGTCAGGAGGAACATCATGTCCGGCGCCGCACTGAGGATCGCCGCGTTGCGCGCTTCGACCTCGCGGCGGCGCGACCGCTGGACGACCAGCGCCGTAATCATCAGACCCTGCACGACCAGCAATGTGATCGCGCCGACGATGTATCCGCGATACTGATCCCAGGCGGTTGGCACTCGAAATCGGATGTCCGATCCCGGCGGGAGGCGGCCGGGATTGATCCGCCAGCGTTGGATCGCGCGCCAGTCGAACATCGGCGAGAGCGCGCATTCGTCGCGTGCAGATCCTCGGGCCGTGCGCCGGCCAGCACGCGCAACGCCAGCTGCGCGGCCTGGGCGCCGATCACTTCGTGGTCGGCCAGATAGCCGCCGACGATGCCGTGACCGAAATACGTCCGCGCGATGCTGTAGACCGGTACGGTCGAGACCCGCGCCAGGAGGGCGCGGCCTCGAACGGGATCCAATGCCGCTTTCCGACGAATCCTCAGAGTGCCGCACGTAGAGGACCAGCGAATCTGGCGGCGCATGCGACACCGGTCAACGAGTGCGTCTGTCGTCTGGTCAGTCAGGTAGGTGATCGTCAACTCGCGTTCGAATGGCGCAAGTTCGTTGCGGATGATGTTCTCGCTGGCTTTGCCCCCGTTGTTGGGAAGGCTCGTGACCACGAAGACCTGTTTGGTATCTGGGTGAATGGCTCGCATCGTTTCGAGCGTCTTGCTGTAGACACCGACGATGAACACGCCGGCGATGCCGGGGGTCGAGCGTTCAGCGGCCGCGTCGACCGGCCCGAAGGCGGTGTAGACGATGGGGACACCTGCGAAAGAGCGATCGGTCTGCCAGCAGGAACTCGAACGGCGTCTCAGCGGCCGCGACGATGACGTCAATCCGGTGGCGCGCGTACTTCTGCCGAAGGTAGGCCCGCAGCAGATCGAGCCTGATCTGTTCGGGAAAGCGGTCGACTTCCAGATATTCCGAGTAGTAGTCGGGGCCGCCTGAAGGGTTCCGCCTGGAGTGCTCGCAGCAAGCCCTGCTCGTAGAGCACGTTGGTCGGATACTCCCGCGCGTACCAATACAGCGCGAGTACGTTCTTGTCGTTGAAGGCGTGCTGCGCCAGCGCCGGACGATGCCCAGCCGATGAGCAGAAGCATCAGCGCGATCGATAGCGGCGCGTGTCAGAACGTTATCCTCGCTGAGCACTGGATCTGCCGGGACGACCCGAGCTCACCGGTGGGAAATCGCGTGCTGGTAATCACGCCGAAATTTCGACTGCCCACGATATTGCCAGGCTGACCGAAGTTCGGATGGTTGAAAAGATTGAAGACGTCGACGCGAAGCTCGACGCGCGTGCCGTGGACGGGAGTCATTTTCGCGATCGAGAGATCGGTGTTGTCGAAGCGCGGTCCGATCGACGGCGTTTCGGGCCGAGGTTGCCGAAATGGTTCGCGGCTACGAAAGGCGCCGTGTCGAACCATCGTTGCACGGTCGCCGATCGTCGTGATCGGGCCGGTCACGTCCGGCCGCACGGTGTTGGCGATGCCATTGAGCGCGCTGTTGCTGGTGACGATGTTGACCGGGCTGCCGCTCTGCGCCTGCACGATCACGGCGACCTGCCAGCCCTCGACAAGCGGCGTGCCCCTGAACGGAAGCTCGTAGATCGGCCGTCGCCACCGCCCGATGCCGTGCGTCGTAGTCTGACGGTCCCCATTCGCCGGCGCAGATCGTAGCTGTCCTGGACGACGACGCCCTGACTGTTGAGCGAGTTGTAGTCGTGCGATGCGTGCGAGCGTGTAGGAGGCCGTGACGCGCAGCCCGTCAGCCACTCGACCCCGTAGCGAGACCCACAACCCCCGATACGACGACCGCGCCGGAGCTCTCGATCTGCATGATGTTTCCGAGCGGCGTTCCGGGCAGAATCGCGCTCGATGGCGACAACGACGGGAATGGCCTCACGCCATCGATCGGCTGGTTGAGGTTCCGCGCGATGCGGAGATGGGAGCCTCGCGCCTCCGAAGTAGCCCGCCATGATCGCGACGTTCCGCATCAGCTCCTGCTGGACGTTCACGTTCCACGATTGCGTCGTGGCGTTGGTGAAGTCGGGATCGACCGTGGAGGGCGCCAGGCCCGTGGCGCGGGCCAGGTCGACTGGCACTGTCGAGACCAACAGGGCCGCTGTAGGACAGCGGCATGGCTAGCGGCGGATTCGCAACCGCTCCTGTCACGACATTCGTGGTGGGCTGGTTGACGTAGACACCATACGCCGCACGAACGACCGTGCGTCCAGTCCTTGAAGCGTCCCAGACGACGCCGGCGCGGGGCTGAACGTTCCAGTCGTTCTGCTGGTAGATCTGCGTCGATGTCCGTGCCGACGCGGACGAGCGACGCCGTCGCCTGATCGAACACGACGAAACGATCCTCGCGCTCGGTCGGCGTCATGTTCCAGTCGTAGCGCAAGCCTACATCCAGCGTCAGATTCGGCCGCAGGTTGTACTGATCCTGCGCAAAGAGCCCGAGGGCGTTCTGCGTGATGTGGGCGTGCCGATCTCCAAGCGTCACGCTGAAGGCGTTGGCCGTGCCCGGCAACGAAGTCGGCCACCGTCGGGAAGTTGAAACGGCCCGCGTCCTTCGTGTAGCTCTCGTTCGTGTACCAGCGAAACTCACCACCGAATCGAAGCGCGTGCTGGCGCTCGCTGATAGCTGAGCATGTCCGAGACCGTAAACGTCGTGCCTGTTCGCGACGTCAGAAAGTTCGCCGGTCCGCCGAAGTTCAGTCCCCCGCCGACGTTGATCTGTGGCAACCCGATCGGCTCATCGATGCCGATCGCGAAGCCGAGCTGCGCCGGATTGAGCAGCATCGCCGGTGCTGCCGGCGCCTGAGGTTCCGCGCGAAACCAAAGCGAGCCTCGTTGACGAGCATCGGGCTGATGACCCGCGTTTCGTTCAACGTCAGGATGTGCCGGCGCCTGCGGCGGATGTCGCCAAAGCCTGGAATCGTGTTGCCCTGCAGGACGGTTCGCGGCGCTGGTCGCGGTTGTACCAGTAATAGCCGTGCAACGCGCGTTGGGCCTGGTGCGTGTCAGTCAGATCGAGGGAGACCTGGTCCGCGTCGAACGGAGCGACCGCCGAACCGACGAATCGCGAGGTGCCCTGCGCGTCCACGAGATTGGCTCGCGGGATGAACGGAAGCAGTTCGATCACCTGTGGGACTGCGGACGGAGCGCGTTCTGCGTCGCTCAGGACGAGACTGTTCAGATCGAGATGCTGTCGCTGCCGGATGCCCTCGTAGGCGGCGAAGAAGAATGTGCGGTTGCGAATCAGCGGTCCGCCGACGCTGCCGCCAAATTGGTGCCGACTGAAGGGCTCGGGCTCGTCCGAGAAGAAGTTGAAGAAGTTTCGTGCGTCGAGTGCGTCGTCCCGGAGGAATTCGAACAGCTCCCCGCGTGGCGTGTTCGCGCCGGATCGGGTCACGATGTTGGCGATCGCTCCTGAGTTCCGGCCGTACTGCGCACTGAAGGTGGAGTTGTCGACCTTCATTTCCTGGACCGTCAGGATCGACGTCTGCATCGTCAGGTCGTTGAACTGCTCGTTGACGGAGATGCCGTTGACCATGAAGTTGACGCCGTCGTCTCGGTTCCCGGCGGTATTGAACCCATAAAATCCGTCTCCGCGACTCGGGTGCCGAGAGGAATCCACCCTGCGTGGGCGTGACCGATCCGGGGAGCAGGATCCGAGGTCGACGAATCGCCGGCCATTGAGCGGCATGTCATGGACGTTCTCTCATCGATGACATGGCCGACCGAGACTGTGGCTCGATCGATCGGCGACGTGCGCGCCGATACGACGACGTCTTCGGCGACTTCATCGAGGGCGAGGCTGAAAGTCCTGCACGATGGTGCGGCCGCCTTCGACCACGAATCGTTCGAGGATCTGCGAGCGGAACGACGGCGCGCGCACTTCAACACGATACTCGCCGGCCAGCAGCGCCACAAATTGATAGCGACCCGCAGGCATCAGTCGCCGTCTGCCTCTCGTGCACCGGTGTCGATGTGTTCGACCAGAACTGTTGCACCGCGACACGAGGGCGCCAGACGGATCCCTGACAGCGCCTTGCAGGATCGCCGCTGTCTGCGCGTTGAGCGGGCGGCGAGGAGCAACAGCCAGAGGGCGACCTGCCGCATCGACCATGCGAGCATCAGGTAGATTGACCCATACAGATGTTGTGCAGCAGGGCGCCAGCAGCGTGCAGTCTGGAGTGGGCATGATAGCTTACGGATGGCTCGAACCCTGGCAGTCGACATACGGTTGAGTCAGCACGTAGTTTTACCGATGTTCATTCGCGTAGAGATGTCACTGATAGGTCGGGACGTGTAGACTGACCTCCACGTTAGTCCAGCTATGGAATCCGGAATTGCCACGTGTTCGCAGTGGACGACGATCCGATCGTCCTTCGTGCGCTCGAGCGGATGCTGCGATCGAACAACATCTCGGTCGAAACGTTACGATCGCCGGCGGCCTTTCTCGAGCGCCTGCCGTACGACAGCGTTGCCTGCCTGCTGCTCGATTTGAAGATGCCCGGCATGACTGGTCTGGAGGTGCAGGGTGCCATGAGACGCAGAGCGATCGTCGATGCCGATCGTTTTCCTCAGCGCGCGGGGCGACGTGCCGTCGACGGCGCGCGCGATGCGCGAAGGCGCGATGGATTTTCTCGTCAAACCGGTCGAGGAAGATCAGTTGCTCGGTGCGATCGAGCGGGCCCGTGTCCATGCCACCGCTCTTCGACAGCAGCAGCAGCGGGAGCGCGATGCCGAGGAACGACTCGCGCGTCTCACCAAGCGCGAGCGGGAAGTGTGCGAACTCGTCGCTGCCGGAATGCTGAACAAGCAGATTGCCTACGAGCTCGGCATGAGTGAGAAGACCGTCAAGGTGCATCGCGGTCGCGTCACCCGCAAGCTGGGTGTGGATTCCGTTGCCGCGCTGGTGCGGTTGCTGTCCACTCGTACGACGTAACGATAATCGCGGGCGTGGCCACTTCTATGGGACCAAGGTCTCACTTGTCGTGGCCTGACCCCGTTGATAGCTTCGCTGCATGACTCCAAATCTCTTAACCAGGTTACCGGTGTCAATGATCCCCGCCTCTTTGATCCCCGCCTCTCGCAAGCTCGAGCCGGCGACGGCGGATCGCGGATCGTGGGCGCCAGCGACGTGCTGAAATATGTGATGTATCGCGTCGAGCAGGTCGCGGCGACCAACGCCAGCGTCCTGTTGCTCGGCGAGACGGGCACCGGCAAGGAGCTGGTGGCCCGCGCGATTCATCACCAGAGCCGCGCGCTCACCGCAAGTTCGTCGTCGTCAACTGCGGCGCGCTGCCGCCCTCGCTCATCGAGAGCGAGCTGTTCGGCCGCGAGCGCGGTGCGTTCACCGGCGCGCACACCTCACAGGCCGGCCGCTTCGAGCTGGCCGATGGCGGCACGATCTTTCTCGACGAGATCGGCGAGCTGCCGCTCGAACTGCAGCCGAAGCTTCTGCGCGTGCTGCAGGAAGGACAGTTCGAGCGGCTCGGCAGCACGCGCACGGTCGACGTCGACGTCCGCGTCGTCGCGGCGACCAACAGGAACCTCGTGGATGACGTACGTCAGCGGAAAGTTCCGGCAGGACCTGTTCTATCGTCTCAACGTGTTCCCGATCACGCTGCCCGCGCTGCGGGAGCGGCGCGAGGATCTGCCTGCGCTGACGCGCCATTTCTGCGATCGCGTCGGCGCGGCAGATGGGAAAGACGATCGAGCGCATCACGCCCGGGACGCTGCAGGCGCTCGAGCGATACGACTGGCCAGGAAATATCCGTGAGTTCGAGAACGTCATTCAACAAGGCGTCATTCTGTCGCGCGACGGCGTCCTGGACCTGGCGGACTTCAGCCGGTGAGCCGCTTCGCGCGCTCGGTGCCGAGTGCTCGACGAGCCCCTGCAGACACTCGTCGACGTTCAGCGCGCGCACATCCGTCGTGTGCTGCGAGACCACCAGCTGGCGTATTGAAGGAACGTCCGGCGCTGCCAGGATCCTTGGCCTGTGCGCAAGCACGCTGCGCACCCGGATGAGGAAACTGGGAATCCATCGTCCAGCCACCGATCTACGCAGGCGGTCTAAACGCGCTCTCGCACGCCGCGAGGACAGACCATGCGGGAAGAGCGGAAACGGAACGGGGAAAGCGTCGCCCGGCAATCAGCTCCAGATCGGACCGCTTGCGATGACCCGCGCGCAGTGCCCGCCCGGATCCCTGCACGATCGCTTCGTCAGGGACCTCGGGTTCATTCGTTCGTATACTTTTCGAGATGGCCACCTCTTTCTTGCCTTGATGGCCGACGGCGGCATCTACGAGTTCGAGCCGCACGCTGAGCCCTGAGGCGACCCATCAGCTCTCGTACCGGTCTCCGGCCGTCGCGGGCAGTGGGCCGACGAGCGTCGCGACAGGACCAGGATGGTCCGGTCTGGCATCGTGAGTGACTGCTTGGCTGTGAGGGAACGGGCTTCCTGATCGAGCCCGGCGGCCGTGTCGATGACGACGTGCCACGTCGCGTCCGAACGAGGCGCGCGGGCATCGTGAACGCGAGCGGCTCGTGGTGCGCGTTGAAGAGCAGCAGGAAGCTGTCGTCGCGTACCGGACGGCCGTCGTCGTCGAGTTCGCGCAGCGCGTCGCCGTTCAGGAACACCGCGAACGACTTGCGTGTGCGCCTGCTGCCAGTCTTCGTCCACCATCTCCTTGCCGTCGGGTCTGAACCAGGCAATGTCGCCGACGCCGGCGCCGCGCACAGGGCGGCCCTTGAACCAGCCTCGCCGCCGGAATGCCGGATGCCGGGCCTGCAGGTGGATCAGGCGGCGCGTGAACTCGAGCAGCTCCTCGATCGACGTTCTTCCAGTCGAACCAGGACATCTCGTTGTCCTGGCAGTAGGCGTTGTTGTTGCCGCGCTGCGTGCGGCCGATTTCGTCGCCGCCGAGCAGCATCGGAATGCCCTGCGAGAGGAACAGCGTCGTCAGGATGTTGCGCTGCTGCCGCGATCGAAGCGCGTTGACCGCCGGGATCGTCGGTGGGCCCTTCGACGCCGCAGTTCCACGATCGATTGTGGCTCTCGCCGTCGTTGCCGTTCTCGCCGTTCGCCTCGTTGTGCTTCTCGTTGTAGGAGACGAGATCGCGCAGCGTGAAGCCGTCGTGCGCAGTCACGAAGTTCACGCTGGCGTACGGTCGTCGTCCGTTGTCTTCGTACAGGTCGGAGCTGCCGGTGAAGCGACTGGCGAACTCGCCCAGCGTCGCGCCCTGGCCGCGCCAGTAGTCGCGAACCGTGTCGCGATAGCGGCCGTTCCACTCGCACCATCTGACCGGAAAGTTGCCGACCTGGTAGCCGCCCTCGCCGAGGTCCCACGGCTCGGCAATGAGCTTCACGCCGCTGAGCGTCGGGTCCTGGTGAATGATGTCGAAGAAGGCCGACAGCCGATCGACTTCGTAGAGACCGCGCGCGAGCGTCGAGGCGAGATCGAAGCGGAACCCGTCGACGTGCATCTCCTGCACCCAGTAGCGCAGCGAATCCATCACGAGCATCAACGCGTGCGGATGACGCATGTTCAGGCTGTTGCCGGTGCCGGTGTAGTCCATGTAGTAGCGCGGGTCGGTCTCGACCGTGCGGTAGTACGCGCGATTGTCGATGCCCTTCAGGTTCAGCATCGGGCCGAGATGGTTGCCTTCGCCGGTGTGGTTGTAGACGACGTCGAGGATCACTTCGAGTCCGGCGGCGTGGAGCGCCTTCACCATCTGCTTGAACTCGCGCACCTGTCCGCCGGTGTCGCCTTGCGATGAATACTCGCCGTGCGGCGCGAAGTAGCCGTAGGAGTGATAGCCCCAGTAGTTGCGCAGGCCCTTGTCGAGCAGGTGCAGCTCGTGCACGAACTCGTGAATCGGCAGCAGTTCGACCGCGGTCACGCCGAGCGACGACAGGTACTCGAGCGCGGCCGGGTGCGCGAGCCCGGCATACGTGCCGCGGATGGCCTCCGGAATATTCGGGATGCTGCTTCGTGAATCCCTTCAGGTGCACTTCGTAGATGACCGTCTCGTGCAGCTTGCGGCGCAGCGGAGCGATCACCCTCCCAGTCAAAGGCGTCGTCCACGACGACGGCTTTCGGCATGTACGCCGCGTTGTCGTCATCGTCGCGCTGAAGATCGTCTCCGCCCAGCGGATAGGGAAACACCGGCGGGTTCCACTCGATGCCGCCGGTGATGGCGCGGGCGTACGGATCGACGAGGAGCTTCGCCGGGTTGCAGCGGAGCCCGTTTGCCGGATCCCAGGGGCCATGCACGCGAAACCCGTAACGCTGCCCGGGGCCGACGCCGCGCAGATAGGCGTGCCAGCAGAACGCGGTCCGCTCGGGAAGGTTGACGCGCGTCTCGCGACCGTTGCGATCGAAGAGGCACAACTCCACGCGCTCGGCGACTTCCGAGAAGATCGAGAAGTTGGTGCCGCGCCCGTCCCACGTGGCGCCGAGCGGAAACGGCTCGCCGGGGCGCACGTGCCATGTCCGTCGTGATCTGCTCGGTCATCGGCCGGCGATGGGATTCCATCGTGCTCATGTACGCCTCACGGGCTGAGTGCGTTCGAGAAGTGCGACCGGAAAGTCCTGCCAGAGGTCGGCGACGTCGACGTCGCCGCCCTCGACGCGCTGCCCGGTCAACACGTTGCGCCACTCCCCTGGACGGAACGGATATCGTCGTGCCGCGCCAGCGGCCATCGGCGCGAATCACGAGACGCGGCACGACGGTCATCACCTCCTCGCCGCGACGAAACGCCACGATGTGGCAGGCGAGCGGTCCTCGCGCGCTGAACGGCGCGTGTAGCGGCCGTCGAGCGCCGAACGCGTCGCGGTGCCGCTGCCTCAGCTGCAATGCCGCATGGGTGACCCACATCTTCGGCAGGCCTTCGTCGGCGCGCTGCCAGATCGCCGGTGGGCTCAGTTGACTTCACGTCGGCGAGCGCGCGACGACGCGCCTCGTAGTCGACCGGCCGGCGGTTGTCGGGATCGACCAGGTGCAGCGCCCAGAGCTCGGTGCCCTGATAGAGATCGGGCACGCCCGGCGCCGTCAGCTTGATGAGCGTCTGCGCGAGTGAGTTGATGCGGCCGGGAGCGACGAGCGGCTCGACGAACTGCCTGCACGTCCTGCATGAACGCGCGATCGGCGAGGCAGCGCCTGGACGAACGTCCGGAGGGCCTCGTCGTAGTCGGCGTGCGGCGACGTCCACGACGTGTGGACCTTCGCTTCGCGGCTGGCTTTCTCCATGTAGGCCGTGAGGCGCTCGGCGCACACCGGCCACGCGCCCACGAGCGTCTGGTAGAAGAAATACTCAGCGTTGCGATCGGGCCACTCGCCGCGTGCGATGGGATCGGGTCATCGCCGACCAGCGTCGGACGGCCTCGATCCACGCCTCCGGCTGCTCGGAGAGCAGCGCGAGGCGGGCCCGGACATCTTCGCCGCGCTTGGTGTCGTGCGTGGCCGTTGCCAGCATCGTGAGCGGCCACCGCTGCTGCGTCTCCTCGCGCCGCCTCGTGGAACTGCTCGAGGCTCGTCCCGAACCGTGAGGGATCGCCGCCGACTTCGTTGAGCGCGATGAAGCGGTTGTAGGTGTAGAAGACCGTGTCCTCGACGCCTTTGGCCATGGCCGGGCCGGTCAGTTGCTGGAAGCGGGCGACGAACTCCTTCTCGAGATCCCCCGTGACGGCCAGCGACAGCAGGTCGCGCAGGAACTCGAAAAGCGTGGCCTCGATGTCGGGCCGCTCCGCATCGCCGCGTCACGCCGCCGCTCGACGTACTGCCGGTCGACTCTCGGACAGCTTGCCCGGAGTAGGGCTGCACGTAGGTGCGGTACACCGGAAACCATGCGATCAGCTCGCGCAGCGCGTCGGTCAGTTGATGGCGCGAGTAGTCGCGGTGCCGCCGATGGCGCTCGCAGATCTGCAGCAGCAGATCGGTCAGGCGGTTCACGTCGCTCCCGAGCACCTCGCGCAGCACGAGGACGCTTCTTGTCGCGGACGAGCACCGGAGTAGTCGCGTGTCTCGCCGGTGAACTCGCGGTAGAACTCGGTCAGTGGCTCTTCGCCGTCCGGGTCGACGAACAGACCCGTCACGCGATTCAGGAAGTCGTATCCCGTCGTTCCCGCGATCGGCCAGGTCTCGGGCAGCGTGCTCGTCCAGGCTCGAGGATCTTCTCGGCCACGATCCAGGCGTCCGGGGCCGCTGCGCGCAGACGGTCGAAGTACTCCTGCGGATCGCGCAGGCCGTCCGGGTGATCGATGCGCAGGCCGTCGAGCACGCCTTCGCGCACCCATTCGAGCACGCGGCCGATGGGTGTCCTGGAAGACCTGCTCGTCCTCCATCCGCAATCCGATGAGCGTGTCGATGTCGAAGAAGCGCCGGTAGCCCGAGGTCGCGGTCCGCGCTGCGCCACCACGCCAGGCGATAGTTCTGCATGTCGAGCAGCGCGTGCAGCGCGTCGGGATCGGCGTTCATGTCTGCGACGGTCTGATCGATGGCCGTCGCGGCGAACGGATCGTCCTCGAGCAGACGACGCAGTTGTTCGCGCAGCACCGCTTTGTCGCGATGTCGTCGCCGCACGCTGGCGCGATCGGTCGCGGTCGGCCGGGGAAGGCCACTGAAGGCGTCGGCGAGGAACGCAAGCGCATCCGATCCGGACTGCCGGGCGGCACGGCCAAGCAGCGGGCCCAAGCGAGCTCGGGCTGATCGGGTACGTGTTCTCCGCGTATCGAACCTGGAACTCCGCACCATGGCGGACGATCTGCAGCTCGCCGGCCTCGAGCACGCGCCCGTAGTGATCCCTGAGGATCGGAATCAGCACCGTGTTGCGCAGGCGCGCCTCGGGCGGCTCCCACTCCACGTCGAAGTACGACGCGAAGTGACTCGATGGCCCGTTCTCCAGCACGTCGGCCCACCACCAGTTGGCCGCCGTGGAGATCGCCATGTGATTCGGCACGATGTCGAGCACCTGTCCCAAGCTCCTGCGGCCTTCAATGCGGCGGCGAATCGCCTGAAGCCTTCCTCGCCGCCAAGCTCCACGTTCGGCCGCGTGTGGTCGATCACGTCGTAGCCGTGCGTGCTGCCCGGCGCCGCCTGGAGATACGGCGAGCAATACACGTGCGTGATGCCCAGTTCGGACAGGTAGTCGCTGACGCCAGCCGCATCGTCGAAGGTGAAGCCGGCGTGCAGCTGAAGACGATAGGTTGCCGAAGGGAGTGCCGTCATGGGGCTTTGATGCAGACCGTGGGCTATGGAGCCGAGCCGGCACATTCAGCGTCGACGGATGCCGGCGTCCACGTGACCATCGTCAGCGATGCTTGATACGGCTTCCTGCCTTGCGTCTTGCGCGGTGCACCACCGTTCGCCGGCGTGGCGATCGCTCATGTGCGATTCCTATCGATGCAACTGCCCGTCTTGCAGTCCGGCTCAGGTGTTGCGAGGTGGTGCCAACAGCTCCACCCAACCAGGCTGCCGAACGCAGTAGAGCCCCCTCGTCCTCAGGATCCGGTGAACGCCACTCCTCAGCTGCCTGGTCGTTGACCGCACTCTCCGCAATAATGGTGAGCTTGCCATCGGCCGCCTGCTCCTCTTTGAGGTTCTGCTCCAGGAGCCGAGCGACAGCGGGTTCGCCCAGCACGTGCGCATAGGTGCGTGCTGTGCCGTAGCTCGCCATTTCGTAGTGTTCCACCTTCTGCGCCGCCGTGATCATCACGGCGTCACGCAGCGCGCCTTGACGCGTGTTGCTCATCATCGCTTCGCCCTCGCTTAGCAGACCCTGCATGCCTTCGCAGGTCTTTCGGCGTGGTCGTTCACCCAAATGTTGCAGCGCCTTGTTGAGGCGTGCGATATGGCCACGTGTCTCTTGCAAATGTTTTTGAAATGCCACCTTCAGCGGCTTCGTCGTCGCAGCCGTCGCCATTTTCGGCAGCGCCTTAGTCAGCTGCGTTTCGGCGTCCAACAGGTCCGTTAACTCTTCGATGAGATGCGTTCGAAGCGATGCGACTCTCATGAAGCCCTCCCGCGGTGACTCCTATTCGACTCTGCCTTTACCTTTAAGCAAGGTGGAAGCCAGCTATAAGCAAGGTGAAAGCCAGTTACCGCGATTGGATGTGCTGCAAGAGCTGCAAGGGGAACTTACAAGGGGGCTTCACGCCGTTCGCCGCTGAGCGACCCGTTGCAAGCGCTGCAGCCACGCAAGCACGGCTGTCTCCATGCGACGAAAGTCGGGGAGCGGCGCGAGACGGCCTTCAGCCTTCTCGGCGCGGCGCGTGCGAGGCAGCGATCCGTCGGTATAGGCATCGACAATCGCCGGATGGATATAACTCTTTCTGCAGATGGCCGGCGTGTTTCCGAGCACTCCGGCAACGGCCTCGACCGCCTTGACGACGTTGCGTTTGGCGTGAGCGTTGGGACTGACACTCAGGAAGTTCCTGAAGGGCGCAGGCCGCGAGCACGGTCGCTGCCCACGTCCGAAAGCTCTTGGCGGTGAAGTCCTGGCCGGTGACTTCGCGCAGGTACTCGTTGACGTCCGCCGAACCGATGTCCTGCACCTTGCCCTCATCGTCCACGTATCCGAATAGCTCGTGGCCGGGAAGGTCCTGGCAGCGGCGGACGATACGCGCCAGACGGACATCGTCGAAGGCGATGTCGTGCGATTTGCCGCCTTTGCCCTTGAACCGAAACCGGAGCGTGGACTTTGAGACCTGCACGTGCCTGTTGCGCATCGTCGTGAGGCCGAACGAGTTGTTGTCGCGCGCGTACTCGTCGTTGCCGACACGAATGAGCGTCTTCTCGAGCAGTTGCACGACGGCGGCGACGACCTTGCGCCGCGGGAGTCCCGGCGCCGACAGGTCCTTCGCGATCTGGCGGCGCAGCGCCGGAAGCGCCATCGCGAAGGCGAGCATCTGGTCGTACTTCGCCTCGTCGCGGACACTGTCGCCATCCGGCGTGATACCTGGTACTGCTTGCGGCCTCGCGCGTCGCGACCGCACGCCTGCAGATGTCCCTTGGCGTTTGGGCAGATCCAGACGTCTTTCCATGCCGGCGGGATGGCGAGACGCGCGATGCGATCGAGATCTGCGCGGCGTCTGAGGACGCGGCCGCGATGGTCGACGTAGCGGAACCCGCGACCGCGGCGACGGCGCTGGATGCCGGGCATCCGATCGGTCACATAGACGAGCCCGGCTGACCTGGCTGACTGAGCGTTAGCGGGTTCGATGTCTTCGTCTTCACAGACGCCATCGATTCAGCACTCGAGCTGATGGTTGAGCAATATGCTCGCCAGTGCTAGCAGTGGGCATCATCCTTGCGAGGCGTCTGATTCGGATCGATAGTCATCCAGCTCGATGATCAGCGTCGAAACCAATCCACCCGCAGCCACAGACATCGTGCGTGACATTCGGGGGTCGCTGCCGACTGGGATCGGCTGGCGACGCTCGAATGGCTCGTGACGAACGGGCTCGGCGGCTACGCGTCAGGCACACTGGGCGGCGTCCTGACGCGCCGCTACCACGCGCTTCTCGTCGCGGCGCTGCCCGCGCCGCTCGGCCGCCTCGTGCTGGTGTCGCGACTCGACGAGCGAGTCCGTCTCGCCGGCGGGCAGATCGGATGGCTCAGCCGGTCGGGCAGGCCGTCAACGGCGTCACCACGCATTTCCAGACTGGTTGGCGGCTTGCCGATCTGGACCTACGAGCTCGACGGCACGACCATCGAGAAGCGGTTGATCATGCCGCGCCTGCAGAACACGGTGCTCGTGACCTACACCGTGACGCGGGCTGCGAAGCCGATTCCGGCTCGGGATTCGCCCGCACCTTCACGCGCGGCCGCACGAAGCGACGGTTGACTACGCGCTCCCGGCATCGCCGGTGCTGGTGGCGCGCGGCGGATATCTCGAGGCGACGCTCGACGCGTCGGTTCCGCCACTCGTGTTCGCGCTTGCGCGACCACGAGTCGTCGTTCACGCTCCACCCCGAGGTGACGAAGGACGTGCCGTACCTGCTCGAACAGCAGCGCGGGATACGCGTCGGTCGGCGACACCTGGAGCCCGGGCTATTTCAAGCTCGATCTGGCCGAAGGCGAACGAGCGACCTTCATCGCCTCGACTCAGAGCGCAGCCGATCTCGATGCGCTTGCCACCGACGAGGCGCTGAACACGGAGATGAATCGGCGATCGCGTCTGCTCGATCGCCGCCGGCGCCGTGAGCTCGCAGCCCGGTGTGCGCCGAACTCGTTCTCGCGGCCGATCAATTCGTGATCGAGCCGGCCACCCGCACCGCCGAGACGACGCGCGCGCGGGCCGCCGGCGGGGAAGCTCGAAGCGTCATCGCCGGCTATCACTGGTTCACCGACTGGGGCCGGGACACGATGATCAGCCTCGAAGGGCTGACGCTGTGCACCGGCCGGATTGCCGAGGCGCGCGGCATTCTGCTGACGTTCGCCCATCACCTTCGCGACGGGCTGATTCCGAATCTGTTCCCGGAAGGCGATCAGGAAGGGTCTGTACAACACGGCCGACGCCACGCTCTGGTTCTTTCACGCGCATCGATCGCTACGTCACCGTCTCGAACGATGTCGAGACGCTTCGCGATCTGCTGCCTTCGCTCGAAGAGATCGTCCGGCTTGCATCTGGCGGGCACGCGGTTCGGCATTCGAGTGGACGAGGACGGCCTGCTGACACAGGGCGCCGCGAATCTGGCGCTGACGTGGATGGACGCCAAGGTCGGCGACTGGGTCGTCACGCCTCGCCGCGGCAAGACGGTCGAGATCAACGCGCTCTGGTACAACGCCGTGCGACTGCTCGCGGACTGGTATCGGTTCTTCGAGCGCGATGCCTCCGAGCTGGACGCCGTCGCAGAGCGCGCGCGGGCGTCGTTCAACCGCCGGTTCTGGTTCGACGAGGGCCAGTACCTCTACGACATCGTCGATGGGGAGGCTGGCGACGATTCGTCGTTGCGGCCGAATCAGATCTTCGCGCTCGCTCTTCGCCATCCCGTGCTCGACGAGGCGCGCTGGCAGCGGATCGTCGATGTCGTCGCCGAGCGTCTGCTGACGCCGTTCGGGTTGCGGACGCTCGAGCCGGGTCACAAGGATTTCAAGGCGCAGTATTTCGGCGATCTGCGCGCGCGCGATGCCGCCTATCACCAGGGAACGGTGTGGGCGTGGCTCATCGGTCCCTTCATCGACGCGTGGCTGCGCGCGTATCCGGGTCGCCGGACACGAGGCGCGGTCGTTCCTCGCGGCGTTCGACAACCATCTGAGCGATGCGTGCATCGGGACGATCAGCGAGGTCTTCGATGCCAGCGAACCCTACGCGCCGCGCGGCTGCATCGCGCAGGCCTGGAGCGTCGCCGAGGTGTTGCGCTCGTTCGTGACTCTCGCAGATGCGACCAGAGGAGTCGAGTGTCGCCGCGTCGTGAGACAGCTCGCACCAGCGCAGCCGCGCCTGCGGCGCCGTCGTCAGTCCGGACGGCGTCGTCTTCACCGTGTGGGCGCCGGCGCAGCGCGAGGTCGCCCTCGTCATCGACGGAAGGCCGACGTCCCGATGACGCCGGAGCCGGACGGCTATTTCACGGCGACGGGTGCCCGACGTGCGCGCAGGGAGAGCGTTACTGGTTCCGGCTTGCGCAGGGGCTTCGCCCCGATCCGGTCTCGCGATTTCAGCCGGACGGTCCGTTCGGACCCTCGATGGTCGTCGATCCGCACGCGTTCACGTGGAGCGTCGCGCGATTGGGCGGGGCGCGCGCCGCGACATCGACAGGTCGTCTACGAGCTCCACATCGGCACGTTCACGATCGGCGGCACCTGGGCCTCGGCGCGTGAGCGGCTGCCGCATCTCGCGTCACTCGGCGTCACGACGCTCGAGGTGATGCCGATCGCCGAGTTCGACGGCCGCTTCGGGTGGGGCTACGACGGCGTGTTTCTCTTCGCGCCGTATCACCGGCTACGGCACGCCGGACGATGTGCGCGGCTTCGTCGATGCCGCGCACGCCGCCGGCCTCGGCGTGATTCTCGACGTCGTCTACAACCACCTCGGACCGTCCGGCAACGTGCTGCACGAATTCAGCCCGTCGTACTTCGCCGACCACGAGACCGAGTGGGGGCAGGGATTCAATCTCGACGGCGAGTGTTCCGGCGCCGGTGCGGCACTTCATGCGCGAGAACGTGCGGCACTGGCTGGAGGAGTACCGCTTCGACGGCCTTCGCTTCGACGCGACGCACGCGCTCGTCGATCGATCTCCGACACACATCGTTCACGAGCTGACGCGATCACGGCCGCGCGGCTGGTGGCGCCCCGTCGAATCTATCGTGTCGGCCGAGAACGAGCCGCAGGACACGTCGTCTCGTGCGCCAGGACGATACGGACTCCGGCGTGGACAGCCTGTGGAACGAAGACTGGCACCATGCGGCGTTCGTGGCGCTGACCGGACGACGCGAGGCGTACTTCACCGACTATCAGGGCACGCGCGCAGGAGTTCGCGTCGATGGCGCGATCGGAACCTGCTGTATCAGGGCCAGTGGTATTCGTGGCAGAAGCAGCCGCGTGGACAGCGATGCGACGCAAGCATCCGCACGCCGCGTTCGTCTGCTTTCTCGAGAACCACGATCAGGTCGCCAACACCGGCACCGGCCGCCGTCTGCATCAGTTCGTCGATCGTGCGCAAGTGGCGCGCGCTCTCGACGCTGCTCCTGCTGGGGCCTGCTGTTCCGCTTCTGTTCCAGGGACAGGAGGAGGCGGTCGAGCAGCCGTTCACCTACTTCGCCGACCACCAGCCGCCGCTTGTCCGACGCGGTGCGCAACGGGCGGCTCGAGTTTCTGTCCCAGTTTCCCTCGCTATCGTCTCCGGAGGTCAGGGAGCAGCTTCCGGTTCCCATCGGACGAAGACGCGTTCAAGGCATGTCGCCTCGACTGGCGCAGGACGCCGGGCGGAGCAGGAAGCCCGTCGCCTGTATACCGATCTGATCGCGCTGCGCCACACCGATCCGGTCTTGTCGAGGCTCGGCACTCGGACGTAAGCGTCGACGAGCTCCGCGCCGACGTCGGATATCGTGCTGCTTCGCTATACGACGGCCGGCGACGACGCCTGTCTGCTGTCTGATCAATCTCGGGCCGCTGACCATGTTCTGCCATGAACGACCCGCTCTTCGCTCCGCCTGGCCGGATCGCCGGTGGGAGCTTGTGTTCTGCAGCGAACAGCTCGAAGTACGGAGGCGACGGCGTTGCACGCGTCCTTCGACGAAGGGCCGCTGGCGCCTGCAGGCGCACTGCGCGTGGCTCTTCCGCTCGGTGGTCAGATCGACTCCAGGCGGCATATCGATTGCGTCGAACACAGCAGAAGAGGTGTCGAATGGCGAGGCGCAACAGCGAGGACCCGTCGAGTACGCAGTCGTCGGTCTGGGCCACATCGCCCAGGTCGCGGTGCTGCCGGCGTTCGCGCACGCCCGGCGCAATTCGCGCCTCGCGGCGCTCGTGAGCGACGACCCGACCAAGCTGAAGTCGCTGTCGAGGAAGTATCGAGTTGGCGGCACCTATTCGTACGACGACTACGACGCCTGCCTCGAGCAGGTGGATGCCGTCTACATCGCGCTGCCCAATTCGATGCACGCGGAGTACACGATTCGTGCCGCCAGGCCGGCGTTCACGTGCTCTGCGAGAAGCCGATGGCCGTCACCGCTGACGAGTGCGAGCGGATGATCGACGCCTGCCGCGAGAACCGCGTCAAGCTGATGATTGCGTATCGGCTGCACTTCGAGGAGATCAACCTGAAGGCCGTCGATCTGGTTCGTCGCGGACGGATCGGCGAGCCGAAGTTCTTCAACTCGTCGTTCTCGATGACCGTGCGGCCGAACGACATCCGGACCAAGAAGGACACTCGGTGGCGGCACGCTCTACGACATCGGCGTGTACTGCATCAACGCGGCGCGCTACCTGTTTCGCGCCGAGCCGAAGGAGGTCATGGCGATCTCGGTCAACGCCGGTAAGAAGGCGCTCGAGGAGATCGACGAGTCGACCGGCGCGCTTCTCCGGTTCGACGGCGAACGCGTCGCCGCGTTCGTCACGAGCTTCAACTCGGCCGACGTGGCGTCGTATCGGATCGTCGGAACCAAGGGGCAGCTGCACGTCGATCCCGCATATGAGTACGCCGAGGGCCTGGCCTACGAGCTGACGGTCAACGGAAAGACGACGCGCAAGCGAATCGGCAAGCGCGACCAGTTTGCGCCCGAGCTCGCTGTACTTCTCCGACTGCATCCTGAAGAACCGCGAGCCGGAGCCGTCGGGCGAAGAGGGAATGCAGGACGTCCGGATCGTCGAGGCGCTGTACGAATCGGCAGAGACCGGAAAGGCCGTCGGCATCCCGCCGTTCGAGCGGACCAAGCGGCCAACCGGCCGGCAGCGAATCATCAGGCCCGGCGTCGAGAAGCCGGAGCTGGTGAACTAAAGGATGTCTTTCAGGCGCTCGGCCGGCCGCGCAAGAATCGCGCGGCGCCCTTCTCGACGATCGGCCGCTGAATGAGATCTGGGTGTTCGACCATCAGGTCAACGATCTCATCGTCGGAGAGGTCGCGCTCGCCGAGTCTGAGCGTCTTGTAGATCGGTTCCCTCGTGCCGAAGCAGTTGTCGCGGCGACATGCCCATCTTTTTGCAGAAGCTCGACCAACTTGGCTTTCGGAATCGGATCGACGTAGTAGTCCACCGCCGTGAAGTCCACGCCGCTCTCCTTGAGAGCGCGTATAGACCTGACGGCAGGTCGTGCACGTTGGCTTCTGATAGATGACGATCGACATCGAACGCCCCGTGGGAGCAGGGAACTCCGCGACCGTTACTCGGACTACTCGGACTTGAAGATACAGTGCCCGTTGCGCTGGGGGTGGGTGAGAGGCACACGCACGCCGATGCGTGTTCCTTGGCCGGGCGACGCGTGGATCACGAGATGGCCCTTGAGCACGCCGACCCGCTCCCGCATGCTGACCAGCCCGAGGCCGGCGCGATCGCCGACAAACGGATCGAAGCCGACACCCGAGTCTGCGATCTGCAGATGCACGTCGTTGCCTTCGTGCGTGAGTTGAACGGACGCGTCTCGCGCCTGGCTGTGCTTGGCGACGTTGTGCAGCGCTTCCTGGGTGATTCGGTACAGGCAGAGCGACACGCCCGGATCGACGAATCGGAGGGAAATCGGCGGAGCTGAACATGATGTTGACCTGACGCTGTTTCGAGATCTCGCTGCACAGCAACCGGACGGACTCGATCAGTCCGAGCGTCTGCAGCCTCGAAGGATGGAGCTTGTGCGAGAGGTCGGACAGGTCGCCGGCGATCTCGCTGACCTGCGATGACAGCTGCTCCAGGCGCGTGCGCGCTCTCGATACGCGGACATTTCGTCGGCGATCTGATCGACTTCGAGGTTGAGCAGCGCGATCTTCTGACTCAGGTCGTCGTGCAGCTCGCGCGCGATCCGCTGGCGCTCTTCCTCCTGACTCACGATGAGGCGGCCCGCGAGCGCGCGATTGAGCTCGAGCGCTCGCTGTTGCTCGGTCACGTCACGGACGATGCTGACCACGCGGCCGTTGTCGGCTGGCACGAGGCGCGCCTCGAAATAGCGGAGTTCGTCCCCATTGGCAGCTCGTAGTCCACGACGACCGGTTCGTCGCTGGTTCGTGCCCGTTCGAGCGCGTTCATGAAGGTGTCCGCGAGCGTCGCGGGCATCACATCCTTGATTGTGCGACCCAGGAAGGCGTCGGGCGATACGAACAGCAACTTCGGATCGCGAGCGTGGAAGTCGACGTATTTGCCGTTGCGGTCCAGCACGAACATCAGGTCGGGGAGGGCGCGAAGGATGGCGCTGTTCCGTGTTTCGGAATGCCGAAGCGCTTCCTCTGCGCGCCGTCGTCGGTGGCGTTGAATCAGAAGCCCGCCGATGAGCATCGCCTGCGCCGTGAAGACGAGCGCACCGCCGACGACGTACCGAACGATACTGCTGGAAGAACGACTGCTGGCGAAAACGGACGATGCTGCCCGCCGGCAGACGCGCCTCGCTGATCCCCCAGCGCCGAAGCTGACGCCAGTCGAATTGATACACGTAGCTGTCGAACGTGACGACTGGGATTGTGCCTGGGTTCTCTCCGCGCAACACTCGGAGCGCGATTTGTGCCGTCTCCTTCGCGTCCCCGATCGACGAATGCAGCCAGCCACCGACGATGCCGTGGCCCAGCGCATCTTCGTGCCAGCTGTAGACAGGTGCGTTCGCCACAGCCGCGATCGGGTCGAGCGCATCGAGCGGCATGAAGGTATGTCCCGCGCCATCGTCGGAGACACTCAGGTAGAAGATGATCGAGTCGGCCGGCAAATGTCGCACGCGCTCCTGTAGTTCCGACAGCGGCAGGCCCGCCAACTCTTGGAATGTCACTCGTCCGGCGAACTGTCGGCTCTGCGCCTCGAAGAGGTCGGCGTAAAGCCTGTCGAAGGCCGCAACGCCACTCACCACAAAGACCTGCTTCGTGTTCGGCTGTGCCCTCAGGGCAGCCGCCAGCGTATTCGTGAAGTCGACGGGCGAGACAATGCCGGTCGACAGCGGTCCGGCGACGACACCTGGCCTGCGTGGTGAACACGATCGGCACGTCTTCGAAGAGCGTCGGGTCACGGTTCAGGAACTCGACCACTGAGGGGCCGGATGCGATGACGAGATCGATTGGATCGTCGACGTAGCGCGAACGCAGGTAGCTGCTGAGCGCCGACTGATACTTGGCCTCTCTCACGCGATTGAGATCGATGAACTCGCTGTAGTAATCGAGCTGACCAGGCAACGATTGCTCGAGCGTCGACCGAAACGTCTCGTCGAATACCGGCGAGTCGCGCCTGACGACGTGCAGCGCGAGAACTCTCTTGGGTCTTGTGTCGCTTGCGCTCTGCGCGAACAAGTCTCCGTGCAGACAAATGCAGATCACGAACAGTGTGATGAGACGTCGACAGCTTCGCCCCTGCTTTATGTCCATGGTCGTGGCGAACGAGCGGGGGGCCATCATCGATCCCCACCTGGGTCGAGTCAACGGATATCTGGGAATTTACTGAGAATCAGGAGGGTGTATCCCAACAGCAGGGGTGCAATAGGTCTGTCCGATCAAAGCGATCTCGATCGCGGTGAGCAGATCGTCGCCCGCCGAATGCTTGAGCACGAATGCGGATGCGCCGGCGCGAAACGCAGCACGCGCAACCCATTCATCGCCTCCGGCCGTGACGAGCACGACCTTGGTGCGAGGGTTCGTCCGCTTGATTTGTCGGCACGCATCGAGCCCGTTCACCTCGGGCATCGCGAGATCGGCCACAACAACGTCCGGTGACAATGCCACCGCCGCCTCGAGCAAAGCTCGACCGTTGCCGACGGAACCGACGACGTCGCACGTCGGCTCCAGCAATCGCCGCCAGGCTGTCAGCAGGGCGCTGTAGTCGTCGGCCAGCAGGACTCGAGGTCGATCGGGTTGAGCCACGAGCGTGGCTGCCATCATAGTCCGTCTAGTTCACCGTCACGAACCCATACAGAATGCCGTTCTCGAGTCCGACCGACCTTGCGCCGCGACATTTCGTGGAGATGAGGTTGCCGTGCCATACTGATCAGGAGGGCACGATGTGGTTTGGCTTTGATCCAGAGCTTCGCCATCAATTCGACACGATTCGTCAGATGTCGCGGCTGTCGCGTCAGACGCCGACACGAGAATGGCCCCTCGTCTTCGTAGCGGAGCACGACTCGCTGTTCGTCGTGCGCGAATGGCCCGACGGATCCCTCACCGCGTACGCCACCTCTGACATCGTCGGCCGCAAGTAGCCCAGCCTCGGCACTGGGCGTTCACGGCGACGGATCGCGCTCGCACTCCCCGGATCAGTCTCACGAATCGTCGCGCTATCCGCGCCATGTCGCGGCTTGTCGTGACAACGCTGACTACTTCCCGCCCTCCCGCGTCGGACCTGCATTTGCTTCGTCGATTGCCGGACTGATGCGTATGTGTGAAGGGGGACCTATGACGGCAACGACAAAGACGATGCTCGCCACGATGCTCTGGGTAGCCGGATCGGCGCTGCTACTGGCTCAGACGAGCGTGACGAAAGCCAACGTGGTGCGGATCAACGCGACGATTCAGGCCGTGGATCCCGCGACGCGTTCAATCACCCTGCGCGATGACAAGGGCCTCGAAGACACGTTCATCGCCGGCGAGGGTGTTCAGCGGTTCAATGAGTTGAAGGTCGGACAGAAGGTGAACATCACCTACTACGAGTCGCTCGTCCTTCAGGTCGTCAAGCCCGGAGAAAAGGGGAGCGGCCCGAGCACGGAAGCGGCGCTGACCCGCGCGAAGGGCGAGCTTCCCGCCGGCGCGGTTGCGGTTCAGGACAAGGCGACGGTGACGGTGAAAGCCGTGGATCCGGCTGTCCCGTCCATCTCCGTGACCACTGAAGACGGACGAGTGGTGACGCGAAAGGTCGAGAGCAAGGCGTCTCTCGAAGGCGTCAAGCCGGGTGACAAGATCGACATCACCTACACTCGCGCCTTCTTGACAGACGTCCAGAACGCGAACTGAAACGTCCCAGGAGCTATGGCTCCTGGAAGCTGACGCGATTGTCCTTCGTGATTTGCACCTCGCGGACTTCGCCAGATGGGCCAAGCGATCGGCCGCGGACGCCATCGACGGTGTATTGGAACGCGCCGGCATCCCCGACGCGCAGGACTAGACGATCCTCGGCTCGGATGACTTGCGGCTGGTCGGGACCGATCAACGAGTAGAGCACGCGGCGACTATCCGCTGTCGCCTGTACCCAGACGACCGCAGTGGGACTGATCCGCACGGTCAACCGGTCGTCCAGCTGTGGAGCACTGACGGTGTCGCCCTGCGCCGGAGCGGGAGGAGCGGGAGGAGCGACGCTGACGCCTGCGCCGAGGCCATCGCTGCCGGTGGACGCCACGTTCAAGAGTGCTGGGCTGGTGCCGGTGGCACGGTGGTCCCGGGAGATGAAGACTGCCGTCATGGCAACCAGGATGATGACGCCCAACAGGGATTGAATACGCCTGGCGAGGGCCTGGATGTCTTCGTTGGTGAACTTGACTTTACGAGCGGGGGCGGGCGGTGGAGGTTCGAATTCGGTCTTGTAGCGCTGCACGATGAATTCGGGTTCCAGGCCAACCTCCTTGGCGTACGCACGGAGGTACCCGCGGGTGTGCAAGCCAGCCGGCAGCCGGCCGAAGTCGTCGTGTTCCATGGCGTTCAGTAATCCCTCGCGGATCTTGGTGCGTGCGGATAGTTCTTTGAGCGAGAGTCCCGCTCGCTCGCGTGCCATTCGAAGGTCCTCGCCCAGGTCGCCCATGGCTGCTCCTCTCAACCGATGCCGATGCGCAGCATCGTTCGCACCGGCTCTGGTGCGAGAAGGCAACCGACGTACCGCCGTTTTCGGCTCTGAAGTGGCGCTCTGCGGAGTCAGCGCCACGACCCGTCGCGATGGGTCGCGATATTGCATCAAGAGACGCCCGTGGCAGAGAAGCGGCGAAGTCGGCACGCGCAGGGACCAACGGAGCTGGGACCAATGCTGCGCGCGGTTTCCTTTCTACCCTCGGCAGAACCCGGGAAGACCTCACTCCTGACGGAGCGTCAGCGGCCTGAAGCTTGCCGCTATCGCGACGCGCATCCGTGTGCCGCCGCGCATGGTGGTCTACCGCGAGGAGACAGCGGCGACGTCGGTGTTCATCAGTGCGGAAGGCGTCGTCAAGACCTTCAAGGACATGCCGAGCGGACGACGCTGGGTGACCGCGTTTCTCTATCCGGCCGACGTCTTCGGGCTGGCCGAGAACGGCCTGTACGTCCGCACGGCTCAGGCCATCACCCACGCGACGCTCTATCGCATCAAGTCCGACGTCCTCATCGAAACGCTGAAAGCGACGGCGAGCTCCAGTTCAAGTTCCTCTGCAAGGTGACTCACGAACTTCGTGAGTCGCAGCGGCAGACGATCGCCGTCGGCCGCAGCGACGCGGTCGGCAGGTTGGCGATGTTCATCCGGCAGCTCCAAGCACCAGCACGGGCGAACGCCACGACATCGAGATGCCGATGAGCCGATCGGACATTGCCAGCTATCTCGGACTGTCGCTCGAGTCTGTCAGCCGCGCGACCCGGGCGCTGGAACGTCGCGGTGTCGTCTGCTTCCCCGATCGCCACGTCGTGCGCATCGTCGACCCGGTGCAGTTCGAGCAGATCGAATCGACGCTGTAGGCACGGTTCCATCGCGACACCTCGTGCAACTCGCGCGAGTTTGATCCAGATCAACAGGGGCGCTCACCGTCTCGCCTAGCATGGCGAGACGTGTGAGTACCCTGGTGACGGTGCGGCTCGGAAACGATCTCCGTGCGTTGTTAAGGCTCATGTCCATGTGCGTAGACTCACTCAAGCAGCGACTTGCTGCCGGCGAATCCACCGATCGCGATTTCATCGAGCTCGAAGGCGCGATCGACAGCGCGTTTCACATCAGTCGCGAGCTGGTCGCGCTCGGCCGAGCCGTCGCCGTGACGAGCGGTCGCGTCGTCGACATCAACGAGCTCGTCGCGCAACTCGAAAGCGTGCTCGCGCGCGTGCTCGGACCCGAAGATCCGGGTGACACTGCGACTCGATGCGATCGACCCGATCGTGCAGGCCGAGGCCGTGCAACTGGAGTGGGTGCTTCCTGAATCTCGCGGCGAACAGTCGTGACGCGATGCCGAACGGCGGCAGCTTCGTCGATTCACACCGCGTCGGTCGATCGGACGGTCGGAACGCCGGCGCGCACGCAGCGCTTCATTCGCATCACGGTCACCGACACGCGGCCACGGACTGTTCGGCGACGCGCACACGCGCGCGTTCGATCCGTTCTTCAGCACCAAGGACGGCGGCGGCTGGGCTCGGACTCACCAGCGTCGCGATGATCGTGCGCAGCTTTCAGGGATGGCTGCACATCGAAAGCGATCGCTCCGGAACGAGCATCCACATCCATCTTCCCGCGCTCAGCGCGACCACGCGCTGACCACCCCGTTACACCGTCGTGTCCCGGAAGAACTACGTAGATCCATTGGCCAATTGCCCTTAGTGGCCTAAATGGTTAGTGTTCCAGCCTCCACCCCAGGGCATGACATGAACGCGAAACGCGGCGCGGCGGGCGTCTCCGCCAGGCGCCGTGTCGCGGTCACGTCGGAGGGTATGGTCATGGGAGTTTCGGCGTTTCCAGGACGTGAGAACCGCCTTCCTAATATCGAGCGGGTGGCGCAGGAACTCTGCGCGCGGCTGAGCCAGAGTCTCGTCGGAGCCGCTCGAGGATCGGCTGCGCGACGTGCTGTCACGACTCGTCGATGAGCTGGGGCTCGAGGGTGGGCTGCTCGTCTTGCCTTCAGGCCAGCGCGCGAAGAGCGTTGCCGTCGGAAGTGCGCTGACGTCGGGTCGCCTCGTCTCCGAGTTCCTCGCGCGACCGCGGGTGCAGGGGATCAACCGGCCAGTCCGAGATCCTCGTCGTGTCCGGTCCGCCGCATAGCAGCACCAGCGTCCTGCCGCCGGACGATCATCTGCACCTGTGGGCACTCGGGATTCGCACGCTGGTCGTCGTTCCGCTCTGGCGCCAGCGCTACGACGGCGGCGCGATCGCGCTGTACTCACAGCGCTCGCATCCGCAGCTCGATACGCATGCGCTCCGGCCCTTGACCACCGTCGCCGATGCGATTCGCGGCCTCGTGGATGACGGGCAGCCCGCTCCCCGAGTGCCGGCGCCAGCGATCCAGGATCAGGAAGCAGCCGCTCGTCGCATGGCGGGCGGGACGGACGGCGTGTCGAGCGCCAGGGACCCGCCGATCGAGGACACGCTCGTCGGCGAGAGCGCGGCATGGCGATACGTCGTGTTCCGGCTCGATCAGGTGGCGGCCACGCACGCCACCGTGCTGCTGCTTGGCGAGACCGGCACCGGCAAGGAGCTGGTGGCGCGCGCGATCCACCGGCGCAGCGCGCGGGCGTCGGGGAAGTTCGTCGCGCTCAACTGCGCGGCGCTGCCGCCGACGCTGGTCGAGAGCGAGCTGTTCGGACGCGAGCGCGGCGCGTTCACGGGCGCGCACTCGAGCCAGGCCGGGCGGTTCGAGATCGCCCATCGCGGGACGTTGTTCCTCGACGAGGTCGGCGACCTGCCGATCGAGCTTCAGCCCAAGCTGCTGCGCGTCCTGCAGGAGGGGCAGCTCGAGCGACTCGGGCAGCACGCGCACGGTGGACGTCGACGTGCGGGTCATCGCCGCCACCAATCGCGACCTCGACCGAGGAAGTTCGGCAGAACCGATTCCGGGACGATCTCTACTACCGACTGAACGTCTTCCCGATCACGCTCCCGTCGCTGCGCGAGCGGCGCGAAGACATCCCGCTGCTGGCGCAGCACCTGGCGAACAGGTTCGCGCGGGCGATGCCCAAGGCCATCAAGCCGATTCCCGACTCCGTGGCGCGGGCGCTCCAGCAGGACCGACTGGCCGGGCAACATCCGCGAGCTCGAGAACGTGATTCAGCGCGCCATCATCCTGTCGCCCGACGGCGTGATCTCGATCAACGACATCTCGCTGTCGTCGGCGAAGCCGGCCGACCGCGACGGTCGGGACGACGCTCGAAGAGATCGAGCGCAACCACATTCAGCGCATGCTGAGCACGACGCTGTGGCGGATCGAGGGGCGGCGTGGGGCGGCCGAGCTCCTCGGCCTCAAGCCGAGCACGCTGCGAAGCCGCCTGCGGAAGCTCGGAATCAGGCGGGGCGCGTAGGCTCCGCCACCATCCGACCGGCACGGAGATCGACGAGCCGGGCGCCGCCGCCGAGGCGCGAGTCACCGAGAACTGTGCCGTTGGCGAGGTGGACGCGCTCCTCGATGCTCAGAAGCCCGAGGCCGCGCGCGCGCGCGAGCTGATGTGTCGAAGCCGCGCCCGTTGTCGGTGATCGTCGAGCTCGACTTGATTGCCCACACGCGCCAGCGTGACCCAGGCGCGAGTGGCGTTCGCGTGCATCGCCACGTTTCGCAGCGCCTGCTGCGCCGCGCGGTACAGACACAGGGCGACGTCGCTCGGGCACGTCGTTGAAGGTCCCGCGCGCCTCGAAACTGCACCTGAAACGGGTGCTGCGCGTCGACCGCCTCGCAGTGCGAGGCAATGGCCGCGTTCAGCCCCGCGTGCTGGAGGACACCGGGATGGAGCGCGTGCGACACGTGCCGGACCTTCTCGGCCAGTCCGGTGGCCACCTGGCGCAGCCTGGCCACTTCGTCGCGCAGTCGAGTCCTGGTCTTTCAGGCGCGCTTCGACGCAGGCTGAGCCCGATCCCCAAGCGCCGCCAGCTGCTGGCTGACGTCGTCGTGCAGGTCGCGGGCGATCTCGGTCCGTTCGGCCTCCTGAGCCAGCATCAGCCGGTGCGCCAGTGAGCGGATTCGCTCGTAGGCCTCTCGCAGGCTCGTCTCCTTCTGCCGAAGCGCCTCTTCGGCGCGCCAGCGATCGGTGATGTCGCGTCCGATGCCCTGCAGTTCTTCGACGCTGCCCGTCGGGCGACGTCGATCGCGTGGTCGATCCACTGCTGGCGTCCGAGGCTGCCGTCAGGCAGGAGCACGTTGTGCTCGTAGATCCGTGGCTCGCCGCCGCGGAGCAGCGATGCGACATGTTTCAGCGCGGCCGGCCGCTCGGCCTCGGGAATCAGCTCGATGAACCGCCGGCCGATCAGCTCCTCTCGCCGTTTTCCGAAGAACCGGCAGTACGCCTCGTTCACGAACGTCAGCGTCGTGTCCGGCAGATACCGGCAGACCAGATCGCTCTGATGCTCGACGACGCTGCGATACCGCTGCTCGCTCTGGCGCAGGGCCGTCATGACCAGGCGACGATCGACGGCGGTCCTGAACATCTCCGCGACGTCTTCGAGGAGCGCTTGCGCGTCTGGGCTCGTCCGCCGGCCGTGAGCGTCCTCGCAGGTACGCGACGTCGATGGAACCGGTGCGCCCGTCGGCGACGATGAACTCGGCGCGGTGACGTGCGGCGCGAGATCGTCGAAGCTGGAGGTGGTGACCTCGAATGTTCCGAGCCGGGCGCGAACGCGCGATCGGGCCTCGGATGGGGCCACGAGCGCTGGATGGCCTGGGCGATATCTTCCAGCCAGTCGTCCGCGTGACACGAGATCGTCGCGCTGCAGGATGCGCGTCACGTCGTGGAAGAGCGTCAGCTCTCGCACTCGCATGCCGAGATCGGCGACCAGGTGCATGTTGTTCTGTGGCCATGGCTGGAGTGCGTCGATGACAGCGCCGTGTCTTCGCGAGGCGCGATCCTACCGCAGCGAGCGCTACGCGCTCGCATGTCCGGCGATTCTGTCGGTGCGCCGCGGCCAGACCCGCGAGGGGCAACGGGCGCGTCGATCCGATCCGCGTCTGATCGCTACGGCCCAGGCAGGCACGGCGGTTGCGTCACCGGATCAGAGCCTGCGCGTCTGCGCGACAATCGGGGCCACGCTGTTGCGTCGAACAGGATGCTCAATGCCTGAGGCACCGCACAAATCGCTGTTTTGGGGACAACGATGCCGCGAGATGTCGCGGCGAGCGAGGGCCGGAGGTCGGGGATGCCTCCTGCGATGCACGTAGCCACCGTGAACCTGCGGGTAAAGGATGACAAGCGGTCGGAAGCACTGAGCGCCATCGACGGGTTCATCCGTCGGATGCACACGTGGCCCGGCTGCCTGACGTGCCGCCTGATGGCGGACGCCGGCGACAGCCAGTTGTTGACGCTCGTCTCCGAATGGGACAGCCGCGAGGCGCTGGACGGCTTCCTCTCGTCCCGCGAGTTTCTCATCCTCCAGGGCATGCGCATGGTTCTTCGCGACGATCCGCAGGTCATCCTCGACGAGATCCTCCTCCGGTCGAGGATGTCGCTTGGCGCGGGTCACGCTAGCGAAGGGCTGCCCGTTGCCGACGCCAACCACGAGCGGCCGGAGTCTGGCCGTCGAGACCTTGGAGTGCCGGCCGTCTCCTGCGCGCCGAGACGCGAGGCGCTCGTGCAGGGACGCCAACATTCCGAGAAAAGTCGTGCCGAAACTGTGCATAGTCATTGCGGCTGCTGTCGTATGTTCGAAACAACGAGGCTCGGCGTTAATGACGAATGATTTCTCTGGGACAGACACATGACCGCGGCGCCTCGCACGCTGCTCGCCGATGACCACATGATGGTGGCCGAGGGGCTGAACCGGCTGCTCGCGGACCACTGTCAGATGGTAGGCACTGTGCTCGACGGCACGAGCCTGGTCGAAGCTGCAGTCGACCTCCAGCCCGATCTCATCATCGCCGACCTGTCGATGCCCGGGTCTGAGCGGGCTCGACGCGATCACGCAGCTCCGCGCCCGCGGCGTGAACGCCAAGATCATCATCCTCACGATGTATGCCGATCCGCGCATCGCGAAGGAAGCGATTGCCGCTGGTGCGGTCGGCTTCGTCTCGAAGCACGCGGCCGGTCAGGAGCTGGTGACCGCGATCCAAGAGGTCCTCGAGCGGCGGCACCTATCTCAGCCCGCAGGTCGCCGAGCAGATCGGCGGCTTGCCTGCTGGCGAGAAGCCGCTCGCCAAGCTGACGCCACGTCAGCGGCAGGTCCTGCAGCTCATCGCCAAGGGATACCGCATGCGCGAGATTGCCGGCGCGCTCCAGGTGTCTCCGCGGACGGTCGAGACGCACAAGTACGAGATCATGCGCGTCCTCGGCTTCAAGAACACCGCCGATCTCGTTCGCTACGCGACCTGGCTGGGCCTGGTCGGCACTTGAGTGCGACGAATACGCGGCGGGCAGTCGCACATTCAGAACCTCAGTGATGCTCCGACTGTAAACTCGAACTGGTTCGCGTAGTCGGCCACATCGACCACGTAGCAATAGAACTCGCAGAAGATCCCCGGTGTCGAGGCGATATAGGTCGGTGTAAACCGGAACTGCGTCCTGATCCCTGCGTGGTCCGTGAAGTACGCCTTGATTCCCAGGCCAAGACCGTACCAAAACTTCGTCAGACCGTTCAAGCCTTCTACATCTGGATCAAATACGGTCGTGCCGAGGCCGAACAGCACATACGGAATGATACTGCTGTCGGCGTCGGCGATAGAGATCAGCACATTCCCGTGAAACTGGTTGACGTTCATCTTGAACAGGGTGGTCTTGGGGAAGCCGATGGTCTCGGCCGACAGCTCGCTGTCCTGACGGCTCCACATGAACTCGGCCTCCCACACGTCGGCGAACAAGACTCCCACGGTCCCGCCCCAGGTGAAGCCGCTCTCGATGTTGAGATCGATCGGCCGGGTTCCTTCCGGGGTGTTTTGCCCGACGCTGAAGCCGCCGCCGAAGCGGTATCCGATGAATGGCTGCACCTCGACGCGCTGCGCCTGCAGGGCCCCGGTCTCCACCAGGAGAAGCATTGCTGTGACGATTGTGGCTCTCGTTCGCATGTAGTCTCTCCACCCGCTGAGACAGCGGTCATAGCTGAACGAGGCAAGCATCGTTCCCCGGCCTGCGAGCGCGTGTCTGACCGGATGATGCCGGAACCATTCACCAAAGGAAGTGGTCTGCCGTACCGCGATGTCGTGGAAGCCACGTCGCATCGCGGACGCCGGCCATTGCCCACGAGCGCGCGTGGCGCCAGGTCGTCGGTGGGTTCCTGCACCACGGCTACCTGATCATGGGGCTCAAAGAATCGCCGGGCAATTCGCGGCGACCTTCAAGGAGTTCCCGCCGCGTCAGAAGGCGGCCAGCTTCATCATTGACGACGCATTGGCCAAGATGGGTGATGCCGCGAGCGGCGCCGGGCACTGAGTGGCGGCGCCTACCGCGTCACACTGCCGGGGCGAGGCTTCGGGGCTTGGTAGCCGCTGCGGGTTCGTGCGAGCACATCGGGGCGATCGATCACCCGGACGGCGATCCGACGGAATGCGCCGTCGCGCCTCGAGTTCTTCGATATGTATCCGATCGTGTACTGCTGCGCCAGCTCGGTTGCGATCTTGCCGTAGATGCCATCCAGCTCGCGCGCATCCTGGGTGACGAACGCTATCCCGCCGGTGTCCTGCGCGAAGGAGCGCATGATGAACTGCGGCTGTGAAAACGCTTTGGACGGCGTGGTCGAGAGCTGACGAGCCTCGAAGCGCGACACCAGCGTGATCGTGTACAGCACGATCCCGGATTCCTTCGCCAATGCCATCACGTCGTCGTACTGCACCAGGCTCGATGTGTCTTGACCGTCGGAGAGTACGACGATTGCCTGTCGGCGAATGTCCTTCATGGTGCGCCGGCTCCGAACCATCTCCGTCATCGCCAGATAGAGCCCGTTGTAGAGCGCCGTTGAACCACGCGCCATCGTCCGGCGAATCGTGTCAGCGGCCGACGCGAACTCGCCGTCAAGCGGGTGGACAATGTTGGCGCCGTTGTTGACTTCGATAACGGAGACACGGTCACCAGTTACCGCCGTGTCAACGAACCCGATTGCCGCGATCTGCGCGGTTCGCAGGATCTCCGCCATGCTCGATGAGGTGTCGAGCAGAATGGCAAGGTCCAGCGGTACCCGACCCGAGGCAAAAAATGAAACCTCCTGCAGCACGCCATCCTCGAACACTGCGAAATCGGCCGCTGTCAGGTCACTGACGAACTGATGCTTTTGATCCGTCAGCGTCACGTTGAGTGCGACGAGGTCTACTGTGCTGCGGAATGCTGCCGCGCCCTCTCCGTCCTGCCGCCCGTGTGCCGGTGCCGCCAGATACAGCATCACGCTTCCACAGATGCTCAGCCATCGCCATCGGCTGCCGGCCATCCCATGTGTCACAACAATCGCCTCCTCGTCGCAGCATGTGCCGCGCGAGGTGTCGCATCGACCATGCCACCGGCGGCCGGTCCTATCCTTCGCGTGTTGGTCCCTAAGGGAAAGACACGGCTGTCATCCACGTCGGTTGCCGCGATTGGTCGTGGTGCCCGACGGTGTGGCGGGACTCAGGAAATTCGCTCAACCGAGGGCGGCGTCCACGTGCGGTCGACGATTTCGGACTGCGGCCAATGCAGCTGCATCGTGAGGGTGAATTGGTCCTTCGGGGTCGGCAGCCACGTCGATGCGCTGTGCTTGTCGGGGCGCTCGTGCTGGATGTGCAGCGTCAGTGATCCGTCAGCGTGCGGCTTCAGCGCTTCGGTACTGGTGATCGCATGGCGATCGATCTCATTTTGCACGAACGTGCGTCGGGAATTGTGCACCGCAACCGACCAGAACCCATTCACTGGAGGCGTGTGGCCCTTGGCGAAGCGCAGCACGTAGCAGTGCGTTCCGGTCAGCCGCATCCCGTCAGCGTCCACAGACGTGTGCAGCGACAGCCCGTCCTCCACCGGGCGCGCCCCGGGGTCGAGGAACGCGACGACGGCTCGCCACATGTAATCCGTCTCGTTCAGACCGACGTTGTTCGGCTGTATCTCCCAGCCGTTGGGTGTGCGACCGGCCGGCTTGGTGGCTTCGACGACGATTCTCGCCAGCGCCGTACGCACGCTGCCGTCAACGCTCCTGGCGACGACGGGGTCGTCTCTGAGCTCAAATGGCCGACCAGGTCCGACGCCTACGGTGGAAAAACGCCTCATCGCCGGTGCGTCCGCGGTCCGAGGAAGATTGTCCGACATCAGCGTATTGAGTCGCCCGAAGAATGTGGATGCGTCCATCCGTGCGACTTGCTCCGATGGCGTCGCCTTCAACGCGACGTCGTGCATCGCGAGCGGAGGTTGTTCGGGAGCCTCCGTGTGACCCCATAACGACAACGGTGTCAGGACATGCTGGTTCTGAATCTCGTGGACTGAGGAGTAATCCCTTACACCATGCGTCTGTGTCCGGCCTATCAACCAGACCATCGCGGTTGATGACTCGAGGACACGTATTCCGGTGGGAGTGTCTCCGGACCATCGCGGTCCGACGATGGCGAAGTGCCCTTTGCGATTGCCGGTCGTGCGGGTACCGAGGGCGGCGAATGCGATCATCCAACCGTCCACCAAGTGCATTGTGTAGTGGCGCTGGCGGACGTCCGGAACACTCAAAACGATCGGTTCCTTTGCGACGTTCAGCCACGCAATCGAATGAAGCATGTCCGCGTCGGCACCGAAGTGTCCGAAGGCCACGTTCTCGGAGATCGCACGAGCGTGAACAAACTGGTTGAGCGAAGTACGGTGCACACCACCCCTGCCGGCCGAGGTCATCAGCTGCCGGATCACATCCGCCAGCACGAGGGGGTAACCGTACGTGTACGCCTCACAGATGATCTCGTGTGCCTCTTCCGTATAGAGCGTTGTGGGTGAGAGTGGCATCGACTCGACCGGTGAGAAGCCATCGAGGCTCACACTCGGCCAGACGGTTAGGGAGCAAGGCAAGTGCCACCGCGCTGGCTCGCACGCCGCAACGCGCTCGCGCGCGCGGACATCACGCTCGCCGCGTTGGCATGCTTCTGCGAATGCCGCGATGCTTCGTGGCACCTCGCGGTGAGTCGCGGACGTCGACGTCGCGCTCGCAATGAGGCTCACGTTGCTCCCGCGGCCCGAGAATTGCGAAAGACGCGCATTGAGATGTCGACGGTAAACCGGATGTCGCGGGAGGCGTTGTGATCATCGAGCAAGCCGAGCAACAGACGCCGCAAGAGGCACCTTTTCCCGACATGGTGTGGATCCCAGGTGGCACATTTCGGATGGGCTCGGACAAGCACTATCCAGAGGAGCGACCAGTGCATCAGGTCACGGTCGACGGCTTCTGGATGGATAGATACCCGGTCACGAACGCCCGGTTCGAACGGTTCGTCGAATCGACGGGCCACGTGACGTTCTGCGAGGTTCCCCCCAACCCGGCCGATTATCCCGGGGCGCTTCCCCACATGCTGTATGCGGGTTCACTGGTATTCGTTAAACCCACAGGTCCTGTCGATCGACGAAACATCGGCAACTGGTGGCAGTTCGCGCGCGGCGCAGATTGGCGGCATCCGTACGGCTCCAACAGCTCTATCAGTGGTAAGGCGCAGCATCCCGTTGTCCACGTTGCCTTCGTCGACGGGGAGGCATTCGCGCGATGGGAAGGCAAGTCGTTGCCTACTGAAGCGGAGTGGGAGTTTGCCGCACGCGGTGGTTTCGACGGCGCTCCGTACGCGTGGGGCGATGAGTTCCTTCCTGACGATCGGCACATGGCGAACACGTGGCAAGGCGAGTTCCCCTGGGCCAATCACGTCACCGACGGATACGAAGGCACGTCGCCGATCGACGCGTTCCCGGCCAATGGCTATGGACTCCACGACATGATTGGCAACGTCTGGGAATGGACAACTGACTGGTATGAGCCTCGTCATCCTGGCGATGCGCTGAAGGCCTGCTGTGTCCCCCGAAATCCCAGAGGGGGACGTGAAGATGCCAGTTACGATGCTACTCAGCCCGAGATCAAGATTCCACGAAAGGTCCTCAAGGGCGGCTCACATCTGTGCGCGCCAAACTACTGCCGTCGCTACCGTCCGGCCGCGAGGTTTCCCGAGCCGGTGGACACGTCGACCTGTCACGTAGGATTTCGTTGCATCGTCCGGCCGTCCGTGGATTCCACTGATTCGCCTCGATGATTGAAAGTGCGCTGCGCGAGTTCGCGCACGCCGTGTCGCTCTCGATCGACGCCGTTGCGGTGCTCGTCGTTGGGTGGGGATCTCTCGAAGCGGCGTTAGCACTGGTCGTGCGCGTTGCAGGACGACGTGCGACGCATGGTGAGCGCAAGGCCGTCTGGCGACGAATGGGCATGTGGCTGCTGCTCGGGCTGGAATTTGAACTCGCAGCCGACATCGTCCGGACGGTAATCTCACCCGAATGGCTGGACATTGGCCAACTGGGGGCGATTGCCGTCATCCGGACGTTCTTGAACTACTTCCTCGAAAAGGATCTTGAATCGGCAAAGGAGACGGGGGCGCCGGTCGCAGCTATGCCGAGGACGAGTTCGTAAGCCAGCCAACAATCAAGTGCGCCCAGGGAACCTCCGAGTAGAGGAGGACCAGGAACCAGGTGGCAACATACGCCGCGCGAAGAGCCTTCTGATCCCACCGGCACAGCGCGATTCCCATCGTCAGCAACAACCAGCCAAACCCTGCAACCGGTGCGATCGCGTACGTGATTCCACAGAAGCTGAGAAGCAAGGCATGTTGCGCCAGTGCTGCCCGACGGCCGAATGGATACAGGAAGGCGATCGCGACGAGCGCTTCCAACGCGAAAATGCCCCAGGTCGACGCAAACACGAGATGGCGGAATGCGGACGGTTCGTCGAGTGACGGCGGCTGCAGAAGCGTGGTGCCCTGGCGCAGCGGCTGAAGGACCACGCGATTGTGCTCGAGCTGTGGTTGACTTAATCGACCAAGCAGTTGGACGGCGTCCGCGAAGCGCTCGTCGGTCAGCCACGTCACACGAAAGAATCGGCCGTCGAGGTAGTCCGGCGACAGCACACCTTTCCAGATAACGGCCATCAGGAAGGCCGTGCCGATGAGCAACCGCGCGCTGGTCATGAGCACGCGCTCAGCATCGGCTGCGCCTAGCGCCAGGGCGACTGCCAGACACCAATACGTCAACAAGTAGATGTGATTGTCCGGAAGCGGCCAGTCGGCGACGATGCGCGCGGCGAGCAACCCCGTCAGCGCGTACCACGTCCAGGACGAAGTGAGCGCGCGGGGCGACAGGATCGCCAATCCCGCGCCGGCCAGAATCAGCGGTCGCAACGTCCATGGCCCCATCGGCCGCAGCAACAGCACCATTGCGGTCAATCGGAGCGTCAGGTGGACGCTCACGCGCTCAGTCCTCCCACGTCGCGTCCGGCTTGAGCGGGACGAGCGGTGGCTCTACGTGAAAGATGAAGGATCGAAGCCGCTTCTCGGTGCTGCGCAGAGGCCGGTTCGTGAACTCGACCTTCCACACCTCGACGCGTACGGTCGATACCGATCGACCGTGGCGTTGCTCGCGCAAGGCCGCGGCCTCTCCGAGACTCGAGAGAAAGTGATCGGATGGAAAGAGCTGCGCTCGAAGCGCGGCGTCTTCGAGCGACTCGCTCATGGTCAATTCCTCGGATCGACCCGGCGCATCGACGAACAGGCGTACATAGCGAAAGGCGGTACCGTCGGTCGTGGCAAACATCCCAAAACCGCCGCCTTTCCACGGACTGAGGTCGGCCACTCTCGCCAGTAGAATCTGCGAGAGCGCAACCGTCAGGAGCAGAACGGTTGGAAGCCATGCGCGCCACCGCACCGCAGTCATTCGTGTCTTCACCTCGCGTGCCGAGAGAATCAGCAACGCGACGTGCTCGAAGCACACGCTTTGCCAGCAGGCGCGCAGTGCGGGCTGCACACCACTCTCTCGGGAGGACCGGTCTGTGAACACGGGCGGCACGCTGACGGACCACCACGTGCCGCAGCATCGACGTCGAAAGGGAACACGTATTCAAGGAACGGGGTCGGGCGCTACCAATCGGAGGACCGCGTGCCGGTGCTACTTGCCGATGCTGCGCCGGTGGGAGTCCGCGGTGGTCGGAAGCCGTCCGGCCCCGTCATCTGCTGAGACGGCCTTGACCGTTCAACAAGGCCGTTCACGACGACCCCTATCCTTCAAGACCGAGGCCAGGCAGAGGGCTGCCAGGCATCCGTTCTTTTTCGAAGAAATCCAATGATCTCGCCGTTCGCGCCGCTGCGAGTGGGGATACATCACGACATGTCACGGCCTGAGGACGGAGAATGCACGAGTGAGCCGACGGATGAAGTCGAGACTCGAGCCTCGAGCCTGTGATTTGTGTCGGAAATCCGCGCCCCACGCGGCGGTCGTGGCCAGACAGGCCATTCCGCGAGCGTACGCGATCAGTCCGCGAACTCTCGTGGGGCGAATGAAGAGCGACTCGACAATGGCTCTGCCAAAGGTGGTCAGGAATTTGAACTGCGCGAGGTCGCCATGTCCAAGGTCGATGTTCACTCGATCGTCAAGCCGTTCCTGGTCCGCAACGGGAAACGTTTTCGCCTCAAGGATGTGAACCCGAGTGACACCCTCGGGCTCAGCCCGACCAAGGCCTGGGCGACGCAGGTACTGCGAGAGGGTGTGACGCGGCTCGCGAACTTGCAGGAGCGCCTGTATGCGCAGGATCGGTGGGGCGTATTCCTTATCTTCCAGGCGATGGACGCGGCGGGAAAGGACGGCGCCATCGAGCACGTGATGTCGGGCGTTAACCCGCAGGGGTGCCAGGTGTTTTCATTCAAGGCGCCTTCCGCCGAGGACCTCGATCACGATTTTCTCTGGCGAACCTCGCGGAACCTGCCCGAGCGTGGCCGGATCGGAATCTTCAACCGCTCGTATTACGAAGAAGTGGCCGTGGTGCGTGTGCACCCGGAAATACTCGCGAAACAGCGGATACCCCAGAGCTTGGTCACCAAGGACATTTGGCGGGAGCGCTATGACGACATCAATGCTTTTGAGCGCTATTTTGCTCGCAACGGATACGTGATTCTCAAGTTCTTCCTCCACATCTCGAAGGACGAGCAGCGTCGCCGATTTCTCAAGCGTCTGGATGAACCTGAAAAGAACTGGAAATTCTCAGTGGGGGATGTGAAGGAGCGAGGGCACTGGCGAGACTACATGAGCGTCTACGAGGATATGATCCGCCACACCGCAACACCCCACGCGCCTGGATCGTCGTGCCGGCCAACAAGAAATGGTTCGCGCGCTGGGTCGTGGCAGCGGCCACCATCGACGCCCTGGATCAGTTGGAACTGAAGTTTCCAACCGTCAGCAGACAGCGACGTCAGGAGTTGCTGGCGGTCCGCTCGTCGCTTGCCTCGAGTTGACCACCACGCTACTATCTACTTCCTCCACCTCGGCATCGGCGCTGAAATTTCGAGGAACGACCGATGCGGCACGATAGTCAAATCGTTCCGTCCATCGCCAGCCCTGCTGTTGCTGCGCTTGTGACTGCGGCGGCTTACGGGATCGGAACTCAGGTCGGACTGCTGCTCACCCCCGCCCGAGCTCGCTGTGTCGTTGTTGTGGCCACCCAACGCGATCCTGCTCGGCGCATTGCTCCTGGCTCCGCACCGTCACTGGCCGTGGTATCTGTTGGCCATTCTGCCCGTGCACTTGCTGACACAGGTGTTTCACGGCATTCCGCTCGTCACCTCAGTCGGGTGGTTCGTCACCAACACCAGCGAGGCGCTGCTCGGTGCGTTCTTGCTGCGAAGATTCAGGTCGGTTCACGAGCTGTTTCAGACATTCACTGGCGTTCTGCTCTTCCTCTCGATCGCGCGTGATCGGGGCGACAGGACTGACGTCGTTTCTCGATGCGGGCGTCGTCGTCCTGACGGGAGTTGGCCAGGACTATTGGGACGTCTGGCGCCAACGCTTCATCTCAAACGCGCTGGCGACGTTAACGCTCGTTCCTCCAATCGTGATGATCGGGTCGGCGCCATTCAACCGCTTTCGCGCCGTTCGGATCAGTCGATATCTCGAAGGTGGCCTGCTCGCCGTAGGGACCTTGTTCGTCGTGAATCTTCTGTTTGCCAGACACGGCCAGACCCGAGCCAGCATTCCGGGGCTGACCTACACCGTCCTGCCGCTCATGTTCTGGGCGGCGGTTCGTTTCGGTCCGACCGGCGATGAGCCATCCTGCAGCTCGTCTCGACCTCCGCGGATGCTCTGGGTCGCGCTGCATCGCGTCACTGTCTCCCTTGACGATGTGCGGGTCGCTTCAGTTGTTTCTGGCATGCTGAACGGGCTGTCGCTCTCGCTTGCGGTCGTCGTTCGCGAGAGCCGCCGACTGCAGTCGCTTCATAGTGCCGTGCTCAGGTCGATGCGCAACGCCGTGGCGATCACTGATTCCGACGGCGTGGTGATCGACGCGAACGAATCATGGAGGGCGGCCGGCCGCGTCGTCGATCCTGCCGGCTCGATGGCGTGGCCGTGCACGTGAACTACCTCGAGCACCACCGCGCGGATCGGCAGCAGGCTCATCATGCCGCCAGGCTCGTGAGAGGCCTGGAGGCCGTGCTGGCGGGCAAACGCAAACGCTGTTCGAGATGGAGTACGCCTGTCGAACCTCGGACGATCTCAGATGGTTTTCGATCTCCGTCGTTCCGTTATGGGGCGAGCAACGGGGCGCCGTGCTCACGCACAGCGATATCACCAACCGGAAACGCGAGGAAGCCGAAACGCTTCAAATGCGCGAGGAAATGGCGCATGCCGGTCGGGTGATGACGATGGGCATGCTGTCCGCGTCGCTGACGCACGAACTCAGTCAGCCACTGGCCGCTATTCTTGGCAACGCTCAGGCGGCGCGCCGGCTGTGTGCGCGCATGGCCGGGGACGACACTGCTGAAGTGGAAGTCATCCTCGCTGATGTCGTGGCTTCAAGCCGGCGCGCGGGAAGTATTTTGCGGCGGATGCGTAGCTGGATCTCCAATGGCCGGCATGAGACCCAGCAACTCGGCCTCAACGAAGTGGTCGATGACGTCATTGAGATTCTGCGCGGTGACCTGGTGCGGCGCGGGGTGACGTTGACCAAACAGTTGGCGCCTGGGCTTCCGAAAATCAAGGGCGACCGCCTGCAGTTGCAGCAGGTTGTGCTCAACCTGATTCTCAATGCCTGCGACGCGATGCGCGACAACGACGCCCGGTGATCGTCATGTGATGGTAACGACGGCGCGGTGTGATGCCGGAGTACAGCTTTCCGTCGAGGATGTCGGGACCGGGATCGCCGCCGATCAGCTCGGGTCAGTGTTCGAGCCGTTTCGTCACGACCAAGGCGTCGGGCCTCGGGCTCGGGACTCGCGTTGTGCCGATCGATCGTCCACGCGCATGAGGGCCAACTGACGGCGGAGAACAACGCGTGCGGGGCGTCACGTTTCCACTGCACCCTGCCACTGGCCGAGAGTCGGGAAGAATCGGGTCGTCTTGCAGACCTGACTTATTCGAGCCGTGACAAGAGAGGCGGACCACGTCGGCGACCGACTCGACGTTGAGCTTCTGCATCATCCGCGCGCGATGGATCTTGATCGTCCGATGGCTTGTGCCGAGCCTGTCGGCGATCTGCTTGTTGAGAAGCCCGCGCGCCACGAGGTCGCAGACTTCGCGCTCGCGCGGCGTCAGTCGCGCCAGCAACTCCTGCGCTTTGGTCGCGTCGCCGTGACGGAGGCGCTGCGTGGCGTCCTGCTCCAGCGCGCGCGAGACCGCGTCGAGGAGCAGCACATCGTCCACCGGCTTCTCGAGAAAGTCGACGGCGCCGTATCGCATCGCCGACGCCGTCGAGGCCACGTCCGCAGATCCACTGACGAACACGATCGGGATCCGGACGCTGGCCTGTCTCATCGCTTCCTGCAGCCGCAACCCATCGACACCTGGCAGGTTGAGATCGAGAATCAGGCAGGACGGAACGTCGTTGAGCGGCCGCTTGAGAAATTCGGAAGCGGAGGAGAACGTGTCTACCGCGAAGCCTTCAATGCGGAGGATGCGCTCGAAGGCGCGCAACGTCTGGGCATCATCATCGACGATGAAAACGCGAGACTGAGGGTTGATCGGTTCGAACACGGCCTTCCCTTCGTCCTCCGCTTAGCGTAGCCGATCAACGCGCAACAGGCGACCGCAAACGCACACTATGCTCGAGCGGCCCATTAACAGTCGAGTTGTTTCAGGACCAGTTGTGAACTCGACTATGTACCGATCCGCATCAGACGACGTTCACCCACGCAGTGACAAATGGGAATGTGTTCGTCGTTGATGATGATGCGGCCGCCCGCGCGACGCTCGCTCAATGCCTGACCGCGTCAGGCTTCGCCGTTCGCGTGTTCAGCTCCGCGGAATCTTTCCTGGAGCGGAGAGCAAGTCAGGGGCCAGTCTGCGCAGTGATTGACTACTACCTGCCGGGGTTGTCGGGCCGAGAGTTACAGAAGAAGCTGCTGGACGTAGCGCCCTCTCGATTGTGTTCATGGCCGCACATGGAGACGTATCGACGGTCGCCGAAGCGATGAAGAGCGGTGCGGTAGATTTCCTGACCAAGCCCGTCGACAGAGAACAACTCGTGGCCGCGGTGGCTGTGGGGTTGGAACGGAGCGCGCGCATCGAGGTAGAGCGGCGGCTGCATGACGTGTTTGTCGAGCGTGTCGATCGCCTGACGCCACGTGAACGTGAGGTCGCGATCGGTCTCATTCGTGGCCTCTTGAACAAGCAGATCGCCTCGGAGCTTGGCACGACCGAGAAGACCATCAAGGTGCACGGGGTCGGCGTGATGGCTAAGCTCGAAGTCGGGTCGGTCGCCGAGCTTGTTCGCCTGGTCGAAAACGCCAACCGGGCGGACGTGGTGATGGCGATTGGCTCGGCCGCGCGTGCGGCAGCTGACAGCCTGCTCGTGCCGCGGCGTTTTCGTCTCAGGCGTTCAGCCGAAGTGGCGATCGACGTGTTGAAGCGAGGCACCCGTTGTACCTCGTGGGCGAGGTGGTGCAGCCCTCTCGGTGCTGAGAGCCGGCGCACCTGCCAGTCGTGGCACGAGAGTTGACTTCACCTATGACCACTCCCAGTGAAAGGACTGCGGCCATGACGAAACGAACTGCGGTGTGGTTTGTCGCGGCGCTCGCGACTGCGGGAATCAGCGTGCTGCAGTTGGGCTGCGGTGATCGTTCATCCGATGCGCCGCCGGCTGCCCAGGGGCGCCTCCGGCCGCGGCCCCGGAAGCCGCCCGTCCGCCGCGGCGCCGGCTCCGGAAGCTGCCCCGACCGGCGCAGCCGACCAGGCGCGCCGGCACCGCGTCCGGCGTCGAGACCAGGAGCCGAGATCGAGTACAGCCTCAGCGCCCCTCCGGCGGCTGAGGCGCCCGGCGGCACCAGCACCCGCGCCAGCCCCGCCTCCACCACCGCCACCGCCGCCCCCGCCACCGCCGCGCACGTTCACGCTTCGTCCGGGAACGCCGTTGACGCGTGTTCACGACGTCGACGATCTCGACGAAAGCCAACAAGAGCGGCGAGGCATTCAGTGCCGTCCTGGCGAAGGCGATCGTCGATGAGGACTGGGTCATCGCCAAGCAGGGTGCGCGCGTCGAAGGCATCATCGTCGACTCCGATCCCGGAGGCAAGGTCAAGGGCGTGGCCTCGATGACGCTCGCGCTTCGGAGACTGACAGCTTGCCGACGGCAGGACGATCGATCTGGACACCGACACACGATCGTGCAGGAAGCCAAGACGACGAAAGGCAAGGATGCCAAGAAAGTTGGCATCGGTGCCGGCATCGGCGCCGCGATTGGCGCGATTGCCGGCGGCGGAACGGGCGCGGCGATCGGCGCGGCCGTCGGCGGCGGTACTGGCGCGGCGGCCTCGCTTGCCACGCGCGGAGACGCAGGTGGAGTTCCGGGTGAGAGCGAGCTGAAATTCACGCTGTCATCGCCGATTTCGATCACCGAGAAGAAGTAGTCCTGCGAAGCCTTCGGTAGCGCCTCCTCGCCAGAGGGGGCGCTACCCGTCGAGCGCGTGCCGTACAATCGTCAGCAGCCCACGCTCGATGCCACCCGCGCGGACCCCGCCCTTCAAAGCGCTTCAACACCGAAACTTCCGCCTCCTCTGGATCGGCCAGCTCGTGTCTCGATGGCCGGCTCGATGATGCAGAGCGCGGCGATCCTCTGGCACGTCTCGGTGCTGGTCGAGCCGGCTCAGCGCGGCCTGGCGCTTGGCATGGTCGGCCTCGTGCGCGTCGTGCCGATCGTCGCGTTCTCGCTCGTGGCCGGAGTCGTCGCGGACGCGCACGATCGCCGTCGTCTCATGCTGTTCACGCAGACGGGGATGGCGGTCTCGGCGGCGCTGCTCGCGTGGGTGGCGTTTGCGGGCGTGCGGACGGTGTGGCCCATCTATGCGCTTGCGGCGCACGGGCGCGGCGTTCGGTGCGTTCGACAACCCGGCGCGGCAGGCGCTGATTCCGACGCTGGTGCCAGCCGCCGACCTGCCGAACGCCATCAGCCTCAACGCCATCATGTTTCAGACGGCGTCGGTCGTCGGCCCGGCGGCCGGCGGCGTGCTGATTGGGGAGCTCGGGGTCGGCGTGGGCGTACGCCTTCAACGCGGTCTCGTTTCTGTTCGTGATCGCCGCGGTGCTGTCGATGCGCGGCATCTCGGGTCGCGCCGAGGGATCGACGCCGGACACATCAGCCTGGCGGCCGGCATCGAAGGGCTCCGATTCGTGTTCCACACGCCGCTCATTCGCTCGACGATGCTGCTGGATTTCTTCGCCACGTTCTTCGCGTCGGCCACGGCGCTGCTGCCGATCTTCGCGCAGGACATCCTGCAGGTCGGGCGCGCGTGGCTATGGCGTGTTGTCGGCGGCGCCGTCGGTCGGCGCGATCCTCGCCAGCCTCGTGATGGTGCGACTGATCGATCGCATCGAGCGCCGCGGTCCGGTGCTGCTGTGGGCGATCGTGTTCTACGGCCTGGCGACGGTGGTGTTCGGCTTCTCGACAGCTGTTCCTGCTGTCGTTCATCTGCCTGGCCATCACCGGCGCGGCCGATACCGTCAGCATGGTGATCCGCAACCTGGTTCGGCAGCTGACGACGCCCGATCACATGCGCGGGCCGGATGACCAGCGTGAACATGATCTTCTTCATGGGCGGCCCGCAGCTTGGCGAGCTCGAGGCGGGCCTGGTCGCGAACGCCTGGGG